>JBKBYA010000005.1:61482-233528 GCA_046313635.1 Pyrinomonadaceae bacterium | reverse complement strand
CGGCTCATCGCATCCTGGGGCTGAAGAAGGTCCCAAGGGTTTGGCTGTTCGCCAATTAAAGCGGTACGTGAGCTGGGTTCAGAACGTCGCGAGACAGTTCGGTCCCTATCTGGTGTGGGCGTAGCAGAATTGAAGGAATCTGTCCTTAGTACGAGAGGACCGGGATGGATCCACCTCTAGTGTACGAGTTGTCGTGCCAACGGCAGCGCTCGGTAGCTAAGTGGAGCATGGATAAACGCTGAATGCATCTAAGCGTGAAGCCAGACCTGAGATTAGTTCTGCCCGTGAGACTCCTGGAAGACCACCAGGTTGATAGGCTGGAGATGTAAGTGCAGTAATGTACTTAGTTGACCAGTACTAATTGTCCCAAGGCTTGACCATAAAATTTGTTTGCAAGCAAATTCGATCAAGCAGCTTGTAGGAAAGAGAGCATGTATTCAGTTGTTAGGTATCAGTGATTGATATCGCACAGTTTTCCGGTGATTTTGTCGGCAAGGTCACACCCGTTCCCATCCCGAACACGGAAGTTAAGCTTGCTGGAGCCGATGATACTGCACCTTTCAGGTGTGGGAAAGTAGGAAGTCGCCGGATCTAATTCAAAAAGGCTCGTTCGAATTCGAACGGGCCTTTTGCTTTTTGTGGATTGCGGTCCGGGCGGCTTCGAGCGGCGAAGTCATCTATAATCGAATACGGCATCGCTGATGAGCTTCGAGAAGTTCTTTTACCTGATCTCGTATGCAGTCGTATTCTGCGGCTTTCTTGCACTGTGGGTCTCGGGGAGTTTTGGCGTCGTCGGTTCAGGTCTCTTCTGCGCTGTAATGGCGTGGGCGTGGGCGATCGAGGGACGTCGGTTCCAGATCTCCGAGCGGTTGGGGACGGGACTGATCGTTGCAGCTCTGCCTGTGTACTTTGCAGCTTGGAAGTTGCAACTGTTTACGGTCCCGAGCGGAGCAACGGCCGTCGCTGACCTGCTGGGCAGACTTATTCTTTCGCTAACGGCGATCAAGCTGCTTCAGAAAAAGTCCGATCGCGACTGGATATTTCTCTATTTGATGGCATTCTTTGAGGTCTTGCTTGCGGCAGGCCTCAGCGTCAGCGCGAGTTACCTGGCGTCGCTGCTTGCTTTCATGCTTGCGGCGGTCTGCGCGATCGTCGCGTTTGAGATCAGAAAAACGGCACGAGGTGTCGCCGCCCGGATCCGGCCGGTAACGTCGGCCCTTCGCGAAACTCGTTCAGGAGCAGGGCCGTCCGGCCGATCGGGCAGGATCCTCGGTGCGGCCGCGGCGTTGATCGTTTTGATCGTCATGCTCGGGCTGCCGATGTTCTTTTTTCTTCCGCGTGTCGGCGGCGCTGGATTTGGCGGAGCACAGAACAGCGTTTCCGCCGTTTCGGGATTCTCTGATGTAGTGCGGCTCGGCGGGATCAGCCGGATCCAGCAGAGCAACGAGATCGTCATGCGTGTCAGGCTCGAGGCCGTACGCGATGAGCAGCCTGATCTTTACTTTCGCGGCATCGCGCTTGACGAATTCGATGGCGAATCCTGGCGGCGTTCCGACGGCGGATCGTCGCGTGTCCGACTCGAAAAAGGCGAACGCGATCTCGTCCCTGTCGATCTCACCTCGGGCCGCGACAATTTGCTCGTGCAGACCGTCTATCTCGAACCGCTCGACACTTCGGTGCTCTTCGGTCTGCCGCGGATCGTCGCTCTGCAGTCGTCGCTGCCGGCGATCTATCGTGACGACGCCGGCGGGCTCACGTCTTCAAGGTTTTCCGAACGAATCATTTACCGCGTCTTTTCGGACCGGTCCGTCCCGCCGGCCGATCGTCTTCGCGCCGACAACCAAAAGTATCAGGCCTCCGATCGCGAATACCTGCAGCTTCCCGGCAGCCTCGATCCCCGCATTGCTCCACTGGCAAAGCAGGTCACCGCCTCTGCGCAGTCTCGGTACGACAAGGCCCGTGCTCTCGAGCGGTATCTCCAGACCGAATTCTCGTACACGCTCGAGCCGCGGGCCGGCGGGCCTGATCCGCTGGCTAGTTTCTTGTTCGACGTTCGCGCCGGGCACTGCGAATATTTTGCTTCGGCGATGGCGATAATGCTCCGAACCCAAGGCATCGCGGCCCGTGTCGTCAACGGCTTTCATCAGGGCGACTACAACGACACGGCCGACGTTTATGTCGTTCGGCAAAAGAATGCGCATTCTTGGGTCGAGGTCTATTTTCCCGGCGAAAGGAGCTGGATTACTTTCGACCCTACGCCGCCGGTCGGGCAGGTCGCGCCGGCCCAGACGCTTGGGTTCGCCGGCAGCCTGCGAAAGTATATGGACGCCCTCGAGACCTATTGGATCCAGTACTTCGTCGCCTACGACAATCAGGAGCAGCGCTCTCTGATGCGTTCGGTCCGAAGCGGCCTGTCGGAATATCAGGCCCGCACATCATCGATGCTGAGCCGCGTGCAGAATTTGATGACCGAATGGTTTCGCGACGTGAGCGGCCAGCGAGGAGGTGCAGCCATGGCTGCTGCGGCGGGCACTGCTGCGGCATATTTACTTGCGGCCTCGGGCGTTCTGCTTCTGAGTATCTGGGCGGTCCGGAGAATTTTGCGTTCGGGGCTGTGGCGCCGGCTGACGGATCGGGTCAGACGGCGGCCCGCGGTCTCGGTCGTCGAATTTTACGATCGCATGCTTCGCATCTTGGCGGACAAAGGCATCGTGCGGCCGCCGCATCAAACTCCGCTTGAGTTTGCCTTTGCCACCGGCCGCCCCGAAGCGGTCCGCTTGACCGAGCTCTATAACTCTGTCAGGTTCGGAAATGTGGAACTGACCTCCGAGGAGGTCGAGGAGATAGAACGCTCGCTCGATAGGTTTGCCGCCGCTGTCGAACGGGCAATGCACACGGAAAGTTCATAGGATGAAAAAAGTCGGATTTGTCAGCCTCGGCTGCCCAAAGAATCTTGTCGATTCTGAAGTGATGATGGGCCAGCTCATAGAGGCCGGCTATGAGATAACAAACAACGCCGACGAGGCCGAGACGGTCGTCGTCAATACCTGCGGCTTTATCGAGTCCGCGAAGCAGGAGTCTGTTGACGCGATCCTCGAGGCGACGCGTCTCAAGAGTGAGGGCAAGGCTCGACGCGTCGTCGTCGCCGGCTGTCTCGTCGAGCGTTATCGCGACGACCTGATGAAGGAGCTGCCCGAGGTGGACGCTTTTATCGGGACGAATGAGGTCGGCCGCATTCTTGAAGCGGCCGACGAGAAAAAGAATTTCCGCGAGCTGCCGCTGCTGCCGATCGGCAACAAGTCGGCGACGTACCTTTACGACTTTGACACGCCGCGGTACCGCGCGACGGCGTCGCACACGGCTTTTATCAAGATCGCCGAAGGCTGCGACCGGCCCTGCGCGTTCTGCTCGATACCCGGAATGCGCGGCTCGTTTCGCTCGCGGCGGTTCGGCTCGATCGTCGAGGAAGCGAGAAACCTGGCAAAACAGGGAGTCAAAGAGGTCGTTCTAATCGCACAGGATTCGTCACGCTACGGCGAAGATCTCGGCGAGGTGGACGCGCTTGCCGCTTTGATCCGAGCGCTCGGCGAGATCGATGAGCTCAAATGGGTCCGCGTGATGTACGCATATCCAACTCACATCTCGGACGCGTTCCTCGCCGCGATCGCCGAGACGCCAAAGGCGGTCAAGTATCTCGACATGCCGCTGCAGCACGCGTCGCGAAACGTCCTCAAACTGATGAGGCGCGGCGGCACACGCGAGTCTCTCGAGCGTCTGATCGAGCGAGTGAGAGCGAGAGTGCCTGGCATTACGATCCGCACGACATTCATCACCGGATTTCCGGGCGAGACCGAAGAGGATTTTGAAGAGCTGATGACGTTCGTCCGCAACTGCCGTTTCGACAATGTCGGCGTCTTTACCTACTCCGACGAAGAGGGAACACCGGCCTATGAACTGCCGAACAAGGTCGATCCAAAGGTCGCCAGGCAGCGCCGCAGCCGCCTGATGAAAGAACAGGCAAAGATCAGCAAGCAGCTCAACCGGGCAAAGATAGGCCGGACGTTCCCGGTAATGTTCGAGGGGCTGTCGCAGGAATCCGACCTCTTGTTTCAGGGCCGGCTCGAAGGGCAGACGCAGGATATCGACGGCTACATTCTGATCAACGATATGCCCGAGAACTTCGAGCCTCGCATCGGCGAGATCTACAACGTCCGCATCACCGAGGCCCACGAATACGATCTGGTCGGAGAGATAATTTCAAAAGCCTCTGTGGCAAACGCCTAATCGACGATCGCCTGGTAAACGAGAGATCGCAGCTTGCCGTGGTCGTCGATCTGGCCCGCTGGGATGAGCTGCGACATATAGACGACGATGAGCTGCTCTTTGGGGTCGATCCAAAAGATCGAATGGTACGCTCCGCCCCAGCCGTACTCGCCGACCGACGAAGGCACGCCGCGGGCTCCGACGTCCTTTGTCACGCTCACGCCGAAGCCGAATCCCTGACCGTCGCGAAACGGGATCGAGCGCAGGTGGTCCGCGGCGATCAGCTCGACCGATTTGCGGCCCAAGATCCGCTTTCCGTTCAGCTCGCCGCCATTTGCGAGCATCAACAAAAATCTCAGATAGTCTTCGGCCGTCGAGATCAGGCCCGCGCCGCCGGCATAGCTCTTTCGCGGCCCGCGGACGTACGCTCCCTGAGCGAGATGGCGGCCGGTCTCCGGGGCACGCGTGATCTTGCCGTCGCTGCCTGCGGCGTAAACGGCCGCAAGGCGATCGGCCTTATTCTCGGGCAGATAGAAGGAGGTGTCCTTCATCGCCAGCGGCTCAAAGATCCGCGTGCGGAGAAACGTGTCGAGGTCTTGCCCGCTCGCCTGCTCGATGACGACGCCGAGTATCTCGTTCGCGTAACCGTAAACGTACTTTTCGCCGGGCTGCGCGTCCATCGGCAGCGCGTCCATCCGGCGAACGGTCTCGCCGATCGGCTCGTCGAGGTCGGCCGTGTAAAAGCCCGTGATGCCCGCGGCCTCCCATTTATCTTTTGCCGGCCCGCTCCCGTAGCCGATGCCGGCGGTGTGCGTGAGCAGGTCGCGGATCGTGATCTTTCGCGTGGCCTTGACGACGTCGTAGCCGCCGTCCGCCTTTGCGACGGCGACGGTCGTCTCGTTGAACTCGGGGATGTACTTTCCGACCGGGTCGCTGGTCAACAGCCGGCCTTCTTCCTGCAGCATCATCACGCCGACGCTCGTGATCAGCTTGGTCTGCGAGGCGATGCGAAAGATCGTGTCCTCGCGCATCGGCGACCTTGCCTCTCGGTCTCGGTAGCCGAAGACGTGCGAGTACGCCACCTTTCCGCGACGTGCGACCATGGCGACGCCGCCGGCGAGAGCATTGTCCCTGACGTACCCGTCCAGCACGGCCGAGAGCCGCGAGAGCCTTTCTGCAGAGAGCCCGACATTCTCGGGCCGCGTGCGCTGTATCGTCTGAGCCGGCTGAGCGGATACGAGGGCCGCGATCAACGCGAGTGTCGGGAGGAGCCTGTACGCAAGGCCGCGAAGGTAAGTTTGTGATCGAGACATACCGGTGAAATGCGCGAGCGATCGCTCGAAAGCTCTCGTAATGATACTAGCGATCCGGGCGGCCCGGCTAATCGATCCGGGCCGGCCCACGGCCTCTCGGCGGTCGACAAATGGTCGCGACCGCCGCCGCACCTGCTCGGCGTTTGATTACCCAAATGCCGTGCACTACAATTCTCGGGTCCATCTATTTCACCTCCAGAAGGAAGTAATTATGAAGCTCCTAAGATGTTTTCTGTTCTTGATATTCTGCTGCTCCGCACTCCCGGCTGTTGCTCAAAAGGATTACGACAAGCCGATCGATAAATTCGGCATCGAAGAGGCCCAGAGGATCGTGAATGATTCACCGTGGGCAAAGCCGTATCAGTCGACCTCGGGCGGAGCGGCTGCGGATGCGGCGGCCGTCGGCCGCGAGCAGGCGCAGAACGTTTACAGCGGCGGCTCAAATCCCCGCAGTGTCTCTCGATATCTCGGCCCGCCGCCCGTGACCCTCCGGCTTCACTCGTCCGAGGTGCTGCGAAAGGCGACCGTCAGACTGCAGCAGGCCGCGGCCGGCTACGATAAGATGAGCGCCGACGACAAGGCGAAGTTTGACGCCAGCCGCAAGACGTTTCTCGATTGCGCGATCTGCAAGGACTATTACGTGCTCACGTTGACCAGATTCCGCGATAAGGACGCGAGAGGCATCGACGAGGGCATCTTCCAGACGCTTACGCTCGAGGACCTGAAGGGCAATGTAAAACTCGTGAACGACAAGGGCGAGAGTCGGGAATTGATCCAGTTCATCGCGCCGAAGTCGGCCGACGATTCCGCGGTCTTTTTCTTCAAGCGAACGGACGACGCAGGCAATCTGCTGATCACGCCCGAGACCAAAGAGTTCAGGTTCGTCTTTGCCAACACTTTCCTCGACAGCCGTAACCGCTGGGCGTACATGCTCCCGCGCACTTTTGATTTCAAAGTTTCAAAGCTCGTCGTCGGCGAGCGCGTGCTGTTCTAGATCGCCGTTAACGTTCCGTTGTCGGCGGCCCGGATATCTGCGTTCCCGGGCCGCCATTTACTTTTTGAGCGATCGGGCTATCTGGTCATACGGTAGATCAGTACGGCGGCACGTTTGATCAGCATCGGCATCGAGGCCAGATCTGCGTATTCGCCTTTAGCGTGAGAGTTGCCTCCGCCGCCGATCCCGAGCCCGTCGAGGCCGGGAATTATGCCGGAGACGAAGGCGATATCACCGGCTCCGCGGTCGCCGGGATCGAGGGCCTCGACCTTGCCGTAGCCGAGGTCTTGGCTGACCTGATCGAGCCGGCGGAGCAGCTCGTAGTTGCCCTCGACCGGCGTCATCGCGGGTATGCCGTCCTCGAACTTGATCGTCGCCTTTGTTCCCGGGAGACTCTTGGCGACGATCTCGCGCATCTTTGCGCGGGCCGTCTCTTTCTGCTCTTCGCTGATGAATCGCAGATCGCCCGTGACGACCGCTGTGGCCGCCACGACGTTGGTCTTGCCGGTCGCGCCGCCGACGGCGTTCTTCGATTCGGCGGTCGTGCCGCCGACGATCATTCCGGGATTGAAGGTGAGATATTTTTCTTTGCTCAGCGTCTCGCGAAACTCGTTGAGAATGCGCGCCGCCTCGTATATCGCGCCATAGCCCATCGAGTCGCGAAAGATCTGGCTCGAATGTCCGGTCTTGGCATCGACGACGAGCCGCCACGAGCTCGAGCCGCGACGGCCGACGGTGGCGGTATTGCCGATCGTACCTTCAAAGCTCAGCGCCGCGTCGCTCCGGCGAGCCGCCGCGATCATATCGCCGCGGCAAACCTCGATCGGGTCGCACGAGTTCTCTTCGTCGCCTGTAAACATAACGACGATCTGCGTGTCCTTTAAGAGTCCGGCATTGTGCAGAGCCTTGAGCGCGTACAGCACGATCACGTTGCCGCCCTTCATATCGCCGATGCCCGTGCCGAAGGCGCGCGTGCCGTCGCGGCGAAACTTCTCACCTCGGAGTACCGTGTCGAGATGCCCGAGCAATAAAAGACGCTTTCCCTTGCGGCCGCCTTTGGTCTCGGCGATGAGATGGCCGGCGCGTTTCGCGTCCGCCGGCATGTCGATCCACCGCGTCGTCATGCCCATCGCTTCGAATTCCTTTCGAAACAACTCGCCCACCGCTCGCACACCGGTAAGGTCCTCGGTCGGCGAGTCGACATTTACGACCTTCTCGAGAAACGCGACGGCCTCGTCGCGTGCGGCGTCGACCGACGCGACTATACTTTGCTCGTCGGTATTGAGCGCCTGGCCGAATGACGGCCCGGCAAAACAGAGAACAGCGATGATCGAGAGAAGCAGAGCGGCGGCGTGTCTGGTCATTTCGTGTTTTGTCCGGCGGAGCCAAGAATACGGTGATCTCAAGCGATTGTCAGTGAAGTCGTGCATTCCTGCAACTTTTGAAACCTTTGTCGCGGCTGTACAGTAATAGCAATATCCCAGTCCCAGAACCAAAAACAAGAGATCAAGGATAGAGACTCGGGACTTCGACGCGCCCGAGACGTATTTGCCAAATATGAAACAGATCAGATATGCACGCATTGCGATGGCCCTGCTCGTACTGCAGGCTCTTGTCGCACCGTCATTCGTACTTCACGCGCAGCAAACGGCTTCGCGCGACGAGGTTTACGCCGCCATCCGCAAGGAGGGAATGGACAACTCGAAGATCCTTAATACGATGCATTACTTCGCCGACCTCTACGGCCCGCGGCTGACCGGCTCGCCCAATCACGTGAACGCGGTCAAGTGGGCGATGGAAGAGATGAAGCGGTGGGGCTTCGACAACACGGCCGCTGAGCCGTGGGAATTTGGCCATCCGGGTTGGGTTAACGAGCGCAATTACGGAATGATGCTCTCGCCGGTGACCGATGCTTTGACGTTCGAAGTGCTCGCCTGGTCGCCGTCGACCAAAGGCGTCGTTACGGGCGAAGCGTTTCATCTGATCATCCCGCAGTTTCCGTCGGCCGATGACCCGAAGGTGATGCAAAATCCGACGCAGGCCGAGCTGACGGCTTACTTTGACAGCATCAAGTCGGCCGTTAACGGCAAGATGGTGCTCGTCGGCAAGCCGACATTCATCGATCAGTCGACGCCGCAGGCGCCGAAGCGGCTCAATGACGAATTCGTCAAATGCCGTGCCGACGTGACAAAGACGCCGGCCGATTGCGCCGCGCTCGCCGGCGGGCCGCTGCCGCCTCAGGGGCCGCCGCCGGCTCAGCGTGTCACCCCTCGGCCGAACGCGCTCAACGGTCTGCAGATCAGTGAGCAGCTCGACAAGTTCCTGCTCGACAACAACGTGCTTGTCCGCATCAACGAGTCGCCGCTCGATCGCGGTCTCGTTCGCGCGTTCAATAACCGCACATTCGATATCACAAAGGTCGTGCCGACCGTCGTGATGCGAAACGAGGATTTTGGCCGCATCGCGCGGCTGCTCGCGCACAAGACGCCGGTGAAGCTCGAGTTCGACATTCGCAACCGCATAGTACCCGAGGGCACGACGAGCTACAACCTCATCGGCGAGATCTACGGCTCGGACAAAAAGGACGAGGTCATCATGCTCGGCGGCCACCTCGACTCGTGGCACTCGGCGACGGGCGCGACCGACAACGCCGTCGGCTGCGCGACGATGATGGAAGCCGCCCGCATTCTCAAGGCCATCGGCGTGAAGCCACGTCGCACCATCCGCGTCGCGTGCTGGAGCGGCGAAGAGCAGGGACTGCTCGGCTCGCAGGCGTATGTGAAGAAGCACTTCGGATCGTTTGAAAACCCGACGCCGGAATATTCGAAATTCGGCGGCTACTTCAACATTGACAGCGGCACGGGCCGGGCGCGCATCTTGTCGGTCTTCGGCCCGCCCGAGACCGCGGCGGTGCTTCGCGAAGCTCTCGCTCCATTTGCCGATCTCGGTCTCGCCGGCGTGGTCTCGACCAACAGCCGTGGCCTCGGAGGCACGGACAGCACGTCGTTCAACAATGCAGGCCTCCCCGGCATCGGCACGCAGCAGGACCCGATCGAGTACTTTGCGGGCACATGGCACACAAACATCGACACGTACGAGCGGATCATCGAGGACGACGTAAAGAAGTCTGCGATCGTCTTCGCCGCCGCCGTCTACGCCCTCGCGATGCGCGACGAGCTGCTGCCGCGCTTCAGTGCGGATCAGATGCCGAAACCGCCGGCAACACCAACCACGACGCCCACACCGTCAGCGAGCCCGACACCACGTCCATAGTAAATTCAGGGGAGCCGCGTGTTGACCGATCTTAAAAAATGCAAGGTGTCGTGACGAATAACTGTGGCCCCGCACGCGAGTGTGGTGAAAGGCGCGGCAAACGAACCGAGCTGTCGGCGACAGCGGCATAAGCGTCGCGGGTTGCGGCTCGGTACGCCAGATCGAACATTATGCGGCAAGGGAACGATGATGCGTTCGACCGACCGCGGATTGACTTGGAATGAACCGGACAATTTGCCGAACGCTGTCGGCGGTTTCGAATGGGACGAGATCGATTTTTCACGAGAGGGCTTCGGCGTCGCGGCCGGCACCGGCAACGTCGTCTTGTTTACCGCGGACAGCGGCCGACACTGGATGGCCTATTCGCTGCCCGAGGCGATGAAGTTGCAGGGAGTGTTCGACATCGAGGCCAGCGGCAATCGTGCCTTTATCGCCACGGATGATTTTGTTTATGTGATCACGATGGAGTAGAGAATAGCCGCACATCGACCGTAGGACGCGTCACCCTTAGGGCAGGCGGCCTTTTCCATTTGCGGCCAATACTCCGATCGGCGACTGCGGGCGGTACTGATACGGTAGACGCGTGATTGTTATTCCGCTAGCGGCGCCGCGATGCCATTCGCAATATAAACGTCGTACGACGGACAAACAGATGCTAGCGGGCACACGCGGCATTTGGGTTTGCGGGCCTGGCAGATGGCGCGGCCGTGGGAGATGAGCCAGTGGGAGAACATTATCCAGTCCTTTTTGGGGACGAGCTCCATCAGGTCGCGTTCGATCTTTTCGGGCTGTTCGTTTTGGGTGAGGCCGAGGCGTTTTGAGAGGCGCGCGACGTGTGTGTCGACGACGATGCCCGACGCGATTCCAAAGGCGTTGCCGAGAACGACGTTCGCGGTCTTGCGGGCGACGCCGTTGAGGGCGAGCAGGTCGTCCATCGTCGCGGGCACGCTGCCGCCATGCTCGTCAACGATCTTGCGGCACGCGGCCTGGATATTCTTTGCCTTGTTGCGGAAGAATCCGGTCGAGTGAATGTCGCGCTCGAGCTCCTCCTGTGTGACGTTGAGATAATCGGCCGGGCCGCGATACTTGCGAAACAGATCGGCGGTGACGATGTTGACGCGCTCGTCCGTGCACTGCGCCGAGAGGATCGTCGCGATCAGCAGCTCGAAGGCGTTCGAATGATCGAGCGCGCAGTGAGCGTCGGGATATGCCTTTTTTAGGCGCTTGATGATCTCTTTGGTTCGCTGTTTGAGGTCGTCCGGCATTCGCGATTCAGGCTAAGAAAGTGGGGGCCAAAATGCAAACTCGGGGGCGATTGGGTAAGATTGGGAGGAGTAGTTAAGCGGTTAACGGTAAATGGTAAAAGGTAAATTTTGAATTGACGCGGCCGGGAGGCTAGCCGCTTGTCGCCGGAGACGGGGCGAGTAACTCCAGGCCAACTCATTTACCAATTACCATTCACCGTTAACCGTTCGCATCTGTCCAATGAACGTTCCCCTTTTAGATCTTAAAGAACAAAACAGCGTGCTGCGGCCCGAGATCGAGGCGGCTCTGGCGCGTGTGCTCGATACGAACGCATTCATCCTCGGCGGCGAGGTCGCGGCCCTTGAAAAGGAGCTGGCCGAATACTGCGGCACAAAGCACGCGATAGGATGCGCATCGGGCTCGGACGCGCTTCTGCTGGCGCTGATGGCTCTCGGCGTCGGCCCCGGCGACGAGGTGATCACGACGCCGTACAGCTTTTTTGCGACGGTCAGCTCGATCACGCGTCTCGGCGCCGTGCCGGTCTTTGTCGATATCGAGCCGGAGACGTACAACCTCGACGTCTCGCAGGTCGAGGCAAAGATCACGGAACGGACAAAAGCTATCGAGCCCGTTCACCTCTACGGTCAGCCCGCAGATATGCGGGCCCTAAAGGCGATCTGCGGGCCGCGCGGCATTCCAATCGTCGAGGACGCCGCACAGGCGATCGGTGCCGAGGAGCGCGGCCTTCGGGTCGGTGCGATCGGCGAGATCGGATGCTTTTCGTTTTATCCGTCGAAGAATCTCGGCGGTATGGGCGACGGCGGATTCATCACGACCGACGACGACGCGCTCGCTCGCAAGCTCAACGCGCTTCGCGTGCACGGCTCTGAGGAGAAGTACTATCACAAGTACGTCGGCCTAAACTCGCGGCTCGACGGCTTTCAGGGAGCTGTGCTGAGAGTAAAGCTGCCGCATCTCGACGCGTGGACCGAGGCGAGACAGCGCAATGCGGCGCTCTATCGGCAGCTTTTTACCGACGCCGGTCTCGTCGAGCAGATCGTGCTGCCGCGCGAACGCGAGGATGTCCGTCACATTTATAACCAATTTGTCATCCGCGTGCCGGATCGCCGCGACGAGCTCCGCGCGTATCTCACCGAGAGGGGCGTCGGCACCGATATCTACTATCCCGTACCGCTGCACCTGCAGGAGTGCTTTGCGTACCTCGGCTATCGCGAGGGCGATCTGCCTGAGGCGGAACGCGCCGCACGCGAGACGCTCGCTCTGCCGATCTACCCCGAGCTTCGCCGCGAGCAGCTGGAGTACGTCGTCGGTACGATCGCAGATCTCTTTCGCCAATGATCTCGTCGAAACAATTCGTTGAATTAGATCCTCGCTCGACAGCCGGCCGTGTCGCGGTCGGGGCCGCGGTCCTCATCGTGCTGCTGCTCACCTTTTACGGCGTACGCTGGCAGCTCGGCAATATGCTCGCCGAGCTGACGCGGCCAAACGACCCGCGTGCGCGCGAGACCGCCGACGCGGCGGTCGGCCTCTCGCCGTACGACCCGCTGACACGCTGGCTGCGGGCCGCGACCGAGCGGTCGGTCTTTACGCCCGAGGGCATCGACAATTCGGTAGCGCTGCTCGAGACGGTCGTCCGCCTCTCGCCGTACGACTACCGCTGGTGGATCGAGCTCGGCCGCGCCTACGAGCAGGCCGAGAAGTTTGACAAGGCCGAGCAGGCCTTTCGCCGCGGCGTCGAGCTTGCGCCGAGCTATACGTTTCCGCGCTGGCAGCTCGGCAATTTTTTGCTCCGCCGCGACCGCGGGGACGAGGCGTTTGCCGAATTCAAGCGGGCGACCGAGAAGAACCTGACCTACCGTGAACAGGTCTTTTCGCTCGCGTGGGACTACTTTGACAAAGATCCGTCGAGGCTCGAGCAGGTCATATCGAACGAAGCCGACGTGCGTGCGAGCCTTGCACTTTTTTATGCGGCACGCGAGCGGGCGGCCGATTCGCTGAGGGTCTGGAACACTCTGACCAACGACGAAAAGGCCGAGCACCCGCAGACCGCACGCACCATCGCGCGGGCGCTGACGGAAAAGAGATTTTTCAGGCAGGGGCTCGAGTTCTCGCGGCAGGTCGGCATCGATACCGACGCCCAGCCCGAGACCGTGACCAACGGCGGATTTGAAAAGGCCATCGGTACCGAGGAGGCGAACTTTTACGGCTGGAATATCGTTCGCGGCGACAACAAGCTCGACGTCAGCTCCGACACGTCGGTCAAGCACACAGGTGCCCGCAGTTTGAAGCTCAACTTCCGCGTGTACGTCAAGCCAGAGCTTCACAATGTCTGGCAGATCGTCGCGGTCGAGCCCGGCCGCAGCTATCGACTCTCGTTCTGGGTGCGCACGGACAATCTTCGCAGTTCGGGCGTGCCGCAGGTCGACGTTGTCAACGGCAACGACAATTTGATACTCGCCTCGTCGGGGCCCGTCCCGACCGGCTCGGTCGACTGGCAGGAGATGACCATCGACTTTCGCACGCCGGAGAATTGCGAGGGCATCGTGATCAGGACCTCGAGGGTCTTTTGCGGCGAGGCCTGCCCGATCGCCGGCACGCTCTGGTACGACGACTTTCAACTCAGCCGAAGATGACTCAGCACGCCGTCTCGACAAACCAGCGGACGCGGGCCAGCAAGCTCGCATTCTTTTTGATCAACGCGATCGTGATCTTTACGGCTCTCGCGTACGGTGCGGTGCACCAGCCGATCATCGTCCTGTTTTATCTGCTCGTCGCTGCGGCCGCTATCGTGTGGGCGGCCGACGCGCTCGCCGGCGGCAGCTCGCCCGTGCGATTCAGCCGAAGCTGGTTTCAGCTCGTGATCGCAGCTTACGCGTTGTACGGGGTCGCGCAGGCGATACCGTTCGGCGACATCGCTTCGACCGCCGGTCTCGCGGAGGTCCCCCGGACGATCTCCCAGCAGCCGCACGCGACGCTGGCGACGTCGGTCCACATTCTGATCCTGCTTGTCTTTTTTTCGGTGACGCTGACGACGCTCGACTCGGCAAAAAGGATCCAAAGGTTCGTCGCGGTGCTGACCGTTTTCGGCGCGGTCTTCGCGTTCTTTGCGATCCTGCAGGGCGTCTTGAGTCCGGCAAAGATCTACGGAATATACGAGCGGCAGTTTGCGACGCCGTACGGCTCGTTCGTCAACCGGCATAATTTTGCGGCTTATATGGAGATGACGATCGCCGTGCCGCTCGCCATGCTGCTGACCGGCGCGGTCGCTCGCGACAAGCGGCTCCTGTACGTGACGGCGATCGCGCTGATGGGCATCGCACTCCTCTTGAGCGGCTCGCGCGGCGGGCTCGTCGCTCTGCTTGCAGAGATCGCGATCCTCCTGTTCCTGACGACGACCTCGCGAACGGCGAAGGGCATCGCGATCAAGGCCGCGCTGGCCATCGCACTGCTGATCGCCGTTATCGGCGGAGCGATCTTTGTCGGCGGCGAATCGTCACTCTCGCGATTTGCCGAGACGGCCGGCTCAGAGGACGTGAGCAGCAACCGCACGCACATCTGGGATGTGACCGTCGAGGTGATCAGGCAAAACCTGCCGCTCGGCGCCGGCATCGGCGCCTTTGATACGGCCTACACACGGTATGACACATCGAGCGGCCTCGAGCGCGTCGAGCAGGCGCACAACGATTATCTTCAGGTGCTGGCCGATGCGGGCGTGCCGGGACTTGTGATCGGGATCGCGTTTCTCGTCGTATTCATCGCCGAGGTCAAGCGCGTGTCGCGGAGGAAGAATCTGTTCAGACGAGGCGTCGGCGTCGGTGCGGCGGCAGCGGTGTCTGCGGTGCTCGTGCACAGCCTTTTTGATTTTGTGCTGCACACGACGGCGATCTCGGCGTTGTTTCTCGGGCTGCTTGCTGTGCTCGTCGCGTGCGGTTACCGGTACGATGACGACATCGAGGACGACGAGCATAAGCGGTCACGCCGGAGCCCGCGCGGCATCGTTTCGCCCTTGCGGGCCAAGCGGCGTCTCGCCAGGTAAGTTGTCGTTATTGGGCCTCGACTTGAAGGCGCCGTCGCGGCCGCACGAGCGTGTAGAGGTACCAGACGATGCCGTGCGAGACGTACAGCACGGCGAGCGTGATCAGCGCGTACTGCGAGTAAAGCCAGATCGCCATCCCGATCGCCGCGACGACGAGGATCATATAAAGGTTGCCGCGTCCGGTGCCGACATTCTTAAAGCTTGTATAGCGGATTGTGCTCACCATCAGCACGCCGAGCAGAGCGATCAGCAGCATCAGCATCGTCGCGTAAAATCGCGGCCAGTCGTCTGGGTAAGTATTCAGCGGCGCCGGAGCAAAGT
Organism: Pyrinomonadaceae bacterium; assembly: GCA_046313635.1. Lineage (GTDB taxonomy): Bacteria > Acidobacteriota > Blastocatellia > Pyrinomonadales > Pyrinomonadaceae > OLB17. The sequence goes on along the minus strand of JBKBYA010000005.1, from coordinate 218,062 downwards.
GCACGATCGACGCGAGCAGCCCCGCCGACGGAGGAATGGGAAGTCCGACGAAATTCTTTTTATCGACCTTTGGCGACCCCTCGATCAAGACCCGCGGCCGCGTCGATTGAATGTTGAAGCGCGCGAGCCTGAAGGCCCCGCACATCAAATACATAAAAAGCAAAAAGACGCCGATCCCGTACGCCGGGCCCGACTCGGGAAAGACGACCGCGATGCCCCAGCTGTAAACCAGAGCGATCGGCGCGATGCCAAAGGTGAGCACGTCGGCAAGTGAGTCGAACTGCACGCCGATCTCAGTCGCGGTACGCGTCATTCGGGCGACGCGTCCGTCGAGCGTGTCAAACAAGATCGCCAGCCCGATCGCTACGGCCGCGAAGTTGAAATAGCGGGTCGCGCCTTCGACATCCGTGGTCGCGAGCTGAAAGCCGCGGATCGACCACAGCACGGCGAGGAATCCCGCCGCGACATTGGCCGCGGTGAAAAGCGTCGGGATCACGTAGAGACCTTTCTTGAGGCCGCGGTGCTTGGGCTTTTCTTCCTGAGTTTCCATAAAAGCGTGGCCCGGGTCCTAGGGCCTGAGGCGGGCGATTATCGTCTCGCCGCCGACAACGCGGTCGCCGGTCTTTACCAGCAGCTCGACATTTGCGGGCATCAGCAGGTCGGTACGCGAGCTGAATTTTATCAAGCCAAACCGTTCGCCCAGGGCGAGGTGGTCGCCGACCCTGCAGCGGCACACGATACGGCGTGCTAGAATGCCTGCGATCTGCGTGACCGTTACCGTCATCCGCTCGCCCTCGATCGTGACCGAGTTGCGCTCGTTGACGAGGCTCGCCTGGTCGCTTGTCGCCGGCACCTTTTTGCCGCGAATGTAGTCGACGGCGACGACGCGTCCCGCGATCGGAGCGCGATTGACATGAACGTCAAGCGGCGAGAGAAAAACGCTGACGAGCTTTGCCTCAGGCGACTCGTCGACACGCGTCACGACACCGTCGGCGGCCGAGACGACGATGTCGTCCTCGCCGGGCACTGCCCGCTCCGGATCGCGAAAGAAATAGACCATAAAGGCCGCCAGCAAAAGCACGACTAGGCCGGCGATCCACGAGACACCGACCGCAAGAATTATCGCGAGCGCCAGGGGCACCACGATGAACGGTATTCCTTCTCTTGCGATCATATTCAAACCTTCGCTATCCGTTTGCCGCCGCGGCCCGGCGGTCTCCCGACGTTTGTCCTTTGATGAATAAGAATCTTACCGGATTAGGCGAGCGATTCACAAAACGCAAAAAATACCCGGCATCTACGCGACGCCGGGTTTCAAAAGGAGGATGGTGTTTGAAGAGAAGCTATACGCGCACGGGGTGGTCCTTTGCGTAGCTGTACGCGCACCACGCCGAAATGATGTGAACGACCCAGCCGAAGAGTCCGGCCGACCCGATCCACGACACGCCGGTCAGCAGGAGCCACAGCAGGCCGACGATGATCCGGCCGTTGTAGATCTGCCCGAGGCCCGGCACCAAGAGACTCAATATCCCCGCAAGCACTGGTTCACGCATTTCGTTTGACTGCCTCCACGGGAATCAGTACGCGAGGCCTCGGGGAATAGTTCGGAGAATTATTCGCCGCCGACGGCCTGCAGCGTGAAGTGCACGGCAAAGAAGATCGCAACGCCCGCAAAGACCGAGAGCGAGACCAACGGCCGCTGCCCGCCGTGGTGATTCACCTCCGGGATCAGGTCGCTCGCCGCGACGTAAAGCGTCACGCCGCATGCGACCGGCAAGGCGTACGCGAGCGTGAAGCCGATCGCCGGCCCGACGAGGTAATAGAGCACGACGCCGGCAAAGGTCGTGAGCCCGATCACGCCGGTCGTGACCAGCACGCCCCGACGGCCCTTGCCGGCGGCCAGCATCATCGAGCCGACCGTGAAACCCTCGGGAAACTTGTGCAGAAAGACCGCGACAAAGACCAGGAAGCCGACCCTTACGTCGATCATCGACGCGGCCGCGATCGAGATGCCGTCAAAGAACGTGTGAATGAGCAGCCCGCCCACCGCCGCGTAGGCCGAACCTTTAGGCAAAAGGTCGTGTGAAGAATGCACTTCCTCGCCGAGATGAAAGTGCGGCGCGATCGTATGCTCGAAGAACTGCGTCAGCAGATATCCGCCGAGCAGCAGCACCATCGGAGTAAAATATCCCTCGGCCCCATTCTCGCCAGCCGCCCGCCAGAGCCAGAACGTTTTTGGCAGGATCTCAAAGAACGTGACGGCGAGCATAAAGCCTGCCCCGAGCGCGAGCAGGTACTTCAGATTCCGCCGGTAGCCGTTGTGCGAGCTCGATGGGAACAAGATAAGCCCGCCGAGCATATTCGCCGCCCCGGCGAGCAGCCCAAAGGCCAGTAGCTGAATAAGAACAGGGTCCATAAATTCAGGAATTCCTAACTTTAACCCAACCGGAAGCGAAACAGAAACGACCGGTCGGACGCGTTCCTGAGCGGCCGAGGATGGGCAGATCGCTTAAACACGTGATTAATCGAAGCCTTCCAAATAATCTCTTGACAGCCTCGCGCGTCGGGCGTAGTATTGCTTCTGTCGTTAGGAAACGGCCACAAGGGTCAGTCGGGTGCCGGTCGGATTTCTAATGAAGTGTTTAACTCATTAAGCACTTTTCCCGGAAAACTCAGTTCACAAAACAAGCAGTAAAGGTCAAGCGGGTTTTACGTCGGCGAGCGATCATCATCTTTCGTCGGCGAAGCGTTTTCGGCGGCGCTCGAGCGCTCCGGGAGACGACCGGCCTACCCTTCACGTTGAAAAAACGATCGGTTCTTTGAAGATGTCGGGATTTGAGAAAAGCGGCCTCCACCGGTCGGTCCTCCTTGACGAGGTCGTCGCGATCGTCGCCCCGCGGCCGGACGAGGTGATCGTTGACGCGACGCTCGGTCTTGGCGGCCACGCCGAAGCCGTGCTCGAGAGCCAGCCGGCCGCGAGCGTGATCGGCCTCGACCAGGACGAGGTCGCGATCGGTCTCGCGGGCCAAAGGCTCGAGAGATTCGGCAGTCGGTTCGTCGCCGTCCGGACGAACTTTTCCGAACTGAAGAGCGTCATCCGCGATCTCGGTCATGAACGCGTCGACGCCGTCGTCGCCGACCTCGGGGTTTCGTCGATGCAGTTTGACGAGGGCGAACGCGGCTTCAGCTTTCGCACGGACGCTCCGCTCGATATGCGTATGGACCGCGACTCCGATCTGCCGACCGCCGCCGACCTGCTTGCCGAGCTCTCCGAGGAGCAGATCGCCGATATCATCTATCGCTACGGCGAAGAGCGAAGGTCGCGCAAGATCGCCCGCTGGATCGTCCAGCGCCGCGACGAAGGGCGGCCGGTCACGACGACGATGGACCTCGCAAACCTCGTCGAACGGGCGATCGGACGCGACACGCGAGACCGCATACATCCCGCGACGAGGACCTTTCAGGCGCTGCGGATCGCGGTCAATCGAGAGCTCGACATTCTCGGGCCTTTTATCGTCGACGCAGTCGAAAGCTTAAGGCCCGGCGGACGCCTCGCGGTGATAACGTTTCACTCGCTCGAGGACCGTATAGTCAAGCACACGATGCAGCGTCTTGCAGGCAAATGCATCTGCCCTCCGCGTCAGCCGGTCTGCACGTGCGGAGCCGCGAAAAAAGTTGAAGTACTGACCCGGAAGCCCATCCTTCCGTCCGAAAAAGAGATTGAAGAGAACCCTCGGTCACGGAGCGCCAAGCTGCGGGCCTGCAGGAAACTGGCTGAATAGCACTGACACGATTCCCGGAGGATACAAGCAATGAATAGAACGCGTGGTGAGCGCCGGCAGGGCGCTATCGCCCGAACCTCTCCCAACCCGTCACCCGATCTCACATACTACGCCGTCGCGGCACTCGCATGCTGCGTCCTTGTTGCAGGATTCTTCCTGGCCGCCCGGCAGCATTTCAACTCGATGGAATTCGCGCACAAGAATTCAAGGCTTCGCCGCCAGCTTGACGAGCTGCAGGCAGAGAAGCGCCGCCTGCTCCTGAGCCGCGAGACGGCGTCTTCGCCGGCCGAGATACGCAAGGCCGCGCTCAAGATCAAGTTTGTCGATACGCCGCCCGCGGCCGCAGATCGCGCCGTCGCCTCGTCGAGCGGTGCCGGTCCGGCTGTCCAGCGGATCGCGGTCCGAGCTGCAGAGACGGTGCGTTCGGGCGCGGCCGAGCCGTCGCGCAAGGTCGTGCCGACCGCCCTCGTGCAGCCTGTCGTTCGCGGTGCGCGGCCCGACCGCCAGGCATCTCTTCCGGCTGCAAGACCGCGCCGCGACCGTACGTAGATCGACAGCATCTCAGCTCATCGAGGAACCAAGCGAAATGGCCAGGACAAGAAAGAAGGTTCGTAAGGTCGCCGATCATCGAAGGGTTCTATTCACAAGGTTCACGTTTGTCATCGCCCTGTTGGTCATTTGGATGGGCTGCATCGGCGTGCGGCTCGTGCATCTGCAGGTCAACGAGCATGAGTACTATCTTGCCCGGGCGATCGACCAGCGTGTCGACGTAAAAAAGTCAAAGCTCCCGCGCGGATCGATCTTTGATCGGAACGGCAACATTCTTGCGATGAGCGTCCCCGTCAGGACGCTCTACGTCGATCCGGCCGAGATCGAGGACATTCCACAGGCGGCGAAGCTTATCGCAAAGGCCGTCGGACACAATGAAAAGTCTCTCGCCCGGCAGATCGCCGAGGCCCGAGAGTCGGGCAAGCGATACCTTCCGCTTGTCAAAAAGGCCGAAAAGGAACTCGTCGACAAGCTCAACAAGGCACTCTACGATCCGCAGGCGAAAAAGGCCGACGAGCCGCGCTTCGCAGGCCTGCACTGGGCCGACGAGCAAAAGCGCAGCTACCCAAAAGGGCGTCTCGCCGCCGCTGTGATCGGCACCGCGAACAATGAGGACCAGGGCGTCGCCGGCGTCGAGCGGTCGCAGGACGCCATTCTTCGCGGCGCGACGATGAAGCAGTTCCTCAATCGCGATCGGACGGGCCGGGTCTTTGAAGAGACCATCGTTATGCCCGAGGAGCCAAAGGACGTCGTCCTGACGATCGACTCAACGATCCAGTATTTCGTCGACGAGGCCCTTGCAAACGGCGTCAAGGCCGCCAACGCACATTCCGGAATGGCGATCGCGATCGATCCGCGTACGGGCGCGATCCTCGCAATGTCTAACTACCCGACCTACGACCCGAATGAAACGCCGGCGGACGGGGCAGACCTGTCTAATCACGCGGTGCAGAGCGTCTACACCCCGGGATCTGTATTCAAGGCGATAACCTACGCGGCGGCGCTCGAGAAAAAGCTATTTCGTCCCGAGGACATGATCGACGCGGGCGGCGGCTCGATCGACGTCGCCGGGCATGTCTTTCGCGATTCGCATCACGTCGGGCGCGTGACCTATGCCGAAGCGATGGCGCACTCGAGCAACGTGTGCGCCATCAAGACCAGCCTTCGGGTCGGGCGAACGGACTTCTTTGCGATGCTCAAAAAGATGGGCTTCGGCGAGCGCACCGGCATCGAATTGCCGGCCGAAACCCGCGGTCTCGTACGATCGCCAGAGCGTTGGAACGGCGACTCCCAGGCGTCGATGTCCATCGGTTATGAAATAGGCGTGACCGCGTTGCAAATGGCAAATGCTTTTGCGACGATAGCCAATGACGGTGTCCGTACCAAGCCGCATATAATCAAGGAAATCAGGGACGCGGACGGCAGTGTCGTCTCGGCGACCGAGCCGCAGCAGGAGCAGATCTTGTCGCCCGAGGCGGCTGCCTCCTTAAAGGTAATGCTGCGCGAGGTCGTGCTCTCCGGCACCGGAAAGCGGGCGCAGCTCGACGGCTACTCGTCGGCCGGCAAGACCGGCACGGCGTGGAAGTTCAACTCGGTGACCAAGCGTGTCGATCCCGGCAAGTACACCTCGTCGTTCGTCGGTTTTGCGCCATACGACGACCCAAGGATCGTCATCGCGGTGGTCGTCGACGAGCCGAAGACCGGAGCACGAGACGGCGGCGGTGTAGCCGCTCCGATCTTTAACCAGGCCGCGCAGAATATCCTTCGCGAAATGGGCGTCGCTCCCGATATGGCGCCGAAAGGCGACTCGATGACCGCGCAGGAGCCGCTGCCTGAAATGCCGGATGTGCCGGACAGCGACGCGGCGCCGGCTCCGGACGCCGAGGTCCCGCCGACACGCAGGGTTGGGCCGAAGCAAAAGCCTTCGCGCAGCGTTGAAAAGCTAAGGGCGGCCGGGGCCGCATTCAAAGTGCCGTTGCGGGCCGGACGGGCGCGCGTCGGCAAGTTCGGACAGCGGGAGATTTGGGTGACCCGACTCAGAACGTGAAACTAGAGACAGCAATCAATTCGATGGGCGCCGAGGCGCCCGACCTCGATCCCGCTCTGCACGCAACGGAGGTTTCCGATTTTGTGATCGACTCCCGCGACGTGCAGGCGGGCGATGTCTTTTTTGCGTTGTCTCAGCCGGACTATCGCAACAATGGATTTAACGGCGAGTTTGAGGACGCGACGAAATATGTCGTCGCGGCGCTGGAGAATGGCGCCGCGGCGGCGGTCGTCCGACGCGACCGCTACGCCGAGCACGAAGCCGGGCTGAGAGATCATCGGTCGAGACTGATCTTGGTCGACGACTGCATCGCGGCCTTTCAGCGTCTGGCCGCCGCCGTCTACCGCTCGTGGAACAAGCCGGTTGTCGGCATCACCGGCAGTGCCGGCAAGACCTCTGCCAAAGAGCTGACGGCGCATCTTATCGCTTCGCACGGCCTCAAGGTCTTAAAGAACGTCAAGAATTTCAACAACGGTCTCGGCCTGCCTCTGACGGTGCTCAAGCTCTTGAAGGACGCGTCGTACGACGCCGCCGTTCTCGAGATGGGAATGTCGACGCCGATGAACGAGATCCGAAAGCTCACGAGCATCACGCCGCCGGACGTCGCGGTCGAGCTTAACGTTCTGCCCGTGCATCTCGAACATCTCGGCACGATCGAGAATATTCAAAAGGCCAAGGCCGAGCTCGTCGAGGGGCTGAAGCCGGGCGGCACGGCCGTCCTCAACGCCGACGACGATCGCGTGATGGCGATGGCCGAGCTTACGGTTGGCCCGGTGATCACGTACGGCCTCGGCCGCGAGGCGGACGTGACGGCGCGTGAGATCAGCTTTGAACGGTTTGGCGAGACGCGTTTTGAGCTGTCGATGTTTGGCGAGACGGCAAGCGTGGTCTTTCCGCTCAACGGGCGGCACAACATTATGAACGCTCTCGCGGCCGGTGCGGCGGCTTCGGTCTTTGGGATGTCGGTCGGTGAGATCGCGGCGTCGCTGTCGGCGGTCGAGCCGCCGCCGCAGCGCGGCGAGGTGCTGCGATTCGCAGCGGGCTTTACGGTGATCAACGACTCGTACAACTCCAATCCGGACGCGCTCCTGTCGATGGTCGACACGCTTGTCGAGGGTTCGGCAAATGCGTCGCGGCGCATCGTCATCGCGGGCGAGATGCTCGAACTCGGGCCAGAGGCCGCCGGCGTGCATCGTGCGACGGGGCGCGAGGCCGCGGCGAGAGGTATCGACATACTGATCGGCGTGCGGGGCTTTGCCAGCGAGCTTGTCGAGGGAGCTCGAGAGGCCGGGCTCGCTGCGGCCGAGTTTGCGGAGGACTCTGACGCGGCCGCGATCCGTGCCGCAGAGCTGGTCCGGCCGGGCGACGTCGTACTCGTAAAGGGATCGCGCGGCGTGCGGACCGAGAGGGTGATCGAGCGGCTCCTTGCCGATTTCGAACTCGAGGGCCCGCATCACGCCGCGGCCTGATCCGATCTCGACTCGACGTGTTGACGTGCGACCCGCGAGACCTACAATAATTTCGGCCGATGCTTTATTACCTTCTCTATCAGATCATCTTTCAGGAGTACGCTCGCGTCACCGAGTCGGTATTCGTCCGCGGCCTGAACGTCATACAGTACGTGACCTTTCGCACGGCGATGTCGGCGATCACCGCGCTGCTGATCTCGCTGCTCCTCGGCGGCAAGGTGATCCGCAAGCTGCGCGACCTCAAGGTCGGGCAGGAGATACGCGAGGAGCTCTCTGCCGATCACCAGGCAAAGAAGGGAACGCCGACGATGGGCGGCGTGCTCATCATCGGCGCCGTCATCCTCTCGACGCTCCTCTGGGCGCGTCTCGACAATCTCTATCTCTGGATCGCGCTGGTCGCGACGACCGCATTCGCGGCGGTCGGGTTTGCCGACGATTACATCAAGATCGTAAAGAAACGCAGCCTCGGGCTTACGGGCCGGCAAAAGCTCATCTTTCAGCTCGTCACGGCCGTCGGCGTCTGGTTTGTGCTGTGGCAGTGGGGAAACTACCCGTGGAATCTGAGCATTCCTTTCTTTAAATCGACGGCCGACCCGTTCGGGCCGACGTACATCTTCCCCTGGATGTACCTGATCTTCATCGTCTTTGTCCTGCTCGGCTCGACAAACGCCGTAAATCTTACAGACGGTCTCGACGGTCTCGCGTCGAGCGTGACGTTTATCGCGATGGCCGCGCTGACCGGACTTTGCTACGTCGCGAGCGACGCCCGATGGTCGGAGCGGCTCGACATCACGCATAATCCGGCGGCGTCGGAGCTGACGGTATTTTGCGGGGCGATGGTCGGCGCGAGCCTTGGCTTTCTGTGGTACAACGCGCCGCCGGCCGAGGTCTTTATGGGCGACGTCGGCTCGCTCGCGATCGGCGGTGCGCTGGGCACGGTCGCGATACTCACGAAGCAGGAATTTTTGCTGCCGTTCATCGGAGGCGTATTTATCCTCGAGGCTCTCTCGGTGATGATGCAGGTCTCGTACTTCAAATTCACAAAGCGGAGCACCGGTGCCGGCAAGCGTATCTTCAGGCAGGCCCCTTTGCATCATCACTTCCAACTCTCGGGCTGGAAGGAGCCGAAGATAGTCTTTAGGTTTGTCATCGTCGCGATACTCTTCGCGCTGTTAAGTCTCTCGACCCTCAAGTTGCGTTAATGCAGATCGAAGGCAGGAAAGCTCTCGTCCTCGGTGCGGGGAAATCAGGAACTGCCTCGGCAAGATTTTTGGCCGAGCGCGGTGCCGCGGTCGCGCTGCACGACAAGCGCCCGGTCGAGGAATGGAGCGAGGCGGCACGAGCACTTAAAGACACTCACCGCGTCGGCCTCGTCTCGGGACAGCTCCCGTCATGGCTGCTCGATCAGATCGACCTCGTCGTGATCTCGCCGGGCGTGCCGACAAATACCATTCCCGCACGCTACGTCGACCGCAAGGACGGCGAGGTGATCGGCGAGGCCGAATTGGCTTATCGCTTTTTGCGAGGCCGCCTGGTCGGCATAACAGGCTCCAACGGCAAGACAACGACGACCACGCTCGTCGGCGAGCTGCTGCGGAACGCCGGGATCCCGGTGCTCGTCGGCGGCAATATCGGCACGCCTCTGCTGGATCTCGTCGCCGACTCGCGCGACGACGGCTGGACGGTCGCCGAGCTGTCGAGCTTTCAGCTTGAGACGATCAAAGATCTGCGTCCGAACGTCGCGATCTGCCTTAACGTCACTCCCAACCACATGGACCGATACGACCTCTTTAGCGACTACGCCGCGGCAAAGCACAGGCTCTTTATGAACCAGACACCCGACGACGTCGCGATCCTCAGCGCCGACAACGAGGTCACGGCCGAGTGGGCCGCGGGCCGCGGGCTGCGAGCGAACGTGGTCAAATTCAGCGTGCGCCGCGAGCTCGACGACGGCTTGTTCCTTCGCGGCCGCGATCTCGTCTGCCGGGCGAACGGCCGCGAAGAGATCATCACGACACGCGACGAGATAAAGCTGCGCGGGCTGCACAACGTCGAGAACGTTCTGGCCTCGATCGCGACGGGCCTCGCGTGCGGAGCGTCGCCCGAGTCGATGCGCGAGACGATCGCGGCATTCGGCGGCGTCGAGCACCGGATCGAGTTCGTCGCGAAGATAGACGGCGTCGATTTTTATAACGACTCTAAGGCGACGTCCGTCGATGCCGCGGCCAAGGCTCTCGAGGCATTGTCGGACGGGCCGGGAAAAACGGTCCTGATCATCGGCGGCCGGGGCAAGAACGCGCCGTACGCGCCGCTGATCGAGCTGATCGAGTCGTCGGTCCGGGCTCTGATCGTGATCGGCGAGGACGCCGACAATATTCAGGGCCAGCTCGCGGGGCGTGCGCCGATCGTCCGCGCGTCGACGATAAGCGACGCGGTCGAGCGTGCATTCGAGGCGGCCGAGCGGGGCGACGCGGTGCTGCTCGCACCGGCCTGCGCGAGCTTTGATATGTTCAGGAGTTTTGAGGAGCGGGGGCGGGTCTTCAAAGATTCGGTCCGGGAATTGGCGGCGAGAGCGGCCGAGGCAGAAAGGGCGGCGAAGCAGTTGTGATCGGCAAAGTTTTTGGCAACTCGGAAAGGATGGACTGGGTGCTCTTCGCGGTCGCGGCGGGCCTCGCCGTGTTTGGATCGGTGATGGTCTACAGCGCGTCGGCGATGATGGCGCTCAAAGAGTCGGGCGACCAGTCGGACCTGACGTATTTTTACAAGCAGTTCGCGTTTATGGTGGTCGGCCTCGCCGTCATGCTCGTCGCGAGCCGATTCGATTATCGACTGCTGCAAGGTCGCGTGCTGGTGTACGCGGCCATCGCCGTAACGTTTGTACTTGTCTGCTCGGTCTACTTCTTTCCGGCGATCAACGGAGCGCATCGCTGGATACGACTCGGCGGCTTCTCGTTTCAGCCGTCCGAGCTGGCCAAGATCACTCTGCCGCTCTATCTCGCATATCTGCTCGCACGCAACGAAAGGACGATCGGCGATCTGCGAGAGACCGTGCTGCCGTGCATCGGTGTGACGGCGCTGATCTGCGGGCCGGTACTCTTCGGGCCCGATCTCGGGACGACGCTGGTGCTCTGCGCGGTATTCGGCGTGATGTATTTCACGGCCGGGGCCCGGATACTGCATCTGCTGCCGGTCGCCGCCGCGGGACTCGTCGGTCTGACTGGAATGCTGATCTTCGCGCCGTTTCGGATGCGGCGGCTCGTCGCCTTTCTCGACCCGTGCGACAAGGAGCACGCGGCCGACGCCGGATATCAGGTCTGCCAGGCGCTGCTCGCCGTCGGCTCGGGCGGCGTGCTCGGCGAGGGATTTGCCAAGGGACAGCAAAAGCTCTTTTACCTGCCGTACCCGTATTCGGATTTTATCTTCGCCGTCGTCGGCGAAGAGCTCGGCCTGATAGGGACGCTCGCCGTCGTGATCGCCTTTGCCGTTCTTTTATGGCGCGGAGCGCGTGCGGCGTTGAAGGCGCCGGACCGCTTCGGCAACCTGCTCGGGATCGGCCTCGTGACCGGGATCATCGTGCAGGCACTTTTTAATATCAGCGTCGTGATCTCGATCTTGCCGGCAAAGGGCATCCCGCTGCCGTTCATTTCATACGGCGGCTCGTCGGTCGTGATCACGATGCTCGCGGTCGGATTGCTGCTGAGCATCTCTCGCGCCTCCGACGCGGGGGCAGCAGACGAGATCCTGACCGCCGGCAGCGTTCACCGCCGAAGGGCGCGCGCCGGGGCGCGTTGAAAAGATGAAACTGATGATCGCCGCCGGCGGTACCGGCGGACATATTTATCCGGGCATCGCCGTCGCAAAAGAACTCTTGCGGCGCGATCCGTCGTCCGAGATCCTCTTTGTCGGCACCGCACGAGGGCTCGAGACGCGCATCGTGCCTGAGAACGGCTTTCAATTGGCGCTGATCCACAGCGCCGGGCTCAAGAGCGTCGGCGCCAAGGGGCTGGTCAAAGGCTTGAGCGTTTTGCCGCAGAGCTTTGTCGAAGCGCGGCGTCTGCTGCGCGAATTTCGGCCGACGGTCGTCGTCGGCGCCGGCGGATACGTCTCGGGCCCCGTGCTGCTGATGGCCTGCATCATGGGCATACCGACGCTCGTTATGGACTCGAACGCGCTGCCGGGCTTTACAAACCGGCAGCTTGCGCGATTTGTCGATCGGGCCGCGTTGACCTTTAAAGAAGCCCTGCCGTTCTTTGGCAAAAAAGGCGTCGTGACGGGCAATCCCGTCCGCGAAGAGTTTTTTAACGTCGCACCCAAACAGCGCACGTCGCGGCTCTCGATCTTGATCTTTGGCGGCTCGCAGGGAGCGCGTGCGATAAATGACGCGATGATCCAGGCTCTCGATCAGCTCGACGCGCGCCGTCACGGTCTCGAGATCGTCCATCAGACCGGCGAGGCCGACTTTGAAAGGGTGCGGCAGGCCTACGAGTCGCACGGCTGGGACGGCGTCGATGTGCGGCCGTACATTCCCGACATCGTCCGCGAATTTGAAAAGGCCGATCTGATCATCTGCCGCGCCGGCGCGACGACTTGCGCCGAGCTGACCGCCGCCGGCAAGGCCGCGATCATGATCCCTCTGCCGACGGCCGCCGACGACCACCAGCGAAAGAACGCCGAGGCGCTCGCGCATGCCGGCGCGGCCGAGATGATCCCGCAGACCGAACTCTCGCCGGAGCGGCTCGCCCGCACGATCGGGGAACTGGCCGATTCGCCTCAGCGGATCGACGCGATGGAACGCGCCGCCCGCTCGCTCGCCCGCGCCGACGCGGCGGCGGCGACGGTCGACATTATCGAGGAGCTTGCAAGAGATTGAATATGTTTCGAGGAGTAAAGAAGATCCACTTTATCGGCATCGGCGGCATCGGGATGAGCGGCATCGCCGAGGTGCTCGTCAATCTCGGCTTCATGGTCTCGGGCTCGGACCTTAAGCGTTCAAAGGTCACCGATCGTCTCGAGTCGGCCGGCGTCAGGATATGCGAAGGGCACGCCGCCGAGAATGTCGGCGATGCGCAGGTCGTCGTCTACTCGAGCGCGGTCAAAGAGGACAATCCCGAGGTGCAGATGGCGCGCGAGATGGGCATTCCGGTCATACCTCGGGCGGAGATGCTCGCCGAGCTGATGACGCTCAAGCCGTACTCGGTCGCCGTCGCCGGCACGCACGGCAAGACGTCGACGACCTCGATGGTCGCGACCGTGCTCGGTCATGCGGGCATCGACCCCACGGCGGTGGTCGGCGGCGTGGTCGAGGTGCTCGGATCAAACGCGCGGCTGGGCGACTCTGAGTGGTTCGTGACCGAAGCCGACGAGAGCGATCGCTCGTTCCTGATGCTCTACCCGACGATCGCCGTCGTCACCAATATCGACAAAGAGCATATGGAGTCGTACAAGGGAATGGACGACGTCGTGCTCTGCTTTACAGATTTTGTGAACAAAGTGCCGTTCTACGGCGCCGCGATCATCTGTCTCGACGACCCGAACGTGCAGCTCATCATCCCGAAGATCCGCCGCCGCCGCGTCACATACGGCTTGACGGCGCAGGCCGACATCTCGGCGCACGACATCAGGTACAACGAGAATTTCGGCTCGACCTTTACGGTCTGGCGCGGCTCGGAGGTGCTCGGTGAGGTCGACCTGCCGGTGCCGGGCAAGCACAACGTTTACAATTCGCTCGCCGCGATCGCCGTCGGGCTTGAGCTTGAGATCCCGTTTGATAAAATCGCTGATGCGCTTGCCGGATTCAAAAACGCAAACCGGAGATTCCAGTTCAAAGGCGAAGTCGGCGGCATCACCGTCATCGACGATTACGGTCACCATCCGACCGAGATCCTCGCGACGTTGTCGGCCGCCAAGAACAGCGTTCACGAACGCAGGACGGTCGTCGTGTTCCAGCCGCATCGCTACACGCGGACGCAGGAGCTGTTTGACGAGTTCGCGCTTGCATTCAACAACGCCGACGTGCTCTACGTGCTGGACATCTACGCCGCGAGCGAGCAGCCGATCGAAGGGATCGACGCCGAGGTGCTGACCGAGAACATTCGCAAGTACGGTCACAAGAACGCAAATTATATCGGCGACATCGATACCGCGGCCGACGCGGTCGTGCCGCAGCTGCAGGAGGGCGATCTTGTCATCACTCTCGGTGCCGGCAGCGTGACGCGTCTCTCGGAAGAGATCCTCGAAAAATTGCAGGCACGCGCGGCCGGCAGCACTCACGCATAACCGATGGCTTCCAGCGTAAAAAAGAAGACGGTCAAACGAACCGCTCCGGCCAAGCGCAAGCCGAAGCGCCGCGCGGCGGCATCGCGAGCATCGCGCGGCGGAGCGGTCGCCGCGAGCGCCTTCGGGCAGTACTTTCTCCCCGGTGCGATCAGCGCGTGCATTCTGATCTGCCTCGGCGTTCTCGTCTTTTTCGGATATCGCACGGTGACGGCATCCAATTTTTTTGAACTTCGCGAGGTGCAGGTCGCCGGCACCGATCGCTCGTCACGACAGGACATCGAGCGGATCGCCCGCGGCGAGGCCGAGCGGAGCGGCGTATGGAACGCCGACCTTGCCGACATTCGACAAAAGGTTGAGAAGCTCCCCTTCGTCAAGACCGCGTCGGTGTCACGCTCTCTCCCTAACGGTCTGAGGGTCGTCGTGACCGAGCGCGTGCCGATCGCTCTCGTTCGCCTCTCGGCGGGCGATTACCTGATCGACAACGAGGCTCAGATACTCGCGCCGGTCGATAAGAGCGAGCAGCACGAGCTGCTGCTCATCCGCGGCTGGGACGAGAGCAAGAGCGAAAAAGCGGCAAAGGACAATGCGGCCCGCATCAAGATGTTTCAAAAGATGGCGGCCGACTGGGGCGAGTTCGGGCTGGCAAAGCGCGTCCGAGAGGTCGATCTCAGCGATTTGCTCGAGCCGAGGGCGGTGATCGAAGATTCAGGCCGTGCGATCAGCGTGACGCTCTCACGCGATGAGTTTGCAAAGAGCCTCAAGTCGGCGATCGAGGCCGTCGCCGGCAAGGGCGACCGCGTAAGATCTGTAAATTCGAGCGGCGTGTATCCGGTCATTGAATTCATCGGCAGCAACTAGTTTGTTCGGGAGTCAGCTTATATGAAAGGCGAAATCTTAGCGGTCGGGATCGACGTCGGGACGAGCAAGGTCCGATGCGTGATCGGCGAGCCGTCGGAGAACGGTCGAATGGACATCGTCGGCATCGGCGAGGCCGATTCCAAAGGTCTGCGGCGCGGCATCGTGACCGGGGCCGAATCGGTCTCCGAGTCGATCCGCCGGGCGGTCGGCGAGGCCGAGCGCGTGAGCGGCCGCGACGCGCTGTCGGCGGTCGTCAATCTCTCGGGCGAGCACTTCCGCGGCGAGAACAAGAACGGCGTAGTCGCCGTCGCCGGGCCGGGCCGCGAGATCTCGGAGGACGACGTTCAGCGCGCGATCGAGTCGGCGAGCGCGATGCCTCTGCCGCCGGGCTGGGAGATCGTCGACCGTCTGCCTAAGGAGTTCATCATCGACGGTCAGGACGGCATCACCGAGCCGGTCGGAATGAATGGAGCACGGCTCGAAGCGCTCGTTCACATCGTCACGAGCCCGAGCGCCGGCAGTCAGAATCTGATCAAGGCCGTGATGCGTGCCGGACTCGAGGTCGACAGGATGATGCTCGAACCGCTCGCCGCCGCAGAAAGTACGCTGTCAGACGAAGACCGCGAGTATGGGTGTGCGATAGTCAATATCGGCGCCGAACTCACGAGCCTCATGATCTTTGGACGCGGCGCCGTCCAGCACACCGCGGTCTTTCCATTCGGCAGCATGCACTTTACCAAGGACATCGCCGTCGGATTGCGCGTCTCGATTCCCGAGGCAAACAAGATCAAGCACAACCACGGCTGCGTCGCATCGTTTCTCATGGACCAGCAGGAGCGCAGCGAGGTGATCGAGATCGTGCCGGTCGGGCGCAGCGAGACGCGAGGGCTCTCAAAAGAGATCCTTTGCGACATAATGCAGCCGCGCGCGGTGGAGCTGCTGCAGCACGTCGCGCACGAGGCTCTCACCGCCGGAGCGCAGATGCCGAGCGGCGTCGTGCTCACGGGCGGCGGTTCGCTGGCCAAGGGAATGGTCGAGATCGCCGAACAGGTCTTTGACGCGCCGACGAGGCTCGGCTTTCTCGAGCCGGAATACTTTGGCGGGCTCGTCGAGCGCATTCAATCGCCGCAGTGGTCGGTCGCCGCGGGACTCGCGCTGTCGTCGATGCGGTCGCAGCTTCGCGGCGGAGCTCATTCGGGCGGCAGGTCGGCCACCGCAAAGGTCGCGGAGTGGTTTGAGAGCATTAGAGAGAAATTTCGCTAGGGCGTCGCGCTAACGCTGGATTTTGATTTCAAATAGTTGTATCCTTTTTTCCCGACAGCACAACATATAGTTAGTTTCGCGTCACCAATAATCTCACTTAGTTTGGACAATTCGGCTGGCCTTATCGCGGGCCTCGACCCGGGTGCAATTGGATCTGTAACGAACGAGAGCTTCTACCAATGAATACTAGCGGCATAAAAATGTTCATCGACGAGCCACCGATCACGGGCGCGCGCATCAAGGTGATCGGCGTCGGCGGCGGCGGCGGCAATGCGGTCAACCGGATGATCGACGCAGGCGTGAAGGGCGTCGAATTCATAGTCGCCAATACCGACCTGCAGGCGCTCAACGCGTCGAAGGCTCCGATCAAGATACAGCTCGGCGGCAAGTCGACCCGCGGGCTCGGTGCCGGGGCCAATCCGGACGTCGGCCGCGAAGCCGCGCTCGAGGACCACGAGAAGCTGCTCGACGTGCTCGAGGGATCTGACATGGTCTTTGTCACGACCGGTCTCGGCGGCGGCACGGGGACCGGCGCGGCGCCGGTCGTCGCGTCGCTCGCGATCGAGCTCGGCGCGTTGACGGTCGCCGTTGTTACAAAGCCCTTCGCGGTAGAGGGACGCAAGCGTATGGCGCAGGCCGAGCGCGGGCTTGCCGAGCTGCGCGGCTGCGTCGACACGATCATCACCATCCCGAACTCAAAGCTGCGCGAGGTAGAGGAGAACATCACTCTGATGGACGCCTTTCGCCGCGCCGACGAGATCCTCCTCCAGGCCGTGCAGGGCATCACCGACCTGATCACCACGCCCGGCGTTATCAATCTCGACTTTGCCGACGTCACGACCGTGATGCGCGGCCGAGGGGTCGCTCTGATGGGCATCGGAGCGAGCACCGGCAGCACCGCGGCGGTCGATGCGATGGGAGCGGCGCTCGACTACAAGCTGCTCGAGGAGAACTCGATCAAAGGCGCAAAGGCGGCGCTCATCAACGTGACCGGCGGCGAGAATATGCCGCTCGGCCAGATCGAGGATGCGATACGAATGATCGAGGAGCAGGCCGACGAGAATGCCGACATCATCTGGGGCAACGTCATCAAGCCCGAGATGCGCGACGAGATCCGTGTCACGGTGATCGCGACGGGCTTTGACAGCCACGTTCAGAACGCCGTGCCGCAGCCGCGGTTTGGCGAGCCCGTGATGGCGGTCGGCGGAGCGCCCGGCGGCTATCCGGCCAACGAGCCGTCGGCACACGAGAATATCGACGTCCCGACCTTCATCCGCCGCCAGGCCGACTAGCCTCGCGCCCGCAGGCTGGATCTTAAGATAGGGAGCCCGCGGCTCCCTATTTTATTTCGCCGCGGCGGATTGTAAATTCGATCGTCGAGCGGTTAGATTCGAATCGATGGGCGAAGAAGCGAGACCCCGAGTTCCTACGATCGCGATCACGATGGGCGATCCCGCGGGCATTGGTCCCGAGATCGTCGTCAAGGCGCTCGCGCGGCTTCGCGGGACCGAGAGTTTTACGCCGCTCGTGATCGGCGACCTAAAAATGCTGCGCCGCGTCGCGGCGAGCGTCGGGGCCGAGTTGGAGCTTACCGATCGTCAAACGCCGCGGCCCAGAGCGGTTTGCGTCCTTGAGACAGGAGAACTGCCCGACGATCTCGAGATCGGCCGCGACGCGGCGGTGACGGGCCGTGCGTCTGCCAAGTACATCGAGACCGCCGTCGAGCTGTGGCGAAGCGGAGAGATCGACGGCCTTGCCACGGCGCCCATCAGCAAGGCCGCGATCGCGATGGCCGGTTTCGACTTTCCCGGTCATACGGAATTTCTTGCAAGCCTCACCGGCACGCCGCGGGTCGCGATGAGCTTTTTCGGCGGCGACCTGCGGGTCGTTCTGCTCTCGACCCACGTATCGCTTCGCGACGCGATCGCTCTGGTCACAAGGGACAATCTCGTCGATCTTATCCGCTTTGCCGCCGTCGAACTTTGCGGGCTGCTGGGCAGGCAGCCGCGGATCGCTGTGGCCGGGCTCAACCCGCACGCGTCCGAGGGCGGGCTCTTCGGCGTCGAAGAGGAGCGCGAGATCATCCCAGCGGTCGAAGCATGCCGCTCGGTACACGGCCTCGACGTGAGCGGGCCGTACTCGCCGGACACGATCTTTTTGCGCGGGCATCGCGGCGAGTTTGACGCTGTGATCGCCTGCTATCACGATCAGGCGACGATAGCGGTCAAGTCGCTCGCCTTCGGTTCGGCCGTGAACGTGACGCTCGGATTGCCGCTCGTCCGCACGTCGGTCGATCACGGCACCGCATTCGACATTGCCGGAAAGGGTGTCGCCGACGAGTCGAGCATGGTCGCGGCGATCGAGCTCGCGGCGAGACTCGTGCGAATGTGAAGTCTCGGAATGTTGCTGTTAAAATGTTGCGGACTCGGCCCTGCGGACCGAGATCCGACGAGTTAGAGGTCCAGGTGTCAAAACGCAAACTGCTTATTGCCGACGATTCGGTGACGATCCAAAAGGTGGTGAATCTGACCTTTGCGGATGAAGGATTCGAGGTCTTTACGGCCGTCGACGGCGGCGACGCGCTCAGACAGGTGTCCGAGTTTCGGCCCGACGTCGTGCTGGCCGACGTCAATCTGCCGGCGCCTAACGGATACGAGATCTGCGAGATGATACGTTCGACCGAGGAGGTGCGCGATCTGCCGGTCGTTCTGCTTGTCGGATCGTTTGAGCCGTTTGACGAGGAGCGAGCGATGCGAGCCGGGGCTAACGACGTTTTGACCAAACCCTTCTCGTCCATCCGGCAGCTGGTGGCGACCGTTACGGAGCTGATCGACAAGACCGCCTCTGACGCGGACGACCGGTCTCAGCCCGAGGCCGAGACCGCGTCTGATCAGCTTGACACGATACAGATCGAGCGGGCCGAGCTCGCGGCGAGCGGTGCCGAGCTCGAGCCCCGTTCGACGTCAGACATCGACAGGCTTTACGGCGAGAGTCTCGGTATCGCCGCGCCCGACGAGACGCCAAACGCGGACGCGGCCGAGGCCGCGCCGGCAGGCGGCGTCGACGACGAGAACTTTATCCGGACGATATCCGATCGCGAGCCCGCGGAGTATTTCGCTAACGAGCCCGAGACCGAGGCTTCGCTGTACGAGCCGGACGAGACGGCCCCCGCGTCGGCGGGCGACGAGGCGATGGCCTTTAGCGAGGACGAGCCTGTTCCCGACGAGGCCGGCGAGCCCGCGGGCGAGGCTGCGGCCGCCTTTCCGGACGACGACGCGTGGGACGACGGGACGATAACCGAGACGCGTCTCAACGCGCCCACGCCATGGGACTCGGTCGCGGAGCCGGTCGGTCCGGTGATCGATTTTTCGGAACCTGAGATACTCGAGATCGGCACCTCGACTACTGACGCTCATGCACGCTCGGAGGCGCCGCTCGACGAGCTCGGCGACCGCGGAATATCCGACGAGACGATCGAGCGTATCGCCCGGCGCGTTGCGGAGCGAATGAGCGAGTCGGAGATCCGGCAGATCGTCGAACGCGTAGTGCCCGAGGTGGTCGAGGCCTTTATCGTGCGCAAATTCGGCGGCGGCGGACGCGGCGGCGACTGACGGCAATTTGATCCTGGGTTTCGGCGGCTGGTTTTCGATGATTCGGATGAAAACCCGCCGCTTTTGATTTAAGATTTATTTTCTTCTCTCTTATGGAAATCGCTAAAGCTTACGACCCGAAAGAGGCCGAGAGCACTCACTATCAGATCTGGGAAAAGAACGGTTACTTCCGCCCCGAGATCAACGAGGACCCGAATGCGCGCGCGTTCTCGATCGTCATTCCGCCGCCGAACGTGACCGGCAGTCTCCACATGGGCCACGCGCTGCAGCATACGCTGATGGACGTTCTGACCCGCTGGAAGCGAATGCAGGGCTGTCGCACGCTGTGGCTGCCGGGCACTGACCACGCAGGCATCTCGGTGCAGCGAAAGGTCGTCGAGCAGCTCCGCAAGGACGAGAACAGATCGCCGCTGGACATCGGACGTGAGGAATTCGTTCGCCGCGCCTGGGCGTGGAAAGAACAATACGGCGGCACGATCACCGAGCAGATGCGCCGCGAGGGAGCGTCGGTCGATTGGTCGCGCGAGCGGTTTACGATGGACGAGAGCCTGTCGCGTGCGGTGCGAAACGTCTTTGTCACGCTCTACGACGAAGGCTGGATCTATCGCGGCCTGCGCATCGTCAACTGGTGCCCGCGGGACAAGACCGTTCTCTCCGACCTCGAGGTAAAAGAAGAGACCAAAAAGGACGGCAAGCTCACCTATCTCAAATATCCCGTCAAAGGCAGCGATCGCACCGTGACGGTAGCGACGACGCGGCCCGAGACGATGCTCGGCGATACGGCCGTCGTCGTGCATCCGAGCGACGAGCGGTACAAGGACCTCGTCGGCCAGACGATAGCACTGCCGCTGACCGGCCGCGAGATACCGATCGTCGCCGACGAATATGTCGATCCCGAATTCGGCACCGGAGCCGTAAAGGTGACACCGGCGCACGACCCGAACGACTACGCGATCGGCCTGCGTCACGATCTGCCGCAGCTGCTCGTGATGAACGACGACGCGACGATGAACGCCGCCGCGGGCGCCGACTTTGAAGGCCTCGATAGATTTGAGGCGCGCAAAAAGGTCGTCGAGCGATTTGAGGAGCTCGGTCTTCTTGAAAAGGTCGAGGATTACGAGGTCTCTCTGCCGATCTGCGAGCGCTGCAAGACCGTGGTCGAGCCGATACTGTCGGAGCAGTGGTTCGTCAAAATGGACGAGATGCGCGACCTCGCGCTCGAGCTGATGCGCGAGCACGCAATTCCGCACTTTTCGCCCGAGGTTCCGCACGCAAAGGTCTACACCAACTGGCTCGAGAACCTCAAGGACTGGACGATCTCGCGACAGCTCTGGTGGGGTCATCAGATACCCGCGTGGTACGACAGCGAAGGCAACGTCTACGTCGCGCGCGACGCCGAGGAAGCGTACGAAAAGGCGGGAACGCGTGACCTGACGCAGGACCAGGACGTGCTCGACACGTGGTTCTCGTCGGGACTTTGGGCGTTCTCGACCTTTGGCTGGAACGGCGACGTGACCGAGACTGAAGATCTCAACACGTTTCTTCCGACCGACGTTCTTGTAACGGGCCGCGACATCATTTTCCTGTGGGTCTCGAGGATGGTGATGCTGACGAAAAAGTTTGTCGGCAAAGCGCCGTTTCGCGACGTCGTCGTGACGGGCACGGTACTCGGCAAGGACGGCAAGCCGATGTCAAAGTCGCGCAACAACGGCGTCGATCCGCTCGAGATGTTTGACAAGTTCGGGGTCGACGCGACGCGAATTTATCTTGCCTCGATCGCGACCGGAGCGGACATCAAGTGGAACGATCTGCTGATCGAGACGTACCGAAACTTTGCGAACAAGATCTGGAACGCGACCAGGTTTTGCCTGCTCAATTCAGAAGGTGCGACGGTCGATCTCGACTCGCTGAGAGCAGCCGAGTCGATCGCCGACCGCTGGATCATCTCGCGCCTCAGCAAGACCGAGATCGCGGTCAACCGGGCGCTCGAGACGTACCAGTTTCACGAGGCGGTGCAGCTCATTTATCACTTCTTCTGGGACGACTTTTGCGATTGGTACATCGAGCTGTCAAAGGACGCGATCACGGCGGCCGACGGCTCGGTCGATGCTGCGTCGCGAACGCGGATCATCACGATCATCGAGCAGTCGCTGCGGATGCTGCATCCTTTTATGCCGTACCTGACCGAGGAGCTGTGGCAAAAGCTGCCGGGCGTTTCGAATAAGCTCAACGCTCCGGCGTACGCCTCGGCCGGCGCGTCGATCATGCTCGCTCAATTTCCGGCGGGCGACGAGTCGCTCATCGACGAGCAGGCCGAACGCGAGATGTCGGCGGTGATCGAGCTCATCTCGCGCGTTCGCAATATTCGCCAGGAGATGAACATCAAGCCGAGCGAGCGCGTCACCGCGCACGTCGCGGCCGACGCCGACATGCAGCGGATATTTGCCGAGAACGAAGCGCAGATCGTCAAGCTCGCGCGTCTCGAAAAGCTTGTACTGGCCGACTCGCTCGACGTGCCCCGAGCTTCGGCCCGCGCGGTCGTCACCGGCGGGGCCGAGATCGCCGTTCCGCTCGAAGGGCTGATCGATTTTGACAAGGAGCGCGAGCGGCTCGGCAGCCAGCTCGCAAAGCTCGATACCGAGCTTCAGCGGATAAACGGTCAGCTCTCGAATCAGAACTTCGTAGAGCGTGCTCCGGCCGAAAAGGTCGAAGAGCTCCGCACCCGCAAGGCCGAGATCGAGCAGCAGGCAAAGACGTTGAAGCAAAATCTGGAGGCGTTGACTGCCTGATGAACTGGCTTGAATCCGGCGGAATTATGGCGGCGATCGGCGACTTTCTCGCCGAGGACATCGGCCGCGGCGACATCACGACGAATGCGACGGTGAGCCGAGAGGCGCGCGGGATGGGACGCTTTCTGGCAAAGGAGCGGCTCGTCATCTGCGGACTCGAGGTGGCCGAGGGCGTCTTCCTGAGTCTCGATCCGGACATTCCGGAGATCGAGACCAACTTTGCCGACGGCGACGAGGTCGAGGCGGGGACGACCTTTGCGACGCTCAAGGGCTTTGCCGACGTGCTGCTCACAGGCGAGCGCGTCGCGCTCAATCTCATCCAGCGAATGTCCGGCGTTGCGACCCTGACGCGCGCATACGTCAAGGCCGTCGAAGGTACAAATGCGGTCATCGTCGACACGCGCAAGACCACGCCGGGCCTGAGACTGCTCGAGAAGTACGCCGTTACCGTCGGTGGGGGGCGCAATCACCGCATGGGCCTCGACGACGGCATACTCATCAAGGACAATCACATCTCGCTTGCGGGCGGCGTCAAAGAGGCGGTGACGATGGCCAAGCAGACGGCCGGTCACCTGCACAAGATCGAGGTCGAGGTGACCAATTGGGCGCAGCTTCGCGAAGCGCTCCACGCCGGTGCCGACATCATCATGCTCGACAACCAGACGCCCGAGGAGACGGCAAAGCTCGTCGAGATGGCCCGCAATATGAATCCAAATGTGCTGATCGAAGCATCGGGCGGTATGGACCTCGACCGCGTCCGCGCGTACGCAGAGGCGGGCGTCGATCTCATCTCGGTCGGCCGCATCACGCACTCGGCAAAGGCGGTCGATATCTCGTTCAAGATCCAAACCATTTAGCCACAACCGCCTGCGTAAGCGGGAGGGCTCTTCGAACGCGGAGTGCGGAATTGGAGAGGCGGCCGTAGTATCCGAATCGGCCGAACTGGCCCGCCGCTTACGCAGCGGGTTCTGACTGGGGCGGAGAGGTCAGCGCTTTCAATTCGGGGGACGGTCGGATGCCGGGCATGAGACTGATGGCGATGATAGAGAGCAGCAGTGCGATCGTGCATGCGACGCTGGCTTCGATGCCGTAATTCTCGCCCGTGATCCACGCCGGCCCTCGGTCGATCTCTCGCAGCAGCGGATGCGCGGTCACGTCGGTCAGGCCGCTGACCTCGATGCCGAAAACGGCGCCCTGCAGCCAGTTCCACGCGAGGTGTATCCCAAACGGAAACCATAGGTCTCGTGTCTTGAGATACGCGACGCCGAGCCAGATGCCGGCGAGGGCCGTATTTGCGACGGCGAAGGCGTTGGCGTTCGGATTGCGCGAGTGCGCGAGAGCAAAGAATGTCGAGGTCAGCGCTATCGCCAGCCACGCCAGGCCCGAGCGTGAAAGGGTCTGCAGCAGGTAGCCGCGAAAGAGCGCTTCTTCGGCGGCGGCGGCCAGCGTAAAGACGACAAGCGACGCGAACAGCGTTTCGGAGACAAGGTGCGCGCCGTCGGTATTGAATTCAAAATCGAGATCGCCGAACGCCGCGGCGAGAGCCGCCGCGATCACGATCGACACGCCGCCCAGGGCCAGGCCGGCCGACAAATTTCTAAGCCAGTTGTAACGCGGTGACGCGCCGAGCGAGCGAAAGGGAAGGCCCTCGAGCGATCGCGCGCAGAGCCAGCCCGCGGCCAGCGACGCGATGAGCGTCACAATGCCGTTAAGTGCAAGCGTCGCCGGGCCGCCGGCAGCGACTGCGACCGACAAACGACTCGCCGCGACCGCGGCGGCCACGCCTAAAAAGACGGCGAGCAGGACCAAAAGCAAGAGAAACAAGACCGCGCGCCAGCCGCTCCTGAGCCGCTCGTGCCGATCGTAAAAGGCGTCTCGAAAGGTCATAAATTCTCACGATTCTACGCGAGCGGCGGGCGGGCGACAACACCGGAGCGCCGCGGCGCGTGTGCTAAACTTTTCGGCGATGAGCGATCAGAGAGTGCCTAAAACGAGACGCCGATTTCCGTGGCTTCTCGGAGCCGTCGTACTCGGCCTGCTGGTCCTGCTCATCCTGCTGCAATCGTCAAACGTCTGGAAGACGTTTGCCGTCGAGACCGCGAGCGACACGCTCCTGCTGTACGCGCTCTCGTCGCTCAACTTCATCGCTTTCGTCATCTTCGGCTTCATCTTTCTGCGCAGCATCATCAAGCTCGCGCGCGAGCGCCGCTCGCTGCAGCTCGGTTCAAAGATCAAGACGCGCCTGCTGCTGTACTTTGCCGCGGTAAGTCTGCTGCCGATCGTGGCGATGGCCGGATTCTCGTACCTTTTTATGAACCGCGCGCTCGAGCGGTGGTTCACGCAGATGCCCGAGAATGTCGTGCGGCAGGCCAAGGAGGTGCAGGGCGAGGCGACGGCAGACCAGTCGCAGCGGCTTGCCGGCACCGCCCGTATGCTGGCGGCCGTTATCGAAAAGCGGCCGCTGAGCGACGGCGACCTGCAGACGATCGCCGCCGAGGGCAACCTGACGCGGATCGAGATGCTCGGCCCTGACGGCAGCGTGCTGCGGGCGAGCGGCAAGCGGCTCGATGCGGCGGCGCAGGCCGAGCTTCAGCGAATTTTGGACTACGCGCGGGCCGGGCTTATCGACGAGCCGCTGCTGCAGGACGGCCGCGGATTTGACGCGGCGGTCGCGCCGCTGTCGGGCGGGCGCAAGCTGATCATCGTCCCCGATCTCGCGCAGGACGCGAGCGTCAGCGACATCGTCGATAAATCGCTGCAGGAGTTTGACCTGCTCAAGCAGCAGCAGCTGACCGTGCGGCAGATCGGGCTATCGACACTCGGCGTCCTGACGTTTTTGCTGATCTTCGCTTCGACATGGACGGCCTTTTACATCGCTCGCGGTCTTGCGGTGCCGATCAAGGCGCTCGCCGAGGGAGCGGACGAGATCGCAAAGGGCAAGCTCGGGCATCAGGTCGACGTGCTCGCCGAGGACGAGTTGGCGCTGCTGGTAGATTCATTCAATCAAATGTCGGCGCGGCTCGCCGAGAATGCCGAGGCCATCACGCGCGGGCGGCGCTATATCGAGACCGTTCTGCAGTCGCTGCCGACCGGCGTGATCTCGGTCGACGCAGACAATCGCGTCTCGACGATCAATCGTGCGGCGATCGGCATCTTGTCGCTCGAGACCGCAGACTTTAGAGGGCTCGAGCTGAGCAAGCTCGTCAGCGAGGACAACAGCCGTATCTTTGAGCGGCTCGTTTCGCGTGCAAGACGCGTCGGCCACGCGGCGGAGCAAACGTCGCTGCGCCGCGAGACGATGACCGGCCGGGCGCCCGGCGACGGCACGCTGCCGGTCGCTCTGATCGCGACGGCGCTGCCCGGCGACGGCGGAGCGGTGCTGGTCATCGAGGATCTGTCGGACCTGATCTCGGCGCAGCGTGCGGCGGCCTGGCAAGAGGTCGCGCGGCGCATGGCTCACGAGATCAAAAATCCGCTGACGCCGATACAACTCTCGGCCGAGCGTATCGCAAAACGCTTTGCGGTCGAGCCGGCGGCGGTCGCCGCTCCGCCGATGCTCGCCGCGCCCGATCTGCAGACGTCAAAGATCGTCCGTGAGGGCACCGACACGATCCTCCGCGAGGTCCGCAGTCTTAAGGCGATGGTCGACGAATTTTCGCGATTCGCACGTCTGCCCGACGCCGCGCTCGAGCCGGGCGACGTGAACGATGTTGTAAGACACGTGCTCGCCGCTTACGACGGACGTTTGGACGATGTTGCGTTCGAGCCGGTGCTCGACTCGCGCCTGCCCGACGCCCTGATCGACGCAGAGCAGCTCAAGCGCGTCTTTGTTAATCTGATCGAGAACGCGATCGAGGCGTTTGACGACGATGCGGCGGGCAAGGTCGTCGCCGTAACGACACGGTTTGACGCGGCGCGCGACGTCATCGTGGCGGAGGTCGCCGACAACGGTCGCGGCATCGAGCCGTCGGCATTTCAGAAGCTGTTTCAGCCTTACTTTTCGACCAAAGGACGCGGCACCGGTCTCGGCCTGGCGATCGTTCACCGCATCATCAGCGACCATAAGGGAAAGATCGTCGCGGTGCCCAACGAGCCGTCGGGAGCGCGATTCGTGATCGAGATACCCGCCGCACATCAGAGCTAGATGCATAACCTTGTTTTAGTTGTTGACGACGAACCCGGAATACGCGACTCGCTGCGGGCGGTGCTCGAGGACGAGGGCTTTGAGGTCGAGACCGCCGCGTCGGGCCGCGAGTGTCTCGAGCGCGCGCGGCGGAGCACGTTTGCGTGCATTCTCCTCGACATCTGGCTCGGCGACGAGATCGACGGGCTCGAGGCGTTAAAGCAGCTCCGCGACGACGGCGTCGACGCCGCGGTCGTGATGATCTCTGGCCACGGCAATATCGAGACGGCGGTGCGATCGACGAAGCTCGGCGCTTTCGACTTTATCGAAAAGCCGCTCAGCCTCGAACGCACGGTCGTTACTGTGAAGAACGCGATCCGCCAGCGACAGCTCGAGCTTGCTAATGCCGAGCTGCAAAAGGAACTGCAGGAAGAGTACGTGATGGTCGGCGAGTCGATCGCGATGCGCGCGCTGCGCAAGCAGATCGATGTCGTCGCGCCTTCGGACGGCCGCGTGCTGATCTCGGGTGAGAGCGGCACGGGCAAAGAGCTCGTCGCACGCGCGATACACGCGCGTTCGCGGCGGCGGGCGATGCCGTTCGTCGAGATAAATTCGGCGGCGATCCCCGAGGACCTCGTCGAGTCGGAGCTCTTCGGCCACGCGAAGGGAGCATTCTCCGGCGCGTTGACGGCAAAGAAGGGAAAGTTCGAGATCGCCGACGGAGCGACGATTTTTCTCGACGAGATCGGCGATATGTCGCCGCGTGTGCAGGCCAAGATGCTGCGCGTGCTCGAGGAGCAGAGGTTCGAGCCGGTCGGCAGCAACACGCCGGTCAAGGTCGACGTTCGCGTCATCTCGGCGACCAACAAGCGTCTCGAGACGCTGATCGAGGGCGGCGACTTTCGAGCCGATCTTTTTTACCGATTGAACGTCATCCCGTTCCAGGTGCCGCCGCTGCGCGAGCGCGTCGAGGACATACCGCTGCTGGTCGAGCATTTTAATCGCAAGTTCTCGTTCGACAACGGCAAGGAACCGAAGCAGTTCAGCGACGACGCCATCGAAGCTCTCCAGCGGCACGTCTGGCTCGGCAACGTCCGCGAGCTCAAGAACACGATCGAACGCGTCGTGATCATGACCGCCAAGACGAATATCACCGCCGAAGACCTGCCGCCGCTCGGCATCGAGGGCGAGGTGCCGGCCGCCAGCTATCACTACCCGTCATTCAAGGCCGCGGTCGAGGCCTACCAGCGAGAGTTCATACAGCACAAGCTCAACGAATTTGGCGGCAACGTCGCCAAGGCCGCAGAGAATATGGGCATCGACCGCAGCCATCTCTACCGGCGAATGAAAACGCTCGGGATAAACGGCAAGTAGTCACAAATAAAAACTCGGCGGCCTCCGCGTCTCTCTCTCTGTATTCACTGCGTTGAGGATTTCTCAACGCAATGAATGCAGAACCGGAACGTGGAGGCCGCCGAGTTGTTTGTTTGTCGGCGCGCTACTTCGCCGGGAAACCGCGTTTTCGCATCAGGGCCTCGACCTTTGGATCGCGGCCGCGATATTTGCGATAGGCCTCGGCCGGGTCGATCGTGTCGCCGACACTGAAGATGTACTTCTTCAAACGCTCGGCGACCTTTTTGTCGTACGGGCCGCCGGCTTCGGTAAAGGCCTCAAAGGCGTCGGCATTCAAAACGTCGGACCAGAGATAGCTGTAATATCCGGCCGAGTATGCGTCGCTCTGAAAGAGATGGCCAAACTGCGGCAGCCGATGACGCATCACGATCTCGTTCGGCATTCCGAGCTCGGCGAGCGTGTCGCGTTCGAACTTGTCGACGTCGATCTTTTTGTCGCCGGCGAGGTGCAGCTTCATATCGACCAGAGCGCTCGCGAGATACTCGACCGTTGCAAAGCCCTGGTTGAATTTCGACGCACGCTCGAGCTTGTCGACGAGTTCCTTCGGGATCGGTTTGCCCGTCTGGTAGTGAACGGCGTACTTCTGCAAGACCTCAGGCGTCTCGACCCAGTGCTCGAGCAGCTGCGAAGGGAACTCGACAAAGTCGCGCGCCGTGTTTGTGCCCGACAGGGAGGGATAGGTGGTGTTCGAAGACAGTCCGTGCAGCGCGTGGCCAAACTCGTGAAACAATGTGATCGCGTCGTCCCAAGAGATCAGCACCGGCTCGCCGGGCTTGCCCTTGATGAAGTTCGAGTTGTTGGAGACGATCGTCGTGATCTCTTTACCGTCCATTCGCTCCTGGCTGCGGTACGAGTTCATCCACGCGCCTGAGCGCTTGCCGGGCCGCGCGAAAGGATCGAAGTACCAAAGGCCGACGTGCTTGCCGCTCGACTTTTCGGTGACCTCCCACACGCGGACGTCCGGGTGAAAGACGGGCACATTCGAGACCGGCGTGAACTTGAAATTGAATAGCTCTCCCGCGACCCAGAACATCGCCTCGCGCATCTTATCGAGCTGCATATATGGCTTGACTTCATTCTGGTCGATATCGTACTTGGCCTTGCGGACCTTTTCGGCGTAGTAGCGATAATCCCACGGCTCGATCTTGATCTTTGCGCCTTCCTTGTCGGCGAGAGCCTGCATATCGGCGACCTCCTCGCGAACGCGTGCGACTGCGGGCTTCCAGACCGCTTCCATCAGCTCCATCGCGCGTTCGGGCGTCTTGGCCATCGTGTTGTCGAGACGGTAATGGGCATGGGTCGCAAAGCCGAGAAGCTTGGCACGCTCGGCCCGCAGCTGGAGGATCTCGCTGATGATCTGGTTGTTGTCGTGCGCGTCGCCGTTGTCACCGCGGTTGACGAAGAGCTTCCAGGCCTGCTCGCGCAGATCGCGGCGGCTCGAATACGTCAGAAAAGGTTCGATCGACGAACGCGTGTTGGCCACGGCGCCGAGAGCGTCGACCTTGCGCCGTTTGGCCTCCTCTGCATAGTTGTCGCGCAGCGACTGCGGCAGACCGGCGAGATCGTCCTCGGTCTTGAGAGCGAGGTACGGCTCGCTCTCGTCGGCAAGCAGATTCTGGCTGAATTTTGTGAACGCCTTTGCCAGCGCTTGGTTGATCTCGGAGAGACGGGCCTTTGCCTTGTCGTCGAGCTTGGCGCCCGAGCGGACAAAGTTGGTGTAATACCGCCAGGTCAGCCGCTGCTGCTCGGGCGTGAGCTTTGATCTCGCGGGCGAATCATAGACCGCCTCGATGCGTTTGAAGAGGGCCTGATTCTGAGTGATCTTGTCGTAGTGCGCGGCGAGCTTCGGGTCCATCTCTTCTTCGACGGCCTGAAACTCGGGCGTGCTGAGATTCGATCCCCAAATGCCATAGATGACCTGCACGCGGTCGAGCGTGCGGCCGCTGCGCTCCATCGCGGCGATCGTGTTTTCAAAGGTCGGCGCGGCCGAGCTGCCGGCGATCTTTTCGACCTCGGCGAGATTCTCCGCCATCGCGGCCTCGAGTGCCGGTTTAAAGTCGGCGACCTTCACCTTGTCGAAGGGCGGTACGCCGCCGTACGGCCCCGTCCAAGCCTGCGTCAATGGGTTTGTCGAGTCGCCGGTTTGCTGCTGAGCTGATGTTACGATTCCGTCTTTCATAAAAAATGCCGCCGCCAAAAATATAAACGCCGCGGACACAAGGATCGATCCTGGGCTCGAAGAAAAATGTTTCATTTTAGGTCTGAGGTCCTCCGCGGGTTAGATTTTGATCTGCCGAAAGCAAGTTGCCTCGCCAGTTATACGCACGCCCTAGACGCACGGTTACCGAAGATATTATTTCGCACGCCATTGTACCGCACGACTGCCGCCCTACGCGCCTCGTGAGAACGTCAGCAGACCGACGCTGCACGGCCGACACGACCGGCGATGAATTTACGCGTAAAAGCTTGTGAGCCGCCGCCGCGCCGGCCGCGGCGGACGTCCGCGAGCGGCCGCCTTTTGCGCCGCTTCGGCGGTAGCGAAGCAAGAAAAATGGAACAGACAAAACGGATCACGGTGCATATATGCCTTCTGTTCGCCGTAACCTCGATCTTGACTTTGACCGCGTTGCCGGCCGTCGGGCAGTCGGCCGATCTCGCGAAGCTGCTTGCCGACGCCTCGGTCGACACGCAGCGTGGAGCGGTGCTCGAGTACTCGTACCAGCTGCGCGTTTATTACAAAAGGCACAAATTCGGCGGACGCAAATTCACGAGAATATACGAGGCGATCTTGCCGTCGCGGCTGGCGCGCGAGCGCAACATCGCCCATCCGCTGATCCTGATAAGCGACAGCGAGTATGAACTGTCGACCGCATACATCCAGCGCGAACGCGAGGAGGCGGCCGCACGACTCCTGCGGCTTGAGACCGAGGGCGAAAGCGGCAAGGTCTCGGAGGGTCCGGCCGACGACGGAGGGTATTGGTCCATCGCGTTTGGGGCGAACGAGCAAAAGGTGCGTTTCGACATCCTTTCTCTCCTTCGCAGCATCCGGCCGGCAAGCTCGGAGCAGGCGCAGTGGAACGGACGGCCGGTCACGGTCGTCGTCTTTGCCCCCGCTCAGGACGCGACGCTCGAGCCGCACCTTCGCTATCTCTCGAAGATCCAAGGGCAGATCTGGATCGATAACGCGACGCGCCGGATCTTTCGCGTCGAGGGGTATCCGGCAGGGAGTTTCGACGCCGTGCGGGCCGCAGCTTACGACGAGCGTGCGGCATCGGCCGTGCTCCGCTTTGAGCAAACGCTCGTTTCCGGCCGGTACTGGTTCCCGTCGGTTGCGCGGCTCAATTTCGCTGGTCACCCTGAGATCTACGACGAGATCGAGCTCGAGTTTGCCTTCAGCAATTATCGAAAGGCGTCGGTCGACGTCGAGTATCGCGAGAATACTTCGACCACGGAGGGGTCTCTGCAGCATTAGCTCTCGCCCCGAGCTCGTCTGCAAATACGACCGCACGTTCCGGCCGTCTTTTCTCACCGCAGGGACGGAGCAGGCGGAACATGGTCGCTCGACAGATCCAAACGCAAAAAGGCCGCCGTTTCCGGCGACCTTTTTTCAGATTAAGGTGGTACACCCGGCATGATTCGAACATGCGACCTCTTGATTCGTAGTCAAGCACTCTATCCAGCTGAGCTACGGGTGCCCAAGGCGAAGAATTAGACTAGCGATTCGACATTTTAGTGTCAAGCATCGACAGTGTCGGCTGTACCGGTCAACGCGCGAAGTACCCCTGACGCGTACGGGCGAGCAATTCCGGGTCATCGACCTCGATGCGTATCGTTCGCCACGCCCCGTCGCGTTTTAAGTTCTGCGGCTGATACTCGATTGTGTAGAGCGTCCGCAGCTCCGCCGCGACCTGGGCGTAGAGCGTACCCATCTCTTCGAGCCGATTGATCTTGTGCAGCGTCCCGCCGGTGCGGTCGGCGACCATTTGCAGCCGTGCACGAGAGGCCTTGTACATCTCGATCTGCCGCGGCGTCGGATCGGCGAGCTTGGCCGGATCGCCGGTCGGCAGCGCAAGCGGATAGATCGTCGCACCCAGAGCGTCCGCCTTGTTCAGAATGCGTTGAAGCAGGGCACTGTCCTCCGGCTTTATCGCGCCGGGGACCGACGCTTCCGGCAGCTTTGAGAGAAACTCGCGGTCGGCATCGCGGACGGTAGTATCGACACCGTCGGAGAGGACGATGACCGCTTTTCGACGGCTGCCCTCGCCGGCCAATTTGTTCAAAGCAAAATCGAGAGCCTTGTAAAACTGCGTCTTGCCGCGGCCATTCGAGACCTCGATCGAGTTTGCGATCGTCCGCCGGTCGGTCGTGAAATCGTTCCGAAGATTTATCTTGTCGTAAAACTCCACGACCGCGATCCGGTCTTCCGGCGAGAGAGCGTCAATGAAGCGAAACGCGGACTGCTTCATCACCTGCCGCATCGACAGCGTCGAGCCGCTCATATCGAGGACAATCACCAGGCTGAAGGGAGCGGCGGTCGGCTCAAACCTTGAGATGTCCTGCTTGACGCCATTCTCAAATACCGAAAAATTAGATCGCGTCAATGTCGTGATCGGCCGGCCGCGCTTGTCGACGACGCCCACGTTCAGTCTCACGATCGACGTGTCGATCTTGACCGGGTCGTCATCTTGCGCCGAAGCGAGCGAGGCGGCGGCGGCGATGAGTGCAAAAAGAAACAGGATCTTGGATATTGGCATACTCGATACGGTATTCAGACGCCCGCCGCGGCGGTCCGGTTGCATCCGTCCCAGCTCAAAAAAGCCTTAACATTCTAACACTTATGAAATATAATCTGCTCGCACCTCCACCGTCCGATCGATCGCTGCGCCGCGTTAAATGCGATCGCAGACAAAGGCAGACCGATGCGTTATACCCCAAACTTCTGCTGCAACTGCGGCGAAAAGATCGAACGCATTCATTGGCCGATCTGGTCGGCAAAACGCTTCTGCGAGCTGTGCGAGACCGATTACTGGATCTTTGACGCCGCGCCTAAACTCGCCGTTTCGGTCATCGCCTTTCTCGGGCTGCTCGGTATCGCAAGTTACCTTAGAACGCCGCCCTCCGGCAGCCCGCCGGCTAACGCTCACGCCGTAAGCGCCCGGCTCGCCGACCGGCCCGATCCGCGGCCCGCCGCGGCAGCGCCTCAGAGCGATCCGCCGGCTGCCGCTGCGGTCACCGTCCCACCTGCGGCTGCCATGCCTCAGGATAAAGCGGTCTATTACTGCGGCGCGACGACCAAAAAGAACACGCCGTGTACACGCCGCGTCAAGAATCGCGGCGATCGCTGTTGGCAGCACGTGGGCCGCCCGGCGGCCGAAAACCCTCGGACTCCCGCTCGCTGACACGACATCCCGCAGGTGTTGATGTTTCATCTCATTTAATCGAGAATAATCACGCGGCGCTCTCCCAAGGAACAAAAAATAATGAAATCTCTAGCTCCGAATTCGCTGATCCAAAATAGGTACCTTATTGTCCACCTGATCGGGAAGGGCGGGATGGGCGAGGTCTATCTTGCCGTCGACCAGCGGCTCGGGAGCGCCGTGGCGCTCAAGCGCACTTTTTTTGCCGACGACGAGATGCTCGGCGGGGCCTTTGAGCGAGAGGCCCGCACGCTCGCGAGGCTGCGTCATCCGGTGCTGCCGAAGGTCAGCGACCACTTTCTCGAGGGCGGCGAGCAGTACCTTGTGATGGAGCACATCGCCGGCGACGACCTCTGCAAGCGCCTCGAGGCCGCGCAGAAGCCGTTTCCCGTAAACTGGGTGCTCTACTGGGCCGACCAGCTTCTGGACGCTCTTGCATATCTGCACTCGCACGAGCCGCCGATCATCCATCGCGACATCAAGCCTCAAAATCTGAAGCTGACGGACGAGAATCACATCGTTCTGCTCGACTTCGGGCTGGCAAAGAACTCGACCGGACAGTCGCGTGTTTCGTCCGGCAGCAGCTCGGGCTCGACGGGCAGCGTGGTCGGCTACACGCCGCATTACGCGCCGATGGAACAGATCCGGGGTACCGGCACGAGCCCTAGAAGCGACCTTTACTCGCTTTCGGCAACGCTCTATCAGCTGTTGACGAATGTAGTTCCGCCGGACGCGTTGACGCGTGCCGACGCACTGCTGAACGGCAGTCAGGATCCGATCGTGCCGATCGACGTACTCAATCCGGAGGTCTCCACCGCCGTCTCAGAGGTGATCCTGCACGGAATGGAGGTGAGCCAGGAGAGGCGCTTTGCCAACGCGAAAGAGATGCAGCGGGCGCTTCGAAAGGCCTACACACAGGCCGGTGAAGCCGCCGCGCCAAAAGAGGTCGCGTCGTTGAGCTCGGCCGACCTTCGCCCGGTCGCAGCCGAGCCGTCGCGCGGCGTCAGCGGAGCGTCGTCGCATGTTTCGATGTCCGGCGAAGAGGCGACAAGGATACGGGGCGGAGATTCGCCGCGTCCCGTGACGATCCCAGACCCGGCTCCTCCGTCTCCTGAGTTTGACGCGACGATCCGTTATACCGAGCCGGTCGCGGAGAGTCCGATACGGCAGTCGGATATAAAGACCGAGGTATATCAGGCTGGCCAGATCCCGCTTGCGGACATCGTGGACCCGCAAGCCGCCGCGCACCCGGTCGGCCTCGCCGCCGGGGGCGCAGTCGGCACGGCCCCGCCCGCGGCGCGGCTTGAGACCGCTCCGGCGGCGACGGACCTGTACGGCGCCGCACCGGCGGAGAGCGTGCCTCCCGCGCCTGCGGCGCCGGTCACGCGTGTAAACGAAGCCGAACCGCCGACCCCCGCGCAGGGACGAGCAAAGGCGACGCAAAAGCGTTCGCGTGCGCCGCTTGCCATCGGTATTATCGGGATCCTTTTGGTAGTCTCGGCGGCCGCGGGCGTGGCCGGCTGGTATGTCTACCGGAACCTGAATTCAGCCGCAACTGCGCCGCCCGAGCCCACACCGATGCCGACGATCGAGGCGGTCATACCGCCGCCCTCCGATGCGGCAGCGACCGGAGAGAACGCAAACACCGAGACGCCGCCGGTCGTCGAAACCCTCGTGCCGTCAAATAGCGTTCCCGCCAACACGTCGACAGACGCTGCGGGGGAGACGGCCGCGACCGACGCAGACGCAAATGTCGAAAGCCCGGCCAGCGCCGCGACGCCGCGTCGAAGTACCGCTGCCAGGCCGGGAACTCCCGCATCGAAACCCGCGGGCAAACCCAAGCCGGTGACCAGCCGGCCCGACATTGTGCAGTGACCTCAGATCTGCTTGTTATGAGAACAAGGAAAATTCACAGAGCGTTTGCCGCCGTCGCCATCGTCGTGCTGATGATGCTTTGCACCGGCGTGTCTGACGGCCAGGATCGCCGCGACCAGCGGCGGGCCCGCGACCTGAGAGAGTCGGCGGACCGCAATTTCCGGCTGAAGAATTACCAGGCGGCGATCGAGGGCTACGCTCTCTCGCTGCAGGCCGATCCGCAGAACGCGGAAACCCATTTTTGGAAAGGCGCGGCCCACGCCTATCTCAAGCAGGCCGACGAAGCGCTGGCCGAGTTTGACGCGGCGCTGCAAAAGGGTTTTAAGAGGCCGCTCGACGTGTATCTCTTCCGTTGGAATATTCATCTGCAGAAGGGGAATTACGAAGCGGCACTGGCAGACGTCCGGAGCGGCCTGACGATCTCGCCGACCAACCGCGACCTTCAGCTCGCCCTCGGCGATGTACTGTTTGCCCGCGGCGATCACGCCGGCGCGCTGGACGTCTACCAGCGCGTCCTGCCCAATGCTGTGAATCGGGGCGAGATCTACTTTAAGATCGCCCAGATCCATCGCAAGGCCGGGCGCTGGCCCGAGTCGGTCGAAGCCGCGCGAAATGCCGTCTCGAACGGTTCGGCAAACGCCGCCGAGGCCTATGCCATCGTCGCCGACGGTCTGCGGCGAATGAAGCGGTATGACGAGGCGATCGAGGCTTACCAGCGTGCGATCACGGCGAGGCCGGCCTCGTACGAGCTCTATCGCGAGATATCAGAGATCTACCGTTCGCAGGGCAAAGTGACGGAAGCGCTGGCCTCGACGCGGCGGGCGATCTCAGAGGTCAATAAGAGGATCGGCGAGCTGGCGTCCGATCCTAATTCAAAGGACGAGGTCGCGAGACTGCGGCGCGTGGCCGGCGAGCTGTACACCGACGCGAGCTTTTTTTACAGCCTCGAAAACCGCACTGACGACGCGGTCGCCGCGGCGAAGGCCGGCATTCAGCTCGCTCCCGACCTGCCGATGGCCTATACAAACCTGTGCCGCGCGTATAACGATCAGGGTAAGTTTCTAATGGCGATAGCCGAGTGCAATTCGGCGTTGAGGCTCAAGCCGGGCGACGGCGAGACCAACTTCTATCTCGGCCGCGCCTACAAGGGCGCCGGCCGTGCCGCCGAGGCGGCGCGGGCATTCGACCGCACAGTCGAGGGGATGGAAAAGATGGTGCAGGAAAGCCCAGATTCGATCGACGCGGTCTCTCTGTTCGTTAACGCTTATTATGCGGACGATCAGCTGGACAAGGCGATCGGGTCGTACACTCGAGTGATCGAGCTTAACCCTGCTTTCGCAAGAGCGAGATTCAATCTCGGTATCGTCCAGACCGTCAAGAGGAACAAAGCCGCCGCACTCGAGCAGTACAACAGCCTTTTGACGCTCGACCCCGCGCTCGCGGCAAAATTAAAGGCGGAGATAGATAAGCTCTAAAACGATCTGCGGAAATGAATGAAGCGGCGCCGGATGTGGATCTCTCGGCGCCGTTTCTATTTTGTGCCGATGATCCGCCGGACGAGGTCGACCCGGTCGCCCATCAAAAAGTATGCGAGATTCGGCTGCTCGTGCGAGCGGTCGTAGCCGACGAGCTCGACATACGCGCGTCCGCCGACCGGCTTGCCGCCTCTGTTCCCGCCGACGACGCATGCACCTTCCCAATAGACGATCATAGTCGTGCCGCGTGTGTCGAGTTCCTGATCGGCGAGCACCGGTTCGATGTCGAGCTCGAGGCCGAGTTTCGGTACCGCGACCCGCCAGCGGCTCGGGTAGCTCGCACCGGAACGAGGACTCGTCCAAGTGCCGAGCGGCGTGATCGAAAAGTCTCTGTGAACGAGCGGAGTCACCTGCCCGTCGCGGTCGACAAAGCTGCCGCTTGAATAGCTCGAAACACTGCCGTCCGCTCGCCGGAGCTGATAGCACATCAGCTCGGTGTCGTCGTCCATCTGGATCGAGAACCAATCCCAGCCCTTCTGATTCTCGGTCGGCTCCCATGTGCCGAACTCGCGGTCCATCCACGCCGAGCCGCCGACTCGCTCGACTCGGCCGCCGACCAGGATGTCGCCCTCGGCGATCATTCTCGTGTAGCTGAAGTATCGGCTCGCCTGCCCCTCGTCCTTGAAGGAGACGCCGTTTCGCCCGTTGAGCACGACCGGCTTGGCTGGCGTGAGCGTCAGCTCGAGAACGCAGCCTTCGAGCGATGCGCGCAGCAGATGCGACCCCCGCGACTCGCGAACGCTCCAATCTCCGAGGCTTAGATAAAGATGTTCCTCGGATGCTGCGGCGGGCGACTCGAGCCGGCCGTTCGAACTCTTGCGGTGCGCGTACTTGAATGTGCCCCGGTCGAGGTCTGTGACGGCGAAATGCGCGAAATGGATCGGATTGCCGAGCAGACGCAGAGGAACCACGGCGAACCGGTCGAGATCGGTCCGGCGCTTGAAAAAGACGAGCTCAAACCCAAATCGCCTGCCGCTCGCCGAGGATAGATGGCCCGTGTAGTACCACCATTCCGTCTGCACGCCGGAATGGGCCGCGAGGTCTCGCGGCAGCTTCACCGGATCGAATTCCGTCCCGTCCCTGAGGTTTTCGGGGTCGCCATGGATGAGGTCGGCAAGAGCGTCGAAGGCCGCGGCCGCTCCGCCGCTGAAGGCGTTCCAGATCGACTGAAGATCGAGATTGAGATGCATAAGAATTTGCCCGCGAACATTTGATATTCGCGGGCAAAGCAAGGTTGGATTAAAGCTCGCCGCCGGCGGCTAGAGCTTGCGGTTTCGCGGACCCCGGGTCTTTACGTCAACGGTCTGCAGCTTGAGGATGACCTTGACCGAATCGGAGCGGCCGTCGAGCTGCGCCGGTACAAAGGGCGCAAAGGCCGGGTCGGACTGCAGCGCCTTTTGAAGCTCGCGGACGGCGCGGCGATCGTGCGACGGCTCGACGATCTCGTCGATCCTCGCCAGCCCGTTGCCAAAAACCTCGGCGACCACGACGACCTCGTCGTCGCGCATTTCGCCGCGCATCAGCGAGCGGGTGAGGGCGATGAGCGCTCCGTTAGGATTGACGCTCGGCGATTCGCTGGAGACGTCCATTCGCGTTCGCACATACTCGGACGGGGATATTGCCGCGTACGTCGAGCCGGGCATCGTATTGGTCGCCGTTTCGACATAATCGATCGAACTGCCGCCGCTCGATAAGGCTATCCGCCGCACGCCGCTGATGTACAGGGCATTCACCAAGAGCGTCGCCATCAGCAGCGATGCAAACCCGCCGACCGTGAGGGGCATCAGCCACCTCTGCGTCCAGCTGCCGCCGGCCGACGCCGGCGTGCCGCCCGTAACGCTCGAACCTCCGGTCTCGGCTGCGACGGCGACGCGGATCTGCTCCAGCCGATCGTAAGACAAGGCAGGGCGCTGCAGCGTGCGAAGATCGCGGAGCACGTCGCGTGTATCGGCGAGCTTCATCCGGCAGACCGGACATGAATGAAGATGCTCGTCCAACTGGCGGCGCTCGACCTCGGACAAGGCTTCATCATCGTCGTAAAGCGCGAGGTTCAGTTGTAGTTCTTCACATCTCATAGTATTCAGCGCCGGGCCTCGCCGGCACCTGCGGGACGAACGGCTCTCTGACCCCGGTCGTTTCCCGGTCTCGGAAAACATGCTCAGGCCGATGCGGTCTGCGAGATATCTCTCGCACGACGCGTCTGGCCGTCGCCTCCTTTGACCTCTCGCTTGGCACCGGAGATATTCAAAGTAACCGGGGCGAGACAGCCGTCCGTTAGTTTTTCAATAGCCCTTGAGCTTCCTGCGGAGCTCTTCGCGGCCCCGGGCGATGCGCGATTTCACGGTGCCCATACTGATCTCGAGCGTCTGGCTGATCTGCTCATAGCTCAGCCCATGAATGTCAAAAAGTATCACCGTCTCGCGGTACGCGTCCGGCAGCGCGAGCAGAGCTCGCTGCAGCAGGGCCTCGCGTTCGCGGCGGAGGGCCTCGTCCTCAGGACTTGCTCCCCCGCCGGCGATAGTGTCGTGGATCAAAGCCTCGCTCTCACCGATCGGCTGGTCGAGCGAGACGGTCTGCCCGCGCCGCCGCCGCTTCCACCAGCGAAACCGGTTGCGGGACTCGTTGACCGCGATCCGGAATAGCCATGTTTTCAAACCCGATTCGCCGCGAAATCCGCCGATCGCTCTCAGCGCCCTTACAAAGGTGTCCTGAGTCAGGTCTTTTGCCTCGTCAGGGTCGCCCGTCATCCTGCACAGCAGGGCAAAGATGTCGTTCGAGTAGCGTGTGACGAGCTCGTCGAATGCCTCCGCCTCGCCGGACCGCAATCTTTCAATGAACTCGACCTCGGCAAAACTCCGTGCCGACGCCTGCCTCGCCGCGGACGCGACGTGCTCGAGCTCGTTGTCATCGATCGCCAATGATTTGCCGAACAGCATTCGTTTGTCCCTGCTACTCTCGCGGCGGCTTGTGAGCCAGAGCGTCCGCGTCGGCCCGGCGGACGCAAATATTGAAACCTGCCGACCCCTATTTGTTCCCGCCGGTGAAGTAAATATTTTCCGCCGCCCTTTTTGCCCCGAACCGTTTGCTCATCTCGTCGCGTATCGGTTAAATTAACACTTTTGAACGGCGGCCCTCTCGGGCAATTATATAACGCGGTTCATTCCTGCTTTGCAGTTATTTCAATAATGGCAACCAAAAAACGAAGATTTCAGCCCGTCGAGGCCGACGCCGGCAAACCCAAAGAGGCAGTTCGCTACGAGGACCGTTTTCAACAGACCGTCAGCCGCCGCATCGAGGGCGCGTCAAAGGCTCTTGAGGGCAAGGGCAGGACGATCTTGTACGGTCTGGCTGCCTTGGCCGTTGTCGCCGTGCTGATCGGTGTCGTCGGTTTATGGAACAAGCGTTCGAATGCGACCGCTCAGACCGCGCTCGGCAAGGCGATCGAGACGTCGCGGGCCCGGATCTCGGAGGCCGGAGCGCCGGCGGGCTCGACCGAAAAGGTCTTTAAGTCCGAGCGCGAACGGGCCGAGGCCGCGATAGCCGAATTTCAGTCGGTTGCAGAGAAGTTTGGCGGCAGCGTCGGCGAAAAGGCCAGGTACTTCGCCGCCGTCACCAGGCTTTTGATCGACCGGCCCGCCGGCATCGCGGAACTCGAAGCCCTCAAGGGGTCGGGCGGCCCGGTCGGCGATCTCTCGAAATATGCTCTTGCGCAGGCATACGCCGGCGACGGGAAGTTTGAAGAGGCAATTAAGTACTATCAGGAACTATCGGCCGTGAGCGCCCCCGTGATCCCGAAAGAAACTGTCGATTTTGAACTCGCCGGCATATACGAAAAGCAGGGCAAGACTCAGGAGGCGGCCGACATCTATTTCAGCATCGCAAAGACCGCCAGCGAAGCTAAAGACTCCGAGGGCAAGCCCGTACCGATGACCGAGACGGCGAGGTCGGCAAAGGAAAAACTTGAAAAGCTCGACCCGCAGCGGGCAGGCCAGATACAGGAACCCGCGCCGGTCAGCCCTTTCGGCGGTTAGCTCGAAATATCAAATTGAAGAACAGACCCCGATCGGTCGTCTGAAAGAGTACAGACGGCGGCCGATCGGGGTCGTGATCCTATGGCGGACATGAGCGGATCGAGATCTGGGGCAAAGGGAACGAAGGCCGTGGTGAGGTCGCCCGCCGAATCGTATGTCTGGGCCGCT
Organism: Pyrinomonadaceae bacterium; assembly: GCA_046313635.1. GTDB lineage: Bacteria > Acidobacteriota > Blastocatellia > Pyrinomonadales > Pyrinomonadaceae > OLB17. The sequence continues at coordinate 176,856 of JBKBYA010000005.1, read as the reverse complement.
CTCTTGATCCTCTTTTTCGCACTGCTGGCGCTGTATGCCGGCTTGAGCGCGTTTGTCCCGTCCGTCCTGATATTGCTCGCCGCTGCGGTGATCATAGCCGGGCTTCGGGACCTCATCGTCTTTGACGGCCGCCGGATCATCCGCCGGGGCGTCTATTGGCGCGTTCGGAGCATGCTGTTCGGCCTGCCGCAGGGCATCGGGCTAAGATCGGTAGACGTCGTTGAATCTTACGTCCGACGGACGATCAAGCGGGGCGGCAATTACAGTTTTCATCAACGGGTCGTTTTCAGGGGGCGCGGGCTTGAGATCGCTCTCGACACATCGGTGCGGGGCCATATCGAAATGATCCGTTCGATACTCGTCCGGCTGCCGGAAGCGATCCTCGACGGTCGATCTGTCGAGTTGAGGGATTACCTCTGCGAGCGTGTCGAGGTCGAAGCCGTCGCGGCGAATGCCGAGATACCGTCGACCGAGATCCTTGAGGGTTCGCTCAACCCGGACCGCACGAGCCGAAACTGGACGGGCCGTGCGCATCGCCCCGATCAGGCGCCGGGCATCGAGTCGTCGGCAAAGGCGTCAAGTCTGCGGACGGCAGGCAACAGACTACGCATCGCCGGTCGGTTCGTTCAGGCAGCCGAAGCCTTTCGAAGGGCTTTGAGGATCGACCCGTACGACGCGCGTCTGCTGCTCGACTTTGGCCGCTGCCTCGAGGAGCTCTCGGCCGCGACCAATGACAAGCGGCTGCGGCGTCGCTCGATGGCGATGCTGCGGCTCGCCGAACGCCGGGCAATGAACGAGCCGCGCCTGCTCGAGGATCTCGCCGACACGTACTTTCGTGCCGGTGATCCCGAACGAGCCGCACAGACTTACAACAAAGTACTTTCTCTGGTCGAGACCAGCTTTCGTGCCCTTAAGGGCCTCGGCGAGATCGCGCTCTATCAGGGCAGACTCGCGCACGCGGTGCTCAATTTCAGCGCCGCGAGCAGGAGCGCCGATCACCCGCGCCTGCGGCGATGGTCGGCCGAGGAGGCCGAGTATCTTGCCCGTCTGCACGAGAGCGATGAGTATATGGATGTCGAGATCGGCAGGCTGAACCTGCTCAATTCGCTTACGCGCGCTTCGCGGGCCTCTTTCCGGCTCGGGCTCTGGGGCCTGCCCGTGATCGCCTTCGGCATCGCGGTCGGCGATCATCTCATCGCGAATATCGGGTGGGCCGTTTCAGGCGTCGCCTTTGTCGCTTCCGCGGGCCTGTCGGTGCTTTCGCGATTCTTTGTCGAGCGCATCCCGTATCACATCGTCGAACAAAACAAATAAAATGCGGGCCCGACCGCCGAAACGGACGGGCCCGCAGAATGCTCCATTAACATTATTTCGCCGACTTTCCAGCGGCCTTGCCCGGCTTTGTCGGCCTGGCCTCCGACTTTGACTTTGAATTCTTTTGTCTCGCCTTGGCAGCCGCGGTCGAGCGGTCGGCGGCGTCCCGCGCTTGGGGCGACGACTGCCCGCTCAGCATCGCCGACCAGCGGTATTCGGGCACGGTGAGCCCCTCTTCAAGTTTCCTGAAGATCAATTCCGTCATTGCGTCGACGATCCAGCGGTGATTCCGTTCGCCGACCGAGGCGAGCTCTGCGTCCGGGGCCGGATTCATAAAATCGATCGCGTACGGGACGCCGTCCTTGATCGCAAATTCGACCGTGTTGAGATCGTAGCCCAGAGCGTTGTTGATGATGTTGACGTCTCGCTCGACGCGGGCCTGCAGCTCCGGCGAGAGATAGCCGTCAACATCGACGTACTGCTCGCCCGAGAGATACGGCTTAGACGGGTCGTACGGCATCACCAGCACTTTCTCTTTCCCGACGCCGTAGCAGCGGACGAACTGATCGTATTCGATGCCCTCCTGCAGCACCATGCAGAGCGTTCCCGTCTGGTTGTACTCGTACCAGAGCTGCTCGAGCGAGCTGATCTTTGAGACGTTCTTCCAGCCGCCGCCGTCAAAGGGCTTTAGAAAAGCGGGGAAGCCGACGTACTCGACGATGCCCTGCCAGTCGATCGGGAATTCCAGATTGCGCAGCGATTCGCTCGAGATCGCCTCGATGTACGAATGCTGCGGCAGCAGAACGGTCTTAGGGATCGCGACGCCGAGCTTTGCGGCGAGACAGTAATTGAAGAATTTGTCGTCGGCCGACCACCAGAACGGGTTGTTGATGACGTACGTTCCCTCGAGCGCCATCCGCTTGAGCATCGCGCGGTAGTACGGCACCTCGTGCGAGATGCGGTCGACGATGACGTCGTAACGCTTTGGCTCGTCCAGACGGATGCCGCCCACCTTGATCATCTCTGCGACCACCTTTCCGCCGCCGCGCTCGTTAATGCTGTTTATGATCGATTCGGGAAACGTGATCTCACGTCCCGCCAGGATTCCTACTCTTTTCATAAAAAAATATTCTGTCTTTGTGATAAAAACCTTGTCGATCCGCGGCCGCGGCGCTCGTCCTGTCGTGTCTGCGAAGGTCGCGGCCGATCTGTGAAAACGAAGATTTTATTCTATCGACCGCTGGACGAACAAACCTGAAGAATTGCGTTGCGCCTCGGCCGAATGGAATTGTAAGATTGATGCCGGCCCTTTTTTCAGCGGCCGCTTCTTTTTTCGGCACCCCGTTATCCAGCTTCACAGATCTATATCAATGATGGACGAATTAGAGATCCCGGGCTCCGGGACGAGCGCGAAATGCGAACGTGACGACCGCGTCGATCGCGGCTGGTCGCCGGACGTCGCAGCCGTGGACCAGACGGTATTTCACGAGATGCTTGCAAAAATGCTCGCCGCCGGATCGGGCGTCAGCGACCTCATCTTTTCGCCCGGGCGGCCGCCGCAGGTAGAGCTGACCGGCGACCTGCACGGCGTGGCGATCGCGGGCTTTGAATCGCTCCGGCCGGCACAGATCAAAATGATGGCCGACGTGATGCTGCACGGCAACGCTCAGGGCATCGAGACCCTCGACAAAAAGGGCTCGGCCGACATCTCGTACAGCTGCAGCGGCATCGGCCGGTTTCGCGTCAACATCTTCAGACAGCGCGGCTCGTACGCGATCGTGATGCGCGTCATCCCGACAAAGCCGCCAAACTGGCAAGACCTCGATCTGCCCCTGGCCGTCCGGAATGTCGCCGAGCTTAAGAACGGTCTGGTCCTCGTTACCGGCCCGACCGGCTCGGGCAAATCGACGACGCTGGCCGCCATCATCGACCTCATCAATTCGACAAAGAAGTACCACATCGTCACGATCGAGGACCCGATCGAGTTCATTCACGAGCACAAGCTCAGCACCGTCCACCAGCGCGAGCTGCACAGCGATACGCCCGACTTTGCGCTTGCGCTGCGCGCCGCTCTAAGACAGGCGCCGAAGGTGATCCTCGTCGGTGAGATGCGCGACCGCGAGACGATCGAGGTCGCGATGGAAGCGGCCGAGACGGGCCACCTCGTCCTGTCGACCCTGCACACGATCGACGCGGCGAAGACGATCGACCGCATCATCGGCGTGTTTCCAAAGATCGAGGAGGCGGCCATTCGTACTCGTCTGTCACAGTCCTTCCGACGCATCATCTCGCAGCGTCTGATGCCGAAGGTCGGCGGCGGGCGCATCGCAGCGATCGAGATACTCGTCTCAAATTCGCGAACGCGCGAGTACATCGAGAAGGGCGAAAAGGAAGGCCGCTCGATCACCGACGCGATGAACGACGGCGAGATGGAGGGAATGCAGACCTTTGACAAGGTGCTCGAGCGGATGATCCGCGACGGCCGCATCACACGCGACGTCGGCCTCGCCTACTCGACGAACGCAAACAATCTCGCGCTCGCGATCAGCGACCTCGACGGAGCGCCGCCGCCGCTGGAGCCAGAGATCGTGCTCGAAGAAAGTTCGTCGGCAGTTGAGGCGAGCTCGATGCTGGAGATGGACGGATTTGAGAGATAAAAAAACGGCCGCCGAAAATGGCGGCCGCTTTTGTTTTTGCGTCCTGCGGCTCCGCCGCCCTATTTGCGGAAAAAGCTCTGCTTTTCCGAAAGGTGCCATTAAAACTTCGGCGGCTAGGCCGCCGCGGGAGGCGAGGGTCGGGATGGCTCGACGGAAAAGCGGAGCTTTTCCGCAAATAGACGGGCAGAGCCCGAACTCGCTCGACCTACTTCGTTTTTACTAAGATCTGTTTCCTTCCGGCAGGAGTTCGTAATTGCCCATCTCGCGGTTGTAAGCGTCGAGCTGGCCGACCGAGTCGGCGGTCGCGTCGAGCATCTGCTTGGTCATCGCGATCGAATCCGAGAGCTGCTCAAAGTCGAGCAGCGAGAATTTCTCCGGCGTCGACATTGTCACGATCTCGTCGTTGAGATAGCTGAAGAAATTCTCGATCGACTGCAGCTGGCCCTCGACGAGCTTGACGCTCCGCTCGATCTCGTCAAACGACGCGATCCGTCGCTTGAGTATCTCGACGTTTGTCTGCTGGATGCGGCGTGTCTTTTCGTCGGTCGCCGACTCGGCCGCGCGGTATGCCTGCGAGAGTTGGTTGTGAACGGCCTGCCGGTTGATCGATTTCAAGTGCTGCTTGCGGCGGCGATAGACGTCGAGAAGGTCGACGAAATCCTCCCAACGCTGGTCGAGCGCACGCAGATTCCCGGGCAGCTCCCGTGCACCCGTGAACTTTTTGTAATTGTCCTGGATCTTGTCCTTGAGCCAGCGAAGGTACTCGACCGCCTCGCGTTCGCGGGGCGTGAAAGACTTGATCAGCTTCTCACGCGACGCGCGGTGCAGCTCGCGGAGCCGCGCCTTTTCGCGCTCGATGACGTGATGCCTGTAGACCGGAAGGTTGGGAACGACCAAAAGGTAGATCACCTCGCAGATGAGTGCTATCAAGAGCGGGATGACGCTGGCCGTATAAGCCGCGGCGACCGCAAAGCCCGCGAGACCCCAAAAATTAAAAGGCTCCTTCAAAGCCTCTTTTGCATAGCTGGAATTGAACTTCTGGATGTCCTGCTGGTACTTTGCCAAATCCGCCATAAACGGTCTAGATGCTGAAGTGTCGGGCCGCGTTCGAAAAATACCGCCGCGTGTCGCTAGCTATTCTGTGCGTCTTCGTTAAGCTGGCCCGCACCGGTCTGGTTTGGTGACGATTGGGCATCCGAGCCGGACGCGATCTGCTTTGCCTCGGCACCTGTGCCGAGCATGCCCATCTGCTGCTTGTATTCGAGCAGCTTGTCGTGGAGCTGTATGTCCATCGCCTCGCGCTCGATATCGGCCATCTGCGAGTCTACCGACGACGATCCCAATTGAAGCTTGGCCTCGGCGGCCGCGACGCGGCGGTTGATCTTGTCACGCATCTCGTCAAACGTTGACGAGTCGTCGCCGATGTTGAATGACTCCATCGTCTGCGCGAGCTGCTCCTGGAGCTTGGCCTGCTTGGCCGCGCTGATGAGCTGCATGGCCTCGGCCGTGCGCTTCTTCATGTTCAGGACGTAGTTGTCGCGAGCCTTGAGTGCCTGCTGCGACTTGAGCTGAGCGTGCTCGAGCTGGCCGGCGGTGCGCTCGAGATCGAGCTGCGCCTGCTGGAGCTGTCCGATGTACGCGGTGGCGATGTCGTCGCGTCCCATTTTGACCGAGGCCTTGATCTTTGAATCGAGCTCGACGACCTGCTTCTCAAGATTCTCGCGATTCTTCGCCAGCAGACGCTCGGTCGCCATGACCTGCGCGACCGAATTGTTCAGTTCCGGCACGCGGTCGCGCATGTCGCGGATGGTCTGTTGAAGGACGAGTTCAGGGTTTTCGATCTTGTCGAGCGCGGCACCCGTGCTCGCTCGAAAAACCCTCATGATCCTGGCCCACAATCCCATTTCTTTTTTATCGGCTCCTAGTCAGAATTAACCCCGGCGAATATCGGGCAAATGCCTTAACGACGGGCAGTTTACGGAAGTTGCAAATTCCGGCATCAGTATAACAGGAAAATCCGCAGAATAAAGGCATTGCGGCTCGGGCGTATCGAGCATTTTCCTTCCGTAATTCACGGCATGGCCTGCCGCCCGGCGCGCCGCGTTATGATGGTCTCGGAACCGCGTTGCGCACACACCGAACCGGACGAGGATCATCGCCAAACAGCCTCGCCAGTCGAACCTCTCTTCGATAGACCGCGTCGCACCGGCCGCCTCTTTGTCGGTGGAGAGCGTGCCGCGGAGCATCGACGGGTGCAAGCCCGCTGCCGCGAACGCGTTCCAACACCGAGCGGAATTTGCACCTCTCAGCACGACACGATCGCGAGACCGACAAGATATGAGAAAGCTGATAACCCTTTTCGTCCTTTTGGCCGTTTACACCGGCATGCTCGCCCCCGCACGACTGAACGCGCAGATCATTGCAAAGACGATGCAGCAGAGACTGAAAGATATGCCGCCGGGCCTGACGTTTCGTTTGAGCGAAGGCAGACCGGCCGACGCTGCCGCGGTCGCGCGGCCGCAGCCCTCGTCGGCGGAGAAACTGTCCGACGCCGACGCGTCGCGCCTCTTGGGGCGCCTCGTCCCGATCACACCACAGCCGGACGATAAGACGGAATTTGCGAAGCGCCTCGGCACGCTGCCGCCGCCAAAGACGGGCAAGCGCGTTTCGGTAAAGTTCCCCGCCGACGAGCAGCGCGGCACGCCAAAGGTCGATCCCGGCCGCGCGCTTGAGGTCATTCGCTATTCGCCGGCCGGCGAGGTCGAGCTCGCGCCCGACCTGAGCGTGACGTTCTCTCAGCCGATGGTCGCGGTCACTTCTCAGGAGCACGCGTCGCAGTACGCTCCGGTCGAGCTGACGCCGCAGGTCGAGGGCCGGTGGCGATGGCTTGGGACCAAGACGCTTATGTTCGACGCGGCAAAGCGCTTTCCGATGGCGACAAAATTCACGGCCCGCGTCCCGGCCGGCACGCGCGCGGCGAACGGGCAGGTGCTCGAAAAAGATTTTATTTGGACCTTCACCACGCCGCCGCCAAAAGTCGAACAGATGTACCCGCATGATCAGATCGTGCGGCGTGACGAGATCATCTTTTTGAGTTTTGATCAGGCGATCGATCCGCAGGCGGTGCTGCGGACGATCTCGGTCAGCTCGGCCGGACGCCGTCTGCAGACGCGCCTCGCGACCGAGGCCGAGATCGCCGCGAGTGCCCCGGTCTCGAACATGTCCAAGGCCGCGCAGCCCGGACGCTGGATCGCGCTGCGCGCGGTGGGCGCCGACGGCTCGACGGCGAACGCCCTGCCAAGCGCGTCGACGATCGCCGTCACCGTCGAAAAGGGAACGCCCTCGGCCGAAGGGCCGCTCACCACCGTCGCGGCGCGAAGTTTCGCATTCCAGACCTACGGGCCGATGAAGTTTGTTCGCGGCTACTGCGGTTATCGATCGAATAAGAAATGCACGCCATTTGATCAGTGGTATCTCGAATTCAATAATCCGGTCGACGCGGCGTCGTTCGACAAAGCGCTCGTCAAGGTCGAGCCGCCCGTCGAGGGGCTCGACATTTACCCCTCGGGAAACTACGTCTATCTTCACGGCTACAAAAAAGGAAACCGCACATACAAGGTCACCGTCGACGGCGGCCTCAAAGACGCGTTCGGCCAACAGCTAGGCCAGGCCGCATCGGCAACGATCGCCGTCGGCCCGGCGGATCAGGCGCTTTATTCGCAAGGCGGCCAAATGGTCGTGCTCGACCCGTCTGCGAGACGCAGCTACTCGATCTACACGATCAATCATGCGGCGGTCCGCGTCCAGATCTATCAGGTCGGACCGGAGAATTGGCATCAGTTCCATCAGTACGTCCGCCGGATGAATTACGACGACGACACGCAGCGCCCGCAGATCCCGGGCCGTCTGATCGATAACAAGGTCGTCACGATCAAGCAGATCGCCGACGAGCTTACCGAAACGCGGATCGACCTTACCCCGTATCTCGGCGCCGGCGGCTACGGTCATCTCATCGTCGACGTCCAGCCGACGGTGAAGATCGACCGATACGACCGCTCGCGCGTCTTTACGTGGCTGCAGTCGACCGACATCGGTCTCGACGCGTTCGTCGATAACGAGCAGCTCGTCGGATTCGCGACGGAGCTCAAGACCGGACGCCCGCTGAGCGGTGTGAAGCTCTCGATCTTTCCGAATGGCGCACCGCCGAGACCGGCTTCGACGCCGGGTTCCGCATCGTGGTCTCTGTCGGGTGTTTGGAACTGGGCAGCGGGCAGCATCTGGGGTTCAAGCGGCGCGGCGACCGAAACAGAAGCGGTCGACGGCGACGGCACCGACGCTGAGATCTACGAGGTGCCGGCCGCGCAGACAGACACGACCGGTGCCGACGGCATTCTCCGGTTGCCGCTGCCCGACTCGTCGGCCAAGGGGCAGAATCTGCTGATCGCGCGGCGCGGCGGCGACGTCGCGTTTCTGCCGGAGAATTCCGAATACTACTGGGACGAGAGCGGCGATTGGTACCGGCGGCCCGCGGTCGATTCGCTGCGGTGGTTCGTATTCGACGACCGCGGAATGTACCGGCCCAAAGAGGAGGTCGCCGTCAAGGGTTACATCCGAAAGATCACAGGCGGGAAATTCGGCGACGTCGCAGAGCTCGGCTCTCAGCAAACCTACGACTGGTCGGCACGCGATCCGCGAAACAACGAGATCGCGAAAGGCACGATCACGACGAACGCGTTCGGCGCGTTCGATCTCAGATTCGCGCTTCCCGACAACACAAACCTCGGCTACGCGCGGATCGAGTTCACGACTCCCGGCAGCTCGACGCCAAGCTTCTCGCACACGTTTCAGATCCAGGAATTTCGGCGGCCGGAATTCGAGGTCACTGCAAAGGTCGAGACCGACGGCCCGCACCTCGTCGGCGGCAGCGCGATGCTCTCGGTCGAGGCAAAGTACTACTCGGGCGGCGGTCTCGCGAACGCCGATACGAACTGGACGGTGAGCGCGACGCCGACGAATTACACGCCGCCGAATCGCGGAGACTTTACCTTCGGCAAATGGGTCCCGTGGTGGGGAAACTATTATCTTGGCGACTTCGACGGTCGATACGGCGGCGGAGTGACGCAAACGTACAAGGGCGTGACCGACGCGAGCGGTCGGCATCTGCTCAAGATCGATTTCGATTCGGCAAATCCGCCGCGGCCTTACACGGTCTCGGCATCGGCCTCGGTGCAGGACGTCAATCGCCAGACCTGGGCCGGCCGCACGTCGCTGCTCGTTCATCCGTCGACGCTCTACGTCGGCATCAGGACCCCGCGCACATTCGTGCAGAAGGGCGAGGCGATCAACGTCGAATCGATCGTCAGCGACATCGACGGCAAGCTCGTCGCCGGCCGTGACGTCGAGATAACGGCGACGCTCAAGGACTGGCAGTTTGAAAAAGGAAGCTGGCGAGAGGTGACCGTCGACGAGCAGACGTGCTCGATCAAGTCGGCAGACTCGCCGCAGAATTGTTCTTTCGTAGCGAAGCAGGGCGGGCGATACACGATCGGGGCGACAGTGATGGACGACCGCGAGCGTCTGAACCAGAGCGAGCTCACCGTCTGGGTGCCCGGCGGCAAAACGCCTCCGAGCAGAAACGTCGAGCAGGAAACGGTTCAGATCATCCCGAGCAAAAAGGAATACGCTCCGGGCGACATGGCCGAGCTGCTCGTTATCGCGTCGTTCACGCCGGCTGAGGGCGTGCTGACGCTTCGCCGCGAGGGGATCGTCAGGACAGAGCGGTTCACGATGAAGGATTCGTCGATCACGCTCAGGATTCCGATCGACGAAAAGTATCTGCCGAACATTTTTGCCCAGGTCGATCTCGTCGGCGCCGCGCCGAGGCAGAACGACAAGGGCGAGATCGATCCCAAACTCGCGAGCCGTCCGGCATACGCGAGCGGCAACATCAATTTGTCGGTATCGATCGATTCGCGCAGGCTTTCGGTTACCGCCGAGCCGCGCGATAAGACGCTCGTTCCCGGCGGCGAGACAAAGGTCGATGTCGAGGTAAAGGATAACCGCGGCGAACCGGTCACGGACAGCGAGGTCGCGGTCGTGATCGTCGACGAGAGCGTACTCGCGCTGTCGCGCTACAGCGTCGCCGACCCGATGGGCATCTTTTACTCGGCGCGTTCGGCCGGAGTGACCGATCATCATTCGCGTGCCGACCTTTTGCTGGGTAATCCGGAAGATGCGAAGGCCCAGGCTCCGCCACCGCCGCCTCCACCGCCGAGTCCTGCGGGTGGAGCGATCAACGCGCGGCAGGTGTCTGAGCTTCCGATGAAGGGACGCGCGGTCTCGGAGTTGAGAGCTGACGGTGCATCCGCGGCGGAGAACGCGTTTGTGGTCGATGGCCAGGAAGTATCGGGCGGGCCCGACACGCCGATCAAGCAGCGGCTGAGATTCGACGCGCTTGCGGTCTTTGTTCCGTCGGCTCGCACCGATGCGAACGGCCGCGTGACGGTCGACGTCAAGCTGCCCGACAGCCTGACGCGGTATCGCATCACTGCGGTCGCGGTCGACAGCGGCAGGCGATTCGGCAAGACCGAGTCGAACATCACCGCACGGCAGCCGCTGATGGTGCGGCCGAGCGCTCCGCGATTCATGAACTTCGGCGACCGCATCGAACTGCCCGTCGTGATCCAGAACCAGACGGACAACGACATGACCGTCGATGTCGCGGTTCGAGCGATGAATGCCGAGCTCGCAGGCGGAAACCCGAGCGGCAGCGAGGGTGTGACCGCCACAGGAAAGAGGGTTCTCGTAAAAGCCAACGACCGCGCCGAAGTTCGTTTCCCGGCCGCCGCGATGAACGCCGGGACGGCGAGATTCCAGATCGCCGCGACCTCGGGCAAATTCGCCGACGCGGCCGAGATCTCTCTGCCGGTCTGGACGCCCGCGACGACCGAGGCCTTTGCGACCTACGGCACGACCGATCAAAACGGCGCGATCATCCAGCCCGTGCAGACGCCGGGCGACGTCTTCCCGCAATTCGGCGGGCTCGAGGTGACGACCAGCTCGACGCAGCTGCAGGAGCTGACCGACGCGTTCATCTCGCTCTATCGATATCCCTTCGAATGCACCGAGCAGGTGTCGTCGCGGATGATCTCGATCGCGGCGCTTCGCGATGTGCTCGCGGCATTCAAGGCCAAGGACATGCCTAGCGAGGCTGCGATCAAGGCGAGCTTTGAAAAAGACATCCGCATCCTGCAGTCGCGGCAGCGCGAGGACGGCAGCTTCGGGCTGTGGCGGCGCGACCGCGAGCGGTACGAGTACCCATTCGTTTCGGTCCACGCCGCGCACGCACTCGTGCTCGCAAAGGCCAAGGGCTACGCGGTGCCGGACGAGATGCTCAAGCGTTCGCGCTCGTTCCTGCGCGATGTCGAAAAGCACCTGCAGAACGACGAGTGGTACAAAAACTCGCCGCAGGTCCGCTGGACGATCTCGGCGTACGCGCTCTACGTTCGCGACCTCGCCGGCGACAAGGACGTTAGCAAGGTGAAAAAACTGCTCGCGGAAGCGACAGGCGGAAACCCGAGCGGTAGCGAGGGTGTTTCTTCGGCGAATTTCGGGAAAATGCCGTTTGAAGCTCTCGGATGGATCCTGTCAGTGCTGGCAAAAGACGCCGGATCGAAGCCTGAAGTTGACTCGATCGTCCGATTCCTGATGAACCGCACGACCGAGACCGCGACGACGGCTAACTTCGTCACCGATTACGGCGACGCTGCGTGGCTCATCATGTATTCCAACCGGCGTGCCGACGGCGTGCTGCTCGAGTCGCTGATCAAGGCCGACCCGAAGAACGATCTGATCCCCAAGCTCGTCCGCGGCCTGCTCGATCACCGCGTCAAAGGCGCGTGGTCGAATACGCAGGAGAACGTCTTTATCCTGCTCGCGCTCGATCGATACTTCGGGGCGTTTGAAAAGGTGACGCCCGAATTCGTCACGCGCATCTGGCTCGGCAGCGCATACGCGGGCGAGCAGCAATTCAACGGGCGCTCGATCGACTCCAAGGTGATCGACATTCCAATGTCGTATCTGGTCGAACAGGGCGGCACGTCGAACCTGCTTATCGATCGTCAGGGTGCCGGGCGGCTCTACTATCGCATCGGTATGAAATACGCGCCGCGCAACCTGAAGCTCGAGCCGGCGGATCACGGCTTCACGGTGCTGCGGTCGTACGAGGCCGTCGACAACGCCGACGACGTCAAGCAGAACGCCGACGGCAGCTGGACGATCCGCTCCGGCGCCCGCGTTCGGGTGCGGCTGACGATGGTCGCCCCGGCGAGGCGTTATCACGTCGCTCTGGTCGACAACCTGCCGGCCGGTCTCGAGATACTCAATCCCGAGCTTGCCGTGACCGAGGCGATACCCGGGGACGACAAGCCGATCACTCTTGTGACGACCTACGGCAGCCGCTCGATGGGCCGCGGCTGGTGGCGGACGCGGTATTGGATGGAGCATCAGAACTTCCGTGACGAGCGGGCCGAGGCCTTTGCCTCGCTGCTGTGGGAGGGCGTTTACAACTACTCGTACGTCGCTCGCGCGACCACGCCGGGGCGATTCGTGGTGCCGCCGGCAAAGGCCGAGGAGATGTACCATCCGGAGACGTTCGGCCGAACGGGAACGGACTCGGTCAGCGTCGAATAGCCGGCCTGAAGCGCCTTCGTCAGCGGGCAAGACCTTTGAGCGTGCCGCAAAAAGGTCTTGCCCTTTGTCGTTGCCGATTTGATAAGATTTTTTCAAATGAACAGGGGAATAATTTGTGCGGTCATCATTCTGGCGGCCGTTTGTACCGCATATCCGCAGCCGGAATTGCAGCCGCTGCTCTCGGCGTCGGACAGCTTTGCGCGCGCCTCCGAGGCAAAGGGGATGAAGCGTGCCTTTCTGGAGTTTTTGTCCGACGACGCCGTCATCTTTCGCTCGTCGGCGCAGAACGGCAAGCAATTCTGGTTGTCGCAGCCTGACGAGTCGGACGAGATACTGAGCCGCAACACGACATTTGCCGATATCTCATCGAACGGCATGCTCGGCTATACGACCGGAAACTGGCGGCTTTTTCCAAAGGGCAAGAGCGAGTCGGGAGCAAAGTTCGGCCAGTACGTAACGATCTGGGAAAAGCGCGGCGACGGCAGATTTTACGCGACGCTCGACATCACGATCATGCACGACAAACTGCCCTTCCTGGTCACGGACAAGGCCGTGCCCGCCGTCGGCAAACGCGATCCCAACAAACGCGGCTGGTCGCCGGCGGACGCCTCGATGAACTTCCTCCGTGCGAGCATGACGGGCAGCGGACTCGCCGGAGCCTATGAGCGGTTCGCTGCCGATGAAGTGCGGCTGCTGATCGAAGGACAGCCGCCCTTTATCGGAAAGAAAAGGGTCGTTGAGGTGATGAAGGGCTACCAGTCGATCGAGTTCCCGAAAAAGGCGACGATGTTTCAGGCGACCGACATGGCCTATGTCTGGAACCCGTGCCGGTACGCCAACAGCGACGAGGGCGTCGAGAGCGGCAACTGCCTGCATATCTGGAAGCTGCGCGACAAGAAATGGTGGATCGTGCTGGGGGTCTTCGCCCCGGTCGTCGACTCGACCGAGCCTGTGCTCAAGCCGCGAAGCAGGACCAAACGGTCGGGTGATTGAGCCGCATTTTAAGGTTTGATAAACGAGAACGAACGCGCCAAGATGAGACTCGACCTGCGGTCGTCTTGATCATGAGAGCAGTCCCAGCCCTATTCTTAATTCTGATCGTCGCGGCGGCGGCGGCGGCGCAGCGGCCCGTCGAGCAGATGGTCGCGGCCGAACGCGCATTCGCGCAGGCGGCGGCCGAGAGCGGTACCAGAACGGCCTTTCTAAAATTCATGTCGCCGGACGCGGTCGGTTTCTTTCCCGAGCGTTCGCCGGCGAGAGCGTATTGGTCGGCACGCCCCGAGTCGGCGAGCCTGCTTGCCTGGGCGCCGAATTTTGCCGACATTTCGTCAAACGGCATCCTCGGCTATACGACCGGTAATTGGGAATTTCGCCCCAAGGGGAAGGGTGACGAGCCGGTCGCGTTCGGGCACTTTGTGACGATCTGGCTGCGGCAGCCGTCGGGCGAGTTTCGTTGGGTGCTCGATATCGGCGTCGATCATGCACGGCCCGAGCGCTACAGCACCGACATTGAAACCGCTCCCGGCGAGACCGCGGCCGCATCGCAGAGGATCGGCGCGGCGGACCGGGCAAACAGATTCTTTGTCGTGGCCGCGAGCCAGGGCGTTAAAAAGGCGTACAGCGAATTTGCCGCAAAGGACGTGCGCGTCTTCCGGGAGGGAGCGTTTCCTTTCACGGGCAAAAAGCAGTTGCTCGACCTTGCCGGCAGGGAGAAAAGAAGCTTCGCCGTCGCAAAGCGGATGGTCTTTTTCGAGGCCGACGATCTCGCCTATGTCACCAACCGGTACTCGTTCGCCCCGAACGGGAAGGCGGCCGGCGAATCGGGAAATTTTTTGCAGGTTTGGAAGTTTCGTAACGGACGCTGGGAGATCGTGCTCGATCTCTTTAAGCCTGTTCCCGCCGCTGAGAACTGATCCGATGTCCGGCATTAGCGAAGTGACGCAGACTCTGACAAGCAACTCAACAAAGGTCGCAGAATTTCTGAGGATCGAGGCCGAGGCCATCGAGCGTGCCGCCGGTCGTCTCGACCCGCGGCAGATCGACCGCGCAGTGGAGCTGATCGCATGCTGTCGAAACAAGGTGATCGTGACCGGCGTCGGCAAGTCGGGGGTCATCGCGCAAAAGATCGCGCAGACGATGACGAGCACCGGCACGGTCGCGGTATTCGTGCATCCGTCCGACGCGCTGCACGGCAGCCTCGGCGTGATGTCGGCGGGCGACGTGGTGATCGCGCTCAGCAACTCGGGCGAGACCGACGAGATCGTTGCGATACTGCCGGCGATCGCGAGGCGAGGCCTCTCGATGATCGCGATAGTCGGCAATGTCGAGTCGACCCTCGCACGCCGTGCGGATGTCGTGCTCGACGCATCGGTCGATAAAGAGGCCTGCCCGCTCAATCTGGCCCCGACGACCTCGACGACCGTCGCCCTTGCGATCGGCGATGCGCTCGCGATGACCGTGATGGAGGCAAAGGGCCTCACCGCCGAGGACTTTGCCGCGAATCATCCCGCAGGGCGGCTCGGCAAGCGTCTTACGCTGACGGTCGCCGACCTGATGCATAACAGTCCCGATATCGGGCCCGATGCGGGATGGCTCGAGGTCGTCCGCTCGATCTCACAGAACGCTCTCGGGGCCGTCAACATCGTCGACGGCGACGGCCGTCTCCTCGGGATCATCACGGACGGGGACCTGCGCCGGACGATCGAACGAACTTTGCCCGATGAACTCTCGCGGCTGACCGCGGCCGCCATGATGACCGAACGACCCGTGACCGCCACGCCAGAAATGCTGGCGTACGACGCTCTGCGGCTGATGGAGGACCGTCCGTCGCAGATCGCGGTGCTGCCCGTGGTCGACGGCGAGTCGCGCGCGGTGGGCCTGCTGCGGCTGCACGATATTGTTCGCAGCGGCCTTTGACGCCGACCGCGCACAACACGAGCCCGCCGCTCCGCATCCGAACCAGCGTTCGCACCGCGATATTCGCGATCCGAGGTGTCGCTTCGATGTTAAAGAGAACTGCAATATTGGCCACGCTCTTGATCGGGCTTGCGGCGCCCGCCCTGGCGCAGCGTCCGCAGGTCACGGTCACTCTGAACGAAAGCTTCTTTGACGCGCTGCTCGACGCGATATTCCGAGACTCGGCCCCGCCCGAATTCTCGATCGCCGGGTCGGAGGTGCCGGCCGCGTCCGAACCGGCTGCGTCGGGCCCGAACTTCGAGCCGAGCATCGCGCCCCCGGCCTGCAAAGAGACGATCCGGCTTCGCCGCGAGGGCAGCGGCGTCCGCACTGCGGCACGGTTTCGCGACGGCCGGATATATGCTCCGCTCGCATTCGAGGGCAACTACAGCCCGCCGCTGGTCGGCTGCGTCGCGTTTTCGGGTTATGCGGAGACCGATCTCGAGCTCGAGTTCGATCAGGCGGGCCAGCGGCTCGTGGCGAGGGCGCGTGTGCTGAATGTCGCGCTCGACGGTACGGCCGGCCTGGGCGGCTCGCTCGTCGCGCGGATGGTGCAGAATTCGATCGACCGAAAGGTCAACCCGATAGAGGTCGTACGTCTCGAAAAGCTCTCGTTCCTCGTCCCTATCGAGAATTCGCCGGGGGTCAGGATGAAAGCGGTAGAGGTCAAGCCCGAGATCGAGAGCGGGGCGCTCGTGATCCGTATCTTTTACGATTTCGTCCGCGGATAAGCTGTCGACCGATATCCGTTCAAAGGCCGCGTTGATCGCGGCCTTTTTATTTTGCACCGCCGCTTTGCGCGACCGACGATTTGGTAGGAAACCGCACGATACCGTGATGCGCGGCCGTTTGCTGCAACACTTACGAGCGCCACTCCGGTGGCACGGTGCTTGCGAAATCACGTTAAAGACTTTGCGGCATTTGGGTCCGTTTGAGGGGGAGAGATCATGAGAATTAGTTTTTCGATATTGAGATCGACGGTCGTCGCGACGGCATTGGTGCTGTCGCTCGGTGCGGGTTTTGATGCCCTCGCCCAGAAAGGCGGAAAGGGCGGCCACGGCGGCAAGGGCCACGGGCGCGGTGACGGCGGCGGCCCGGTCTTTCAGCAGCAGGGCGGACCGCCTCCGGGACGCGGCTGGCGAAAGCAGGAGTCGGCCCCGCAGCAGCAGGCACAGCAGTATCCGGGCTGGGCACAGCAGCAGCAGCGCCGCGAGGAACGACGCGTGTACCGGCAGGTGCCGGTCTATCAGCCGCCAGTGGTCGTACGGCAGACGGAATACCGCGATCTGAACAAGGAATGGAAGGAGGAGCGGAAGCAGGCCCGCCGTGCGGAAAAAGAAGCGAGGCGCGAATGGAAGGACGCAGGGCGCGAGTGGAAGGACGATCGCCGCGAATGGCGTCGCCTTCCGCAGGTCGTCTATTCCGAGCCGAGGCGTCAACAGGGCCCGCCGCCCTGGGCCGGCGTATGGACGGCTCCTGGCCAGTTGAAGAAGGGCGGATTCAAGCGCGGTTATGAGCGGCGGCGCGATAACGACGACTACGATCGCTACTACCGGCGCGACTACGAAGATGACGATAGCTACGAGCGACGAAGCTGGTCGGCCCCGAGCCAGATCTACAACGACTGGTACGTTCCGAATACTTACGATCGCCAAGGCGTGATCTACGTCGAGCCGCGGGCCCAGGCGTACTATTCGACGGCGCCGGAGGTCTATTATTCGTCGGCCCCGATCGGAGGGTATTACCCGGCGCAGAACTACGGCTATTTCCCGGCGATCGTCCAGCCGGCAGCGTATTACGACGAACCGTACTACTACGGCAGCGACGCGGGAGCATTCGGCGACCCGTTCCTCGGCGGCATCGACTGGAAGGGAATGCTGCTCGGCACGGTGCTCAACGTCGTACTCGGCGGCGGCGGTGACGACGACGGAGGGATCTTTGGGAACATACTCGGCTCGGGTATCGGTTCGATCGTAGGCGGCGGTTACGGCGGCGACGGCCTTTTCGGCTCCGGCCCGTATTACGGGTCGAACGCGCTCTTTGGGCGGCCCGCCGCTTACGGCTATAACGACGACTATCTGGTCCAACAGGCGTATCGCGAAGGGTATGAGCGAGGCTATCAGAATGCCGGCCTTTCGGCGGCGCCGCGTTACGATGCCGTCGGCTCGGAGCCGTATCTTCTAGACCGGCTGGGCGTTGGCTATCGCGTCAACGGGTTGGACTTTGACCAGCGAAGCTCTGTTTACGACGCCTATGCACGCGGCTACCAGGACGCGGTCGCGACGGCCGGTAACGGCTACGCCGACGACGGCCTGTACGGCTCGGGCGATCTGTGGGGAACTCTGCTGACCGGCCTGCTGAGCTTTGTGAACGGATAAGGGAGGCCGACAAGCCTGTCGACCAAGGCGTGACGTGAACGCCCCGGCCGTAAGACGCGGTCGGGGCGTTTTTCTCTTTCAAGCGGCGCGTGCCTTATCGATCTTTTCAAAAGCCTCCACGATCTGGTCCGGTTCGGCCGAGAGCGGCGGCTGCTCTGCGATCGCGTCCGGCTCGAAGCTGAGCTCGATAAAGACAGGGAAGTGGTCCGAACCGAAGTAAGGGAGCCGCGTGAACCTCGCCAGCCTAAAATGACTCGAAACAAAAAAATGATCGAGCGGAAATCTCACGAGCGGCAGCTTTGCATGAAACGTATTGTAAAATCCGCGGCCGACGCGCGGGTCAAGCAGGCCGCTGATGTCCTGAAATAGATAGTTTGTCCGCGACCACGCGACGTCGTTCAGGTCGCCCATCACGACAAAGGGCTCGCTCTTGATCTTTGATTCGCGGCCGACGATCAGCAGCTCGGCGTCGCGGGCCGTCGCCGACGCGTCCTCGGTCGGGAACGGCGGCCTCGGGTGCAGACAGCGCAGCTCGAATGTCGATCCGCCCGGCAGCCGCACCGTCGCGTGGATCGACGGGATGTCATCCTCGACAAGAAACTTGACCTCGGCGTCGACCAGTTCAAGCCGCGAATAGAGCACCATCCCGTACGTATTGCCGAGCGGATAAATAACGCTGTAGCGATGACTCGCCTCGAGACCCGCGAGCTCGCCGGCCCACCATTCGTCGGTCTCGGCGGCCATTATGATGTCCGGGTCGATCGCACGGATGATCTCGATCAGACGAGCCGAATTGCGGTTGGTCATCAGCACGTTCGCAAACAGCAGTCGTACGCGCTCCCCCGGCCGCTTATCGCGTGACCGCAGCACCTGCGCACGGGCGAGGGCCGTGTACGGATAGATCATATAGGCCTGATACAACGCACCGAGCAGCAGCACAGCGGCGAGGGCCGGCGTCAGAGGACCGACCGCATCCGCGAAGTAGACGACCGCCGTCAGCAGGAGAAAGGTCGCGCATAATACCTGCAGCCGCGGGAAGTCCCAAATCCTGATCCACCAAACGTCGGATCGTATGCTCGAAAGCAGCGACAGCAGCGTGACCAAAATGCTGAGCAGGATCAGTACGAGAGCGGTCGTCGTCATAAGCGGCGCGGAGCGTGGTGCACTGGAGCCAATGTAACAAGCTACCACACGGCGAGCCTGCGGCCCGCAGGCGATAGCGTGCAAGGCTCGCGGAACTTTATTATTCTCTAAAAGATGCCTCAGCCTCTTGTCGCCATCATCGGCCGGCCTAACGTCGGCAAATCCACCTTGTTCAATCGATTGACGGGCAGCCGCAAGGCGATCGTCGGCGATGAGCCTGGCATCACGCGCGACCGCATCTACGGCGAGGTCGATTGGAAGGCGAAGACATTCAGGCTTGTCGATACGGGCGGGATCGTTCCCGATGACGAAGCGGTGATCCCGGCAAACATTTTCAAGCAGGCAGGCCACGCGATCGCCGAAGCGCAGTCGATCATCTGGGTCGTCGACTCGCGCGCCGGCATCACGCCGCTCGACGAGGAGCTCGCCGTGCTGCTGAGGAATACGGGCAAGCCTGTCTATATCGCAGCAAACAAGGCCGAGTCGCGAAAGGCCGAGGACGAGGCGGGCGAATTCTATCGGTTCGGCTTTGAGCTGACGCCCGTCTCGGCCGAGCACGGCGCGGGCATCGGCGACCTGCTCGACCAGGTCTTTGAGTCGCTGGATTTTGAAGAAGAGATCGGCGGGCAGGCAAGCGACGAGATCAAGCTTGCGATAATCGGCCGGCCGAACGTGGGCAAGTCGTCGCTGCTGAACAAGATCCTCGGCGAGGAGCGCGTGATCGTCTCGCCTATCGCCGGCACGACGCGTGACGCCGTCGATACGCATCTCGAGGCAGACGGTAAAAGATACCTTTTGATCGATACCGCGGGCATTCGCCGCAAGGGCAAGACGACCGAGATGGCCGAGAAACTCTCGGTCATCATGGCCCGCAAGTCGCTCGAGCGCGCCGACGTCGCGATACTCGTCATCGACGCCGTCGAGGGCGTGACCAACCTCGACGCAAACATCGCCGGCTACGCGCTCGACTCGGGCTGCTCGATCATCATCGCGGTCAACAAGTGGGACGCGATCGACGAAAAGGAGACGAACACCGCGATCGAATTCGAGCGAGAGCTGCGCCGGCAGATGAAGTTTCTCGACTGGGCGCCGGTCGTGACGATCTCGGCACTTACCGGCCAGCGCGTCCAGCGAATTTTGCCGCTCGTCGCGAAAGCTCACGAGGCCCGCGACCGGCGCATACAGACATCTCAGCTCAATCGTTTCTTTGAAGAGTCGGTCCTGCAGCCAAAGGGCGGCGCCGCGCCCGCACCGGTAAAGGGCGGCGTATCGCGACTCAAAGTCCAATTCATCGCACAGGGCGGCACGAGGCCGCCGCTGTTCATCCTTTTCACGTCGGGCGGCAGGCCGGGGCTGCACTTTTCGTATCTTCGATACATCGAAAATCGCTTGCGTGAGCAATTTGATTTTTTTGCGACGCCGATCAGGCTGATCGAGCGCCATAAGAGCAAGAAGTAATGGACCTGTTTCTACTTATCGTCAGGATATTCCTCGCGGTCGTGTTTGCCGTCGCTGGCTTTGCTAAACTCGCGGACCTCGCCGGTGCGGAGAAGGCGGCGAGCGGATTTGGGATACCGGAGCGTTGGGCCCGCCCGTATGCGGTGCTGCTGTCGGCGCTCGAGATCGTGATCGCCGGATCGCTGCTCTCTACCGCGACGTCCTTTTACGGCGCGGTCGCGGCGGCACAGCTCCTCATCATCTTTATCGCCGGGATGGCGTACCAGCTCTACAAGGGCCGCACGCCGGATTGTCACTGCTTTGGGCAGCTGTACAGCAAGCCTGTAAGCAAACTTTCTGTTCTTCGAAACGCCGCACTGCTGGCGATCGCTCTGGTGCCGGTCGTTCGCGGCCGGGACGGGCAGGGGCTCGACATCGCGGACGTCAGACTCGAGATGATGCCGACGCTGATCGGCATCCTCGTAGCCGCGCTGGTCGTCGGGGTCTTGATGTATCTGCGCCGCATCGCCGATCAGCAGCGGACGATCCTGCGCCGTATCGAGATGCTCGAGCTGATGTCGCACGACGGTCACGGTCACGCGGCCGTCACGCGGGACGAGGCAGGCGATCCGATGGACGCACTGCCGATCGGCGCACTCTTTCCGGAATTTGAATTGCCGGACGTCTCCGGAACGACATTCACGCTCGATGATCTGACGGTCGACGGCGAGCCGCTCCTGCTGCTTTTCGTCGGGCCGAACTGCAGTCCGTGCGCCGCGCTCGTTCCGGAGATCGGCGAGTGGCGAGCGAGGCTCGCAGGCAAGGCGGAGATCGTACTTGTGAGCAGCGGAACGGTACGCGAGAACCGCGCGAAGTTCGGGACCGACGGCCTCGTACTGATCGAACGCGATCGCGAGGTCGCCAAGAGCGTCGGTGCGCGGTGGACGCCGACCGCACTCTTTGTCTCGGGCGACGGCCGCGTTGCGAGCAATACGGCGGTGGGCGACGAGGCGATCCGCGCACTGATCGAACGGATCGAGGCCGGACAAGATACAAGCGGCACCGGATTTTACGCGCTGCGCAACGACCCGCTCGGCCGTCCGCCGAAGATCGGCAAGACAATCCCGCAATTCGAGCTGAAGGACATCGCCGGGCGACGCGTGTCGCACGACGACATCCTCGGCCGTCGGACGCTCGTCGCGTTTTGGAGTCCGGGCTGCCCGCACTGCGGAGCGATGCTCGGATCGCTAAGGGAATGGGAACGGCGGCGCGGGCCCGACGACCCGGCGATCGTGGTCTTTACCGACGGCCCGGTCGAAGACAATTCGGCGCTCGGCTTAACCTCGCCGGTCGTGATCGACCCGGGCTACAAGGTTGCGGCGAGTTTGGGAATGTTCGGCACGCCCTCGGCCGTTCTGGTCGGTGAGGACGGGCGCATCCAGACAGAGACGGCGGTCGGAGCGCGCAATATCTGGGCTCTGGTGTCTCGCTCGGCCGACGGCAGCGGTACGGAGGCGAATGGATAAGCCTCTCGATTGGACCGTCACCGCGCGAGACGGCAACGCCCGCACGGGCGTCCTGCAGACCAGGCGTTCGACGATCGAGACGCCGGTCTTTATGCCGGTCGGCACGCAGGGTACCGTCAAGGGCATCCGTTTTGAATGGCTCGAGGACGAGCTCGACGCGCGGATCATACTCGGCAACACGTACCACCTCTTTTTGCGGCCGGGCCCTGACACGATCCGCGCGCTCGGCGGACTGCACAGCTTCACGACGTGGCAGCGATCGCTGCTGACCGACTCGGGCGGCTTTCAGGTCTTTTCGCTGAGCGAGATGCGCAGGTTGACCGAGGACGGCGTCGAGTTTCGCTCGCATCTGGATGGGAGCAAAAAGTTCATCTCGCCCGAGATCTCGATGGAGATCCAGGCCGCGCTCGGATCAGAGATCGTGATGGCGTTTGACGAGTGCCCGCCGGGCGACGCCGGACACGAGCGAACGAGGACAAGCCTCGAGCTCACCGCACGCTGGGCCGCGCGGTCAAAGGCGCGCTTTCGCGAACTGCAGGACGCGGGTCAGGATTCCGGCTTCGTCGCCGACGCGGGCGGCCGCGGCGTAAGCGGCCGGCAGGCGCTCTTCGGGATCGTGCAGGGCGCCGGGCATCACGATCTGCGAAGCGAGAGTCTTGAGCGGACCGTCGAGATCGGTTTTGACGGCTACGCGATCGGCGGCCTCAGCGTCGGCGAAGAGAAGCCGGTGATGTACGGCGTGCTTGAGCACATCACGCCGCGGATGCCGTCGGACGCTCCGCGATACCTGATGGGCGTCGGCACGCCTGAAGATATGATCGAGGCCGTCTCGCACGGCGTCGATATGTTTGACTGCGTGATCCCGACCCGCAACGGCCGTACGGGAAGCGCCTTTACCTCGCGCGGCAGGCTCAACATCCGCAACGCGAAGTTCATCACCGACGCATCGCCGCTCGACGACGATTGCCCGTGCTCGGTCTGCCGCCGATACTCGCGTGCATATCTTCGTCATCTCTACCAGTCCGGCGAGATGCTTGCCGCGATGCTGATCTCGCATCACAACGTGGCGTTCTTTCTTGACACGATGCGCCGCGTTAGGCAAGCTATCAAACTTGGCGAATTCCTCGCATTCAAGAAAACGTTCCTGGAGAAACTTGCGGCTGGCAGCGAACCGGCAGGCGTTTGATAATGCCGAATCGCTCGTATAAGATTGGCTTTTGCTCTGCGCGTCTCGCAACCGACTATGTATCTTCTATTATTTCAAGACGGAGGCTCAGGTCTCGGCATAATCGGTACGCTCCTGCCCTTTATCCTGATCTTCGGCATTTTTTACGTGCTGGTCATACTGCCGCAAAAGAGGCAGCGCAACGAGCTGCAGAACATGATCGCCAACCTGAAGATCAACGACGAGGTCGTCACCAGCGGCGGCGTCATCGGGCGGATCAAGGAGATACGAGACACGAGCTTTATCATCCAGAGCGCCGAAAAGACCTTTCTCGAGATCGGCAAAAGCGCCGTCGTCGGCAAGAGACCTGAAAAATAGGAATTGCGGGAGCGGCTCCCGCGTGCTTTTTCATCGATGAAAAATAGGGGTTTGTGGATCAGAACCGCCATCATTCTGGCGATCACGCTTGCGGGTTTGTACCTTGTCTTCGGCCCGCGGCGTGTGCCGACGTCGCAGGACTTCACCTGGCAGGGCATCAAGAATAATCTCTCGGAGAATATCAATCTCGGACTCGACCTCCGCGGCGGTTCGCACCTCGTGATGCGGGTCAAGCTCGACGATTATCTCAAGACGCTGACCGAGAACGACGCGCAAGCCGCACTTACGGCCGCGCAGGACGCAAAACTGCCGGTCACCGGAAGCAGCACCGTCACCGAGAACGGCCGCTACGAGGTGACGCTCAATATCAGCGACCCGTCGCAAACGCAGGCCATCATCGATGCCGTCCGCCAAAAGGTCGATTTCACCGATTGGGCGGTCAGCAGCGACAACGACTCGATCACGTGGTCGCTCAACAACCAGGCCCAGGACCGACTCAAGCAGCAGGCGACCGACCAGGCGATGAAGATCATCGACAGCCGGATCAATGCGTTTGGCGTCAAGGAGCCGACACTTCAGCGTCAGGGCTCGCCGACCTCGGGCCAGATCCTCCTGCAGATGCCCGGCGTCGACGACCCCGAGCGGGTCAAGAACCTTATCGGATCTGAGTCGAATCTCTCGCTGATGAAGCTCGCGACCGACACTTACCAGACCTTCCCGACCGAGGAGGCGGCCAAGCAGTCGCTTGGCGGCGTCGTCCCGCCAAATCGGCGCATACTGCCCTTGGTCGAAAGGGACGAGCGGGCGCAGACCCAGCAGGAACAGACAAAACAGTTTGTGATCGTCGAGTACCCGCCGATCGTCGACGGCAGCGAACTGCGGAGCGCACAGGCATACTCGCGGACCGGCTCGGAGGGCGACTACCAGATCACTTTTAATTTAAAGCCGGCCGGCGCTCAGAAGTTCGGAGAGTGGACCGGAAAGAATATCGGCAAGTACCTCGCCATCGTGCTCAACGGCCAGGTCAAGTCGGCGCCCGTCATTCGCGGCCAGATCTTTGACCAGGGCCAGATCGAAGGGAACTTTACCAAGGCATCGGCCGAGGACCTCGCGCTGACGCTGCAGTCTGGAGCATTGCCGGCAAAGGTCGAGTATCAGGAGGAGCGCACGGTCGGGCCGAGCCTCGGGGCCGATTCGATCAGATCGGGAGTGCAGGCCTCGCTTGGCGGCCTCGCTTTTGTCGTCCTCTTTATGCTGTTCTATTACCGCGGCGCGGGCGTCAATGCGGTCGTCGCTCTGGTGTTGAATATGATCCTCACGATAGCCGCGCTCGTGATGATCAAGTCTACGCTGACTCTGCCCGGAATTGCCGGTCTTATCCTCGGCATCGGCATGGCGGTCGACTCGAACGTTCTTATCTTTGAGCGCATCCGCGAAGAGCTTCGCCGCGGCGTCTCGGTCGCCGAAGCGATCGGTCTCGGATTTGACCGTGCCTTTGTCACGATCATCGACACGCACATCACGACGATCATCTCGTCGCTGATCTTGTACGTGACCGGGTCTGGCCCGATCCGCGGCTTTGCGGTGACGCTCATCCTGGGGCTGCTGATCAATCTCTTCACGGCGGTCTTTGTCTCGCGGACCATCTTTATGTGGGAGCTGAGCCGCAGGCCCGACATGCAGAAACTGAGCATTTAACATAGGATTTTTGCCGTATCGAGGCGCATTTGCAGATGTTCAATCTATTTCAAAACGTCGACATTGACTGGCTCGGAAAACGTCGTATTTTTATCGGTGTTTCCATTTTGATCCTGTTGAGCGGGCTTGTGTCCGCGATCGGCCGGCAGATGACGCCGGGCGGGACCGAGGCATTCAATCTCGGCGTGGACTTTCAGGGCGGAACGGTCGTCACGGCAAAATTTCGCCAGCGTCCGTCCGAGGACGAGATACGCAGTGCGCTGAACGCCGCGGGCATCAGCGACTCGACGATCCAGGCGTCGACCAACAAGCCCGACGAGGTGCTGATCAAGATCCCGCTTATCGAGGGA
Source organism: Pyrinomonadaceae bacterium (assembly GCA_046313635.1). Classification (GTDB taxonomy): domain Bacteria; phylum Acidobacteriota; class Blastocatellia; order Pyrinomonadales; family Pyrinomonadaceae; genus OLB17. The sequence continues at coordinate 151,164 of JBKBYA010000005.1, read as the reverse complement.
CAGGCGGCTCCGCAGACCGAGGGCGAGCCGTCGTCGGCGGCGCAGGTCCAGGCGGGCCGGACCGTCGTCAAGCAGGCGCTCGACACATTCGGAAAAGAAGCCGAAGGCGACGCGACCCTCGAAAGTGACCAGCAGGCCGCCTACAAGATCATCGGTACCGATTCGGTCGGTGCGGTCGCGGGCTCGGAGCTTCGCAACCGTGCGGTCACCGCGACGCTGCTGGGCTGTATCGGCATCCTGCTCTTTATCGCGTTTCGCTACGACTGGACATACGCCGCGGGCGCCGTGATCGCAGTATTTCACGACGTGCTCACGGTTTTGGCGTTTTTCTCGATCTTCCAATGGGAGGTCAACCTCACCGTCATTGCGGCTATCCTTACCATCGTCGGATTTTCGGTGAACGATTCGATCGTGATATTTGACCGCATTCGCGAGAATCTCGTGCTCAACCGAACGGGCTCGCTCTTCCGTATAACGAACGAAGCGATCAATCAGACGCTCTCGCGAACGGTGATCACGGGCGGCCTCGTATTCCTGTCCGTTCTGGCTCTCGTGCTATTTGGCGGAGAGGTGCTCAGAAGCTTTTCGCTTGCGCTGTTTGTCGGCACGATCGTCGGAACATATTCGACAGTAGCCATCGCGAGCCCGATCGCGATCTGGTGGCAGGACAAGCTCGGCGAGGCTGAGGTGAAGGAAACGCTCGCTCCGGCCCGGAAGGAAAAGATGGCCTCGGCATCGCGCCGGTCGGTCACTCGGCGCCCTGTAACGCGGTAACTCATAATCTGCGCGCTTTCATTTGGAACAATCTCCCTTAACAGTTGTCTAAGTACGTGAGCGTGCTTTGAGTTCGGGCACGGTTCTTGACTTTCCGAGAGCAAACTTTTAGACTGCTACTCGTTGCTGGTCAAGTAAATAGCGTACTGTCGCCCTCGTCCGTCTTTCTTGGAGAAGCTAGCGGAAACAGGGGCGGTGTTTTTATACGCGGCTGGCGTTTTCGAATTGCCCGCTCTGCAGTTGGGACACTGGGGAAGGCCATGGTAGATCGGCCGTGCCTCCATCAGTTACAACTCGGTTTCCCGGACGTTACATCAAAGCACTAATAAAACTTTATAGCCCTTGACCAAAGTTGGCACCGGAGAGAGGGGAGGAAATTCGATGTTAGACCAATTAGTTGAATCCAAAAGCAACGCAGCCGAAAACACCAGGCGGAGTGAATTCCTCCTCGGTGTTTTTGTGTTGATGGTGACCATCCTCTGCAGTGCGTGGCTCTACAGCTTGTTTGCAAAGGACTACGGAATGGGCGGCAGCGACCTGGAGCTCTCGACGCTCGTCGCGCCGGTTCCCGTTCCTGAAGAGGAGCCGCCGCCCAAGCCTGAAGAGAAGCCGCAGCAGCAGAAAGATCCGAACGTTGATATCCGCAAGGAGATCATCGCTTCGATGGACGAGCCTCCGCCGAAGGTGCCGGATAAGATCAGTAACGAGGCTTCAAAGATCCCGCCGCGAGACCCGAATAAGTACACGGTCGTCGGTGACCGCAACTACTCGGCTGCCAACGCACCGCCGCCTGACTACAAGGGCCCGGTGAACACGTCCGGCAGCGGCAGCGACTCGGGCAACTTTGGAGGCGGAGGCAACGATGACGGTGGAGGCGCAGCGCCGCCGCCGCCGCCGCCGATCAAAAAAGAACCGCCCAAGACAGTTTCGGGCGGCGTGCTTAACGGTAAAGCCGTCAGCCTGCCAAAGCCTGCGTACCCCGCAGCCGCACGAGCCGTGCGCGCATCTGGTACGGTCCCGGTTCAGGTTCTGATCGATGAGCAGGGCCGCGTCGTTTCGGCAAGCGCGGCTGGCGGTCACCCGCTGCTCCAGGCCGCGGCCGTTGCTGCCGCACGACAGGCTCGCTTTAGCCCGACGCTCTTGTCGGGGCAGCCGGTCAAGGTTTCCGGTGTGATCACCTATAATTTTGTGCCGTAAGACTGTGATTCGGACCGAGGGGCGGCTCGCCCGCCGCCCCTCGGTCCGGTCCAAGCACTAATAAAATCTCTTTTTCGAATTCTTTGGAGGAAAAATCATGACCCTTTTGATGTTGGCCGGCGAGGGAATTTCGTTCGGCATCTACGATATCGCCAAGAGCTTGACGATACCCGGCTGGGGCGTAATCATCACGCTCCTGATCCAGTCCGTTTATATGATCGCCGTGGGCATCGAACGCTGGCTCACCTACAACAAGGCCAAGGCCCAGTCGAGGCAGTACGCGCCCAAGGTCGCTCAGGCTCTTAAGAACAGCAACATTGACGACGCGATCTCGATCAGCGACGGTCATAAGGATTCCCACCTCGCGATGGTCGTCTCGTCGGGCCTTAAGGAGTTCAAGGCACACGAAGGCAATACGGACATCTCGGCCGACGAAATGGAAGCTTCAAAGCGTGCGCTCGAGCGTGCGATCGCGGTCAAGACGGCCGAGTTGAAGCGAGGTCTTTCGGGATTGGCCACTGTCGGATCCACGGCGCCGTTCGTCGGTCTCTTCGGAACGGTCGTCGGCATCATCGGCGCGTTCCAGGCGTTGAAGGCCAACGAGTCAGCCGGTATCGGCGCGGTCGGCGGAGCTATCGCAGAGGCCCTCGTCGCCACGGCATTCGGCATCCTCGTAGCAGTTCCGGCGGTTTGGCTCTTTAACTACTTCACGAACAAGGTGACGAGCTTCGGCGTCGAAATGGAAAACTCCGCTTCGGAACTCGTTGATTACTTCATCAAGCAGCGCTCGAAGCAGCTCCGCGGATAAAAGCGGACCGCACGCATTAGAGTAAAAGGAGAAGATTCGCCATGGGAATGCAAATCGGCGGCGGCGACGAATATAATTCGGAGATCAACGTCACACCGATGGTCGACATCATGCTGGTGCTGCTGATCATCTTCATGATCGTGACGCCGCTGCTGCAGCAAGGTGTGTCTGTGAACCTGCCAAGGGATATGGTCAGCCCGGACCGGGATGACGATATCGCCAAAGACACGTCGGTCGTCGTCGCTATTCCGGACAATAATAACTTTTACATCGGCAAAGAGCAGTACCCGCTCGACGCACTTGGTGAAAAGATCAAGAAGCTGATGGAGAACAAGACGCCTGACAAGCGGATCGTTTACATCAAGAGCGGCGTCGACGTCGACTACGGACGAGTGGTGCAGGCCATCGACACGATCCGAAAACAGGATATCGACAAGATCGGGCTCGTCGCCGACAAGAAAAAGGGTGGTGAACAACCGCAAAGCTGAGCTCCGTCGGGGAGTTCAGCTCTTATGGGAGTAATAACAGTTTATGGGAATGTCTACCGGTAGTTCGGACGGAGCAAAGCCGAACATCAACGTGACGCCGCTCATTGACGTTCTGCTTGTACTGCTGATCATCTTTATGGTCATCTCGCCGCTCAAGCCGTCGAGATTCGAGGCTAAGGTGCCGGCCGAGCCGAAGCAGCAGCAGAACATCGAGGTCAAACCTAATCCGCTCACGCTCGTCGTCAGCATAAATCGCGAGACCCGGGCCGTAACGCTCAACAACGAGCCGGCCGGGAGCGTGGATGACGCCGAGCCGCTCACGAACAAGCTGCGCGAGATCTTTAAGACCCGCGAGAACAACGGCGTGTTTCGCGAGGGCACTAACGAGGTCGAAAAGACCATCTTCATCAAATCGCCCAAGACAGTTCGCTACGGCGACGTCGTCAAGGTGATCGATGCCGCTAAGATCGCGGGTGCCCAGCCGATCGGTTTGCAGATAGACGATCTATCAGAATAATCAGCCCGCATGTACGCGACAGCGGCTCGACGGCGGCCGCGGTTCGGGCCTTTAATGGAGTCAAATGATGCGATTCTCTCGTTTAGGAGCACTTGTATTGGTGGCGGTCACCGTTTCGCTCGGTACAAGCTGCTCATTCTATAACCGGGTCATGGCCAGAAAAGCTCTGGTCGACGGCTCAAAGGATTATAAGGAACGGCGGTTTCAGGAAGCGGAACAGTTGTTCAGAGACGCGGTCAGCCGCGACCCGAACGGCGAGACCGTCGAGGGGCGTACCGCTCAGTTGTTTCTGGCCCGTACGCTCCATTCGGAGTACATAGGAGATAGGAAGAACACCGCCAAGGCCGAAGAGGCAATCCAGGAGTATAAAAAGGCGCTGTCCTTCGACAAGAACGATCAGAGTTCTTACAAAGCCATTGCCAGTCTGCTCGAAAATCTTCAGCGGACCGACGAATGGCAGAACTGGGTGACCGAGAGGTCAAAGAACGATCAGATCGAGCCGCAGCACCGCGCGGAGGCTCTGGTGTCGCTATCGGCAAAACAGAACACCTGTGCCAACGATATCACCGATACGGAGCAGACCAAAAAGACCATCACCAAAGACGGCAAACAGATCTTTCAGTTTGTTAAGCCGGCGAACGAAGCGGATTACCAACAGCTGAAGCAGTGTGTCGAACAGGGAAATTCACTGATCGATCAAGCCCTTTCGCTCGAGCCGGACCGCGTAAAGACGGCAAAGAATATCGACGTCAAGGGGCTCTCTGACGACGAGCTTCGCAAGACCCTCGATCTGCTGCGTGTCTTTGAGTCCGCCCGCTCGTACAAGGCTAGTCTGCTCGTGCAGGCGATGCGCCTGGCCGAGATGGAAGGTCGTATCCCCGACCGTGACCGTCTGAAGACCGAATCGGAAACGGCTAAAGCAGCCTTTCTGGAGCTGAGCGAAAAGACCAAAGAGATCCAGAACGAGATCGACGCCCGTGCCGCGGCCAAGGAAGCGGAACAAAATCCTGCAGCGGCGGCGAATAAGGCCAAATAGAGCTCGTCGCTGATATCGTTCCCAGAGGTGATGCCTGATCTAGCATTTCAGGCATCACCTTTTTATGTCGGTGAAAGTTGCGCCCCGTGGGCGACATTAGATATTTCAGCTTCGAAAGTCGAACAGATAGAATCTGAGCAGGCGCTTGGTGCTCAAGCGAGAGATGATCCGGATCGAGGACATAATCAACAAGGTTGAGGCGAACCGCCCCGGGGCGAACGTCGATCTTATCCGTCGCGCGTATCTGTTCTCCGCGCTCCATCACCGAGGCCAGACCCGCGCGTCGGGCGAGCCGTACCTCGTTCACCCCCTCGAGGTTGCAAACATCCTGGCCGACATGCGTCTTGACGACGTCAGCGTATCGACCGGGCTGCTGCACGACGTCGTGGAGGACACGCTTGTCGATCTCGAGACCTTGCGTTCGTACTTCGGCGACGAGATCACGCTGCTTGTCGACGGCCTGACCAAGATCGCTCACATCAGCGATCTGTCAAAGGCAAAGCAGCAGGCCGAGAACGTCCGTAAGATGGTGCTCGCCATGGTGACGGACGTGCGGGTGGTATTGATAAAGCTTGCGGACCGTCTGCATAACATGCGGACGATGCAGTTTCTCAGCCCTGAGAAGCGGGCCCGCATCTCGCAGGAGACCCTCGACATCTACGCACCGATCGCCCACCGCCTCGGTATGGGTAAGGTCCGCGGCGAGCTCGAAGACCTTGCGTTTCAGAATCTCTATCCCGAAGATTATCGCCGGCTCTCGAGAGAGGTCGAGTCTCGCCGGCCGGAACTCGAGGCCAACCTTCAGCGCATCAAGCGAACGATCGAGCAGAAACTAAACGAGAACGGCGTACCTTTTGTCGAGATACAGAGCCGGGTAAAGCGTCTCTACTCGCTCTGGAAAAAGCTCCGAAAGCAAAAGATCATGATCGAGCAGGTCTATGACCTCATCGCCGCAAGGATCATCACGCCGAACGATCGAAAGTACTGCTATCTAGCTCTGAGCGTGATACACGATATATGGACCCCCGTCCCGGAACGCTTCAAAGACTGGATCGCGATCCCGCGCGACAATCTCTATCAGTCTCTGCACACCTCTGTGATCAGCGAGACAGGGCAGCCCTTCGAAGTGCAGATCCGTACCGAGGAGATGCACCAGATCGCCGAAGAAGGCGTCGCCGCTCACTGGAAATATAAAGAGCGCAAACTCGGGGCGCAGGATGAGGACAAGCATCTCGACGACCTTCGCCGCACGGTCGAGAAGCTTCTCCTTCCGCTTGTCGAAAGTACGGAGGCCAATGAGGACTCGGAGGACTTTATCGAGTCGTTGAAGCTCGATCTCTTCCCAAAGGACGTTTATGCCTTCACGCCGATGGGCAAGGTCATTCAGCTTCCGCGTGGGGCGACGCCGATAGATTTTGCGTATGCCATCCACTCCGAAGTGGGCGATACATGTACAGGTGCCAAGATAAACGGCCGGATGGTGCCGATCAAGACGGAGATACAGAACGGCGATGTCGTCGAGATACTTACGACGGCTAATTCAAAGCCGTCGCGTGATTGGCTTAACCACGTGATCACGGCCCGCGCTCGAAGTCGTATCCGCCACTTCATCGCCGCGCAGCAGCGCGAGGAGTCGATCGAGATCGGCCGCCGCTTGCTTGAAAAAGAGGCCGAACGATTCCATGTCGCGCCGAAAAAACTGCTCAACAACGACGACGAACTCAAGCGTATCGCGAACGATTACGGTCTGAGCCGCGGCGAGGATCTGCTGGCCTCGATCGGATACGGCAAGACGCTGCCCAGAAACGTCATCGCGAAATTCCTTGGCAGCGAAAAATTTGAGGAGCTCGACCCGGACAAACGAAAGGAGACGCGTATTTCGACCGGGGTCAAGGCGGTCAAGAAGTTGATCGGTCTCGGCGAGGACGCGATCGTCGTCAAGGGCGTCGACAACCTGCTGACCACTCGTGCCCGCTGCTGCAACCCGCTGAGAGGCGAGGACATAATCGGTTACATTTCACTCGGCAAAGGGATCGTCGTGCACAGCCGGCGGTGCAAAAATGTTTCCCAGCTGATGGTTAATCGAGACCGCATCGTTGAGGTCGAATGGGCCAAGAGCGATGCCAAGGAGATACAGTCCGTCAGGCTGCTCGTCACTACCGAGAACCGCACCGGAATGCTCGCCGGGATCACGAACGCCATCGCGGAGATCAAGACCGGCATTCGCGATGCGACCGCAAACGTATCACGCGACGACCGCGGATTCATCGAGGTGACGATCGAGGTTTATGACAAGAAACATCTCGATCGCGTCATCACGTCTATCGAGCACGTGCCGGGCGTGATCTCCGTCGAGAGGATAAACGCCTAGCTCCCGGCGGCAAACTTTGCTTTTCACGGTTGGTTTGCTACAATTCGCCTTTTGTTCGAGGGCATCAAAAACACGATCTTTGGTATGAACGAAGCTATCTCCACCAATAACGCTCCGGGAGCGATCGGTCCGTATTCGCAGGCGATCAAGGTCGGAAATTTTGTGTTCTGTTCGGGCCAGATCCCGATCGATCCGGCGACCGGCGAGTTTGTGGAAGGCGGTGTCGCCGAGCAGACCGAGCAGGTCCTGCGAAATCTGAACGCCGTTCTCGAGGCGGCGGGCAGCTCTCTCGGCAGGGTCGTCAAGACGACGGTCTTTCTCGCGGATATGAACGACTTTGCCGCGATGAACGAAGTTTACGGACGATACTTCGAAGCGAACAAGCCGGCGCGGGCGACAGTCCAGGCAGCACGTCTGCCGCGAGACGCGCGTGTCGAGATCGAGTGCGTTGCGACCGCCTGAGTCGGTCGAAAAAACGAAAAGCCAGGCGGCGAGCACCTGGCATTCCGTGGTCCAAGAGTTTCTTAAACGTTACGCGGCTTTGACAACTTTTCCGGATTTGATGCACCGGGTACAAACTTTCATCCGGCCGTTGCCGCCGCTCGGCAGCTGCACACGGACCGACTGAAGGTTCGGGTCGAACCGACGCCGCGTTTTATTGTTCGCGTGAGAAACGTTATTGCCAAACTGCGGTCCTTTACCGCAAACATCGCATCGCTTTGCCATAAGATCATTGCCTCCGGTCCGCCTACGGGACGTTAGGTGTGAGTTTGAGTCAAACTCAAAAAGAAGTTTTATACCAAAGCAGTACATAGACAGTCAAGTAATGTTAGAAATCGAAAAGTTCGAAGGAGCAGAAGAACCCAAAGTGCATAAACTCAGATTCAGATCCGCGGTCGTCGTTATCCTGGTGTCGGCAGCAGCATTCCTCGCCGCTTGCGGCGGCCCGTCCAATCCCGGCGTGAGCGGCTCGGTCGACCCGAATGAGACCGCAGCAACGGTCAATGGCAAGGCCATCAAGATGGAAGACGTCGAGCGCGCCGTCAAGCAGCAGGCCCAAGGGCAGGAGAGCAAGCTCTCGCCGCTCGAGCTGGCCGGCGCTCGGCTGCAGGTTCTTCAGGGGCTCATCGAGCAGGAGGTAATGTACCAGCGGGCCGAAAAGGAAGGAACGGTGCCCAACGACGAAGCGATCACGGTCGAGGTCAACCAGCGAAAGGTCCAAAGCGGAATGTCCGCCGAAGAGTTCAGCAGACAGATGGCCCAGGCCGGTTTGAACGAGCAGTCGTACCGCGAGCAGGTCAAACGCGAAATGGCCATCAACGAGCTGATCAAGAAGGTCACCGGCCGCATCGAAACACCAAAGGACGAGGAGATCGAAAAGTTCTATAAGGGCAATCCCGAGATGTTCGTCAAAAAGCGCGGCGTTCGGCTGGCCGCCATCGTCGTCGACCCGGCGAATTCGGGCGAGGGCGATACGACGACCAATCAGGCCGAGGCCGAGCAGAAGGTCAAGGAGATACTCGGCCGCGTCCAGCAGCCGGCGAGCGACTTTACGGCGCTTGCTCGCGAATTCAGCGAGGACCCCAGCCGCTTCCAGGGCGGCGATCTCGGTTACTTTACCGAGGACGATCTCAAGCAGAGCTATCCGCAGCTTGCTCAGGGCTTCATGAATCCCGAGTTCGCCGTCGGGCGCATCACGAGCCCGGTCAATATCGGCGGCCGTTACTTCATATTCAAGCTACAGGAGCGCGTCGAAAAGGAAGAGAATTTGACTCTCGAGAGTCCTGGCGTTCGCCCGCAGATCAACGAGCTGCTCGTCAATAACCGCAAGCAGCTCCTGGCGGCCGCATTTCAGACGATCGCGATGAATGAGGCCAAGATCGAGAATTTCCTCGCCAAAAAGGTTGTCGAGAACCCCAACGAGCTGAGCGGAGCTCGCCCGGCCCCGGCCGCCGCAGCTTCGCCGGCTTCAAACGCCAATACCGCGCCGGCCGCGAATGCAGCGGCTTCGAATACAGCCAGCTCGGCAAACGGCAAGACGACGGCGAACTCAAACGGCGTCGCCAACAAGTAAGCATCGGCAATTCTCAAAACGCGTAGCCGGCCCAGGGCGGACCTTTCGCTGACGGCCGGCTACAACTCTATATGCTTTTCAGAGTCTCGGAAGTCACAAAATCCTACGGCGGTCATGAGGTCCTGCGCGGGATATCCTTCCAGATCAATCCGGGCGACAAGGTAGGTCTGGTAGGTCGCAACGGCACCGGCAAGACGACGCTCTTTCGCATCGTCACCGGGGCCGAATCGGCCGACTCGGGCGACGTGCTCAAGATGAGCGGCCTCAAGCTCGGCCTGCTCGCGCAGCACGTTGATTTCGGCGCGGGCGAGACCGTGCACACGGCGGCACTGTCGGCCTTTAAGGAGGTCCACGATATCGAGGCCGAGATGCGGCGGCTCGAAAAGCAGATGGAGACCGACGCCAGCGAAGCGGTGCTCGACCGCTACGCCGACCTTCAGATCGCATACGAGCAGGCCGACGGCTTTACATACGCTGCGCGTGCCGAGGCGATCCTTATGGGACTCGGATTTTCACGAGAATCGTGGACGGCCGACACGTCGTCGCTCTCCGGCGGTCAAAAGAATCGTCTCGGGATGGTCAGGCTGCTGCTCTCGTCGCCGGACGTTCTGCTGCTGGACGAGCCGACAAATCATCTCGATGTCGAGGCCGTCGAGTGGCTCGAGAATTTTCTCAATTCTTACAGCGGCTCTTACGTCGTCATCAGTCACGATCGATACTTCCTCGACCGCACGACCAATCGTGTGATCGAGATCGAGAACGGCCGCGCGGTGCTCTACAAGGGCAACTATTCCGACTACCTGGTCGAGCGCGAGTTTCGCCGCGAGCAGCAGCAGCGCGCTTTCGAGAATCAGCAGGCGCTGATCGCAAAGACCGAAGAGTTCATCCGACGCAATATCGAGGGTCAAAAGACCAAGCAGGCCAAATCGCGCCGCAATATGCTCGAGCGAATGGACCGCGTCGAAGCGGTCGCGTCCGAAAAGCACGGCGGCAGTTTTGGACTAAAAAAGGTCGAGCGTACCGGCAGCAACGTCCTTACGACCGAGGATCTCGAGATCGGCTACGGCGAACGCCGGCTTGCGTCGGGTATCTCGCTCGTCGTTCACCGCGGCGAAGCGCTCGGCATCATCGGCGGCAACGGGACGGGCAAGACGACGTTTCTCAAAACGATCCTCGGCGACGTGCGCGAGCTCGGCGGCAAGATAATGTGGGGGACCAAGGTCGATATCGGCTACTACTCGCAAAATCTGGAGGACCTCGTGCCGGCCAACGAGGTCATTCAAGAGCTCCGCCGCGTCGCACCGCTGGCCGACGGCGGCGAATTGCGTTCGTTCCTCGCGAGGTTCTTGTTCTTTGGCGAAGACGTTTTCAAGCGCGTCGGCGAGCTCTCCGGCGGCGAAAAGGGACGCCTTTCGCTCGCGAAGCTGATCTACTCGCGGAAGAACGTCCTGGTCCTGGACGAGCCGACAAATCACCTCGACATCCCAGCCCGCGAAGCGCTCGAGGCCGCACTCGACGAGTACGACGGCACGATCATAACTGTGAGCCACGATCGCTTCTTTCTCGACCGCATCGCCGATCAGATACTTGCTTTTGAGGACGACGGCCGCGTCGAAACGTACGCGGGCAACTACACCGAATTTCACGATTGGAAACAGCGAAAGCAAAAAGAGGCGGCGGGCGATGCAATGGAAGAGGCGTCGAGACCGCCGGCTGCGGAACCGGCGGCGCATGAGCCCTCGCCTTTAAAGGCGGTCTCGTCGCTGTCGAAGAATCAAAGACTGCGGCTCGAATCGCGGATCGCCGAGATCGAGATGATGATCCCGCAGCTCGAGGACGAAGCGTCAGAACTGTCGGCCAGGATCGCGGACCCGGCAGTAGCCGCCGATCACAAACAGCTCGCTTCGGCGGCTGATGAATTGAAGAAGCTTGAAAACCGCATCCAAGGCCTCTACGCCGAATGGGCCGAGTGCAGCGAGAAATTGGGGCAGTAATAAATAGCGGCGCAGAACCCGTCTTTGATCAAGATTCGAGCCGATAGTTCGGAGCCTCTTTGGTGATGATCACGTCGTGGACGTGCGACTCGCGCAGTCCGGCGGACGTGATGCGGATGAACCTCGCATTCCGCTGCAGCTCGCCGATCGAGCGGCAGCCTGTGTAGCCCATGCCCGAACGCAGGCCGCCGACAAGCTGCGTGACCATATCGGCGATCGTCCCCTTGTACGCCACGCGCCCTTCGATACCCTCTGGGACGTACTTTGAGTCGGCGACAGTGCCCTCCTGAGCGTAGCGGTCGCTCGAGCCTTTCTTCATCGCGCCGATCGAGCCCATTCCGCGGTAAGTTTTGAAGTTTCGACCTTGGAACAAAATCACCTCGCCCGGAGCCTCTTCGGTGCCGGCAAATAGCGAACCGATCATCACAGAGTCGGCACCGGCCGCGATCGCCTTCGCTATGTCGCCCGAGAACTTGATCCCGCCGTCGGCGATGACCGGCACTCCCGAACCGGCCGCGGCGTTAACGCACTCGTTGATCGCCGTTATCTGCGGCACGCCGGCGCCGGTGACGACCCGCGTCGTACAGATCGAGCCCGGACCGATGCCGACCTTTACGGCGTCGACGCCGGCGTCGATCAGTGCTCGCGTCGCTTCGGCGGTCGCGACGTTGCCGGCGATGAGCTCGAGCTCGGGGAATGCCGATTTTACGGCCTTAACGGCGTCGATCACGCGAGAGCTGTGGCCGTGCGCGGTATCGATCACGATCGCGTCCACACGCGACCGGACGAGCTCGGCGGCACGTTCCTTAAAGTCGCCCGTCGCGCCGATCGCCGCCGCGCAGCGCAGCCGGCCGTAGCCGTCCTTTGCGGCGTTGGGAAACTTGATCGCCTTTTGAATGTCCTTGACGGTGATCAGTCCTTTGAGATGACCGTTGTCGTCCGTGACGAGGAGCTTCTCGATGCGGTGCTTTTGCAGTTTGACCTTCGCTTCATCCAGCGTCGTGCCGATCGGCACGGTGACGAGCGGCTGCGGCGTCATCACTTCGGCGACCGGAATGTCGACGCGCGTTTCAAACCGCAGGTCGCGATTGGTGATTATGCCGACGAGACGTCCGTTCTCATCGACGACGGGCACGCCGCTTATTCGGTATCGGTCCATGATCGCGAGCGCGTCCGAGACGAGAGCGGTGTCGCGGATCGTCACGGGATCGACGATCATCCCCGACTCGCTGCGTTTGACCTTGTCGACCTCCTCGGCCTGTTCCGCGATCGAAAAGTTCTTATGGATGACGCCGATTCCGCCCTGCTGCGCGAGAGCGATCGCGAGTGCTGCCTCGGTGACCGTATCCATCGCCGAGGAGCACAGCGGGATGTTGATCTCGATGTTGCGCGAAAAGCGCGTTCGCGTGTCGACCTCGCCGGGCAATATCTCGGAATACGCGGGGACGAGCAGCACGTCGTCAAAGGTCAGGCCTTCCTTGATCTCTTCCAAATTCATATCAGCTTCAGATTAACAAAATGCCCGCGGACGATCCGGCGGGCAGGGAAAATTTTTTATTTCAATGTCGGCGGTCGCTCAACGCGGCCGCGGCGACGCCGCCGGTGACGCCGTCGGACGAGCCGGCGATGGAGATACTCCAGGTCGTGGTCTCGGCGCAGCGGCGGTCCTCGACGATGCCGCGGGGCCCACAGCGTTGACGGCCGGCGCGGCATTCGCCGCCGCTTCGATCCGACCCGACTGCCAGATAGCGGGCAGCGTCGACGCATCGATAAGCAGCGATACGAGACCCTTGGACACATCGCCCGCAGGCAGCGCGATCGGTCTGTCGTTGATCGTGAGATTTACCGAGCCGGCGCGCGAGCCGTGAAATCGCAGTGCGAGCGACTGCTTCGGCTCATACTCCGCGGGTGCGTCCGGCCGCACGAGGATCTCCGAACGCTTGCCGTCGTTGGTCGCCGTCAGGTACACGTCGCCCGAAACGCTGAACCTCACCTTGATGCTGCCCATCGACGGAGATTCGCTTCGAGATTCTGCCGCATCGGCCGTGCCCGAGGGCGACGCGGCCGGGGCCGGCGTCGGAGCGGCGGTGTTGGTCGCGTCCGAGGTCTCCGATCGATTCTGAAGGTAGCTGACGAGGTAGAGAACGCCCACGGTCATCAATGCGAGGATGACCGCGGCGAGGATCAGCGACGGCAGTCGCGATGAAGAGTAATGATCGTCGGTCAGCACTTCGGGTCGATAGACCCGCGGGCCGTCCGCCTCGGAGCCCTCACCGGATTGGTTCATCATCCGCGAATAATCGGCCAGGGCCTCCTGCTCGTCAAAACCGATAAACCTTGCGTACGACTTGACGAAGCCCTTGTTAAAGATGCCGCCGGGCAGCGTCTTGTAATCGTCATTCTCGATCGAGTCGATATAGTGCGGGGAGATGCGCGTCTGCTCCGCGACCTCGCTGACGGATATACCTCGCGCCTCGCGGGCCTGCCGCAATTTCTGACCAAGAGTAAGTGACATCGTGAATGGTTTGGACGCCGTTGCCGAGTTGCCGCCGAATTAGCCGCTGCCTTAATGCGGAAATATAACCGTCCAAAACACTTGATGTCAATTGAATGACCTTTGACCTGCTTGATTGGCGGAGTTGCGGCGTGGTACTTTTAGGCTTTCATTCCGGCTTGTAATAGAATTCACAAAGCAGCGAAATCAGAGAGGAACCAAAAATGAGTTTAGAAGCACTTGGTATGGTCGAAACCAAGGGATTTGTCGGTGCGGTCGAGGCCGCCGACGCGATGGTCAAGGCAGCTAACGTCCAGCTGATCGGTAAGGAATACATCGGCGCCGGTTACGTGACGATCTTTGTTCGCGGCGACGTCGGCGCGGTCAAGGCGGCGACCGATGCAGGTGCCGCGGCGGCGCGCCGTGTCGGCGAGCTGATCAGCGTTCACGTCATTCCGCGTCCGCACAACGAGGTCGAGCGCGTACTGCCGCGCGGCGGCCGCGTCGGCTACAGCCCCGACGAAAAGTCGCTCCAGGGCGGCGGCGGACGCCAGCTCGGCGCCGGTGAAGCCGGGTCGGAGACCGGGACCGGATCGCTGCAGGGCAACAAGAGCAAGACCAGGTAGTTCACGAGAATATGTGCGGCGGTTGAATCAGCCGCCGCGTTCGGTTTATGACCTCAGACGCCGACCTTAAGGCACAACAGGAAGCCCGCGACGCGGTCGAGGCCGCGGATCGGGCTTTTGCAGTTCTCGCCCGCTTCGATCAGGCAAAGATCGACTCCATCTGCGAGGCGATGGCCTCTGCCGCGCTCGCCGACGCCGCGCGTCTCGGCGCGATGGCGCACGAGGAGACGGGCTTTGGCAAGCCGGAAGATAAGCGTGAGAAGAATCGCTTCGCCGCCGAGGACGTTTGGAATCACTTCAAGCGTTTGAAGACCGTCGGCGTGGTTGCCGAGACCGACAGCGTCGTCGAGATCGCGTCGCCCCGCGGCGTCGTCGCGGCGATCATCCCGTCAACAAATCCGACGTCGACCGCCATCTTCAAGATCATCATCGCGATCAAATCACGCAACGCGATCGTGCTGTCGCCGCACCCGTCCGCCGCGCGATGCATCGCCGAGACGACCCGCGTGATGCTCGAGGCCGGCGTCAAGGCCGGCCTGCCGCGCGAAGCGGTGCATTGCCTCACGCTCCCGACCATCGAGGGGACCGAGGCTCTGATGAAGCACAAAAAGACGGCCGTCATCCTCGCGACCGGCGGCATCGGGCTCGTGCGTGCGGCCTACTCGTCGGGCAAGCCGGCATTCGGTGTCGGCCCTGGGAACGTGCCGGTCTTTGTCGAGCGAACGGCCGACGTGCAAAAGGCGGTGAGCGACATTCTCACGGGCACATGCTTCGACAACGGAACGATCTGCGCCTCGGAGCAGTCGGTCGTCGTCGATGCGCCGGTCGAGCAGGAAGTGAGAGAGCAGTTTCGGCAGCAGGGAGCTTACTTTCTCTCGCCGGCGGACGCCGACGCCGTTGCAAAGGTTTTGCTCACTCCGCAGCGGACTTTGAATCCGGGCATCGTCGGCCGCTCGGCGCAGTACATCGCGGACCTCGCCGGCGTGAGCATTCCGGCGGGTACACGCTGCCTGATCGCCGACTGCGGCGGCGTGGGACGCGACTATCCGTGGTCGATCGAGAAGCTCTCGCCGACGCTCGCTTTCTTCGTCGTCGACGGTATCGAGCAAGGCGCGGCGCGATGTCACGAGGTGCTGCAGTTCGGCGGCATGGGACACACGGCCGGTATGCACACGCGGAGCCGCGAGGCGGCCGTTCGCTACGGCGAGCAGATGCCTGCTTCACGCGTGATCATCAATTCGCCGACGACTCACGGAGCGATAGGCTTCTCGACCGATCTCCCGCCGTCGATGACGCTCGGGTGCGGGTCGTGGGGCGGCAATGTGACGTCCGACAACGTCTCGCCGATCCATCTGCTTGACATCAAGCGCGTGGCTTTTGAAACGAAGCCAGTTTCGTCGGCGCGGCCGGCGGCTCCAAGGTCCGTGTCGCTCGATAAACCGGCCCGTCAGTCCGTAAGACGCGAGGAGATCGCCGCCATCGTCGACAAGTTTCTCTCGCAAAAGCTAAGTCAGGCCCCGCCGCGTGACGAGGCCGACGCGTCCGAGACGTCGCCGGTAAAGACGATCATTCACGAGCTCCGCCCGCCAAGCCCGAATGGCGACAGACCCGAGCCCGTGGATTTTGTCAGCGAGGACGACGTCCGTCGTGCCGTGAGCGAAGGCCGCAAGATCTACATCACCGCAAAGACCATCCTCACGCCGTCGGCACGCGATCTTGGAGAAGAAAAAGAGGTGTTTGCTCGTGTCTAGCGACGGAGGCTTCGCCGCCGGCTTGATGTGCGAATGATGTTGACGACCAGCTCCACGATAAGCGTTGAAGAAGCTTGCGGCCGCTGCGGCGCCGATATAAGGCCCGACTCGCTCTTTTGTTACAACTGCGGGGCGCAGGTGGCGTCGGCGGCTCCTGTCGATACGGCCGCCGCCGAGCTGGCCGAGGTAAAGCGGCCGGGCTCGAGCACGCCCCGGCAGATGCAGAGCGCTGCCGCACTGAAACGCACCAGGCCGCCGCGCTCGAAGCGCACTTTCGAGATCGTCTGGGAACCGGCACCCGCCGAGCCGGCAGGTGCTTTCGTCGCCGCGACCGTCATCTCGGCGGCGTTCGTGCTCCTGATTGTTATTCTTGCGTTCTATTTAAGGTAAAGTGTCTGTGAATATGGAAGCTCTCGGAATGGTCGAATGTATGGGACTCGTCGCGATGATCGAGGCCGCCGATGCGATGGTCAAAGCCGCGAACGTCCGCCTCGTCGGATATGAAAAGGTCGATGCCGGACTTGTGACCGCGATCGTACGCGGCGAGGTCGGCGCGGTGCGGGCCGCCGTCGATGCCGGAGCGGCTGCCGCCCGCCGCGTTGGAACGGTGACGGCCGTGCACGTCATTCCGCGTCCGCATTCGGAGGTGGACGAGGGCATCCCCGTGCTCGAGACCGGCGAGACCAATCGCAAAAAGATCTCGGGATCGGTGCCCGAGAGATAGACGGTGTCAAAGAAAAGCGAAAAAAAACGGAGCCGCAGCGGGCTCCGTTTTTGTATCGATCAGTTATCTTTCTTCGGCGGCGTTACCGCGGTCGAGGGCTGCTCCGGCTGCGGGCGGTTTGCGTTGCGGCCGGTACGCGTCACGGCGATCCGCTTTTCCTTGTTGGGCCCGTCAGAGACGATGACCTTTATGTTTCGGTACGTGCCGTCATTCTTTTTCGACGGCAGGTAGCCGATCGAATACTGCGTTCTGAGCTCGCTCGAAATGTCGCTCGCGATCGCGGTCAGCTCGGTCAGAGCGGCCGGGAAGTATGCCTTTCCGCCGGTTTCTTTTGCGAGTCGCTCGAGGAACGATCTGGCCTTCGCCTGGTCGCTTTTTCGAATGAACCCGGAGTCCTTGTCCAGCTCGTTGATGAATCCCACAACGTAGATCTGGATATTGGATTCGCGCAGCATTTCGAAAAGCTGGGCCTCACTGAAGTAGCTGTCGCGATCTTCGCCGTCTGTGATCAGTATCAGAGCACGACGCCTGCGGTCGTCAAAGCCGCTCGATCTTTCGTACTCGGACAAACGCTGGGCGGCAAGGTAGACCGCGTCACGGATTGCCGTCTGGCCGCCCTCGATGTAAAGACTGTCGAGAGCGTCGAAAAGGTCGGCCTTGTTCGCGGTAAAGTCCTGATCGATCGTGATCTTGTCGCGGCTGACAAATCGAATGACGCTTGTCTCGTCCTCGGGCTTGTTGGTGCCGACAATGATCTTGCTTGCCTCGATCACCTTGTCGAGCTGCTGCCGCAGCGAACCCGAATTGTCGACGACGAGCGAGTAGTTGGTCGGCACCTCGGACTTTGAAAAGAACTCGATCTGCTGCGGCTCGTTATTTTCCAAAACCTGAAAGTCGCGCTGCTGGAGATTGCCGATCGGCCGGCCGTTCCGATCGACCACGCGGACGTCGATATTGACAAGCTCGGTATCGATCTTGATCGGCTCGTCGTCATCCTTGATGACCGGCGGGGTGGGCGAGACGGCGGGTGTCGGCGAGGGCCTCTGGCCGTAAGCCGACGCAGACCAGCCAGCCGCCGCAAGGACGAGTGCCGCAAAACACCCGCAAATTGAATTTCTGCGATTTTTCGTCATAGCCATTCTCTAGCGATACGTCGTTCTCGGGACGGCGAAATATCCGTCTCGGCTTCGCACCGTTAGACGCGGCAATCCTCGGGGAGGTTTGACCTTAACTTTGACCTTGCGATAGCTGCCGTCGGGCTTAAAGTCCTTGGGCGTATAACCGACCGAATACTGGTGCCGCAGCTCCAGCGCTATCCGCTCGAATATCTCGTCCATCTCGACATCCGTCGCGGGGAAAAAGGCCCGTCCGCCCGTGATCGACGTCAGCTCGTCCAGCAGGGCCTGGCCCTGCATCCCGAGGCCGCTGCGAGCGTCGCCGCCGTCCATTATGCCGACCGCGTAGGTGACGACGTCCGATTCTCTCATCATCTTTCGGACCTCGTTAAAGTTGTAACGCGAAGAATTGTCCTGGCCGTCGCTGATTATCAGCAGGGCCTTCTTTTGATGTGAACCGCGGGTCACTCGGTCGACGCCGAGGTACATCGCGTCGTAGAGTGCCGTGTTGCGTTTTGGTTCGACGAGGGTAAGCTTGCGGAGGACGGCGTCACCGTCTCGCGTGCGGTCCAGGAGCAGCTGAGCGCGACTGTTGAATGCGATGAGAAAGTACTCGTCCGACGGATGGCTCGTGGCGACAAACCGCTCGAGGGCCTTGCGGGCCTTGCCGATCTTTTCGCCGCTCATCGATCCCGAGACGTCAAAAAGTATCCCGAGCGAAACGGGCGCGTCGCTGTCGCTGAAAAAGGTGATCTCCTGCTCCTGACCATTGTCCATGACCGTGAACGCATTCCGCTTGAGGCCCGATACGTATCGTCCGTACAGATCGGTGACGGTCAGCGTGAGCGTGACGAGATCGGTCTTGACCCTGACGGGTTCGCGGCTGTCGTCCTCGACCGGCGGCGACGGCTGGGCCTGTTGACCGAATAGCAGCGGCGCAAGGATGAGGATGAGGAAAAATGCCGATATCGCAGGCGAAACAGTCAGGTTCCGACCCACGAAAAAGGAAGCGCCTTCGGCCATAGAAGTCTCCGGAGAAAAACTATTGAACAAGTTTATGTGAGCCTCGATACTTGTGCAATATTTTTGATGTTCGATGTCGGAGCTTGGTTGTTTTGACGGCCGGAGAGCGGGCGGGCCCGCTTCGCGGGGAACAATTTCAGCAAAGCCGCGTGTTATAATCGTGCCGCCGGCGCCGACCGATCTCGCCGGCTTTCCACACTATCAAGATGTCTGAATTTATCTGCCGGCTCGGCACTCCGTCGGGAGAGATCATCACCAGGATCGTCGAAGCTTCGGCCGCCGCAGAGGCGCGGGCCCGATTCGAGACCGAGGGATTCAAGGTCTTTTCGGTCTCGCCCGCGGAACGCGGCCTGTCGTCGGTGCTCTCACTCGGCGGCGGCAAGCACGGCTCAAAGATCAAGCAGGGCGACTTTCTGCTCTTTAACCAGCAGCTGTCGGCACTGCTGCGAGCGGGTATCCCGGTGCTGCAGTCGATCAGCCTGCTCAAGGCGCGTTCTGCCTCGGCGCGCCTGCGTGAGGTGCTCGCCGACGTCGAAGAAAAGATAAAGAGCGGCGTTCCGCTGTCAAAGGCGTTTGAGATGCAGGGCATCTTTCCGCCGATCTATACGGCGTCGATCTTGTCGGGCGAGCAGAGCGGCGCGCTCGACGACGTGCTCGAGCGCTTTGTCGAGTACCTGCGCCGCAGCGTCGGCGTGAGCCGCAAACTGCGCGGGGCGCTGGCGTATCCGGCGTTCCTTCTGATCGCGGCGATGGGAATGGCGTCTTTCTTGACGCTCTATATCGTGCCGCGAATGTCTGACCTTTTTCGAGGCCTCGCTGCGAATCGCGGATTGCCGACCGTTACGGTGGTCGTCGTCGCGGTATCGTCCGGCATCGCTTCGAATATCTGGTGGCTTTTGCCGCTCGCCGTCGTCGTCGGAGTCGCGATCTACAGCTGGCTCCGGACCGAGCCTGGTCGATTGATGCTGCACCGGGCGCTGCTGCGCATACCCATCATCGGAACTCTGATCCGCCAGATGGCGACGGCGCAGCTAGCGCGTTCGCTGTCGACGCTTTTGTCCGGCGGCATCACGGTGCCCGATTCGTGGGACATAGCCTCGCAGGCTATCAACAATCTCGAGCTGAGGCGGCGAAGTCAGGCGGTCTCGTCGATGATCCGCGAAGGCCGCGGCTTTACTGAGGCGCTCGAGAAGGCGAATTGGATCCCGGAGCTCGGCCTCGACATGATCGGCATCGGCGAAAAGTCGGGCAGCCTGCGCGAGATGCTCGACGAGGTCGCCGCCTTTTACGACGCTGAGGCCGAGGTCAAGCTCGAGCAGCTGACGACGCTGCTCGAGCCGGCGATACTTTTGTTCATGGCGGTGATCGTCGTCACGATCTTGTTGGCGATCTATCTGCCCATCATTCAAACGATATCGTCCGGGCCCTTCAGCGGACGGCGATAGGTGGTTAAAAATGAGCGAAACAACTGAAGCAACATCAACGGCGAGCGCGGCTCCCAAGATCGACATCTCGGGCTTTGAGAACGAGCCGCCCGAGATGACCGAAGCCAAAAAGCTCGCCAAGCGCTATCGCCTGCCTTTCATCGATCTGCTCCCGCCCGATCAGGAGTCGCCGATCGACTATGAGGAACTCGCGAAGATACCCGTCGAACTGATGCTGCGGAACCAATTCGTGCCGCTGCGCCGCGAGGGCCGCAACCTGCACGCCGCGATGGCCGACCCGACCAATCTCGATCGACTCGACGAGCTCGAGAATGCGCTCAACGTGCGGATCGTGCCGTACGTCGCGACCGCCGGTGCGATCGATGTCGTGCTCCGCAAAGGCGACGCGACGCAGCGCGTGCTGCAGGAGGCGGCGTCCACCTTTAAGATCTCGCTCGTCCGCGAAACCGATCAGGGCGACGAGGTGCTCGATCTCGACCGACTCGCGACCGACACCGATATGTCGCCGATCATCAAGCTCGTCGACACGATCATCTACAACGCCATGGAGTCGCGGGCCTCCGACATACACATCGAGACACGCGAACGCGACGTGCAGGTCAAGTTCCGCATCGACGGAGCGCTTTACGCAAAGGTCGACCCGATCGACATCGCGTTTCACCAGACGCTCATCTCGCGTATCAAGGTAATGTCGGAGCTCGACATCGCCGAGCGGCGCGTGCCGCAGGACGGCCGCTTTCGCGTCAGGTACAAGGGGCGCACGGTCGACTTTCGCGTGTCGATCATGCCGACCGTATTTGGCGAGGACGCCGTGATCCGTATCCTCGACAAGGAGCAGATTAACGAGAGCTTTAAGAATCTCAATCTCGACGTCGTCGGCTTTGACGAGGACGACCTCCGGCGATTCCGGATCTACATCAAGGAGCCATACGGCATGGTGCTCGTCACGGGCCCCACGGGTTCCGGTAAAACGACGACGCTGTACGGAGCTCTGAACGAGATACGCAACGACGAGGACAAGATCATCACGATCGAAGACCCCGTCGAGTACCAGCTCAATGGCATCGTCCAGATCCCGGTCAACGAGAAAAAAGGGCTCACCTTTGCGCGAGGTCTCCGCTCGATACTGCGTCACGACCCCGACAAGATCATGGTCGGCGAAATCCGCGACGAGGAGACGGCGCAGATCGCCATTCAGTCGGCGCTGACGGGCCACCTTGTTTTCACGACCGTTCACGCAAACAACGTGATCGACGTGATCGGCCGCTTTTTGAATATGGGCGTCGAGCCGTACAACTTCGTATCGTCGCTCAACTGCGTGCTCGCGCAGCGGCTCGTCCGCTTGCTCTGTCCGATCTGTAAGAGGCAGTACAAGCCGACCGAGTCCGAGATCTTTGAGTCGGGACTCAGGCCTGAGGATGTAGCCGACCGGGTCTTTTACCGCAATGTCGGGTGCGACGCCTGCAACCACACCGGCTACCGCGGCCGAACGGCAATTCACGAGCTGCTCGATATGTCCGACACGATCCGCGAGATGATCATCGACCGGCGACCCGGTTCGGAGATCCGGCGCCAGGCCGAGAACGAAGGCCTCTCGAGCCTTCGCGAATCGGCGGTGAAAAAGGTCTTTTCGGGCCAGACCACGCTGCACGAGATCAACCGTGTGACGTTTGTCGAAGAGGTGAGATAAGCTGCGAGGGCAGAAAATTGAAAACGGCGGCTCGAACGGCCGCCGTTTTTTACCTGGAGATCAGATCTGCGTAAACGCTCGCGTCGACGTTGCCGCCGCTGACGACCAGACAGATCCTTTTACTCTCAAACCGCTCCCGCCGCTCGAGAAGGGCGCCGAGCGAAAGAGCTCCGGTCGGTTCGCTTTTCAAATTCGCCGTCTCGAAATACATCCGCACCGCATCGGCGATGTTGTCGTCAGGCACCTCGACGATCTCGCGGACCGATTCGCGAATGATCGCCCAGTTACGCTTGCCCAGCGAGAGCGTCCGGGCCCCGTCGGCGATGGTCGCGGGCTCCGCCTCGTTGGCGATCAGTCTGCCCTCGCGCAGCGAGCGGGCGGCGTCGTTGCCGAGCAGCGGTTCGGCCCCGACGACCTCGGCCCGAGCTCCGCTGCGGGCGAGCCCGGTCACGAGCCCCGAGATCAGACCGCCGCCGCCGACCGGCGAGATCACGATATCGAAATCCATCGGAGCCAGCTCGTCGCCGAGCGTTGCGTTGCCGGCGATAACGAGGTCGTCGTCATACGCGCTCGCCAAATATGCGTCGGGCATTTGCTCGGCGAGCTGAGCGACGCGCTCGCCGCGCCCGATCTTTGTCGTGTCAACGAGATCGACCGTCGCGCCGAAGCGGCGAACCGCCTCGATCTTTACTCTTGCCGAGGTCTCCGGCATCACGACCGTGCAGCGTTTGCCGACGAGCTTGCACGCGTACGCGAGGGCCTGGCCGAAGTTGCCCGACGAGGCCGTCAGGATCGCGTCCTCGACGACGTTCGACGCCAGATTGTAAGCCGCACGAAATTTGAAACTGCCCGTATGCTGAAACGTCTCGGCAGCGATCGTTATATCAAGCCCGAGCATGTCGCGGAGCTTTGCAGATTGGATAAGGGTCGTCGGGCGAACTGCCTCGTTCAGCGGTGTCATTGCTACGAATTTAGCAGACGCATCCCGGCGGTCAAGCTCTCGCTCGTGCGGCGGGACGGGCCGCGGCCCATACCCGGTAGCGCAGGCCCTGTCGCGGTCGTATAATCGCGAGATATGGACAAGGCTCAGTTCGGGATGATCGGCCTCGGGACGATGGGGCGCAACTTTCTCCTAAACGTTGCCGATCACGGTTTCGCTTGTGTCGGGTACGATGTCGACCCCGCAAAACGCGAGCTGCTCGCAGCGGAAGGACACGGCAGGCCGGTATCGTCGGCCGCGAGCATCGGCGAATTTGTCTCGATGCTCGAGCGGCCGCGAAACATAATGCTCCTAGTGCCGGCCGGGCCGATCGTCGACTCGGTGATCGCAGATCTGATGCCCTTTCTCACCGAGGACGATCTCGTCATCGACGGCGGAAATTCTCACTTCTCAGATACCGAACGCCGCGAGAGGGCGCTCGCCGAAAAGGGCATCGAATTCATGGGCGTCGGTGTCTCCGGCGGCGAAGAAGGCGCCCGCCACGGCGCGAGCATCATGCCCGGCGGGCGGCGCGAGTTTTACGAGCGTGTCGAGACGATCCTGCAGTCGGTCGCGGCCAAGGTCAACGGCGAGCCGTGCGTGGCGTATATGGGACGCGGGTCGGCGGGGCATTTCGTCAAGATGGTGCACAACGGCATCGAGTACGGTCTGATGCAGATCATCGCCGAGACGTACGACTTTATGCGCCGCGTACTCGAGATGGATTACGCGCAGATGAGCGAGACCTTTGCCGAGTGGAACGCGTCCGAACTGAATTCGTTCCTGATCGAGATCACCGCCGAGGTGCTCCGCAAGGTCGACGCCGATACCGGCCTGCCGCTCGTCGAAATGATCCTCGACAAGGCCGCGCAAAAAGGTACGGGCAAATGGACGTCGCAGGCGGCGATGGACCTCGGCGTGCCGATCCCGACGATCGATACGGCGGTCGCGATGCGGCAGATCTCGTCGCAAAAAGAGATCCGCATGCTGATCGCAAAAAAATTCGGCACGCTCGAGTCGAGCGTCCCGCCCGCCGCCGCCGACGGCGAAAGCGTGACCAGCGAGCCGCAGCACGACCTCAAGGCCCAACTCGCCGCAGAGGCCGTCGAGACCACCGCGAGCCACATTCAGAAAGATCGCTTGAGCGGCAAATCGATCGTCGAAGCCGAGTTTCCGGTCGACGGCGAAAGCGGCCCGACCAAGCACGACGAGATACGCAGCGAGCACAGCGACGATCCGGCGGCATTTGTCGACGAGCTCCGCAACGCGCTGCTCTGTTCGTTCATTGTCACGTACGCGCAAGGGATGTCGCTGCTCCAGACCGCTTCGGTCGAGAAAGAGTACGGGCTCGACCTCTCGGAGATCGCACGCATCTGGCGCGGCGGCTGCATCATCCGCTCCGCACTGCTCGAGGAAATGCGGCGCGCCTACGCCGAGAATCAAGAGCTTCCCAATCTGATGCTCGACCACGCCTTCGCGCAGTTGCTCAACGAGAAGCGTGGCGACTGGCGAAAGATCGTCGCGCGATTTACCGAGGCTCGCGTGCCGGTCGCGGCGATGTCGGCGTCGCTTGCATACTTCGACGCGTTCCGCTCCGAGCGGCTGCCGGCCAACCTGATACAGGCACAGCGAGACTTTTTCGGTGCCCACACATACCAGCGGGTCGACAAAGAAGGAGTTTTTCACACGCCGGATTGGGACGACCGGCGTACATAGTTTTGCGAAGCGGCGACGAGCAACGCCACGCTGCCGGTGCGACAGAGAGCCGCGTCTGATAACGAAAATCCTTGGGACCTCAAAATTCCGCAACAAGACCTCGCTCATCACGGCGGGCCGGCGACTTTGGTTCCGCAGATGTCTGATCTCGAGATCTATAGCCTGGGGTAACGGCAGCCTTTGCGATCGGAACGAAGTGATAGCGCCTCTCCTGCTTTCCGTTGACCGGCTTCTGCAGGCTGAAAGGGAAGTAACGGCGATGCTCGGGGGATGCACTGCACGGCCTTGAAGAAATCAGAAAATGCCGCGCCGGAAATGCGACGCGCCTCCGGCACAGCACTCTCGGCACAGCCGCGTCTCACCAAATGATCAAGAGGCCGCCTTTTCAGGCGACCTCTTTTTTCTTCACGAGTCAAACGCGATCAATTGTTTCGTTCTGCTCTATGGCTTGGCAGATCGTCTTTTTCGTTCTCTCCGCCTGAATTTGATCTCTGGGCCGTCGAGTCGCGGGGCATGCCGGTCTGTTCCTCGGTCATGCTGCCTTTATTCTGTTCGTATTCGTATTCGTTAAGATGGCCGCCGTCGATCTTGTAGTTCGGTTGGTTTCTTGTCGGATCTTTTGGCATCGCTTACCTCCTGGTTTATTGGAGACGTCGAACTGCGTAGGAAATATTCTGTACACAATTCGCGCTTCTCTCACCGAGAGGCAACGACCATTCCGCGGGTGTCACGCAAGGACGATCTCCCACGCGTCGGGCTCTTTGAGCAGCTTGTTCATCAGCTGGGCGTGTACGGCGTGACCGCTCCTTTCGGCGAAAACGCGGCCTTTGACGGGCATGCCGAGCAGTGCCAGGTCGCCGGTGATGTCGAGGATCTTATGCCGGACGAACTCGTCCTCGAACCGCAGCGGGTCCTGATTGAGCATGCCGTCGTCGGTCAGCACGATGGCGTTGTCGAGCGACCCGCCGCGAGCGAGGTTGGCTTTGCGCAGCATTTCGATCTCGTGCGTGAAGCCGAATGTACGGGCTGACGCGATCTCGCGGCCGAACGACCCGTTATCGAGCACGAACGTTCGGGACTGCCGTCGAATGAGCGGATGCGGAAACTCGATCACGCACTCGATCTCAAAACGGTCCGATGGCGATATCGACATCCGCCGGTCGCCGAGGTCAACCTCGACCTCTTTTAGTATCCGCAGGCTGCGGCGCGGCTCGTTCTGAGACGCGATGCCGGCAGCCTCGATATGCTCGACAAAATTCTCGCTCGAGCCGTCGAGGATCGGAACCTCCATATTGTCGATCTCGATCCAGCAGTTATCGACGCCCGAGCCGCGCAGCGCCGCCAGCAGATGTTCGCAGGTCGATAACACGACGCCGTTACGCATCAGCGTGGTCGCGTAGCTGCAGTGCGAGATGTACTCGACCGACGCGGGCAGCTCAAAGTTGTCGAGGTCCGTGCGTATAAAAACGTACCCGGTGTCGACCGGTGCGGGCCTCAGCGCGACGTTCACCGGTACTCCCGTATGGAGGCCGACGCCGCTGAATTCGATCGGTCGTGCGATGGTGGTCTGGTCCATTGTTATCGCCCTCCGGCGATACAACCGGCGTGCCGACCGACGTTGCCGCAGAAACCGCGAAAAGGCGGCCGTTCGCCCGACACCACTGTTGCGTCGCGGCACCTGATGTCGTTGCCGCGCAACAGCCGACCGCAATTTACTATTCGCGGGGCAGACATTAGAATTTAGGCGAGTCAACAAGTTATGCCTATCGAAACCGCAGGCCAAAAGGCCGCAAAGATCACAAAGGTCCGAGTCGAGAACCAATCAACCATCGAGCTGCCCAAAGACACCGAGGCGACCATAATTAAGGTCATCGACTCGCTCCCGACCGAGCACGTACGCGGTCTCGAAAAGATCCGCCTCGTCGACTTTATCAACGATCCCCGCATTCAAAAGATGGACGTGCCCGTCAAGGGCGACCTGCCCGGGCTGTATCATCCGCGGGCCGGCAATCAGGCCCCGTGGGCCGAGGTCTCGATGGGCGCTCTGCTGCAGCCGACCGAGGGCTGGGGCAAGCGTATGATGGCCAAGAGCGCTTTCAAGGGCAATCTCGCGGGACTTATCTTTTCGCTTGTCGGCCAGCACTATTACCTGACGCTACGGCATTCGGTAAAGAAGCAGAATCTCGAGCCGCAGATCCGCCAGTACGCCGAAAAGAACCTGAAGGCCTGGGCCGCCGCCAACCAGAACAACGGCTTCCGCGCCCGGCTCTTCAAGCCGTTCCGCCCGACCCTTGAACGCTGGGCCAAATGGCTGAACAAGAAAGCGTCGGAAGCGCAGAAGGGTAAGTAGCCAATCGTCAATGGTAAATAGTCAATAGATGCGGCCACATCATCAGCTCGACGTTTGGAAAAAGGCTGTCGACGTCAGCGTGGCGATATATCGATGTACCGACGGCTTTCCGCGTGACGAGAGATCTGGATTGACAAGCCAACTCCGACGAGCCGCGGTGTCGATCGCCGCCAATATCGCAGAGGGAGCGGCGCGGAAATCATCCAGGGAATTTGTGAATTTTCTCTCTATCGCGCAGGGCTCGGCGAGCGAGGTTGAGACGGAGCTGATAATTGCGAGGCGGCTGAACTATTTGTCCGAGGCGGAATTTGGCGAGCTGACTATTGCCCTGGATGAGATCGGACGCATGATCACGGGGCTCAGCTCGTACCTGAAGGCCCGTTCGACCGATCCCACTTGATTCCAAGGCCGACCAGGTCGCGAGAGATAGAATATCGTGCGACGACGAGCTTTCGGCGATGTACTATTTACCATTTACGATTCACAATTCACGCTCATATGAACTACTGGATGGTCAAGCAAGAGCCTGGGTCTTATTCGTTTGACGATTTTATAAGGGACGGGAAGACGGATTGGACGGGCGTGCGCAATTACCAGGCACGTAACAATCTGTTGGCGATGAAAAAGGGCGACAAGGTGCTCTTTTATCATTCGGGCGACGAAAAGCAGGTCGTCGGCCACGCCAAGGTCTCGAAAGCGCACTTTCCTGACCCGACCGACGAAGCGTGGGTCGCGGTCGAGCTGACGGCCGGCAAAAAGCTCAAGCGGCCCGTTACGCTCGCCGAGATCAGATCGACGCCGTCGCTCAAAGATATCGCGCTCGTCAAAAACTCGCGGCTCTCTGTGCTGCCGCTCACCAGGGACGAGTACGATCAGCTGATCGTGATGGCAAAATAGACAGAGCCCGAGAGGTCAAGGATCACGATGATCAAAGACGCGGTCGATCATTATCACAGCCTGCTCGACGACGACGAGCTTGTGCGTACGTCGTTCGAGACGCTCGACAGCGGGCTCGAGCGGGCGCGGCTGATCTTTGGCGGTCGCCGCCTGTCGCCGTATCTGCGCCCGCACTTTGTCTCGGCCGCCGACTGGGCGCGTGTGACGGCCGCCTCCGAGACCGTCTGGAGCGCGCTGCAAAAGGTAAAGGATGCCGCAGTCGAGGACGAGTCGCTGCTCGACGAGCTCGGCATCACCGAGACCGAACGCGAGCTTGTAAAGATCGATCCCGGCTACTCGATGGTCTCACCGACGGCACGGCTCGATTCGTTCCTGACGGGCGAAGCTTTCAGCTATGTCGAGCTCAACGGCGAAAGTCCGGCGGGCATCGCTTACGCCGACTCGGCGAGCAAGATCTTTCTCGAAATGCCGCTGATGAAGCGGTTTGCCGAGCGGTACGAGCTGCGGGCCTTCGAGGGGCGCTCAAAGATGCTCGCCGTGCTGCTCGACTGTTATCTGGAGTTTATGGGCGGCAGCGAGCCTGACGAGCCGCCGACGATCGCGATCGTCGATCTCGCGGGGCTGCCGACGCAGGCCGAGTTTGAGCTGTTCCGCGAGTTCTTTGAAGCGGCCGGCTACACTTCGGTCATCGCGACGCCGCAGGAGCTGGAATTTGACGGTAAGAGATTGTCGTTTCGCGGCGTGGATATCGACATCGTTTACAAGCGCCTGCTCGTCAACGAATATCTGCCGATCATGGCCGAATATCCGGCGCTGCTTGACGCGTATCGCGCCGGAGCGGTCTGCATGGTCAACAGCTTTCGCAGCAAGCTGATACATAAGAAGGCGGTCTTTTCGGTGCTGACCGACGAGCGGTATGCAAGTTTGTTTTCGGATGACGAGCTCTCGGCGATCGCCCGGCATGTGCCGTGGACGCGCAGCTTCGTCGAGCGAGCGACGACATACGCCGGCGCCCGAATAGATCTCGTCGAATGGACGCGGCAGAATTCGCACAAGCTCGTGCTCAAGCCAAACGACGATTACGGCGGCCACGGCATCCATATCGGCTGGAGCTTGAGTTCGGCAGAGTGGGACGACGCCGTCGAGCACGCGCTCAAGACCGGCGATTATCTTGTACAGGAGCGCGTCAAGACGGCAAAAGAACCCTTCCCGATGCTGGTCGGCGGCGCGGGCGAGGTCCTTATGGCCGAGCAGCTTGTCGATCTCGACCCGCTGCTCTTTAACGGCGTCGTCGGCTCGGCCTTTACGCGGCTGTCGTCGTCGGAGCTGGCCAACGTCACCGCCGGCGGCGGGATGGTGCCGACATTCGTTATCGAGGAGAAAGTATGAAGAGTTTTTTGTCCGCGCTCTTTCTATCGGTCGCCATGACGCTTTCTGCATCGTCGGCTGCGGCTCAATCGGCCGGGTCGGTGCCAGAGAGCCTGTTCGTGCTCAAAACGGCGGCCGCTCCGAACCTGGAGAGCAGATCTTCGATCGCGTCGGTACAGGAAGCCGAGATCGAATTCAGCGGCGCAAATATTGCGGGAGAGTCCGGCCGCCTGATCGCCGTTCCGCTCTTTGACGGCAGTATTCATCTCGCGTCGCGCAATTACGTCGAGACCCGCGCGATGGACGATTACACCTGGACCGGGCGGCTCACGACCGACAAGTTTGGCGGCGACGTGTCGCTGACGTTTCGCAAGGGTCACGTCTCGGGTCTGATCCAGGCCGGCGACGCCGTTTACGAGATCGTCCCGCGCGGCGGCAGGCACTTTCTCGTTGAGGTCGATCAGCGGCTTTATCCGGAATGCGGCGGCGGCCTCGCGGCGGCGAAGCAGGGCCTTCCGGCCGCGTCCGGCGCCGCTGCTGCGGCCGGCGTCGATTCCGGAGATCGGATCGACGTGCTTGTGGTCTATACGACCGCGACCAAGAATTTTGTCGGCGGCGACGCTCAGGCCCAGGCGCTCGCCCAGCAGGCCGTCGACGCGGCAAATCTTGCTTACGCCAACAGCCGTATGCGTCAGCGGATACGGATGGTCCACGCCGCCGAGCATATGTATGTCGAGAGCGGCAATGCCAGTACGGACCTTTCAAACCTTCGGGCAAATGCGACGATCCAGGCGTTGAGGAATACCCACAAGGCGGACCTCGTCGCGATGATCGGCGAAGTCACCGGCGTGTGCGGCATCGGCTACATCGCGGGTACGGCGGGAGCCTCCGAGTCGGGTTATACGGTCACGGCCCGAAGCTGTGCCGTCGGCAATCTGTCGTTCGCACACGAGCTCGGGCACAACATGGGCAGCCATCACAACCCCGAGAATGGCGGCACGGCGATATACCCGTACGGATACGGTCATTACGTTAACGGTGTCTTTCGCACGGTGATGTCGTATTCCGACCCGTGCCCGAGCGGCTGCACGCGCCGACCTTATTTTTCCAATCCCGCGGTCACATTCAGCGGATATGCCACCGGCATTCACAACGAACGCGACAACGCGCGTTCGATGGACAATACCGCCGACGTGATGGCGAACTACCGCTACAGCGGCGCGAGCATCACGCTGACGACCTTTGCCGGGGCCGACGCGCTGCCTCGTCGAATATGGCGTACCGTCGCCTGGACGTCGGACAACGTGAACGGCAACGTCAGGATCGAGCTGTCGCGCGACGAGGGAGTTACCTGGGAGACGCTAGTCGCGAGCACGCCAAACGACGGGGCCGAGAGCATCTCGGTCGGCGGGGGCCCGACACGGCGGGCTCGGCTCCGGATAGTCAGCGTAAATGACCAGGCGATCAGCGATACCAACGTCGGCAGTCTGACGCTGCGCTAGTACGGTAAATGACGGGCCCGGAAGTCAGGCTCGTCCGACGAGATCTCATTGCGGCCTGAGGTCGCTCATCTGGAACGTGAAAATTTCAAGCACATCTTCAAGCCCTAAGTCGCGTTTGCGCGCCTTGACCGACGAGTTTCGCCTGCTCGAGGAGCAGCTCAAGCTCGGCGGCGGCCGCGAAAAGATCGATCGCATTCACAAGCAAGGCAAGCTCACCGCCCGCGAGCGCATCGCGCTGCTCCTCGACAAGGACACTTTCTCTCAGGAGATCGGTCTGTTTGTCGCGTACGACGAGTACAACGGTCAGGCTCCGGCGGCGGCGGTCGTGACCCTTGTGGGCAAGATCGAGGGCCGCGAGTGCGTCGTCGTGGCAAACGACGCGACCATCAAGGCCGGCGCGTGGTATCCCGAGACGATCAAAAAGATCCTGCGCGCGCAGGAGATCGCGATGCGTAATCGCGTGCCGATCATTTATCTCGTCGATTCGGCGGGCGTCAATCTGCCGTATCAGGGCGGCGTCTTTCCGGGCCAGTACGGCGCGGCACGCATCTTTTACTACAACTCGCTGATGCGTCGCTATCTCAAGGTGCCGCAGATCGCGGCCGTGATGGGGATGTGCGTCGCGGGCGGCGCGTACCTGCCGGCGCTGTCGGATGTGATCCTGATGGTCGAAGGAACGTCGTTCATGGGCCTCGGCGGAGCCAATCTCGTCAAAGGCGCGACCGGACAGACGATCGACAATGAGACTTTAGGCGGAGCGATGACGCACAACGCGATCTCCGGCGTAGCGCATTATCGAACGGCGAATGACGAGGAATGCATCAAGAAGATCCGGCAGTTAGTTGCCGAGTTGCCGCGTGTGACTGGCTCGAGTGTCGGTAGCCCGCACGTAAGTAAGGGCTCAACGCCTCCAACAGGAGCCCTAACTGACGTGCGGGCTACTGATGTCCGGGCTACTGACACGAGCCCGCTCTACGATTTGCTTCCCGAGGATCACCGCGCTCCGTATGACATGCGGGCGGTGCTCGACTGCATTCTGGACGCGGGAACGCTCGACGAATTCCAGGCCGACTACGCGCAGGAGATGATCTGCGGTACGGCGCGTGTGGGCGGCATACTTGTCGGCGTGATCGCCAATTCGCGCGGGATGTCAAAGAGCGCAAAGCCCGGCTCGCCGCCGCGATTTGGCGGGATCGTTTACACGGAGTCGGCCGAGAAGACGGCGTATTTTATCGAGAACTGCAATCGTCATCAGACGCCTCTGCTGTTTGTGCAGGACGTGTCGGGATTCATGGTCGGGGCCGAGGCCGAGCACAGCGGCATCATCCGTGCCGGAGCCCGCTTTGTCGAAGCGATGGCGACGGCCGTCGTGCCTAAGATCGTGCTGACGGTCAATCACGCTTCGGGTGCCGGCTACTACGCGATGGCGGGCCAGGGCTTCGATCCGGATTTTATCTTCACGCTGCCGACCGGGCGAATGGGCGTGATGGAGGGTGACTCGGCCGTGCAGGCGATCTTTGGAACGCAGCTCGAGCGGCTTAAAAAAGAAGGCCGCGAGCCCGACGAAGCGCTCCTCGCCGAGATGGAAAAGGTCCGCCAAACCTACGACCGCGAACTCGACGCGAAACACGCCGCCGCCCGCGGCCTCGTCGACGCCATCGTCGCGCCTGAAGACACCCGGCCGGCCCTGGTCCTTGCGCTCGAGACGTGTCTCAACACCGACCAGCCCCACATCGGGCCGTTCGTCCTGCCTCATGGCATTTAAAGCGGAGGCCGGCCGGCCCCCGAAGAGTTTGCGTCCCGCGGTCGGCGTGCTAACCGAAAGGGCCGAAGCCGAACGGCCCCAGCGTTACGCTGCCGAATATCGTCCGCCGGAGCGTCTCGCCGGTCGCGGAGGGGCCCTGAGGCTCGGCGGGCCCGGGCCGAGCGTGACCGAGACCACGACGCGACATTTGACCGAGGTCCAGGACGCCGCCCGGACGGCGCCGATCACCGAGGATCTCGAGAAATAGCTTCGTCCGCTTCAGCGCACGGCCAGCCCCTGCATACCCTCGGGCAGCACGACAAATCTATCTACCCGATCCAGCCTCCCGCTGCCCTCGACCCGAAAGACGAAGAGGCTGTGACCGGCGCTGTCGAGCGCGTAGAGCAGGCGTCCGTCGGGTGTCGTCGCGAGCGCAACGCCGAATGCTCCCGCGTCCAGAATCGCGGCCTCCGGGTCGATCAGGTGGAGTGAGCCGTCGCCGCTAACGGCGTAGCTCGAAATGGTCGAGCTCGACGAATTGAGCACATAGGCGTAGCGCTCGTCGCGGCTTAGAGCGATGCAGCAGGCCCGCGTCCCTTTGGCCGAGGCAGAGACGGTCACGGCCCCAAGCGATCCAGGTCCCCCCACTCTTGTACGACGAGGTCGCCGCTTTAAGCGGTTCCGCGCCGAAGGCCTCCGCGACATACAGATCGCCCGTCCAGTCAAATGCAAAGCCGAAGGGTGTCTTGCCGGCCGAGCGGATCTTTGCGACCGCGCCGATGCGGCCGTTGATGTCCACGGCGAACGAGTAGATCAGATCGTTGGCCTTGTCCGTCAGCAAGAGCGATGAGCCGTCAGGACTGAAGGCAAGCTGTCCGGCGTCGATCGCAAGGCCCGTATCGACCGCCGTGACGCCATTCTCGAGCGGCGTGAGCAAGCCGTCCTCACCGATCCGAAATCCTGCGAGTGTCGCGGTCTCGCCCTCGTTGAGGACGTACGCCATATTGTCGCGGACCGCTACGCTCACGGGGCGTTTGCCGCCCGAGCCGATGACCTGCAGGCGCGTCAGGGCGAGTTCCGATCCGGAAGACAGTTATCGTATTGTCGCCGGCGTTGCAGGCGATCAAAAGGGAATGATCGTCGGCCATGACAAGCGACCGCTGCGACGCAAGCGGGTCGTACAGCGTCTCGCCTGCCTGCCGGACGGTCGGGTCTCCGGCACCGCCGGTAGAGAAATGGCCGACCGGCATCAGAAAGCCGCCCGGTTCGCGGGCGAGCGCCAAAACGCCGTTCTGTTCACGATTGGTCATGACATAAACGGCGCCGTAACGAAGATTGTAATCCGGCAGACGTGAACCGTCGCCGCCGTAGTTTATAATTCCGCCGCTTCCGGCCGGATGATCCGATACTTGTGCCATCAAGCTTAATGGGGTAAGCAGGAGCACACAGATAAGCGTTTCAAAAACCCTCATTGTAATTCCCCCGTGCTCGATCTTTTCGGAAAACAGCAAAACCCCTCCGTCCCGCCGAGGGCGGGGCCGCGTTGTTAAAGTTTCAGGACAGATTTCGTTTTTTCTCCGTACGAAATCGGCGTCCTGAGCTGTCCCCCAAGGCCCGAGTGCAATGAATGTGCCGATGACGGATGTGCAGCGGATCGATCTGTCGCCGTCCGGGGTTAAGATCTTGAGCTTCGCTTGACCGGCCCGCCAAGACTGAAGTATCTTCCGAGGGTCGAAGGGACGTCGCCGGACGGAGCTTCGGCAAAAGTAGTAATTCCTCCGGCGGAATGGGGGCCGTCGGAGGAATCAAATGGCTCCGGTCATGGTGTGGGAGACGTGACCGGAGTTTTTTTTCGGCGTTTCAGGGCGTTCTTCTGCGGACGTCCTGGGCGCCGCCGCGGCTCAACTTGACCCGCGTTAAGACAAAGGCTATTGTTTTCTTCGTCGGACTAGGCAGCGCCCTGCTGTCGTAACCGGCACCGATACCCTCGGAATGGGGGCCGGGGGTGTCATCCATCAAGGACTCCGGTGGCGGAATGGGGGCCGCTGCTGGAGTCTTTTTTTGCGCAATAAATGCGCAATAAAAAGGTGCCGCCGTTGAGGCGACACCATTCGCGAGTCGATCAGCTCCATTTTACGGTGTGACCGAAGGGGTCACTCCGACGGTCTGCCATGCGCTGTATACGCGGTTTGCCTGTACCGATCCGGCGCCGAAGCGCGCCTTGGCGGCGCTGACCCAAGCTCCTGCGACCTTTGCATAGGTATCGGTCGATCGGCAGTACTTGGTGTCTGCATCGTAAGCGACCGCTGCCGCGGCGTCGAGGCCGATACCCGTGCCGCCGCCTCCGAGGTGGTGCGGCGTAAACGTGCCGTCTGCTTGAGCGAGCATGTAGAAGAGAAAGTTCTGAATGCCGCTATTCGTATGCACACCGCCATTGTCGCCGGTGCCGGTGTAACGCTCGCTGTAGTGATCGGGATCGCCCTCCTGATGCGTGTTGGCCATGTTGCGGATGCCGCGCGTCGGGTTTGAAGGATTGTTCGAGTAGTAAAGGTCCTCACCGATCCACCAGTCCGCCGGGTAGCTCGTGCCGCCCGCGCCGGTGAGCGTGCCCGCCTTCCACTCGATCGTGACGCCGAAGATGTCGGAGAACGATTCATTCGCCGCGCCGGACTCGTTGGAGTACTGAAGGTTCGAGGTCCGCTCGGTTATGCCGTGCGTCATCTCGTGGCCGACCACGTCCAAAGCGTCGAAAGGCCGGTACGTAGTACCGTCGCCGTCGCCGTAAGTCATCGAAGCGCCATCCCAGTAGGCATTATTGTAACTATTGCCGTAGTGGGTGCGTGAGACCATGTAGCCGAACTTCAGATTCTTGTTGTTGGCGTTGTCGATGCCGTTTCGGCCGAATGTGTTGAGGTAATACGACAGCGTCAGGGCCGCGAAATAGTGAGCGTCGACGCCGATCGACTGACGATCTGAAAGGGCGCCGTTAGTTCCGAAGATGTTGTCCGACGACGAGAAGACCGTACCCGTCGAACGGCAGCCGGTGACGGGGCAGGACTTGTTTGCATAGTCGGTCGTTTTGCCGTTATTCGGCACATCGAACATGTAGTAGGTGCCCGATGTGTTGTCGATCGCAAAGTTGGTGACCTGGCCCGCGTAAAATCCGTATCCCGTGCCGAGAGCTGATGCCGTCTGTAGATTGTTCCAGCGATCGATAACCTCGCCCGTGAATGCGTCGAGCACGACCATCTCGCGGCGCGGATCGTTTGTGTTGCGGTCGGTATTCGAGATATCGACCATATATGCGAGTACGAGTTTGACGCCTTGCGGATAATAGACGAGCTCTGCGCTGACCGAAGTCGCGTCCCACATTTCGCGGGCGGCAAATGCCTCAGCCTGCGTAAAGTCGAATGACGCGATCGACGGCGGAACTTCGCCGCGGTAAAGTTCGCCGGTCGTGCTCGCGAACTTTCCGCTGACGCTCTGGTGAGTGATCAGGTCGCCGCCGTAGACGCGGATCCCGTTTATCAGCTGAGAAAACCGAACGTGGCTGCCAGTCTCATCGACGATGGCCGCACGCGCAGCTAGACGATCAGAGGCGATGCCTGACCGGGTGAGGAATCCGCGAGCGCCGGCTTCAGCCTGCATAGCTTTGGTCCTGGTCGTTTGGCCGACCACCGCGGGAGAAGAAAATATAAACACGGCAGCCACGGCAAAGACGGCCGCGGCCAGATTGGCAAACCTTCTTAACATCGAACGGTAACTCTCCTTGAGTTGAAATGCCGGCTTTAACCCGCCGGTTATAAGGCCGTATTGGGGAAATTGCCGTAGAGGGGCGGGCGAAACGAGTGAGAATCTATCGACAGTGAGAATTAGTATTGGTCGTATTCGCCCAAAGCTACGCTAATGATGAAAAAGATGCTAACCGATGCCGTCGGCCAAAGCAATAGAAAACTCCCGCACGCCGAGAATATCTTTTATTCGAGGCCATGGGTTTGCTTTCGAAGGCGAGCCCTGGACGCCTGCCGGCGACCGAGGGCGGACGCACCGCCGGCACGATAAGGTACGTTCGATCGGCATTTCTGCTTCATTTCAATTTGCCGACAAGCTCGGCGTAATCCGCAATAGCTGCACGGATCACGTCGTACGAGGCCTCGCGCCCGTAGGAGTACGCGATCTCGCAGACGTTTGGCTCGTCGGGCAGCGACTTGTAGGTGAGAAAGTAATGCTCAAACCGCTCAAGTATGCCTCGCGGCAGCTCGGCGATCTCGCGATACTGCTCAAAGACCTTGTCGCCCTTGAGCACGGCGATGATCTTGTCGTCGGCCTCGTTGTCGTCGATCAGGCAAAAGCCGCCGATCGGCCGCGCCTTGAGGATGATGTCGCCGCGCGGAATGTGATGCTCGCTCAGCACGAGTATGTCGAGCGGGTCGCCGTCGCCCGAGCTGATGGTCTTGTCGGTCTTGGCGCGAGCGAGGTCGGCGACAGCCTCCGAGCAGAAGGTCTGGGGGATAAAGCCGTAGTTTGCCGGAACGACATTCGAGTACTGCTGCGGCCGATCGATCTTGAGATATCCCGTCTCTTTGTCGACCTCGTACTTGACGGTGTCTCGCGGGACGATCTCGACAAAGACCGTTACTTCGTCGGGAGCCGCGTCGCCGATGGGGATGCCGTGCCATGGATGTGCTTTGTCGGTCCTGAACATAGCTTTATTATTGAGACCGATGCGCGAGATGTCTAACGCCGTTCTATTCGATCTAGCCGGCGACACTCTCGTCGTCACATTCGCACGTCCTGCGATGCGCAGCCCGCTGAGCGTCGCGGTGGTCGAGGTCGTGCAGCAGAAGCTGGACGAATTGAACTCTCG
Organism: Pyrinomonadaceae bacterium; assembly: GCA_046313635.1. Lineage (GTDB taxonomy): Bacteria > Acidobacteriota > Blastocatellia > Pyrinomonadales > Pyrinomonadaceae > OLB17. The sequence continues at coordinate 113,614 of JBKBYA010000005.1, read as the reverse complement.
TACGGGCGACGCGATCGAACGCGTGATCTTTACCGGCCAGGAAGATTGCTTTGCCTCCGGTGCCGACCTGCGCGAGATCGCTGCACTAAGCGAGCACGAAGCGAGGGAATTCGGCCTTCGCGGCCAGCGGCTGATGAACACGATCGCCGCCCTCTCGCAGATCACGATCGCGGCGATCAACGGTTTTTGTTTCGGCGGTGCCCTCGACCTTGCTCTGGCATGCGATCGGCGCGTCGCGTCACCGGATGCGGTCTTTTCGCATCCGGGAGCGCAGCTCGGGATAATGACCGGCTGGGGCGGGACTCAGCGTCTGCCGCGGCTGATCGGCGAGGCCGCAACGCTCGAGATGTTCTTTACCGCCGGACGTGTCGATGCCCGCGAGGCCCTGCGGATCGGCCTTATCGATGAGGTTGATCCCGATCCGCTGGACTCGGCGCTTCGCACCGCACGCTCCGCCGGCCTCGCAATATGATCAAGTCTCTCAACGAGCGATACCTCGCGGCCGTGATCGGCCTTGTCGCATTTGTGGCCTTCGCAAATTCGCTCTCCAATCAGTTCGTCTACGACGATAACCGGCAGATACTGATGAATCCTCTGATCCAGCGGTCTGAGCTGTACGGCAAGGCGTTGGCGTCGGACGTCTGGGCGTTCAAGGGCGGCGAGGCGATCGCCGCGAGCAACTATTACCGGCCGACGTTTGCGGCGTGGATGATCGTTAACTGGCGCCTCTTCGGGGCGTCGCCGTTCGGCTGGCATTTAAGCAACGTGCTGCTGCACGCCGCGGTTTGCATACTGCTGTTCGCGCTCCTGCTGCGGATGGGCTTCGACAAATGGGCGGCGGCGGCCATCGGGGCGATATTCGCGGTGCATCCCGTACACGTCGAGAATGTCGCGTGGATCTCGGGCAGCACCGACCTGCTGTTGGGACTCTTTCTGCTCGCCTCGCTGATCTTTGCTTGTCGTTATGCCGAGGCAGCGGCGGGCACGAGCGGTGATCGGCGGCGGTCCATCATGCTCGTCCTTTCGGCCGCGTCGTTCGCTCTCGCCGTCGGCTCAAAGGAAGTCGCGCTGTTTTCGCTGCCGTTGTTTTTCCTGATCTTTTACCGGCCCGGCAGCGTCGGCGCAGGCTCCGGCCGCATCCGCCGGGCGTTTGTGGGGACGCTGCCTTTCGTTTTCGTCGCGATCGCTTTCCTGATCGTCCGCTATCGAGCTCTCGGTGCAATGGTCTTGCCCGTCGATGATCAGCCGGCGGCGGTTCCGGCGCTGTTGTCGATACCGGCGATACTCTCTCTTTATCTGCGGCAGATGCTCTTTCCGCTCTGGCTCGGGCCGTCGCTGCCGGTCCGGCCGGTCGACTCGATCGGGATCGAAAATTTCATTCTTCCGTTGATCGTATCGGCCGCCGCGGTCGTGCTGCTGGTGCGACTCGCTCGAGGTTCAGTTGGCGGCACGCCGGCGCTCGTCTTCTTCGCGTTGACGCTTTTGCCCGCGATGAATGTGACGAGCTTCAGCACCGAACATCTGGCACACGACCGTTATCTCTACTTGCCGCTCGCCGGTTTTCTGGCCGTCGTCGTGCCGCGGCTCTTTGCGTGGGCCCGGTCGCGCGGGCCCGAGGTGGCGAGAGCGGTCTCGGTGCTGCTTGTTACTGCCGGGGCGTTAATGGTCGTTCAAACGTGGCGAATGAACCGTGTCTGGCATAACGATCTCGCGCTGTGGAGCTACGCCGTCACGATCGATCCGCGGTCGTCGCACGCATGGCTGCAGCTCGGTGCGGCCGAGCCGCGAGCGCAGGCTTCTCTCGCGGCCTTTGAACGTTCGATCCAGATCCGGCCCTCGGCTACCGCCGCCGTTGGCCGAGCTCGGGCGCTGCTTGCTCTCGGCCGCCCTCAGGAGGCGATCGACGCCGCACGGTCGGTCATCGACGCGGACTCGAGAGATTTGAATCTGTATTCGCTGTTTCAAGCGTACGAGGCCGAGGCGATCGCGTCGAGCACGCTCGGCCGTTCGGACGAGGCGGCAGCCTCGCTTCGATCGGCGAGGGTTCGTCTGCCGATCTACCGCGCGGCTCTGACCGAGAAGCTCGCCGTCATTCTCTACTCGCAAGGAAAAAAACAGGAAGCGCTCGCCGAGCTCGAAGCCGCTCGCGACGCGGCACGCGTCGAGCTCATTCCGGCATCGAAACAGGTCTTTCTGCGATTGGGGATGCTCTACGCGGAGATGGGACGCATAGAAGACGCTCGCGCCGCGTTTCAGGAGTTCCTGTCGACAACCTCCGACGCGTCGGGGCCGTCGATGGCCGAGATGCGCCGGCAGGCCGCGGCGATGCTGCAGAGATAGCCGTGATCACGGCGATCTCACGTCGGACGATCTCACCTCGACATCGGGCCTTGTAAAGCGTTCGTACTCCATCGTTATCCGTTCGTCCTCGCGCGAGGCTCCCTTTTTGGCGTCGATGCGAAATGTCGTGACGACGATCTTTCGCGGGGTCAATATCCCAAACTCGCTCGCGACGTACTCGAAACTGTCACGCGCGGCCGTCACCGGTGCCGAGGCTCCGGGCGTTTGCACCGCAAATTCGCGCAGCTCTCGCCTTATCTGGAATGTCGCGGCGTCGATCCACAGCGTGCCACGCAGCCGTCCGTCGATCAGCCCGTCGTGATCGAGGTCGTAGATGACCGGCGTCTTGCCGTCTCGAGGCAGACGGCGCGGATCTGTCGTGACATAAGGCGACGGAGCGGTCTGCAGGTAATCGACGACGAACGTCTGGCTGCCGTCGATCGCTGCCGTGCCCTTTAGCCTGAATTCCATGCTCGGCCTGATGTGCCCAAACAGCGCGACGCCCTGAAAGAACGTCATTCCGGTGACCGAGAGATCGCCGTCGAATCGCGAGCCTTCGTCCTCGAGCCGCCGCAGCTCGGCGGCCGACGTCTCGGCCTTTCGCACGCGGTCAAAAAGATCCGCTGCGCGCTTATCGGCGCCTTCCAGCGGCTTGCCGTCGACCGCGACGACGTTTCGATACTCGGCAAAGAGGCCCTCGTCCCTCGTCGACTGGTAGATCAGGAAGGTCGACTCGACCCGGCGTCGGCGTTTGAGCTCGCCGTTCTTTGCAAAGCTCTCGATCGTCTTGGTCTCTCGCGACATCAGGTTGCGGAATTTGTCGAGGTACACCGGGACCTGATCTGCGGCGCGCGACACGATCTCGTCCGCGGTGATCGTCTGCGGCCGTGCGGTGACGCAGGCGAGAGTGATCACGGCGACCGCAAACGCCGTTTTAGAGAGATCGCATCGCATAGAATTTTGCACCTTCCTGACTTACTATTTGAGCACACGACGACAGGCGAATTGAAGAACTGTATGGACGAAAGGCCGAGAGAATGGAAAAGGATCGGCACGAGCACGGCCGCTCGGTGCCGCGTATTCGACGTCAACGAGAACGTCTGCCGGCGAGAGGGCGACGAAACGGAGGCGAGCTTTTTTGTCATCGACAGTCCGGATTGGGTAAACGTCATCGCGATCACCGGTGACGATCAGGTGGTGATGATCGAGCAGTTTCGCCACGGCATCCAGCGCACCATTATCGAGATACCGGGCGGGCTGGTCGACGAGGGCGAAGACCCGAGCGACGCCGCCGCCCGCGAGCTGATAGAAGAGACCGGCTTCTCGGCTCGCGATATCAAACTCCTCGGCACCTCGCGGCCAAATCCCGCGATCCAGAGCAACACGATCTATCATTACCTGGCGACCGGATGCACGCGTACGGCCAAGACCGCTTTTGACGAGCACGAGAGCATCGCGACGCGCCTTGTGCCGCTGCACGAGATCGACGGGCTTATTCGCGCGGGTGTGATAGATCATTCGCTGGTCGTCGCGGCGTTCCATTATTTATACTTGTACTCGAAATGAAAGTATCTCTGCTCAAGCTCGCTCACGCCCGCTCGGGCGATAAGGGCGACACCGCGAATGTCGGTCTCATAGCGCTCAAGGACGAGTTTTATCCGCTGCTCATCCGCGAGGTCACGGCCGAGAGAGTAAAGGCCCACTTTGGCGAGATGGTCAAAGGCGACGTCGAGAGATTTGAGCTGCCAAATCTCGGCGCCTTGAATTTCCTGCTTCACAACTCGCTCGGCGGCGGCGGCACGCTCAGTCTGATGACCGACGCGCAGGGAAAGACATTTTCCACGGCGCTGCTGAGGATGTATATCGACGTCGCCGACGACGAGGCCGAGCGGCTCGGGCTGCGAATATGAATATCGACCCGCGGATCTCGCTGGACTTTGCGCAGATCGGCGGCGTGCGCCTGCACTACGCGCGTGCCGGCGAGGGCCGGCGGCTCGTCATCCTGCTGCACGGATTTCCGGAGTGCTGGTACTCGTGGCGTCACCAGCTCGCGGCGCTCGCCGACGACTACACGGTCGTGGCTCCCGATATGCGCGGCTACAACCTGAGCGACAAGCCCCGCGGCGTCGGCGAATACAGGATGTCAAAGCTCGTCGACGACGTGATCGGGCTGATACATCACTTCGGCCGCGAGCAGGCCGCGATCGTCGGTCACGACTGGGGAGCCGCCGTAGCCTGGTCTCTCGCCGAACGATACCCCAACTACGTCGGCAAGCTCGCGGCGCTGCAGGTGCCGCCCGCCTCGGTCTGGCGTCGCAACCTTACGTTCCGGCAGCTGGCGGCGAGCTGGTATATGTTCTTCTTTCAGCTGCCGTGGCTCCCTGAGTACCTTTTGTCGCGTGACGACTTTGCCGCGCTTAAAGAGAGCCTCAAACGCTCTACATTCCGCAAGGGCGTCTTTTCGGACGCCGATATCGAGGTCTACGCCCGCGGCTGGCGCGAGGAAGGCGCTTTGACGTCGATGATCAATTACTATCGCGCGAATGTCCTTAGGCGATTCACCCGCGCGGCCGACGGACCGAAGCGGATCGCGGTGCCGACGCTCTTCGTTTACGGCGAGCACGATATGGCGATCCTGCGCGAGACCGTCCGAGGCATCGGCGATGTCGTCGACGCTCCATTTGAAGAGTTCTTTATCCCGGACAGCGGACATTGGGTGCAGCAGGAGGCACCCGAAACAGTCACGCAGATGCTGCGCGAATTTCTCGCGCAGTAGGCTTCGTGTTTGACCGCCGATCATTTGCTCGCGGCCGCGCGACGGCCTAACCAAAACAACTTATGTCGAGAATATTGAGCCTGCTCGTCGTCCTCTCTCTCTTTGCGCCTCTCGCCATCTCGCAGTCTGCCTCGCCGCCGCCGCCGCGGATCATGGGTTTTTCAGATGAGAGCTCTGCCACGCAGCGCGGGATCGAGTCAAGATTCGATTCGTATCTGAGGGCCGACAACCTTCGCGACTGGATGAAGCGCCTCTCGGCGCGGCCGCATCACATCGGCTCGCCGTACAACAGGGAAAACGCCGATTTCATCGCGTCGCTCTTCCGCTCGTGGGGCTACGACACGGCGATCGAAGAATTCACTGTTTTGTTCCCGACGCCCAAGTCGCGGCTCGTCGAGATGACGGCGCCCGAGCGATTCACACTCAAGCTCGCGGAGGCGCCGCTCAAGGAGGACTCGACATCCGCCCAGCAGTCCGAGCAGCTGCCGACGTATAACGCCTATTCGATCGACGGCGACGTGACAGGCCCGCTCGTTTACGTCAATTACGGCGTCCCCGCCGATTACGAAGAGCTCGAGCGACGCGGCATCGACGTCAAGGGCAAGATCGTTATCGCCCGTTACGGCGGATCGTGGCGCGGCATCAAGCCAAAGGTCGCGGCCGAGCACGGCGCGATTGGCTGCCTGATCTACTCTGACCCGCGCGACGACGGGTACTTTCAGGGCGACGTCTATCCAAAAGGCGCTTGGCGCAACGAGACCGGCGCGCAGCGCGGCTCGGTGATGGATATGCCCGTCCACCCGGGCGACCCTTTGACCAAGAACGTCGGCGCGACCGCCGACGCAAAACGCATCGCGAAGAAGGACGCCGAGACGCTGACCAAGATCCCGGTGCTGCCGATCTCGTACGGCGACGCGCTGCCGCTGCTCAAGAATTTGAACGGCGATGTCGTGCCGCCCGCATGGCGCGGCGCGCTGCCGATCACGTACCACTTCGGCGGGCAGACGCCGACCGTGCGGATCAAGCTCGAGTTCAATTGGAATATGACGCCCGTCCGCAACGTCATCGCTAAAATGCGCGGAGCCGAGCGGCCCGACGAATGGATCATCCGCGGCAATCATCGCGACGCCTGGGTAAACGGCGCCGACGATCCGATCAGCGGTCTCGTCGCGATGATGGAAGAAGCTCGTTCGATCTCGGAGCTTGCAAAGACCGGCTGGAAGCCCAAACGCACGATAGTCTACGCCGCGTGGGACGGCGAAGAGCAGGGACTGCTCGGCTCGACCGAATGGGTCGAGGCGCACGCCGCCGAGCTCAGCGACAAGGCGGCCGTTTACATCAATTCCGACAGCAACGGCCGCGGCTTTCTCGGCATGGCGGGCTCGCATTCGCTCGAGAAATTCATCAACGATGTCGCACGTTCGGTCGACGACCCGCAGACCAAACTCACCGTCTGGGAGCGGGCGCAGGCCGCGGCCGTCGTCAACGCTCCGCCCGCGATGAGAAATGAGATCCTCGGTCGCTCCGACCTTCGCATCGGGGCTCTCGGTTCGGGGTCGGACTACACGCCGTTTCTGCAGCATCTCGGGATCGCGTCGCTCAATATCGGCTTCGGCGGCGAGGACGGCGGCGGATCGTATCATTCGATCTACGATTCCTTTGATCACTACACGCGGTTCGGTGACCCGAACTTCGCATACGGCGTCGCGCTCGCCAAGGTCGGCGGCCGCGCGACGCTGCGGATGGCAAACGCCGACAGGCTGCCATTCGAGTTTTCGAGCTTTTACGACACGGTCAGCGGATACGCGAACGAGGTGATGCGTCTCGCCGACTCGATGCGCGACGAGACGCGTATGACCAATCGACTGCTCGCCAACGGGATGATCAAGGCGAGCGAAGACCCGACGCGGACATTCGTCTTACCCAAGCCGCTGAGCGATGTGCCGTACCTCAATTTCGCTCCGCTGCAGAACGCGCTCGCGAAACTGAGCGAAAGCGTTAAGGCCTATCAGACCGCTTCTCGATCAAAGCCATCCACGGGAGCTCAGCTCGACGTGATCTTGTACAAAGCCGAACGCGCCCTTACCACCGACGCCGGCCTTCCGCGACGCGACTGGTTCCGGCATCAGATCTACGCGCCCGGTTTCTACACCGGCTACGGCGTAAAGACCCTGCCCGGCATCCGCGAAGCCATCGAACAGCGAAATTGGACCGAGGCACAGCAGCAGATCGCGATCGCCGCCGCGACACTCGAGCGCTACGCCGCCGAGATCGACAAGGCCGCGAAGATGTACTGAAAACCAATTAATAATTAGTAATTGAACAATTACTAATTAGACATCGGAGAATATGGCAAATCCCGACAGCGAAAAGCTCTCGAAGACGAATTAATAATTACTAATTAGGTAATTACTAATTGAAGATCGAAGAATATGACCAACCCCCGAAGCAACGTTGTCCTCGATAAGTCCTTCGATTTTGCGGTGCGCATTTCGAAGCTTTACCGGTATCTTGTGGACGAAAAGCACGAGTATGTCTTGAGCAAGGAGCTGCTCATCGCCGGCACGCATATCGGGAAGCACGTGAAGGAGGCCGTGTCGGCAGAATCGCGGCAGGTGTTTGTCAACGAGTTTGGCGCGGCTTGGCGAAAGGCTTCGGAGACCGAATACTGGCTGCAATTGCTGCTGCACGCAGGGTTGCTCAGCGAGGCGGAATCTGCGTCGATCGAGAGCGACCGCCTGGAGATCGCAAAGCTTATCAGCAAAATATTTTCGACTGCGAGAAAAAATGACTGAACTCTTGATCAACGACAGCGGTTCGATCCGCACGCTGACTCTGAATCGACCGGAAAAGCGCAACGCCCTGAATGACGCGCTTATTTCCGCGTTGAAACAAGCTCTGCGCGAGGCCGACGCGGACGAGACGCTTCGTGCGATCGTGATCCGGGGCGCGGGTAAAGATTTCTGTTCCGGCGCCGACCTCTCGTCGATCCAAAAGATCGCGACCGCGACGTACGAGGAGAATCTCGACGACGCCAAAAGTCTCGGCGAGCTTTTTGAATTGATCCGCCGCGTACGTATGCCCGTGATCGCGGCGGTCCACGGTCGCGCTCTGGCGGGCGGCTGCGGGCTGGCGACGGCGTGCGATCTGGTCGTCGCGGCGCGGTCGGCCAGGTTCGGTTATCCCGAGGTAAAGATCGGCTTTGTCCCCGCAATGGTCGCGGCGATCCTGCGGCGGAATCTAGGCGAGAAGCTTAGTTTTGAATTGCTGACCCAAGGCTTTGAATACTCGGCCGAGGACGCCTTGGAGATAGGGCTCGTTAACCGGCTCTTCAGCGAAAGACATTTCGAAACGGAGCTGCGTGACTACCTTTCTGTCTACGAAAAGACCAGTCGCTCGGCGGTCGAGATGACCAAACGCCTCCTCTACGACATTGATGCCCTGCCGATCGCCGACGCCATCAACCTCGGCGCCGAAACGAACGCCCGCGCTCGGATGACTGAGGATTGTAAGAAGGGAATTGCAAAGTTTCTTGAGAGGACCAGCTGACAAAGATGTGCTTCTCAAATGTCTTTCTCAACCTCGGGTCGATTCACTCCTTTGCCCCGCCTGACGCCAGCTAAAAGTTAGCGGTGCGCCTCATTCGGGACTTGAAACCGAACTTCTCCAAAGCCCTCCTTTTTGATCAAGCCTCAATGACCTCGACATTTGTTTTTACTAATTCTTTCGGGATCAAAGCCGGGAAATAGGCCATGATCTCTTCCACCTTCGGACGGCCGCCGGCGAAGCCTGTGACCGCGGGCGGACCTGTCAGGATCAAAGGCGCGATCTCTTTGGTGAAGCGTTCGACGTCGGCCCGTGACTGCCCGCGGACGCCGACGCGGAGTTGGACCTCGGGAATGTCGGGCGGAACGCGGACGCCTTCGTCCGCACCGCCGGTTCCTCCGGCGGGACGATCATTACCGCTATTCGTGACCGGCGATGCGTCGGCCATTGCAGACAAGGGCGTCCGCGTTCCACCGGCCAGGTGCCCGTGAGTTGCGTTGATGCCGACGAACTCTGTCAGGACCGTGTCGAATCTCAGGCCGAGACGCTCCAATCGGGCACGCAGGATCTTGTCGGCCGCTTGCGCCTTTGCGTACGCGTCGGGCCAGGCGTAGACGAGTGTGCCAACGGCCTTCCAGCCTGCCGAGTACGCGATCGAGACCTTGTAAAATTCGGTGTTCGGATTGCCCCTGATGCCGAAAACGCGTACGCGGTCAGGGCCGGCGTCTTCGAGTCGAATGCTCGAGAAATCGGCGACGACGTCCGGAGTGATGTAGGCTTTGGGGTCGCCCATCTCGTAGAGAAGCTGCTCCTTTATCGAAGGCACGTTGATGCGGCCGCCGGTGCCCGCGTGTTTGGTGACGACGAATTCGCCCGACGGCTCGGCCTCGACGATCGGAAAGCCGACATTCGCGAGGTCCGGAATGTTTTGCCAATCGTACTGGCAGTTGCCGCCCGAGCACTGCGCCCCGCATTCGATGATGTGGCCGGCGATCGTGCCTGCGGCGATGCGGTCCCAATCGTCGAACCTCCAGCCGAACTCGTGCATCAGCGGTGCAAGCGTGAGACCGGTGTCGGTCAGACGTCCGCCGACGACGATCTGTGCGCCCTTGCCGAGGGCCTCGACGAGCGGCGCGGCGCCGAGATACACGTTTGCCGACTGCACGCGGTCGTGGACGGCGGCGAGCGGCTCGCCCGTTTCCATGTTTGTGATCTCGTGCCCGCGCTCGGCAAATTCGTCAAGGCGACCGAGAATGTCGTCGCCCGTGACGACGCCGATCTTGAGCTTGCCCGCGTAGCCGAGCTCGCGTGCCGTGTCGCGCACCGCCTCGGCGCAGCCGGTGACATTCACTCCGCCGGCATTCGACATCACCTTGATATCTTTTTCGACGCAATCGGGAATGATCTCGCGCATCAGCGAGACAAAATCCTTGGCGTATCCCGCCTGCGGGTCGCGCGAGCGCTGCTTTTGCAGGATCGACATCGTGACCTCGGCAAGATAATCGAGCATCAGATAATCGATCGGCCCGCCGCGGACCTGATCGACCGGAGCCGTCAAGAGATCACCCCAGAAACCCTGCCCGCTGGCGACACGTACTTTTGATTTCATATCAGATATTAACGACGTCGGCCGCGCTCGAGCGGCCACGTTCAATTGTATTAGCAGGGCGTGATAATTCGTAATCGCGCGGCGGCAGAGGCGGCTCGTAATTTGCGAAAGAGCTGTGAAATAATCCCGGCCATGGTGATCGTGATCTGCGGCGTCGCGGCCGCGGGCAAGACAACGGTGGGCCGAGCGTTGGCGGCAAGACTCGGCTGGGCGTTTTACGACGCGGACGATCTACACTCGCCGGAGAATGTCGAAAAAATGCGTTCCGGCCGTCCGCTCAACGACGACGACCGGGGTCCCTGGCTTGCTCGTTTGGGCGATTTGATCGCCGAACAGTTCAAGAGCGGCAGTAACGCGGTGCTTGCATGCTCAGCTTTGAAGTCGGACTATCGAGAAGCGTTGCGGCGAGGTGATCCGTCCGTGCGTTTCGTGATGCTCGACATCGACCGCGCGGAGGCAGCCGAGCGGATAGCCGACCGCGAAGGGCATTTCATGAATCCGAAACTTTTGGCGAGCCAGTTCGCGATACTCGAGCCCGTCGAGCCGCCGGACCTGACTGCCGACGCTTCGTTGGGAGTGGATCGTATCGTCGCGGCGATCGTGGATTGGATGGACGGCGACCCGCGAGCAAAGTAATAGAGCGGCCCAAATGAGCCGCCCACGATCACGTGAATACCGGAAAGCCGCCTTACGGTTTCGGCTTGTCGTTTCCGACAACGACATCCTTCGTCGCGTCGGCGCCCTTTTTGGTCGCGTACCAGACCTTTTTTGAGACCCATTTGGTCCCGTCCCAAGTCGTCGTCACGAGCCAGCGGCCGCCCTCATACGCTTTGCCGGCGACATTCTCGGTCGTCTCTACTGCAAAATTGCCAACCTTTTTCGAGGTCTTGACGGTTCCGCGCTTCGTTTCCGAATAGGCATCTTTTACCGCGTCGCCGGTCTGTTTTGTCTTATCGCCGGCCTCGTCGGCTACGTCGTCCGCGACGTCGGCCGTCTTCTTGGCGGCTTTCACGGTGACGTCTTTGGTCTTTGAGGCCGCCTCCTTGACCTTGTCCACGACCTGGCCGGACGCCGCCGTGTACGAGAACGCTACTGCCATGGCCGCGATGACGAATTTAACTAGCGATGATCTCTCCATTCTGTCCTGCCTCCTTACGAAAAGTTGTCGCCTCTTGCCAGGTGCATCGGCCGTGCCAGCAAAAAAAGGCATCTCCGAGAAGATGCCTTTTGCCGAATAGATGTCTTACCGATCAATAGACGACCTTCTTTGTACGGCTGACGACCTTTCGGCCGGTCTTCCAGCTCTTTTTGCCGACGTACTTGGTGCCGACCCAGACGCGTTTCGAGACCCATTTGGTGCCGTCCCAGGTTTTTCGCACGACCCATTTGCCGCCGGCATAGCCGCGGCGGACGGCTCCTTTTTTACGCTTTTTCACGGTCACCTGACCGGTTTGCGCGGCGGCGACGAATGGACCGCCGTTCGATGCGGACGCGCCGATGAATACGACCGACAGCATCATCACTGCGGCGAGAACGAGTGTGAACAACTTCTTCATGCAAATTCCTCCCATGCTTGATCCAAAAAATACCGGTGCCGTCTGATACGGCTGCCGAAACGGTCCGCCGCGTCGCAAGACTCGCTGCCTCAGACGTCGGCGGTGCGAACGTTCGCCTCGATATACCTTACGATATCATCCGTCGAGGTTCCCGGAAGAAAAACTTCCGAGACACCGGCCGACTTAAGTTTCTCGATGTCCTCCTGCGGCACGATGCCGCCCACCAGGACGAGCGTGTCGTCCATTCCATTCTGCTTGAGAAGGTCGACTATCCGCGGGCAGAGCGTATTGTGAGCGCCGCTGAGGATCGAGATGCCGACCGCGTCGACGTCCTCCTGCAGTGCGGCGGCCGCTATCATCTCGGGCGTCTGTCTGAGACCTGTATAGATGACTTCCATTCCGGCATCGCGCAGCGCCCTCGCGATCACCTTCGCACCGCGGTCGTGTCCGTCGAGTCCGGGCTTTGCCACGAGTACCCTTATCTTCCGATTACTCATAATCGCTCGATCAATATTAACGGCGGACAAATCTCTCGAGCAAACCGCCGCGTTTGACAAAGGGTTTGACCTGCCGCCAGCTCAGCCGGAATTCGCCCGCCGGCTCGAGCGCTTTGGCGACGTGCGGAAATCCGTATTCGTAATGAAAGACGACCCCGCGGGCGTCGACGGAGAATTTATCGAGGTCGGCTACCGTGAAATCGGCGCCGGACAGCAAGTCGGCCGAATCGGGTTCGGCGGCCTTTACCTTTTGGACCTCGGCAGTCTGCATCCGCTTGATGCGCGCGGCGAGCTTTTCGAGATCGGTAAACACGTCCCGCGCGGCGACGCTCAGTCCGTTCGCGGTATCGACGACGACCCATCTGGTGACCCCGTCGGGGTATGCGCCGACGCCCTCCATCCAAACTTCGACCGAGAGGACGCCGCGGCTGTTGAGCACGATGCGGTAATCGGCCGCGGTCAGCCACTGTGTCTGGTTGATCTCGTCTTTGATATCGATCTCGAGAATCGATACAGGATCGACGGCGGCGGTGATCAGCTTTGAAAGCTGCGGCGATCGGGCGGTCACGATCGGGCGGCGTATCGTGAATGTTCGCTTGAAGTCGGCGATCGGGAGCTTGCGATGGTAGACCGTGACCTTAGGACGAACCGTGACGTTCTGGGCCCAAAGATCTCCGCTACACAGCAGCCCGGCCGCCAGAGCGAACAGAAATAATATTGAGCGACGGAGTTTCATTGATAGGCGGCCCTACAGGCGGTCCATGTACGGCGAGCCAAAGATGCATCGCAGCCGGCTTCTCAGCCCGCGGCGCTGCCTCAGCTCGTCACACATCTCGACCCATGCGTGCGTGTTTATCCAAAGCGGGTTATAGCTGCGGAGCGGCTTGATAATGCCGTAGCGCGGCGGCGCGGTCTCCTCTGTAAAGCTGCCGAAGAGGCGGTCCCAGACGATCAGCACGCCCGCATAGTTGCGGTCGAGATACTGTTCGTCGAGGCCGTGATGCACGCGGTGATGCGACGGCGTATTGAGAATATATTCGAGCGGGCCGAGACGCTTGACGAAGCGCGTGTGGATCCAGAACTGATAGATCAAATTGAATCCATGAATTGTCAGAAACATCCACGGTGCAAACCCGAGCAGCATCAACGGCGCGTAAAAGAGCCAATGGACCAGACCGCTGAACCAGCTCTGCCGGACGGCGACACTGAGGTTGTAGTACTGGCTCGAGTGATGGACGACGTGAAAGTTCCAAAACAGACGCGACTCGTGGCTCACGCGGTGAAACCAGTAATACGCAAAGTCGTCGAGCACGAAGAGCACCGCCCAGCTCCACCATGCGTCAACAGGGAATTTGTACGGCGCGAGCTCGTAGAGCGAGACGTAGATCACGCCGATCGCGAGCCCGAATAGACCGTTAAAAACGACGCTGCCCAGGCCGAGCACGATATTTGTCCACGCATCTTTTTTCTCGTAGAATTCCGGTTCACGCCGCGCCGCGAGCAACGCCTCGGCGGCGATCATTATCGAAAACAGCGGGATCGCGATGACTGTCGGGCTGATGACGAATGGCACGACACGATTTTAATCCCGGACGCTTTGCAGGCAAAGAGTAAACGAGCCTCGGATGAGGAGAAAGATCCTAAAGATCGCGATCATCGTGTTGGTCGCCGCGTTTGTACTCGCACAGTTCGTGCGGCCCGATCAGACGGCACCCGCGACGATACCGGCCGAGACGCTCGAGGCTTCGACAGAGGTCCCCGATGATGTCGCGGCGATCTTTGCTCGCTCGTGCGCCGACTGCCATACCAACAACACGTATTACCCGTGGTACTCGCAGGTGGCGCCCGTCAACTGGTGGCTCGACAACCACGTCAAAGAGGGCCGCCGCGAGTTGAATTTCAGCGTCTGGGCGACTTACGCCGACAAGCGAAAGGCGCGCAAGCTCGACGAGATCTGCGAGCAGGTCCAAAAAGGCGAGATGCCCCTGCCGTCGTATCTCTGGGTACACCGCGACGCCGGTCTCAAACCGGGCGAGTCCGAACGCATCTGCGAATGGACCAGGGCCGAAAAAGCGAAACTCCCGCCGCAGCAGTAGCAGCTTGCGATCTCTCGTCGGCGAGGGTAAACTTTTGCCGCTCTCTCCCCTGATCACCACACACCGAGTTAGACAATGAAAAGCCTTCGATCCGCCTTTGCTTCGGCAGTGGTCTGTCTCTCGTTACTCGCGGTCGCAGTGTCGGCCCCGGCGGCCGCGTCGGATGACGAACTGCGGATATTCGACCTTGTAAATCAAGAGCGTGCACGGCGCAGCCTGCCGCCGCTCGAGTGGGACGCTCGCCTGAACGAGATGGCGCGCCGCTACTCGCGCTCGATGGCCGAGGGCGGATTCTTCGATCACTACGACCCGTCTGGCGGCTCGGTCGTCGATCGGGCACGCGCCGGGCGTGTGAACGGCTGGCGTCGCATCGGCGAAAACCTCTTTTTCTGCAGCGCGTCGCCGCGGTTTACCTCGCTTGCCGTTCGCGGCTGGCTCGCGTCGCCTTCGCATCGCGAGAACATGCTAGATCGCCGCTGGACCGCTACCGGCATCGGCGTCGCACGCTCGCGATCCGGGGCGATCTACGTGACCGAGGTCTTTATCGAGGACTGACGACAAACTTTAGCGTTTTGCGGAAAAAAGGGGCGGCCGATACAATAATCCGGTGCCCCTTTTGACTATCGTTCACTATCCGGACCCTGTGCTCCTGAGGGTCGGTCGGCCTGTCGGCGACGACGAATTTGGGCCGGCTCTCGCATCGCTCGTCGACAATATGTTCGAGACGATGTACGACGCCCGCGGCGTCGGTCTCGCCGCGCCGCAGGTCGGCGTCTCCAAGCGGCTCTTCGTGATGGACGTGCCGGACGAGGACGGCGGATCGCAGAAAAAGGTTTTTATCAATCCCGAGATCGTGCACATCGAGGGGCAGCAGGTGGGCGAAGAAGGCTGCCTTTCGTTTCCGGGCGTCTTCCAGACCGTCAAGCGCGAGATGCGTGTGATCGCCCGCGCCCAGGACCTGAATGGCGATACGTTTGAAGAGGACCTGACCGAGCTCGCCGCGCGGTGCGTGCTCCACGAGACCGATCACTGCGACGGGATCGTCTTTCTCGACCGGATGACGTCGCTCAAACGCGAGCTCGCCCGGCGCAGGATCAAAAAGCTGCAAAAGACCGGTGAGTGGGTCTGACATGCCGATCGAAGACACAAGACACGTACGCGAACTCCGCTCGATCCGCGAGCTGAATCTCTTTCTCGCCAAGGGCTGGAAGCTGATCCTCAGCTACGTCGAGCATTCAAACGACACGCAGAGGCCGCGCTTCGTCGTGGCATGGCAGTCCGAAGGAGAGCCGGTCATTCCCGAGCTGCTCGACGCGTGGGAGCTTAACGAGATCGACCGGCAGCGATATCTCTGATCAACAAAACCAATATGCAAGCACAACGAGTACTGGACGAATTTCGCAACGAGCCTTTTACCGATTTCTCCAAGCCCGAGAACGAGCAGGCGATGCTCGCCGCGATCGAAAAGGTCCGCGGCGAGCTCGGCCGCGAGTATCCGGTCGTCATCGGCGGCGAAAAGATCTCGCTCGACAGTAAATTCCAGAGCTATAACCCGGCGAAAAAGGCCGAGGTGGTAGGCGTGTTTTCTGAGGTCGACGACGACACGTCGCTGGTCGAGCGCGCGATCCAGTCGGCCTGGACGGCATTCAAGACCTGGAGCCGCGTGCCGGCCGCCGAACGTGCCGAGTACCTCTTTAAGACGGCCGAGGTGATGCGCCGCCGCAAGCACGAACTGTCGGCGTGGATGGTCGTCGAGGTCGCTAAAACCTGGGCCGAGGCCGACGGCGACACGGCCGAGGCGATCGACTTTATGGAGTTTTACGGCCGCGAGATGCTCCGATGGGCAGAGAAGCAGCCCGTCACGCCGATCGCCGGCGAGGACAACTCGCTCGAGTACATCCCGCTCGGCGTCGGGGCGATCATTCCGCCCTGGAACTTTCCGCTCGCGATCATGTCCGGGATGACGATGGCCGCGGTCGTTGCGGGCAACACGGTCGTGCTCAAGCCGTCGTCTGACTCGCCGGTGATCGCGGCGAAGTTTGTCGAGATCCTCGAAGAGGTCGGCCTGCCCGCCGGCGTCGTCAACTTCCTAACCGGCAGCGCGGCGACCGGCGAAGCGATGGTCACGCATCCGAAGACGCGTTTCGTTTCGTTCACCGGTTCGAAACAGGTCGGACTGCACATCAACGAGCAGGCGGCGAAGACTCGCGACGGCCAGATCTGGATCAAGCGCGTCGTCGCCGAGATGGGCGGCAAGGACGCGATAATCGTCTGCGACGACGCCGATCTCGACTCGGCGGCGTTAGGCGTCGTGCAGGCGGCTTTCGGATTCCAGGGGCAGAAGTGCTCGGCCTGCTCGCGTCTGATCGTCGACGAAAAGGTCCACGACGAGCTGCTTGAAAAAGTTAAGTCGCTGACCGAAAAGCTCAAGATCGGCCAGCCGACCGAGGGCGATACCAATGTCGCGGCCGTCATCAACAAGCGGGCCTTTGACAGGACGCTCGGCTACATTCAAAAAGGCCTCGACGAAGGCGGAACGCTCGTCACCGGCGGCAAGGGCGACGACAGCGAGGGCTACTTTATCGAGCCGACCATCATCGCCAACGTCAAGCCCGGCGACACGATCGAGCAGGAAGAGATCTTTGCTCCCGTACTCGCCGTCATAAAGGCGCGCGACTACGACCACGCGCTCGAGATCGCGAACGATACCGAGTTTGGCCTAACCGGAGCGGTCTATTCGACGACGCAGGCAAGGCTCGAGCGTGCCAAGCGCGAATTTCACGTCGGCAACCTCTATCTCAACCGCAAGTGCACCGGCGCGCTGGTCGGCGTGCACCCGTTTGGCGGATTCAATATGAGCGGCACCGACTCCAAGGCCGGCGGACGCGAGTACCTGCTGCAGTTCATGCAGGCGAAGTCGATCTCGCAGAAGATCTAGTCGGTCGCCAGATCACCGTGCTTGTCACGCGGTATTTCGTCAGCCCCGGGTAAAGCTCAGCAAAAACCCGGGGCTTTGTTCGCTGTAGCGCCGAGCGTGTGTAGCATGCGGCATGACTCCTCGCGGATCATGCCGCCGTCTCCGACGGCTCGATATGCGGTCGATCCTGATTCCCACGCCCCGCGGTGTGGGCTAACGATATTCCGCGTGCTTCGCGCGCTTGCGCCATCCCACTACGCGGTGTGCCGCCGATCTTTCGATCTGAGTTACAATCCCCGCGAGGAAAGATGCGATCATGCAATCAAATGCTGCGACCGTAGATGAATATTTGGCGGCACTTCCCGACGAGCGCCGTGCGGTGATGACCGAACTTCGCGATGCGATCAACAAGCGCATTCCGAAGGGCTTTGAGGAAGCGATGGGTTACGGGATGGCCGGTTGGGTCGTGCCGCACTCGCTGTATCCGGACGGGTATCACTGCGACCCGCGGCAGCCGGTGCCGTTCATGGGGATCGCTTCGCAGAAGAATCACATCGCGGTTTACCACATGGGACTTTATTCGTCGGAGAAGCTGATGGAATGGTTCCGCAACGAGTGGCCGAAGCACTCCGCCAAAAAGCTCGATATGGGCAAATCCTGCATCCGCTTCAAACGCGCGGAGGACGTCCCCGTCGCCCTCATCGCCGAACTCGCCTCCAAAATGACACCGCAGCAGTGGATCGATGTCTACGAGAGCTTTAAGCCGGCGAAGAAGGGGAAGAAGTAGATCTCGCGCACCCGGCTAGGCTGTTCGACAGTCGGGCAACTTCCGAAGCATGAGAATCAGCCGCTTATTGCTCCTAATATTGATCTCTGCAATGAGCCTAGCCGCTCAAGTTCACGACCGGTCGCGGCGTGCCGAGCGCCGGGCGGCGGCCGCGAACATTTCGTCAGCTTCGCAGCGGCCCGCTCTGGTCCTGGACAAGGAGAAGGTCTCCATTCCGTGTCCTCGTGGCTATCTGTCGCCTGACCCGGAGCCGCTTGACAGAGTTCTCTCCATTGGGGTGTCGGCGCGCGGTTTGCGAAGCGCCGACCTAAAGAAACTGCGCTTTTCGGTCAGCGGCGGTAAGGTCGTGGTTGACGGTTCGGCCGTGAAATGGGACCTCCGTGACGTCGCTCCCGGTACCTATACGATCACAGCCTCGGCGGCAGGCAGTCCAAAAACCAGACTGATCGAGATCGAGCCCGCGGTCATTTACGTGTGCCAATCGACCTGCACCGGCGACTGCTTTTGCCCGTGTCTCGAAGTAATGACAAAACGCCCTGCCGTCGAACCTTACGAAACCGTCGAATTCACCGCGCTGCTTGAGCCCCTTCCGGCCGACGCGGAGTTCCTCTGGAAAGTCGATGGCGGCACGATCATCGCCGGCCAGAGGACTTCAAAGATAACCGTTCGCCCGAATCCGAGAGCCGCCGCCTTGACCGCCGTGGTCAGCGTGAAGTGGCACGACGTCTGTTTTCATATTTGTCCCAGCACCGCGTCGGGATCGGTCGTTATCAAATAGCCTTTTCCAACCGACGTTGTTTGAGTGGTCGACAGCTTTCGCCAAGTTCCTCTTCGCTTCACGTGCGGCTAATGTTCCGGCGTCCGCTTCGCCAGCTCTAGACCGAAGCCGAGCGTTTTCGGATTGCATACTCGAAGTGCTAAGTTCTGACTGGAACCGGCACTTCTTTTTTCCTGATGAAGATCGTTTTTATGGGGACGCCGCGGGCGGCCGTTGCGAGTTTGGGGCGTGTGCTTGATGCGGGGCACGAGGTCGTCGCCGTTTACACGCAGCCGGACAGGCCTGCGGGACGCGGCAACAAGCTCGCGGCTTCGGCGGTGAAGGAGTTTGCGATCGAGCATGGGCTGAGCGAGATAAGGCAGCCTTTGAAGATCAAAACGGACGAGGCGTTTGAGGAGTTTAGATCGCTCGACGCGGACGCTGCGGTCGTCGTTGCTTACGGACGCATTCTGCCGGAACGCTGGCTCAACGCTTTTCCGGCAGGCGCGATCAACGTGCACTTTTCGCTTTTGCCAAAGTATCGCGGCGCGGCGCCGGTCAACTGGGCGATCGCGAACGGCGAGGCCGAGACCGGCGTGACCACGATGAAGATGGACGCGGGGCTCGATACCGGCGACATTCTGCTCCAGCGCGCGACGCCGATCGGCGCGGACGAGACGGCGGTCGAGCTGATGGACCGTCTTGCGATCGTCGGAGCCGAACTGCTGATCGAGACGCTCGACAATCTCGACCGCATCACTCCGCGGCGGCAGGACGACTCGCTCGCGACACTCGCGCCGATCATGAAAAAAGAGGACGGCCGCATCGACTGGACGATGAGCGCCCGCGAGATCGCCAACCGCGTGCGGGCGTTTCAGCCGTTTCCGACGTCGTACACGTTTGCCGACGGCGTCAGGTACACGATCTGGCGGGCCGCGGCGTGTGAAACCGGCATCCAAGACCATTCGCCGCAGCCGGGAACCGTCATCGAAGCGTCGGGCGGCAGTCTCTCGATCGCGTGCGGCTCGGGCGGCGTCTTGCGGGTCGACGAGATACAGCCCGAGGGCAAACGGCGAATGGCGGTGCGGGACTTTCTCAACGGCGCAAAGCTGCGTGCCGGGATGCTGCTCGGCTGATGTCCGCCGCACAGCACGAATATCTGGTAATGAAGTTTCAGATCATCACGTTCTATCGCTTTCACGATATGTCGGCGCACGCGGCGGAGCTCGACGAGATCCGCGACGCTTTGCGAGAGCTGATGCGAGAGCTCGAGATAAAGGGAACGATCATTCTCGCCGGCGAAGGCTACAACTCGACCGTCTGCGGCACACCCACGGCGATCGCCGAATTTTTGCCGCGGGCGGCGGCGATGTTGAATGTCGACGGCCGGCCGCTCGAGTACAAGTCGTCGTTTCACGAGGCGTGCCCCTTCCGCCGCGTCGATGTCAAGATCAAGCCCGAGATCGTCACATTCAAGCAGCCGGTCGACGTCTCGCTCGGCGCGGGCACGCACGTCGACGCGGCGAAGTGGAATGAGATCATCTCCGATCCGGAGACGCTTCTCATCGACACGCGTAACGATTATGAGTTTCGGACGGGCACATTCCGCGGGGCGATCAACCCTCGGACGCGCAAGTTCAGCGAGCTCCCCGAATTTGTCGAGGAGAATCTCGATCCGTCGCGTCACAGGCGAGTCGCGATGCTCTGCACGGGCGGCATCCGCTGCGAAAAGTTTGCTCCGTACCTAAAGTCGCGCGGCTTCGACGAGGTTTACCAGCTCAAGGGAGGCATCCTGAAATATCTCGAGCAGACGCCGGTGGACGAATCGCTCTGGGAGGGCGAGTGCTTTATCTTCGACGATCGCCGCACGGTCAACGAGCGGCTTGAGAAGGGAAGCTCGCCGGATCTCTCGCTCGAGTCGGGCGACTGAGTGTTATGAAGATCTCACCCGCGCGTGCGGCGGCTTTCGACGTGCTGATAAAGGTCGAGACGGAACGAGCCTTCTCGTCGATACTGCTCCCCGCGGCCGAGGCTCGGCTCGGCAAAGCCGACCGCGGCCTTTGCCACGAACTTGTGCTCGGCGTACTGCGAAACCAGATCCTTCTCGACCGCCTTATCGACCTGCACACTTCGCAAAAGAAGCTCGACCCGGCCGTCCGCGTCGCGCTGAGGGTCGGCGTCTACCAGCTCACGCGACTCGATCGCGTGCCCGCTTATTCGGCCATCAGCGAGAGCGTCGAGCTCGTCCGCCGCGCACGCAAGACTTCGGCCGCGGGACTCGTCAACGCCGTGTTGCGACGGATCTCGCAGGGAACGACGCAGCTGGAGTTTGCGGATGAGATCGAAGAAGTTTCGGTGACGAATTCGCATCCGCGCTGGCTCGTCGAGCGTTGGATCGCGCAGTCCGGGATAAACGAGACGCGGCGTCTCGTCGAGGTCGACAACCGGCCGGCCCCGCTCGCTTTTCGTCTCACGGCCCGGGGTGTCGCGGCCGGGATCAAAACATCGGCGTGGAATGCTTCGTCCGTTACCAGCGGAGCGTTCGTCGCCGAGCGAGCGACCGGCGAACTGATGTCTCTCGCCGACCAAGGAGTGATCTACTTTCAGGACGAAGCGTCGCAGATGGTCGCGCGAGAGATCGGCCTTGCGCGGGGAACGCGCTTTCTCGACGTCTGCGCCGCGCCGGGCAGCAAGACGTCGCTGATCGCAATGGAGAGTGCCAAGAGCCGACCGACGATCGTCGCCGGCGATCTTTACGATGGCCGCGTGCGGACGATGCGCGCGAACTGTCTGCGGCAGGGCGTCGAGGGCATAAGTTTCCTGCGTTATGACGCGGGGCGAACGCTCCCTTTTGCCGGAGCGTCGTTCGATTCTGTCCTCGTCGACGCCCCATGCTCCGGAACCGGCACGATCCGTCAAAATCCAGAGATCCGGTACTTTCTCTCCTCGGGCGAGTTTGCCGAGTTTCAAACAAAACAACTTGCGATCCTGCGCTCGGCATCTGACGTCGTAAGGCCCGGCGGCCGGCTCGTCTATTCGACATGCTCGCTCGAGCGGGAAGAGAACGAGGACGTCTGCGCCGCATTCTTAAGCGAGGCTCCGGATTTCGAACTCGCACGCCCGCGGGCCGACGAGCGGTTTGTCACGGCGGACGGATTTGTTCGCACGTGGCCGCAGCGTGACGATACAGAGGGATTTTTTGCCGCGGTCTTTGAGCGGCGATAGTGCGTCTCGACCGGCCGCCGAGCCGCGTTTGCGGACGCCGCACGCGATTGTTAGCCATAGGCAAAGATGCTAGACTTTGCACTTGATTTTGGGAGATCCAACCGGTGAGCGTCCTTAATTTCGGCATTTCCGCGATAACCAAACTTGCCGCCGTCGCGGTGCTCGCGGCCGCATTTCTCGCGGGCCTGGTCGGCGTCGTGTACTGGTCGCTGCAGGGCAAGGTCGTGCAGGTGCCCGAGATAGTCGGCAAGAATTTTGCCGACAGCGAAAAGGAACTCGCCGCTCTCGGACTCAAGATCAAGCGACGCGCTGAACGGCCGAGCGGCGAGCAGCCGAATACCGTCCTCGAGCAGCTGCCGAAGCCGGGCGAGACGGTCAAGACGGGCCAGCTGATATTCGTCGTGACGAGCCAGCCGACGACGCAGCCCGACCAGACGCCGTCGACCCTGAAGAAGAGCCTCGAAGAGGACGATACCGAAAAGATCGAGGAGATGATCTCGGAAAAACCGAAGAAGCGGCCTTCCAACTCGAACGCCAATTCTAAAAAGCCCGATACGACCCGCGACGTGATCGCAAATTCGGCCTCGACAAACAGCAATTCGTCCGGCACGGCTGCGGCCGAGGGCAAAAAGAGCGACGGCGAGACAAAGAACGAACCTGGCAAGGAAACCACGCGTCCGTCCGCCTCGCCGGCACCGAAGTCCAGCCCCGCAAAGCCGACGGCCGGAGCCGAGCGGCCCCGGACGACGACGCGGCCGTAATCAGAGCAACCGACCCTAAACGATTGGCAACGAAGATAAAAGAGCAGCGAATGTTTGAAATAGCGCCGTCGATCTTGTCGGCGGACTTTACACGGCTGGGCGAGGAGATCTCGGCAGCAGAATCGGGCGGAGCGACCGTGCTGCATATCGACGTGATGGACGGGCGCTTTGTGCCGAATATCACGATCGGTCTGCCGGTGCTCAAGTCGATCCGCAAATTCACGAGAATGACGCTCGACGCTCACCTGATGATCGTCGAGCCCGGCCAGTACGCGGCGCAGTTCGCCGAGGCCGGGGCCGACATGGTGTCGGTGCACGTCGAGGCCGACCCGCATCTCAACCGCACGCTCTGCTCGATCCGCGATGCGGGTGCAAAGGCGGGCATCGCGATAAACCCCGCGACGCCGCTCGTCGCTCTCGAGGAAGCGCTGCCTTTCGCAGATTTCGTACTGTTGATGTCGGTCAATCCCGGCTTTGGCGGTCAAAAGTTCATCGGGACCTCGCTCGACAAGCTGCGGCGTCTTAAGCAGATGATCGACTCACGCGGGCTCGACACGCGGATCGAGATCGACGGCGGCGTCGACGGCTCGAATATCGAGACCATCGTCGCAAGCGGGGCCGAGATCATCGTCGCGGGTTCGGCGGTCTTTGGCGGCGGTCGGCCTGACGAGGCGGTCAGAGAGCTGATCGCAAGAGCCGCGCCCCTGGTTTGATCAAAGGAATTTATGAAGCGTAATTTCGCGGCCGTTGTTTCGGCACTCATTCTTACACTCGGTCTCTCGGCCGTCGGGCTGGCGCAGGGCAAGCAGGACCTGACGGCCGCACAGCGGCTCGAGGTAATGCGGCAAAAGCTCGAGACGATGCGGCGCTCGCTCAACAGCGCGGCATCGGTCCTCAAGCAGGAAGGCAAAAAGGACAAGGACGACAAGGAAAATGCCGACAGCCCTCTCGCTCGTCTTCAGAGCCTGGAGAAAGAAGCTGCGCGTCTGCAGAATGACGTCAACAGCCTTCGCGGCAAGGTCGATCGCGGCGAGAAATACGAGGCGTCCGACATAGATCAGCTCGAGCAGGCGGTGGCCGAATTTCAAACGGCGGTAGACCGTGCTCAGACCGAGACCGCGTCGGCCCGCGCGGGGTCCGATTCTCCGGTCGGCAAGCCTCGCCAGATCAAAAAGAAGAAGAAATTTCTCGGCATCTTTGGCGGCGGCGGCAACGACAAGTACGACGAGCTGATCGGCACCGTGGCTCCCGGCCGCGACAAGCAGCTCTTTATCGAGGCCACGCGCGAGGTGCGCAACAAGAATTTCGATGTCGGCCGCCTGCTTTTTCAGACGATCATCACGACGTATCCCGACTCGCCGTATCTGCCGATGGCCAAGCTTGCCATCGGAGATTCGTTCTTTCTCGAGGGCTCGACGAGCGCACTGATCCAGGCGATCGCCGCTTATCAAGACTGGCTGACATTCTTTCCGACGCATCCGCTTGCCGACCGCGTCGTGCTCAAGATCGCCGAATCTGAAATGCGGCAGATCGGGCTGCCCGATCGCGATGCGACGCGTGCAAAACGCGCCGAGGTCAGGCTCAAGGCACTGTTGCAGCAGTATCCCAATTCGATACTTCGCGAAGAGGCCGAAAAGCGGCTTCGAGAGGTGCAGGACAATCTCGGGCTCCACAGCCTGTACATCGCGAACTACTACTACAATCTCTCGGTCGATCAAAAGAAGGGAGGGCTAAAGGGAGCACAGTCGCGCTACCGCGAGGTGCTCGACAAATATCCGAACTTCAAATTCATGGACGAGGCCTTGTACAAGCTCGCCGTCACATACCTGCTCGAAGAAGAGACCGACCAGGCCGCACGCTACTTTCAGCAGATCGTCAGCGAGTACCCGAACAGCGAATACGTCGAGAAGGCCAAAGAGCAGCTCACGACGATCGGCGCGGCGGTCCCTCCGGTCAACCCCGAGCGGGCGCACATCCTGCCGCCGGAGGACGTCGGCTTTTTTGCGAATTTCAAGAATCAGTTTTTCGGCATCTACCCGATGACCATCGACAAGAATGGCGTGCTGATGACCAGAGATTTTGACAAGGCGAAGTTTGAATTGATCGATCAGATCATTGAGAACCAGGGCGACATCAGCGCCAATCAGATCCCAAAGGCCCTGACGACGGTCATCCGCGATCGGCCGGAGCAGCCAAAGGTCGACAAGGCGCAGCAGCTGCCGCCTGGAGTACAGCAAAAGTAGCGGCCGCTTGCCGCGGGTCTGTCAGAGAGCCGTATTTATCGATGGATCATACACTGCAGCCCACGATCGAATTTAATGCGACCGGCGGGCTGCATCTGCTTTAAAGTGCCGGCCCGCCGCGATGCAGGAGCGGCCGCTTAGGAGTGTTTGTGATGAAATTCAGGTTATTGCCGGTTTTGCTCGCCGCCGCTATATTGGCCAGCGTCGTCAAGGCTCAGACGCCGCCGCCCTCGCCGGTCGCGCGACAGAAATTGTCTGAGACGCTAGCCCGAAACCTCGCCGAGCGGTCGGGGGCCGCGGTCTCCGCCGAAGAGCGCGGCAGGGCCTACGCAAAGGTTCTCGAGGGCCAGCGATATCTCTTGCGGACAAACGCTGCCGGGGCCGGTGCGGCAGCCGTCGCGAGGCAGGCTCGCGCGGCATTCCAGGCCGCCCTGCAGGTCGACCCGACGATCGCCGAGGCGTACACCGCGTTGGCCGAGATCACGCTCCGTATTCCGCCTTCGGATATCGACGAGTCGGTGGCCCTCGCGTCGCTGGCCGTTAAGGTAGATCCGAACAACTTCGGAGCGCGCCGTCTGCTGGCACGACTCTATACGTACAAGAGCAACCTCAATTCCGGCAGGCTAGAGCCGGCGATGGCCGCCCTTGCGATAGAGCAGTGGCGCGAGGTGACGCGACTTGACCCGCGCAATGCCGAAGGCTGGGCGTTCCTCGCCGAGCTCTACGCTCCGACCGATCTTGATTCGCATATCGACGCCCTGCGAAAGTGGGTCGCAGCGGCCGCGCCGATCGACACGGGATTTTACAGGCAGGTCATGGGCAGCGGAGCCGACCTGTCGCCGGAGCGGGCGTCGCTCAAACTTGGCAAGGCCCTCGTAAGGGCCGGGCAGGCGGCCGAGGCGGTAGAGGTGTTGAGCCTGCTGGTGGCCGACGAGCCCGACAACGAGGACGCGATCGGCGAACTGAGAGACGCGTTGACGACCGCCGATGTCAGGTCTGCGTCCTCGGCGGTGGAGGCTCTTCGTCAGGCCGTTTATGCCAATCCCGACAGCGCCGACCTCGTCACACTTTTTGCACACACTCAGGCAAAGGCGGGACGTGTCGACGAGGGCGTAAAGGTGCTTCAGAAGGCGGTCAGCCGTGCAAAGACCGCAAATCCCGACACCGCGCCGGAACTCCAGGTCTCGCTCGGCGACCTGTACGTATCGGCCGAGCGGTACATGGAGGGAGCCGCTGCATACGAAGCGGCTTTGCGGCTAAGGGGGCTCGATCGTCCGCGTGTCGTGCAGGTGAGCGAGCGGGGATTTGCCCTGAACGTCTACGAAAAGCTGATCAATTGCTACCGCAAGGCAAACCGCCCCGCGGAGGCCCGGGCCGCGATCCAAAGGGCACGGACGCTGCTCGGTCAGGACGCATTTGCCGGATAGCCGCACACTTGTGTCGGGCGCAATAAAAATTGGCGGTCCGTCAGACGGGCCGCCAATTCTTTGGTGTACCGGTATCTTACTGCTGCGGTGACGGGCTCGGCGAGGGCGTCGGGGCCGGCTGATCGCCGCGCTTCTTGAGCTGCGGCGGACCGTCAGACGAGCTCGTGCCCGGCTGGCCCGAACCGTCGGAGCCGTCCGATTCAGGCTGGCGCCGCTTGAGCGTGGGCCGGGCATTTTCGTTCTCGTCGTAATCGACGGCGATGCCGGCCTTCGCATTCGAGAGCTTCATCAGGTGTTCCTTTACCCGCTGAAATTCGGAGGTGCTGATCACGTACTCCTCCTTCTCCGGAAACTTGGCGACGAGCGCTATGCTCGCGTCACGACGGTCGATCGACTGAGGGTGCGTCGAGAAGAGCTTTGAGAGCGTGCCGGGCTTTTTCTTGTTCTTCGAGGCGAGCTTTTCGAACATCGTCGACATCGCCGTCGGGTCGTAACCGGCGGCGTAGAGATACTGCACGCCGAGCACGTCGGCCTCCATCTCGGCCCCGCGGCTGAAGTTGAAGAAAGCAAGCGCCTGGCCGAGGCCGGCCGTGTTCTGCAGGATCGTACCCGCGATGCCGCCGGTGAGGATCAATCCGGCGAGGATGCCGTAGCCGAGAAACTGTCCCTTGCCGGCATTCTCCATCGCATGACGGGCAGCGACGTGAGCGATCTCGTGGGCCATCACGCCCGCGATCTCGGCCTCGTTGTCGGCGGCGAGGATGAGGCCTTTATTCACGAAAAAGAATCCGCCCGGCAGGGCAAAGGCGTTGACCTCGTCGCTGTCGATGACCTTGATCGTGAACGGTATCTTTGCGTCGGAATGCAGCACGATGTTTTGGCCCACCCGGTTGATGTACTCGGTGATCATCGGGTCCTCGACCATTTTGGCCTGCTGCTCGACCTCGAGGGCGAGCTGACGGCCGATCTGCATTTCCTTTTCGCGCGAGCCGCCGAGCCAGCCAAAGAATTTGTCGGCGCCGCCGTTGATGTTGCGTTTGCCGATCTGCGACGGGTCCTCTTTGCTTGAGAGCGTCTTTGAACCGCCCGGCTGGCCGGTCTGCGCCGCGGCCGCTGACTCCGCTGACTTGGCGTCAGCCTTCTTGGACTTCTCGGACTTTTTGGACGACTTGTTCTCGTCGCTCTGGCTCTGCGCCGCGGCGGCAGCCGGGAAGAACGCGATCGCCGACACCCAGATGGCGAACATAAGTGACAATGCCAGCGGCTTTCTAAATCTGAAGGTCATATTAAATCTCCAGCGGTCCGGTCACGTTCGAGAAGAATATCCGCTCGGCCGGTTTGGATAATTTTACAGGAATAGGATGCACCGCGCCCTGCATTAGTTGTGGACGCGGGAATATTTTTGCTTCGGGCCGCTCGTTCGGCCGCCGGTAAAAAACGTGGTGTTTTTTCCGAGTGAAAGTTGCTAAGATATGGGTGCGTTGGGTCCTGCCCGCCTCCCGCTCGCTTCCGTTCTTTGGACCAATATCAATTCAGCTCCAGCTTTTGCGCCAGCACCCGCAATGAACAGAGTTCAGGAAAAAGTAAGGGACCTGGTAGAAGTTCGTTCTAACCAGCCGCTAACCGACTATTCAGCCGACCCGTCGGTCACGCTCTCGGGGTACCATTTCACGGACATTACGGCCGATCTGATGGTCAAGTGGCTCGATCGCGTCATCTCGATGCCCGATCCGGCCGGCAGTGCCTACGCCCTGGCCGGATTTCGCGGGGTGGGTAAGAGCCACTTTCTCGCGACGTTCGGGGCGATACTCTCGCGGCCGGAGCTCCGGCAGCGTATTCGTGATTCGCACGTCTCGGCCGGCGCCGAGCGTCTTGTCCGACGGCATTATCCCGTCGCATACATTCTGCGCGGCACCAAGGCGACAGTCGTTGAGGAAGTTCAGGCGGGCATTGCGGAGCTATTCGGCGTCACGCCGGACCAGGTCGGCGACACGGCGGAGGCGATCGTCGATCTTGTCGCTTCAAAGGCAGGAGCGAGCCCCGCGGTACTGATCATCGATACCGATCTCGAACGCGAGAGACGGGTCACGCGTGACGACGGCACCTTCCTGAGCGAGCTCGCCGAGGCCGCCAAGGGACGAAACGTCTTTGTGGCGGTCGCCCTCGACGACGACATCGCGGGGGCCGACGGCCGCAACTCGGCGATCGCAAGGTCCTTCACGATCGACTATCTCGATCACGAACACCTGTACAAGATCATCGACGCGCACATATTCCCTAAGATTCCCGAAAAGCGAAATACGCTCAAAAGCATCTACTCGGAAATAAAAGGGGCGCTGGCGGGTTTTCGATGGAGCGAGCAGCGATTTTCGTCAGTCTATCCGCTGCACCCGGCCGTCATCGAAGCGGCGCCTTTCGTGAGGCTTTATGTGCAGAATTTCGCGCTCTTGACCTTTGCCTCTGAGGCGGGCGCCAAGGTAATGGGGCGGCCGGCCGACTCGCTCATCGCTCTCGACGAATTGTTTGACGGCGTCGAACCCAGACTACGCCGATCGCCCGAACTCGCGGACGCGTTTGCCGCGTTCGACCATCTGAATGCTGAGATCGTCAGCAAGATCCCCGTTCTTCAGCGTCTCAAGGCAAAGCTCGTCCTTCAGGGACTGCTCGTACTGTCGCTCAACGGCGAGGGCTGCACGGCGGGCGACATCGCGGCGGCGATGCTGCTTTTTGACGACCCCGAGCAGCGATCGGCGACCGAATTTGTCGAGGATCTGCTTCGGCAGTTCAAAGAGGCCTTGCCCGACGCCATATCCGAGTCCACGCAGGAGGGACGGGCCACGAAGTTCGGCCTTCGGCTCTCGCGCGCGGACGATCTCGAGTCTGTCGTTTCCGAGGCTCTCGCGGCGGTGCCGGACAGCGCGGTGGCCGAGATCCTTCGGCGGTTGATGCAGGAGCGCTTCAGCGATTGCGATTTTGTGCAGGTTGGCGACGAACCGCAGCATGTCGCCGCCTCTACCCGGGTCGAATGGCGGGGAGGCCTCAGGCTCCTGCGTTTATCGTGGCAGATCCCGGAGAGCGGCCCATGTCCAGACGCCTTGCCCGGCGAGATATCGGCGATAGTCGCTTTTGGCGGCGGGGAGGGCGATAACGCCGCGTTCCCGCGCGTCCGCTGGGCGGTCGACGAGCTTAAAAGGGAAGAGACCGAGGCATTCAAGCGGTATCTCGTCCTTGCCTCGGACAGCGACCTGCAAGAGAGGTTTCGCGATCAGATGCGAACCGTCGTGCAGTCGCAGATGATCACCATCGAAAAGATCTGGGAACGCAAGTTTCTCCAATACGGAGCGCTTTATATCGACGGCCGCGGATATACGATCGATCCGAGCGCTCTGTCGGCAAACACTCTCGCCGAACTTTTTGAAAAGACGCTCGCCCCTTATTTTGAGGAGCGTTTCACGGCGCATCCCAACTTCAAGGCCACGCTCGACCTCGACGCGGTCGCCATGCTTACGTCGGGGCTGTACGGCGGGGGCGATCGCGGGGTCGAGCATGTGCGTCCGCTGGTCATCGCTTTTGCGAAGCCGTTCGGGCTGGTCGGCGAAGACGGGTCGCCGATCTCGCCGTCGGCGTCGCCAAATGATAATACGCGTCGGCTGTGCGAGGCTGTCGAGTCGCTCGTCGCGTCGGCCGGCGGCGGCGTTGTAAGCCTCGCGGCCGTCAGCGACGCCCTCACCGCGGAGCCGTTTGGCCTGCCCGTAGAAGCTCAGTATCTCTTGCTGAGCGCGATGGTCGCCGAGCGGCAGATCGAATTCGTCACTTCGTCGGGCGACCGCATCGGCCGGCGATCTCTGGACCTGCGCATCATCTGGGACGATATCTGCGGCATCGCAAGACCGGCCGCGCCGGCCCGGCCCGTAGAGACGCTTTGGAATTGGGTCGGCCTGCTCGCGGGCGTCGAGCGCGACGCAAAGAGTTACGAGTCTGACCCGCAAGCCGCGGCAGCGGCGCTGCGCGATTGGCTGCGGCAGTGGAACGACTCGGCGCTCGCCGAGAGGTTCAGATCGCTGCCCGACGGTTCGCTCGGTGCGGGATCGTGGCGGGTCGCATCGCGCGCGGCCGGTACATTCTCGGCCGCGGCCGACGCCGTCGCCCTGATGCTTGCCGATCAATTGTCTCTCGACGAGTGTCTGATGCGTATCGCCGACGCGTTCTCGCATTCTGACAGCGAGCTTCAGGCTCGGCGCGACGAGCTGGCCGTGATCGAAGCTCAGCTTCAGTCGATCGCGACACGAAATGAGATGCGTCGATATCTCGCCGAATGCCGACCGACCGGCGACGCCGAGATCGACCGCCGCCGTGCGGACCTGGCTGCACTGGTCGAGGACGGCGAGATGTGGGGTGCCGATCATTCGACCACGGAGATCGAGGCCCTGTGGCAGGAGTTCAGGTCGAGCTATGCCCGTGAGGTCATCGCGGGACACAAAGCCGTGCAGAACACCCACGAACTAAAGGAGCGCATCGAGACCGTATTGGGCGACGCCGTCTGGTGGGAGTTTCAGGCCCTGTCGGGAATGGACGTATTCCCGCGCGATCATTGGCGCCGCGCCCAGCGGCTGCTGCGGCGCTATCGCACGATCAACTGTCGCGCGAACGTGGCCGAGAATCTCGAGCTTCATCCCTTTTGTGCGTGCGGCTTCGGTCCGGGCTCGGCGGTGGAGGTCGCGGCATTGCCCGACGAGCTTCGCGAGGCGGCGGTCGAGGGACTTCGATCCTACCGGTCACTGCTTCGCGACCTATATCCGGAGATAATGTCGCGGATCGCCGCGGCGCAGGCGAACGGTGCGGGACAGGAATACAACGAGGCCCTCACGTCTCTTGCCGCAGCTCTCGGCGGCGGGGCCGTATCGACGCTTAACGATAACGAGCTCGCCGCTCTGATCACGATCCTCAAAGATATGCCGCCCGTGCGGGTCGTCGCGGCACCGGTGACGGAGCTTGCAGCCGAGGCGACCAATGCGGTCGAGTGGTTCGACGAGATCGAGGACGAAGCCTCGGTCGAGCGGTAGCGACACACTTTTCGCGTGCTCTGATACCTGTGCTACTTTTTGCTGGTGATGAGGTTCTCGATCATCGGGATCGGACGACTGGGCGGAGCGCTCGCACTCGCGCTTGCTGATGCGGGCGGCGAGATCGAGGCGCTCGTCTCGCGAGACCCGCGAAGTGCGGCTGCCATCGCCGGCAGGCTCCGGCCGCGTCCCGCGGTACATTCCCTCGAGAGCGAATTTGCGCTTGGCTGCGACGTCGTTCTGATCACGACCGCCGATCAGTCGATACGACGCGCTGCGGACGCGCTCTCCGGCAAGCTGGGCAAAGGCGCCGTGGTGCTGCACACCAGCGGGTCGCTGCCCTCGACCGAGCTTGAGGAGCTCAAGGCGTCGGGCTGCGTGATCGGCTCTTTGCACCCGCTCGTGTCGGTCAGCTCGGCCGACACGGGTCGACGAGCGTTCGGCGGCGTCTATTTTTGCGTCGAGGGCGACGCGGGCGCCGTACGCGCCGGGCGACGGATCGCTAAAATGCTCGGCGGCCGGGCCTTTACCGTCAGCACCGCAAAAAAGCCCCTTTATCACCTCGCCGCCGTGGCGTCTGCAGGGCACCTCGTCGCGCTCGCAGACGTCGCGTTCACGCTGATGACCGCCGCCGGGCTGGCCAGGTCCGAAGCGCGAAAGATTCTGCTGCCCTTAATGCGAAGCACGCTGGCAAATCTCTCTGTGCAGGAGACCGCTAACGCTCTGACGGGCACCTTTGCCCGCGGCGATGCCGCGGCCCTCGAGCGACAGATCGCATCGCTCGGCGAGGATGCGTCTGCCCTCGAGGCCGAGATCTTTTACGATCTCGCGATGCGCTCGCTGGATATCGCGGCCGCGTCTCGCCGCGGCGACCTCTCGGACATCGCCTCGATGCGCGAACGCCTTTTGATAGCTAAAGAAAAACTCCGGTGATAAAATACCCGCACACGACAACATCCGATGGCGAAGAAGGTTGAGCAGTTCGAAAAGGAAAAGGAGATCTTTCAGGAGCACATCCAGAAGGCTGGACTTCGCCGTACGACTCAGCGCGAGCTGATCATGGACATCTTCCTTCGCACCGAGGAGCACCTCACCAGCGAAGACCTCTACTGGCTCGTGCAAAAGGTCGATCCGTCGGTCGGCCACACGACCGTCTATCGCACGCTCAAACTCCTGACCGACGCCGGCCTGGCGCGCGAGGTACGCTTCGGCGACAACAAGACCTACTACGAGCATCATTACAACCACGAGCACCACGATCATATGATCTGCACCCAATGCGGTAAGGTGATCGAATTTTACTCGGCGGAGCTCGAGGCGATGCAGGACCAGATAGCGGACAACTTCGGTTTTAACACGACCCATCACAGCCTGCGGTTATGGGGTGTTTGCAAAGAGTGTCGCCGCAAAGAGGCCGATACGCCCACTTCACCGTCGGGTGCCCAGCCGCGCGTCCGCGTCAAGACACTCGTCGGAGAATGATCGT
The DNA here is from genome assembly GCA_046313635.1 of Pyrinomonadaceae bacterium. Classification (GTDB taxonomy): domain Bacteria; phylum Acidobacteriota; class Blastocatellia; order Pyrinomonadales; family Pyrinomonadaceae; genus OLB17. Next base: position 80,528 of record JBKBYA010000005.1, on the reverse strand, counting down.
GTGATGGCCGACGTAGAGATCAGATCCGAAAGGGAAGACGTCGAGGGGATAGTCGCGGTGGGCACTTATCTTTCCGACGCGATGCGTCGCTTGGGAGTGCGCTTTGAGTGCGACCGCGCTGCAGAGCCCCACGTTCACGGCTGCATCGTGACCGTCAAAGAAGGCGCGGAGCTTCTTTCGCCCCTGACCGAGCACGAAAAGGAGATCCTCGGCGGCGATGCCTCCCGCGTCCGCCGCCTCGCCTGCGAGACCAGGATCGAGAGAGGAGGGACGATGGTCGTTATGACCGACGAAGCGAAAAGAACCGAGGACGAAGCACGCACCGACAGCGAGAGCTACATCAGATCGTTTGCCGATCTGCCGCTCGATAAAAAGTTTGCCGACCTCGTCAAGCTCGAGGCGATGGCCCTCGGCGACACGATCAGCTTTTTGCTCAATTCGCCGTACAAGATCGTCGAAAAGGTCGCGGACATGCTTGCTCAGGTCGGTCATCGGCTCGATGCTGAAAAGAAGAGGTCCTCGCGGCCGGCCGAGCACGCCGCCGAGAACGCGGCTGGGGACGCCAAGGCTGCTGACGGCCAAAAGGGGTCATGAGTTTGCGGTATAGCTGCCGCGGTTTGTCATGAACGACGACAAGCTCCAGAGAACGTCTTCGCGAGCGATTGAAAAGGGCCAGTACGCGCTGGCCTTTGTCGTCATCGCGGCGATGCTCGTCGTGGTCGATTTTCCGATCTTCGTGATCTTGTTCTTTGCGATCTTTGCATACTTTCTCTGGAAGATATTCTCGTCCGCTTCACGCAGCGAGACGCGTGACATTTTTGAGTTTTATCTCGCCGCCAACGACATCCTGCGCGACGACGACCGGCGCTGGTTCGGCTTTGAGGTGCACGACGTGATCATGCGCGGCGAGCGGATAATCGCATCGATGGCGACGGCACCGCCGCTAGTCCGATTTGCGTTGGGCGCGCTCTACAACAAGGTCGGCGATCATGCCGCGGCCGCGTCGCTTCTGGCCGCGGTGCTCGAGTCTGAGGCGGGCAGCGAAATGAGCATGACCGCGCCGTCCGACGAGCTCCGCAATTACGTGCGTATCCTGCGAAAGATCGAGCGCGAGCCGGCTGAGGCGCCGCTCACCTCGGCCGCGATCCGCGCCCTCGAGCGTGCGCGTAAAAACCGCGGGCAGGCCCTGCTCGACGAGAGCCGCCGGCTGATGGAGGCGGCCGCGATCGCCGACGCGGCTGCCGAGCTCGAGGCCGGGCCTGACCGGGAACGTCGGCTGGCAGCCAAGTGCGCTGCGGAGGAGGCTGCGGATCAAAATGAAGAGACGCCGCGGCGTGCGGCGTCATTCAAGGATCCGGACGTCTCAGCCGACGCAAAGCCGGCAGCCGGCGGGACTCGTTTTGGTGATCGCAAGTCGATCAGCGAAGTGCTTCACGACATTTACGACGGGAACGTTCAGTGATCAAACCGGGGTCAGCCCAAAGAATCGTCTGATCGTGCCGAGCAGGCCGCGGTTAGGGGCCTCCTCGGTCGTCGAGGGCTGTGCGGCGACCTCGTTGAGACGCCTGCGGCGTTCCTCGACGATCTCGCTGATCGACGCGACCACCTCAGGATTGCTTTCAAAGATCGGCTTGATCGACGACTTCACGATCTGGATCACCTCGGTCTCCTCTTCTGCGACGACGGTCGCCGTTCGCGGTTCGCCGGTCAAAAGGCTCATCTCACCAAAAAAGTCGTCCTCACGCAGACGGTTCACCGTCCTGAATCCGCTCCCGTCCGGTATCTTGACCGCCACCGAGCCGCGCGTGATGACAAACATCGAATTGCCTTCGCGGCCGGCACGCACGATGGCCTCGCCGGGAGCGTAGATGCGTATTCCGGCCGAAGACGCCACCTGGTCGATCTCCTCGTCAGAGAGCGGCGAAAAGATCGCGACACGCGAGAGGCGGTCGGCGATGGTCGAGACCTTCTCTTCGAACGCGACCTCGGGCTGCCTGGTCTCGATGTGCAGCGTGCGCGTCGGGTAGGCGAACTCGATGTTCTCGCGCTGAAAGGCGTACCAGATGCGCTCGCGTATCAGCGCGTCGGTGTCGTTGAATCTCGAATAGTCCTCGATCCAGTATTTGACCTCCCAATCGATGCCGTTGTCGCCGAGATTGCGGACCCGCACGACCGGGCGCATCCGCGGCGAAACGTTCTCGACCTGGCGTACCGCCTCGCGGACGACCTGGATCGTCTTGGCCGGCGAGTTGGAGTAGAGCGTGTTGAAGTTGACGGTGCGTGCCGCGAGATCGTTTCGCGGAGCGACCTCGATGGTCTCCTTGCCGAGGACCGAATTGCTGATCACGAGCAGCTTGTCCTGCGGCGTTCGGATCTTGACGCCGCGCCAAGAGACGCTCTGGACGACGCCGATGCGGCCGCCTGCCAGCGAAATGACGTCACCGACCTGAAAGGGCTGGTCGGCCTGCAGTGCGATGCCAGAGAACAGATTTCCGAGCGTATCCTGCAGGGCCAGACCGACGACGATGCCGAGGATGGTCGACCCGGTAAAAAGCGGGGCGAGCGGGATCGTCGGATACTGCCACTGAAAAATGATGAAGAACGCAACGATGTAGATGACGATCGAGAGGACGCTGCGGGCGAGCGACGCGACCTCCGATTGAGCGGACGTGCGCAGGATCGTCTTAAAGACGATCAGGGTCAGGAACCTGACCGTGACGACGACCAGCGCCATCGCGAGCACCACGGTCAGGATATGAAAGACGTTCTCAAAAAGACCGATCGTCGTCTCGGCCATCATCCCCGGCGGACGGCCCGCGGCATCGACCAGCTTGCCGTCGTCGCCGATATTCAGTCCGAGGCCTGGAGCTATTCGCGGTAGGATCCATGACTCGAGACTAGGCAAAGCGAGCAGCGCGATGACGATCACGCCTGCGGTAACAAAGAACTTGAATGTCTTTCTCGGGATCTCGGAGCCCTGCATTTCGGCCTAGAAAATACCAATAATCGTGCGCCCAATCAACAACAGCGAAAGGACGGATACGATGACCGTAGTTCCGACGGCGAGGATGTTGTGCGGGAGCCTGTTGCGATGCTCGCCCATGATCGACTCGTTGTTGGCGAGTATCACGATCGCCGCGAGCAGCACCGGCAGCAGGAGCCCGTTGACGCACTGCGTAAGCAGCAGTATCTGGATCTGCGGCAGGCCGGGTATGAGAGCGCAAACGGCACCGATAATGATCAGCGTCGTAAAAATGCCGAGAAAGATCGGCGCCTCGCGAAATGAACGGGACAACCCCTTTTCAAATCCCAGGGCCTCGCTGAGCGAGTATGCCGTGGCCAGCGGCAGCACGCCCATCGCAAGCATCGACGCACCCAAGAGCCCGACGGCAAAGAGATAGGTCGCGTATTCGCCGACCACCGGGCTCAACGCCCGCGCCGCGTCCGACGCGTCCTCGAGCTTGATCCCGGCGGCATGCAAGGTCGCCGCGGTCGAAATGACGATAAAGACGGCGATCAGATTTGCAAAGATCACACCGATAATGGCATCGGCGCGGGCGAGCGGCAGGTCCTCTTCGTCCAGGCCTTTTTCGACCACCGACGACTGCACAAACACCTGCATAAAAGGCGTGATGGTCGTGCCGATGAGCGCCACGACCGTAAAGAGATATCCCGCCTCCAGCGAAAAGCTGGGCGTGACAAACTCTCGGCCGACCGCTCGCCAATCGGGCTGCGTCAGAAATGCCGACAGGACATAGGTCAAAAAGACGAGCGACATCACAAGGAATATTCGCTCGATGACCTTAGGCGTGCCGCGTGCGACCAGCCACCAAGTCGCGACGGCGGCGATCGGCACAGAGATGTAACGCGAGATGCCGAACAATTCCGACGCCTGAGAGATGCCGATGAATTCGGCGACGATGATTCCGCTGTTGGCGACGAGCAGCGCGAGCATCACGACGGCCGTCCATCGTACGCCGAATTGCTCGCGGATCAGATCGGCGAGGCCCTGGCCCGTGACGACGCCCATCCGCACGCACATCTCCTGCGCGACCATAAAGAACACGGTCATCGGGATAAAGACCCAAAGCAATGAATATCCGTATTCGGCACCGGCGGTGGAGTAGGTAGCGATACCGCTCGCCTCGTTGCCGGAGCTGGCGGCGATGATGCCCGGGCCGAGGACGCTAAGGTAGACGAAGAATCGATATTCGGACAAGCCTCGACGGAGCCGGGCCGGTACGCGCCCGATCGACTGCACGAACTTTCGTTGAGAAAGACTTACAAAGTTCATTGCGTTTACTGTCGCCGTCTGTCATGGCTGCCTCAGGTTTGCCGGTCAATGCTGCCGCCGGCGCGGAGAAGGTTGACTATAACCGTTTTCGGGAAGTTAGTGAAGTTCTGGTAAATTCACCGGTATGACTACTCAGCGCCTTCGCTCGGCTTGTGCTTTTTTTGTTCTTTTCACATTCTCGCTAACGTTTTTCCCTTGCCATACGCCGGTCTCCGGCGCGTGGGCCGAGCCGGTTCGCGGCCGGCACGCGATGGTCGTGTCGCAGCACGAGCTCGCGTCAAAGATCGGCGTCGACATCTTGAAGAGAGGCGGCAATGCGGTTGACGCCGCTGTCGCCGTGGGCCTCGCGCTCGCGGTCGTTTATCCCGAGGCGGGGAATATCGGCGGCGGCGGTTTTATGCTCATCCGCCGGCGAGACGGCCAGGCCTTCGCGATCGATTACCGCGAGATGGCGCCAAAGGCCGCGACGCGAGACGTCTTTGTCGGGGCCGACGGCAAGCTGATCAAGGGCGAAGGTTCGTCGACCGTCGGCTATCGCGCCGCGGGCGTGCCCGGCACGCTCGCCGGATTTGACCTCGCCCATCGAAAGTACGGCTCGGGCCGGATCAGCTGGCAGCAGCTTGTACGTCCCGCACGCATGCTGGCGCAGAACGGCTACATTCTTAGTCACCGGCTTGCCGAGCTGCTCAAATCGCACCAGAGAGACCTGTCGTTGTACGAGGACAGCAAGAGGATCTTTCTCAACGGCGGCAAGTTCTTCAGCGAGGGCGACCTCTTCCGTCAGCCAGACCTGGCAAGGACGCTGCAGCGGATCGAGTCGCAGGGAGCGCGCGAATTCTACACCGGCCAGACGGCGAGGATGATCGCCGACGATATGCGGGCTCACAACGGCCTCATCACGCTCGACGATCTCAATAGCTACAAGGCGAAAGAACGGATCCCGCTCCGCGGCTCGTATCGCGGACACGAGATCATTACGATGCCGCCGCCGAGCTCGGGCGGGGTCGTAATGCTCGAGGTGCTCAACATTCTCGAGGGCTACGACATCGCGGGGATGAGATACAATTCCGCGGCCAAGTATCACGTACTCGCCGAGGCTATGAAGCGTGCGTTCGCCGACCGGGCCGAGTATATGGGCGATCCGGACTTTGTCGACGTGCCGGCCGCCAAACTGATCGACAAGAGATACGCCGACGAGCGAAGGCGCTCGATCGACGACGACGATGCGACGCCGAGCCGCGACATTCGCGCCGGCGAACTCTCAAACCGCAAAGAGCCGATGGAGACGACGCACTACACCGTCGTCGATGCCGACGGCAATATCGTCACGAATACTTACACGATCAACGACCTGTACGGTTCGGCCGTCACCGTCAAAGGGACCGGCGTGCTGCTCAACGACGAGATGGACGACTTTGCGGCGCAGCCCGGCAGGCCGAATATGTTCGGACTCGTGCAGGGCGAAAGGAACGCCGTGCAGGGCGGCAAGCGGCCGCTGTCGTCGATGACGCCGACGATCGTGATGCGAAATGACGGAACGCCGTGGTTCGCTCTCGGCGCGCGCGGCGGGCCGAGGATCATTACGGCGGTGCTTCAATCGGTGATCAACGTGATCGACCACGGGATGAACATTCAGCAGGCGCTCGACGCTCCGCGCATTCACCACCAGTGGCTGCCTGACGAGCTCTTGATCGAGCCCTTTGGACTCTCGCCCGACACGATCCGGATCTTAGAAAAATACGGACACAAGTTTGCTGAGAGACCCGTGTACCTGGCATCGGCAACGGGCATCATGATCGACAAGGACGGCGTGAGACTCGGTTCGATAGACTCCCGCAGCGACGGGGCCGCGATCGGCTACTGATCGCCGGACTCCTTTTCGAGCAGTCTGGTGGTGCTCTCGGTGACGCTCGACGGCGTAGGATCGGTGGCGTCTCGCCAACTGCCGGCCGCGTGCGGCGGGGGCGTGTAGGAGGAAGCAGGATGGCTCTGCTGGGGCGGTAAAGCGGCCGGTGGGGCGGTCGTGCCCTGCGCTTGGTTATGAGAAAAGCTGGGGAAGGTCGCCGGCAGACCGTCCGGCTCGTTCGAATCGAAGAGCAGCGAATACAACATTCGCAGAACGCCGCCGACCGCCAGAACGATCGTTGCGATCGCGACACCCCACGGGCCGAGGTCGAGCGATGCCGAGATTATCGCGACGATCGGCACCACTAAAAACGTCAATAGAGAAATGAAGATTCCCTGTTTGAGACCGCGGCTTCGCGGCGAACTGCCTTTTTTCGCGATGCTCGTCTCGCTTAGCGGCCAATGACCGCCATTATTCAGCAAGTGCGTGACGCCCGTGAGGAGAAAACCGCACCGGGAACAAAAGCTCGTCTCGTTCGACACTCGCTGCTGGCCGCAGTTTGGGCAATACATCAGATCTAATTCTTATCGTCGTCGAGAAGCCGCGTCGTTTCTTCGGTGACCGAAGTGGGCTGCAGGTCGTTGGTCTCGCGCCAGCGTCCGGCACGCGGCGGGGCATAGGCCGAGACCGGGATCGACTGCTGCGGCGGCAGCGCGGTATGGGGCGCGGCGCGGCGGGAGGCGTCCGGGGTCGCCGGCTGACGTGGAACGTGGAGCGGTTGAAAAGCGATGCCGGGCTTCTTTGAGCTCGGCAGGAATACGAGTGACCCGATGACAAGCAGCAGCATACCGAAGAATCCGATCACGGCACTCACGGCGATAGGTTCTTCGGGCGCGTTAGCGATCCCCATCAGCGCCGTGAACAGCATTGAAAACAAGATGAACCACATTATGCCAAAAACGACGCCGTTCTTTTTGGTGAAGATCCTGTTCTTGTTGTTCAGCTCGGCAAGCTGCGGCAGGAAGCCGCCGTTGGCCAGGACCTCTGCGATCAATCCCAGTGGGAGCCCGCATCGCGAACAGAATTTTGTCTCGCTCGATACTTGTTGCTGACCGCAGTTGGGACAATGCATGGCTTTGATTTCCTGTCGTCTGTTCAGGCCTTCCGGTTAACGAATTCTTGCACGAAAAAGTTCGGTCCGCAACGATATGTTCCGGGCGTGTGCGTTCAAGGTCGGGGAAGCTTTTCGTCCGAAAAACAACCGAAGATCGCATACGCACGGCCCTGAAAATGCTCGGCCGCGGCGAGCGTCTCGACCAGGATCGCGAGGATCTGCCTGAGCTCGGTCGGAGCGGGTATCTCACGATCGAGCGACTCGTCCGAGGCAAGGAACGCAAATCCTTTCTCGGTCGTCGCCTCGACGTCCGCGAGATACTCGAGGACAGACGCCTTGGTCGAGAGCTTCTCGGGCAGCGTCCATTCGAAAGGGTCGTCCCACAACCGCGTGGTGATGCCGCCGAAGGTTTGCTCGACAACGCCGGCCGACCGCAGTACAAATTCTCCGCACGAGAAAGGAGCCATCGAGTTTGGCGTCTCTCGCGGCCGCCAGTACAGCCGCTCGTCAGGCACGAGTTGGATAAGCGCGGCCGACCGCTCGTGTACACGGCCAAATCGGGATCTGAAGAGTTCGAGTCGTCTGTTTTGCATAAAAAAGCAGAGGGCATTGTAGCCCTCCGCTCGTGCTGCTGTCATGACGGCTGACCTAACGCTTTCGGAAGCGACGGTCCTTTTCATAGATCCCGAGACCGTAATTGCGGCCCTTCCAGGTGACGCCGTTGCCGAGCGTTCCCGAAACTCCTATCTCCGAGCCCTTTGCGGGGACGGTGTTTTCGGTCACGACCCAGATCGAACCGGTCCCGTCGTCGACCTTATAGACGCCGCCGCGGATCGGCGTGCCCGGCACCGACAGCCCGTAGCTGTCGCGAACGACGCCGGCGATTGCGACCTCTTTATTGGCGTAACGGCCCGGATCGGCCTCGAGATCGGCGATCGAACGCCGCTGCGGGCATGCCGCGGCAAAGATCGCGACCGCCGAAATTGCTGTCAAAACAATGATCTGTGTTCTGCGTTTCATCTTTTCTCCCTGAATTTAGCCTTGATATCGGGAAGAGCGATCTTACGCACTAAAGATTCGGTCAGCTCGGAAAAGTTTGTCCTCATTTTCGTATCAGGCGAAGGCGTGCCGCCGCAGCCGACCCTCGGGCGAATTACGATGCCTAGCTCGACACGGAGATACTCGGCAAACACGCGGCCTTCGACGGACATTCCGGTTGTAGCGACGATCGAGCTGGATCAGCCCGGAGACGGGGCTTCGGTGGAAAATGGCTGGTAGCGCATAGGGGAATTGAACCCCTGTTTCAAGATTGAGAATCTTGCGTCCTAACCACTAGACGAATGCGCCAAGTTGAGAAACGAAAGTATAAAACACCGGCCGCGAATTTGTCTAACGCCGACGCGAGGCCGCATTCTTGACCTCGCCCCAAGGGCTTTTTACACTGTTAGTTTGATTCCCGCTCGGTAAAAGCCACTATGGACCACAACTTGTTCAATACGCGCCAGACCTTCGCCGCCGGCGAAGGCAAAGCAACGTTCTATTCTCTGCCTGAGCTCGAGAGGCAGGGGCTCGGAAAGGTGTCGCGGCTGCCGATCAGTGTGCGCATCGTGCTCGAGTCTGTACTCAGAAACTTCGACGACGGGCGACGCGTAAGCGAGGCGAACATTCGCGAACTCGCGGCGTGGGACGCGACCGCCGAACGTACGCAGGAGATACCGTTCGTCGTGGCGCGGGTCATCCTGCAGGATTTTACAGGAGTGCCGCTGCTCGTCGATCTCGCGGCGATGCGCTCGGCGGTGCAGCGCCTCGGACGCGACGTTTCGGTGATCGAACCGCTCGTTCCGGTCGATCTGGTGATCGACCACTCGGTGCAGGTCGACTTTGCCGGCAGCGAGGACGCCTATCGGCGGAATATGGAGGTCGAATTTCGCCGCAACGAGCAGCGATATCGATTCTTGAAGTGGGGAACTCAGGCCTTTAACGGCTTCAGCGTCGTGCCTCCGGGCATCGGCATCGTCCACCAGGTCAACCTTGAGTATCTCGCACGCGGCGTGTTCGAGAAGGACGGCGTCTATTTTCCCGACACGCTCGTCGGCACCGACTCTCATACGACGATGATCAACGGGCTCGGGATCGTCGGCTGGGGCGTGGGCGGCATCGAGGCCGAGGCCGCGATGCTCGGCCAGCCGGTCTATATTCTGACGCCGGACGTGGTCGGCGTTCACCTCACCGGCGAGCTCCCGCAGGGAGCCACTGCAACCGACCTCGTCCTGCGGATCACCGAGATGCTGCGCAAGGCGAATGTCGTCGGTAAGTTTGTCGAATTCTTTGGCGAGGGAGCGGCGGCACTCGGGGCGACCGACCGGGCGACGATCGCCAATATGGCTCCCGAGTACGGTGCGACGATGGGCTTTTTCGGCGTGGACGAAAAGACGCTCGATTACTTTGCGAATACCGGCCGCACCGACCGCCAGGTCGAGACAATCAAAAATTACTACACGGCCCAGGAGATGTTCGGCATCCCCCGCGAGGGCGAGGTCGACTACTCGGTTGTGCTCGATCTCAACCTAGAGACGGTGACCCCGTCGGTCGCCGGGCCGAAACGGCCGCAAGACCGCATCGAGCTGTCGCAGCTCGACGACCGCTTTATCGAGTTGTTTACCAAGCCGGTCGCCGACGGCGGCTACGGAAAGACCGAGTCCGATCTGGCGTCAAGATTTGCCGTCACGCTCGGCCGAAACGGTGAAGCGATCACCGCCGGCGGCGGCGACCAGAATCCTCGTTCGGTGCCGCTGCCCGTTTTGAGCGATGCCGTCAGCGTCAAAAATACCAACGTCACGACCGAGGTCGAGATGATGAATAACCGCCCGACGCCCGATCGCGTCGACGGAGCGTCGCTCGACCGTGAACCGGTCGACACAACGATCGGCAATGGCGATGTCTTGATCGCCGCGATCACGTCGTGCACCAACACATCCAATCCCGCTGTGATGATCGCCGCCGGCATCGTCGCAAAAAAAGCGCATGCCCTCGGCTTGAAAGTGCCGCCTTACGTCAAGACCTCGCTGGCACCGGGCTCGCGGGTTGTCACCGAGTATCTCAAAAAGACCGGATTGCAGGAGTCGCTCGACGCGATCGGGTTTAATCTCGTCGGCTACGGCTGCACGACCTGTATCGGAAACTCCGGCCCGCTCGACCCGTCCATTGAAGAGGAGATCGTCGGCAACGATATCGTCGCGGCGTCGGTCCTGTCGGGCAACCGTAACTTTGAAGCGCGGGTCCATCAGAACATCAGGGCCAACTTTCTGATGTCGCCTCCGCTCGTCGTGGCATTCGCTCTCGCGGGTACCGTCGTCAAGGACGTGTACCTGAATCCGATCGGGCAGGACCGTGAAGGGAACGACGTTTTCCTCAAAGACATCTGGGCCTCGACCGAGGAGGTCCGCGAGTATCTCGAGGCGGCTTTCGATCCGGAGACCTACAAGCGTCTTTATTCGGGATTTGCCGAGCAAAATCCGCTCTGGAACTCGATTCCATCGACCGTCGGTCAGGTCTATGAGTGGGACCGCTCCTCGACCTACATTCAGGAGCCGCCGTACTTTGAGAACTTCTCGATGGATACGGGGTCATTCTCGGACGTGAACGGCGCGAGGGCGTTGGCGATATTCGGCGACTCGGTGACGACCGACCACATCTCTCCGGCCGGGGCCATCAAGGCCAATTCGCCGGCCGGGCTTTACCTTCAGGAACTTGGCGTGGAGCCTCAGGACTTTAATTCTTACGGCTCTCGACGGGGCAACGACCGCGTGATGCTGCGAGGTACGTTTGCAAACGTCCGGATCAAGAATTTGATGGTCGCTCCGCTCGAGGGCGGCTTTACGAGATACCAGCCCGACGGCGAGCAGATGTCGATCTACGACGCAGCGATGAGATACAAAGACGCCGGCGTACCGCTTGTGATCTTTGCCGGTAAGGAATACGGAACGGGGAGCTCCCGCGACTGGGCGGCAAAGGGAACCGCGTTGATGGGCGTCAAGGCGGTGATCGCCGAGTCGTTCGAGCGCATCCACCGTTCAAACCTCGTCGGAATGGGCGTGCTGCCGATGCAGTTCAAAGAGGGCGTATCCGCCGCGACACTCAAACTTGACGGAAGCGAGACGTTCGATATCGTCGGGCTCGGCGGCCGGGACGTCCGTCCCAGACAGGACGTCACGCTGAGGATCTCTCGAGCGGACGGGTCGGTGTCGGAGGTCGATCTCACGCTCCGCATCGACACGCCGATCGAGGTCGAATATTACAGGGCGGGCGGCATCCTGCCCTACGTGCTCCGGCAGTTGCTGAACTCATAGCCCGTACCGAGCGATCGATATCTTCGGCCCGCCGATTCGCGGGCCGTTTTTTGTTTGCAGGCACCGGATGACAAGCGGTTGCCGAGCAGGCCGCGGGATCTTGGGGCCAACCCGAAAATTCTTTGGCAATTGTGGAAAAAAGTAGTAAATTGCACTTTCACGGAGTCATAGCAGATCAAGCGTCCAACGATTTTTTGTCGCATCCCAGGAAGTACCCAAAATGATGAAAAGAGCGGTATCCGGTTTTTTGCTCGTGTCGATGATCTTCGCGAGTACCGAAGTGCTTTTTGCACAAAAGCGAGTGAAAGTTCGCCGGCCAGTCTACACGCAGGTCCGCGAAGAGCTGCCCCCGAGGACAAAGTTTAACCATTCCGCCGCTTTGTCGGACGGGTCAGGCGTGCTCGTAAGGTGGCAGATGAGCGAAGAGCTGGGAACGGTCGGATATAACGTGCTGAGGATCGAGGGCGGGCGCGCCGTCCCCGTCCGCGGATCTCTCATCCCAGGTTCCGTGACGCGCTCGCACAACCTCCCTCTGTACGGGCGGCGGTACGCGGCGTTTGACCATGAGGGATGGGCCAAGGCGACTTACGTTATCGAGGCGGTGCATCTCGACGGCTCGAGGGTCACGACGACGCCGATAGCGGTCACCGAGGTAAAGGACCTCTCGGCCGCGGCCGGTGACGACGCGGCGCTTATTAGAAAGGAGAGCGAGCTCGATTCGCTGGTTGCCGATACCAAGCAGGTTATGAGCGAAGAGCTCCGGGCGGAGGCAGCGGCGGCCGCTCAGCCGCCCGATCCCGAAATGCAGAAATGGGTGGCCGCGCAGCCGGGCGTCAAGATCGGCGTTAAGTCCGAAGGCATCTACCGCGTCGCGCGATCGCAGCTGCAGGCTGCGGGGTTTAATGTATCGAGCGACCCCGCGCTGTGGCAGCTCTATGCGGACGGGAACCAGCAAGCGATCAACGTCGGTCCCAACGGCGACTATATCGAATTTTACGGCAATGGGATCGACACGCAGGAGAGCGATACGAGATTCTACTTTTTGCTTGTCGGCCCGACGGCCGGGATGCGGATGGCGTCGGTGCCGGCTCGGCGCGTCGGCGGCACCGTCCTCGCGCGTAACTTCCAGCAGACGATCATTCGGAAGGAGCGCACGAGTTATATCAACAGCATCCTGAATGGCGACGAAGAGAATTACTGGGGCCGCGTCCTCACGTCGACCGCCAGCACATTCAACTTTTCGATGAGCGGCGTCGATACAAACGCGGGCGAAGTGCTGTTGACCTTTAAGGCCCTCGGATCGGCCAGCGTGCCTCACACCGTCAACCTCGTTCTCAACGGCCAACTGATCGGTCAGGCGAACGGTCCCGCGGGTAGGACGCCGTATTCGACCGACCTCATCGTCCCGGCCAGCGCGTTTGTCGAGGGGAATAACGCTCTGACAATGTCGACGGGCTCCAGTACGGACTTCAGCTTTTTTGACTCGATCACGATCACATACTCGCGAAAGTTTCAGGCAGATGCGGGGCGTATCGCCCTCGTTACGCCGAACTACCAAGGAACGATCGTGTCCGGCTTTACGTCGAGCTCGATCCGCGTTTTTGACATCACGAATCAGGCCCAGCCGTCGATCGTCACGGGTCTGCAGACCCAGACGGCGGGCGGTGGATTCTCGGTGTCGCTGCCGCCGCATCGCAGCCGAGTGTATTTTGCGGTCGAAGACTCGGCCCTCTCCCAGCCGGCGTCCGTTACTCAAAACGGGGTCTCCTCGCTCTCGACGCCGGCCCACAATGCCGACCTCGTCGTCATTTCGTACAAGGATTTTTTGACGCAGGCCGAAGCGTGGGCAAATTATCGCCGCGGCCAGGGCTTTGCGGTCGAGGTTGTGAACGTCGAGGACATCTTTGACGAGTACAATTACGGGTCGCCGGGTTCCCGCTCGATGCGCGCCTTTCTGCAGTATGCCAAGAACAATTGGCAGACGCCGCCGCGTTACGTCCTCTTGATCGGCGACGGCAGCTACGATCCGCGCAACTATGAGGGCCTTGGTAATTTCAATTACGTTCCCGCATTTATCGTCAACACGGTCTATAGCGAGACGGCCAGCGACGACGCGATAGTCGACTTTGACGGCGACGGACTTGCCGAGATCGCGATCGGGCGGATACCCGCTCGTACGGGCGCGCATGTGACCAACGCTCTCAACAAAACAATGACATTCGAGCAGCCCGCGATGCAGTCTCTGCAGCGCGGAGCTCTCTTCGCCTGCGACTCAAACCCCAGCTACGACTTTTGCGGAATGAGCGGACGCATGCGTGATCGCTTGCCCGCAGGCACGCCGAATCTCATCGTCAGCCGGGCCGACCCGAACGCGAATCAGACGCTCATCGCGGAAATGAATCTCGGCAAGTACATCGTCAATTACTCGGGTCACGGTACGCTCGGCGTTTGGGCATCAGAAGCCTTTTTTGGAAACTTGTCGGTCCCCAATCTGACCAACCAGAGCAGCCCGACGATCTTTACGATGCTCACGTGCCTTAACGGGTTCTTTCATGAGATCACTCGAACGAGCCTTGCCGAGAATCTGCTCAACTCGACGGCCGGCGGCGCGGCGGCGTCGTGGGCATCGAGCGGCCTGACGACGCCCGACGTACAAGAGATCATGGGCCAGCGCTTCTATCTGAAGATCGGCGAAGGCGCGATACAGCGACTCGGCGATCTGATCATCGACGCCAAATCGACGGTCCCAGGCGGCAGCGACGTTCGTGAATCGTGGGTGCTCATCGGCGACCCGATGCTAAAGGTGCGCTGATCCAGATCTCATCGCATTGGTCCGAAAGGCGCCGTCGAGGCGCCTTTTTTGGCGCCGTCGTTAGCGGGGACATGAGCCGGGGGCATCAAAAAAAGCGAGGCCGCCTTCTAAGGCAGCCTCGCTCTTTTTTGATCTGGTACTCGCGGATGGAGTCGAACCATCGGCCTCTTGCTCCGGAGGCAAGCGCTCTATCCACTGAGCTACGCGAGCAGGTAATTCCGGAAGAGAAATATTAACACGCCGGCCGCTATCTTGGCACGATCGAAACGTGCTTTATCCTCACGGGCTCGACCGGCCGCTCGCCGTCTTTGGGCTGCACGCCGGCGATCGTGCGGACGTTGTTCATCCCTTCGATCACTTTGCCGAAGATCGTGTAACGCGTGTCAAAGTTAGGCTCGCGCTTGAGCATGATGAAAAATTGAGAATTAGCCGAGTTCGGATCAGCGCTGCGCGCGGCGCCGACGATGCCTGTGTCGAACTGCAGGTCGGAGAACTCGGCCGGGACGTTCGGCTTGTCGGACTTGCCAGTGCCGTCGTTCCCGGGGTCGTTGTCCTTCGAGAGCGGATCGCCGCCCTGGATGACGGTGTCGTTGACGCGGTGGAATGTGACGCCGTCGTACACACCCGCGCGCGCAAGCTCTTTGAACCGCTCGACGGCCTTGGGCGCGACGTTCGAGTAAAACTCGATCTTGATCGTGCCGTACGCGGAGCCGTTCTCCATCTCGATCACGGCGATCTCAGGATCGGCGACGGGCTGTACGCCGCGTTTTACCTCGGGCGAAGCTCCGGCCTTATTCGAGGCCTTTTTCGCACCGTCGCTGCAGCCTACGGCGGCCAGCGCGAGCGTGGTGATGACGATGACAAGAAAGAAGTTTCTCATAGCACGTATCGGGTCAGAATCGTTTTTCACTGTCGAGAAGTATGGTCACGGGCCCATCGTTGACGAGCTCGACATCCATCATCGCCTGAAAGCGTCCGGTCGCGACATTCGGCACGAGCTTGCGGCTCTCGGCGACGAAGTGCTGATAGAGTCGATCGGCCTCTTCAGGCCGCGCCGCGTCGATGAACGAAGGCCGCCGTCCGCGACGAGCGTCGCCGTACAGCGTGAATTGAGAAACGACCAGCAGTCCGCCCGAAATGTCGAGCAGCGAGAGATTCATCCTTCCCTCGCTGTCGTCGAATATTCTGAGATTGAGCGTTTTGTCGACGAGATACGCGGCGTCTGCCTCGGTATCATTCTGCGACACGCCAAGCAGTACAAGCAGCCCTCGCCCGATCTCGCCGGTTATCTCGCCGTCGACCTTTACGCTCGCACGCGAGACGCGCTGGATGACGGCCCGCATTACGACGCGGCCGCGGCCTCCTCGATGTAGACGCGATTCATCACGACAGGCTCGACCGGTTTGTCCTTGTGATTGGTCTCGACCTCCGCGATCTTGTTGACGACGTCCTGGCCCTCGATCACGCGGCCGAATTTGGTGTAGCTCGGCGGCAGAGGGTAGTCGATGTGCATGATGAAGAACTGCGAGCCGTTGGTATTCGGTCCGGCATTCGCCATCGCGACCGTGCCCTTGTCGTAAACGCCCGAGTAGAGCGGCGAACTGCGGTCGATCTCGTCCTCAAAGCGGCCGCCCCACGCCGATTCGCCGCCGTAGCCCTCGCCGAGCGGATCGCCCCCCTGGATCATAAAGTTCTTGATCACGCGATGAAAGATCACGCCGTCGTAATAGCCTTTTTCGGCCAGAAGACGAAAGTTCTCGGTTGTTTTCGGCGCGTCCTGCTCGAGAAGTTCGAATTTGATCGTGCCCTTGTTCGTTTCGATTACCGCAGTTCTGTTAGCCACCAATTAGTTCTCCGTGTTTAAGATGAATCGCTCGATCGCGGTCGCTACGCCGCTCTCGTCGTTACTTAAAGTTGTATAAAATTCGCCGCGCTCAATCAAACTAGGGTCGGCATTTCCCATCACGACGGCCGTGCCGGCAAACTCGAGCATCTCGAGATCGTTAAAGTTGTCGCCTATCGCCATTATCTCGTGGCGATCGATGCCTCGGATCGCTCCGAGCCGCTCGAGCCCGGCGCCTTTCGAAGCGTCGGGCGGCAAAATGTCGATCAAAGTGAAATCGAGATGCGGATAAACGGTCGTGAGGATCGTCGCCGACTCGCCGAGCTCGTCCGCGAGCAGGTTCTCCATCTCGTACATCGGCCCGCACGTGCCCGAGAACGAGATGTGTATCACCTCGTGTCGGCCGATCTCGTCTCGAAGCTCGTCGACATGAACGACCGACGCTTCGGCCTCGTCGCCGTGCAGCCGCTGCGACCACTCGAGATATTTCTGCAGTGGAATGTTGTCGGCTGAGACCGTGTCGTACAGCAAAGTGCCTTTCTCGTGCGGATCGACGCTCACCAGAGCGTCACCGCCGAACTCCTTACCGACACGCAGTATCTCAAAGCACGTCTCGTGCGGCAGCAAACAGGCGTTGACCGTCTCAAGCGAGTCCGCATACTTGAGCAAGGCCCCGTTGTGACAAACGACCGGCGCGTTCAACCCGAGATCGAGTCCGACCGGCCGCGCGTCGCGGAACCGACGTCCCGTCGCGATCGTCACCAGTACGCCGGCCGCCTCCGCACGCCTGATCGCCTCGCGATTAGCGTCGCTGATCTGCCCACGCGAATTCATCAGCGTGCCGTCGAGATCGAGGGCAAGAAGTTTGATCATTCTATTGCCGGTTGGCTTCCGCCGCTTTCTTCTCAGCCCGCTGCTGGTCAAGCCACTCCTGATACTTCGCCTTGCCCTTCTCGAACTCCGCCGCCGACGAGTAGAACCAATGCGAGCCGTCGTTGACGTCGACGTTGCGGACGTAGAAAAGATAGTCGCTCTGCACGGGATTGAGCGCCGCGTCGATCGCGCTCTCCGAGACCGAAGATATCGGCCCGGGCGGCAGGCCGAATTTCTTTCGCGTGTTGTACGGTGAATCGGCGTCGAGGTCGCTCCGATTGATCTCGCCGTCCCAGCGGCCCTCCATCTTGGCGACGTAGACGGCGGTCTGGTCGATGCCGAGAGCCATGCCTCGCTTGAGCCGGTTGTAGATCACCGACGCGACGACGGGGCGTTCGGCCTCGACGGGTGACTCGGTCTCGATCATCGAAGCGATCGTCACGATCTCGTGCGGTGTGCGGCCGATGAGCTTGGCCTGATTCGCGCGGTCGACGGTCCACACTTTGCGAAACTGCTCGACCATCGCGGCGATCAGCGTCTTGACGACATATTCCTGGCCCTTGCCTTCGGCGGCGTTCATCGCGGGCAGATCGTAGGTGCTCGGATAGAGATAGCCCTCGAGGTTTTTGGCCTCGGGCGCGATGTCGCGGATCAGCGAAGTGTCGTCCATCATCGCGAGGATGTCGGCCTCGCTGACAAGCGGAATGTGAGAGCCGCCGGGCAATGCCTTGTAGATACGCTTCGCGATATCGAATCGCGTATAGCCCTCGGGGATCGTGATGCGGATCCTCCGTGACTCGCCCTTCTCAAGCTCTTTGAGGACCTGCAGCGGTGTGATCGGCGATTCGAATTGGTATTCACCGGCCTGCAGCTTTGACGCATCGCCGAAGGTTCGCAGGTAGAGCCACGCCGGTGTCTCGCTCGCGATGATGTTTTGTGCCGCGAGCAGCGAGACGATCTGCGCGGGCGTCGTGCCTTTTTCGATCGTGATGTACTGATCCGCCTTGTCGTGCGTGTGCGGCGAGTTGAGCGAGCGGTAGGTCCAAAATGCAAAGCCTCCGACGGCCAGGATCGCGATTAAAATAATGGCGGAGGCTAGTTTGAGAGCATGCATATCCGTCGGTAATTCTAACAACCGCCGCCGACGCCCGCAAAAATCGATATGAAACGCATCTTTATCGCCGTCGACATCAGCGAAGAGGCCCGCCGCCTCGCCGCCGCGCACAGCGAGCGGCTGCGAAACGAATTCAGCGACCTGCGCGTCGGGTGGGAGCGCGCGGAGAAGCTGCACCTGACATTGCGCTTTATCGGAAACCTCGAAGACGAGAGGATCTCATCACTGACCGATCGTCTGCGCGCGACGGCCGCCGCTGCTCGTTCGTTTGAACTCTCGATAACAGGAACCGGTGTCTTCCCGAACGTCCGCCGACCGCGTGTGCTGTGGCTCGGAGTCGCCGGCGACGTCGAAGGTATGAATAAGCTCGCGGCCGCAATCGAAAATGACTGTGAAGCCATCGGCCTCGACCGCGAATCGCGCGAATTCAAGCCACACCTGACGATCGCGCGCCTCAGAGAAACTGAACGCTCCGGTCGCCTTGCCGTTAGCCATCTTCAAATGCCATTCGAGTCCGCTGCCTTTAAAGTCGGAGAGATCGTTCTCTACGAAAGCAAGCTGCAGAGAACCGGTTCGGTGTACTCGGTCCTGGACAGATTTTCACTCGGCGTACAGCGGCAATAAAAGACGGAACTTGGGCGCGCAGTGCCGTACGGAAAGGTTTTCAGTTTCACGAGCGAACCCGACGATAAAAAAGCGGCTCTGCCGCAGTGCTGTGGGGGGGGGGGAGGGACCTCCCCCCACCACCACCGCACAGACACACCCCATCCCCCCCAACAACCCCCCCCTCCCCCCCCCCCC
>JBKBYA010000005.1:0-61472 GCA_046313635.1 Pyrinomonadaceae bacterium | reverse complement strand
CGCGAGCACGCGCAAGATACAGAGGAGATAGCTTTTCGCTGCGTAGTGTTGGTCGCTCGCTCTCCCTCCCCCCCCACAACATTGCGGCGAAGCCGCGTATGATCCATAGAAATGACTACTGATTCAGCTCCCGCGGTGAGCGCGGGCCTTTTGGCAGCTCCTCTTTTTTCTCGCCCGTCTCGGCAAGGACCTCCTTGATCGCGCCGATGCTGGAGAGCATCGTTGACGTTTCCATGGGCATAAAGATGACCTTCGAATTCTGCGTCCGGGTCATATCGCGCAGCGATTCGATGTAGCGAGCGGTTATCAGGTACTGTGCCGTTTCCGCCGAGTTGCCGATCACCTGCGCGATCTGATTGATCGCCTGGGCCTCGGCGGTCGCCGCCGTCAGGCGTGCCTGCGCCGCGCCCTCAGCCTGCAGTATCGCCGAACTCTTTTCGCCCTCGGCGCGTGTGATCGCCGCCTGCTTTTCGCCCTCGGCGCGTGCGATCGCGGCCTGTTTGTCGCCCTCGGCCTGCAGCACGAGCGCGCGGCGGTTGCGTTCGGCGGTCATCTGCTTTTCCATCGTGATGCGGACGTCCTCGGGCGGCGTGATGTTCTTGATATCGACGCGTGTGACCTTGACGCCCCATTTGTCGGTCGCTTCGTCGAGGATGAGTCGAAGCTCGTTATTGATCTGATCGCGCGACGAGAGCGTGTGGTCGAGGTCGAGCTTGCCGATCACCGAACGCATTCCCGTGAATGTCAGCTGCACGATACTGCCGACAAGATCGTTGACCTCGTACGTTGCCTTGATCGGGTCGGTGACCTGCCAATAGACGACCGAGTCGACGTTGACCATCACGTTGTCGCGCGTGATGACCGACTGCGGCGGCAGATCGATGAACTGCTCGCGAAGGTCGATCAACACCGTGCCCGGGCGATGATTGGTCCAGTAAACGCCGCGCGGCGACTCAAAGAAGGGAACGATGATGTTAAGCCCGCTCGCCGCCACGCGGTTAAACCGGCCGAGACGTTCGATGAGCAGAACGGTCGATTGCGGGACGATCTTTATCGTCTTCCAGGCGACGGTAAGCAGGGCGATGCCGATAAAGAGCAAAAGGATCGAAGAGAGACCGATGAGTTCCATTGTTGACCTCCAAAAAGGGTGCGCGAGAAATATAACCGCAAACCGGCAGCAAACGCGAATTACGTGATGACCGTTGCCGATGCTAAGCATTTCGCACTCTGCCGCCGCGGTCAGCATCGTGTCGACGGCTCGCGCACTTTTGGCCCGAGCGATCTGCGGAGCCTCACATCGAGCACACAAAAAGGGCGTCGGGTTCTCGCTTTTAGTTCGATCGACGGTGCTGCAGAGCCGTGCACGTAGGCGTTTTAATCCGGCGTGATCGCGTCTGGTATAATCGGCCCGTTTATGACGGTAAATATCGCCGACATTCGCGCCGCGCGCGAGGTCATCAAGAATGTTATCTACCCGACGCCCATTCTGCCCGACGAGAAACTCTCAAAGGAGATCGGCGCCGCCGCGTTTCTAAAGGCCGAGAGCCTGCAGCGCAGCGGGTCGTTCAAGATCCGCGGGGCCTACAACAAGATCTCAAGCCTCACAGACGAAGAAAAAAGCCGCGGCGTCATCACCGCCTCGGCCGGCAACCATGCGCAGGGCGTCGCCGTCGCGGCGCGGCTGCACGACATCAAGGCGACGATCGTCTTGCCCGAGGCCGCACCGCTGACCAAGGTCGCCGCGACCAAGGCCCAAGGCGCGGAAGTGATACTTAAGGGCGGCAGCTTTGACGAGGCCGTCGCCTTCTCAAAGGAATTGGCCAAGGAGCGAAAGATGATCTACGTCCATGCCTTCGAGGACGAAAAGATCATCGCCGGCCAGGGGACGATCGGGCTCGAGATCAGCGAATCTCTGCCCGACGTGTCGGCCGTCGTCGTGCCGATCGGCGGCGGCGGGGTGTGCTCGGGCATCGCGATCGCGATCAAGACGCTGATCCCTTCGGCCAAGGTCTTTGGCGTGCAGGCCGCAAGCGTGCCGTCGGTGCGCGAGTCGATCAAAGCAGGCCATCCGGTCGAGGTGACGGCCCAGCCGACGATCGCCGACGGCATCGCGGTCAAGAGGCCGGGCGAACTGACGCTGCCGATCATTCGGGAATTTGTCGACGACGTCGTCGAGGTCACCGAGGACGAGATCGCGCAGGCCGTCTATCACTGCGTGCAAAACAATCGCCTCGTCGTCGAAGGGGCCGGCGCAGCGGGGCTCGCAGCTCTGCTTGCGCGTAAGCTGCCGGTCGGCACCGACGACAAGGTCTGCGCGGTGCTGTGCGGGGGCAATATCGACGCTAACCTGCTTGCGCGCATCCTCGAGCAGGTACTTGTGTGGCAGGGCCGGTACATCTTTTTGCGCGTGCTCGTGCTCGACCGGCCGGGATTTCTTGCAGGTCTGTTGACGCACGTCGCCGGCGCGGGGGCCAATGTTATCGAGGTCTTTCACCAGCGCGCGATGCGGCTCGCTCCGCTGGGGCACGTCGGCATCGAATTACTGCTGGAGGTGCGCGACGAGCGCCACGGCCACGAGATATTTGAATCGCTCAAACAGGCCGGCTACCACGTCGAGCGTGAAGGGAACTTTGAGTGGAGGGAGGGATAAGGAGGAAGTGTGAGTGGGAAGGAATGGTAAGCGGAAAAAGGTAAATGGTGAACGGTGAACGGTAAACGGTAAATGGTGAATGATGAATGGTAAATATTGAAAGGGTGAACTCCGATAATAAGTTACTGCTTAGTGTTGACTATTAACGATTTACCTCTTAGCACTTATCCCTTACCGCTTACGGCTCTTTATTTCCAATTAACATTTACCATTTACCGTTCACCATTTACCATTCACCGTTCACCCTTCTCTCCCTCTCGTCGTTCACACCTCACCACTCTCACTTCATCTTCGCATGAGGTCTTCGTTATACAGGTCGCGGTATGCGCGGTAGTTGTTCATTACCTTGAAGACGTAATTCTTCGTTTCGGCAAAGCCGATCTCAGAGACAAAGACTCCTGCATCCTTAGGCCGGCTGCGGCTAAGCCAGCGAAGGACGTTGTCTTCGCCGCCGTTGTAGCTCGCGGCGATCGCCTCGTACAACCCGCCGAATTCCTTTTTCAGCTCCGCGACATACACGCTGCCGATGGCAATATTGACCGCCGGCGTATACAGATCGTCCGCGTCAAAGACCGGATAGCCGGCCGCGGTGTTGTATTTGATCGCGGTGTCGTAGACGAGCTGGAGCAAACCGCGAGCACCTGCCGGCGATCTCGCGCCGGGCTTAAAGCTGCTCTCCTGCTTCATTATCGCGAGCAGGAATCGCGGATCGATACCTCGCAGCCGTCCCTGCTTGATCAGCTCCTCGCGAAATACTATCGGGTGATCCGAATAAGACCTCTCGACCGCAGGCACCGAGCGCACGATCGATCCGGCGGCGCCTCTCGCGGCCGCGAGACTGCCGTAGTAAGACGCCGGGTTCGCTGCGAGCGAGGCAAAAATACCTGCGGCCTCGTTCTTCTTGCCCGAATTCTCGAGGGCCAGGGCCTTTAGGTACCTGGCCTCGTCGGCGGTCGTCATCGAGCCCGCAAAGCGGTTCATAGTAATCAGCTCGTCGGCGGCGGCCGCCGCATCCTTCCAATGCTGGCGGTAGATCAGCATCCGCAGTCGTGCGTGGACGGCGTTGGTCTCGGCCGGCTTTCGCGCGAATCTAAGCCGCGTCTTGTTGACCCACTGATCTGCATCGGAATATTTGCCCGCCTCGCGCAGGGCGTCGATCAGGTTGAGGTGGGCCGACTCGATCCGTTCGCCGTCCGGGTACTGTTCGGTGTACTTCTGGTAGGTCTCGGCCGCCTCTTTGTTTCGGCCGAGCCGGACAAAGGTCGCGCCGAGAAAGGCGAGCCCCTCGCGGCCGTCCTTTGTCGCCGGAAACTCTTTGACCACGCGCTGAAAATAAGGGATGGCCTTTTCGTATTGACGTTCCCACATATACGAGCGTGCCGTGCCAAACAGCGCCCGCGAAACGCCGGGATCGCCTGGATAATTGTCCAGCACGCGCCGCCAGTGAGCCCTCGCCTGCGGAAACATCCGGTTTGCCGAATACGCGTCGGCACGCTTGAGATGCTCCGCCGCCGAGAGCAGCGGCACGTTGCCGTCGGGCGACGACGCTGCCTTGTCGCTGGCGATCGCGTCGCGGAGCGCGGCATCCGACGTGGGCGATTGGCACGGCGTGCTGCTATTGACGACGAGGCTGATCACAAAGAGGGTCAGGAATTTTTTCATGGCGGGTGCTTGTCGGCTACGGACGTCAAGTGTAGCCGAATATTCGACGCGGAAAAAGCTAGCGCCGTTGTTTTGGCCGCGCTTAGCGATGCCGTGACGGCGTGCTAAAATCTGCGTTTGATTTCGCCCTTTGGAGACCAATAATGAAACTCGCACTCAACGGCGCGACGACGATGAAGGCCGACCTTGTCACCGATATCCAGGCGGCCGGAGCGGCTGGATTTCCGTTCGCGGAGATCTGGGCGGCCAAGCTTCGGGAATACTTGAAGACCAACTCGACCGCCGACCTCCGCTCGATCCTTACCGAGAACGGCGTCGAGCCTTACTCGATCAATTCGATCGAGCACATCACCTTTCGCAGCGCCGACGAATATCAGAACATCAAGGCCGAATGCCGCGAGCTCGCCAAGATCGCGGAGGAGATCGACTGCCCGTACCTCGTCGTCGTGCCCGGCAAACTGCCGCCGAATGCGAGCGAACAGCAGATCGTCGACGCATCGGTCCGAGTTCTGAACGAGCTCGCCGACATCGCCGAGCCGTTTGGCGTGTCTCTCGCTTTCGAATTTCTCGGTCAGACCGACTGTTCGGTGCAGACGCTTGACCTCGCCAAACAGATCGTTGACGCCGTCGGTCGTGAAAGTGTGGGACTCGTGCTCGATACGTTTCACTTTTATGCGGGGAACTCGAGCTTTGAGGCGATCAGCGAGCTCGACCCGGCAAAGCTATTTATCTTTCACATCAACGACGCCGAGGACCTGCCGAGGGAGCAGCTGACCGACGCGCAGCGCCTCTATCCCGGTGAAGGCATCCTGCCGGTCCGCGAAATTAAGGAGCGCCTGGACGTCATCGGCTACGACCGCGTGGCGAGTGTTGAGATCTTTCGGCCCGAGTACTGGGAAGAAGATCCTTTCATCGTCGCAAAGAGAGCGCGGGCCGGGGCTGAAAAGGCTCTCGGCCTTGTCGGACGCGCGGCGTAGGCTCCGAAAGCGTCGCTTTTGTTCAGCTCACCAGATTCACAAATGGATAAAGTCAAGATCGGCATCGTCGGAACGGGCTATATCGGCAACGTTCACGGACGGATCCATTCGAGGGACGAGCGGGCCGAGATCGCCGCTCTCTACGACATCGTGCCCGAGCGGGCCGAGCGGGCGGTGCGATCGATCGGCGGCCGCGTGTGCGCGTCGCTCGAGGAGACGTTCGAGCACTGCGACGCCGTGCTCGTCTGCACGCCTAACCGCACGCATCGCGAGATCGCGACGGCCGCGCTCGCCGCGGGCAAGCACGTCTTTTGCGAAAAGCCCTTCTCTATCGGCGCCGAGGACGCGGCCGCACTCTACGAAGCGGCGCGTACCAGCGATCGCGTCTTTCAGGTCGGGCACAACCGGCGGTTCGCACCGGTTTACGCGACGCTGCGCGAGCTGATCGCGGCCGACACGCCGCATTCGGCGCATATCAAGATGAATCGCGGCGAGCTTAAAAACCCGGTGTGGACGGGCGACGTCGGCGTGACCGGCGGATTCTTATACGAGACGACGATCCATCTTTTCGATATGATCCGATACCAGTTTGGCGAGATCGAAGAGCTGGTCGCGTACGGATCGCAGCACGAGTATCCCGAGCTCGACGAGTTCTCGATAATTTTCAAGTTCAAGAACGGCTTTCACTGCACGTTCGCTTCGTCGTCCGATGCGAGCTGGCATTTCCCGTTCGAGCGGATCGAGGTCTTTTGCCATCACCGGACGATCATGACCGAAGAGATGGAGAGGCTGCTCGACTCGCGCGGAATGGACGCAAATTTTGAGACGCGATCGTTTCACATGGTCGAGAAAGAAGAGCGTTGGGGCTACGTGCAGGAGGACGCCGCTTTCATCGGAGCTATTCTCGACGGCACCGCTCCGCCGGTCACGGCCGAGGACGGACTGCGTTCGGTGCAGCTGGTCGAGTCGGTCTACGAGGCGATCCGCAGCGGAGAAAAGATTCGGTTCGAGTGAGGCGTTACGGACGGCGATCGACCTGATGTGCGACAACTGCGGGAACGTGAGCCCGCCGGATGCGCGGTTTTGCCGGACGTGCGGCGCGAGACTCGGCAGCCGTCGGCCGGCCGCCGAACAGCCGAGGCCGGCATCGCCGCACTTCGAGTACGCGCCGCCGCGTCCGTACTCCTGGAAGACCGACGAATTCCAAACACACTTCGGCACGCCCGCCGGCCCGCTAGAGAGCGTCCGGCCCGAGCCGCCTGTATTCGACTACGGCGTACCGATCGCCGTCCGATGCCCGGTCTGCTGTGGACAATTTCTGCCGCGCGTCGAGCGGCGCATCTCGTCGGCCGGCTGGATCGTCTTTGCCGTGCTGCTGGTGGTCTTCTTTCCGCTTTTCTGGGTTGGTTTTCTGATCAAAGAGGACGTGCGAGTCTGTCCGTCGTGCGGCACTCGTCTGTCTTAGAGACCGCTATCGATAGTAATAACCTTTCGGGTGTTCGATCTTTACCTCGGGATTGGTGCTCGTGACCTGTACGCGGTGGTATCCCTTTTTCATATGCGTCGAGAGATACGTCAGCGCAAACTGGCGGTTCAGCAGCAGCGTCAGATCCTTTAAGAACGGGATGATCGAGACCGGTGCCTCGGTGCCCTGAATGAACGCCCGCCCGCCGGTCTGGTCCGAGAGCCGCTCGAGCCCGCCCTGTCCTTGCAGCACAATGTGTGACGGAGACCCGCGCGAGATCGTCCCCGGCGAAAAAATAGAGTACACGGCGACGCTCTTGCGCTGAGCGTTCAATATCGCACGTTCGAGCTCGGTCGACTGCATCGGGGCGAGCGGCGAAACTCCCTGCGAGGCGTCGAGGCCGTCCGACACGAGAAGTATCGACCGCCTTCCGCCGGGCAGCCCGTCAAAGTATCGAAGAGCATCGACGACTCCCTCGTAGGGGCCGTTGGCGGCTGCGACGCTGGAACTGCCCAGGATGCGGATCGACGAGGCCGCTCGGTCGAGGTCGTCGGTAAAGCGCTGGCGGATCTGGATAGTGCCCGACCGCAGGTACGCGACCATCACGCGAGTACCCTTGGGCAAGCCGCGAATGAACTTCTGAACGTCTGGCAAGTGGCCGTTGAACTCCGATGACAGATCGTCCTGGATGAGCACGGCAAGCGACAGCGGCGAGTTTGCGACGCTGCGGATCGAGAGTATGGTCTGCTCCTCCTGATCCTCTTTGACGATCAATCGATCGGCCTGCACAAACTCCTCGGCCTGGTCAGTGCGGAGCTCGCGGCTTGTAAAGATCGAGATCGGAATGGTGACTGTCCGCACCCGCTGCTTGTCTTTTGCGGACGGCTTCTGCGCGTTCACCCCGGCGGCAAGCAGGGTGAGCAGATTCAGGGCGGTAAGTACGGCTAACGTTTTTCTATTCATACCAGCGGACCCGGTCGTGCAGGTCAAGAAATCTTAGTACAAACGGTTGCGGAACGGTAAGTAGGATGCCGTCGGTTTGAATCAGGTTTGCGTGAGTGTAAAGTTAATTCATCCGAATGAACGAGTTAACGAAAAGGTACGAGATCCCTGAACGAGACGCCGCGCGCGGCCGCAATCTCAAGTTCGCCGCGGCCGCTTCGCCCGTCGTTCTCGGCGGCGTGCCGCTCGTCCTGACATTTGCTTTGACATTCCTCTTCGGCACGACGCCGCCGATCGCGGCGACGATCTTGTTTCTCGGGCTGATAGTTTCGATGGCAGGGTTTGTCCTCGGCTTGGGGCTGACGGGTTTTTTCGTCTATCGATATTCGGGCTGGACCGCGGAGATGCGGGAGAGGATCGCGTCGCACGGGATCAGGGCCGAAGAGATCGAGTGGTTTCGCCGCGAGCTAAAGCCGTCTGAGAAGCGTGCTCTCCGGCAGCTCGCCGCGGGCGATCCGATGCTCGCCGACGCCTATCGAGAGACGCTCGCATCGCGGCTGACCGCGACGCGGATCATCCGCTCGGCGCAGAAAGAAAAGGCGCTCATGCAGCGCCGGCGAAACAAGCTGCGGTCGCTCAAGAGCCAAAACTCTTCTGACTTTCTCCGGCAGGTCGACGACGATCTCCAGCGCATCGGCGGCATCCATGACGAGGCGAGGAGCATGCTCGCCGAGGCCGAATCGCGGCTGCAGATCATCGAGGCGGCGGCCGTACGCGGCACGAGCCTCGCGGATTCGGAGCTCGCATTAAAAAAGCTCTCGGCCCGAACGGCCGAGCTTCCACTCGCTCTCGAATCGGCGCGAATGGCCGACGAGATCCGCCGCGAGCTCGAGGCCGAGGACAACGCGACAATAGAAAAGCCGTGAGCCTGACAAAGCTCACGGCCGAAATATCTGTAAGCGAAAGGTACCGCCTTATCCGTTCCGAACGTTTGAATTGAACCTGGTTTTCTCAGGTGGGCGGCCTTCTGTTCCCGAAGGAACATCGAAGCCCTCGTCTCCGGCAAGTTAACGCTTTGGAGAACTGCACTGACTCAGGCGTTGGCCTCCCTCAATTCAAGTGTTGGCTCAATTATTAATGCGCTCGGTAACGGGATACGCAGAAAATCTTTCGCCCGGATTGGATTCTACCACAACGGACGATGTTGCCTAAGAGAAGTTGAGGTCTATTGCTCGGTGGCTATCTCGCGGGTCGGAATGTCGCGGTGCTTGAGCATACGGTCGAGCATCTCTGCGCATTCCGCGCTCCGAGACGCAAGCTGCGAGTCGGACTGCGCCATCGCGTGCTTGAGCTGGTAATACTCGTCGGCGATGTGCAACGCCGCGAGTATCGCGACCTTTAAAGAGTCGACCGTCAACGTGCCCGACGAGATCTCGCGCATCTTGCGGTCGACGTATTCGGCGAGCTCCTGGATGTACTGATTGTCGCCGTCCGAACGGATGCTGTACGTCTGATTGTAGATCTCGACCCTGATCGTCTGTTCCATTCCGCTGCCGGCCGTATTGTTCATTCCGCTGCTCATATCTACTGGATTCTCCCGACGGCCTCCGCGACCTCCGAATCGATGAGCGTGATCGCGTCGAGCATCGCCTCGACCTTGAGCTGGATGGCGTCACGCTCGGTCAAGAGGTCCTGCAGCTTGCCCTCGAGCTCCGCCTTTTGTACGGCCATCTGGTGGACCTCGCGACGCAGCTCCTGGGCCTCGCGTTCAAACTTCTCCTTCTCTTCGCGAAGCTTTTTTGCGAACTCGAGCGTGAGGTAGATCTTGTCCTCCAGATGCGAGAACTTCTCCATTCCGGATAGGCCGTTCATTTGCATTCTCCAGTAAATTGGTTGTGTTTGTGCGTCTGATTATGTTGGCTTTATCCGGCGGGTGTCAAGCAGATCGCCCGACGCGCCGGCTAGAACCTCTGACGGACGCCCAACTCGCGCTCGAGAGCTCCGACGATCTGTTTGTTCAGATCCTCGACCTCCGATTCGACGAGCGTCCGCTCGTCGCTGCGGTACTCAAGCCTGATCGTGATCGAACGCATCCCCGGCTCGACGCCTTTACCCTCGAACGAGTCGACGAACTCGACCTTACGCACCAGCTCGAACCCGAGACCCGCAGCGACGCGGCGAATGTCGGCAAACGCCACCGCACGCGGTCCGAGCAGCGAGATGTCGCGCGTGACGGCGGGGAATTTTGGCAGCGGACGATAGGCGACATTCGAGCCCGGCAATGCCAGCAGCGACTGAAGGTCGATCTCGGCGACAAAAACCGGCTGTCGATATTTGTACTCGACGGCAATATCGTCGCCGAGGCGCCCGAGCAGACCGACCGTCCGTCCGGCAGCAGTGATCGCAGCCGTTTGACCCCGGCGGAGATGCTTTGCCGTGGCGGTCTCGAACGAACAGACGGCGGCTCCGACGGCTTCGAGCGCAGATTCGACGGCTCCCTTCGCGTCGTAAAAGTCGAGCACACGGGCGGCTAGCGTACGTCCTTCGCCGATCTCGCCGCCGGTCAAAACCATCGCCAGATGCTCTCGCTCGTGCGGAAGGCCGTCCTCGGTCCTGCCGCCGGCAAAGACGCGGCCGAGCTCGAAAAGCTTTAGATCGCGACGCTGGTAATTGAAATTCAGCCGAACGGCCTCGAGCAGTCCGGGGACAAGGCTCGGCCGCATTCGCGTCGCCCCTTCGATGACCGAATCGCGGAGCGTGACAAAGGCGTTCTCCTCGTGCGACGCGTTAACGCCCGGCAGCAGATCGATCATGCCGTCGAACCGCGTGTCGATGAAGCTGTATGAGATCGCCTCGTCAAAACCGAGATCGGCAAGCGTGCGGCGAAGCAGCTTTTTGCGCGGCTCGGTCGGCTGGTACTCGCCGGCCCCGAATGCAGGCGGCAGCTCGTCCGCGATCTTGTCGTAACCGGCGATCCGCGCGACCTCCTCGACAAGGTCCTCTTCGATCGCGAGGTCGTGCCGCCACGACGGAGCGACATACCGCGGAGCAACGGCGGTGTCGATGCCGAGCGCCGTTAATATGCGTTCGCATTCGGCGGGCGCGACTTCGAGACCGGTCAGGCGCCTGGTCGCCGATGAAATGTCATTCGAGGTGATCTCGATCGGCACGCGCGGGGTCGGATAGATGTCGATGATGTCGGCCGCCTCGCCGCCCGCTAGCTCGCAGATCAACTCGGTCGCGCGGTTTGATGCGCGGATCAGATTTTCGATATCGACTCCGCGCTCAAAGCGGTAGCTTGCTTCGGTCGCGAGGCCAAGTTTGCGCGATGTCTGCCGGATGCTTTCGCGTTTGAAGTACGCCACCTCAAGCAGAACATTGGTCGTCTTATCGGTGATCCCGGAGTGCAAACCGCCCATCACGCCGGCGACCGCGACAGGTCGCTCGGCGTCGCAGATCGCGAGCATCGAGTCGTCGAGCTTACGCTCGACCTCGTCGAGCGTCGTGATCGTCTCGCCGGCGTGTGCGCGGCGAACGACGATGCGGTTCTCGGCAAGCTTGTCGAGATCGAATGCATGCATCGGCTGGCCCAGCTCGAGCATTACGTAATTGGTGATGTCGGCGACGTTGTTGATCGAACGCTCGCCGACGGCCTCGAGCCGTTTGACGAGCCACTCGGGCGAGGGACCGATCTTCACGCTGCGAATGATGCGCGCGGTGAAGCGGTGGCACAATTCCGGGGCCTCGATCTTTACGACGTCGTTCGCCAGTATCGCCGGCATGGGCACCTCGTCGACCGCCGGCGTCGGCCGAGCGAGCTTCAGCTCACGGCCCGTGATCGCCGACAGTTCGCGCGCGATGCCGAGATGCGAGAGGCAGTCGGGGCGATTCGACGTAAGGTCAAGGTCGAGGACAAAGTCGTCGCCAACCGGAAGAACGCCCTCGACTGCGTTGCCGGCGTTCGTCAAGACGCGCGCAAGCTCGTCGGGTGATCCGTTGACGGAGATCAGGTCTTTGAGCCAGTTGTAACTGAGATTCATAAGATCGGCGGAATGATCCGCCAGCAGAGTTTTTCTCTATTTGAATTGTTCCAAAAATCGCACGTCGTTCTCGAACATGTGCCGGATGTCGTCGATCGCGAACATCAAGGCAGCCATTCTTTCGAGACCGAATCCGAATGCGAAGCCCGAATAAACGGTCGGGTCGATATTGCACGCGCGCAGAACGTTCGGATGCACCATTCCCGAGCCGCCGAGCTCGATCCAGCCCGAGCCTTTGCAGGGCCGGCAGCGATCGTCGCCGACGCGGCCCGAGCCTCGGCAGACGAAGCACGAGAAGTCGAATTCCGCGCTCGGCTCGGTAAAAGGGAAGTACGACGGCCGAAAGCGAGTAACCGTGTCGGGCCCGTACATTCGCTTGAGCCATTCGGTCACGGTGCCCTTGAGATGCGCCATCGTGATGCCCTTGTCGACGCAGAGTCCCTCGATCTGGTGGAACATCGGCGTGTGCGTCATATCGGGCGTGTCGCGGCGAAAGACACGGCCCGGAGCGATCACCCGCAGCGGAGCGCCGCGGCGCTCCATCGCGCGGATCTGCACGGTCGAGGTTTGCGACCTGAGGGCAAATCCCTCGGTCGTGTAAAACGTGTCCTGCGACTCGCGGGCCGGATGGCCGTCCGGGATATTCAGCGCGTCGAAGTTGTAATAATCCGTCTCGATCTCGCGGTCGTCCTCGATCGCGTAGCCCATCGAAACGAATATGTCCTCGATCCGCTGCCGCAGGATCGTGATCGGATGCAGATGACCGACGCGCGGCCGGCGGCCGGGCAGCGTGACGTCGAGCCGTTCGGCCTCGATTCGCGCGTCGGCGATCTGCTGCTTCAGCCGAGACTCGAGCTCCTCGATGCGCGAGACGATCTCCTTTTCTACTGCCTGGACAAACTGCCCAAACGCGCCGCGCTCCTCCGGCGCGACCTTGCCGATCAGCTTTTTGGCCTCGGCTATCGCGGACTTCTTACCGGTGTGGCGGACCTTCAGCTCGCCGATCTCGCGGAGCTGCGCCTCGGCATTTGCCAGGTCGCCGCCGGCCGAAGCTCCATCATTCTGAAACCGTTCAAAGTCCGCCGAAAAGGCGGCGAGAGCGGCCTCGACCCTTTGTCTTTCGTCTGACATAGCGTGGTGAAAGTCACCTCCGAAACGGGGATGACAGTGAATGGTCAATCTTAACAGCAGTTCAATTTGGGGTAAATCAGGGTGGCCGGAAACAGCGATTTCGCGGCCGATTTACGGTCTGATATCATCGTCTTAAATCGCGGTCCGCGGCCTCGGGGACCGATCTTCAAAATGAAAGCAATCGTCAAAAGCAAGGCCGAGCCCGGCCTCTGGATCGAGGACGTGCCCGTGCCCGAGATGGGGATCAACGACGTGATGATCCGCGTCAAACGCGGCGGCATCTGCGGCACCGACCTTCACATTTACAACTGGGACGCGTGGGCGCAGGCGACGATCAAGGTTCCGACCGTGATCGGGCACGAGTTCGTCGGCGAGATCGTCGATGTCGGTTCGAACGTCGTCGATTTTGCTGCGGGCGACATCGTCAGTGTTGAAGGGCATCTGGTCTGCGGCCGATGCCGCAACTGCATGGCGGGCCGGCGAGCTCTCTGCGCAAACACGCGCGGCGTCGGCGTCAACACCGACGGCGGCTTTTCCGAGTTCATCGCCGTCCCGCACACCAACATTTGGAAGCACAAGCCGGATATCGATCTCGACGTCGCGGCGATCTTCGACCCCTTCGGCAACGCCGTGCACACGGCGCTCGAGTTTGAAGTATTTGGCGAGGACGTCCTCATCACCGGCGCCGGCCCGATCGGCATCATGGCCGCGGCCGTCGCGAAGCACGCCGGAGCGCGCAACATCGTGATTACCGATATCAATCCATTCCGTCTCGAGCTCGCCGAAAAGATGGGCCACGTCACGCGTGCCGTCGATGTCAGCAAGACCTCGATCAAGGACGTTCAGCGTGAGCTTGGGATGAAAGAGGGCTTCGACGTCGGGATGGAAATGTCGGGCGTGCCCGCTGCGTTCAAGGACATGCTCGCGAATATGTTCCACGGCGGCAAGATCGCCTTCCTCGGCATCCCGAGCGAACAGTTTGCGATCGATTGGAAGACCGTGATCTTCAACATGATCACTATCAAAGGCATCTACGGCCGCCAGATGTACGAGACCTGGTACCAGATGTCGAACCTCCTCGAAGCCGGCGTCGACATCAAGCCGGTCGTTACGCATCGGTATTCATACAGGGATTTTGAGCAAGGTTTCGCCGCGATTAAGGAAGGAAATTGCGGGAAGGTCGTGCTGGATTTTGAGAGTATTTAAACCGATTCCGAATCGCCTTTGCGGCCGCGATCGAGTCGCGATCCGCCGTCGTCGGGCCGGGGCCTTTTAAGCATATTGGTATGCTATTATTTGCCTATGCCGACGACGCATTCCCAATCGCGCAAATTGGAACTCATTCAATGGCTTTCGATCATTGACGACGATGCGCTGCTTGATAGGCTCTTTGAACTGAAGGAGCAAAGCGAGAGCGACTGGTGGGACCAGGTCTCCGAAAGTGAAAGGCAATCGATCTCAAAAGGGATCAAAGATGCTGACGCCGAAAACCTGAAACCGCATTCTGAGGCAAAAGCGATCTATGAAAAGCGGTTATAAGGTATTTTGGACCGCACACGCTCTCGAAGAACTCCGCCAAACCATTCAGTATCTAGAATCAGAGTTCACCCCTAAAGAGATCGAACGCCTCGCCTATAAGATCGAATTCGTGATCAGGAACATTTCGAGATTTCCTGATCTGTACCCGGAATCTTCCCGAATGAAACGGGTTCGCCGAGCCGTAGTAACGAAATTCAACACCATCTACTATCGGGTCGATCCAGAACATCGGCGGATCGAGGTCCTGTCATTCTTTTCAAATCGACAGGACGGGGAAAAGCTTGAGTTGTAGGAATTCACTATATGTACGGGCAATTCAAACAGCATTTAGAAAGGACGATCGACGAGATCTGCGAAGCCGGTCTGTATAAGAACGAGCGGGTCATCGAGAGCCCGCAAGAGGCGACGATCCGGGTGTCCGGCGACCGAGAGGTCCTCAACATGTGCGCCAATAACTATCTCGGATTGTCGGACCATCCGGCGATCGTCGAGGCGGCGCACAAGGGGCTTGATGAGTGGGGATACGGGCTTTCGTCGGTGCGATTCATTTGCGGCACGCAGGCGATACACAAGCAGCTCGAGCGGAAGATCAGCGAGTTTCTCGGCACCGAGGACACGATACTTTACACGAGCTGCTTCGACGCGAATGGCGGTCTGTTTGAGACGCTGCTTGGCGAAGAAGATGCGGTCATCTCGGACGAACTTAATCACGCGAGCATCATCGACGGCATCCGGCTCTGCAAGGCGCAGCGGTTTCGCTACAAGAACAGCGATATGGCGGACCTCGAGGCGAAGTTACAGGAAGCCTCGTCAGCGAGATTCAAGATGATCGCGACGGACGGCGTTTTTTCGATGGACGGCTACATCGCGAAGCTGCCCGAGATCTGCGAGCTCGCCGAGATGTACGATGCGCTGGTGATGGTTGACGATTCGCACGCGGTCGGCTTCATGGGCGAGCACGGCCGCGGGACGCACGAATACCACGGCGTGATCGACCGCATCGACGTCATCACCGGCACGCTCGGCAAAGCGCTTGGCGGCGCGAGTGGCGGCTACACGAGCGGCAAAAAGGAAATGATCGACCTGCTCCGTCAGCGTTCGCGGCCGTATCTGTTTTCGAATTCAGTCGCGCCGCCGATCGTCGCGGCGTCTATCGCGGCGATCGATCTGCTGCAGAGCTCGACCGGGCTTCGCGACAGGCTGATGGACAACACGCGCTACTTTCGCGAAAAGATCGCTGCAGTCGGATTGGAAGTTTTGCCCGGCGAACACCCGATCGTGCCGGTGATGTTCGGCGACGCGATGCCGGCGGTGAAGATGGCCGAATCGCTCCTCGAGAAAGGCGTGTACGTCATCCCGTTCTCGTTCCCGGTCGTGCCGAAAGGGAAGGCGAGGATCCGAACGCAGGTCTCCGCCGCGCATTCAAAAGAAGATCTCGATTTTGCGGTCGAAAAGTTTGCCGAAGCGAAAGCCGAACTCGGAATTTGAGCAACAATAATGGCGTGGTGTCTTGATGACGCCACGCCATTCTTGTTTTTTTGGTTAGCCGCGCGACTTAGGCTGCCGCGGCCGGCTGAGCTTTCGCCGCCGCATCGCGCGCCTGCGTCGCAAGAGCCGCGAACGCTTCCGGCTGCTTGACCGCGAGGTCGGCGAGCGACTTGCGGTCGAGTTCGATCCCGGCGACGCTGAGGCCGTGGATGAACTGCGAATACTTGATCCCGTTCAGACGGCACGCCGCGTTGATGCGGACGATCCAGAGGCGGCGAAAGTCGCGCTTCTTCAGCTTGCGGCCGGTGTACGCGAAGACAAGTCCGCGCTCGACCGACTCCTTGGCCGAGCGGTACAGCTTCGACTTGGTACCGCGATAACCCTTGGCCAGGGACAATATCTTTTTACGTTTCTCTAAACGCTTGTTTCCACGTTTTGCTCTAGGCATCTTTCCTCCAATGCGGAATTCGGAATGCGGAGTGCGGAATCACTTCTTCGACGCGCCCGGCTTTGAATCCAAAATCCGAAATCTAAAATCCAAAATCCTTAGTCTCGGCCGTACGGCAGCATTCTCTCGACCGCTTTCTGGTCCTGCTCGGAAACCAGCGTATCGAGGTCGAGGTTGCGCTTACGCTTGTTGGTCTTTTTGGTCAGGATGTGGCGCGCGTGCGAATGGCCGCGTTTGAACTTGCCGCTGGCCGTCGAGCGAAAACGCTTGGCCGCTCCCTTATGTGTCTTCAGTTTTGGCATAACTTATCTCCTCGTCTTAAATGATCGTCATTAAAAGATCTCGTCGTCGTCGTCGCGCGGCTCCGGCTTTGCCTGCGGCGGAGCCTCGGGCTTCGGGCGTTCGGCCCGTTCACGCTTGGCCGGTGCGGCCGAATTGTCGCCGGCCGGCTGGGCCTGCTGCGGCTTTTTGATCTCGGGCTTCGACTTCTTCGGGACAAAGATGGTGAACATCTGATTGCCCTCCATTTTCGGCGCTACCTCGACGTCGGCGATGTCAGAGAGCTCCTCGGTCAGACGCTTAAGGATCTTTGCTCCGAGCTCGCGGTGCGTCATTTCGCGTCCGCGAAAGGCGATCGCTGCACGTACCTTGTCGCCGTCGTCGAGCCACTCGCGTGCGTGGTCGCGGCGGTAGCTGTAATCGTGATCGTCGGTGCCCGGGCGAAACTTGATCTCCTTGACCGAGATCGTGACCTGCTTCTTTTTGGCTTCGTGTGCACGCTTCTTTTGTTCGTAAAGAAACTTGCCGTAATCGATCAGCTTGCAAACAGGCGGCTGCGCCTGCGGAGCGATCTCGACCAGGTCGATGCCGCGACGCCGCGCCTCCTGGATCGCGTCGCGCGTGTCCATCACGCCGAGCGTCTCACCGTCCTCTGTCACCACGCGGACCGCCGGAACCCTTATCCGCTCATTCGTGCGATGAAGCGGTTCGCGCTGCCGCGGCCTGAAATTACGTCCACCAAATCGTCTAGGAATAGTCGCCTCCTTTGCTAAATGCCGTTCTTAGAGTGCACGCGAGTCACGCTGCCGCGTCGCCATCTCTTTGAACTCGTCCAGCGTCATCGCACCGATGTCGCCCTGTTTTCTCTCGCGAACCGCGACCTTTTGCTCCTCGAGCTCCTTGTCGCCGAGTACCAGCATGTAGGGAACTTTTTGCAATTGCGCGTCGCGGAT
Organism: Pyrinomonadaceae bacterium; assembly: GCA_046313635.1. Taxonomy (GTDB): domain Bacteria; phylum Acidobacteriota; class Blastocatellia; order Pyrinomonadales; family Pyrinomonadaceae; genus OLB17. The sequence continues at coordinate 43,898 of JBKBYA010000005.1, read as the reverse complement.
CTTGGCCCCGATCTTGTCGGATCGGAGGTTGGCCTCGACTCGGAAGCCGGCGTTTCTCAATTCGCTCGCCACCGACTCCGCGTACTCGTTGATGCGGTCGGTGATCGGCAGCACCGCGATCTGCACCGGCGCGAGCCACAGCGGGAACGCTCCGGCGTAATGCTCGATCAGCACGCCGAAGAATCTCTCGATGGAGCCGAAGAGCGCTCGGTGGATCATCACCGGGCGGTGCTTCTGGTTGTCCTCGCCCGTGTATTCGAGCTCGAACCGCTCGGGCAGATTCCAGTCGACCTGGATCGTGCCCAGCTGCCAGATCCGGCCGATTGCGTCCTCGATCTTGATATCGATCTTGGGGCCGTAGAATGCGGCCTCGCCCTCGATGCGTTCGTACGTGATGCCGCGGTCGTCGAGCGCCCGTGCCAGCTGCTCTTCGGCGGCGGCCCAGGTCTCGTCCGAGCCGAGATAAAGCTTGTTCTCCGCGCTGCCGCGCACCGAGAGCTCGAATCTCACTTTTTCAAAACCGTAAGTCTCAAAGACCTTGATCGCAAAGTCGAGACAATCCGCGATCTCCGCCTGGATCTGGTCAGGCCGCACAAAAAGGTGAGCGTCGTCGACGGTAAAGCCGCGAACGCGCATCAGCCCGTGCAGCGTGCCCGACAGCTCGGCCCGATAGACGGTGCCGGCCTCGGAATAACGCTGAGGCAGGTCGCGGTACGAGCGGGGCGAAGACTTGTAAATGCCGATGTGCATCGGGCAGTTCATCGGCTTGAGGCGGTACTCCTCGTCCTCGATGCTCGTCGGCGCGTACATCGAGTCGGCGTAGTTGTCCTCGTGCCCGCTGATCTTCCAGAGCTCGCGTTTAGCGATGTGCGGCGTGTACACAAAGCTGTATCCGCGACGCTCGAGCTCCTCGCGGAGAAGTTTTTCCATCTCGCTGCGCACGATACCGCCCTTCGGATGCCACAGCACGAGGCCCTGACCGTACTCGTCCGAGATCGAAAACAGATCGAGCTCGCGGCCGAGCCGGCGATGGTCGCGCTTTTCGGCCTCTTCGCGCTGCTTGAGCCACGCGTCGAGTTCCTCCTGCGTCGCAAAGGCGGTCCCGTAGATGCGCTGCATCTGCTGCTTGCTTGCGTCGCCCTTCCAATACGCACCCGATAGCGCGAGCAGCTTGAACGCCTTCAGCTTGCCCGTGTGCGGAACGTGCGGGCCGAGGCAAAAGTCGATGAAAGGCGAATTGTCGATGTAGTAGATGCTCGCGGTGCCGTTGACCTTTTCGTCGATCAGCTCGCACTTGAGCGGCTCGTCGCGCTCTTTGAAGAGATCGAGGACCTTCGCCTTTTCAACGTCCTCGCGGCGATAGGGAAGATTGCGTTTCGCGAGCTCGCGCATCTTCTTTTCGATCGCGGGCAAATCGTCCTCGCTGAGCTGCCGCGGAGCGATCACGTCGTAAAAAAATCCGTACCGCGGATCGTCCATAAGCGCCGGGCCGACGCCGAGCTTGGTCCCCGGAAAAAGGTCAAGGATCGCAGCGGCAAGCAAATGAGCGGTCGAATGGCGAATGACCTCGAGACCGTCGCGCGTATCGGCGGCGATCGGCTCGATCGAGAGCACGTCGTCGGTCGGCGCGAGCTGCTTGTTCAGGTCGACCTCTTCGCCGTTGACCTTTGCCGCGAGCGCCTTTTTGAGCGCGTCGCGGTCAAACGCCTTGATCGCGTCCGCAACGGTCGCGGGCGCGGGTATGGCCCGCTGGTTGTCGCCGAATTTTACGTTTATCTCGCTCATAGCCGGTAAATAGTGAATCGTAGATCGTGATTGGAAATTTCCTTCACGATCTCCCGATCAAAAGCTCTCGGTCGCTGGCCGAGTCGCTCATCTATCCACTATTTACGATCCACGAATTTCTCGTGTCCTACTACTAAACAGATCAGATCCGATAAAAGCGACTTTGCCAATGCGGCGAACAAAAAGTCCACCGCGTCTTCGCGTCATTAGGAACGCGTCGTAGTAGTTGTCTGAACGGCAAAGTTCTTTGAAAGCATCTTATCGAAAAAAGAAAAATGGTAGGCACTAGCAGAGTTGAACTGCTGACCCCTACCGTGTCAAGGTAGTGCTCTACCACTGAGCTAAGTGCCTATATCGCCTCAAAAAGCGAAGTACTAGATTGCCAAACGAGTTATGGGCTGTCAAGCCGGCCCGGCGCGTCAGCGTCCGACCTTGCCCGCGCTCATCTCGACGACCTTCCAGATCTGGTTTTCGGTGACAAAGGCAGGCTTGTTCACGATCGTGAGGCTGAGTGTTTTTTGCGGTTCGTCGTAGTCGACCTGCATCTTCACGCCGAGAGGCCCCTTGACCTCGACGTTGTCGCCGTCGGGCATTTTGATGCCGAATTTCGCAAGCTCGGTCCTGATCCTGTCGAGGTCTTTGCGCTCGACCCCCTTGTACGATCTCTGTTCCATTTCAGCAGTTTATCACGCGGCCGGGCGAAAGGTTTTGAGCACGTCCCACTCTTCGCGTGAGAGCGATATCCCGTCAGGCAGTGTCGCCGAAAAATGCTCGCGCAGCCGCGGCGCATGATCGCGGAGATAGGCGTTCAGCGCGTCACGACCGACCGCCTCGTACCGTACGCGATAGCGCCCCGGCGAAGATCGCGACAGCGACGCCGAGACGAAGGCGCCGGTCGCCATCAGATCGGGAATATGCCGGTCGATCATGTAACGCTCGTATTGTTCGTCAAGGTCCGCGCGGACCTCCGCCGTGATCTCGTACGTTACGCTCATTATTCGGTATGGCTGCAGAAGCGGTGCATGCCGATCGCGACGAGCTTGGCGGTCCGGCGGTCGACGTCATAGTGCGGGTTCATCTCGGTGAATTCGATCATGCGGGTGTTGGCGAGCGACGCCGCGTATTTGACGAGCTGTATGAATTCGCCCGCGCGCAGCCCGAGCGGCGAAGGCGCAGACGTGCCCGGCGCGTCCGCCGCCCGCACGGCGTCCATATCAAAGCCGAAAAAGGTGCTCATCGCCGAGCTGTGCCCGACGAACTTTTGCCGGATATTCTCCTTGAGCTCAAGGTCGGCCTCGGCCCGCGAACGCAGCAGCTCGAGGCTGATGCGGTTTACGCCGAGGCTGCGAATGTACGAGTAGTAGATCGGCGAGGCAAAGTGCGTCTGGTATGCGACCTCGTAAAAGTTGCCGGGCAGCAAGAGTTTCTCTTCGAGCAGCTGACGATACGGCGTGCCGCTGTTTCGCACCTCGTCGGCACGCACGTCGAGGTGCGAGTCGATATTGACGCCGATCCAATTCTCGATGCCAAAAACGTCGGCCATCGCGCGGCCGTCGGGGTACGAGATGTCGTTGCCGCCGCCGAGCACGATCACGCGCTTGCCGTCACGAATGAGTGTCGAGACGATCTCGTAATGCCGCTCGTGTATCTCCTCGAGCGAGCCTTCGACGATCGTGTCGCCGAGGTCGAATAACCGCTTTTTGATGTTCATCGGCGTCAGCATATAAAACTCGCGCCTGATCGCCGCCGGGGCGAGTGCCGCGCCTTCGCGTCCCTCCTGCCGCCGCACGCCCTCGTCCTGCGGGCAGCCGAGAATTACGATCTCGGCGCGTTCGTAATCTGACTCCTTACCGCAGACGACCTCGCCGAGTCGCGGGTCGTTTACGTCGTGCCTGCTGTAGAACACGTCCGCCGGCGGCCGTGTCGTCAGCTCAAAAATATTCGCCATACGCTTCGAAGGATAGAAGAAATTCAACGTTAGGTGAAGTTAGAGCGCTCTAGCGGTGAGGAGGTGAGGAGGTGAGGAGGTGAGGAGCGGAGCACACTTCCTTTGCTCCTCTCCTCCTCCGCTCCCCCATTTCGTCCTGTCTCACTCTCGGACACTTTTTTGGCACCGTGATTGCAAAAATGAGCGTCGAAGTGAGTGTGTCGAGCAACTGGAAAAATTTTTCAGAGGGGAAGTAACAATGAAAAGATCATTCATCGCAATCTTAATGATGGTAGTTTTTGCCGGCGGTCTCGTCTTTACGTCGCCGACCGAAGCTGTCGCTCAGACCTATCTTAGAAAGGTCGTCCGCAACGGCCGCGTGACGTACGTTCGCGTGCGCAAGCCGAGCTATTACCGGCGTCACCGCAATCGCATCAACATGGCGATCGGTACCGGCGGCGGGGCATTGATCGGCGGCCTCATCGGGGGCGGTAAAGGTGCTCTGATCGGCGCCGGTGTCGGAGCGGGCAGCTCGGCGCTGTACACGTACAAGTTCAATAAGAAAAAGCGCCGCTACGTCAAGGTTCGCCGTTACTAGCGACGACTTCGAACGGCCCGCCTTTTGACGGGTAAGTTCGTTCGAGCTCGGGCGGGCTCACCCCGACCCGAGACAACAGAAGCCGTGGAGCATCCCACCTCCACGGCTTCATTTTTTGCGTACTATCCCGGTCCGTGCTCCAACCAAACCAGTCCCACGGCAACGAGCGCGAGGGCGTACATCATCGGTTTCAATTCAAGTCGCCTTCCTGCCAAAACGTACAACGCGACGTGTGAGATGAAGCCCCAGAGGATGCCTTGGGTGATGGAGAAGGTGAGCGGGATAAGGATGGCGGTGAGGAATGCGGGGACGGCGTCTTCGAGATGCTCGAGCTCGAGCTCGTGGACGCTGCGAAACATAAAGGCCCCGACGAGCAGCAGCACGACCGCCGTCGCGTAAGGCGGCACGATCGCGGCGAGCGGAGCGATAAACAGGCACGGCAAAAAGCACAAGGCGCAAACGACGGCCGTCCAGCCGGTTCGCCCGCCCATCTCGATCCCCGCGACGCTCTCGATATAGGCCGTCCCCGGCGACGAACCGAAGAGCCCGGCACTAAACGTCGCGAAAGAATCCACGATCAACCCGCGCTGCAGATTCTTAGGCTCGCCGTCGTCATCGACCAGGCCGGCCGCGTGCGACACGCCCATAAAGGTCGACAGCGAATCGAACAGGTCCGTCAGCATGATCGACACGATCGCCGGCGCGAGCGAGAGCTTTAGAGCGCCGAAGATGTCGAGCTTCAAAAAGACGCTCGTAAGGTCGGGCATGCTCACGACACGCTCCGGCAGAGCGACCCACCCCGCGATCAAAGCGACAACCGTCACCGCCGCGATCGCCGCGAGAAACGCGAACGAGCTTCGACGCTTCAGCAGCCACACGGCGACGAGGACGCCGAGCAGCGTCATCACCGACGGCCATCCGATCTCGCCGAGCTTGACAAAGGTTACCGGATCGGCCGCGATAAAGCCGGCGTTCTTTAACCCGATAAAGGTCAAAAAGATCCCGATCCCCGCTCCGGCGGCGAACCGCAGATTCCGCGGTATCGCCCGCGCGATCATCACCCGCAGAGGCGTCGCCGACACGATCAGAAACAAGACGCCCGACCAGAACACCATTCCCAGAGCCGTCGGCCACGGCACCTTTTGCCCGAGGATGATCGAGTATGTAAAGAACGCGTTCAATCCCATCCCCGGCGCGACCGCGTAGGGCAGCTTCGCGTAGAGTCCCATCAGGAGCGTCATCGCAGACGCCACGAGCACCGTCGCAGTCAACGCTCCGCTGAAGGGAATGCCAGTGCCTTCGGTTGACAATATCGCCGGGTTAACGACGACGATGTACGCCATCGTCAAAAAGGTCGTGACACCCGCGACGGCCTCTGTGCGCAGGATCGGCTGGTCTTGTGCTGTGTCCATCGTAAATGCAGCTATGGTAGCAGAGCCTGGCTGCGGCCAAGCAGCTTGACTTGGCGCCGGATGTTGGAATATCAGTAGCGAGAAGATTCCGTATGCACACCATTATTCGGGCGATGGCGGCAGCCGTACTTCTCGCCGCATTTGCCGCGGCGGCGAGGTCGCAGGTCGATGATATTTGCGCCGAGGCGGGCCATTTGCCGTCGCTCGACTCGCCCTTTGCACACGTCCCGTACGTTTACGGCCGCGTGACGCTTAGGGGCTTTGAAGAGCGGACCAAGCTCCCGCGCGTCATCGTTACATACTCGGACACGCAGCAGCCGGCAAAGCGTCTTGTGCTCAATCGGACGGGCAACTACTGCTTTCGCCGAACGGGAAATAACGGCCAGCTCGTCGTCGAGCTCGACGGTCTCGAGGTCGCGCGACGCTCGCTGCCGTCGATGGGGGCCGCTCAGCAGCGTGAGGACTTTGAGATCGTTGCCGCGGCGTCGCAGGGGCCGCGCCCGCCGGGCGTGATATCGACGAAATTCTCACGCCCGCCAAACGACAAGACCGCCGAGCTCTATCGGCGCACCGCCGTCGCCGAACGCTCAGGCGACGCCGATTCGGCCATCGAACTCGTCAAAAAGATCACGACCGTCGACCCCGAGGACTTTATCGCCTGGGCCAAGCTCGGCTCGCTCTATTTCGACAAGCGTTCGTATAAGGAGGCCGACGCAGCTTACCGCCGAGCGCTCGAGATCCGCACCGATTACACTCCGGCCTGGATCGAGGTTGGCAAGCTGCGAATGGCCCAAAAGCAGTTTGACGCGGCGATCCAGATATTGAGCCACGCCGTCGAGCTCGACCGCGATTCGGCCCAGACGTTTCGCCTTCTCGGCGAAGCATACCTCCAGGCAAGACAAGGCACGCTCGGCGTGCGCGCTCTAGACGAGGCGCTTCGGCTCGACCCCATCGGTCAGGCCGACGCACATCTGCTCAAAGGGCGACTCTACGAACTCGCCGGCGCCAAACAGCTCGCGACCAAAGAGTACAAGGCGTTTCTCGAAAAGGTGCCCAGTTATGCCGAGAAAAAGCGGCTGGAGAAGTTTATAAAGGACAATCCGGAATAGCGTCCGCACTCGCGGCGACATCCAAAACTCGAGCGCTTTCTCGAACACTTCGCCGATGTCTTTTGTCGAGCGGAAAAGCTCTGCCTCGCTTTCCTTCTGCTGAGCGGATGACTACGCGCTCTTTTCGCCAACGGGAGAATTACAATCTCTTTTCGCCGAGCGGAAAAGCTTTGCTTTTCCGAAAGCATAAGTTAAATTTCCTGCGGCTCCGCCGCGGCTTATGTTCCAGATCTCCCGATCAACTCCCGTCTACTATTTCACGTCTGTCGCTCACCGCCGCTTGCCGATCTTCCGCACCGATAAGTTGAAACAAGTACTTTGCAAAGCATACGCCGAGGTTCGGGCTAAGCACGGAATTCTCATCCTCGCTTACGTGATCATGCCGGATCATGTCCACCTGCTTGTCAGATCCGAGAAGACATTGGCGGAAACACTCAGACTTCTAAACGGCGTTGCCGCGAGACGCGTAATTCAGTACCTGACCGACAATGATTTCAAGGAGTCGCTGTTCAAGCTGCGCGTCGGACTGCGCGAACGGAATCATAAGCACTCGGTCTGGCAGCATCACGCAGATTCGATCGAGATATTTGGCGAAGACACTTTTCGGCAAAAGGTCGAGTACCTGCATATGAATCCGGTCCGCGCGGGTCTGGCATCTCGACCTGTTGAATATCGATATTCGAGCGCGCGGCGTTGGGCTGGTCACCCGACGGAGGCCGAGCCACTGTTGACTGATCATCTCGCGATCGATTGGAGGTAGGCGGCGGCACAGCCGCGGGAATTTTTTGAGAAGGCTTGACGGAAAAGCAAAGCTTTTCCGCTCGGCGAGAGGAATAAAGTCGAATGCCTCGCCGGGCGATCCACCTCCCGCACAGCCTAATCGCGGAGCCTCACTTCCTCATGGGAACTTTCACGCCATTCTTCTCCGCAAATTCGATCGCTTCTTCATAGCCCGCGTCGGCGTGCCGGATGATGCCCATTCCGGGGTCGGTGGTGAGGACACGCTCGATGCGGCGGGCGGCTTCGGGCGTGCCGTCGGCGACGATCACCTGTCCGGCGTGGAGCGAATAGCCGATGCCGACGCCGCCGCCGTGATGCACCGAGACCCACGTCGCGCCGCCGACGGCGTTGATCATCGCGTTGAGATAGACCCAGTCGGCGATCGCGTCGGAGCCGTCGCGCATCGCTTCGGTCTCGCGGTTTGGCGAGGCGACGCTGCCGCAGTCGAGATGATCGCGGCCGATGACGATCGGAGCCTTGAGCTCGCCGCTCGCGACCATCTCGTTGAGCTTGAGGCCGGCCTTTGCACGCTCGCCGTAACCGAGCCAGCAGATCCGCGCGGGCAGGCCCTGAAATTCGACATGCTGCTTTGCCATCGTGAGCCAGCGGGCGAGGTGATCGTTGTCGGGGAAGAGGCTCATTATCGCCTCGTCCGTTTTGTAGATGTCCTCTTTCTCGCCCGACAGCGCGACCCAGCGAAACGGCCCTTTGCCCTCGCAAAACAAAGGTCTGATGTACGCCGGCACAAACCCCGGATAATCGAACGCATTGTCGACGCCGTTATCTTTTGCCCGCTGCCGCAAATTATTGCCGTAATCAAAAACGACCGAGCCGCGCCGCTGAAACTCGAGCATCGCCTCGACGTGCCTCGCCATCGAGTCCATCGCGCGGCGTTCGTACTCGGCCTGATTCGTCTTGCGGAGCTCCGCCGCCTGCTCGACCGAAAGTCCCGCCGGAATGTAGCCGTACAAAACGTCGTGGGCCGACGTCTGGTCGGTAACGACGTCGGGCACTACACCGCGCTCGAGCAGCTGCCAGTGCACTTCTGCCGCGTTGCCGAGAAGCGCGATCGACTTCGGCTCGCGATTGTCGAGTGAGTGGTAGGCCATCGCGAGAGCTTCCTCGATCGTCTCGGCCTTGACGTCCACCTGACGCAGCTGCAGCCGGCGCTCGATCCGCCACGGGTCGACCTCGACCAAGATTCCCACACCGCCGTTAAAGGTGATAGCCTGCGCCTGCGCTCCGCCCATCTCGCCGAGCCCCGCGGTCAAAACCAGCTTGCCCGCCAGATCGCCCCAGCCATTCTGTCGAGCAAGCGACCCGAACGTCTCGTACGTGCCCTGCAAAATTCCTTGCGTGCCGATATATATCCACGAGCCCGCGGTCATCTGCCCGTACATCATCAGGCCCTGGCGTTCGTACTCGTCAAACTGCTCTTGGGTCGCCCAGTGCGGGACGATATTCGAATTTGCCAGCAGCACACGCGGCGCGTCGGTGTGCGTGCGAAAGACGCCGACCGGCTTGCCCGACTGCACGAGCAGCGTCTCGTCCTCTTCAAGCTCGCGCAGGCTGCGCAATATCGCGTCAAAACACTCCCAATTCCGCGCCGCCCGTCCCCGCCCGCCGTACACGATCAGATTGTCGGGGTCGAACGCGACGTCCGGATCGAGATTGTTCTGGATCATCCGGTAAGCGGCCTCGATAAGCCAGTTGTTGCAGTGCAGTTCGGGGCCGGTTGGCGCCTTAACGGTTCTTTTCATACGTTGTCGAACAACATCATAGCGGGAAATGGACCTTGCGAAAAACGTGGTAATATTCTCGCCTCTTCTGACATTTGAGGGTGATTACAATCTATGAAAACCGCTCTTTTCGTGACAATGCTTTTTCTTGTTTCAGCCGCTGCGTCATATGGCCAAAAGTCCGCGACCGTCGAAACGCCGAAAACCGTCGAATACGACGCCGAGCTCGCCAAGCGGCTCGGCGGCGACGACAACGGGATGAGGACCTACGTCTTCTGCATTTTGAAAACAGGGAAAAAGAGTACCGAGTTCAAAGAGGACGAGTACAAGAAGTTATTCGCCGGGCATATGGCGAACATAGGAAAGCTTGCTGACGAAGGGAAGCTCGCGGTCGCCGGGCCGTTCAAGCCGAACGAGAAAAATTACCGCGGTCTTTACATCTTTAACGTGTCCACGATCGAAGAGGCGGAGAAGCTCGTAATGACCGACCCGGCGGTCAAGGCCGGGGCGCTCGTCCCCGACCTGACCGTATTGGCGACGCCCGAGATACACAAGCGGATCACGAAACCAGCCCAATAATTCGGCTCACTTCGACGAGATGATCAGCGTCTGGGGCATCGGCTCGAGACGGATCATCTCGTTTTGCGTAAAGCCGCCGGCCTCAAACATCTCTTTCAGCTCGGCAAACGTGTAGGCGTCGCCGCCCGGCGTCGCGGCGAGCATCACAAGCGAGAACATCGCCTGCGGCGGCGGCGTGACGCGGTCGTCGTTGGGGACGAATTCGACCGTCAGCACCTGCCCGCCGTCGGCAAGCGAGGCGTTGAGCTTTTCGATAAATCGAATGCACGTCTCGCGGTCGAAGTGATGCAGGAAGTTCGGCACGAGGATCACGTCGTAGCCGGTCCCGAAGTCGCTCTCAAACGCATCGCCGGCGATCGTGTGGTACCGGTCGGCGACGCCGTGGCGTTCGGCATTCTCGCGTGCGACGCCCAATACGTTTTCCCAATCGGCGCCGTAAACCTGAGCGTTTGGGAATTGGGTCGCGACGACAATGCCGTAGATGCCGTGGCCCGCGGCGATGTCGAGCACTTTGATCGGGCGGTCCTTCTCAAAAGCGATGTGCGCCGCGACGGCCTGCGCGGTCGGATACATCATCGGCGCCATAGACCGCGCAAAGGTGACCCACATCTCGCTGTTCGGGTCCATCGAGGCGTCGCCCTTGATGCTTGAGCCGCCGTTACGGACGGCATTTGTAAGATCGTCAAACCCGCGGCGCTGGTTGGCTGACATAATGAATTCGATCGTCCCGCCCAGATACATCGGCGAACGCTTGTCGAGAAACGCGGCGGTCGACTCAGTCAGCGAGTATTCGCCGCCGGACTTTTCCAAAAAGCCGATTACCGTCAGCGTATCGCAGATTATGCGCACGCCGCGCTCGGCCGCTCCTGCCGCGTTCGCGATGGCCGCGGCGGTCCGGTGGCCCTCGCCGATGCGGGTAAAGATCTCGAGATCGACCGCCGCCTTCAACGCGGCAGACCGCTGAAATGCGGTCATCGTGTCCCAAAAAAGCTGAGGCGTGACGTCGTGCGGTGCGGGTTGTGACATTTTGCTTGCTCCTGTTTGTTAAAAATGGTTCGGCGATTATTCTGCTAAAGGCATCGCCTGTCAATCACGCGTAAGAAGCGCCGAATTCTAGCTCGTCGGCCCCGCGTGTTAGTATTTCGCTTCGGCCCGCATGCACGCAGCAGACCTGATCGTTACCAACATTCGAGAGCTTGCGACCTGTGCATCTCAGGCGGGCGGCGCTCTGCGCGGCGCCGCGATGAGCGATGCCGGTCTCCTTCGCAACGCCGCGGTCGCGATCGTCGACGGCAAGTTTGCGGCCGCAGCCGAAGCGGAAGAGATCGTGTCGAAGTATTCGGCGGACAAGGTCGTCGACGCCGGAGAGCGTGCGGTAGTGCCGGGCTTTGTCGATCCGCACACGCATATCGTTTTCGGCGGCGACCGGCTTGATGAATTCGAGCTCAAGATCCGCGGGGCCGATTATCTCGAGATCCTCGCTGCCGGCGGAGGCATCCTCTCGACGGTTGCAAGGACGCGCGCGGCGAGCGAGGACGAGCTAGTCGATGCGGCACGGGCGCGTCTCGACCGAATGCTCGCCTGCGGCACTACGACGGCCGAGATCAAGACCGGTTACGGGCTCGATCTAGAGACCGAGCTCAAGATGCTGAGGGTCGTCGAGCGTCTCGATCGCGAGCATCCGATCGATCTGGTCCCGACGTTTTTGCCCGCCCACGCCGTTCCGCCCGAATTCAAGGGCCAGGCCGGCGCGTACGTCGATCTGATCTGCCGCGAGATGCTGCCCGCGGCGCGCGAGTGGTACGAGGCGTCTCACTTCGCACGACAACAGACGCCGTTCTTCGTCGACGTCTTTACCGAAAAGAACGCCTTCGACCTCGACCAGACCCGCACGATCTTTGAGACGGCGAGAGAGCTCGATTTCGCCCTCAAAGCGCACGTTGACGAATTTAGCAATCTCGGCGGCAGCCGTCTCGCGATCGAGTACGGAGCGGTCTCGATCGATCATCTCGACGCGATCTCGGACGTCGAGATGGAGATGCTCGCTGCGTCGAGGACCACCGGCGTGGTCACGCCGACCGTGAACTTCAATTTCGGCAGCGGCGATTTTGCCGACGCCCGCCGGCTCATCGATGCAGGCTGTGCCGTCGCCCTCTCGACCGACTATAATCCCGGCTCGGCGCCTTGCCCTTCGCAGCCGATGGCGATGGCGATCGCGTGCCGCTACCAACGGCTGCTCCCGGCCGAAGCCTTGACCGCGGCAACGATCAACGCGGCCCACGCGATCGGTCTCGGCGAGCGTCTCGGGTCGATCGAGCCCGGCAAACGGGCCGACCTCGTGATCCTCGACCGCCCGGATCATCGAGAGGCCGCGTACGAATTCGGTGTCTCACCGGCCGCGACCGTCATCAAGTCGGGCAAGATCGTTTTTCGCAAACAATGAAAGAGATCGTCATCGACGGCGAAAGCCTCACATTTCAGCAGGTCATAGAGGTCGCAAACGGCCGGCCGGGCGAGATGCGGGTCGTGCTCGCCGACAAAGCGCGAACCGCGGTAGAACGCTGCGCCCGCGCGGTGCAGCGCCTGATCGAGCGCGGCGAGGTCGCATACGGCATCACGACCGGGTTCGGCGCGTTCAAGGACAAGATCATCAGCACCGACGAGGTCGAGCTGCTGCAGAGGAATATTGTGCTCAGTCACGCGGTAGGCGTCGGCGATCCGTTTGACACGGCGACCGTGCGGGCGATCATGCTGATCCGCGCAAATACGCTCGCACGCGGCTACTCGGGCGTCCGCGTAGAGACGCTCGAGCTGATACTCGAGTGCCTCAACCGCGGAGTACATCCGATCATTCCTGAAAAAGGAAGTCTCGGGGCAAGCGGCGACCTCGCGCCGCTGGCGCATTTTGCGTGCGTGCTGATCGGCAAAGGCCGCGCAGAATATCGCGGCGAGACGATGCGCGGAGCCGACGCGCTCGCCGCCGCCGGCCTCGCTCCGGTAAAGCTCGCCGCTAAAGAAGGCCTCGCGCTTACCAACGGTACGACGGTGATGACCGCAGTCGGCGTGATAGAGACATGCCGTGCACGGCATCTTGCGGACCTTGCCGATGTCGCGGGCTGTCTTACGCTCGAGGCCCTCAACGGAACGCCGTCGGCCTTTGACGAGCGGATCCACGCGCTGCGGCCGCACCCGCGGCAGGTCGAGTGCGCGCGGCGGCTGCGAGAGATACTCGACGGGAGCGAGTTTGTCCGCGGATTCGACCCGTCAAACGTGCAGGACGCCTACACGCTGCGATGCATCCCGCAGGTCCACGGCGCGTGCCGCGACGCGGTCGCGTATGCCGAGTGGCTGCTCGAGATCGAGCTCAATGCCGTGACCGATAATCCATTGATCTTTGTGTCAGCAGGCGGCGACGCAGGCGGCTCGGACATCGAGGTCATCAGCGGCGGGAACTTTCACGGCGAGCCGCTGGCGCTGGCGTTTGATTACCTTGCGATCGCGCTGTCGGAGCTGGGCAACATATCCGAGCGGCGCACGATGCGTTTGACCGACGAGAACTCGAACGCTCACGTCCTGCCCGCGTTCCTCACCGAGCACGGCGGTTTGAATTCCGGCTTTATGATCGTCCAGTACACCGCTGCTGCGCTCTGCACCGAAAACAAGATCCTCGCTCACCCGGCGAGCGTCGACACGATCCCGAGCTCGGCAAATGTCGAGGACCACGTCTCGATGGGCGCGACCGCCGCGCTCAAATTGCGCAATGTCGCAAACAATCTGGCGCAGATCATCGCGTTAGAATTGTTCTGCGCCGCACAGGGGATCGATCTGCGGATCAGACGCAGCGGCGGCGAACGCCGGCTCGGTCGGGGAACGCGCGAGATCTATCGCCGGATCCGCGAACGCGTGCCCTTTATCGAGTCGGACGAATATATGAAGGATCACATCGACCGTGTCTGCGAGATCGTCAATGAAACCTGCCTTTAGGCTCCTCGGCATCGTTTGCCTCACGTTCGTCGGTCTCGCAGCGGCCGCCGGGCAACCCTACCCGGAGCGGGATTTTATGACGCTGCTTGCCGCCCGTCTGCGCCCCGCCGAGACCGCAGTCGAGACCGACGCGGCCGCATCGATCGATGAATTGTGCGGGCTCGGAAGCGAGACCGTAGCGCGGCGGATCGTAGCCGAGTACGGAGCAGTATTTGTTTCGCGGGTTGACCATCTGCCGAGCGGCTGCGCGTTTCGCGACGCCGGCCAGGCGCGATCGTTCAGAGAAAGGGTCAGGACCGCAAAGGCAGCGATCGAGGGGATCGAGATCGAACTTCAGCAGCCGGCGATGAACGCACTGCTCCAGGCGGCGGCCGTCGCGCGTCAGCATCGACTCCGCATCGCTCCGCTCGACGGGGCGATCGCCGGTGCCCGCACCTTCGAAGATACGGTGAAGATCTGGAACAAGCGCTTCTTTCCGGCATTGGAATACTGGAGTCGAAAAGGAAAGATCACGGACGAGGAGGCGGCCTTGGCGGTGAACGCGACGCCAGTCCGGTCGCTGGCAGCTCTGATCGAGTGGGAAAGCAGGGGCCTGCTGTTTGGGACCGCCCGGTCGTCGTCGATCTTTTCGTCCGCCGCGCCGCCGGGAGCGTCGCAGCATCTGCTGCTGCTCGCCTTCGACGTGCGGCCTCCGATCTCGAGCAAGCTCGTGACGATACTCGCCGAGCACGGCTGGCACCGCACCGTTAGGGGCGACTCTGTCCATTTTACGTATCTTGGCGCTGACGAGGCCGAGCTGCCCGCGCTCGGCCTCGAGAGAGTTCGTTATCGGGGCGAGTTCTACTGGGTCCCGAAGCTGCCCGCGCCGCCTACCGCTCGCTGAGCGCTGCGGGCGGCGGGTAGCCGCGGCCGGCGAGCTGGGGGATCGCGACGATCATTTCCTTTTCGCCCTTTACGGCGCGAGTTACCTTTCCATTCGAATTGGCCTTGCCCTTGTTTCCGGCGTCTCGCGGTTCGACGGGGTTGCCGCCCGCGTCGTAGGCCATCGCCTTGAGCGCCGCGTCGATCCGCGCGCGGACGTCGGGTGCGAGGTCGCTAAGGGCGAGGCCGTACACGGCGAGAACGCGTTCGAGATTCTCGACCGTGTTTGTGCCTCGCTCGTAAACGTCGCGATAGATGTGGAGCTGCCCGTCCTGAAGGACGATCGTCTCGTAACGCAGTTCGACGGGCATTGCGTTGTCGAGCTTGACCTGTTTGGTCTCGGTCCTATCGGCGCGGAGCTCCTTAAGCTGCGGCTCCGAGATCGGCTGGCCCGCGAGATCGGCGAGCGTTCTGGAAAAATCGATCGCCTGCGAATCGGTCAACCCGACGCAGCCGTGCGAGCCAAAGCCGCCGAGCTTTGCCGGCTGCTTGCCGCCGTGTATCAGCGACGGCAGCCCGATCGGTATCTTGACCGGCCCTAGCGGATTCAGCTTGTCGCCGGCCTCGACCTTTTTCCCGGGTCTCACCTTGCCCTTGACCCAGGGCTCGTCGGGCGGCGTCCAGGTCGGATTAAAGATGATCGTCTGCGCCTTTCGCACGCCCGTCGGCAGAGGGAATTCCGGATAGCCGATCGCGATCTTGTAGGTCTTGACGAGCCGGCCGTCCTTAAAGACGTCCATCCTGTACGCCGGCGCGTTGACGACGATGCGCGTGTCGGTCGGGACTGTGTTGGGCTTCATCGCGGCGATCTCGCCGCCGGCCTCGTAGCGTCGTCTGATCAGGCCGAGTACGGTATTCGCTTTTTCGTCGCCTGCTATTTTTCTGATCTCGTTCAGAGCGTGCTCGACGGAGGCCCTCGTCGAGCCGGCCGCCGCGCCGTCGTCGGTTTTTTCGTCGAGGCCGCTTACGGCCTCGTCCGACACCTGGCGGAGCCGGGCGATCTGCTCGTCGCTGAGACCGACCTGCTGCTTAAGCTCGGCGGCAAATTCGTCGTCCGCAAGCATCGCTCCGAGCAGCGGCAAGGTGATCGTCAGGTCGGCGGGAGCGCCCGCGGCCGCCTTTTGATCGGCGGTGTCTGCGGCCGGCGTCGCGGATGTCGCAGGGGACGCATTTTGCGGCGGTCCGCCCTGCGGCGTGGTGTCGCATCCCGAGAGCCCGAGAGCGGCCAAAAGAACGAGGAGGACGAGTGACGATCTAAAACGGTAATCTAGGACCGAGGAATGGACGTCGACGCGTCCGTATTTGATGCGCATATGCCGATCGTTCGGCAACACGTATGCCTAATCCGGCGTCGAACGGCCGCGCAGCAGCGGATACGGGTCGATCGGCTCGCCCTCCCAATATCGCCGCGGGTCGGTCACGCGATAGACCGCAAAGTGCAGGTGAAAGTTGCCGGCGCCCGCGTTGCCCGTATCGCCGACATAGCCGAGCAAAGTGCCGCGCGTGACGGCCTGGCCCTCTCTGATCGCATCGGCCCGTCGCTGCAGGTGAGCGTAGTAGTAGATGTAGGAGCCGCTCGGGCTCCGCTGGTATATCGTGATGCCTCCGCGCTCGCTGTCCCAAAATTTGACGATAGTGCCGTCGGCCGCCGCGACGACGGGCGTCCCGGCCGGGGCCATAATGTCGAGAGCCTCGTGCACACGGCCGTCGGAACGCGAGTCCGCGAACGTGTCTGTGAGCTGCTCGGGTCTGACGCCCGAAACCGGCATCGCAAGATCGAGCTCTCCATTCTGCGGCGGCAGCGCGGGCTGCGTCGCCGGCAGGCTCGGCTGCGGCGCGGCGTCGGCAAATTCTTCGGGCGCATCGAGCGGGGTCGGGACCGGCGTGTCGGCGAGCGGCGCTCCGACGCTGTCGACCGCGACCGGGCGGATCGCCGCGACGTCGTCAAAATAGACGCGATAGGAGAGGTACCCGAGAGACGCGTGTAGCGCGACAAGATAAAGTGCGAATACAAACCGCCCCGTGCTCGACCATGACAAACGCATTTATGCGATTGTAATTTTTGGCCTGCGGCATGAACAAGAGATTTTTCGGTATAATCCTCGGCACTACCCCATGCAGCATCCATTTATCGAAAGCGAACTCGCGGAACAATTTCTCAAACGGCTGCCTTCGGCCATGACGCTCGGCGACAGCTCGGTCGAGCGTGTTCTGCTCGCCGAGTACGGAGCGGTCTTCGTCGCCCGCGGCGTCACGCCGCCGCCGGTGATCGTCTTTGAAGACGGCTCGGCGGTAAAGGCGTTCCAGTCGTCGCTCGCGACACGGACGGCGAGGATCGGCGAACACGAATTCACGCTCCAGCGGCCTGCAATGGACGCTCTCGTTGAGGCGGCCGGCGAGGCGCGTTCGCGCGGGCTCTCGATCACGCCGCGCGGCGCCGACTCAGGCCAGCGAAGCTACTATATGACGGTCGAGCTCTGGCAGAGCCGCGTCGAGCCGGGCCTCGACCACTGGACGCGGCAGGGCGGTCTCTCGGCGGAGCAGGCCGAGCTCATCCGCAGGCTCTCGCCCCACGAGCAGGTCGAGCCGATCTTCGAGCTCGAACGGCAGGGGATATTTTTTGCCAAAGACCTTTCGAAACCGATCATCTACTCGGTCGCACCGCCGGGCGCCTCGCAGCACCTTTCGCTGCTGGCCTTTGACGTGCGCGAATTTGACGACCCGGCGGTGCGGGCGATACTCAACTCGCACGGCTGGTTTCAAACCGTCACGTCCGACCTGCCGCACTTCACATATCTCGGGATGGCCGAGAGCGAATTGTCCGACGCCGGGCTGACAAAGGTCGGATCGGACGGCCGCGACTTCTGGGTGCCGCGCCGCGCGTCGGCATCGATCGACGAATACCGCGACCGATGACGGGCCGATCTCTCAGCGTCGATGTCGTGATCGTGGGCGCCGGCCTCTCCGGCATCGGCGCGGCATGTCATCTGATCGAGCGGCGTCCTGAAAAGAGTTTTGTGATCCTCGAGGGCCGCGAGCGGATGGGCGGGACCTGGGACCTCTTTCGCTATCCGGGCGTTCGCTCGGATTCGGATATGTACACGCTCGGCTATCGCTTTCGCCCGTGGAGCGATGCGCAGGCGATCGCCGACGGGCCTGCGATACTTCGATACATCCGCGAGACGGCCGAGGAGTACAAGATCGAAGATCGCATACTCTACCGCCACCGCGCACGCCGAGCGGAGTGGTCGAGCAGCGACGCGGCGTGGACGCTCGAGGTCGATACGCCCGAGGGCGTCAAGGACGTCAGCTGCAAATTCCTATACCTCTGCACCGGCTATTACGCATACGAGAGCGGCTACACGCCGGAGTGGCCGGGAATGTCAGACTTTGCCGGGCCGGTCATCCATCCTCAGTTCTGGCCCGCGGACCTCGACCCGTCGGGCAAGCGCATCGTCGTCATCGGCAGCGGAGCCACGGCCGTCACGCTTGTGCCCGCGCTTGCCGAGAGTGCAAGGCACGTCACGATGCTCCAACGCACGCCGACCTACATCGTCGCCCGGCCCCGGCACGACAAGATCGCAAACCTGCTCCGCCGCGTCTTGCCCTCGCGTGCCGCATACATGCTGACGCGGTGGAAGAACGTTCTGGTCGGGATGGCCTTTTACGAGCTCTCGCGAAAGCGTCCCGACATCGTCAAGCGCCTTATCGCCCGCGGCGTGCGGCGCCATCTCGGCGAGAGCGTCGATCCGGCCGACTTTTCGCCGCCGTACAACCCCTGGGACCAGCGGCTGTGTCTCGTGCCCGACGCGGACCTCTTTGGAGCCATCCGTATGGGCCGAGCGTCGATCGTGACGGGCCATATCGAGCGCTTTCGCGCGGGCGGCATAGTGCTCGAGTCCGGAGCGGAGATCGCGGCCGACGTCGTTGTTACCGCGACGGGACTTCGGCTCAAATTGCTCGAGGGTCTCACGCTAGTCGTCGACGGCAGGGCGGTCGATCTTTCGCAGAAACTCGCTTACAAGGGAATGATGTACAGCGACGTTCCCAATCTCGCGCAGGCCTTTGGCTACACCAACGCGTCTTGGACGCTCAAGTGCGACCTCACTTCCGAATACGTCTGCCGCATACTCGCCGAAATGGACCGCGGCAAATACGAGATCTGCACGCCGCGTGTCAACGACCCGACGATACGGCGTGAGCCTGTGCTCGACTTTAATTCGGGCTACGTCCTGCGCGCGCTCGACGAGCTCCCGTCGCAGGGCTCAAAACCGCCTTGGCGGCTCTATCAGAACTACGTTCGAGATCTGCTGATGCTGCGATTCGGCCGCATTAAGGACGGCACGCTCGAATTCAAGCGGCGAAGCGAAATGGCGCCGCGAAGCGTCGAACACGAGACCGCCTAAACGCAAAACGACCGGACGTCACTGCCCGGCCGTTCGTTTTTGATCTGGTACACCCTGCAGGACTCAAACCTGCGACCTTCTGATCCGAAGTCAGACGGCCCGCCTCTTTTGTCGACCAATAAAAACTTACCTCGTCCTATTTCTAGTGCGGAAAACATTAACGTTCGGTACGTTCGGCCGCGAAACAGTTTGTTCAACTCGAAACCGTTGTGTTAAGGTGTCTGCGGTGTCAATTTAGGTGTCTGAGAAGGATCAGATGGTCGGAGCAGTAAATCAGACACCCGGAGGCCTCGGCGATAAATGGAAATCAAGCACCGGATCTTCAAACGCGGAAAGCGGGGCGGAAGTAATTCAACACGTAAGAAGCTATGGGTGCTTCGGCTCGAGTACATCGACCCACAAAGCGACGCGGCGAAGCGGGTCGAGCGCTATTTCGAAAAGCGTGAGGCCGCTGTCGACGCCAGGCCCGAGCTCGAGGCGAAGATCCGCCAGACGCTGGGCAGCGTGATCGTCGGCGATAAGATGACGTTCGCGGACCTAGCGACGAAGTGCAAGGCGACGTTCTACAAAGAGGCCGTCATTCTCGCCGGCCGCAAGGTCGACGGCGTGAAGTCGGTTAAGACGACACACGGGTTCATAAATACGCTCGTTGAGTACTTCGGCAAAAAGCGAATCGGTCGGGTCACCGCTGCAGATCTCAAGGCTTACAAGAAATGGCGGTTCGATCGAGGCTCGAGGCGCGGGAATTGGAAGGAGCGCGACGAGACGATATCGATCAGTCTGTCGACGATCAATCGCGAGCTCGCCACGATGCGCCGGATCATGAAGTTCGCCTTCGCCGAGGGCTGGGTCACGAAAGATATCTTCGCCGGCGCGAAGGTGATTGACGCCGGCGCCGAGCTCGAGCGGTCGCGGACACTGACCGACGCCGAAGAGGCCCTGCTGATCACCTTCGCCGAGAGAAAAAAGTTCAACCGTCGATCGGACGGCGACGACGTCCCGCGCGAGAGCCCGTACCTCAAAGCCATCATTCTGCTCGCCCTGGACTCGGCGATGCGTAAGGGTGAGATCTTGAAGCTCCGCTGGGAAGATATCGACCTGGACCGTGGGCTGATCCGCGTCGTCTCGAGCCACACAAAGACCGAGCGCGAGCGTATGGTGCCGCTCAGCGACCGCGCCGCGGCCGAGCTGCGGCAGCTGCCGTCGTTCGGTGGCAAGGGCGACGTCTTTTCGATCGCCGGCTTTAAGCGATCTTGGTCCACAACCAAGAGGCTTGCCGGCGTCCAGGACCTTCGCTTTCACGATCTGCGCCGGACGGCGATCACCCGGATGAATCTGCGACAGGTCCCGCTCGCGGTTGCCGGCAAGATCGCTGGACATGCCCGGCTCGAGACAACGGTAAAGCATTACGTCGCGACCGACGTCGACATTGTCCAGAGCGTCGCGGCAAGGATCAACGAGGCGAACGAGGAAAGGGGAAGGATCTTAGAAACGGAGTCGATAAACTGATGAACAAAAAACGTGACAACATGAAGGCCGATAACGTGATCGACTTTCAGGAGTTCGTGGTCGGCAGGCAGCCGGCGGGCGAGGGGCGCACTATCCATCTTCCTGAGGGCGTGAAGGCCGAAGATGCGTTTGCTGTCGAAGTTGCGAAGGACTCCACGGCCTTTGGGCTTCGAAAAGGCGACCTACTCATCTGCTCGAGGTCCAAGGCCAACGAGACGATCGCCGAGACGGCTTTGGTAGTCGTCGATTATGAAGTCCTGGCTGAGAGAAGGTCCGTCGGTCAAGGCGACGTGACCGGTGTGGTTATAGGCCTGGAGCGATCCTACCGGGCGAATTAATTATTTGGGAAGATTAAATAAGCCTCTTTTTAGCCGTTATTTTCGCTTGAAAGCCCGTAAATACGGGCTTTTCTTTTTTCCCCCCAGAAATTTAAATTCGACCCTGGCAAGATCCGCCCGAGACCTGCCGAAAGCCCGTAAATACAGGCCTTTTGCAATTGTGCCCCCCGCAAATTATTCCCAATCTAACCCGTCAGCCCTGGGCATGGCGAGCGGCAAGCAATTCCCGCCAAGCGTCGAGTAAAGCCTTTATTTATAGCTGCTTATGCCATTTGTTGGTTGCGTTGCTTCCTTAACTGTTTTTTCCCCCCACGAACAAAATTCCCGCCAAGAATACCGACACTGAATGAAAGGGCGTTAATTGTGGCCCCCTCGAATTCAATTGTCACGAAGTTTGAGGAAACTGACGCTGGAGAGCAAATCACAAGTATGAGTCAAGAAGAGCTTTTAACGATCAAACAGGTTTGCGGGCTTTTGAGAAAGTCGCGCGTCTGGCTTTACGAGCGAATGAAGGCCGGCGAGATCACTTACATCCGGCTCGGCCGAACCGTCTTGTTCAAGCAAGTCGACATAGACGCCTTTCTACAGCGCAATGTCGTCAACGCGAAGGCCGCAGCCAAAAACTAAAGATCTCGACCCTTAGCCGAGCACTGTCAAGCGGCCGCGAGTCGAGATCCTGATCCGCGTTCGCCGGAGCAGCCGGCGTCACGTATGCACCCATTCTACACCGAATGTCAATGCAGGAGGCCGATCGCTTAATGGCGTTTGTTCCCGACAATGCCATCAAGACCAGCGGTGAATTATCGCCGGCTGCGTTCCGTCTTTACTGCGTGATCTGCTCGATGCGAAGCAAGAAGACCGGTGGCTACTGGGTCTCGTTCGGCAAGGCCGAAGCGCGTATGGACGGGCTCACCGAACCGACGTATTTTCGGGCCCGGCGCGAGCTGCTTGACAAGGAGTGGGTCGTCGAGTTGGATAACAACTTTTTGGTGCCGGTGCGGGGTTTTGAAACTATCAAATCTGATAGTGATTGGGTCGTTCGTATGCTAAAAACGGAAGTCCAAAATGATAGTTCAACTATCAATTCTGATAGCCCCACTATCACCGCTGATAGTTCAACTATCAATTCTGATAGTGAGCATATAAGGAATAACCAGCCCGTAGACCAGACACTAAACCAAACAGCTAACCAGACACCCTCGCTCCGCTCGGGCGGCGCCGCGGCGGTCAAGTGTGATCGCTGTAACGGCAGCGGCCAGATCTATCGCCGGCGCCCGCTCGGTTTCGATCCCTGTCCCGACTGCAATCCAGTGAATTGATCATGTCTGACAAATACCAAGAACTCATATTCGAGCAGCTCGCCGAGATCCGCGCGTCTCAGGTCGTTGTGATGTTCATGCTCACGCTCTTTCTCGAGAAGAACGGCGCCGAACCCGACACGCTGCTTACGAGCATTGAAGAGATCAGCCGGCGAACGGCATTCAACTACGAAAACATGATGCGGAAAGCCGCAGGCCTCGGTCCTCGGGATAAGCCGCGTGACCCGATGCTCGCCAATTTGCAGGAGGACGAGCTTAACCAGGTCGACTGGGACAAACTGATGGAGTTTTGATCATGCCGGACAAACTCAAAGACATCGAAGCGTCGGCCGCCGAACTGGCGGCAGAGGTCAACAATCACTGCGGCTTCAATTCCGTCATTCCGCCTGCGATGCAGTTTGGCGGCGACACGACGCGCGAGAAGGTTAAGACCCTTCGCGACATCGGCGGCCTTTGCCCGAGCTGCTTTCATCGTCGGGTCGCGCTCGCGAACTATCGGGCTCTATTTGGGCTGCGGCGAGTAAGGCCGTCAAATGAGCCGGGAGCGGGCACCAAAGCGACCAGACGGGTGATAAGAGATCTGAGCTTCGGAGTCACACGCTGTTGCGGCTTCAAGACCGAGCTGCCGAAAAAGCTGCTGTTCAACAGCCTTTTCCAGACCGAGCCCGTGGTCATAAGGCACATTCACCAGATCTGTCAGAGGTGTTTCCACAGCCGGCTGATCATCAGGCACCTCACGTTTTCGGGAGATTGGGATCCGAACGTCGCAACGCTTCAAGGGCAGGGCTATTACGAGTAACGGATTTCGTAGGTTCTTTCTAGGGGGCCGAAGCCGGAGGTATCTCGCGACTCCTCATTTAGTCAGTAACGTTTGTGAAAAACGCTAATTCATCATCAAGCGAATTCGACGATCTACGGGCTGAGGCCTTGCGGGCAGTCCGCGAGCTCGATCGGATAGCTGATCGATTCCCTACAGGCGATCCAGCCCGGAAGATCCTGCGCGTGGCGGGAAATCGGCTGAAGGTCGCTTACGGTGCGTTGAAGCCTCAGAAAATGCAAATGGTACTAAATGCGATCGTCAACGGTTATCAACGCTTCGACGAGTTGCAGGAATATCTCGATTTCACAGGCTGGGATCTTCGCGAACTGCTCGGCGAACTCGTCACGGGCGGTTTTGTTGCAGAGCGACGCGTGCCGGCTGCCGGCCGGCAGGGTGGGCGGCCGTATAGGCTTTACACAGTAGTTACCAGGTCGACCGCCGAAGGTTTTGGTGAGCCGGTTCAAAACCTCGAAAACACTCCGGCAAACTAGCATTCGCTATGGCTACCAAGTCCGAAATTCTTCAAAAACTCCGACAATCGCCGATTCATCGGACATTCGCGATCAGCCGCGGAGCGATCGACGAGTCGAAAAGGACCGTCGATCTTGCTTTTGCGTCTAACAAACCGATCGAGCATTGGTTCGGGAAATTGGAGCTGTCGATGAAGCCCGGAGCCATGCGCGACGAACGGCTGCGATCGGGAGCGCCGCTTCTCGTCGAGCACGACCGTCGCGACCAGGTTGGAGTCGTCGAGAGCCACTCTGTCGGCCGAGACGGCTTCGCCCGGGCGACGGTGCGCTTCAGCGACTCGACGCGCGGCGAAGAGATCTTTCGCGACGTCAAGAACGGCATCCGAAAAAATGTCAGCGTGGGATTCCTGATCCATAATCTCGAGCTCATCGATGAGAGCAAGGGCGAACTTCCGACGTATCGCTCGGACGCATGGGAGCCGTTCGAAATATCAATCGTCAGCGTGCCCGCCGATATCGCCGTCGGCGTCGGACGCTCAAAGGAAGGAGAAAGAATGTCAAAAGAGAATAACAACGTAACCGAACTAACCGGCGATCTGGCAGCTGCCGACGAAGTCCGCCAGTGGGGGCAGGTGCTGAACGAATCAGCGTTCGCATCGGACTATTTGCTGCGAGCTGTCGGTGCCGGCGTCGAGCCGTCGAAAGACGGATTTTTTGCCGCGCTGCGTTCCAGGGACGCCGGCAGGCCGCCGGCCGCCATGCCCCGTTTGTCCGCGGAAGAGGAAGCGTTTCGCCAGGGAGGGATTTACGAGCCGGCGCACAGCATACCGCGGCACGGTAAGGTCCGGAGTTTCGAAGGTCCCGACGCTGAACGCCGAGCGTACCGTTTCGGCCAATGGCTGCTCGGCGGTCCGCTCGGCAATATGGCGGCCCGTGCCTGGTGCGTCCAGAACGGTCTCATGCTTTCGCGTGCGCAGGTTGAAAGCGTGAACGAGAAGGGTGGCTTCCTTGTGCCTGAAGAATTCGGCAACGATCTCGTTGACCTTGTCGAGCGGTACGGCGTATTCCGTCAGAATGCCCGGGTCATTCCCATGGCAAGCGAAACCCGAAGCGACCCGGCCATCGCCGGCGAGCTCAACTCACAGTTCGTCGCCGAGATGCAGGAAGGATCCGAGAGCGATCTCGATATCGGGATGATCAGCCTGACGGCAAAAAAGCACATGGTGCTTGTCCCGTTCTCGAGCGAGGTAAACGAGGATTCCGCCGTCTCGATCGGCGACCTTCTGGCCGAGCAGTGCGCCCGCGCCTTCGCCAAGAAGGAAGATCTCTGCGGTTTTAATGGTGACGCGACGTCGGCCTTTGGCGGCATCACCGGTTTACGTGAAGCGTTGAAGAGCATCGACGCCAATCCGGCAAACATCGCCGGTCTGCAGGTCGGATCCGGCAATGCGTACAGCGAGCTTACGCTCGCCGATTTCGAGGGCGTGGTGGGACGGCTGCCAGAGTACGCCGACACCGGCGCGGCCAAATGGTACGTCAGCCGCCGGTTCTACTGGAACGTGATGGTCAAGCTGCTGCTCACAAACGCGAATAGTACCGCCTCGGAAGTAGAGGACGCACGTAATCAGAAGTTCCTCGGCTACCCGGTCGTCTTCTCGCAGGTCCTTCCCACAACAGAGGCCAATAGCCAGGTCTGCGCGTTGTTCGGCGACCTGACGCTCGGGGCCCGCCTCGGCGATCGGCGCAGGATCACGATCGCGATCGACGATTCGACCTACTTCAAGAAGGACGCCCTGCTGCTCCGCGCGACGTCACGATTCGACATCAACTGCGCGTACGGTGTCGGCGACACGTCGGCAGCCGGCCCGATCGTCGGTCTGATCACCGCATCGTCCTAATCGTCACGCCGGCGGACGTCCTAATAGCCTCTTCATCGTGGCTTCCTGGGGACGTCCGTCGCCGGCACGGGCCGCGTAAGGGTGAGCGGCCCGTTCAACTTTATCAACACCCTGGAAGGACACCCTAGCAATGCTAAAGATCAAAGCTTCACAGCGAGTCGTCCGCGAGACGACGGCTCCGTTTGAGTACAGCGATAACGGCGAGACCAAGTCCGTTGACATTCGCGTCCGGTACTACAGCCCGACGATCAAGGACCTGCACGATCACCGCCGCGAGGTCCAGACGCGCCAGGAAGAGCAGCCGGACAATCCGATGATGCTCTCCGACGTCCTTGCCCGCCGGCTCGAATCACTGCCGGATCTTTCCGACGACAAAGGCAAGCCGATCAAGATCACCGTGGCGGCGCTCGAGGAGATCTCGATCCGCAATCTGACAGCGATCCAGCGAGCGATCAACGAGGACCTCGAGGGAAAGTAACTGTCGACCAGGTCGCCGCGTGGGTCGAGCACGACGGGCGAAAGGTCGACAAGGCACAGCCACCCGAAGGCTACGAGATCCTGCTCCTCGCCGAGCATTTCGGCCGCTCACCGGAAGAGGTAGAGAGCTGGGACCAGTACTGGTTCAACCGCGCGGTGATTTACGTTTTCGGGATCAACAAGGGCCAGCGAAGGCTCGATGAGAAAGCGCTCGGTAAAACGGGGCGCCGCTAAGTCAGAATGCCGAACACCGATTACAAGCTGACATTCAAGATCGACGCGGACAGCCGGCAGGCGACGTCCGAGCTCCGGAAGCTAGACGGCATTCTCGGCAAGATCGGCACCGCCGGGGCCGGCACATTCTCCGCGATTGCTGGACCAGCAGCTGCAGCCGGCGCCGCGATCTCGGCCGTTGCCGGCATCGCCGCGACCGCTGGGGCCGCTTTGTTCGGCTTGGCCAAGCAGGCGTCGGAATTCGGCTCGGCGATCAAGGACGCGTCGGACAAGACGGGCCTTCATGCCGAGACCCTTTCGGCGATGGACCTCGCGGCCAAGCAGAGCGGCAGCTCGCTCGAACGGATCAGCGGCGCGGTCGCGAAGTTCTCCAAGACCGTCGGCGCCGCGGCCGACGGTTCGAAGGAAGCGGCTGCTCACCTTAAAGAATTCGGCATCGCCCCAAAGGAAGCGATCGACGACCTCGACGGTGCTCTAGGCAAGGTGTTCAAGCGGATCGTCGACGCCAAGCCGGGCGTCGAGCAGATCACGCTCGCGCAAAAGGCATTTGGAAAGTCGGGAGCGGACCTGCTGCCCTTCATTAAGCAATTCGACGGCGACCTGCCCGGTCTTATCGCGAAAGCCAAAGAGCTCGGAGTCACGCTCTCGGACAAAGACGCCCAGGCCGCGGATGACTTCGGCGATCAGATGGACGAGCTCCGGATGCAGATCGGAGCGGCGGGGCGAGCCATCGGGTACGAGCTGATGCCGGTTTTTACCGACATGGCAAAGGACATGAGCAATTGGCTCGCGACCAATAAGGGCGAGATCCGCAGCTGGGGCGAGACATTCGCCGGGGCTATGCAGCGTACCGTCAGCGAAATGGAGCAGGTCAATCGATGGCTTGCTGACCATCCGACATTTTGGGGCGTCATTAAGCAGGGAGTCTACGGCGCTCTTAGCGGTGACTACACTGGCACATCAATGCTGCCGCAGGGCTACGCGCCCGGACGCGAGCTTCGTCCCGAGGACACAGCCCTGATGCGGTACCGCAAGAAACCGGGAGATCCAGGCAACGAAAACACAGGCAGCGGCTCCGCTCCGGGCAAGTCGGTGAAGGACGTCTTCAAACTCAGCCCGGCCGGCAAGGCCCTCGTTGACTCCGCAAGGCAGCTCGGAATCTCGCCGCTGGATCTCGCGACACTTATCTCTTTCGAAACGGCAGGCACCTTCAGCCCGAGCATCCGCGGCGGCGCCGGGAACAAGTACCAGGGCCTGATCCAGTTCGGCCCGTCCGAGCGAGCGGCTTACGGCGTAAAGCCCGGGCAGTCGTTCGAGGAGCAGATCACGGGTCCGGTCGTCAAATTTTTCCAAGACCGGTTTGCCAAGGCCGGAAGGTCGACCGCGGGAGCTGATCTGCTGACTCTTTACCGAACGGTGATCGGCGGCAGCCCGGAAGCGTCGATCACGGCAAAAGACGCTTTCGGCACGTCGGCGCTTTCCGGCGTCATGCGCATGCTCAAGGAGCATCGGCCCGCGGCATTGGCGAAGTTCTTTGGCGGGAAGGAAGGGAATATCCCGAAAGACGACTGGGGCGCGGAATACGATCGCTATTTACGGCAGTTCGAGGACGATCAGCAGAAGGAGCTCGACATCTTTAAGACGAACCAGGACCGAAAACGACAGATCTTTAGCGAGACGATCCAATACCAGATCGACCAGGCGCAGATCGAGCAGGATTATCTGGAAGCTGCCGGGGACCAGGACGGAGCCCTTGCAAAGGCCAAGGAGATCGCGGACCTGAAGATCCAGCTGCTCGAGAATGAGAAACGCGCCCTCGAGGAGCTCTACGATCAGCAGACGAAGAGGGCCGACAAAGAAGCGACCTGGCAACAGATCGAGTTGAAGACGATCGAGATCCAACGCGAAAAGATACGAACCGACGCCGAGCAAAAGCGATCGGAGAAGGCCCTTCACGACCAACGCAAAAAGAACTGGTCGGAACATATCAAAAATCTCATCAGGATCCAGGAGCTCGAAGACGCCGAATTCGAGCGCCAGGCTCAAGAGCGTGCCCGGGCCCGGCAGATGAAGATGGAAGGCGGCATGGTGACCGCCAAGGGAACTCTGGGCGGAGGAATCGCGGCAGGAATGGGTGTTGACCTCGTGTCTGTCTTCGATCCGGAAAAGATCGGCGTGATGAAAGAGCAAGGTCAGTACATCAAGGACATCTACGCCGATATCTCCGACTTCGCAGGTCGGGCGATCGGCCAGATGGTCGATAGCCTCGCTCAGCTTGCCGTCGCTTGGATCGTGACCGGGGACTTCTCGGCCAAGGCCGCTCTGTCGATGCTGGCGAGCATCGCTATGTCCGTCGCAACCCAGGCGGCGTTCAAGGCGGTGTTCGAGTATGCCGAAGCCGCGAAGGAAACAGCGCTGGCTCTCGCTTCGGCGGCTGTTGGCGACGCTGCTGGAGCGGCGCTGCACGGAGCGGCTGCGGGAGCGCATACCGCCGCGGCAAAGATGTACATAACGACCGCGGCGATCGCCGGCGGTGCAGGTATTGGGTTGGCGGTCGGAGCACGCTTTGCGCCGGGTAGCGGGTCAGGCGGCCGCGGAAACAGCGGCAGTCAATCCGGCTCGAGCTCACGCGATCGCGAACCCGAGCGACCTTATTCGCGAGTTACGCAGGACGCCTATATCTCTCGACGCGATCCGGTGCCGGCGATGACCGTCCGGGCCCTAGAGCGACTCAACGATCGACTCGACAAGCTGGAGAACATGCGGCCGGGCGAAGTTCTTGTCGCGGGAATGCGACAGCGCCCCGGAGCGGTCGGCCAGCAGGTCGAACGCGACATTGCCCGAGACGCATCGATCGGCAGCCGCCTCGGTCGAAAGATGGGGTTTAGATAGGGCTATGTCGGAAGAAACAATTCGCCTCTACAGTGTGGCCATGATGGCCTTCTCAGCCGAGCATTCCGCAGCCGCCGACGGCGGCATTTACGTCGAGCAGCTCGCCGCACTCGTGCCGGCGCTGTCCATTGCCGACGCGGCCGAAATGGTCAAGCAGTGTGCATTCGAGAAGTGGCCCACCGTCGAGGGATGGCATGGGCATCGCGCCGTCATCAGTATGCCGCATCGCAACTTTCACACATTCGCGGCGCGGGCTTACGTACTCGGCAAGATCGAAATGGATCCGGTCGACCCGGAAACAACTTTCATCTTCGACGATGAGCCGGCCGCGGTGTCCGGCGTCGACCTGCAGGATATCGAATGGCCGGAGATCGTCGACTAACGAACCTCGCCGGTGTCTAATCAGGTGTCTCAATGCTAAAGGCGGCCGCGGGGCCGCCTTATTCCGTTGTAAATATTGGTACACCCTGCAGGACTCAAACCTGCGACCTTCTGATCCGAAGTCAGACGCTCTATTCAACTGAGCTAAGGGTGCGCGTCGGTTTGATTTTAAGTTTCAGGTTAGTCGATTGCAAACAGGCGTCGGTCACCTGGAGTTTGCATTCGCCGCCGGCTGCTTTTGCAGCTCCGTGCGGACGTAGCGAAGGATCTCGCGGATCTCGGCCTCGGTGAGGCGGTCCTTGTAGGCCGGCATGCCTTCGTCCTCGATGCCCTCGTGAATGACGGCGAGGATCTTTTCGTCGGTCAGCTTTTTGCGCTTTTCGTCGGTGAGGTTGTCGGGATTGAGCGTCTTGCCCTCGATCGTGACCCTGCCGCCGGTGCCGTCGTCGCGATGGCAATTGGCGCAGTTTATCTTGTAAAGCTTGCGGCCCGCCGCAAGCTCGTCGGCCGGCGAGGCGGCCGGGGCCGGCGTCGAGGCGGCCGTGTTGGCGTTGGCCTGAGCAGAATTGGCCGTATTCGGCGTCGTGGCCGCGTTTCCGCACGCCCAGAGAAGCGAGCACAGAGTGACAAATGCAATGACCGTTATTAGTTTCATAGAGTCGATGTCCTTTGACCGTCTTCGTTAGTGGGGTGACCTTGACGTATGCTCATAATGATAGGCGATAGGTTATGACGGTCAAGCGCATACTCATCGACGGAGATTGGCGCGACGGCGCGGGCGACATCGATGTGCGTTCGCCGTACTCGGGTGAGCGGCTCGCGACGGTCGCATCGGCGGGTGCGGACGAGCTCGAGGCGGCGCTTGCCGCCGCCCATAAGGCGGCTCGTGCGATGCGCGGCCTCGCGCGGTTTCAGATCGCCCGCGGTCTGCGACGCATCGCCGACGGCGTCGAGAGCCGCAAGGAAGTATTTGCCCGCACGATCGCGCTCGAGTCGGCCAAGCCGATCAAGCTCGCCCGCGGCGAGACCGAACGCGCGATCGCGACATTCGAATATGCCGCCGGCGAGGCCGAACGCTTTGTCGGCGAGGTCGTCGCCATCGACACCCAGCCCGGCGGCCGCGGGCGCACGGGCCGCACCGAATGGGTGCCGCGAGGGGTCATCTACGGCATCACGCCATTCAACTTTCCGCTCAATCTCGTCGCACACAAGGTCGCCCCGGCGCTTGCCTCGGGCAACGCGATCGTCATCAAGCCGAGCCCGCGCACGCCGCTTACGGCGCTTCTGCTGGGCGAGGTATTTCTCGAGTCTGGTCTGCCGCCCGCGGCGCTGCAGGTCGTGCCGATGCCGGTCGAGCTGATCGAGCGCGTGATCGATGACGAACGCGTCGCGATGATCTCGTTCACGGGCAGCGCCGAGGTCGGGTGGAAACTTAAAAAGGCCGCGTCGGCCAAGGCCGTCGCGCTCGAGCTCGGCGGCAACGCTCCGGTGATCGTCGACCGGAGCGCGGATGTCGAGGCATCGGTCTCAAAATGCGTGACCGGCGCCTTTGCGTACTCCGGCCAGGTCTGCATCTCGGTGCAGCGGATCTATGTTGACGGATCGCTCTTTGACGACTGGACCGAGCGATTTGTCGACGGCGCTCGCAGGCTGAGATCCGGCGATCCGCTCGACGAGTCCACGCAGATCTCGTCGATGATCGACGAGGCCGCCGCCCAACGTGCCGGATCTTGGATCAAGGAAGCGGCCGACAACGGTGCCCGCGTGATGTGCGGCGGCGAACGGAGCGGCTCATTCCTCGAGCCGACCGTTTTGACCGGGACGCACAGCGAGATGCGCGTCGTCAGCGAAGAGGTCTTTGCGCCGGTGGCGGTCGTCGAGCCGTTCGAAACATTTGCCGACGCGCTCCGCGAGGCCAACAATTCGCGATACGGTCTGCAGGCCGGCGTTTTTACAAGCGACATCGCCAATGCTAACCTCGCGGCACGCGAGCTCGAGTTCGGCGGCGTGATAATCAACGACATTCCGACGTTTCGCGTCGACAATATGCCGTACGGCGGCGTCAAGGGCTCGGGCTTCGGCCGTGAAGGTCTGCGGTACGCGATGGAAGAAATGTGCGAGCGTCGGCTGATAGTCTCTGACCTGTAGTCGAACGCAGACCCTTCAGGCTCTGCACAAAACCAGAAAACAAATATGCGTAGATCGATATTGAGCATCGCTCTTTTGAGCGTCGTATCAGCCTTGTCGATGTCGGCTCGCTCGCAGCCGACCGGCGACGCAGTCAAACTGCCCGGCCTCGCGGCGCCCGCTGCCGTCCGTCGAGATCAGCGCGGCATTCCCTACATCACGGCGGCGAATGATCGCGACGTTTACTTTATGCAGGGCTACGTGACGGCGAGCGACCGTCTGTGGCAGATGGACCTCTTGCGGCGTTTGGCCCGCGGTGAGACCGCGGAGCTGTTTGGCCGCGCGACGCTCGAGGAGGACAAGCGCTGGCGGAGATTCAACTTCGCAAAGGTCGCCGAAGCGTCGCTCCAGCATCTGTCGCCCGAGCTTCGCGAAGCGCTGGACAGCTACGCCCGCGGCGTCAACGCGTACATCGCATCGCTGACGGACGAGACGCTGCCGGTCGAATTCAAGATCCTCCAATACAAGCCGCGCCCTTGGGCGGCGACCGATACGATCGTTATCGGCAAGATACTCGCGGACGCGCTCAGCACGACATGGCGAAACGATCTGACGCGCGCGTCGCTGCAGGGCCTGCCGGCCGAGAAGGCTGCCGAACTAACATCGGCCGTCACGCCGTACGACGTCGTGCTCTTTGGCAAGGACACGACCGACCGGGGCAAGAGCCCGGGCCGGAGCCCGGTCGCTCTCGCAAACGGCCTCATCGATGCGGCAGACCGTGAAATGGCGGTCCGACAACGCTCGCTCGAGCTCGTCGGGCTCTACGCCGAAGAACTCGCCGCGAGCAACAATTGGGTCATCTCAGGCAAGCGCACCGCCGACGGCAGGGCCATGCTCGCCAACGACCCGCACCTTCAGCCGGCGGCGCCGGGCATCTGGTATATGGTCGAGCTGCGGGCGCCGGGGCTGCATGTCGCCGGCGTGACGCTGCCCGGAGCTCCGGGCGTCGTGCTCGGACACAACGATTCGATCGCGTGGGGAGCGACGAATGTCGGGCCGGACGTGCAGGACCTGTACGAGGAGACTTTTGACGAGCAGGGAAGATACAAGACCGGATCGGGCTGGAGCGAGCCGGTCCGGCGGACCGAGACGATCAAGATAAGAGCGAGCGCTCTCAAACCGGATACTACCGCCGAGGAGTTTCAAGTCGTCGAGACGCGAAACGGGCCTGTCATTCTCGAACAGAACTCAAAGCGCTACGCGCTCAGATGGACGGCCCTCGACCCAAGGAACGTCGACCTCGAGGCATTTTTCAGACTCAACCGCGCCGCGAATTGGGATGACTTTAGATCGGCGCTTCGAACGTATGGCGGGGCGACGCAGAATTTCGTTTACGCCGACATCAAGGGTCACATCGGCTGGTACGCCGCCGGCCGCATTCCGATCCGCCGCACGGGTGACGGAGCGCTGCCGTATGACGGCTCGACCGATGCCGGCGATTGGATCGGCCATATCCCGTTCGACGAGCTGCCCAATCTCTACGACCCGCCGAGCGGCCTGATCGTCACCGCCAATCAGCGCATCGTCGGCACGTCGTACAGATACACGCAGATGAATCGCGACGCCGCACCGCCGTGGCGTGCTCGTCGTATCTTCGATCTCCTTAACGGACGAAACAAGCTGACGATGGACGACGTTCGCGACGTGCAGCTCGACGTCTATAACATCCCGCTGGCGAATCTTGCTAAAGAGATCGTCAGGCTCGGCGCCGCGTCCGACAAGACGCTGGCCGACCTCAGAAGCTGGGACGGCCGGATGACCGCCGGCTCGCGGGCCGCTCTGATAGTCAACGAGATCCGCGGCTGCCTCGCCGAAAAGATCGCGGCGGAGAATAGGCCCGCACCGGCGAATGTCATTCGCGAGCGTTTGCTCGATCGGATCGTTCGCGAGCAGTCGGCCCGCTGGCTGCCGTCACAATTCGCTTCGTACGCAGATCTGATGAGAGCGTGCGACTCCGAATCTCGTACTGCTCTCGCCGACCCAAAGCGGTTCGGCCCGGACGAGTCCAAATGGACTTGGGGTCTGGTGAGCCGGTCGAGGTTTCCGCATCCGCTCGCGGTCGCCCCGCTGATCGGCGGGCAGTTTGCGTCACCGGCGGTGCCGCTTGACGGCAGCGCGCAGACGCCGAATGTGGCTTCGTACGTGTCGATGCGTCTGATCGCATCGCCCGGCAACTGGGACGCGACGCGGCACGTGATCCCGCTCGGTCAGAGCGGCGACCCGCGCTCGGCGCATTACAAAGATCAGTTTGACGCGTGGCGAACGGGGGCTCCGACGAACTTTCCCTTCGGCGAAAAAGCGGTCGAGGCCGCCGCGGTGTCGGTCGTAAGATACGCTCCGTGACGTGCGTCGCTACCTGACGGAGATTCGATCTAAAAAGTCGGCGAGTATGATCGCCGCTGCCTCGCTATCGACCATCTTGCGCGCCTTTTCCGGTGAGAGCCCGCTTTCCCAGAGCCGGCCGCGCGCCTCGTAGCTCGTGACGCGCTCGTCCTGCAGGTAAACGGGAATTTTGAGCGAGAGCGTGAATTTGCGGGCAAGATCGCGGGCGTGGGCCGACATCTCGCTTTCGCTGCCGTCGGTGTTAAGCGGCAAACCGATGACGAGAGCCGCCGCATCGAACTCCTCGACAAGTCCCGCAACGGCCGTGAGCAGGCGCTTCCAGCTCGTTCGTTCGATGAAAGGCAGACGCCGGATCGTGACGTGCAGCTCGTCCGATACGGCAGCGCCGCAGCGGCGGGTCCCGGGGTCGATCGCGACGATGCGGCGGCCGCGGAGCGAGGATGTCGGAATTGTCTGGACACTTTCTTGCACGGCAGGTTGCGTTAACAGATAATTGGAGGCTGAAAGGCCCAAAGCCCTGAACATTTCGTCGAGGTATTATATGTCATTCCGCGGTAAAGCCTGGATCCTTGTCATCTCCGGAGCGCTGGCGATCTACGCGCTCGTTGGCTCGATGCCGTGGGTCGGCGCGATCCTCAGCACACAGGCGCAGCAGCCGATCAACGACGCCGGAGCGCAGCTCCGGATCTTTGAGTCGGTCCTGCAGCACATCCAGAACGATTACGTCGACGACCCGAATATGGAAAAGGTCCGTCTCGGCGCGCTCCGCGGTCTCGCCGGCGGGCTCGACCCGTACTCGTCGTATCTGACGGCCGAGCAGGTCAAGGATTATCAGGCCGGGAAATTCAATACAAAGGCCGGCATCGGCGCCGAGTTTGGCGAGGTGTCGGCGTACCTTTACGTCGTCTCGGTCGTCAAGGGCTCGCCGGCGGACACCGCCGGCATCAGGGCCGGCGACGTGATCGAGTACATCGACGGCAGGGCCACGAGAGACATCTCGCTATTCGATTCTAAAGCACTGATCTTCGGCGAGCCGGGAACGCAGGTCAGCCTCCGCGTACTGCGGCCGGGCGAGAAGCCGCAGGTCATCAAGGTCACGAGAGGAACGTATAAGACGCCGCCCGTCGATTCGCGTATCGAAGCCGGCAGCGTCGGCGTGATCAAGGTGTACAGCCTCGAGACCGGCGAAGCCAACGACATCCGAACGCACTTGCAGAATCTCACCAAGCAGGGCGCCAAGAAGATCGTCCTCGATCTGCGCGGCGTGGCGACCGGGCCGATCAGCGAGGCCGTCGCCGTGGCAAATCTTTTTATCCGAGACGGCGAGCTTGCAAAGATCGTCGGCAAGGAGAGCAAGTCTTTTGCCGCCGACCCGGCAAAGCACGTCTTTGACGGCGGTCTTGCTGTGCTGATCGATCTCGGCACCGCCGGTCCGGGCGAAGTCGTCGCTGCTGCCGTGCTCGACCGCAAGCGCGGCGAGGTCGTCGGCGAGCGGAGCTTCGGCGCCGGCACCGAACAAAAGCTCTTTACCCTGCGCGGCGGCGACGGCCTGCTTCTGACGACCGCAAAATGGGCCTCGCCGAACGGTACGCCTTTTCTCGGCGACGATCGGGCGTCGATGGGCGTGAAGCCGTCGGTCGAGGTCAAGCGTCCGGACACGCCGGAGCCGATCGAGGTCGAAGAGCTCATCGACCGCCAGAAGGAACAATCGCAGGAGCCGCAGCCGTCGGCGACGCCCCCGGTCAAGCTCGAGACCAAGAAGCCGGCCGCCGAGGACGTGCAGCTCAAGAAGGCGATCGAGATACTGCAGAAAGACTCGGCCTCGGCCGCTAAGGCCGGCGCGTGACCGAGCTCTGCGATCCTTGACCGAAGGCCGGCTCTTTCGCCGGCCTTTTCGATTGCCGCGATATTTGCCCGCTGTTACAATCAGGTCTCAAATGACCGGCCCGCAAATAGTCATCCGTCCGCTTAGCGAAGATGATATCGAAGAGTGGTTTCGACTGAGAGGCCAGCTCTGGGACAACACCAGCGAACACGATCACAAATCCGAGATGCTCGACATCCTCGAGCACGGAAACTCGCAGCTCGTGCTGGTGGCCGACCTCGGCGAAGGCCGTCTTGCGGGCTTTCTAGAGGCGAGCATCAGACCCTTTGTCGAAGACTGCGACAGCGATCACGTCGGTTATCTCGAAGGTTGGTTCGTCGCCCCCGAGTACCGGCGGCGCGGGATCGGTCGCGGGCTGGTCGCCGCGGCCGAAGAGTGGGCCCGTATGAACGGCTGCGCGGAAATGGCTTCGGACGCCGAGATCGACAACTCCGTCAGCATCGAAGCGCATCTCCGGCTTGGTTATGAAGAAACCTCACGACTCGTACACCTGCGAAAGGAACTTGATTGAACGGGCGCCGCGCGTCCGTCCCCGTTCGCTCGGGCAGGCGGTCTTTGCCCTGATCGCCGCCGCAGTGCTGACCGGTTTCGCGTCCGCACAGTCGACGAGCATCGAGTTCCCGACGCCGATCACGACGAGCGAGATCGCGGGCTCGATCAGGGCCCGAGACATAGGCGACCCGCGAACGACGAGCTACTACTTCACATTCGACGCGGCCCAGGGCGATCTCTTTGTCAACGTCGCGACCAAGAATCTCAACGGCAATATCGATCTCTTTACGGCAGACGGCCTGCGGCTGCTGACGCGAATGGTGATGTTTGCCGACGTGGAGGACGGCGAGACCGGACGCGTCGTCTATTTTCGCAAGCCCGAGCGTGTGATATTGAGGATCGAGGGACGCACGCCCAATGACGATCCTGCGACATTCAGGATCAAATTCGCGGGCAGCTTTGTCGCGTCGTCGCAGCCTGCTCCGCAGGAGCCGAAACTGCCCGAGGTCAAGACAGATAACGACTCGGGCATCCGCGTCAATTCGGTCGGTACCATCATCGAACGCCGCCCGCGCCCGACGCCTACGCCGACAGAGACGGCGTCGTCGAATACGCCGGGGCCCACCGCGCCGCCGCGTCGCGATCGTGCGAGCGAGACGACGACGTCCGGCGAACGGCCAACATCCGCGCCCGCTGAAGCTCCGCCGCCGAGCTCGACGACGCCGAATGCTGCGGTCCGCCCGCCGCGCAGCCCGGCGCGGGCCAATCCGCCCCGCCGTTCGTCATCGCCGCCGGTCGGAGCTCCGCCCGCGGAAAAGTCGGAGACGCGAGCCGAGAATACGAGATCGGAGAGTCCCAGCAAAGCGAAAGAAAAGGACGTCCCGGCCGATCCGCTTGCCGACGTCAGACTGGTCGTAGTTTTTAAGGACGGCCGGCGCGTCGAGCGGCCGATGACCGAGGTGCTGCGTTTCACCGTCGACCACGGCAGCCTCACGATCGTCTCGAAGGACGGCCGGATATACCGCTTTCCCATCGCCGAGGTCGCACGCGTAACGGTCGAATAGAGTGTAGATTCATAGCGGCGGCTCGCCTCCGGCAGGCTTCTTCGTGCGGATTCGCTTTTGCTTCGTTCGAAGGTTTGCGGTAGTCCTTGAAAGGACGATCAAGCGATCGACCGGCCAAATGAATAAGAGGCCGCCCATTCGGACGGCCTCTTCATTTCTATCCGGTGCTCTCTACGCGTAGCTGTGAAGCCCCGGCAGCAGATAGCTCACACCGAGATACGTAAAGATCACGAGCAGGAATCCGAGTATCGCAAAGTACGCCGAACTGCGGCCCTTCCAGCCGCGCGAGATCCGCGTGTGGAGAAACGCGGCGTAGGTGAGCCACGCGACGAGGGCCCCGGTCTCCTTCGAGTCGAATCCCCACGGGCGGCCCCACGATTCGTTCGCCCAGATCGCTCCCGTTATGAGCAGCATCGCGAGCCCGGCAAAAGCGAGACAAGCCGTCTTGTACATCAGGCTGTCGAGCGACTCGAGACTAGGCAGGCGCTCGATGAGCCTTTCGGTGCGGAACGAAAAGACGAGGACAAAGAATGTCGCCACGGCGGCCGTGATCAGCGCCGCGAGCTCGACCGGATTGGCGTTGAGGCTGAGAAACATCGACTGCCCGTTGTTTCTGAGATACATCTGCGCCATCTGGTCTTTTTGCGCCGGCGTCAGTGCCCGCAATTCGGCCGCGGTGAGCTGCTGCTTTTCGGCGATGGCGTTGCCGGCGACGGTGAGCTGGGACGGCGAGGCCGCCAGCTGGGCCTGGAGCTTTGGCAAAACGTCGGTCGTCGTCTTGATGCCATATGCAAGCAGGGCGATCGACGCGAGCTGAGCGACG
Source organism: Pyrinomonadaceae bacterium (assembly GCA_046313635.1). GTDB lineage: Bacteria > Acidobacteriota > Blastocatellia > Pyrinomonadales > Pyrinomonadaceae > OLB17. Next base: position 5,526 of record JBKBYA010000005.1, on the reverse strand, counting down.
AGAGCGACCTTGAGCAAAACGTCGCCGGCACGCTTGGCAGACTCGCTGTTCTTGTAAATGTACATTAGATACGCCGCGATCACGCCGAGCAGGAGCAGCCCCGTCAACGCCAGGGCGACGCCCGCCCCGGGAATGTCGAGACGGAAGGGAGCGTTAAAAGGCTTGCCGCCATTTGCACCCGGAACAAACAGCCCCGCGCGATAGATCAGCTCGGTAAATACCGAAAACTTGCTGATCGTCGCGATCACCGCCACGCCGAAGGCGCTCGACCAGATCGCCAGCGACTCGACCTTTACGCGGTCTTTGACCAGGTAGATCACCGCGACGGCAAAGCAGACCAGCGCCACGCCGTAGCTCAGGCTCGCGACGCCGACGTGGATCGGCCGCCAGTACGAATCGAGCACCGGCGGCAGATCTACGAATTCGTTGCCGATGAATCGCGCCAACGTCAGGATCAGTGCCGCGAGCGGCAGGCTGAATGCGGCGAGAATGCGAAAGTTCTTTCGCCGCGCAAGCAAAAGCGTCGCAAGTCCGGCACCGAACGCGAACGCCACGCTCAGATCGTACAGATTAGCAAAAGGAATATAGCGAAAGATCCAAGGCGACTGGTCGTTGCCGCTCTCGCGCAGTATCGCGATCTCGCGCTCGTAGCCCGCGACCCAGCGGACGAGCCAGCTCGAGAGATTAAAGAACACACCGAGCACCGCCGATGCGTACCCGATCTTTCGCGCCATCCCCGAGGGCGCGTAGAGATTGGTCAGCTCAAACAGCGCTCCGAGGATGTAGCACGCGAGAGCGAGCATCATCAGGGCCCCGTCCGAGATGAATCGCGGGCCCATCTCGACACGCGCCGCCGTGAGCGCAAGCGATCCGGCGACGACAAGTATCACCGGCAGGTACGAGAGCGCGCCTTTTGAGCGGTCGTCGACGGCGGCCTCACCTCGGGAGAAAACTTCGCTTCCCAATTTAGTGACTTCTTCCATATCTTCTTAAACCGAGAGCCTCGAGCTTCTCGACGATCTTCTCGAACTTATCGTGGAATGCGACGTGATTTCGATTTGCGTCGCCGGCAAGCACGATCCTTCCCGAATCTTTCTCGATCCGGGCCCAGACGCGGCGGTGCGAGAGAAAGAAAACGAAACAAAGCGCGCCGATCAGACCAAAGCCGCCAAAATACCAGGCGATAAAAGCGCCGTTGTACGGGTCGTACTTGATCGAGAGCACGTGAGCGGTCGGCGACTTTTCAAAGTCGGCCAGACGCCATTTGTAGCCGAGCTTCGGCGCTCCGACCGGGATGTTGTCGGCGAGCTTCGATGCAAAAGCGAAAACGCGGACCGCCTCGCCGCCCGGAGGCGTGACGGCAAGTACCGCGGCCGGATTGTTGTAATCGGCCGAACGCGTGTCGGGCTGGCCGTTCGGGCCGAACGTGAAATCCGGCACGAACTGCTGAAAGTCGACCTTTGTGCCGTCGGCCATCTGCGCCGAGCCGCCGCGCGGTATCTCGAGCCTGACCGGCTCGCCGCCATTCTGCGGAATGAGATCGAGCGTGATGCTGCGGGCGTTGCCAACGGGAATCGTCTGCGCCTGAAAGAATCGATAGCCTCGATAGCTGAAGGGCTTGTTGAGACTGATGTCGGCGGTGGTCACGCCGTACTCGGGATCGTTGATCCTAACCTGCGTCCGCCAGTCGAGCGTATTCGTCACGTCGATGCCGCCCCGCGGATCGACCAGCGTTTGCTGAATGTCTGTGCACTCGATCGAAAAGGGAAGCTGGACGTTGTAGAGCTCCTTTCGATCAAGCTCGAACTGGATCATCTGGATCTGGTCGGTCGTCTCACCTGGAAACATCCTCACGGTCGCGTCAAAACCCGTCTGCAGCGCGACGAAGTGCCCGAGAAACAAGGTCAGGAGCGTGACGTGGACGATGTACGCCCCGAGACGATTGATGCGTCCGCGCTCGCCAAAAACGAACGTCGCGTCCGCCGTCTCGGTGACGCGCGTCTTCAGGCCCTGCTCTTTGAAGACCTTTTCGATCGCCGACGCCTTTGTCGCCGTGTCGCCCTCCGCATCGAGCTCGGCCTTCTCGCGGCGATTGAGCAGCCAGCCCGCGGTCGCGGTCAGCTTGGGGCGCGAAAAGAACTGCTTCCACATCGGCTCCCAATGATCGATCGACGCGAGAATGATATTAAGCGAGAGGACGAGAAGCAGGGCGTTGAAGTACCAGCTGTGATAAATGTCAAAGATGCCGAGCGTACCGTAAACCGTCCGCTCAGCCGGCGTCAGCGAAACGTAGTAGGCATCGAAGCCGTCGACGTTCTGCTGCATTACGAGCATGCCGACCATCGACAGGACGACGAGAGTGCAGAGCAGCACGACACCGAACCTGACCGAACTCAAGAAGTCCAGCGAACGATTGACGAGCGGCGCACTTTTTGGCTTGAACGCCTCTTTTGGCTTGATTGTCTCTTCTGCGACGGACATTGGCTGACTCGGGGCAAGCTAAAGGATATATCACCGAAAATTGTTTGTCACACCGCTAAAAATTAGTCGAGTTCACGATCCGGAGCAGTCGCCGTGATGCCGAACAGCTTTGAAAAACAAGTTCGCAAGGCTATTCTAGATGTTACGCTTTGGTCCGATCTTGACGCACTTTTATCGACTGATGGATACAGCTACCGCCGAGGTCAAGGAGATGCCCTCTGCAGCGGCCGCGGTTGACGCCGCCGCCTCACAGGGCAATCGACTGACGGCCTTTATAGAACTTACAAAACCGCGCATCGCCTTCCTGCTTGTGCTCACGTCTGCGGCGGGCTTTTACCTCGGCTCCGGGGCCGAGGTCGATTACGTCCGCTTTTTGAATGCGATGATCGGCATCACGCTGCTCGCTTTCGGCGTGGCGACGCTCAACCAGTTCATCGAGCGCGACCTCGATATGCTGATGGAGCGAACGGCACGACGGCCGCTGCCGACGGGACGCGTGACGCCCAGGGAAGCACTCATTTTCGGCATTGCGCAGTGCGTCGCGGCCGAGCTGTACATTTTGTTTCTCGTCAATCCGCTGACCGCTCTGCTCGGGCTGCTGGTCATCGTCGGATACGTGCTGATGTACACGCCGATGAAGACGCGAACGTCCGTTTCGACCGCCGTCGGCGCGATACCGGGAGCGCTGCCGCCGCTGATGGGCTGGACGGCCGCGGCCGATCAGATCAGCATCACGGCATGGGCACTGTTTGTGATGCAGTTCCTGTGGCAGTTCCCGCATTTTTTGGCGATCGCCTGGATGTACCGCGAGCAGTACGCAAAAGCCGGAATCAAGATGCTGCCGGTGGTCGAGCCCGAGGGACGCATAACCGCGCGGCAGATCGTGATGTTCACGATCATGCTCGTGCCGGTCAGCCTCGCGCCGACATTCTTCGGACTGACGGGCACAATGTATTTGGCAGGCGCGCTGCTGCTCGGCATCGGGTTCTTGTACGCGAGCGTGCGAGCGGCGCGTTCCAAGTCGGATCGCGACGCCCGTTCGCTTTTGCTCGTGTCGGTGATCTACCTGCCGCTGCTGTTTGTGCTGATGGTCGCCGACAAGCTTTAACTTATGGAGATCGGAACTCTCGAGCCGCTCGCCGAGACCGAGAGCGGCAAGTCAAGACGACGTTCGAGTCTCACGGGCTCGGGCGGCGGGCCGAAGAATGGCGGTCGCGGCGGGAATGGCGGCGACGGCGGCGACGGTCCGCGAAGCGACGACGACAGCCGGCTCGACCGCGACCTCTCAAACAACAAGCCGCGGATCGTCACCGTATTTTTGCTGCTGGTCGTGACGATGACCTTCGGCGGGCTCGCCGCGGCGTACGTCGTCATCTCGACCAACCGCGCGATCGAATGGCGGCCGTTTGAGCTGCCGATACCGGTTTGGATCAGCACGATCCTGATCCTCGCGAGCAGCCTAACCTATCAATTTGCGAATGCGCACATTCAGCGCGAAGACCAGCCGGCGGCACGACGCTGGCTCGTCGCGACGTCTGTGCTCGGGGCTGCCTTCATTGCGTCGCAGATGCTCGCGTGGATCGAGCTGCAGGGCCGCGGATTTTACTTTTCGGGCAATCCGTACGCGGGCTTCTTTTATGTCCTGACGGGCATTCACGCCCTGCATGTGATCGGCGGCATCGTCGCTCTCGGCGCCGTGCTGCTCAGGGCGTGGGACCCGCGCGTCGCCGAGAGCGACTGGCCGCGGCTGCAGACGCTCGGCCAGACGGTCGGCTGGTACTGGCACTTTATGGACGCGGTGTGGATCGTGCTCTTTGTGCTGCTGGGCTTCTGGAAATAGACTCTTCTTTTTTCGATGGAGAATCTGCTCTCGATCTTTCCGCACCTGAACGCCGGGCTCAACGCGCTCAGCAGCTTCTTTTTGGTCCTCGGCTTTTCGTACATCATTCGCCGCCGCGACATCGCCAGGCATCGGGCCTGCATGCTCACGGCCTGCACTCTGTCGGCGCTGTTTCTGGTCAGCTATCTCTCGCATCACGCGCTGCGGACGTACTACTTCGGCCTCGGCCCGACGCGCTTTACCGGCGAAGGCCTCGCACGGCCGATCTACTTCACGATCCTCACATCGCACACCGTGCTCGCGGCCCTCGTCGCTCCGTTCATCATCGTCACACTTCGTCGCGCTCTCGGCACCGACTTCGAACGCCACCGCAAACTCGCCCGCCTCGTCTACCCCGTCTGGCTCTACGTCGCCGTGACCGGCGTCGTCGTTTACCTGATGCTATATCATCTCTATCCCGCCCGGTGACCCCTCGATCACGGACACGATCTTGACGTTTAGCGTGGATCAAAGAACTAGCGACGCGAAAAAAGTTCTTTACAGCGGGGGGGGGGGGTGTTTTATATTCTTCGCACACATTCAGATTGACCATTCGGTCCACGTTGTTCGATCTGTAAATTCCCAAGCCGGTCAGCAGTATCGCCGCTTAAGAAAGAAAAAGGAGATTCCCATAATGATCCTTCGTGTGCTCTCATCGGGCGGAAAGCGCCAAAAGCTTTTCCGTTGGCTCGCCGCGCTTGCTCTGGTCACGACCGTCGTTTTCGGTGTATTTGCGCGCAACGGTTGGCTGCCTTCGACCGATCCGGTAAGCGGCAAGCGGACCGGCTGGTTCGGGTCAGAACCGTCTGCGTCAGCGGGCGGTCAACTGCGTGGTGAAGACACATCGTTTTGGCAGCGAACCTTCTCCTCGTCCGCATTACCGACACCGACGCCGCAGCTCTCCAAAGAGTACATCTACGCCGGCTCGCGTCTGCTGGCGGTCGAGGATGCAAACGCGAATGCGGCCCCGCCTGCCGATCTCGCCGTATGGCGGCCGTCGAGCGGCGTCTGGTACGTGCTCGGAGGATCGAATGGTCAACCGACGATCGCTACTTTCGGGCAGAATGGCGACGATCCGGTCGAGGGCGATTATTCATGAAAAGGTCAACTAGAGATAAGCCGATTGTTTCGACACTTTGAGCGCGCGTCGGGAGCGGGGGACTAAG
>JBKBYA010000004.1:233590-243906 GCA_046313635.1 Pyrinomonadaceae bacterium | reverse complement strand
CCTTGCCGTCACCCGTAAAATCCGCCGGCACCGCCGCGTCCGTCGAAGCCCCGAACTGCGCCGCATAAACGCTCGACGTGCCAGACCGCAAGATCCACCACTCCGCCGCAGACGCTCCCGGCCGAAACACCGCGACGTCAGTCTTCGCATCCCCATCAAAATCAAACGGCACACGCCGCACGGAGCCGGTCGCGTCGCCAAAGATCGTAAAGGTGAACAGACGCGAGACCGAGAAACCGTTCGTCGCCGCCGGATCGCTCACGTACCAGCGGCCGCGAAACGTCCTTCCGACAAGGGCGGCGTTATTCGGGATCTGCAGCGAGACCGAGCCGTAGCCGCCGCCGCTTCCTGACCCGGCGAGATTCACCTGCACGCGCGCAAACGACCCTGCTGCGGGGATCGATGCTCCGACGCCCGGATCGGCATCGTCGATGACGAGCACGGCCTGCGCTCCGCCGAGCGCTCCCGAGACCGCGAGGCCGAAGCTCTGGTTGCCGACCAGCGGCGGCTCGATCGCGATGGCATTTGGCACGTGCCCGCCCGAGCCCGCGCGTCCGGCGCCGGAGATGGTCGGCACACGATTCGACTCGGTATAAAGCTGCGGCCGGGTGAACGGCCCCGTCTCGTTCGCCACCCGCGGGTCGGTCAGCGGCCGCTTGAGAAACGCGACGAGATCGGCCTTTTCCTGCGGCATCATGTTGAGCGGGCGGATCAGGTCTCGGTTGACATTCGGAGCGTCAAAGTCGCCGCCGCGGTTGTAAAAATCGACGACCTCCTCGAGCGTCGAAAAGCGTCCGTTGTGCATATAGGGCGCGCGCAGCTCGACGTTTCTGAGCGACGGCGTTCGAAAGCGGCCGTTGTCCTCGGGCCTTCCGGTCACGGCACCGCGGCCCGGGTCCTCTATGCGCGGGCGGACGCCGATATTGTGAAAGTTCTGATCGGTAAGTACCGGGCCGCCGTGGCACGCGCTGCAGAGCAGATTCTCAAATAGCTGCCGGCCGCGCTCCTCCTGCGGCGTGAGCGGCTCAATGCCGGCCGCCCATCTGTCGAATGGCGATTGGTCAGAAAAGATCGAACGCTCGTGCGCCGCGATCGCCAACGCGATCCGAGCCGGCGTCACGTCGGGCGTGCCAAAGGCCTCTTCAAAAAGCTGCGGATACGTGCGTCCCGTTATCCATGCCTGAAGCGCGGGCGGCAAGTTTGACGCGAGCGCGAGCGGCCGCGCCGATGCGATCTTCGCCGCGGCCTGTATCCAGGTCCGCGAGCCGTGCGCCATCTCGGCCGACGAGAGCGGCGGCCCGGCAGATTGACTCTCGAGCGAGCCGAACGCATCTATCAGGACCGCGTTCGTGACCGGATCGCGAAATATATCGGATGCGCGCCCGTCCCAAAAGATGCCGCTGCGGCCGTAGCCCGCGTTGAGATATGTGGGCGACTTTCGCCCGGTCACCTGCTCGGCGAGCCCGAACTGTTGATTCCAGCTGTATGTGCCGTCAATGCTGTTCTGGATCACGCCGGGCGAGCCGAAAACGTCGTCCTCATTGCCGAAGATGCCGTCGAAGCCGGGGTTTCGCGACCGAGGATTCGCGGTCGAGGTCCGCGGGTCGGAGCCGCCCGCCCTCGGCTGGTGACAGGTGCCGCAGGCCACCGTGTCGGTCGACGAGAGCTGCTCGTCCCAAAACAGAACCTTGCCGAGATAAGCTCGAGCGGCCGTCATCGGATTGCCGGCAGGCACCGGCGGCGGCACCAGCGGCGAGAAAGTGCCCGGCTGCGGATCGCTTGGCGGACGGATGCCCTGATCCGGCAGGCTCAGGTCGCTCGTCATCGCTCCGTTCTCGGCCCTGACCCAGTAAAAATATGGCTGGCCGACGACCGCCGTCGTGTCGAAAAAATAAGCCGCCGCGGTCGAGCCTACCTCGACCGCACCGGACGACTGATTTGTCGTATTTCTGAAGATGCGGTAAACGGTCGCTCCGCGGGTATGCTCCCAGCGGATGCCGACGCTGTCGGCGTAGCTGCCGTCAGAGGCGGCGACACCGGTCGGCGGCGAGATGGGGGCCTGCATCGTGCTCTTGCCGACGACGCGCGAGGAGCCGAGCAGATCCGAATAAACGACGAATGCAAATGAGACAAAGACAAAAGCGACCGACAGTTTGAAAATGCGCAATTGAGTCAACCTCTACTTATGAGACACCTCGCAAACCTCACCGATCATCCTCATCGGGCCCGCGAAGATTGCCGATTAGTGTAGCATCGGCATTCGCGGGCGGACAAAGCCATTCGGCCCCGGCGTCGCGCGTTGGCGGCGGATGTCTTTATCGTTAGAATCAGGCGATATGAGATCGATACTCAAATGCACGCTGATCGTGCTCGCCAGCTTTGCTGGCCCGGCTCTTGCCCAGCAGGCCGCGACGTCGGCGCCGCCCGCGGCCGCATCCGCCTCGTCGCCGCAGGTCTCGCGTTCTCTGGCCGAGCTGCAGGAGCGCATCCGCACGCGGCTCTCTCGGCCCGAGGTCCGGCGCGGGCGTATCGGCATCAAGGTCGTGTCGCTTAATTCAGGCAAGGTCGTATTTGAGAATGACGCCGACAAGTATTTTATGCCGGCGTCTAATATGAAGAATTTTACCGTCGCGACCGCGATCGAAAAGCTGACGCCCGACTTTCGGTTCGTGACGAGCGTGTACGCGCCGTCGCCGGTCGACTCGAGCGGGACGATCAAGGGCGATCTGCGCATCTACGGCCGGGGCGACATTTCGATCTCGAACGCATTTCTCCCCGCCGCTCCGGCCACTGCCATCCGGCCGTGGACGCCCGAGTATTACTATTTCGGGATCGACAAGCTGGTCGAAAAGATCCTGCAGGCCGGCGTAAAGCGAGTCGAAGGCTCGCTCGTCGGCGACGAAAGCTATTTTGCGGGCGACCCGCTGCCCGGCACGTGGGAATGGGACGACCTGCAGTCCTATTACGGGACCGAGGTGTCGTCGCTGCCCATCAACGACAACGCGATCGACGTCAGCGTCGCCCCGTCGACCGTCAAGGGCGGAGCGTGCATCGTCAAGGTGATGCCGGTCAGCACGGTCGTTCGCATCGTGAATCGATGCACCACGGCCGCGAACGGCGCCTCGCCGATGCGGATCACAAAGCTGCTCAATCAGAACGTGATCGAGATCAGCGGCAGCGTAGCTCCGGGCTCCGAAGAGTCGCGGACGTCGGTCGCGGTCACGCGCCCGGCACAGCTCTTTATCGAGATGCTCCGGCAGCGTCTGATCGAGCGCGGCGTCAAGATCTCGGGCGCGAGCCGTGTCGAAAATCCGCCGCGTCTGCAGCCGGAGCTCGCCGCGGCAGCCCGGCCCGCGCTTGTCGAGATCGCGCGGCTCGAGTCGCCGCCATTCAAAGAGATCGCCGCCAAGACAATGAAGCCGAGCCAGAATATGTACACCGAGACGATACTCCGCACGCTCGGCGAGCAGATCGGGCGGGCCGCCGCGCCCGGCTCCAACGCCGACAGCGAACGCCTCGGTCTCGGCGTGGTCAAGGACTTTTTGACCTCGATCGGCATCCCGGCGGACGGGATCGTTCAGTACGACGGCAGCGGCCTCTCTCGGCACGATCTGATCACGCCTGAGGCGGTCGTAACGCTTTACACCTACATGGCGAAGCAAAGCAGATTCGCTCAGGCATGGCGCGACAGCCTGACCATCGCGGGCGTCGACGGCACGCTCAGAAACCGCTTTAAGGGCACGGCCGCGCAGGGCAACTTTCGCGGCAAGACCGGCACGATCGACCAGGTCTCTGCACTCTCGGGCTATATGACGACCGCCGGCGGCGAGCAGCTCGTCGTCTCGATCGTCGTTAACGGCGTGCCGACGCCGCGCGAGCGGACGTCGCTGATCGACGATATCGTCGTCGCCCTGACAAACTTTGAAGGCAAGATCGATTGAATGTGGAAGTGTGAAAAAGTCGAAAGGTAAAAAACGGAAGGGTGAGCGGGCCGGCGCCGTGAACGCGTGACCTTTTCACCCTTAGCCTCTTTAACCTTTTAACTCTTCGCGATCACCAGCGGTCGCCGCCGCGGCCGCCGTAGCCGCCGTAGCCGCCGCGGCCGCCTCCGCCGCGACTGCCGCCGCCGCCCCCGGATCCCCGGTCCTCGCGGGGCCGCGCTTCATTAACGACCATATTGCGTCCGTCGAACTCCTGACCGTTGAACTGCGCGATAGCCGCATTTGCCGCGTCCTCGCTGCCCATTTCGACAAAGCCGAAGCCGCGTGAACGTCCCGTCTCGCGGTCAAGGACGACGTTTGCGGAGTTGACCGGTCCCGCCCCGGCAAAGTATTCCTGAAGGTCCTCACTCGTCACTCGATACGACAAGTTCCCCACGTAAAGTTTGGTGCTCATTTTTCTTTTTCTTGTTTAGCGAGAGAAGAAAAGGCGAGCAAATTGAGGGCAGCCGGTAGCCTGGCTCCCGGACAATTCGGCGACGCACCCGTCTCAAAAAACATCTTCTTCAAACCGTACTGACCCAACTCTCAGGACCGAACCGAAAAAGCGTCGCTGAACTGACCGGACGGGAGCGCCTACTTAGGCACAAATTGAGAGCAAAAACGGCATAAGTATGACTTTTCCGACTATCGAATGCAAGCGATTTGTTCGGGGCCGGAGAGCTACAGATCTGCGTCCCTGAGAGACTCGAGGATCTTATCGTGAATGCCGCCAAAGCCGCCGTTGGACATGATCGCGACGACGTCGCCGGCCTTCAATTCGGGCACGAGATGCTCGACGATCGCGTCGGCGTCGGGAAAGCTCATCGCCGGCTTGCCCTGCAGCTCGATGTCCTTCACGAGCTCGTCGACGTCGAGCACACGGCCGAGCTCGCTTGCCTTGGCGGTGTTGTAGACGCCGGCGATGATGACGTAGTCCGAGTAGGAGAACGCCTTGCTGTACGGCTCCTGAAAGACCGCGAGGCGCGACGACCAGGAACGCGGCTCGAAGACCGCGATCAGGCGCCGGCCGTCGTACTTCATCCGCAGGGCCTTGAGCGTCTCTTCGACCGCGGTCGGGTGATGAGCGAAGTCGTCGATCACCGTCACGCCGCGTTCGACGCCGCGGACCTCCATCCTTCGCTTGACCGATTTGAAAGTGTGGAAAGCCTCCTGAATTTTCTCCTTCGAGATGCCCCACGCGTCGGCCGCGATGATGACGGCAAGCGAGTTGCGAACGTTGAACTCGCCGATCATATGCGTCTCAAATTCGCCCCAGTTGTGACCGTCCTTAAAGACCGTGAAGCGCGTCACGTCGCCCGTAAAGTCGATATATCGAGCCTGCCACTTCGCGTCGTCGCTGAGACCAAAGGTCTCGACCGTCGTGTACAACTTGCCCTGCATCTCGTCGAGCACCTCGCGTGCGACGGGCGAGTCGATGCCGACGATCAGGCGGCCGTTGCCGGGGACAAGATTCATCAGGCGCGAGAACTGGAACTTGATCTCCTGCAGGTCGCGGTAAATGTCGGCATGGTCAAACTCGATATTGTTGACGATCGCCGTCTCTGGCAGGTAGTGCATGAACTTCGGCTTCTTGTCGAAGTACGCCGTGTCGTACTCGTCGCCCTCGATCACGAAATAGTCGGTCTCGGTCACGCGAAAGCTCGCCCCGAAATTCTGCACGATACCGCCGACAAGGAATGACGGGTCGAGCCCGCCGACCTCGCAGACCCACGCGGCGAGGCTCGTCGTCGTCGTCTTGCCGTGCGTTCCGGCGACGACGAGCGAGCGGCGGCCGCGGATGAACTCCTCTTTGACCACCTCGGCCTGCGAGCGGTAGACGAGCTTGCGGTCGAGGATCTCCTCGAGCTCGGGATTGCCGCGCGAGATGGCGTTGCCGACGATCGTGCAGTCGGCGCCGACATCCGCGTTCTCGGCGCGGTAGCCGCTCAAGATCTCGATCCCAAGCGACTCGAGCTGCGTCGACATCGGCGGATAGACGTTCTGGTCAGAACCGGTGACCTTGTGACCGCGGGCCTGCAGCATCCCGGCAAGCGAAGCCATCGCGGTGCCGCAAATTCCGATGAGGTGGTAGTGCATTACTTACAAGTCGAAGGTGCTTATGATAGACACGACAGGCACGAAACAGGTCGCTTAGCGACCAAGTGAATTTGGCCTTGGCCTTTAGCCGCGGCTGCTGCTTATCCGGCCGGTTTCGCCGCCACCCGTACCGGATAAGGTGCCAAACTACAAGGCTCCACCGATGCAGCCAAGCGCCTGGCGCACGGCGAGCACGGTCTCATCAACAAGGCCGTCGTCTGATCTCACCGCGCCGCTGGCCCTCTACGACTTCCCTACCAATTCCGCCGCTAGTTCGTTCGCGTCGTAGATCTTTCGCAGAGCCTCGAGAATGCCGGCCGAATGTACGCCGACGGCACGCGAGCCTTCTTCGTCCGGGATGAACCAGTATCGATTTGAGAGCTTCTGAAGATTGCTGTCAAAGTTCAATCCGACCAGCTCGCCGCTGCGATTGATGACCGGCGAGCCCGAATTGCCGCCGATCGTGTCGGCCGTGTACACAAAGTTGAGCGGCGTCGAGAGGTCGATCTTTGTGCGTGCGTCACGCAAGCTCTGCGTCAGCTGGAACGGCGGCGCCTCGCCAAAGCTGAATGCCCGGTCGTAGAGCCCGTAGAATGTCGTCTTGTACGGCACGAGCGTCGTATCTTCTTCGTAACCCTTGACCGCGCCGTACTCGATCCGCAGCTGCGAATTGGCGTCCGGCGGCATCGTCTTGCCGTAGATCGCAAAGCGGGCCTGCGCGATGCGCGTGCCGTTGGCGGTCTCGACGTTGAGAATGTTGTTCTCGTTCCACACGCGAAGCTCTCGAATGATCGGCTCGACGCGGAACGCCAGTTGGATCATCGGGTCGGGCGACGAACGGACCGCATCCGCCGGCCCCTCGATCAGCGCCTTGCGGGCGGCGGGATCGATAAGCTTCGTCTCACGAACCGCGCGGCGTGCGACCTCGGCCGGTTCGGCTCCGCCGAGCGCCGCCTTGACAAACGGATCGTCGGCGCCGAGCACGCTCCGCGCATCCGCGAGCCATGCCGCGAGCGTCGCCTCTTCCATCTCGGCGTAGATCGGCGCGGGCGAGTAGAGAGCGCTCTTAAAGGCTTCGAGCCGCTGGTCGCGGTACTCTGGGTAGCGGCGGTCGCCGGGCTTGGCGGTCTCGATGTGATAAGTGACGATCTGCTGCGCGATCGTCGCCAGGCGCGAGGCGGCGAGATTCGAATACGAGAGACGCTTGGCCATCGGCGGCAGCGCGGCGTAGGCCTTCTCGATCGCGGCCCACGCCGGAGCGTACTGCGCGTTCAGCTCGGGCCTGGCCGCGACCTTGTCGCGAAGCTCTTTTTCCTCGGCCTCCTTGCGGGCAAAGTTGCGCGGATTGAGAAGGCCTTCCTGCTGGCCTGCGAGCCGCTTGAGCGAATTTGCGAATGAGCGCATTCCCGGATTTGCCTGCCGGAGCTGCTCGGCTCCGCGCTTCGAATACTCCTCGAGCGCTCGCCGGCGCGACTTCCACACCTGCTCCTGCAGCGGGTTGCCGACGTCGCGCTGATAGCGAAGCTGTGCGACGGTAAGCAGTCGAGCGGTCGAGCCCGGGTAACCTGAAACGAGAATGAACTCACCCTCTTTCGCTCCGGTCTCAGACCATTTGAAGTAGTTTGGCGTCTTTGCCGGCTGGCCGTTCTCGTACGCCCGAAGAAAAGTAAAGTCGAGATCGTGACGCGGAAATGTAAAGTTGTCGTAATCGCCGCCGAAGAACGCCGCCTGCTCCTCGGGCGCCATCACGAGACGAATGTCGGTGTAACGCTTGAAGCGGTACAGCCAGTACTCTCCGCCGCTGTAGAACGAGATCACTTCGCAGCGGAGGTCGGCCGGGCAGTCCTTTTCGATCGCGGCGATCCCGGCCGTGCGTTTGGCAGCCGCGTCGGCGTCGCTTGTCCCGGCCTTTGCGGCATTGTGCACGCGCGTCGTGACGTCGTCGTACGAGAAGAGCACCGATGCGCTCGCGTCGGGGATCTTCAGCTCCTCGGCCTGCGTTCGGGCGTAAAAGCCCGTCTTCAGCAGGTCGCGCTCCTTGCTCGAGACACGCTCGATGTAGCCGGCCGCGACGTGATGATTGGTCGCGATCAAGCCGTTCGGCGAGACGAACCCGGCCGAGGCGTTGTTCACTTTCGGCGAGGCGAGCCGCACGCGATCGAGCCACTCCTTTGTCGGCTCAAAGTTGTATCGCTCCTTCCACTGCCGCAGCGGCGGATTGTCGAATGTCCACATTCCCTCGTCGGCAATAAGCGAGGTCGGGAACGCCGATGTTAGGCAGAGGATAAGCAGCAAGAGCGAGATGGTGCGTTTCATGTTTGTTTCCTTAGTTGGGTGAATTTAACGCGACGAGCGGCTCGCCCGAGTCGATGAGCTGCATCGCGTCGCGTAAGCGACGACCGAGAATTTTTTTGAGCCTCTCGTTCGACGTGTTTCCGCAAGTTAACCAGATCACCTTCGGCGGCGGCCCGAAGCGTCTCAGCAGGACCAAAAAATCTTTGTCCTTGGTCATCACGACGGCGTCCGCCGACCTTGCTGACTGGAAGATTTGAACGTCATCGGCATCACGGAGACCAATATCGCGGACCGCCAACGCCTCGATACCGAATTCACGAGAGTCCACTCGGCGATCTGAGGCGAAAGCTGGGCGTCGATCCAAAGCCTCATGCAGCGACCGGAAGCACCGGGTGATCGAAGTTTCGCGCGGCATATTGCAGCGCAGCCTTGATGTCGTCGGCTTCAAGATCAGGGAGTTCGGCCAGGATCTCTTCCGCAGTTAGGCCTGCCGCGAACAGGTCCAAAATGTCGCTCACCCGGATCCGCATTCCCCGGATGCAGCGCCGACCGCCGCACTGGTTCGGATCGATCGTTATTCGGTCTTGCAGGTCCATAGGGCAAATCTTAGCCGAGCTTTCAGCCTCGACCCAATACGCTCCGGAGCTTTTCCATCGAGCCTTCGAGGATCGAGTCTTCTCTCGCGATGCAGATGCGGACGTGTGCGTCCCACGCGTCGCTGTCGGCAAAGGCGCTGCCGGGCGTCATTCCGACGCCGGCTTTTTCCATCAGCATCTCGTTGAATTTGATCGAGTCGTCGAACTGCTCCGGGATCCTCGCCCAGATGTAGAAGGACGAGCCCGAATCATAGATGTCGAAACCGAGCTCGCGGAGGCCTTCGGAAAATCCGCTGCGTTTCGCGTCGAATTTGTCGCGGAGCCTCGAATAGTAATCCGAGTCGGCCATCAGCACGCGCGAGAGAGCGGCCTGCAGCGGCGTCGCGGGGCAGACGTAGATGACGTTCGCGGCGTTATTGATCGGGGCGATCAACTCGCCCTTGCCGAATGCGTAGCCGAGCCGCCAGCCGGAGATGTTCCAGGATTTAGAGAACGAGTTGACCGTGATCGTGCGGTCCCACATCCCGGGCAGCGAGGCGATGGAGACGTGCGGGTGCTCGCCGTAGACGTAATGCTCGTAGACCTCGTCCGAGATAACAAGCAGGTCCAATTCCTGCGCGATCTCGGCGACGGCCTCGAGCTCGGTCTGGGTCATCACCTTGCCGCTCGGATTCGCGGGCGTGCAGACGATGATCGCCTTGAGCGGATAATCGCCGCGGTCGACGAGCTCTCGGCAGCGAGCGAGCAGCGCGTCTTTTTCGAATCCGAGATCAGGGTCGAGCTCGAACGCCTCGGTCTTGCCGCCAAACTCCTCGAGGATCCGGCGGTGGTAGGGGTAGTACGGCTCAAAGACCAATGCCGACTTGCCGCGAAGATAGCTCTGCGTCAGACCGATCAGCGCGCCCGTTCCGCCATTGGTGATCATCAGCTCAAATGGGCGAGCCTCCGGATCGGTCTGAATGCCGTTATAGCGGGCGATCTTTTCGGCGACCGCTTTTCGCAAATTGGCGTCGCCCTCGCTGCCGCCGTAGTGATTCTGACTGGCGGCGATGATCTCGGCGGCCTCGCGTGCGAGCCGCGGGTCGATCGGCAGCTCTGACTGCCCCTGCACGAGATTGCCGCTCGGCGGCACGAGACGCGTGATGGCGCGGATGTCGGGCTTTACTTTCTTGGTCTGCGGTTCGGGCATAAGAGTAAAAAATAGCAAAAAAGGAACCCTCGCGACAGCCGAGACGCATCGTGCCGCGCCAGCTGCTTATCCGTTCTTTGCGGCCTTTGTGGACTTTTGGGAAAACTCTCCCTCACAAGCACCAAAAACAAACAAAGAGGAGAAGGGGCGCTTTTTTTT
>JBKBYA010000004.1:0-233580 GCA_046313635.1 Pyrinomonadaceae bacterium | reverse complement strand
GGAGAGCCATCGTCCTACGCAAGCTGTTGGTCCTTTTTTTTTGTCTTTGGTGCTTTGGGGGAAACTTCCCCCCAAAAGTTCCCAAAGCACGCACAGGGGAGAGACGGCTCGCTGCTTTCGGCGGCGTTGCGCGGCGATCGTATCCGTTCTAATCTCGACGTAATGGCACGGCGTGCTGCGGACATTGCTTCATTGCCGCCATCGGTCAGGCCCGACCTTTTCGGTGGGCATTTCAGATCGTTTCGCGGCGACCCGACGGGCTTTTTGACGCGGCTCTCGAGGCTCGGCGACGTTGCGGCGTTTCGGATGGGCCCGCAGCGCGCGTTTCTCGTCAATCACCCCGACCTCATTCGCGACCTGCTCGTCGTCAACGCGCACAAATTCAAAAAAGGCCGGGCCCTCCAGCGTGCAAGATCTCTGCTCGGCGACGGGCTGCTGACGGCTGAGGGCGAATTTCACCTCCGCCAGCGGCGAATGATCCAGCCTGCGTTTCACAAGACGCGCATCGCCGAATACGCCCGTACGATGGTCGATTACGCCGAGCGAATGAGCGGCTCGTGGAGCGACGGCGACGTGCGCGACATCGATCACGAGATGATGCACCTGACGCTGCAGATCGTCGGCAAGACCCTATTCGGCGCGGAGGTCGGCGACGAGGCCGACGAGGTCGGCCGTGCGATGACAACGCTCGTGTCGATGTTCAACTTTTTGCTGCTGCCATTCTCAGAGTGGCTTGAGAAGCTCCCGCTCCCGCAGAGCCGCCGCTACCGTCACGCGCGCGACACGCTGAACTCGGTCATCTACGGCATCATCGACGAGCGGCGGCGCTCTGGCGAGGACAAGGGCGATCTGCTCTCGATGCTCCTGCTCGCGCAGGACGAGGACGACGGCCGCGGAATGTCGGACGAGCAGGTCCGCGACGAGGCCCTCACACTCTTTCTCGCCGGCCACGAGACGACCGCCAATGCCCTCACCTGGACCTGGTACCTGCTGTCGGAGAATCCCGAGGTTGAGGCGAAACTTCACGAAGAAATGCGGATTTCGGATTTCGGATTTCGGAATGCCGGCGACAGGTCTGAAATTCCGCAATCCGAAATCCGCGATCCGCAATCGCCCTACGTCGAGGCTGTCGTCGCCGAGTCGATGCGGCTCTATCCGCCGGCGTGGACGGTCGGGCGACTGGCGATCGAAGAGCACGAACTCGGCGGGTATCGAATTCCAAAGGGCTCGCTCGTGCTCGCGAGCCAGTGGGTGATGCACCGCGATCCGCGATTCTGGGACGAGCCCGAGGCGTTCCGTCCCGAGCGTTGGCTGGCCGCGGGCCGCTCGGTCAAGGAGGCGGGACAGAGATTCATCTATTTCCCCTTCGGCGGCGGCACGCGGCGATGCATCGGCGAGGGCTTTGCGTGGACCGAGGCGACGCTGCTGCTCGCGACACTCGCGAGACGATGGCGACTGCGACTCGTTCCCGAACAGAAGATCGACCTGCAGCCGATGATCACGCTGCGGCCGAAATTTGGAATGCGGATGCGGCTCGAGAGACGCTGACCGCGCGAGCGGGCGACAGAGCGCCTCTCGACCTCCGGCCTATTCGTCCGTCGGTCTCCGCGTGCCGTTCCTGCTGACAAATTCATTTCCTCTGACCCAAAACCTCCACGGCACGTCGACAAACTCCTCAGCGTAATCGATCCCGACGCGCGGGCCAGACGCTGCCTCGGCCATTCTTATCTTGCGATATTCCTCGACCCAGATCCGGTCGCCTAAGAGGTCTTCGCCGTAAAAGGTCTTGTCGATGCCGAGCGCGATGCAAAGCTTGCCCGGGCCGGATGTGAGGTCTCGATCCTTGACCCTCGCTCCGCGGCGCTCGCGCATCAGCTCGACGCCGTCGACCGGCTCGACCGCGCGGATGAGGACGACGTGCGGATGGTCGGCCGGGCCGGTGACGATATTGAGCTGGTGGTACATCCCGTAAACAAAAAAGACGTAAACACGGCCGCCCTCGGCGTACGTGATCTCGGTGCGGGCCGTGCGGCGGCCGCCGTAGCTGTGCGCGGCCTTGTCCTCACGGCCGAGGTACGCTTCGGTCTCGACGATCATCCCCGAGACACGCGCGCCGTCGGCGGCCGGCACGACCAGGAGCCTGCCCAACAGGTCGCGCGCAACGCGGGTCGTGTCGTCTCGCAAATAAAATCCTCTCGGTAATCTCATAGCCATTCGTCAGCGAGCGGTCTTCTCTTACGTGGAATAACGATTGCTCCCCCAACGCCGTCATTGAAAATCCGATGCCGTTTGGTCGGAATGAGTACAGTCGCTCGTCTGCCTGTGTATCAAATAACGAGAGGTTAACTAAATGTTGGTTAGAGACATAATGAGCACCTGCATTCGAGAATGCACGGAGGACACGCCGCTCAAGGACGTCTACGAGATGATACAGGCGTGCGAGCACGGCTTTGTCGTGGTCGTCGACAGCACTTCGCACCGCGTCCCGATCGGGATCGTCAGCGAGCACACCATCTGCGAGCACGTCATCCGCCGGGGAAAGAACGCCAAGTCTCTCGCCGCCGGCAGCGTTATGAGCAGTCACGTCAAGCGCGTCTGCGAGACGACGCCGGTCGCATCGTGCCGCGACGTACTAGGCAAGCATCCGGACGCGATCCTCGTCACCGGCGAGGACCGCAAACTGTCAGGCATCGTCGAGCCGGAACGTCTGCGAGCGCTCGTCGGTGGGACCGAACCTGCCGGCTTCGCCTACGCAGAGACGTTCGGCCTCGGCACGCCGGCGACGGCCGAGATACCGGTCTTCGGCTGGATGAAATAACGTTATGTGAAAGGAGGATACCTGATGAAAGTTCGCGACATTATGACCGAAGATCCGACCTGCTGTACCCCTTCGACGGGTTTGCAGGAGGTCGCCAAGATGATGCTCGACTGCGACTGCGGATGCATTCCGGTGGTCGACAGTGAAGATTCCAGGATGCCCGTCGGCATGATCACCGACCGCGACATCACCTGCCGCGTCGTCGCCCAGGGACGCAACCCGCTCGAGCTGACGGCCGCCGACGCGATGACGTCGACCGTACTCTCCGTCACGCCCGACACGAGCCTCGACGAATGTCTTGACCTCATGGAGGACGGTCAGGTCCGCCGCATCGCGGTCGTCGACGAGAACGGCGCCGTGTGCGGCATCTTGGCGCAGGCCGACATCGCGATGCACGCCAAAGACCGGCAGACCGCCGAGGTCGTGCAAGAGGTCTCGCGAGCGAGCGGGAGCGGGACGGCCTAGCGACCAGAATTTTTGTACACCACGACGGGCGGCTTCGCATTCGCGGAGCCGCTCGTTTCTTTTGGCTTGCGGCGACTCGGCCGGCGGCGCCAATCTGCTAAAATCTCAGTGCATCAAACGCCTCGAGCCCAGATCTATGAAGAATCTTCTTAAATCAGTGAGCCTGATCTTGGTCGCCGCGGCCGTCGGCGGCGACGCGAGCGGTCAGACGCGAAAGCCCGCACCCAAGCCCGCCGCCGCTGCCGTCATACTGGCGACGGCCGGCAAGCTCAGCTTCACGACCGACAGCCTCTCGGACGAGGGGAAAAAGCTGTACGAAGAGCGGCATTCGGTGATCGCAAACGCCCGCACTACGCTCCTCGGAGAGATGGCCGGCGACCTCCTGCTCGAGCTCGAATCGTCTGCAAAAGGCACAACGCCGTCCAGGCTCATCGCCGACGTGCGCGCCAAGGTCGCCGACCCGCCCGCGGCCGACATCAAGGCCGTGCTCGACGCCAACGAGGACAAGCTCGCTGCGGTCTCGCCCGACGAGGCCCGCCGGCAGGTCGTCGCGTTCCTGCGTCGCGATGCGGAGCAAAAGGCGGTGAACGACTATCTCGACGGACTGAGATCGAGATACAAGTTCGCGCTCGGCAAGGACGTCAAGGCTGCCGGGCTCAAGCCGGCCGATGTGCTCCTGACCGCCGGCGGACGGTCGATCACAGTGCAGGACTTTGAGAGTAAATACCGGGTCGAGCTCAACGACGCCGAATTCGAGATCTACGAGGATCTCGTCGCCGATCTCGAATCGTCGATCCTCTCCGCGCTCGTCGCCGAGGAGGCAAAGCTTCAGGGCATCGACGCGACCGATTACATGGCCCGCGAGATCACCGATAAGCAGCGCGAATTTACAGACCGCGAACGGTACGATCTCGAGACCGCGCTGCGCAGCCGGCTCTTTGCAAAGTATCCCGTAAAGATACTGCTCAAGCCGCCGACGCCGATCGTGCAGTCGATCTCGGTCGACGACGATCCGGCGACGGGCCCGGCCGCGGCGGCGGTGACGGTGGTGATGTTCAGCGACTTTCAGTGCCCGACCTGCGCGCGGACGCACCCGGTGCTCAAGCAGGTCATCGGCGAATTCCCGGGCAAGGTAAAGCTCGTCGTGCGCGACTTTCCGCTCGAGGCGATACACGCCGACGCATTCAACGCCGCACGCGCCGCAAACGCCGCTCGGGCACAGGGAAAATACTTTGAATTCATCGACGTCCTCTACCGCAATCAGGAAGCGCTCGACCTCGATTCGCTCAAGAGATACGCGGCCGAAGTTGGTTTGAATGTCCAAAAGTTTGAGATAGACTTTAATGCCGAAAACAACGCCGACGAGATACGAAAAGACCTCGCGGACGGCGACTCGTACGGTGTCGGCGGCACGCCGACGATCTTTGTCAACGGCGTCAAGGTGAGGCGGCTCTCGGCCGAAGCATTTCGCCAGGCGATAAAGGACGCTCTCGCGCAAAAGCCCGCCGCGCCGCGCGCAGCGGCGACTCGGTAGGCCCCGCGGCACTTGATGACAGCTATGCGCTTTTTTATCTTTTTCATCCTGCTCGCCGCGGCGGCGGCCGCGTGCGGCGGCTCGGCAAACAACGGCTCAAACGGCAACGCCGCCAAAACGGCGAATTCGAACGCCAATGCCAAGCCGCAGTCAGGCCCCGTTCCGACGTACGGCTACGAGGTCGTTAAATCCTATCCTCACGACCCAAAGGCTTTTACTCAAGGCCTCGTCTTTCACGACGGCTACCTCGTCGAGAGCACGGGCGAGTACGGCGAATCGACGCTGCGCAAGGTCGAGCTCGAGACGGGCAAGGTGCTGAAAGAGTTTGAGCTGCCGCCTGAGGATTTTGCCGAGGGCATAGCTCTGCTTAACGGCCAGATCTACCAGCTCACGTGGCGACAGGGTTTGTGCCGCGTCTTTGACGTGAACGATCTAAAACTGGTCCGCGAGTTTGACTATCAGGGCGAGGGCTGGGGCATCACCTCCGACGGGCAGCATCTCTATATGACCAACGGCACGCACGTCATCCGCGTGATGGACCCGAACACGTTCAAGCAGGTGCGCTCGTTCCCCGTCTTTCGCGAGGACGGCAAGCCGCTGATGCAGCTCAACGAGCTCGAGTGGGTGAAGGGCGAGATCTGGGCAAACATCTGGCACTCCGAGGACCCGAACGTTCTCGGCAGGACGAATCACATCGCACGCATCGATCCGCAGTCGGGCAAGCTCCTCGGCTGGATCGACCTGACCGGCATTTCGCCCGACGACCAGCCAAAGGACCCGCTCGACAAGATGAGCGAAAAGGCCGAAAACACTCTTAACGGCATCGCCTACGACGAGGCGAGCGACCGCATTTTTGTCACCGGCAAAAACTGGAAACGACTTTACGAGATCAAGCTGAGGGCAAAGCAGTAGATGAGCGACACGCACGAGACATTTATGCGCCGCGCCTTTGAGCTCGCGCTCGAGGGCGTCGACCGAAACGACGGCGGCCCCTTCGGCTGCGTCATCGTCAAAGACGGCCGCATCGTCGGCGAAGGCTGCAACCGCGTGACGTCGACCAACGACCCGACCGCGCACGCGGAGGTCGTTGCGATCCGCGAGGCGTGCCGCAACCTCAACTCGTTCCAGCTCGACGGCTGCACCGTTTACACCTCATGCGAACCGTGCCCGATGTGCCTCGGCGCGATCTACTGGGCGCGTCCGTCGGCAGTTTATTTTGCCGGCACGCGCGAGGACGCGGCCGACGCCGGATTTGATGACGAAATGATCTACGAGGAGATCGCTCTCGCCAACGAAGCGAGACGCCGCCCGATGACGAACCTTCTCCGCGAAGAAGCCGTTCAAGTCTTTGCCCGCTGGAACGAAAAGTCGGATAAGGTTGAATACTGAGGGGTTTGGTCGGTAGACAGTAGACAGTAGTCAGCAGTCTGAATGCCGTCGTCGACCAATGTTAGAACAACTGAGTTACTTTCTCGTCACTCTGACACCCGGCTGCCGACTACTGTCTACTGACTACCGACTACTGTCTACTACCGCAATGTCCAACATCTACTTTCTGCTGCTGCTCGCTCTCGCCGCCGGGGCGATGATGCCGACGCAGGCGGCGATCAACAATCGGCTCGCCGTTTTTGTCGAGAGTCCTCTGCTCGCGGCATTGATCTCGTTCGCGGTCGGGACGCTGGGATTGTTCATCTACGTTTTGATCGCCGGCGTGCCGCTCGGCAATCTCGTGTCGGCAAAGAACGCTCCTGCGATCGCATGGACCGGCGGACTGCTCGGCGCTTTCTTTGTCACGATGACGATCGTGCTCGTGCCGCGCCTCGGCGTCGCGATGACGTTCAGCCTTGCTATCGCCGGGCAGATGCTTTTGACGATCGTCATCGATCACTTCGGCTTTCTCGGCGTGCCGGTAAAAGAGGTCAGCCTCGCCCGCATCGGCGGAATTTTGCTGATCACCGCGGGCGTGGTTTTGATCCGCAGATTTTAGTCGGAACCACCTGCGGTAGCGGGTGGTTTAACGCTGTCGGTAACGACCGCGAGTGTTGCTGTTCTGCTTTAACCACCCGCTGTCGCAGGTGGCTCGGACCATGAAGTTCATCCTCAACAACGAAACGATCTCGACCGATCTGCCCGCAGGAACGACGGTGCTCGATTTTGTTCGCTATCACCAGAATCTCAAGGGCACAAAGATCGGCTGCCGCGAGGGCGACTGCGGAGCTTGCACGATCCTGGTCGGCGAGCTCGTCGGCGAAGGCGTTCGATACCGCTCGATGACCTCGTGCCTGATGCCGCTCGCCAACGCCGCAGGCCGTCACATCGTCACAGTCGAAGGCATCAATCCCGAGGACGGCTCGCTCACGCCCGTTCAGGCCGCAATGGTCGAGGCGAGCGGAACGCAGTGCGGGTTCTGCACGGTCGGCTTCGTGATGTCGCTGACCGGCTATTGCCTCGAGAGTGCCGGCAGCCCGAGTGTCAGCAGCCCGCACGTAAGTAAGGGCTCAGCGTCGTCTCTCGAAGCCGCGGTCTCCGCCATCGACGGAAACATCTGCCGCTGCACCGGCTACAAATCGATCGAACGCGCGGCGTGTCGGATCAGCGAGGCTCTGTCAGAACCGCCTGCGTCAGCGGGCGGCCAGAAAGACGATCTGCACGTGCGCTTTGTGCCCGAGTACTTCTCGGATATCGCGGCCAGATTGATGGGGCTCAACTCGAGTGTCGACGACCAAACTGGCCGCCCGTTGACCCAGGCGGTTCTGACCGGCGGCGGCACTGACTTGTACGTTCAGCGGCCCGAAGAAATGGCCGAACGGGGAGCAAGGACTCTGCTATATGATGACGAGCTTCGAACGATCATCGACACCGGCGAATACATCGAGCTCGGCGCATCGGTCACCGTCACCGACCTGCTCGAGTCGCCCGTGATGCAGTCGATCTTTCCGGATCTCTACAAACACCTCAAGCTCGTCTCGTCGACGCCTATCCGCAACATGGCGACACTCGCCGGCAACTTCGTCAACGCCTCGCCGATCGGCGACATGACCGCGTGGTTCCTCGCTCTCGACGCTGAAATCGAGCTGGCGTTCTCTACGGGCAGAAACGCGACCGTAAGGGAGCGTGCCGCAAGCCTCGATATTTCAAACGGCCACGCAAGTGCGGGCGATACACGCCGACTCAAACTGAAAGACCTCTACCTCGGCTACAAACAGCTGGCCAAAACCGACGACGAGATCATCACCACGATCCGCTTTCGCAAACCGACAGGCGACTTTCGCTTCAACTTCGAAAAGGTCAGCAAACGCACGTATCTCGACATCGCCAGCGTCAATACGGCGATGAGCTTGGTAATGAAAGTAGTCAACGAATCCGAAATCCGAAATCCGAAATCCGAAATCGAATTCGCCCACGTATCGGCCGGCGGCGTCGCGCCGATACCGCTCTATCTGAAGGAGACGTCCGCCTTCCTCCGCGGCAAACCCGTCACGGCGGAAACGATCTCGCAGGCGAACGAGATCATTCAAACAGAGATCTCGCCGATCTCGGACGTCCGCGGCTCGGCTGAATACAAACGGCTGCTTTTGCGACAGCTCTTTACCGCTCACTTCGCCGAGCTTTTTGAGATATGAAAAACCTCGACTCCAAATCCCACGTCCGCGGCGAATCGGTTTATCTCGACGATATTCCGCTTGTCCAAGGGACGCTGTTTGCCTGCGTTTTTGATTCGCCGGTCGCGCACGGGCGGCTGCGTTCGATCGACAGGCGCGAGGCCGAAGCTGCGGAAGGCGTCGTTCGCGTGATCACGGCGAGCGACCTGCGCGGTGAGAATCAGATCGGCGGCATCGTTCCCGACGAGCCGCTGCTGGCCGAGGGTGAAGTTCATTTCCGGGGCCAGCCGATCGCGATCGTGGTTGCGACGAGCGAGGAGCTTGCCCGCAAGGCGGCAAAGAAGATCGTTGTCGACATCGAGCCGCTCGAGCCCGTGACCGACCCGCGTGTCGCCGCAGCAAACGGCGATCTGATCGTGCCGCCGAAACGCTTCAAGCTCGGCGATACAGACCAAGCATTCGCCGCTTGCGAACACGTCTTCGAGGGCCGCGCCGACGTCAACGGGCAAGAGCATCTCTACATCGAGACGCAGGGCGCGTACGCAGTGCCGACCGAGAACGGCGGATTGAAAATTTACTCTTCGACGCAAGGCCCGACCGCGGTGCAGCGTGCCGTCTGCCGCGTCACCGGTCTGCCGATGCACTCGGTCGAGGTCGACGTGCAGCGACTCGGCGGCGGATTCGGCGGCAAAGAAGATCAGGCAAACGCGTGGGCCGCCATCTGCGCGGTCGCCGCTCAGCTCACCGGCCGCCCGGTCAAATACGCGCTTCACCGGATGGAAGATATGCGGATGACCGGCAAGCGTCATCCGTACTCGGCCGACTACAAGATCGGCCTCGACCGCGACCTAAAGATCGTCGCGTACGAGGCGACCTTTTACCAAAACGCCGGCGCGTCGGCCGACCTCTCGCCGCCCGTTCTTGAACGCACGCTCTTTCACTGCACCAACTCGTACTACATCCCGAACGTCTCTGCCGTCGCTTACAGCTGTCGCACAAATCTGCCGCCGAACACGGCCTTTCGCGGATTCGGCGGGCCGCAGGGGATGTTCGTCATCGAGTCGGCGATCGCCCACGCGGCCGAGAAGCTAGGCGTTCGCGCGAGCGACATTCAAAAGCGAAATTTGATCAAAGACGGCGACGAATTCCCTTACGGCCAGATCGCCGAGAGCGATGCGATCGCGACATGGATGCAGGGCGACGCAAAATTTGATTTTGAGCGGCTGCGGCGCGAGGCGGACGAGTTCAACGCCGGCTCTCGATACCTGAAAAAAGGCGTCGCGACGATGCCGGTCTGCTTCGGCATCTCGTTCACAAAGACGCCGATGAATCAGGCTCGCTCGCTCGTGCACGTTTACACCGACGGCACCGTCGCCGTCTCGACCGGCGCCGTCGAGATGGGCCAAGGCGTGAACACAAAGATCGCGCAGGTCGCGGCGGAAGTTTTTTCGCTGCCGATCGAGCGGGTAAGAGTTCACACGACAAATACGCTTCGCATCGCAAACACTTCGCCGACCGCCGCGTCAGCCGCGGCCGATCTCAACGGCAAGGCGACGCAGATGGCGTGCGAGAAGATTCTAAAGAGACTCAAAGAAGTTGCAAAAGATCTCGTCGAGGCGGAAACGGCTGAAGCCGTCACTCTGAACAACGGCTTTGTGCTTCGCGACGGCGAGCCGACCGACTTTGACTGGATCAAACTCGTCAACGAGGCGCACTTGCAGCGCGTGAGCCTAAGCGAGCACGCGCATTACGCGACGCCGGGAATTCATTTCGATTGGGGCACGGCGAAAGGACGTCCGTTCGCCTACCACGTTTACGGCACGGCGATCGTCGGCGTCACGGTCGATTGTCTCCGCGGCCGTTATGAGATCGACTACGTTAAGTGCTGTCACGATTTCGGAACTTCGATGAACACCGCGGTCGACCTCGGCCAGATCGAAGGCGGCATCGTGCAGGGCATCGGCTGGATGACGATGGAAGAGGTCGTGTACGACAGCGACGGCCGACTTCGCTCGAACGCGCTCTCGACCTACAAGGTGCCGGACATTTATTCCGTCCCGAAAGAGATCGCCGTGCTGCCGCTCGAGACCGACCGTCACAACCTCGCGATCTTTAATTCAAAAGCCGTCGGCGAACCGCCGCTGATGTACGGCATCGGCGCCTACTTTGCGATCAGGAATGCGATGAAAGCATTCGAGCCGAATGATGAGGTGGTTGTCGCTTTCGACGCGCCGCTCACACCCGAAAAGGTCCTGCTGTCGCTCTATCGAAATAGATGATAGTTAATAGATGAGATGAGACCTTTCATCTATCAACGATCATCTACTCCGTAGCCGCCGTGTCTAAAGAACTCGAACTATGGCAATTTGTCGCCGCTCGCCTCAGGCGCGGTGAGCACGTGATGCTGCTCGTCGTCGCTGAGAGCTCAGGCTCGAGTCCCGGTCGTCAGGGTTACAAAATGGCGGTCGGCGCCGACGGCGAATTATTCGGCAGCATCGGCGGCGGCGTGATGGAGGTGAATCTCGTCGAGCAGGCGCGGGGCATCTTGTCACGTCCACACGCGGGTGGTTTACCGCCGGCACTTATCGAACAAATTCATCGCCGCGACGTTGAGAATGCGAGCGGAATGATCTGCTCGGGCCGACAGTCCGTGATCGTTAGAAAGCTCACGCAAAGCGATCTCGATACGGTCAAGATCGTCATCGACGCGCACGACCGCGCGGGCGGTTATACGCTGCTGATCACGGAGTCGACGTTTGCCGCGGGGCCCGATGTCTGCGGGACGCGGCGAATGTCGCCGGGCGGAGATCGGCCGATCGAATTTAGACGAACGGCTGGAAGCGGTTTTGTGTATTCCGAAGTGATCGGCAAGCGGCCGCGGCTATACATCATCGGCGGCGGGCACTGCGCTCTCGCGTTGTCGGAGCTGATGGCGAGGCTCGGCTTTCACATATCGCTTTTCGACGACCGGCCCGACCTCAATACGATCGAGAAAAACGAATTCGCCGACGAGAAGCGGATCGTCGAGAGCTACGATCAGATCGGGGAGCTGGTCCGGAATGGCGACGATGCCTACGTCGTCGTGATGACGCTCGGCTACGCGTCGGACGCGGTCGTGATACGGCAGCTTGTCGACAAGGATTTCAAGTACTTCGGCGTGCTCGGGAGCAAGGCAAAGATGGCGACGCTGTTCAAGGAGCTTATCGCCGAGGGAATTTCAAAAGAACGTCTCGACCTCATCCGCACACCGATCGGCCTGCCGATCAACAGCCGCACGCCCGACGAGATCGCCGTCTCGATCGCGGCGGAGATCATCGCGACGAAGAACGGGGCGTAAGCTCCAGGTTCAAAGTTCAAGGTTGCGTCGCAGTCCGACTTTGAACTTTGAACCTGGAACTTTGAACTCTACTCCGGCTGGTGCTTGATAAATTCAGCTTCGATCATATAGACGGCCAGCTCGCAGACGTCTTTGACATAATCGCCGATCCGCTCGATGTGCTTGGCGACGAAGAGCAGCTGCATCACGCGTGTCGACGTCGCGGGCTCGGTGCGCATATGGTCCATCAGCTCGCGGACGACCTTGTGGTAGATCGAGTCGATCTCTTTGTCGAGCGCGATGACGCGGCGGGCGAGGTTTGAATCTTCGTTATTGAAAGCGTCGATCGCCTGCCTGAGCATGTCCGACGCCCGTGCGGCCATCTTTGGAAAGTCGACGTACTCGGCGAGCGGCGGCTCGTTGTTGAGCTCGATCGCCGCCGACGCGATATTGCCGGCGTGATCGGCGATACGCTCGAGAACGGGCGTGATCTTGGCGACCGCGATGACAAAGCGCAGGTCGCGGGCCGCGGGCTGCTGCAGCGCAAATATCTCGATGACCTCGCGATCGATCTCGAGCTCGAGACGGTCGATCGCGTCGTCGTGTGCCAGCACCTCGGCCGCGAGGTCGCTGTTGCGTTCGACGATCGACTGCATGGAGCGGTCCACGGCTGCCCGGGCCTCGTTGCCCATTTCGAGTACAAGCTCACGCAAGTGCTCGAGCCGCTTGCCGATAAGTCTGTGTTCTTCCATATCTGTTAGTGACAAGTGACGAGTGGCGAGTGACGAGAAATTGGTCTCCTCCCCCATTTACCATTCACCATTCACCATTCACCGTTCACCACTCACACCTCGCCCCTCGCCGCTTATCCGAATCGTCCCGTAATGTAATCCTCGGTCGTTTTTTCGTCGGGGCTCGTAAACATTTTCCGCGTCGGGCTTGTTTCGATCAGCTTGCCGAGCAAGAAGAACGATGTGCGGTCAGAGACGCGGGCGGCCTGCTGCATATTGTGCGTGACGATGACGATCGTGTACTTCTTTTTGAGCTCGACGATGAGCTCCTCGATCTTTTGCGTCGCGAGCGGGTCAAGCGCCGACGCGGGCTCGTCCATCAGCACGACCTCGGGTTCGACGGCGAGCGCCCGTGCGATGCACAGCCGCTGCTGCTGGCCGCCCGAGAGCCCGAATGCCGAAGTCTTGAGCCGGTCCTTGACCTCGTCCCACAGCGCCGCGTCGCGAAGCGCCTTCTCGACCCGCGCCTCGAGATCGCCCTTGCTCGACGCCATGCGGTTGATCCGCACGCCGTACGCGACATTTTCGAAGATGGATTTCGGGAACGGGTTCGACTTTTGAAATACCATCCCGACCTTGCGCCTTAGGCTGACGACGTCGGTTCCCGACGAGTATATATCGCGTCCGTCGATCGTCACGGTCCCCTCGACGCGCGCGCCCGGGATCGTGTCGTTCATCCGGTTGAGCGTGCGCAGGAATGTCGATTTGCCGCATCCCGACGGCCCGATAAAGGCCATCACCTCGCGCTCGGGTATCTCGAGCGAGATGTCGTAGAGCGCCTGCGCCTTGCCGTAGAAAAAGTTCAGGTTACGCACGCTGATCTTGCTTTCGGCGTTCGGCTCAGGTGCGATGCTCGGCCCGCGTTCGGTGCTCATCATTGACTGTCTCGTGGCTGCGTCCATCTCAAATGGCAATATTACCTATCTCAAATTAGATCGATCAAAAACAACACTTTTCAATTCAACGTGCGGCCACGCCGATCTGTTTGCTGAAAAGCCAAGCTTGTCCGCAAATGGACGAGCAAAGCCCCCGTAGACCGCCTCAATATCTCTTCCTCGTAAGATACCTGACCGCGACGTTGATCACGAGGATCAGCGTCATCAGAACGAGCGTCGCCGCCCAAGCCATCCGCCATTCGATCTCGAAGGGGCCGGTCGCGTAGTTGAATATCTGCACGGTCAGCGACGCCATCGGCTGATCCAGATAAAAGTTGTAAAAACGACTGTTGAGCGCCGTGAAAAGCAGCGGTGCCGTCTCGCCCGATACGCGTGCGATCGCGAGCATTGCGCCGGTCGCGATGCCCGCCCGGGCCGCCGGGAGAACGATGTCCCACGTCACGCGCCAATTCGGAGCTCCGAGGGCGAGGGCTCCTTCGCGCATCGCCTGGGGCACGAGGCGGATCATCTCCTCGGTCGTTCGGGCGACGATCGGGATCATAATGATCGCGAGCGCGATACTGCCTGCCAGACCCGACTGCCGCCCCATCGGCAAAACAAAGACCGTAAAAACGAATATCCCGACAATGATCGACGGGATGCCGGTCATCGTGTCTGCGACGAATCGCACGATGCGGCCAAACCATCCGCTGCCGAACTCGGCGAGATAGACCCCAGCGGCGATACCGATCGGCAGGCCGACGAGACTCGCGAGCCCAGTCATCAGGAATGAGCCGACGATCGCGTTGCCGATGCCGCCGCCTTCGCCGACCGGCTTTGGGGTGTCGATCAGGAATTGAAGGTCGAGCGACGACACGCCTCGGACGCCGATATAGCCGAGAATGACCAGCAGTATCCCGATCGCAAATACGGCGCAGAGCGCCGTCAGCGTCGCCATCAGACCGCTGATCATCCTCCGGCGGCGGTTCGATACTTTCATATCGACGGCTGGCGTCGAGCGTGAGTCGTTCATATCAGTGTCCCGCGGCCCTTCCCTGCCGCCCGGCGACGCCGGCGACGAGAAGCTTTGCGATGGCGTTCACGACAAAGGTCACCAGAAACAGGATCAGCCCGATCTCGATCAGCGCGCTGAGATAGATCTCGCCCGTGGCGTCGGCAAAATTGCTCGCCAGCACCGACGCGATCGTATACGCCGGCTCAAGCAGCGACGCCGAGATCTGCGGCGTATTGCCGATCACCATTGTGACGGCCATCGTCTCGCCGAGAGCCCGGCCGAGGCCCAGCACGACCGCACCGGCAATCCCGGACGCGGCGTTGGCGAGCACGATCTGTGTCGTCTCCCACTTGGTGGCCCCGAGCGCGAGAGCCGCTTCTCGCTGAGCGGCGGGCACCGCTTCGAGGACCTCGCGGATCACCGCCGTGATGATCGGCGTGATCATTATCGCGAGTATCAGGCCGCCGGTCAGCATTCCGATCCCGGTAAGTCGCCCCTGAAACAAAGGGATAAATCCGAGATATGTCTGAAGAAAGTGTCCCAGATACTCACGCACGAACGGAGCGAGGACAAAGATCCCCCAAAGCCCGTATACCACCGACGGGATCGCGGCAAGCAGCTCGACCAGAAACGCGACGGGCCGTGCCAATCGCGCGTCAGCCTGCTCTGTAAGAAAAATGGCGATGCCCAGCGAGATCGGCACCGCGATCACGAGGGCGATGAGCGACGATACGACGGTCCCGTAAATGAAGGGCAGCGCGCCGTAGCGGTCCATCGCCGGGTTCCACTCGAGCCCGGTGAGAAATCCGAGCCCGAACCTCGAGATCGTCGGCATCGAATACTCGAGCATAACGCCGATCATCGCCGCCACGATCACGAGGATGAACGCGGCGGCGGCGACCAGAATCGCACGAAAGATCTTATCGCCCGGACTATTCGTCTGTGCCAATTGATGCTCCCTGCGACCAGCGGCTACGGCCGAAGCGCCT
This sequence comes from Pyrinomonadaceae bacterium, assembly GCA_046313635.1. Lineage (GTDB taxonomy): Bacteria > Acidobacteriota > Blastocatellia > Pyrinomonadales > Pyrinomonadaceae > OLB17. The sequence goes on along the minus strand of JBKBYA010000004.1, from coordinate 218,175 downwards.
GACCGCCCGACGTGATGGACCGAAGTTTTTCTTCAACGCGTGCGACGAGTTCCGGAGGGAGCGGTGCGTAGTGCAGGTCTCTCGCAAACGCCTGCCCATCGTGCGTGGCCCACCAGAGAAAATCGACCAGCGTCTTGCCGACGTTAGGATCTTTTTGGTCCTTATATATGAGCGCGTAGACCATCCCCGAGATCGGATAGGCGTTGGCTCCCTGCGCATTGGTGATCTGCATCCGCAGATCGGCAGGTGCATTGCCGAGCACGCCGGCCGCGGCCGCCGAGACGGTGTCTGGACCGGGCTCGACAAATTCGCCGGCCGGATTCTTGACAAGTGCCGCCGGGAGATTGTTGGCCTTTGCAAAGGTCAGCTCGACGTAGCCGATCGTGTTCGGCGTTTGCTTGACCTGTCCCATCACGCCCTCGTTGCCCTTGGCGCCGATGCCCACGCCCTGCGGTAGCTGCGGATTTTTGGTCCGGCCGACCTTCTGTTTCCATTCTTCGCTGGATTTTGACAAAAAGTCCGTAAATACGTCCGACGTCCCGCTGCCGTCCGAGCGGTAAACGGGCGTGATGTCGGTCGACGGCAGAGCGGCGTTCGGGTTGTCGCTCTTGAGCCTCGGGTCGTCCCACTTTTTGATCTTGCCCAGAAAAATATCCGCGATCACCTCAGGCGAGAGTCGCAGCGGCTCTTTGACGCCCTCGAGATTGTAGGTCAACACAACGGCGCCGAGGATGACCGGAACGTGAACGATCTCGGCGGGCGACTGCTTCATCTCCTCGTCGCTCATCGCCGCGTCCGTCGCTCCGAAATTGACCGTTTGCCCCTGGATCGCCTTGATGCCCGCTCCCGAGCCCGTCGACTGGTAATCCGCACGTACGTTGGGATGAGCCTTGCCGTACTCACTTGTCCATTTGTCCATCATCGGCTTGACGAACGTCGAGCCGGAACCCTGAAGCCGCACGGCACCGCCGGAGCCCGCACGGTCCCCATTTGCCGGATCGCTCGATGTGCCCACGCGTTGGCCGCTGCAGCCGGCCGCGATAAGCGCCGACACGATCGTCAGCAGCGTCAGCAGACTGACTGTTCTCAATTCTCTATTCATAGATTTTTTTGTTCGAAGTTGATTGTAAATACTGATGTGCTGCACGTCCAAGTATGGTTCGGGACACAAGCAGGGTCAAAAAAGGCAAAACACCGAGTTAACGCTTTTGTAACACAAATGATCCTGAAACCTTCTTGGCCGAACCGGTGTCTATCGAGTCATCGGTTGGCACCGGACAGGAATCAGGAGGAAGCCATGTTTGACAAGCTGATCGAATCCGCCTCTGACGCCGCCGACCTGCGCGGCCGCAGGAAGTACTTTGCAGTCTCTACCGCCGTCGTCGGGCTGCTGTTTGCCGCCGCCGTTGTCGTCAGCATCTACGCCGCCGACATCTCGCTCGGCACCGACGAATTTGAGCTCTCCGCGATGCTCGCTCCGGTCGAGCCGCCCGCCGCCGCGCCCGAGCCCTCCAGGCCGCGCCGACAAGATCGATCGCCGCAGGAACGCACCGAGCTGCCGAGGCGTCAGGCGAACATAATGCGGCCCGACGAGCAGCCGATCGACATCCCGCCTATCTCGACCGAGCGGCCGACACAAATGTCTCGACCGGACGGCCGCTTCATTATCGATCCGAATGCGCGCGAGATCGCGGGCCCGCCGTCGTTCGACTCTGACCGCGGTGCCGCGACGACCAGTTCGAGCAGCGGTTCTGATGTCGCGCCCGAGAGAGATGATACCGCCGGCACGGCGCGTCCCGTCGTCGAACCGCCTCCGCCGCCCCGCCCGCCGGTCACGAAAACACTCGGCGTCATCAACGGCCGCGCAAAGCTCCTGCCGGTGCCGACCTATCCGCCGGGAGCGGTCGCCTTGAACCTGCAGGGAAAGGTGAGCGTGCAGGTCGCGATCGATGAGGAAGGTGTCGTGACGTCGGCAAAAGCCGTCGACGGTCATCCGATGTTTCGCAAAGTCGCCGAGGATGCCGCGCGGCGGGCGCGGTTTGACCCGACCCTTTTGTCAAAGGTCCCGGTGAAGGTCACGGGCGTGATCGTCTATAACTTTACGAGGAACTGATCCCGCGGGATCAGGAGAGGAAGGCGATAAGGCCGTCGAGATCGAGGTCGTATATCGGCACCGAGAAGGCGGCCTTTAGTTCATCGAATGTCATTCCGTCCAGGAGGATCGGCTCGTCCGACTTGATCGTGTGCTTTGGAATGACGACAAAATCTCCCGCGATCTTGTCCCTAACATTGAGATAGTCGCGCCCCGTCAGAAGCCCGGCGACCGCGACGTCGCCGCCGAAATAGGTATTGGGAACCGCAAGCACATTCAGCCGAGCTCCACGCAGCTCGTTGTACCGCTCGATCAATACTGAAAGATACGGCGCGAACATCTCACCCGTCAGGATCGTGCCGAACTTCGAGTGCGGAATGCGGAGTGCGGAATGCGGAATGCGCGGTGTCAGCGCACTTGGGTGCGTTCGAACGTCGGCCGAAACGGCGATCTGAGATCGAGCTCCCGAATTCCGCACTCCACGTTCCGCATTCCGCATTAACTTCTCGAACGCGTTCAAAAACGACCGCACCATTCCGACGCCGTCTTCGATCTGCGGGTAATTGCCGTAATGCCGGCGGGACGGAATGTCGACGCCGCCCTTGATGTAGATCTCGTCGCCGAGGAAAGCGAAGGTGGTGCCCAGCATGCGGCGAAATTCCATTTGGAGGTTTTCGACCTCGCGGATCGTGCGGCGGCAGAATTCCGGCGTGACGCGCGTGAGCCGCTCGTCGGTGTTGTAGCGCGTTAGAGCGACGGGAACGACCGCCGTGCTGACGACCTTGGGATAATGCGAGGCGAGATCGCGAAGCGTCTTTTCGAGGATCTTGCCGTCGTTGATCTCGGGACAAAGCACGACCTGCGCGTGGATCTCGATGTCGTTGTCGAGCAGGCGCTGGAGCTTGTCGGATATGTCGGCTCGCTTTTCGTCGACGCCGAGCAGATATGCTCGCGTCTTAAGATCGGTCGCGTGCACCGACACGTACTGCGGCGAGAGACGCTGCTCGACGATGCGGTTCATCTCGTCCTCGGTGATCGACGAGAGCGTGGTGTAGTTGCCGTAAAGGAACGAGAGTCGAATGTCCTCGTCACGGACGAAGAGCGAGGCCCGCGCGTCCTCGGGATTGCCTTTGCAAAAGCAGAACAGACATTCGTTCGCGCACTGCCGCGGGATGATCTGCTCAAACATCAAGCCGAAGTCCTCGTCCTCGTCGCGGTCAAATTCGATCTCGATCAATTCCCCGCTCGGTTTGCGCACCTGAAATGTCAGCTCGGTCTCGCCGCCGGTCTGAAACCTGAAGTCAAGATAGTCCCGCACCGTGCGGCCGTTGACCTTTACGATCCGGTCATTCGGCGCAAGCTCGAGCTCCTCGCCAAGACTGCCCGGCGCGACCTCTGTGATCGTCACGCCCGGCCGGCGAAGCTGAGTGATAGCGGGTGTTACTGCAAACTCGTACATCGGTAAGAACCACCTGCGGCAGCGGGTGGTTTAAGATCAAATCAAAGACTCCACGATCCAGACAAACTCAACATCGAATCCGATTAGTATCTTCAACAGCGAAAACATTTGCCCGCGAAAAACGAAATAGACGCGAATCCGCGAATTGATTTTCGCTGCTTCGCGTCTATTAAGGGTTCATTTCCCAAACGCTCAACCACCCGCTACCGCAGATGGTTCTGACTACGCCGCCGATGCCGACTTTCCGTCGAGCAGCGAGTCGAGCGGCGTGTATTCGATATTCTGCGAGGTCGCGACCGCTTGGTAGGTGCATTTGCCGGCGTATGTGTTGACGCCTTCCTTGAGGCCCGCGTCCTCGGCGATCGCGCGTTCAAAGCCCTTGTTCGCAAGGTCCAGAGCGTACGGCAGCGTCGCGTTGGTCAGCGCGAATGTCGACGTGCGCGGCACGGCTCCCGGCATATTCGCGACGCAGTAGTGCAGAACGCCCTCTTCAAAGTACGTCGGGTTGGAGTGCGTCGTCGCGTGCGTCGTCTCAAAGCATCCGCCCTGATCGACAGCGACATCGACAAGCACCGCTCCCTGCGGAATGAGGTGCAGCATATCGCGCGTGACGAGCTTCGGCGCGGCGGCGCCGACGACCAGCACGGCTCCGATCACGAGATCGGCATGCGAGATCGCCTCTTCGATCGCGTAACGCGACGAGGCGAGCGTCTGGACCTTTGAAAGAAAGATATCGTCGAGCTGACGCAGGCGGTCGAGATTGCGGTCAATGATCGTGACGCGGGCGCCGAGACCGACGGCCATCTTCGCGGCCTCGGTACCGACGACGCCGCCGCCGATGATCACGACGTTAGCGGCCGGAACGCCGGGCACGCCGCCGAGCAGAACGCCCTTGCCGCCATTCATCTTTTCGAGATAGGTCGCACCGACCTGCACCGACATGCGGCCCGCGACCTCGGACATCGGCGTCAGCAGCGGGAGCTTGCCGTGAATGTCGGTGATCGTCTCGTACGCGACGCCGGTCACCTTGCGCTCCATCATTTGCTTGGTCAGCTCGAATTCGGGTGCAAGGTGCAGGTATGTGAAAAGCAGCTGATTCTCGCGCATCCGCGGGTACTCGGGAGCGATCGGCTCCTTGACCTTGACGATCATGTCGCCCTCGGCCCAGACGTCGTCGGCCGAGTCGACGATCTTCGCGCCGGCCTTGACGTACTGCTCGTCGCTGAAGCCCGAACCCTCGCCCGCCGACTTCTGCACAAACAGCGTGTGCCCCGCATCGACCAGCGCCCTGACGCCGGCCGGCGTCAAACCTACGCGATACTCGTTGTCTTTGATCTCTTTTGGTAGACCTATCTTCATAAAGATTTTCTCCGGAAATATGTGCTTCGATAAGTGGAAACTATGGTTGAGATTTTACGAAGTTTTGCCGCGATTTGCTAAGGGAGGGGTGGAGAAATTTGGCGTGCGGTGATTGCCGGCGAAAGACGCGAAAGAGCGCGAAGATCAGGAAAAAGCTTTTGGCCGCGGATGTACGCGGATCGTGCGGATACGACAATGCCTCGGAGATATTGGTCATCTTCAGATCCGCATCATCTGCGTGATCCGCGGTAAGGTCCACTTGTTTGTTTCGCGACTTTTGGCGTCTTTCGCGGGCGATTCATGACGGCGTTTGAAGAGCCCGCCCGCTTACGCGGGTGGTTCTGACTTGAGCGTTTCGAGGACGGCGCGGATCTCGGTGTAGGAGTAGTCGTCGCCGAGAAGCTGTTTGATCGGCGAGAGGGCTTCGGTCGAGCCGCTGCGGACGATCGCGTCGCGGATCGTCTCGTACCGGTCGGGCGAGACAAAAGTGTCGAGCGGGACCTCGCCGCTCGGGATAAATCGGATCAGGTGATTTTCGATCGTCGTGCGTGTCAGCCCGCGGGCGGCCGCGATGTCGGCGATGGACATGCCGTTGCGATACATCTCGAGCGTCGTATCGTACGTGTCCTTGCCGCTGCGATCGCGGCGCGAAGCGGTGCTCGGCTGGCGGCGTTCGCGTTTCGGTGATTTGAGATCGATCCGCGACATGAGAGCGTTCGCTTCGCTGTAGCGAACGATCTCGCGCAAAAAGTCCGCGCCGTACTTTTCCAGCTTCAGGTCGCCGACGCCCGATATTCGCCGCATCTCTTCGATCGATTGCGGGAGGTACGCGGCCATCTCGGTCAGCGTCGCGTCGGACAAGATCACGTACGGCGGCACGTTCTCGGCGTGCGCAAATCGGGTCCGCACCGCGCGAAGCTCGTCAAACAGCTCCTTGTCGTACTCGGGCAGGGGTGAATCGACTGCTGTCCCGCGCCGCTTCGGCTCTTCGCGGTTGCGCGACTTGATCAGCTCGATCTTGACCTGCCCGCGCAGAACGTCGGCGCTCGTTTCGGTCAGAGAGATCGTCGGGAATTGCCCATCGTTCTGCTTCAGGTACCCCTGCGCGATCAGGTCCTTGAAGTAGTCGAACCAATCGTTCTTCGATACGTCGGCGCCGACGCCGTACGTCGGCAGATTGCGGTGCTCGTCGCGGATCGTTTTCGCCTGCGAGCCCCGCAGCAGATCGACGAGATAACTGATCCCGAATCGCCCGCCCGTGCGGTAAACCGCGCTCAGCGCCTTTTGCGCGATGACGGTGCCGTCAAAGCGCTCGACCTCGGTCGTGCAGTTGTCGCAGTGGCCGCAGTCCTCGGCGAGCTCCTCCGAAAAGTACTTGAGCAGATACCGCCGCCGGCATGTGCGAAGGTCGCCGTACTCGCCCATCACGGCGAGTTTTTTAAGCATGATCTCGGTCTGCTCGCGATTGCCGTCGACCTCGGCAAAGCCCTTCAACTTGATCACGTCGGCGTAGCTGTAAAAGAGCAGCGCCTCGCTCGGCAGGCCGTCGCGGCCCGCGCGGCCGGTTTCCTGATAGTAGCTCTCGATGTTCTTGGGCAGGTCCATGTGCACGACGAATCGGACGTTCGACTTATCGATGCCCATGCCGAATGCGATCGTCGCGACGACGATCTTTGCTTCGTCGCGGACAAAAAGCTCCTGATGCCGATCGCGTGTCGCCTTGTCGAGTCCGGCGTGATAGGCAAGAGCATCAAAACCCTCGTCGCGCAGGTCGGCGGCAAGACTGTCGACCGAGCTTCGGCTGAGGCAGTAGATGATGCCGCTCTCGTCGCGGCGCGTGTCGAGATATTCGAGGAGCTGCGAGTAGGAATTTCGTTTCGGCTCGACGCGATAGAAGATGTTGGGACGATTAAAGCTCGAGACAAAACGCTCTGCGTCCGCAATGCCGAGCCGCTCGACGATATCCTTGCGAACGAGCTTGTCGGCGGTCGCCGTTAGCGCGATCAGCGGCACATTTGGAAAGGTCTGTTTGAGCTTGCCAAGCTGAATGTACTCGGGCCTGAAGTCGTGCCCCCAGCTCGAGATGCAGTGCGCTTCGTCGATCGCGAAGAGCGAGACGTCGATCGACGCGAGAAAATCCAAAAACCGGTCGCCCGACTGCAGCAGCCGCTCGGGCGCGACATAGAGCAGCTTGATCCTGCGTTGCCTGACGCCGCGAAAGACCTCGGTCTGCTCCTGCGCGTTCTGCGTCGAGTTGAGAAACGCGGCCTCCACGCCGTTGCTGCGGAGCGCGTCGGTTTGGTCTTTCATCAACGCGATCAGCGGGCTGACGACGACCGTCACGCCTCCCATCATCACCGCCGGCACCTGATAGCAAAGCGACTTCCCGCCGCCGGTCGGCATCAGGACGAGACAGTCCCTGCCCGCCAGCACGGTCTCGATCGCCGCCTGCTGATGCATGCGGAAAGAGTCGTAGCCGAATTGGTGCTTGAGGATGTCGAGTGCGTGGGCGATGGTCATTTAGAAATACGGTCGCGGAGGCCAGGTCGGCGAACATGTTTGGTCGATGATGACATTTTAACTTCTTTGGCCTGCCGGCCGAAGCAGGGACGGTGCTGGGATATAATGCATCAGCGATCGTTTCGAAAAGAAATGCTGCCCGGTGAAGAGATCATAACGCAGGGCATCAGTGATCTGGCGGACGGGAACGAGACTATTCCTGCCCTGCTGGTCGCGATCGGTGCCCCGCGGCTTCGGCGTCTGGGGATCGCTATTCCATCGGATCTGCCCGACTCACCCGAACATCGCCTCTACGATCTGCTCCGTTCAACGGCCGGCGATGCGGCCCATTCCAAATACAACGCCCTGGTCAGAAGGCTTGTAAGTTTCGAGCGTGCCGCGGAATGCGCGAAGTAACCAATCGAGACAAGATCGCCCTTTTCATGCGAGCGCTCGGAAGGAGCGTCCGCGAGCCGGCCCGGGTGTATTTTACCGGCGGTTCGACGGCCGTTCTTCACGGCTGGCGCGATACGACGATCGATATCGACGTCCGCTTTGTACCGGAACTGCGATCGGTCGCCCACGACCGCGTCTCCGCAAGGTACGTCTTAACTGCGCGGCGAGCTCTTCTCGCACCGGGCGGAATTTGGTTTCCCATTCTTCATACCAGCCGGCCTGTGTCATACGGTAACGTTCCGGGATCTCCTCTCGATAGAGATGCAGAAAGAGCATCCTGAAGACGAGATGCTCATTCGAATAAACCGTCAGATACTCTCCGCCCCATTTGCCGAGGTATCGTTGAAGCGCAAAAAAGACCGCGAGATTATCGAGCGGGTCGGGATAGAACTCACGCGTTTTCTCGACCCGATCGACGAGCTCGGGAAAATCAACGAGGTCCGGCCCCATGCGGTGTCCACGATCCTCGGTATACTTGTAACCGTCAAAGCGCAGAGCGCACAGATCCAGGAATTCGCTTTCGTCGTATTTCATCGGCATAGCGATCAGAATCAAAACGAACCGCTCGTCTGAGGCGAGCGGTTCAGTCTTGGCAGTCTATCGTTTATTAATCAGATCTCAACCTCGTCGATCTGCGCCTTCTGCAGTTTGCCGGAGTAGTCGACGTAGATCGACTTCCACTCGCTGAAGATGTCGAGCACCTGTGTGCCGGCTTCGCGGTGGCCGTTGCCGGTGGCTTTCGTTCCGCCGAAGGGCAGATGGACCTCGGCGCCGATCGTCGCTGAGTTGATGTAGCAGATGCCGGTGTAGAGCTCCTGCATCGCGTAGAAGGCGCGGTTAACGTCCTGCGTATAGATCGCCGACGAGAGACCGTATTTGACGCCGTTGACGATGTCGATCGCCTCCTCGAGCGTCGAGAAAGGAATGATCGACGTCACGGGGCCAAAGATCTCTTCCTGCTCGACACGCATTCCCGGCTTGACGTCGGCAAAGACGGTCGGCTCGATGAAGTAGCCTTTGCTGTACTGGCCGTTCGTCAGACGATTGCCGCCGCACGCGAGCTTGGCCTTGTCCTCACGCTGGCCGATCTCGATGTAGCTCATGATCTTTTCGACCGCGGCCTCGTTGATGACGGGGCCGACGTCTGTTTTCGGGTCGAGGCCGTTGCCGACGCGAAGCGACTTTGAACGCTCCACGAACTTCTCAACGAACTTCTTGTAAACCTTCTTGTGAACAACGAGCCGCGACGACGCCGTGCAGCGCTGGCCGCTCGTGCCGAAGGCTCCCCAGATCGAACCCTCGACGGCGTTGTCGATGTCGGCATCGTCCATGACGATGATCGCATTCTTGCCGCCCATCTCGAGGCTGACGATCTTGTTCTGCCGCGCGCATTCCTCGGCGATGATGCGGCCGGTGTCGGTCGAGCCGGTGAATGAGATGAGCCGGACCGCCGGATGCTCGAGCATCGCCGGGCCGATGTCGGAGCCGTGGCCGTTGACGAGATTGACGACGCCCGCCGGAATGCCCGCTTCTTCGCAGGCTTTCACGAGATTGAGCGACGAGAGCGGCACGTCCTCGCCGGACTTGAGCACCACAGTGTTGCCGCAGACCAGAGCCGGGATCAGCTTCCACGACGGGATCGCCATCGGGAAGTTGAAGGGCGTGATCAGTCCGCACACGCCGACCGGCTGGCGGACGCACATCGCGGCCTTGTTCGGCATCTCCGCGGGCGTCGTAAAGCCGTGCAGCCGGCGGCCCTCGCCGGCCGTGTAATAGGTGCAGTCGATCGCCTCCTGCACGTCGCCGCCCGCCTCCTTGAGCACCTTGCCCATCTCGCGGGTCATCTCCTGCGTATAGCGGTCTTTGTTCTTTTTGAGGATCTCGCCGAGCCGGTACAGAAGCTCGGCCCGTCGCGGTGCCGGCGTGCGGCGCCAGCGGTCGGCGGCTGCAGCTGCGGCGTCGATCGCGGCACGCATATCGTCGACATTCGACTTTGGAAAGCGCCCGATCACATCCGACGTGTCGGCCGGATTCACGTTCTCAAACCACTCGCCCGAAGACGATTTGACCCATTCGCCGTTGATGAAGTTGTAATAGGTTTTGACTACGGTCTTCTTTGCTTTCGCTTCTTTTGCCTTTGCCATAGATAGATGAAGTTTAAAGTCTAAAGTCCAAAGTCCAAAGTCGGCAGACGCGAGGCCTTCCCGACTTTGGACCTTGGACCTTGGACCGACGGTCTATTGCACCGTGAACTGAACGATCTTGAGCTGCGGAGCGCGGTTGACCGGGTTGTACGAGACGACCTCCATCACAACGGCGTCGCCGGTCTTGAGCTTGCCGACGAGCGAATTGAATGTCTTGAGGTCGGTCACGGTGACGCGGTTGATGCGGCGAATGAGGTCGCCCTCCGAGAGTGCGTCGGTGCCGTTCGAGACCTTGACGTCGGCAATGTAGCTCTCGGGGTTGACGTCCTTAACCAGTATGCCCTTCATTCCCTCGAGCTTGTAGCTGGCCGCAAGCGCGGGCGTCAATTCACTGAGCGTGAGACCAAAAGGCTGCTGTTCCTGCTTGACGCTCGTTCCGTCGAGCGGCAGCTTTCGGCGCGAACCGTCGTCGGCCAGACTGCTGCGGACCGCGTCGTCGCGCTCGCCGAGACGGATCTGTGTCAGACGCTTTTCGACCGTCGCCCCCGACTCACGGACGTATTCGACCGTTACGGTCTCGCCGGGCGTGGTCGACGAGACGCGTGTGATGAGGTCGTTCGCATTGTCGACCCTCATTCCATTCACTGTCGTGATCACATCGCCGATCTGCAGGCCGGCCCTTGCCGCCGGGCTCTGCTTGTCGCGAATGTCGATCACGATCGCGCCTTTGGCGTCGCCGAGGCCGTAGACCTTGGCAAATTCCTGCTTGACGGTCTCGAGCGTCACGCCCAAAAACCCTCGCCGCACGCGTCCGTTGTCGAGGATCTGCTTGTAAACGGTCGCGACCTCGTTTGACGGCAGCGCAAAGCCGACGCCGTTGTAGTCGCCGGTCGACGTCGCGATCTGCGAATTGACGCCGATCACCTCGCCCTTGAGATTGACGAGCGGGCCGCCCGAATTGCCTTTATTGATCGCCGCGTCGGTTTGGATAAATCGCTGGAAGGCCGTCGCCTGCGGCGTCTCGCGCTTGGTCTGCGAGATGATGCCTGCCGTCACCGTGCGCGACAGGCCAAATGGCGAGCCGATCGCGAGCACCCACTCACCGACCTTTGCCGAGTCGGAATTGCCGAGATCAACGAACGGAAGGTCGCGGCCGGCATCGATCTTCAGCACCGCGAGATCGGTCTCGTCGTCGCTGCCGATGACGCGGGCCGTAAACTCCTGCCCGTCGTCGAGCTTGACCGTGATCCGCGAAGCTTCTTCGATAACGTGAGCGTTGGTGACGATGTAGCCCGACCTGTCGACGATAAAGCCGCTGCCGATCGCATAAACAGGTCGCCGCGGCAGCTGCTTGCGAAAAAAGTCCATGATGTCGCCGGGATCACTCTTGGGCGTGTCGCTCTTGGCCGTGATCTCTGGCATCTTGCCCTTTGTCGAGATGCTGACGACCGCGGGCTCGACCTTTTTGACGACCTCGGCAAACGTCTCAGAGAGCGCATGCGGCGTCAGCGATGCAGGCCTATCAGCCGCCAAAGGCTGCTGAGCGAGCGAGCTGCCTGCTCCGAATGCGAGCGCGGCCGAGAGGACAAAAATGAACGCCGACCGATGAAGCACCGCCTGCGACCTTTCGCGGAAATACATAGATTCTCCTCTTCTCCTACGACGTGAAGATGCCTAGCGTTGTTCGAGTGGTTGCAAGTATAACAAACGGCCCCAGGCGGCGAAACCGCATCGCGTCAAGGCCTGAGCAAGACCTTGAGCACTCCGGCCTCGCCGGCGTGATGCATCGCGGCGACGCCGTCGGCGAGACGATACTCACTGTCGATCAGCCGCGAGAGGTCAAACGCACCCGCCGCCAGCGCCTCGATCGCCGGGGCAAATCGTCCGCATCGCGAGCCGACGACCGCGATCTCGTCGACGACGATCCGCGACGCGGGCCAATTCGTTACGCCTTGAAAGGTCGATTTGAGAACTATCGTGCCGCGCGGCCGTGTGAGCTCGACCGCGGTCTCGAATCCACTCTCCGAACCGCTTGCCTCAACAACAATGTCGAATTCGCTTGAGATTCCGGCAATTTCGTCGAGCAGGCAGGTCCTGACGCCTTCTGCGGCGGCGCGCTCGAGCTTTCGACGGTGCTTGCCGATCAGGAGCACCTCGCGATCGTGCACCGACGCTATCGCCCAAGCGCAGAGGATGCCGAGCTTGCCGTCGCCGATGACGGCTGCCCGCGCGCCCGGCTCGACGGCGACGCGTTCGACGATGCCGAGCGCCGCGGCCAGCGGCTCGGTAAAGACGGCGTGCTCGTCAGTGACCGCAGCGGGAAGCTCGAGCAGATTCGCGGCCGGGAGGGCCAAATATTCGGCATGAGCTCCGTCGCGGCCGTGTATGCCGAGGACCGTCCTTTCGGGACAGTGACGCGGGTCACCCGCAGCGCATCTTGGGCAGCGGCCGCAGCCCGCGTTGATCTCGCCGACGACGCGGCGGCCGACGAGCGAGGGGCGATCGGGCGCATCCTCGACCACGCCGACGAATTCGTGCCCGATCGTGCCTTCAAAGCCGGCATAACCGCGGACGATCTCAAGATCCGTATTGCAGACGCCTGAGAGCGTGACGCGGACCAGTGCCTCGCCGGCACGCTCTGGGATCGGAACATCGGCGATAGCGAGCTCGCCGCCTGTGAATCTGAGTGCTTTCATCGATAGGGCTGCCGCCGCCCGGATAGGTACGGGCGGCTTAGTAAACCTTGACGTCCTTTTCGCTGGTGATGAGCCAGCGGCCGCCGGTCTTTTTGAATCTGAGCCGGCTCCGCACCTTCCCTTCCGATACGCGTTCGCCGCTGAAGCTCCATTCCTTGTCGAACTCGGCCGTCGCCTCGTCACCCTTTTCCGACGGTTCGACCCGGACGTCGCCGATCCGTATTCTGATCGTCTCGAACTGCTCGAATGCCCGCTGCTTGTCGCGGACGACCGCCGACCGGGCGACCCCGCCGGATCGGAAGTATTCGACCGTGTCGGCGTAGCGACCGGCGAGCGACTCGAGGTCGAACGATTCGGTGTCGGCGACCCAGGCCTCGATCGCCTCGTTTATCTCGCGGGTGACCGCGGCCCGATCCACGGCCGGCGTTCGCGTCGGCGTTGCGGAAGGCGACGGCGAAGCCGTGGATGAAGGTGCGGCGGTCGGACTCGGAGTGCGTTCGGCAAGGTTGACATTGACACGGTCGGAGCGCTCGGCGCTTCGCCGCGTAAATAGCCAGACCGCGATCGCTCCGGCCGCAAAGACAAGCACCGTCAGCACCGCCGTCACAAAAATGACGAGGCCGGTGCGCGACCTGCGAGTCGGCTTCGCCGCGGCAGACGGCGCGGGCAAACGCTGCGCGGCGACGGCCGTCAGCCGCATGCCGTCCTGCAGGCAGAACTGGAGCGTGTCGTCCGTGTATGGTGAGCCGCAGGCGGGACATTCCTTCATACTAGAGCTCAAATTTCTAAAGCTTGAGCAAAGGATAACTGCTGTCGCGGGCGGATGTAAATCACGGGCCGAAACGTGTCGGAACGGCGAAAATTTACTTTTGCAGGCCGCCTTCCTATAATTTCCCAGATGCAAAATACGAGCTTACGTAACCTCATCTTACGCGTTGTCGGACTGTTTGCCCTGCTGTCGATCGCGGTCTTTGCCGTTTCATCCTGCCAACGTTCAAAGGATGCCGCGGCTCCGGCTCCGGGCTCGGCCGCGGCCACTCCTACCGACGCCTACAAGCAGCTCTTTGCCGCCGTAAAGGCAAAAGACCCGCAGGCCATCAAGAGCGTGCTGACCAAAAAGACGCTGGCCCTTGCAGAAGCGCAGGCCGCGCGGCAAAACAGCACCGTCGACAAGGTGGTCGAGAACGGTTTTACCGCGACGACATTCGCACCTTCGCTGCCCGAGATCCGCGACGAGCGTGTCAACGGCGATATGGGCGCGGTCGAGGTCTACAACATCAAAGAGAGCCGCTGGGAAGATCTGCCCTTCATCAAGGAGGATGGCGCATGGAAGCTCGCGGTCGGCGATCTATTTGCCGACACCTTTAAGTCGCCGGGAATGGGACGGGCCCAAAAGGAGCAGATGGCCGCAAACTCGGCCGGCAACAACATGGTCCCGATCAACGCGAACGTCAACTTTAACGCCGTCAAACCGGTCGTGCCCAAGGAAGTCCCGATGCCCAAGGCAAACGCGAACGCCAAGCCATGATCGAGCCCGACACGATACGAGAGATCGTCGATACGTACGCAAGACACGGCTGGGAACTCCGCCGTGTTTTGCTTTCTGCGTCACTTAAAAGAGAGTTGGCGGACGAGGCGGCACGGCTGTTTGCGGGGGTTCGGATCGTCGATTCCGATCTCGACGCGGCATGGTTCTCGCGGCAGTCGCGGCCCGACAGCGTTGCCTGGGAGATCCGCCGTTTGGGCAATCTGCCCTTCGCTCTGGTGACCTCGGTCGCCGGCGACGCCGGGCCGGACGAGCTCGAGGCGGCGCTCTCAGAGACCCAGCAGAGACTGCGAGAAACAAGCCGAAAATTTGCCGGCAATGCGTAGATTTTGCGGCGAACGGGCCTGGTTTTTGTTTCAAAAGTTTCCTTGACATCGCTATACCCCGCCTGCAAACTAGGACTGTTGACATGATGATCAAAGAACTTGGTGGAAGGGTCGCGAGCGTTTGGGACGGGCTGAGGCCGGTCACTCAAAAGCTGCTCACGAAGGCTCTCCAATCAGGCCTTTCGCCCACAAACATTCCGAAATCGCACGCCGTGCCTTACGACGCGCACGCCGACTGGGAACTCAGCCGGCTGCTCGACGCGCTCGAGGAGCAATCGAGGACAAAAGAGACCCGCTCCGACGTGCGAAAGCTGAACGAGATCAACCAGCTTGCCGACACCTGCGCGACGCTGCTCGAGATGCAGACGGCCTCGGCCGAGGTCTTTATTCAGCTCGCCGAGCGGGCCCTCGGCAAGAACGATTTTAAGAAGCTCGACCAATTGGCCGAGCGGCTCACGCAGCGCTTTTCGGCGGCCGAGATCGCCGAGGTCGTCCGCCAGACCGGCTCGCCGCAGATCAGGGCCCTCGCGACCGAGTGTCTCGTTCACCTGCCGCCGCAGAGCATCGCTCAGCTGCTCGACGACTCGCTGTACTCGCTCATCGCCGCGTCGGCGCTTGAGCAGCAGGCGTACGAATTTGAGTCCGACGAGGCCCGGGAGATACTCGAGCAGTACGACAGCGGTTTTATACAGGAAGGCTAGACACCGAACAGATCAACAGCAAAAAGAGGCTGCCGGAAAGGCAGCCTCTTTCGTGTGACCGTTTATCTCGCTACAGCGACGCTTCGCTGCTCTTTTCTTTCAAGCGTGTCGGGTACATCGGGAAACGCGCCGTCAGTTCCGAAACCTCCTGCCGCACCCGTGACTTCACCTCGTCCGATGCCGGGTCGTGGATGACCTCGGCGATCATTCTGCCGATCTCTCGCATCTCGGCCTCCTTCATTCTGCGCGTCGTCAACGCGGGCGTGCCGATGCGAATGCCGGAGGCGACAAAAGGCTTGTTGGTGTCGAACGGGATCGTATTCTTGTTGACCGTGATGTGCACCTCGTCGAGCGCCTTCTCTGCCTCTTTGCCAGTGATGCCCTTGCCGTCCATAAAGACGTCGACCAGGATCAGGTGATTGTCGGTGCCGCCCGAGACGAGTCTCAGCCCCGCGTCGGCAAGCGTCTCGGCGAGGGCTTTCGCGTTGGCGACGATCTGCTGCTGGTAGGTCTTGAAATCCTCTCTCAGCGCCTCGCCGAACGAAACGGCCTTTGCCGCGATGATGTGAACGAGCGGCCCGCCCTGCACGCCCGGAAAGACGCTGCGGTCGAGGTCTTTTGCAAACTCCTCGCGGCAAAGTACCAGCCCGCCGCGCGGTCCGCGAAGCGTCTTGTGCGTCGTCGTCGTGACAAATTCGCAATGCGGCACCGGCGAAGGATGCAGCCCCGCCGCGACGAGTCCGGCGATGTGCGCGATGTCGGCCATCACCTTTGCGCCCACAGAACGGGCGATCTCGCCGATCCGCTCAAAATCGATCGTCCGCGGATAAGCCGAGGCCCCGCAGATCAGCAGCTTCGGTCGCGATTCCTCGGCCTTTCGCTGCAGCTCGTCGTAATCGATCTGCTCGGTCTCGCGATCGACGCCGTAGTCGGCGACCTTGTAATTGATCCCCGAAAAATTCAAAGGATGCCCGTGCGTCAGGTGGCCGCCGTGCGAGAGATTCATCCCGAGGATCTGATCGCCGTGCTCGAGCGCGGTCAACAGCACCGCCATGTTAGCCTGCGCTCCCGAATGCGGCTGCACGTTGGCGTGCTCGGCCCCGAAGATCTCCATCGCCCGGTCGATCGCCGCCTGCTCGACGACATCCGCGAATTCGCACCCGCCGTAGTAACGCTTGCCCGGGTAACCCTCGGCGTATTTATTCGTAAACACGCTGCCCATCGCCTGCAGCACCGCTTCGGAAACAAAATTCTCCGACGCGATCAGCTCAAGCCCGTTTGTCTGCCGCCGGACCTCGTCATCAATTGCACTGCTGATGATCGGATCAGCCTCCTGAAGGTTCGCTGTGAATAAATTATTCATCTAAATAGTGACTCAATGCCGTTCCGGCATTTCAAACCCATGGAGTTCTCTGAAGACGAATCGTTTCAGTTCCTCTTTAGTTAGTCCGTTGGGAGCACGGGCCTCGGCAAACCGCTTCACCATTTGAAACATTCGCCCACACCGGCGGAACCGCTCTTCGTCAGAAAGCGTCAGCCAATAAGCCTGCTGATGAGCCCTCACTTCCCGCTCCGTGTCTTCCATTCCTGGTAAACCGTCCAAACTTCGATCAGATCTTCGGCAGCAATTTCCCTTTCGATCATTCTTTCATCGGCCCCGGACTCGATCAAGCGAGAAACGTCCTCGAATTGACGCTCCGAATGTGAGTCCTTGGCCCATGACAGCTTAGACAGTATAAGGTCTTCCTTTGAGATTACCCAGAACTCGATCGAACCGACACTTGTTCTTCTCCGCCTCTCGAATTTCGCAGCTTCAAATCTGGTCCGCTTCCTTGGTATGAAATCCACCTTGATCCCCGTCGTCCAGTTTATGACATTGAACATCGAGCAACGATAGCGGGCCCGTTCAATCGACTTGAGGTCGACGTAATAATCCCCCGCGAAACGCTCTTCAAATCTCTTTATGTCTGCGGTGTCGATCTCGATTATTACGTCGATATCCATCGTCGCGCGTGCCGGCACATACGAACTCATTGCCACCGAACCCGTGACCATGTATTCGACACCGAGATCGTTTAGTCGAACGGCGACGTCCTGCAGCGTGTCGAATATTTCATTAATTTCCATGAGCGGCTAGTTTTATGTCTCGAGCATTGCCTCGAACTGTTTCTCGTCCACGATCGCAACGCCCAGAATCTCAGCCTTCGTCAGTTTGGACCCCGCATCCTCACCGGCCACGAGGTAATCTGTCTTTTTGCTGACGGATGACGAGACGCGGCCGCCGCGGGCTTCGATTAGCGCGGCGGCTTCGTCGCGGGTGTACTTTTCGAGCTTGCCTGTTAGGACGAATGTCTTGCCGGCAAAGCGCTCATCCTCCGTCGCAGCTCCGCCCTCCGTCTCCATCTTTACGCCGGCCGCGCGCAGACGGTCGATCAGCTCGATATGCAGCGGATTGCGAAACCATTCGTGCACGCTGACGGCGACCGTGAGGCCGATCTCTGGAATGTCGTCGAGCTCCTCAACAGAAGCGGCCGCGAGGCGGTCGATCGACCTAAAATTTCTCGCAAGGATCTTTGCGTACCGCTCGCCGACGTGGCGTATGTCGAGACCGTAAAGCAAACGCTGCAGCCCGCGCTCTTTGCTCGCCTCGATCTGCTCGATCAGTTTGGCAGCCGACTTCTCGCCCTTGCGTTCGAGTGCGGAGATCTCGTCGGCGGTGAGGGTGTAGATGTCGGCGACGTCCTTGAGCCGGCCGCTGTCGACGAGCATCTGCACGACGACCTCGCCGAGGCCCTCGATATCCATCGCCTTGCGTGAGGCAAAGTGCTGAATTCTGGCCCGCACCTTGGCCGGGCAAACCGGGTTTGTGCAGCGCCGGACGGCCTCGCCCTCGGGCCTGACTGCCGGCGAGCCGCATTCCGGGCACTCGGTGGGGAACGTGTATTCCCTCTCGCTGCCGTCGCGCTTTGACGCGATGACCTGCAAGACCTGGGGAATGATCTCGCCGCTCTTCTCGATCAGAACGGTGTCGCCGAGCTTGATATCGAGCCGGCGGATCTCGTCCTCGTTGTGCAGCGAGGCGCGTGCGACGACCGTGCCGGCGAGCAGCGTCGGTTCGAGATGCGCGACCGGCGTCAGCGCACCGGTGCGGCCGACCTGGACCTGAATATCGAGCAGCTTTGTCGTCGCCTGACGCGCCGGGTACTTGTAAGCGATCGCCCACCGCGGAGCCTTTGTCGTCGCGCCGAACTCTTGCTGCAGCTGCGTCGAATTTACCTTTACGACGACGCCGTCGATCTCGTAATCGAGATCGTCGCGGATACTTTCCATCTCGGCGACGAATGCGGCGAGCTCGTCAAAACCACCGCACAGCGCGCGATGCGGATTGACGTTAAATCCGTTACGCTCGAGCCAGTCGAAATTTTCCCAATGCGTCGCAAACATCTTCTGATTTCCCGACAAAACGTCGTACGGGAACATATCTAGCCGCCGCGATGCAACCGTTTGCGAGTCGAGCATCCGCAGCGTGCCCGACGCCGCGTTGCGCGGGTTGGCAAAGGTCTTTTCGCCCAGCATCTCGAGCTCGGCGTTGATGCGCCTGAATTGCGAGCGCGACAAAAACACCTCGCCGCGCACCTCGGCGTGCCCGCGTGAGTCGGTCTTCAGACGCAGCGGCACCGTGCGGATGGTCTTGACGTTCTGCGTCACCTCGTCGCCCGTCACGCCGTCGCCGCGCGTCGCGGCCGCGCTCATCACTCCGTCGTCGTAATGGATCGCGACGCTGAGGCCGTCGATCTTGAGCTCCGCGACAAACTCGAGCTTGCGTCCGTCGGCGAGCCGCTCGCACCGCTCGACAAATGCACGCAGCTCGTCGAGGTCGTACGAGTTGTCGAGCGACATCATCGGAACCGTGTGCGTAAAAGGCCGGAGGCTGTCGGCGCGTCCTCCGACGCGCTGCGTCGGGCTGTCGGGCGTGATCAGCTCGGGATGCTCGGCCTCGAGCTGTTTGAGCCGCTCGAGCAGCCGGTCAAACTCGGCATCCGAGATCTCGGGCGCGTTCTGTTGATAGTAAAGTTCGTTGTGCCGCTCGATCTCGGCACGCAGTTTTTCGATCTCTTGCTTAACGCTCGGGCTCATCAGAGGTGAAGTTGCAGGGAATGATTTTGGGAATGGATTATCCCATACATTCGGCGATCAGGCGATGGAAGTGATGCGTCCCCTGCTCACGTGTCGGCGAGTACCGGCCGCGGTCGGAGAACCGCGAACGAATGCCTCGCTGCACGCTCTCGACGACCGCCTCGTCCTCGAGCTCGACACCGTGAAGGTCTGCTCCGGCACCTTTGCCGAGCTTTGATTCGTCCGCGACGTAAGTTAGAAATTCCACTTTCGTCCTGCGAGGCGTAACGGGTCGCACGACATTTACCGACAATCCCCAAGGATAGAAATTGAACATCAGGTTGGGAAACACGAAGAGGTAGCGGCCCGCCTCTTCGCCGCGGTCGTCATAACCGGTCTGCAGGCTCGAGTATCGAAACGTCTCGGTCGTATATGTTCCGTAATCGACGACCTCGTTGAGCGAGCGGTGAACGTATGGAATGTGAAAGCCCTCGAGATAATTTTCGCAGTAGAGCGCCCAGTGCGCGTCAACGTCGTACTCGCGCGAGCCGGCGAATTTGAGCCCGCGCGTCCGCTCGGCAAACCAGACCGCGACATTCCGATCGAGAAACTCCTCGAACGTGGCGGCCGGGTCGAGCGACGCAAAGACGAACTCGCCTGCGACGTCTGACGCGACGCGACGCAGGTCGTCCGCGGGCGACGGAAAATCCTCTACGCCGTCAAACTCCGGCATCGAGAGAAACTTCCCGTCGAGACCGAATCGCCGGCCGTGATAGCCGCAGCGGATGAGCCGGGCGTCGCACGGCTCCTCGACGAGGACCTTGCCGCGATGCGTGCAGACATTTGAGAGACACACGATGTCGTCGCCTATGCGGCTGAGCAGGAGCGGCTCGTCGAGGAAATACGGCAGCAGCGTCACCGGCAGCAGCGTCCTTACATCGCCGCGGCGGCAGAGCATCTGCCACGAGCGCGCAAAGATGCGCTCTCTCGACGACTCGAAATATCGCTCGTCGGTGTAAAAGCGGCTCGGGAGCGTTCGGGCCCGGCGGATGTCGGGGTCGATCTCAAGCTCGGGCTGCATCGCTAGTCAGTGAACAGAAGGTAATGCGGTTCTGAGCCCGCACGAACGAAGCCTCTCGCGACGAGGCCGCCGGCAAAGGCGTCGGCAAACTCTGAACGTATGCGGAGCTGCTCTCGCTTTGCAGCCCCGGCGTCTTGGGTGACGAGCGAACTCCAGTCGCTCGGGACGGCGATCCGGCGCGCGGGTTCGCGCTGCTCGCCGGCCGGCCGGCCGGCCGCGAGCGCGGCGACCTTTTCGCTCTCGAGCTCCCACTCGGCAAAGAGCCTGTCGCTCGCGAGACCGATCTTTTTGTCGGCTGCCGTCGCATAATCGACGCCGTAAAAATTTTCGTGGATCTCGCGGACGACGGCCCCGAGCTTTTCGAGGTTGAAAAAGGCGTTGCGCGCCTTCCACGGCTCAAACGTCCACTTGACGTACTTCACGCCCTCGGCGAGCGAACGCTCTCGCTGCGCCCATTTGAGAGCGGCGCCGACGCCCGAGCCCTGATGCGTCGCCTTGACCGCCGTCATATGCGAATAAAAGGCCCTCTGCCCTCGCAAAAAAGCGGGCACGCTGAGGACAAAGCCGACGAGCGCCTCGCCGTCAAATGCGCCGAGAATGAAGCCGCCCGCATTCTTTGTCACGATCAGATGCCGGACCGGCGAGATCTCGATCTCGGGCAATGCAAAAACCTCACGCTGAAGCTCGACGCAAGCGGCCAGTTCGTCGTGCGTCGTGCATTCGCGAATATCGATGTTTTGATTCATCGGCAGTAGGTCAGCGGTCTTTGTCGACCAGTCATTTGCAACCTTCTCAATTTGCAGTTTCGCTGTCAAACGAGCGATCTCCGCTGTGAGATCGACGCTCGCGGGGCCGACATTCGATCGATATTTCAGCGAGACGCGCGCGACAGAACGGCCGCATTTTTCCCGGGCCCCGAACGATCTTTGCCGATGGCCCGAGACGGTAAAACGGTCTTACTTTGCCCGTCGCTGTTTTGCTATCATAAGGTGCACGGCCGCGTTGGCCGCATGTCCTTTGATCTCCCGACCCGTCTCTTGTGAATGTCTCAAACAAGCGCCCTTGAAGTTAACGGCGACCTGGTATCTCACCCGATTGCCGAGCTGATCGTCGAGATCGCCGATGCAGCCCTGAGCGGATCACTCCGGCTGTCGAGCGGCGACCGCAAGGCCATCGTCTATTTTACGGAGGGCGCTGTCGCCCTCGCCGTGTCGAATGAGCGCCGGTTTCGTCTCGCGGACGCACTCGTAAACCTTACGGCCAGCGGCCGTGCCTCGGTCGCGACCCAGCGCCGTGCGGCAAGCGATGTCGAGCTCGTTGACCGCCTCGTCGAGGCCGGCCATCTCAGCCGCGAGCAGGGCGACGAGGCCCTGCGTTCGCAGTGCGCACGCATCATCGAGTCGGCACTCGCGTGGCCCGACGGCGAATGGTCGTTCAGCCCGCTGGCGCGCCTTCGGTCGGACATCGATCTCGACCTCGACGCGGCCGGGCTGCTCGTCGCCTTTGCCCGCAGAATGAATGTCGACGTCATCAACGGCCGCTTCAGAGACCCCGACGAGCGGCTCACGGCACGCGAGAGGCCGGCATATTTCGGCGAGCTGCAGCCGCACGAGGCGGCGGTGATGACCAGGATCGCGGCCGGCGTCGTCAGACTCGACGACATCATCCGGCACTGCGACATTCCCCGGATCGGCGTACTGCAGGCCTTGTACGCGCTCTGGCTCGGCGGCTTTGTACGGCGCTGCGGTTGGCCCGCCGCTTTCACTGATATCAAGATCGCCGCGATCCGCTCGGCCGGTCTCGCAAAGGTCAAGGGCCCGGCGCGGCCAAAGCCGGCCGCAAGACCGCCCGAGCCGGACGTCGAGTCTCCCGTCACCGAAGCCGCCGCACCGGAGCCCGCCGCCGCGATCACACTCGACGAGTACCTCTCGCGCGCCGAGGCGGCCGAGTCGCTCTACGACGTGCTCGGCGTCAAGCGGTCGGCCAGGACGACCGAGATCCGCTCGGCTTACTTCGCATTGGCAAAGCAATTTCACCCTGACCGTTTTCATCGCGTCGAGCCCGAACTGCGCCGGCGGGTCGAGAACGCCTTTACCGAGATCGCCCAGGCCTACGAGACGCTCCGCGACGAGCAGGCCAGGGCCGCGTACGACAAACGGCTCGCTCAGCAGGAAAAGGATAAGGATCTGCTGCGTTCGGCCGGCGCACGCGATGACGCGGCTCGCCCGGCCGAGGAGGCACGGGCCTCCGAGGACTTTGAACGCGGATTTGCGCTGCAGCTTCGCGGTGACTTTGAGAGTGCGCTTCCGTTTCTGGCCCGGGCGGCATATTACGCGCCGCGCAACGCGCGCTACAGGGCCTTTTACGGCAAGGCGCTCTCGTACGACGAGTCGCAAAGGCACAAGGCCGAGCACGAGCTGCAGGCGGCCGCGCGGCTCGACCCTGACAATCCGGCGATCCGGCTGATGCTCGCGGAGTTTTTTGTCAAGGTCAAGCTCCTCAAGCGAGCCGAGGGCGAGCTCAACCGTCTCCTCGCACGCGACCCGCAGAATCGCGAGGCCCGGGCACTGCTCGACAGCCTGCAACGCAACTAGCTACACTGACACTTGTCTATCCGCACTCGCGCCTATGCTTTCGTCAGCCGCAACCGACATCGAGATCAGCGATGCGATCCTTAACAGGTCCGCCGAAATGGACAATTTCGAGGGCTACGCGGGCCCGCACGGGGCCGTGGTCGCAAGGATCGCCGACGCTCTCGCACTGCGATTCAATCTCGCCCGACACGACCGTTCGACGCTGGTGCACGCCGCGTATCTTCACGATGTCGGCGAGGTCGCGATGAAGCGCGAATATATCGCGTCGAGCCAGGTCCTCAGCGCGGAGGAGCGGCTCGACCTGCAGCGCCATCCCGTCATCGGCGAGCAAGAGGCCGCGCGGATGGGACTCGCCCGCGGGACGCAGCTTTTGATCCGCTGGCACCACGAATGGTGGAACGGGCTCGGCTATCCCGACGGTCTCGTCGCGGGCGAGATCCCGCTGACGGCGCGGATCCTGCGTGTGGCCGACACCTTTGCGTCGCTCACGGCGACCAGGCCCTTTCGGGCGGCGATGCCCGCTGCCGACGCCCGCAAATACCTGATCGAATGGGCAGGCATCGAATTTGATCCAAAAGTGGTAAAGGCATTCATCGAGCTCGAGTCGGAACGCGACGCGGGCAGCACCGCAGGAGGCGGCGTCGAAAATGCTTGAGCTGACCAAAACCCCGCCGCGCGCCTGGCTCGCCTTTGAACTTAATGTGCTGCGGCGCCGGAGATTCCAATCCATCGCCATCCCCTTCTCGCACACGCCGGCGCTCGGCGCGTACCTCAAGCGCTGGGGCGTGCGCGTGCTGGCCAACGATCCGCTTCAGTCGGCTTGGACGCGCTGCGTGGCGTCGATCGTCAGCAACGGCGAAAAGCTCTCGGCCGACGACGTCAATATCGTCCTCAACGACGCATACGTGCCGCGCTACCGGCTGAACGATCCTGCGCTGAGAAATTGGTTCAATGAGACGGACGCGTGGTGGTTTGACAACGTCAGGCAAAATATCGACCTGCTGCAGACGCCCGTCGCGCGTGCCATTGCCGCGACGCTTGCCATGGCGACCGGCGATCACGCCCGCAGTTTTACCGAGGAGACGATGGAGCTCCGGCAGCCGCTGTCGAATGTCTTCAGGCGGCTGTGGACCGTCTTTCCGGAATCGTTCAACAACGGTCAGAACAACAGCTGCCAAAATCGCGGTGCGGACGACTTCATAGCCGAGACGCGCGCCGAGATGATGTTTCTCAGACTGCCGCCGCTGCACTCGCACCCGCTCGGGGCCGCGCGGGCGGGAGCGGCGTGGCAGGAAGAGTGGCTTCGCGGCGGAAACGACTTTTGGCCCGCCTTTGCGGCCTCTCAGGCCGGCCGGCTCGGTATGCCGACCGAATCAAAATCGCAATACCTGCAGATGCTCGAGCACACCCTCAACATCGCAAAGCACATTCGGTCATGGGCGGTCGCTCACGTCGAGGACGGCTCGATCTCGACACAGGACATTATCGATACGATCAGCCGCGTGCGCTCGGTCGACACGATCTACACTAAGGATTTCTCGGAGCTGACGGGCACACGGGCCGTCATTATCACCGCTTGACCATTTCGCCTCGGGCGGCGGCGTCGATCATCGTAAGGCTCGCGTTGGTCGTGCCCTGCCGCACGAACCAGATCACGCCCGACGCGGCCGACAACACCCCCGAAACGATCGTCAGCACCTGCGGCGTCATGTAGTACATCAGATCGGCGGAGAAGTAGCTCGACAATCCGAACACGGTCAGCTCGGCCCCGCGGTCAAGCGTCGAGATCCTCCCCCGGATATAGTCCGGCAGACTCCGCTGAAAGAGCGTCTCCTGCACCGCGTACTCCACACCGACGATCGCCCTCGAAACAAAAACAAAAACGGCAAAAAGCATCAGACTCGGCATCAGGCCTCCGACCGAGAACATGATGCCGTGGACGATCAGCGTCCAGCCGATGAAGGCGACGTGTGCCGCGCGGCGCTCGAGCCACGCGGCCGTGCGATGCGCGACCAGCATCCCGAGCCCGAGCCCGAGACCCGCCGCCGTCCACAGCATCGCCGTCGCAACGTCTGGAAACCAGCCCTCGGCCGCCGCGAAATGCACGCCGCCCAAACGCTCGAAGATAACGTTGATCGCCCCGCCGCCCGTCGCCCAAATGACGTTCATTATCAGGATCGTGAGCGCGAAATGATTCGTCACCGTGTACCGAAAGCCCTCGCGAAGCTCCGTCACGAACGACGCACGCGCTCCCGCCCCGCCCGACATCCTCTCGCCCGTCCGTTCGTCGCGCGTCGCCTCTTCTGGAATAAGCCAGACCGTGTACGCCGACACGGCGAAAGAGACCGCGTTGATGACGAACGCCGTCTGGTAGCCGAACGCGGCCGACGCCCATCCGCCCAGAGCCGAGCCGATCGCCATCAGCAGGAACCGGCTCGAGAACATCAGCGCCGTGCCCGCGAGCAGACCGTCGCCTCCCGTGAGATTCGGCGTCGCCGCATTCTTGGCACCGTCAAAGAACGCGCCAAAGACCGACAGCAGTGCCGTCGCGACGTATGCCAACCACACGTCGTCCTTACCTGATACGAACAAGAACGCAAGGGCGACGCCTACCCGGCACAGGTCTGTCACGATCATCACCTGACGCCGCGAGAATCGATCTACGAAGGTGCCGGCGATCGGCGACGCGATGGCGAAGGGCAGCAAACGAGCCGCAAACAAGATGCCCGCAGCCGTCGGCGACGCCTCGCTGACGAGCCGAACAAGGCCGAGACTGGCAATAAAATTGAACCAGTTTCCCAGCTCCGAGATCACCTGACCCGCGAATAGGTTCCTGAAATCGCGATTCTGCAGCAGCAGCTGTTTGTATGTGAGCGACGCCATGAATTTTGTAGATCAACCGCCGAAAAGTCGGATCGCCACCGCTCCTTTTGAGAGATTTGACAACGTTCCGGGCCAGGGTTTATCATCCGCTTATTGAAAACGGATTTCACTTTCACTTCCTGATCCGGTCACCCTCGGGGCATTAAATTGATATGAAACAGTTCTTAAAATTCTCTTTACTGGCAATTCTTTTTTCCACCTCCGCGGCGACGTTGTCGGCCAGCCACAGGGACACGCGTAATGAAACAAAGGTTGTTGTCGCTGGTCGCGTCGCCGATCAGAACGACGCCGGCATTCCGGGAGCGGTGATCCGCTTTGCGGGCGTTGGCCCGTCGGCCGAGCAGACCGTTACGACCGATGCAAACGGCACATTCGTGGTTTCGCTCGAGGCAGGCGAGTACGATGTCACGGTCCGCGCCGAAGGCTTTTCAGAATTTACCAAGCGAGTGCTGCTAAAGCCGTTCGAGTCCGCATCGGTCAACGTCGCCCTGCAGATCCTGCCGAGCACCGTCACTGTCGACGTCGTCTCGTCGGGCGAGTATCAAGCCGACTCGACGACGACCGCGACCAAGACCCTGACCCCTCTTCGCGACGTGCCGCAGTCGGTCTCGGTCGTGACCGAGCGACAGATCGCCGACCAGCTCCTGACGAATGTCGGCGACACGGTGCGTTACGTCGCGGGCATCACGGCGCTCCAGGGCGAAAACAATCGCGACCAGGTTAACATCCGAGGACAGAATTCGAGCGCCGACTTCTTTCTAAACGGCGTTCGCGACGATGTCCAGTATTATCGCGACCTATACAACCTCGAGAGCATGGAGATCGTACGCGGGCCGAATGCTCTGATCTTCGGCCGCGGCGGCGGCGGCGGCATCATCAATCGCGTCAGCAAAGAGGCCGTGCTGGCCCCTTTCTACGCATTCAACATTCAGGGCGGCTCGTTCGGCCATGTTCGCGGAACATTCGATCTCAACAAGGACCTGACACGCAAGCTCGCGGTACGGTTCAACGGTCTGGCCGAGCGGGCAGGCAGCTTTCGGGATTTTGTGAAGCGCGACCGTTTCGGATTTACGCCGACCCTGACCTTTAGTCCGGACTTCAACACCCGATTTACGCTGACGTACGAATATCTCCGCGACCGCCGCGTCGCCGATCGCGGCATCACGTCTTTTGCCGGCAGGCCCGCCGATGTCGATCGCTCGACGTATTACGGCAATCCCGACGACAGCCGCGTCCGCTCCAACGTCGATTTGCTGCACGGTTCATTCGAGCGTCAATTCGGCAAGCTGAACCTCCGCAATCGAACGATGTTCGGCGACTACGACAGCTTTTATCAGAATTATGTTCCCGGCGCCGCCAACGCCGCCCGCACGCTGGTCGCTCTCACCGCGTACAATAACCACACAAAGCGGCGAAACCTCTTTAACCAGACCGACCTGACGTACATCGTCAACACCGGCCGGATCCGCCATACGCTGCTCGGCGGCGTCGAACTCGGACGGCAGCGGACAAACAATGTGCGCCATACCGGCTACTTCAACAACACCGCGACATCGCTGCAAGTCGCTTTTGACCATCCCGTAACGCGCGTGCCCGTCACTTACCGTCAGAGCGCGACGGACGCCGACAACCGGGTTCTTGTCGGCCTCGGCGCCGCATACATTCAGGACCAGGTCGAGATCAACAGATACCTGCACCTCGTTGGCGGTGTGCGTCTTGACTACTTCGATCTGAAGTTTCACAACAACCGCAGCGGCGAGGACCTCAGGCGGATCGACCGGCTTGTCTCTCCGCGGTTCGGTGCAGTGGTCAAGCCGGTACAGGAAGTCTCGCTCTACGGAAGCTACAGCGTCTCGTACCTTCCGAGCTCGGGCGATCAGTTCTCGTCGCTCACGACCATCACTCAGCAGGTCAAGCCTGAGAAGTTCGAAAATCTTGAGGCCGGCGTCAAGTGGGACATCCGCCGCAACCTCGCGCTCACCTCGGCGATCTACCGACTCGACCGCACGAATACGCGCTCGACCGACCCGAACGACCCTACCCGGATCATCCAGACCGGAGCTCAGCGGACGAACGGATTTGAATTCGGCCTCGGCGGGCAGTTGACCCGCGACTGGTCGTTCACCGGCGGCTACTCGTATCAGGACGCCTTTATCCTGCGGGCGACGACCGCGGCAGCCGCCGGCAAGAAAGCCGCACAGGTGCCGCACCACAGCTTTTCAATGTGGAACAAGTACCACATCATTCCAAAGCTGGCTGCAGGTTTCGGGATCGTAGCGCGTTCGGAGATGTTCGCGGGCGTCGACAATACGGTCGTGCTGCCCGGATACGTCCGTGCCGACGCGGCTGTCTTTTACACCATCAGCGAAAACTGGAAGCTGCAGGCAAACATCGAGAACGTCTTTAACACGCGTTACTATCTCAACGCGCACAGCAATACGAACATTTCGCCCGGTGCCCCGACGGCCGTCAAGCTGGCGCTCACGGCCCGCTTCTAACTTCCCTCAAATCGCGGAGGGCGTTTCTCAAAGAATGCAGAGACGCCCTCTTTGAAATCCGCCGAGCGGCCCGACTCGATCTGGCATTCGTGCTCGAGAGCGAGCTGCTGCTCGAGCGTATTTGAGTACGACGCGTTCAGCATCCGCTTGATCCGTCCGATCGATCCGGTCGGGCCGGCCGCGAGCCGCTCGGCGAGCGCGAGAGCGTCGACCATCAGGTCGGCGGCCGGCACGACGCGATTTATCATGCCGAAACGCGCCGCACGCTCTGCCGTCACGGTCTCGCCGGTCATCAGCATTTCGGCCGCCAGCTTTTCGCCGATCGCCCGCGGCAAAAAGTAGGTGCCGCCGCAGTCCGGCGAGAGACCGATCTTTACAAAGGCCTCATTAAAGCTCGCGTCGTCTGCAGCGACGACGATGTCGCAGGCGAGCGCGATATTTGTGCCGGCGCCGGCGCACACGCCGTTGACGGCCGCGATGAAAGGGATCGGCGTCTCGCGGATAAGCCTTACGAGGTCGTGAAGCGCTCCGAGCGGCGCCTCGAGAAACGCCTCGATCCTTCCCTCATGCTCGGCGAGCGTCTTCATCTCGCGCAGGTCGCCGCCCGAGCAGAACGCGCGGCCCGACCCGGTCAGCACGATCGCGCGGGCCTGCTCGTCGATCGCAGTCCGTATCGCCGACCGCAGATCTTCGGTCAATCCTTGTGAAAGCGCGTTGAGGGCCTCGGGCCGGTCGAGCGTGATCACGGCGACCGAATTCTCGCAGTTGTATTTGACGTTCTCAGTTCTCATAAACGAAAAAAGCCGCACGATCGTCTCGCAGCGCGGCATTCAGAGGTCGGTAGCTGTTATAAAGAGTCGGCTGACCTTCACGGACGGTCAAGAGATGCGCGCCCGCGACTTGCTCGCGCCGTGGCACTCTCGGCAGAGGATGGCCCGGCCAAGCTTGGGCTGAAAGGGCACCTGATCGTGCCGGCCGCAGTGGTCGCAGACGATATCGAAACGCGGAGCGGTCCCCTCGACGGCGGCGGCCGCCTTTTTTGTGCGGCACTTTGGGCAGCGCTGAGGAGCGACCATATTGCGCTGGTAAAAAACCTCCTGCTCCTTTTCGGTAAAGAGAAAGATCTCTTTGCACTGAACGCACGGGATCTCAATGTCCGGCATTGAACTACCTCCTTTGGGACTGGTCGAAATGCGGGTTTGCGATAGAGTGTAGCACACTGCGCGACCGCCGCCGCAAAGCTACTGACGAGCCAATTCGGCGACGTGTCGGCGGACAGTCTCGCCGAGCGTTTCGAGGTTGTATCCGCCCTCGAGCGCCGAGACGACGCGGCCTGCGCAGACCTCGTTCGCCCACTGCTTGACCACCGTCGTCATCGCCGCAAAGTCGTCGTCCGAGAGCCGGAGCTGCCCGAGCGGGTCGCCGTCGTGAGCGTCAAAGCCGGCCGAGATGATGATCAGATCGGGCTGCACCTTTGCAGCTATCTCCTCGATCGCCGCTTCGAATGCACGACGCTGCTGGACGGCCGGCGTGTTTGCTTTTACGGGCACGTTCAGCGTGTGACCGAGGCCGCGGCCGTGGCCCGTCTCGCCGCGGCTGCCCGTGCCCGGGTACCAAGGGTACTGGTGCATCGAAAAAAAGAATACGCTCGGGTCGTCGTAAAAGATGCCCTGCGTGCCGTTGCCGTGATGAACGTCCCAGTCGATGATCGCGACGCGCTCGATCTCTCGGTAGCGATTCTGCGCGTAGCGTGCGGCGACGGCGACGTTGTTGAATATGCAGAATCCCATCGTCCGCTCGGCGGTCGCGTGATGGCCCGGCGGGCGGGCGGCGACAAACGCGTTCTTTGCCTCGCCTTGCATCACGGCATCGACGGCCCGGCAGACGCCGCCGGCCGCGTGCAGCGCCGCGTCAAACGACTTCAGCGACACGGTCGTGTCCGCGTCAAGCTGCATCGCGCCGCTCTCGATCGCCGACTCGACACGCTTGAAGTGCTGCGGCGTGTGCGCGGCCTGAATGCTGCCCTTCGACGCCGGCTCCGGTTCGATCTCGACCATCGAGCCCCACAGCCGCTCATCGGCCTTCAGCGCATCCATAACGGCGCGGTAGCGCCGCGGCGTCTCGGGATGGCCGGGACCGGTGTCGTGCTTTTCGTAAATGGGATGATGAATTATCGCGGTCGCCATACACCAATCTTACCCAAGTCAGAGCCGCCTGCGTTAGCGGGTGGTTCTGACTCAAATGAACGCTGTCTCGTGCAGCAGCTCGCCCCGTGCAAATCTGTCGATGCCGAGGCAAGACACATCGAGAAACGACGACCGGCCGTCTACAATGATCTCGCTCAACGCCCGCCCTGTCGCCGGCGAGTGCATCACGCCGTGGCCGCTGAAACCATCCGCAAAATAAAGGCCCGCGACCTCGCAGCCGCCGAGTATCGCGTGATGGTCGGGCGAATTTTCATAGAGCCCGGCCCGACAGCGTTCGCGTACCACCTCGGTCTCGGCGAGGAACGGGGCCCGCAGCCGCGCACGTTTGTAAACCTTTGCGATGAAGCTCTCGTCGAATTCGGTGTCGGTCGACGCACGCTCGTCGGGATCGGGATAAGCGAAGAGCGCCTCTCGATCGGAGTCTTTCGCCGGGCGAAAGTGAAAGCCCGAACCGAGATCGATCACCATCGGCAGTTTTGGCGGCAGCGGCGTCGACGAGCGGGCCCAGACGATCTGTCGCCGCATCGGCTCGACCGGCAGATCGATCCCGGCCGTCGCCGCCAGCGGCCGGGCCCACGCGCCGGCGCAGACCACGGCCGCGCCGCATTCGATCTCGCCCTCTGCCGTCGAGACCGAACGCACACGCCCGGCGGCGACGTTGATCGAACGCACCTCGCTGTCGAACCGGATCGAAGCTCCCCGCGCAAGCGCTCCGTCGGTGAAGCCGCGCATCACGGCAAGCGGATCGATGAAGCCGTCCGACGCGCCGAAGCTGCCGCCGACGATGTCGTCAACGATCATCCCCGGCACGATCTCGTGGACCGCGTCGCGGTCGATCGTCTCGACTCCCCGGACGCCGAGTTCGCGCAGGCGGCGGACGTTGCGCTCGATGTAGGCAAACTGCTCGTCGGTCGTCGCGAAAAAGAGATATCCGCGCGGCTCGTAGCCGCAGTCATGGTCCCATTCGCGAAAAAAGTCTATCGAGTAGAGCGACAGCCTGATATTGATGTCGGTCTCGAACTGCGCGCGGACGCCGCCCGTCGCCTTGCCGGTCGAGCCGCTTCCCTGCCCGGCCTCGCGCTCGAGGATCAGCACGTCTCTCACGCCACGCTCTGTAAGGTGATATGCGACGCTCGCGCCGACGACGCCGCCGCCCACTATGACAACGTCAGCCGATCTCATCGGTCACAAGCCGGACGCCTGAGAGAAGCGCGGCCAAAAGCCTCTCGCCGGCAGGCTTCCACGCGGCCCTCCGCACTCGGCCTCATTTGGCGAAGACCTGCGAAAGGTCGTTGAATCCCTTGAACTCGAGCGCGTTGCCGCTCGGATCGAGAAAGAACATTGTCGCCTGCTCGCCGGTTTGGCCTTCGAATCGGATCTTTGGCTCGATCACGAACTCGATCCCGCGAGCATGCAATCGATCGGCGAGCTGCCGCCATTCGTCCATCGGCAGCACGATGCCGAAGTGAGGCACCGGGACGTCGTCGGCATCTACGTGATTTGAGGCTCGGCTGCCCGCCGCCCCCGGCGCGAGATGAGCGACGATCTGGTGACCAAAAAGACTAAAGTCGATCCAGCGGTCGGAGGAGCGGCCCTCTTCGCAGCCGAGGACGCCGCCGTAAAACTCGCGTGCGGCGTCGAGGTCGTGGACCGGAAAGGCGAGATGAAAAAGGTTAGTCATTTTGTTGCTTGACCAGCTTTGCGAGCTGGCGGACAGAGCCGAGATGATATGCCGTGTGCGCCACCAGACCGATCGCCATTCCCGACCGCGTGAGGTCCCATTCCGGCGTCGCCGCGAGACACTTCAGAGCATTTTCGTATGCCTTGCGGACCGTCGCTCGCAGGGCGTCCCATTCATCGTCGGTCACGGTCTCGATCAGCCAGCTGTCTTCCCAGTTGACACGCTCGGTGCGACCCGATATGAACTCGCAAAGGCGATCAATATAGAATTTCGCATGCTCGGTCTGAGCGGCGATCGTCGTGCCCGCCACCGGTCGCGAGACCTGCTCGGCAGTAAGCGAGTCGAGCGTGTCAAAGAGTCCGACGCCGCGATCGAGATACGCGCTCGGCTGCCCCTCGGGCGAGCCTTCAAAGGTCTCCCGCAAGAGATAGGCGACCGCTTCGATAAAGTACTTGTCATCCATATCAGAAACGCCGTTTGGCCGCGTCCGTAAGTTTAGGCGATACTCTTGTCCAGGCGGTCCGGCCTTGCCCAATGTCTGAAAACATCGACAAATTCATCGCCGAATTCAAACGGAGCCTTGAAAAGCGAACCTTTGTAAAGCTGACTTTAGGCAATTATAAGGGCGGCGACAGCGACCTGCAAAAACTACAGGTCCGGCTGATCGAGACCAAGCGCGGCGTCAGGCTCTTTTTCCTATATCGCGGCAGGACCCGCGACACCGCAAAGAACCACGAGTTTGCAGAGGGGCCCGCGATGATCGCCGACCTGCTCGCCTCGGGCTTTAAGAGCGCCCATCTTTTCACGACCGAGAACGACCATCAGCTTGAGGTCGGCAAGAACGGCCGTTCGCGATTGAACGTCGGGAAGCCGAGCTTCAAGTCGCCGCCTTCGCTCAGGCACGACCGCGAAAAAAAGCGTCTCATCGACCCGAACGCCTATTACCTTAAGGCGCTCGGCGTCACCAACGACGCCGGCCAGGTCCGCGACCGCCAGCAGGACAAATGGCGGCAGATAAATCGTTTTGTCGAGATACTTTCGAGACAGATCGACAGGTCGGATCTTGCCGGCCGTGACAGGCTCGCGGTCGCCGATATGGGAGCCGGTAAGGGATATCTCACCTTTGCGGCATACGACTATCTGACGTCGGTCCGAGGTATCAAGGTCGAAATGACCGGCGTCGAGATGCGACACGATCTCGTGCTCGCCTCAAACGAGATCGCGGCGGCCGGCGGGCTCGACGGCCTGCATTTCATCGACGGGACGATCGACAGCTTTGACGCAGCGGGCATCGACATTCTCGTCGCCCTGCACGCCTGCGACACCGCGACCGACGACGCGATCTTTAAGGGGATCGCCGCCGGTGCGGGCATTGTGATCGTCGCGCCGTGCTGCCAGCATGAGCTCCGCGGCCGGATCAAACCGCCGGCGATGCTCGCAGACGTTTTGAAGCACGGCGTGATGCTCGAGCGAACGACCGAATTCGTCACCGATTCGCTCCGGACGTTGATGCTCGAGCGGAGCGGCTATTCGACGACGCTGATCGATTTTGTGGCGACCGAGCACACGCCCAAGAACCTGATGATCATCGGCACGCGCGGCCGCGCGAGAACCTCGGCGGCAGCTAAGCTCGATGCCGAGATCGACGAGCTTATGCGTTTTTACGGCGTCGAGCACCAGCGCCTGGTCGACCTGCTCCGGCCGCTGAATGCCCGAGCGTCCGCCTGAAAGCGCCTAGCCCGGAGAGGTTTGCCCGCAGCGGCCGCAAACGCCGGTCCGCGGGCCCGCATCGTACAACTCCTTGACCAGACACGGACCGGACGCGTATCATTTCGGTTTGACCTTGGTCAGGAATTGAGGACTATAGCAATGAAAGAAGGTATTCATCCGAATTATCAGGAGATCAGCGTCGTCTGTGCCTGCGGCAATTCGTTCAAGACGCGCTCTACGATGAAAGAAGATCTCCACGTCGAGATCTGCTCCGACTGCCATCCGTTCTTCACGGGCAAACAGAAGCTCGTCGATACGGCTGGCCGCGTCGATCGCTTTAACAAGCGCTACGCGAGGGCCGGACAGCAAAAGTGATCTGACGCGACGGCCCGCTTTGGGGCCGCGCCTCGAATTTAGTGAAAGCGGTCTCGTACCAGCACTAGCTTCTTAAAATCCAACGCCGACGCTTTTTGGCGCCGCTCGATAAAGGTGTATAGCCGCAGGCGGCCGCACCCGAGACAGGTCAAAAAGCTCGGCGTTAAGTTTTTTGACCGTGGACCTGTTATTCAAGATCGATTGGCAGTCGATGTTCGTACCGACCGAGTCGGTGCTCGAGATACTGCTCCGCGGTACGATCATGTATATGGGGATGTTCGTTCTGCTCCGGATCTTCCGGCGGCAGGCGGGCACCGTCGGCATCGCCGACCTGCTCGTCGTCGTCGTCATAGCCGACGCGGCGCAGAACGGGATGGCCGGCGATTCGAGGTCGATCACCGAGGCTCTGCTGCTGATCTCGACGATCGTCGTATGGGACTGGGCATTCGATTGGATGGGTTATCGGTCACCGCTCTTCGAAAGGCTCATTTCGCCCAAGCCGCTTCTGCTGATCAAGAACGGCCGCGTCATCGGACGCAACCTGCGACGCGAAATGATCACCGAAGATGAGTTGGAGAGCCAGCTCCGCCTGCAGGGGATCGAGGATCGTAAAAAGGTAAGAGAGTGTTATCTCGAGAGCAACGGGCGCTTTAGTTTTTTGACCGAAGACGACGCAAAGGAAAAGAAGGGCGGCCGCAGAAACGACGATTCAATTGGCGCGGCAGGCTGATGATCATGCGATATCTATCGACGCGAAAATTAACGAGGTTCCTTCATCTGCTCTTCGCCCTCGAGCGCGACCTGATCGTGGGCGGTCAGGCCGTGATGGAGGGCGTAATGATGCGCACGCCCTCGGCCTACGCGATCGCGTGCCGAAAAAGATCGGATGGAACGATCGTTCACACCGCCGAAGCTCTGCCGCGTCTCAGCGACAAGTACAAATGGCTCGGCTGGCCCGTGCTTCGCGGCGGTGCGACGCTCATTCAGTCGATGGCCCTCGGCATCAAGGCTCTCAACTTCTCTGCCCGCGTCTTTGAAGAGGACCAAAAAGCGCAGGAGCAGCTTGTCGGCGAACCGTCGCTCGCCGATCGACGCGCGCTTGTCGAGGGCACGACCGACGAGGCGTTTACCAAGGCCCGCGCGACCGTCGTCATGCCCAACAGGTCAGAGGAAAAGCGTTCGGCGGCATCGGTAGCGGCGGCCGCGGGCTCGATCGTTTTCGCTCTGCTCTTTAACGTGCTGCTTTTTATCGTCGCGCCGCTCGTGTTGACCAATCTGCTCTTCATCTATTTTGGCTGGGCCGACGCTCCGGCGTTGGCATCGGACGCAGGCTGGCCGGCGACGATCAAGAGCTACGTCTGGGAGACGAAGCCGCATTCGTGGGTCGCCTTCAATCTGATCGACGGGCTGATCAGGATGTTCTTTTTTGTCGTAATGATCGTCTCGATGTCATACCTCAAGGACATCCGCCGCGTCTTTGAATATCACGGCGCTGAGCACAAGACGGTCTTTACCTGGGAAAAGGGCCTTGCGCTCACGCCCTCTAACGCCGCCGGTCAGCGTCGGCAGCATCCGCGGTGCGGGACGTCGTTCCTGATGGTCGTGATGCTCGTGGCGATCGTGCTGTTTTCGGTGATCAAATTTGAGGCGTTCTGGCTGAATCTCGTCGTTCGCATCGCTCTGATGCCGCTCGTCGCGGGCATCTCTTACGAGGTCATCCGCTATGCCGCGAAGAAAGAATCCGGCGCGATCTTTAAGCTGATGACCCTGCCCGGCCTCTGGCTGCAGAACATCACAACACAGGAGCCCGACGCCGAGCAGTTGGAAGTTGCGATCGTCGCATTAGAAGAATCGCTCAAGCTCGAGCCGGCAGAAACCGTCGGCAGTCAGTGTGCAGTCACCACCTGACCACCGGCCACTGACAACTAAAACACATGTTCGAAAAACTGGAACAGATCGAAAAGAATTACGAAGAGCTCACCGCACAGATCTCGTCGCCCGAGATCGTGTCGGATATGAAGCAGTACGCAAAGCTGATGAAGCAGCACCGCTCGCTCGGTGAGATCGTCGAAAAATATCGCGAGGTCAAAAAGATGCGCGCCGACCTCGCCGGGGCGCGCGAGATGGCCGACCTTGCCGACGACGACGATATGCGCCAGATGGCCGAGGACGAGATCCTCGACATCGAGGCGAGGCTTCCGATCGCCGAAGAGGAGCTCAAGGTGCTGCTGCTGCCTAAAGACCCCAACGACGAAAAGAACGTCATCCTCGAGATTCGAGCCGGCACCGGCGGCGATGAGGCAACGCTCTTCGCGGCGGAAGTCCTGCGAATGTACGCCCGCTACGCCGAGCGACAGGGCTGGAAGATGGAGATAATGGACGCATCAGACACGGGCGTAGGCGGCATCAAGGAAGCGATCGCGATGATCGAGGGCGACAACGTCTATTCTAAGCTGCGCTACGAGTCGGGAGTCCACCGCGTACAGCGCGTGCCGCAGACCGAGACTCAAGGCCGCATCCACACGTCGGCGATCACCGTCGCCGTGCTGCCCGAGGCCGAGGAGGTCGACGTGCAGATCAACCAGAACGACCTTCGCATCGACACTTTCTGCTCGTCTGGCCCCGGCGGCCAGTCGGTCAACACGACGTACTCAGCCGTTCGCATCACGCACCTGCCGACCGGCGTCGTAGTCTCGATGCAGGACGAGAAGTCGCAGATCAAGAATCGCGAAAAAGCGATGCGCGTGCTCCGCGCCCGGCTGCAGGAGATCGAGGAGCAAAAGCAGCACGACGCTCTGTCAGCCGAACGCAAATCGATGGTCGGCTCCGGCGACCGTTCGGAAAAGATCCGGACTTATAACTTCAAAGAGAACCGCGTCACCGACCACCGCATCGGCCTCACGGTCTACCAGCTCGATCAGGTCATGGAGGGCGACCTCGACCAGTTCATCGACGCTTTGCGGACGCACTACCAGACCGAGAAATTAAAGGCTGAAGCGGTTACGGCGTAGTGGCAGGATATGAAATCGAGTGCCGACATCTTCGACCTCCTCGAGTCCAACCGTTCGCGGTTAAAGGAATTCGGCGTGCGCGAGATCGGCGTCTTTGGATCGGTGATCCGCGGCGAGCATGGCAAGGCAAGCGATGTCGACGTCCTCGTCGAAAGCTGCCGCAACGTACGCGATTACACAGACGTCATGGCGTTTGAGGAATTCTCGACCGATTGAAGGACCGTAGACGCAGTCGTACGAAATCTAGAGATCATCGGAGAAGCAATTAAGTCGATCCCGTCCGAAACGCTCAGTCGCAGGCCCGATATTTCCTGGAAGCAGATCGCCCGTTTTCGCGACATCATAATTGATGATTAGTTCAAAGTGGATCTTGAAGTGATTTGGGACATAGTCGAAAACAAGATCGTCCCGCTGGAGTCGGCTGTCATTGAATTGCTGCGGTCTGTATCGGCGGAGGATTAGGTTTGCCCGTAACGAAATTATTCTTGATCAGACACGGCCAGTCTGCAGGCAACGCCGAGGGGCGGTTTGGCGGGCATGGGCCGACGCCGCTCTCCGAGCTCGGGCGGCAGCAGGCCGAGATCACCGCCGAAGTGCTGGCGCGCGAGGGCGTCGACGCCATCTACTCCAGCGACCTCCTGCGCGCGGTCGAGACCGCCGAGCCGCTGTCGCGGAAGACCGGGATCCCGGTCGTCACGGACGAGGCCTTTCGCGAGCGTCACGTCGGCGTGCTTGAGGGGCTAACCTTTGACGAGTCGAAGAACAATCATCCCGAGGACTTTTACGCTCTCGTCAATCGCAAGGTGAATCACGTCATCACCGGCGGCGAGAGCTACCGCCAGCTGCTCGACCGCAGCAGCGCAAAGCTGAACGAGATCGTCCGCCTCCACCGCGGCGAGCGGGTCGCGATCTACTCGCACACCGGCGTGCTTTGCTTTTTGTCGCTTTACCTTTTGGGCGCCGTGCGGCGAAATACGAGGCACGCTCCGTGGATCGTCACCTCAAACTGCGGCATAAACCGATTTGAGATCCGCGGCCGCCGCAACGTGAGGCTCATCGCACTCAACGACACACGCCATCTCAGCCAGATCACCGGCAACGACGCCTTCGCCGCCAGGTGATCCAAATCGCTGTTAACGATATCGGCAAAATGAGGCTGTCTCGAAAGACGGCCTCTTGATCATTTGGCTGGACGCGGCTGTGCCGCAAGACCCGGCGGAGGCCGAGCCAAATGCAAAAGGCTGCCCTTTTCGGACAGCCTTTTGTGCCTCGAGATGCCTACGGCAGACTAGAAGTCGTACCGCAGGGCGAACTGCACGACCCGGGGCTCACCCTGTATCGCGGTAAGCTGGCCAAAGTTCGATTGCGGCCGGCTGGCGGGGAGATACGGATCGAGCCGCATTCCGAAGCTGGCCACCGAGGTCAGCCGCTGGGTGTTAGTTACGTTAAATACCTCCAACCGGAATGTGATCTTTTGCTTTTCCGTGATGCCGAAGCTCTTGTAGACCCCTGCATCGAAGGTCACGTAATTAGGTTCACGGAGGTAATTTCGGTCGCCCGCCTCACCCGGATAGGCATTGCGGAACGACTGGTAGGCGTAGGTCGGGTCGCTGAAAATGTTCGGCAAGCCGTTCACGCCATTCTTCGTCGGCGAGCTCTCGAGCGGCCGTATTCGAACGCCGTTGGACTGTACATTCCAGTTGGTCGCCCAACGGGAGTCGTCAAACGGCTCACCGATCGGAAAGCCGGTGTTCCAGCGATAGATACCGGTCAGCTGCCATCCTCCGATAAAGAAGTTGGCCCAGCGGTTCGCTCCGCTGAAAAATCGCCGGCCTTTGCCGAACGGAAGCTCGTAGATGAAATTCGCGTTGATCAAGTGGCGAACGTCAAAGTCCGAACTTCCGCGATTCTCCTGGAGATTCAGCGGATTCAGGATAAGCGATGCCCCCGACGAGATAGCACCCGAGGACTCGTTGCCCGACGCCGTGTCGATCGAGTGCGAGTACGTGTAGTTTACGTCGAACGAAAGTCCCTCCTCAAAACGCTTGCGGAAGCTGAGCTGCAAAGCGTTATAAACCGAATCGCCCGCGGTGGAATACGCAGCGAACGTGGCGTACTGCGGGTGGATAAAGATGTTGTTGCCAAATCCGAGTCCGTCGTCCCACAAGAGCTGCACAAACGTGTAGTCGTTCGTATTGCGGCCGCCCAAGCAGGTTGCTCCGGCGCTGTTGACGGTCGCACGGGCGACACGACGGTACGCTGCCTGGGTTGCCGTCAGCGGCGTTGCGACGCCGCAGACGTTATACGTACCGGCGAGTCCGGGTACGAAGCGGTTGAACCACGCGATGTTCGGGATAGCCGTGATCGGTGTGTTGACCGCTCGATAGTCGAGCAGCTGGCGCATCACGCTGTAAAACGTCTGGCCGCTTGTCGGGTCCTTTAGGTTGTTAAAGTGAGCGACGTCACGCGAGACCAGGAGTTTTCTGCCGAGGCTGCCGACATAGCTCGCCTCGACGGCGATCCCCTTCCAGAGTTCGCGGCCGTACGACACGTTCCAGTTGTAGTGATACGGCGTGGTCAGCTTGTCGTCGAGCGACTGCTCGATACGCAGGTCCTCGTCCGGCGGTGTCTGCAGCGGGAACGAGATCGTCGGAGGGATCGTGATGTTCGGCAGCGTGCGGTAGTTCTGGCCGAGACCGGTGAACAGCGGCCCGAGCCGGTCGCTGACGTTGTAGGTATTCGCCGAGACGGACTTTGACGACGAATATCCGAGAGTCGAGTTCAGGTCGAATGCCACTGCCAGAGCGCTGCCGATGCGGTCGTATGTCATTCGAAAACCGCCGCGAATGACGCTCTTGTTGTTGTCGCCGAAGATCGTCTTCAGAAAGCGATTCTTGAAATTCGGCGACCATGCGGCCGATACCGCAGGGGCAAAATTATTCCAATCCTGCGAGTAGTAGCCCGACCTGTTATTCGCCTTGCCCGCGAGGTCGACGCTGATCAGGGCGTTGTACGGCTGAGCGCTCTCCATTCCCGCAACTCGGCGGTCAAAGAAGTCGCTCAGGCTCGACGTCGGCTTGACCTGCACGCCATTAGCCTCGTAAACCGGAGTGGAGGTCGACCATCGCAGACCGTAGTTGACCTGGAGGTTCGGGAACATCTTCCAGGCGTCCTGAACGTACCATTCGTATTCCTCGGTCTTGAAGTTACGCGCCACGCCCGTTCCCGGAGCCTGGAGCGATCCGCTCTTGGCATATTGAAGGTTTACGCCATACTGCGAAAAGCGGCCGATGACAGCCGTCAAGGCATCGCGCAGGTCGGTCTGCGAGCCGGCAGCGACCGACGGGAAGATCGACGAGCTGCAGGTGTCGGCGTCGAACAGCACGACGTCGCCCGAGCAGTCGTAGAAGGACGGATTTGTCGTCGCCGTGTCAAAAGAGGCGCCAAAGGATGTTCTCTGATTCGAGATCAGCCTCACATTGGCTCCCGCGCTGATCGTGTGATTGCCGATCACCCACGAGAAGTCGTCTGCGAAGTTGTGAACCGGCGTCACGCGACTAAGCGTTCTCGAATAATTGAAGGGCTGAAAGATGAAGCGAAAGCTGAAGAAGTTCTGTGTCGAATCGCCGCCCACCGTAAAAGCGTCGCGGGTGAGTCCGTACGTGAACTTATTCACCATCTTGCTGTTTATCGTCCAGGTATGTCCCGCGGCGAGGCCTTGCGGGTGTTTCCAGGTCTTGGGAGCAGGCGTATCCGGGAACCGTGCGGCATTCTGATCGTTGTCGAATTGGTACTGATACCGGGCAAAGACCTCCTGGCTGCCCGTCGGCTTCCAGTCGATGCGGGTAGTCGCGGAATTCCAACGCTTCGGCGTCGGCGCGTTAAATCGGAAGCCGCTTGTATTCAGTCCGTCGCCGGCCCCGGTGCTGTTGGCCGGATATCGCTGAGCTGCCGTCGCCAGCAAAGCGAGCGCGGCCGGATTCACGCCAGGTGCTACGCCGTTCACGGCAGAATAGCAGGTGTTGATCTGAGCGGCGGTGAGTGTCGCGACGTTTCCGGATACGGTCGGCTGACACGGCCCCGCAGGGATCGCTCCCGAGACGATGTATTTGACCAGTCCCTGCCCCAAGCTCGGCAGAGGCACCTCGCGGGTGACGCCGACGGCTGTATTCTCTTCGAACCGTTCGTAAAAGAACGAGAAGAAGAGTTTGTCCTTTTTGATCGGGCCAAGGAACGATCCGCCGTAATTACGGCGCTCTCGAGGAGTCACGGGCACGCCGGCAAGATTGTTAAAAAAGTCGTTTGCCTGGAGCCAGGTCTTCGGTCGGTAGTACAGGTACAGCGAACCGTTGAAATTATTAGACCCTGACCGCGTGATGAGCGAAACCTGTGCTCCTGATGAACGGCCAAATTCGGCACCGGCATTCGTCGTGGTCACGCGGAACTCCTGCAGGGCCTCGGGCGTTACGCGGAGCACACTGAAAAAGGCCCGTCCGCCTTGCTGCTCGTTCACATCGACACCGTCGAGCGTTACGTTTGCCTGGTCGGAGCGCCCGCCGTTGACCGCGCCGTCCGGCGCGACGCCCGGCTGCAGCGAGAGCAGGTCCGGCGTGTTGCGGGCCGAGAGCGGCAGTTGGATGACCTGCTGCGAGGTAAAAGTGTTGCCGAGACTCGCGTCGGTCGTGTTGATCGGGGCCTCGCCCGCTCCCGAGACGGTCACCGTCTCGGTCACTTGGCCAACCTCCATTGCGATGTCGACCGTCTTGGGCGTGTCGACCAGGGCCTGCACATCGGAGACGACCGCCTTTTTGAATCCGGACGCTTCGACCGAGATGCTGTATGTATCCGGCGGGACCGCGGTAAAGACGTACAGACCGTCAGAATTGGTCACCTGCGTTCGCGTAAACGCCTTGGTTGTGCTCGTCAGCGTCACGCTTGCGCCGGCGACGATGTTCCCTTGCGGATCGGCGACGGTTCCCCGAATGGACGATGTGCCGGTCTGTGCGGCGATGCTTGTCGCAAGGGCCGTCAGCAGGCACAGCGCTGTCAGGAAAACCGCGATCCTACGATTGGTAAACCTCATAGCTCCTCCTAAAGGTCGGGTAGTGTAATTTACGGCGAAATAATGAAGACGCATGAAATGTTCCAGTTTGAATCAACGCTGAAACGCCCCTTCTGTACCAGTTTCGGGGACTTCCAGCACTTGAGCCCGCCCGGGAGGATTATTTTTTTGGATTTAATTCAAAATTTCGGTTGGAAATTTATCGAGCATTATAGCCGGATTTATCCATTAATCAACAAACAAATCGACTTGGCCGCGATCGAGCCGTCGCCGACCGCGGCGCTGATCGTCGGCGCCGTAGGGCGTGCGACATCGCCCACGGCAAAGATCCTCTCGCAGCTCGTCCGGCACTCGGCATCGATCTTGACGTAGCCGCGATCGTCGAGCATCACCGCGCTGCGCAGAAATTCCGAATTCGGAACCACGCCGATCCTTACGAGCGCCGCGTCGATCTCGAGCCGCTCGCGGCCGTCGTCTGACGATACATCGAGAGACTCGAGGCGCTCTCCGCCGCCGAATCGCTCGACGACCGTCGACATCAAGAACTGCACGTTCGACCGGCGCCGAGCCTCTTGCTGAAACTCCGGCCGCGCGCCCAGCGCCGCTCCGCGGTGGATCACGGTCACGCTCGCCGCGGTCTCGCTGAGGATGATCGCATTCTCTATCGCCGCATCGCCGCCGCCCACGATCGCGACGCGCAGGCCGCGGACCGACTCGCGCTCGAGGGCTCCGGACCGCAGTATCCCGCGGCCGGCAAAGTCCTTCTCGCCCGGCACACCCAGCTCACGCCGCCTGACGCCTGTTGCGATGACGATCGCCCGCGCCGAGATACGCTCGCCGTTATCGAGCGTCACCGCGAGAGCGTCTGCATCGAGCTCGCGAACTCCGGCAGAGGATCTTGCCTTTGCAGCAAGCGGCCCGAGCCCGTCGACAAAACGCTCGCCGAGCTCGCGCCCGCTCGCCGCGCTCACGCCGAGGTGGTCGGTTATCGGAGCAAAGATCGACAACAATTGGCCGCCGAGTTCTTTGCCGCGCTCGAGCAGAAGCGCGTCGAGCCCAAGCCGCGAGCACCATAGCAGCGCCGAGAGCCCCGCGGGGCCGCCGCCGATCAGCAAAACGTCGTGAGATGGAGTGTCGTCAGTCAGAGATCGTCTCCGCCGGAGTCATCAAAATGTCAGCCGCCGCCTGACATTTTATGTCACGAACGCCTCGGCGCCGAAAGCGCGGCATTCGTCAACAGCAGACAAAGCTCCGTATCTGCGGGCGTTGGCCGCGCGGCGCGGCCGCTGAGCCGCGATCTCATCCGACATTCCCGCTGGCATCGTTATTGCGAATAGTGCGGGAGCCTTGCGCTTTTCGCCTCGGCGATCGAACGACGCGTTCGCCGGAGCGAACTCTAGCCGCTTACCTGTATCAGTGAACAAGACCTTATGAGATTCGACCTTCAGGCCCGGCCATCCGATCCGCGGCCCGCCGCCCACGCGACCGAGCTGCAAACGAACGAGACGAGCAGATTCGACGACCTCCTTGCCGCCGGAGTCCGCTCGGCTCAAGCGGGCGAGCGGGTCAAGGCCCGAGAGCTGCTGCACGCCGCCGCAGAGATCGAGCCGCGAAGCGAAAGCGTCTGGATGTGGCTCGCGTCGATCAGCGAGTATCCCGAGGAGCTGCTCGCTTGTCTTGACCGCGCGCTCGAGATCAACCCCGACA
Organism: Pyrinomonadaceae bacterium; assembly: GCA_046313635.1. Taxonomy (GTDB): domain Bacteria; phylum Acidobacteriota; class Blastocatellia; order Pyrinomonadales; family Pyrinomonadaceae; genus OLB17. Next base: position 173,972 of record JBKBYA010000004.1, on the reverse strand, counting down.
ATGAAAAGGCAAAGATGTGGCGCTCATCGACCCGCCTGCTTATGGCGCGCACGCTCGTCCAGCGCGGGCTCGACGCCCTTAACGACGGCGGCGTCGATACGGCACGACGGTGCCTTGAGGACGCGATCGAATTTGACGCCGATAACGGCTCGGCCTGGCTCGCTCTAGCGTCGATCGCAGAGACCGACGAGACGCGGCTGGCCTGTCTCGACCGCGTGCTGGCCGTCGACCCGGAGAACGAAGAGGCCCGCGCCGCACTTCGCTCGGCCAACGACAAGATCGCGAGCGCGATGATCGCACGCGCACGGCAATTGGCGGCGGCGGGCGACGCCGCATCCGCTATCGAGGCGGTCGACGCGATGATATCGCGGTTCCCGGCGGCGGCTGAAGCATGGGAGCTGAAGGCTCATCTGGCGACCGATCTCGCCGAGCGGTTCAGAACGTGCGAGATGCTGCTTGCCATCGATCCTGACAACGAATTTGCGCGGTCTATGATCGAATCGCTAAAGCCCGTCTTCGCGGCCGCCTCGCTCGAAGGTTCGCCCTCCGGCGCCGAAACGGCCGAGCCGTCGGGCGACCGCGTGAGCGACGACACGACAGAGGCCCCAAGCCCGAGCGTAGACAAACTTTCGCCCGCCGAGACCGAAGCGTCCGCCGCGACCGTTTACGTCTCGGAGAGCGGCGGCCAAATGGCCCTCGACGACACCGACGACGTGCTTGAGCTCACGCCGCCCGACGGCCTCGATGTAGCCGCCATCCCGGCGGAGGAGATCGCCGACATCGTCGCCGACGATCTCGACCGCCACTCGAATGTCGAGGCCGTTGACAGCGTCGCGAACCTAGGCGAGGCACCTGCGACGATACTCGTCGTCGAGGACAATTCGGTCATCCGCAGACTCATCGGAGCGAAGCTCGAGGAGCGCGGGTACTCGGTCGTCTGCGCCGAGGACGGCCGCGCGGCCGCAGCGTTGATCCGCGACCTCACGCCCGACCTCGTGCTACTCGACATCACACTGGCAAAGGTCGACGGCTACGACATCTGCCGCACCATACGCACCAATCCAACGACACGCGAGGTGCCCGTGGTCATGATCTCGGGCAAAGACGGGGTCTACGAAGAAGCAAAAGGGATCGCCGCCGGAGCGAACGGCTTTATCACCAAACCGTTCGGCCCGGAGACGCTGATGAAGACGGTAGAGCGCTTTCTAGGCGTCGCACCCGCGGCGATCTAGAAGCCTCGCGGTCCTGCATCGAAGGAAAGATAGCTGGATAAATGCGGAAGAGGCCGTCCGAAGGCGGCCTCTTATTTGATGCAGTATCCCGCAGGTCAGCTAGAGCGTAAAACTCAACGCCACTACAGGTCGCTTGTTTGAAATCTCCTTTTGCCGAGCGGAAAAGCTTCGCTTTTCCGTCCGATTCGGCACATTGGCTGCAGCGGCTTCGCCGCCGGGCGGCATAGCCGCGAAAAACTTGGAAGGGCGCTGTCGGAAAAGCATAGCTTTTCCGCTCGGCGAAGGGAGACGTCCGAAGACCTTCAGACGCCTCTCTTCTTTTCGGTCATTCTTGTTTTCTCTACTTTGCGGGCGGCTTGCTCGGGCGGATCTCGATCTTGCTGGGCAGCGCACGCGTTTTCATTTTGAGAAGATCGATGACGACCTGAGCGATATCCTCGGGTTGGAGCTGCCAAGAATTCTGCTCGCTCGGCTCGTCGCCGCCAAAGTGCGTGTTGACGCTCCCGGGACAAATATAGCTCACCTTGATGTCGTCCTGCCGGACCTCCTGCATCAGCGCCTCTGAGAATCCGTTGAGTCCGAATTTCGACGCGTTGTACGCGGCCATCCGCGGGTGCGCGTTCTGCCCGGCGAGCGAAGAGATGTTGATGATGTAGCCGCCGCCGCGCTGCCGCATCATCGGCACGGCGTAGTGGCAGGCGTAAAAGACGCCAAAGAGATTTGTCTCGAGCGTCTGCCGGAATTCGTCGCCCGACATCTCCTCGACGGTCTTGCCGATGATGCCGATGCCGGCGTTATTGACGAGAATGTCGACGCCGCCGAAACGGTGCCCGCATTCGTCGAGCATCCCGCGCACCTGATCTTCGCTGCGGACGTCGCAAGCGGTGCCCGCCGCTTCGCCCGCCGCCGACAATTCGCGCACGGCCGAATCGACCTCGCCCGCATCGCGGGCGCACACAAAGACGCGTGCACCTTCACGGATGAGTGCCGACGCAATGGCCAAACCTATTCCTTTTGTGCCGCCGGTCACGACGGCCGCCTTGCCTTTGATCGTGCTCATTCTAACGGTCGCGGCGGCTTAAAGTCCGCCATCAATTCCCCCTTTCCAAATCTCAATTTGTCCGCGTCGTGACGTGCAAGCTCTCGCCAAACGATCGTCAGGCCGCCGGTCTCACTGTCGCGTCTGACAACTCTAAAAGCGACGACGATATCGAGCCGCTTATCAAACGCGAGGCTGTGAAGCATCAATTCGGTCTCCGACGTCTGCCGGTCCACGGGCGGCAGCGAGTTTGACAGGCGGTACGCTATCAGCCTGATCGCATAAGTGCGGCCCGCCTGCGGCTCGACGCTGTCGGCGAGCAAAATGCCGCCGGCATCGACGCCGTCGCGAAATCGTCGGGCTGCGGCGGCCGCGGCCGAGGCCGTTGTCTCAGGCCTGACCGACACCAGCGTCGTCACGGCCGGCGTTTCGACGCCGACGCTCTCGAGCGGCACGTCGCCAAGCGACGCGATGATGCCCTGCGAAAAGAATCCGGCGCTCACGAGCCGGCCGCGGTCAAACCAGATATCGTGATAATCGACGTCGCCGTACGCTCCCTCGCGAAAGTTAAAGGCCGAGCTCAGCGGCACGGCCTTGGTGCATTCGTCGTCGAGTCGTACTACCTTATCCTCGAAACATCGCAGGTCGGGAAACAGTTTGAATACTCCGGTCCGCGGCTGTACAAGCAAGGCCGCGTACTGCTGGACGACGTCCGTCTCGATCCGCCGTGCTGTCTGTACGTATTCTTTCTGCGCACGGGTCAGCTCGGGCTGACGCAGCGAACGCGGCGGCCTCCGGCGCGCTACCTGATCGAGGGCCCGCATGTCCTGCATTCTGCGTTCGAGATCGCGCTCGGTGCGGTCTCGCGGCGACTGCGCGGGCGTGGAGATGATCGGGGCCGTGAGAAGAAGGACCATCGAGATAAAACCTAAACTGCGAATCGGCACCGCCTTTACCTCCTTAACCTTTTATTTGTCCGAAGACATGCTACAGCTTTTGCTTGAGCACGTCGTTCACGATCTTTGGATTTGCCTTGCCCTGCGAAGCCTTCATCACCTGGCCGACGAAGAAGCCGAAAAGCTTTTCGTTGCCGCCGCGGTAGGCCTCGACGTTCTTTGCGTTGGCGGCGATGACGTCGTCGACGATCCTCCCGATCGCCGCGGCGTCGGAGATCTGCTCAAAGCCCTTTTCGGCGATCACGTCGGCGGCCGACTTGCCCGAGGCGAACATCTCGACCAGCACTTCCTTGGCCTGGTTGTTGTTGATCTTGCCGGCGTCGAGCGTCTTGACGAGGTCGGCGAGATGCTCGGCGGTGACCGGCGACTCGGCGGCCGTCTTGCCCGAGTTGTTCAATTCGCGGAGCAGCTCCGACAGAACGAAGTTCGCCGTCGTCCGCGGATTGCCCGAAGCGCGGGCGGCCGCCTCGTACAGCTCGGCGAGCGACTTTTCACTTACGAGCTGCGAAGCGTCTGCATACGAGAGCGAATATTCCGCCATCATCCGCTCGCGCATCGCGTCGGGCAGCTCGGGCATCTCGCGCTTTACGGTCTCGATCCACGCGGCCTCGACACGCAGCGGCTGCAGGTCGGGCTCGGGAAAGTATCGGTAGTCGTGCGCGTCCTCTTTAGAGCGCATCACGCGCGTGCGGTTGTTCTTTTCGTCCCAGAGACGCGTCTCCTGCTGGACGCCCTCGCCCGATTCGTGCGCGGCGATCTGGCGCTCGATCTCGTACTCGATCGCCTTTTGCATAAAGCGGACGGAGTTGAGATTTTTTAATTCGACCTTGTTGTTGAACTTGTCCTCGCCGACGCGCCGCACCGAGACGTTTGCCTCGCAGCGGAGGTTTCCCTTTTCCATATCCGCGTCGCTCGCGCCGACCCACTGCAGCACGCGTCGGACGTGATTCACATAGTCGTAGGCCTGCCACGACGTGCGAAAGTCGGGCGACGTCACGATCTCGCCGAGCGGCGTGCCGGCGCGGTTGAGATCGATGTACGAGTACTTGTCGGTGTCGGGCAGTCCCTCGTGGACGTTCTTGCCGGCATCCTCTTCGAGGTGCATTCGCTGGATGTGAATGGACATCGGCCGCCACTCCTGCGCGTGGCCGTGCTCGTCGCGTTCGGCGGTCATGATCGTGAGCGTGCCGTTTGCCGAGAAGGGCTTGTCGTACTGCGAGATCTGGTAGCCCTTTGGCAGGTCGGGATAAAAGTAATTCTTGCGCGCGAAGACGGACGTCTCCTGGATCTCGAGCCCGAGCGCGAGCGCGGCACGAGCACCGAGCTCGACGACGCGGCGATTGAGCACAGGCAGAGCGCCGGGCAGACCGAGGCAGACCGGACAGGTGTTTGAGTTCGGCTCGCCGCCGACCTCGACCGGGCACGAGCAGAAGATCTTGGTCGCGCTCGCGAGCTGCGCGTGGATCTCCATTCCGATGACGGCTTCCCAACCTTCTTTCATAGACAAATAAAGACGCGAACCATCAAATGATAATCCGCGTCAATTCAAACACAAAATTAATTCCCGTTTACCGCCTCGGCGGCACGATGATGATCGGCGGCCGCGGCCGGATGCGAAACAGCGGAGCTCCGCGATGGACCGACCCGACCGGTGCCGGCCACGTGCTGCCGCCCGCCGCGTAATACGGCGGCGTATAGCCGCGGCCGCGAACGCGACGCCCAGAGGCATCGCCAAACACAAACCCGTCCCAGCCGCCATACACCGTACCGCTCGGATACTTATACCCGCCGCCCGCGACGACGACGACCGGCCTCGTGTATCGCCGCAGCTCGACCTCGGCGCGCAGCTTCTCGCGTTCGAGCTCGGACGATTGCAGCTTTGACGCGAGCTCGATGATCTCCTTGCTCCGCTGATCATTGAGCCGGTCAATCTCCTCCGGCGAAAGCATCCCGCGACGCGCATAAGTCTCGCGATACTCGCGCTCGTCGGCAAGCCTCTGCCGCTCAAACTTCTGCAGGTCAAGATTCGTCACCGTCCGCGTCTGCGAGACCGCCGCGACGGCCAATGAAAAGACTACGCAAAAAAATACAGCGATCTTTTTCATAAGAACTTCTCCACTTTGTCTGTTGTCCGATGATAGCACTTCCGGCAGTAGACGAGCGTGCGACAAATTGCGTCCCACGAATCCCTACCCGAACAGTAATATTGACCAACTTGATCGGAGTAGCTATGTTTACGATGCGGTTGGTAACCGGATATTGAGCCACCGGTCAAACAGCTATTCATACCAGCCGTTCAACAAGCTGACGGCGACGCAGACGGCGAGCTACGGCTACGATGCGAACGGGAGCACGATAAACAAGATCGAGGGATCAAAGCGTTGGACGTACTTTTGGGACTACGAGAACCGTCTGACGCGGGCGACGGACCGCAAGCATGTGATCCGGTATGTCTACGACGCGCTCGGCCGCCGTGTGGCGCGGCGGGGTGGGGTGAAGGGGACGGTGAAGTTCACGTATGAGGGCGAGGAAGTGCTTATGGACGAAGCATCAGACGGCACGATCACGAAGTATCTCAATGGCCCACGGCATCGACAACAAGCTGCGGATGCAGGCGGGGTCAAGCGTGAGCTACCTCCTCGCCGATCACCTCGGCTCGACCAGCTCCTCCTCAGCACACAAGGCAAAAAGTAGTGCGTCCTTTGCGGCTGCTTTGCGTTCTTTGCGGTTAAGAAAGAGGTTAACCGCAAAGGTCGCAAAGTGTCGGCAGAGGACGCAAAGCAGAGAGAACGACCTGCCTCGGCCCTAAAAACCGAAGCTCACGCCGATGCGGCCGTTGCGGCCGGGCGTGCGAAATCCGTTCTCGTAGTACTCGTCGTCAAAGACATTCTCGACGGTGCCGAAGACGCGCAGGTTCAGCTTGTCCCGCCGCATCGTGAAGTTGTAGCCGGCCGTCAGGTCGCCGCGGCGCTGGCCGCGGAAGCGGTAGACGTAGGTCTGGAAGTTCGATCCGCTAAAGATCGGCGCGAGATAATCGGACGTGCCCGTGAAGTCGAAGCTCGCCCAAAACCGCTTGATCCGCTGCGTCGCGACGAGCGTGAACTGATGCTCCGGAATGCCGAGCGTCCGCACGACGCCGCTGCCCGACACCTGCGGCGAGCGCTGGTCGCTGTTTGTGTAGGTATAGGACGTGAAGATGCTCGTCGAATTTACCGGCGAATACGTCGCGCTGAATTCGCCGCCGCGAGCGATGCCGCCTTTTTGATTTTCGTAACCGCCAAAGGGCCGCGCGGTCGAGCCGATCGAGCGGACGACGTTGCCGTAGCCGATCGTATCGATCAGCCGCGTGTAAAAATATACGGCCGTCAGACGCGCGCGGCCGCCGAGGAGTTGTTCGATGCCGGCATCGAACGCGATCGACCGCTCGGGCTCAAGATTCGGATCGCCGAGCGCGACAAACGGCGGGTTAAAGAACGTGCTGTAAAACGAGCCGAACCGCTCGTACAGCGAGGGCACGCGGTAACCGTTGCCGACGTGCGCGCGCAGCTTGGTGTTTGTCTTTGCGAAGAAGTACGCCGCCGAGCCGTCAAAGGTGTAAGCGGTCGGCGGGTTGTCGAGCGTGAGGTTTGAATACGGCGCGTTCGCCGTGCTGAACTTCGGATCGGAGAGCCCAAAGATCTGCGCCCGCACGCCGCCCGCGAGATTCAAACGGCCGTCGAGCAGCGACACGAGGTCCTGCGCATAAAATGTGTTGCTCGATTGATAAGCCCGCGTGAAAAAGTTGAGCGACCCGCCGGGAAATGATTCGCCGCGGTTGCCGAATTTCTCGTTCTCATATTCGTAGCCGAGGACGAGGCGATTATTTTCGCTCGCAGACCAGTCGACGTGAGCGTGCGCGGTCTGGATCAGCCCGTCAAAAAAGCTCGCCGAGCCGGATCGTGTGCCCGCGGTGAAAAAACTGTCGTCATTCTTGCGCGAGGTCTTGAGGCCGGAGTACCACGCCTGCAGGACGGTCTTTGCGTTGAAGACGTGATTGAAGACGAGCTGCGCATTCACGAATTTTGAACGCTGCGTGCTGTTAGGATCGTTGCGGTCGGGAACGAACGTTCGACCGGCGACCGCGTCGATGATGCCGCGATTCGTCGACGGCAAAACGCCAAAAGTATCGGGGCTGTCGTTGAGGCGGACGTACGCGTCCGAGACAAAGAATCGGCCCGAGACGACCGTCTCCTCCCATGGCCGATAGTCGATCTTGCTCTGGAAATTCGTATTATGCGCGTCGTCCTGGCCGTCGATGCCCTTTGTGTAAACGGTGCGCGAGACCGCGGCGTTAAAGCCGAAGCGGCCGCCATTTGCGGTGTCGGAGAAATTCCCGCGAAACCTCGCGAGGCCCAATCCGCCGGCTGCGAATGACACCTGCCCGTGCGGGCCGGGCTGCGGCTCGGGCGTGACTAGATCGATCACGCCGCCGATCGCGTTCGTGCCGTAAACGGACGAACCCGAACCTCGAAGTACCTCGACTCGGCTCACGCTCGTCAATGTGAGGTCGCTCAAGAACGGCGTCGCGTCACCGGTGATCGACGCCGCGTCGCGCAGGCGTACGCCGTCGATCAACATAGCGGTATCCTGATTCCTCAACCCGCGCGTCTTGATCGACGCCGTGCGGCCAAATCCGCCGAGCTGCTGCACGCGAAATCCCGGTATCGTCCGCAGGCTGTCGACGAGAGTGATATCAGCCCGCTCGCGCATCTCGTCGGCGCCGATCACATTCACTGTCTTTGAAACCTCGTCGATAGATTGAGGCAGGTCGGCCGCAACCTGCACGATCTCGCTCAGCCTGAACGTGGACTCAAAGACCTTGTAGTCATCCATATTGAGCACGAGGTCGAGGGCGACATTCTGGCCCGCTCCGACCTTCACGGAGTCGCGATAGGCGATGCCCTTGCCGCGTTCGCCCTCGGCGATGACCATATAGTCGCCCGGTTTCAGATCGTCCAAACGGTATCGCCCGTCGGCGTCTGTGGTCGTCGCCGTGGTCTTGTTCCCTGCCGGGTCGTGAACGGTCGCCTCGACCCTCGCTCCCGCGACGGGAGCACCCTTCTGCGTGACGCGTCCCGCGAGCGACCCGGATCTGCCCGCCTGCTGCGCCGATGCGGGCAGCTGTCCAAAATTCAAAAAAGTAAGTGCTGTAAAAATTACGATCAGTTTGAGTGTGCTCATCAAATTTCCCTCTCCTGCCCATCGCAGGACGATTCAAGTGCCAAACAAACGCCGCGGAGTTCCCGACTCTCGGTGGGAGAATGGATCACGGTTGCGTGGGCAGTGCCGGCTTTTCACCGGACTTCCTCCACGACGTCTGCCAAACATTGAAGCGATCTGTCGACCGCTTCTCGAATTCAAAACAGATTAGTCACGCGGATGCTGCCGCTCCGCGGATTTGCGTCGAGCAGGACGTCGACGCCGAAGACCGCGGCGATATTCTCGGCGGTCAAAACCTCACCCGGAGCGCCCGTTGCAAATACTCGCCCGCCCTTCAGCATCACGATGCGGTCGGCGAATTGCGCAGCGAGATTAAGGTCGTGCGTGATCACTACAGCCGAGCCGCCGCAGCCGCGGCAGCGTTCGCGGACGAGACGAAACATCATCGCCTGGTGCGCGAGGTCGAGATTCGCCGTGGGCTCGTCGAGCAAAAGGATATCGGCACCGCTCGCCAGCGCGCGTGCGAGCACGACACGCTGGCGCTCGCCGCCCGAGAGCTCGTTCATCAGACGGCTTTTGTGATCGGCAAGATCGCAGTCTGCAAGCGCTCGTTCGGCGATGCGAACGTCGTCGTCGGTCTCCCAGCCGAAGGCGCGGCCGTGCACGAATCGCCCGGTCAAGACAAACTCGAGCACCGTGACCGGAAACTTCGTCTCGTTCTCCTGCGCGACTACAGCGATGCGGCGCGAGATCTCTCGTCGCGACATTTCATCCAGCTTTCGACCGTCGAGCACGATCTTGCCCGACGCGATCGGCAGCGTGCCGTTGAGCGTTCGGATAAGCGTCGTCTTACCGGCCCCGTTCGGCCCGACGAGCGCGAGGGTCTCGCCGCGGTCGAGATCTAAACTGACCCGCTCGAGCACGCGTCGCGAACCAAACTTCACCGAAATGTCGACAGCCGTCAGCATCTGAAAACTAATTAATAATTAGTAATTGGTTAATTACTAATTGACCTTCGACGATCTTTAACCTCGCCTCAATAAGTAAATAAATAGCGGGGCTCCGATCAGCGCGGTGATCGCTCCGACGGGCAGCTCGCGCGGTGCGATCGCGGTGCGGGCAAAGGCGTCGGCCAGCACGACGAAAGCTCCGCCGGCAAGTGCCGACGCCGGCACGACGATCCGATTATCGCTGCGGCCGATGGCCAGCCTGATCAGATGCGGCACGATGAGGCCGACGTAGCCGACCGAGCCGCTCGCTGCGACGGCGGCCCCGACAAGCATGCTCGCCGTGCCGAAAACGATCATTCGCACGCGGCCGACCTCGACGCCATAGTCGATAGCGTCGCGTTCGCCGATCATCATCAGGTTCAGGCCGCGGGCCTGCGACGAGAGAACGATTGTCCCCAACACCGCGGCGACGACCGTCAAATAAAATCCCTGCCACGTCGCCTGCGAGAGATCGCCGAGCAGCCAAAACGTAAACCCCCGCAGCCGCGCCGCGTCGAGTAGCGTCGTCAGCAGGACGATGATCGACGACAGGAACGTCGTCACGATCACGCCCGAGAGCACGAGCCGCTCGACATTCATTCCCGCGCGGCTGCGTGCCATCTGGTAAACGAGCAGCGTCGCCGCGACAGCCCCGGCAAAAGCGAGCAGAGGCCTCGCAAAAGCGACCTGCTCAAACAGCACCAACGCGAGCATCGTGCCCAGCGCGGCCCCATTCGAGACGCCGAGCAGATACGGCTCGGCGAGCGGATTCCTTAAAAGCGACTGCAGCGCCGCTCCGGCGACCGCTAGGCCGGCCCCCACGCTCGCGGCCAGCAGAACGCGCGGCAGGCGAATGTCGAGGAGGATCGCCCGCGTCTCGTGAGAGAGATCAAAGACGTTTATCCATTCGCTGCCGACCGCGGCGCCGAGCGTGAGTGCTCCGAGCAGCAGCAGCGCGAGCAGGAGGAATATCGACGATCGACCTCTATTCATCGCCCGCGTAAAAAGCCCGAGATCTGCTCGAGCGCATCGACAAGCCGCGGGCCGGGCCGCGAGATGATGTCGGCGTCGATCCGGTAAACGCGGCCATTCAAAACCGCGGGCGAATTTTTGAATGCGTCGTTCGGCTCGCGATTGTCTTCGCTGTCAGAGAGGACGATAACGTCGGGAGCCATCGCCGACGCGGTCTCTTTGCTGAGCTTGGGAAATGCGGACGCGATGTCCTTGGTCACAAGCTCGCCGCCGGCACGCTCGACCAGCGGGGCGATAAAAGACGTGCGGCCCACCGCAAACAGCGGCTCGCGCGAGATCTGTACAAAGACGCGCGGCCGGACGCCGTCCTTCGCGGCGACGACGGCTGCCCGGCGTTCGAGTTCGGCAGCGGCAGCGTCGGCGAGCTGCGATGTGCCGAATATCTCGCCGAGGTCTCGGAGCTTCTTTGTCACCTCGCCGATGTCTTTCGGATCGATAACGTAGACCGCGATGTTCTGCTCGGCGAGCGTCGAGGTAAAAGCCTCAAGCTGCGAAGCGGTCGAGACGAATACGACGTCCGGCTTGAGCGCGACGATCCGCTCGATGTTCGGCGTCTGCGTGTCGCCGACCTTCCCGATCGAAAGCGCGGCTTCTGGATAGTCGCAGTAGCTCGTCACGCCGACAAGCCGGTCGCCCCCGCCGGCTGCGAAGATCAATTCGGTAACGCTCGGCGCAAGCGAAACGGCACGCCGGACATTCGCGGGCAGCTTCACTTCTCGTCCAAGGTCATCCCTCAGGACTACGGCGGCGACCGGGCCTCGATAGGCTGACGAATCATTAGCCTCGCTTTGCGAACACGCGATGGACATTGCGATGCACAGCGCCAACGCCGCAACTACGCCGGCACGGCCGGCACCGAGGATCTGTTTTTGTTTCTGTTCCAAGATCTACCTGCTCAAATCAAAACGCCTTGCTTTCGCGGCCCGCATCGACGGAGCCGGAAAACAAGGCGTTTTAGCTTGGAGCTAAGCTTCCGAATCTTCCTGCCGCAGATGCTTAGCGCGAACATCTCGAGGCAAACAGCTCCGGCGAGGCGGCCCGACTTTCGAATGCGGAATGCGGAACGCGGAGTGCGGATTAAGAACATCCGAACCGGCTTCGCAACCTAATCGATTCACGGTGACGCGATCGTGCGGGATTCTCACCCGCTTCCCCTCGGCGGCCGCACATCGACTGCGGCACGACCGGAGCAATTTCTTAAAAGATCAAGTGGCAGATTATTGCCTGCCGACGCGTCGAAGTCAACGAGCCCGAAGGACGGTCGAGCTCGGCCCCGAGCCTGGAAGCAAAAAGCCTCGCGGCGGTGGGCCGCGAGGCTTTTACGTCCATCGAAACGGAGTGCCGATCTTAGGCTCCGGCCGTTTCCTGTTTCTCTTTTTTCAGACCGCCGATCTGGACGAGGTTTTCGCCCTTGATCTGATTCTTTTCGAGGACCATCTGCTGGTAGAGTTTGCGCATCATCTGCATCTCCTCGGCGGCGGTCTTCGGGCCGTCCATGTGCGGCTTGTTCGGACGCTGCAGGTCGACCTCGTTCAGGACGAGGCTGTGCGTCGCCTCGCCGAGCTCGACGTGCTTGCCGCGAGCGAATACCTCGTGACGCCCGTGCTCTTTGTACCACTGCGCGACGGTCGCATTCTGGTGCATATGCTCGATGATGTTGCGCCAGCCGATGCCGGTGTTGTAGGCACAGAACGAGATCTCGCCCTCCTGAGTGCCGTAGGGGATGATGCACATCTCCGTGCGGCGGAAGTCGTAATTGAAGAGGTCCTGAAACCACATTCCGGCGATGAAGAGGAAGTTCCACGGGTCTTGACGACGCTTTTCGATGTCCTCCATCGTGCGGTCGGGACCGACCTTGCCGTAATCCTTGCCCGACAGGCCAAACGACTTGTCAAACTTTTTCAGGATGCCGCCGAGCGTCAGGCTCTCGGGAGCGCCGTACGGGTTGTAGTTCTTGAGGAGCGCGAGGCCCATCATAAAGTTTGAGAACCACTTTCCGCGGTTGGTGTCGGTGATGTGCTGCATGTCGCGGACGAGGCCCTGAATGTTCAGGAACTGCGGCACGGGAGCCATCTCCTTTGTTTCCTTGTTGACCATCACCGCGGTACCGACGCCGCAGTTCGGGTGGCAGCCGCAGCTGACCTGTCCCCATTCGGCCTCGGGCCCGTGGACCACGTCCGCAAAGTCCGCGAATGCACCCATCAGCGAGAGCGGGAACCAGTCACGCGTCGGCTCGGTGATGCCGACCTGCTTCTGCACGTCCTGCGCGAGGTGCGACAGCGTGTAGCGCTGCTGCAGGCGACGCTGCTCGGTGATGTGCTCGTCGCGGCCCGTAAACGAGACCGGCTGGAAGGCGATGAACGAGATCTTTTTCGGATTGTCCAGAGCGAAGCGGATGATCGATCCGACCTGGTCGTTGTTGATGCCGTTGACGAGCGTCGTAACGAGGATGATGTCGACGCCTGCCTCGTGCAGGTTGTTGATCGCACGCAGCTTGACGTCAAACAGGTTGCCGATCTGACGGTGCGAGTTGGCGTCGTTACCGATGCCGTCAAACTGCAGGTAAACAAAGCGAAGTCCGGCCTCGGCCGCCTGGCGGCAGAATTCTTTTGACTTGGCAAACTCGATACCGTTGGTCGCTGCCTGGACCGAGTTGTAGCCGACCTTGCGAGCATATCGGATGGCCTCGATAAAGTGCGGCGACAGCGTCGGCTCACCGCCCGAATACTGCACCGACATCTGACGACGCGGCTTGATCGAGATGGCGTTGTCGAGGATCTCCTTGACGTCCTCCATCGACAGCTCGTGAACGAAGCCGACCTGGTTCGCGTCCATGAAGCAAGGGTCGCACATCATGTTGCAGCGATTCGTCAGGTCGACCGTGAGGACCGCGCCGCGGCCGTACTTGATCGACGACGAGCCGTGATTGTGAAGTTTCTCGTCGTTGTGCGACTGCATGTCGCGGCCCGGGAAGAGCGACTCGATGTGCTTGAGAAACTCGGAGTCGATAGCCATCAGGTCCTCAAAGTGGCCGTGCTGCGGGCAGTCCTTGATCATCCAGATCTGACCGTCGCGTTCGATGATCTGGGCCTTGATCTCACCGACCTTCTCGTTGATCAGCGTCGAAACGTCGCGCTTGCCGGCGAGGATCTCCTCGCGGGCCTCGATCACGCAGTTCGGACAGAGCGAATCGGTCTGACGCGGAAAGCCGAGCGTCGGCTTGGACTTCTCCCACGACTTGAGAATGGGTCTGTCCGCCCACTTCGGTGTGAATGATGGATTTGGTTTGAACTGATTCACCGATCTGATAGCGTTGAACAGCCCGGACGCCACATAGGTCAATCCCTTCTCAAAGTGTTTTACAGGTCTCATTATTCCTTCTCCCAAACAGATCGCCGCCCCGCAAGAGCAAATAACCAACGTTCAAATTGTCATTTTTCGAATCGGGCGAGCGAACAATACAAAAAGATTCCGACCGTGTGGAGCAATGACTATGCCACCCGCAGCCGGCACAAAGCAACTGGGTTAAAGGCTGAAATAGATGCATTTAAACCTATTACGGGAGCGAGACCGGCCCGGCCCGTCCGGCTCACAATGACACAATTGCAACTATGTTCGCCCCGTGGTGGCATTCTGACACACCGCGGTTTGCCGTCAAAGCGCTTAGGAATCATCGTCGCAACACTGCCGGATTAAACACTGGTTTAATCGCGGCCGCCAGCTCGACGCTGCGATCGAACATTCGCTGCACGGCTGGCCGCACGCTGCCGCTTGCGATATAGGCTTTGAATGGGCCGTGCGTTCGGCCCGATTTTATGTTCACCATCCGTTCACTGTTAAGCGCAGCTGTTACTGAGCACGTTAGGCGAGCCCTCTCAAATCGTTGATACGGCAGATCAAAAATTAATTTTAAGCACACTTTACAAACAAATTTTCCGTGTGCTAAATTCACTCTCACTTCAAGGGAAGAAGTTCAGCTCTTTACCCGACAACTACATTCAGTCAACAGCAGCATCGTTGATTAATCTCAACCCAGGGAAGGTTGCAGTAGGCATCTTTGACTTCGAGGTATGTCGATTCGCTTTGGAACGTCCGGCTGGCGGGCCGTGATCGCCGATGAATTCACGTTCGCTAACGTCGAGCTTGTCACCAAGGCGATATGCAGCTATTTGAAAACGAATGGCGAAAGTGCGCGGCCGATAGTGATCGGCAACGACTCGCGGTTCATGGGTGAAAGCTTTGTCTCGGTCGCGGCGAATATCGCGGCGTCCAAGGGCTTTAGGGTCTTGCGCTGCAGCGGCACCACGCCGACACCGGCGATCTCGTTCGCGATTCGCAGCAAGGGTGCGGCCGGCGGCATCAATTTCACCGCGTCGCACAATCCGCCCGAGTATCAGGGGATCAAGTTCTCGACCGCCGACGGGGCACCGGCCCTGCCTGAGGTCACCTCGCAGATCGAGGCGGCGATCGTCGACCCTGAACTAGCCGTCGACGACGCCCCGGGAGGATCGGTCGACGATCTTGACGCAAGAGACATTTATCTTGCGGACCTCGCCGCCAAGATCGACTTTAACGCGATCGCGTCGGCAGGCGGCCGGTTCGCTTACGATCCGCTGTGGGGCACGGGCCGAGGTTATTTGGACAAGGTCCTGCGAGACCACGGGCTCGCGGTAGAGACGCTTCACGACTGGCGGGACGTTACCTTTGGCGGCCAGGCCCCGGAACCGGGCGAGGAGCACATCGCCGAACTCAAGTCGCTCGTCATTGAAAAGGATCTCACGCTCGGTCTTGCGACCGACGGCGACGCGGACCGATTCGGCATCATCGACTCTAACGGCACATTTATCACGCCGAACGAGCTGATCGCCGTATTGACAGATTATTTGGCCGAGAGCCGCGGTTGGAAGGACGGTGTCGCACGCAGCGTTGCGACCTCTCACTTGGTCGACCGGGTCGCCGAGGCCCGCGGACTCGAGCTTTTTGAAACGCCGGTGGGGTTTAAGTTCATCGGCGAATTGATAAACAAGGACGCGATCATTCTCGGCGGCGAAGAATCGGCCGGGCTCTCGATCAAGGGCCACTACCCCGAGAAGGACGGCATTCTCGCGTGCCTTTTGGCGGTCGAGGCCGTCGCCGTGAGAAAGGCTTCACTGACCGAGCAGCTCTCGGAGCTGTGGTCGAGAGTCGGGCGGCTTTACTCCGACCGGATCGGCGTCAGGCTCACGCCGGAGGTCGCCGAGAAGCTGAAAGAAAAACTCGCGGCCGACCCGTCCGAGATCGCGGGCCGCAAGGTTGAAAACGTAAATCGTCTCGACGGCGTGAAGTACTTTTTCGCCGGCGGAGCTTGGATGCTGATGCGTCCGTCGGGCACCGAGCCGATGGTCCGGATCTATGCCGAGAGCGACTCGATGGACGATGTCGAAAGGCTCCTCGAGGCGGGCAAGAGATACTTACTCGACTGATCTGGTCAGTAGTTTTATGACTGTGAAAAGGGGAAACAATAAAAAGCCGGCGAATGCCGCGGCATCGCGCTACATCGCATTCGCCATCGTCTCGGCAATGGTCTTTATGCTGTGCCTGACGATCAACTACCGGGCATTCACCGAATTGTCCCGCGAGGCTGAGGAAAACCAGAACCTCACCTGGCAAATACAGAATCTGACGAATGAAAATCTCGACCTTCAGGAAGAGATCCACACTCTGAAGACCGACCCACAGACGATTATGCGCGAAGCCCAAAAGATGGGCCTCACGCCCGCCCGTGAGTCAAAAGTTCCCGTACAGGCGAATAGATAAGCGGAGAAATCTGCTCGTCGTGTACACATCCTGCCCTTGACAACACTGCCTTTTGCCTACTACTCCGCTGGCCTACAGTTTGTCCTTTCAATATTCGCGGCTTGGGTTTCCCGAACTCAAGCCGCACCACCTTTTCAAAGCCGGTTTTTCTTAGATCGTTCGTTCCTATCAAACTCTTCCGGCAGATATATCATCGACAAGTCACACGGCCGCATTCGATGCTGCCCTTCTCGCGTCGCAGAGGCGCTCGCCGCGGGAGATCTGTTTGACCCGTGCGCCGCTTTATGACACGTTAGGACAAATGAACAGATACAGGTCGATAACGTCTCTGCTCCAGCTCACGCTGGCTCTTTTTATTTTCGGTCTGTCATACGCCGACGCGCAGGACAAAGCGGCGAGCGAGGCGCCGGCCGAACCGAAGCGTCCCGTGATCATCATCCCGGGCGTCACCGGTTCGACCATTGTGAGCTCCGATACCGGCAAGACCGTATGGTTCACGTTCGGCTTCAGCCGGGACGAGCCCGACGACCTGCGGCTGCCGATCACGGCAAATCTCCGTGCAAACCGCGATACGCTCGTCGCCTCCGACATCATTCGCGAGGTAAAGCTGCCCGGCATTCTAAAGGTACTTCCCGAGATCGGCGTCTATGGCGACGCTCTCGCCGGGCTCCGCAAGGCAGGCTATGAAGAAGGCGACTGGAATAAGCCGAAGGCCTCGGACGTCTACTACGTCTTTGCCTACGACTGGCGGCGTGACAATGTCGAATCGGCGCAGCTCTTGATCCACAAGATCGAAGCCTTAAAGGCGAAGCTCGGTCGTCCGGATCTCAAGTTCGATATCCTCGCTCATTCAATGGGCGGACTGGTCGCCAATTATGCGGCACGGTTCGGAGCGGCCGACCTCCCGGCTCGGGGCACGCCGCGCGTGACGTGGGCCGGAGCTCGTCACATTAACCGGATCCTTATGTTTGGCGTGCCGAATCTCGGTTCGTTCTCGGCCTTTGAGGTTTTGACGCGCGGCTACAGCATCGCCGGCCGCAAGCTGCCGTGGGTCACCGATCTCGGACCGGACGACGTTTTCTCGATCCCGGCCTTGTACCAGCTTTTGCCGAGCGGGCCGGACGTAAAGTTCTTTGACGGCGACCTCAAACCGCTGAAGGTCGATATATTCGACGCCGCGAATTGGGTGCGGTACCGCTGGGGAGCGATCGCCGATCCCAAGTTTCTCGGTAAGCTGCGAGACGCCGGCACGATCCCGGGCGTCAAGCCCATCGAATGGAAAAAGCGTAACCACGACGACGAGCTTCTCGCCGCGACGACATATCGCGGCGCATCGGCATTTCTCGCGGCGGCCCTCTCGCGAGCTCGGCAGTTCAGCGCGGCGATCAACGGCCCCGTCGATTCGTCGCCCGTGGAGATGCTCGTTTACGGCAGCGAGTGCGAGCCGACTCTCAACGCGGCGATCCTGATGCGCAACGGCAAGGACGATAAGTGGACCACCTTGACCCAGCCCGAAAAGATCAAGCGGCCGGCCGGCGGCGAGTTTTCGCGAGACGAGGTCGCCAAAGTGATGTTCGCCAGCGGCGACGGACGCGTCACACGCGACTCGCTGCTGCCGGTCGTATTGTCGCGGCCGCTGTTTCCGGTAAGCATCAAATTCTTTGCGTGCGCCGAGCATCAAAAGTTGATGAACGATCAGACGATCGCCGGCACATACCTCGCACTTCTCACCGGCCGTCCGGCGCCGGCCTCGACGCAAAAATAGCGGCCGTACAGAGTCCAGACGAGTGAGCTGTTACCGAGTCTTCTATTCGCCCTACTACTACGCCGACATCGGTGAGGGCCACGTCTTCCCTATCCGCAAGTTCGAGCTTGCCCGCGACATCCTGCTTGCCGAGGGCACGCTTAGCGCCGCCGAGATCGTCGAGCCCGCTGAGGCCGACCCCGCCGACGTGCTCCTCGTTCACACGGAGGATTACATCGCGAGGCTGCGAGCGGGCGAACTGACGGCAAAAGAGGTCCGCAAGCTCGGTCTGCCGTGGTCACCTTCGCTCGTGAGGCGCTCGTTCCACGCGATCTCGGGCACGATCAACGCGGCCCGTCGCGCGGTCGAGTTCGGCGTCGCGTCAAATCTCGCCGGCGGTACGCACCACGCTTATCCCGACCGCGGCGAGGGCTACTGCGTCCTGAACGACGTCGCTGTCGCCGTCAGGGTGCTGCAGCGTGACCGCCTCGCGCGTCGCGCGCTTGTCGTCGATCTCGACGTCCATCAGGGCGACGGCACGGCATTCATCTTTAGAGACGATCCCGAAGTGTTTACGTTCTCGATGCACGGCGCCAAGAATTATCCGCTCTTTAAACAGCGGTCGGCGCTCGATATCGAGCTGAGCGACGGCACGGGCGACGACGAGTATCTGTCGATCCTCTCCGAAGCTCTGCATCGCATCGTCCACCTCCACGAGCCCGAGATCATTTTTTATCTTGCCGGCGCCGATCCGTATGAGCAGGACAAGCTCGGCCGGCTTAAGCTTACGATCGCCGGTCTGCGGCGGCGGGACGAGATGGTGCTGGATGCTGCGAGACGGCGCGGCGTGCCGATCGTGACAACGATGAGCGGAGGCTACGCCCGCGACATCGCCGACACGGTCGAGATCCACTGCAACACGATCAGAGCGGTAAAGGCGATATTTGGCGAAAGCACGGCAGCCGTCACGGGCCGCCGTGGCTGACACCTCCTAAGCTGCAGCTCAGATCAGCGGACAAAGGCGCTCGGAATGGGCAGGTCGCCCGCCGCACCGAACGCGACGATCTGCGTCCCGCCCGAGCTCTTATTGACGAACCACGTCTGGTTCGACGGTCTGAATACCGCGGCATCAATCCTCGCGTCGCCGTCATAATCGCCGGGCGCGGGCACGTCGCCAGCGGCTCCGAATGGAAACGCAAAGTAGCTCGAGTCCTCGCTCCGCAGAACGTACCACTGCGACGTGCCCGGTCTGAAAAAGGCGATGTCGGCCCGTCCGTCGCCGGTCCAGTCGGCCGGCACCGGCAGGTCCTGTTCGCTGCCAAAGGGGATGCCCACGGCGCCGCCGGTCGATCTCAAGATCCACCACTCGGCGCCGCCCGAGGCACCGCTCGGCCTGAAAATAGCTATGTCCGCCTTGCCGTCGCCGTCGTAATCGGCAGCGACCGGCTTGTCGCCCGCGACGCCGAATTGTGCCGCCGAGACGACGCCGTTCGACGAGCGGAGCACGTACCAGGTCGACGCCGACGGGCGATAGACCGCGGGGTCGGCCTTGCCGTCGCCGTCGTGATCCGCCGGCACGGGCACGTCGCCATTCGCTCCAAATGGAAACGCAAAATAGGTCGTGTCCTCGCTTCGCAAAATGTACCAGTTCCCGGTCGACGGCCTAAAGAAAGCGATGTCCGTCCTACCGTCGCCGGTAAAGTCTGCCGGCGTTATAACGTCGGTCGACGCTCCGAAGCCGGCGGCGTAAACCGAGCCGTTCGAGCTGCGTTGATACCACCACTGCCCGCCCGACGGCCGAAAGATCCCGATGTCCGTCCGGCGGTCGCCGTCAAAGTCGAATGCCGCGTCGGGTCGCCCGCTCGCCTGTACCACCCTCGCCGTCGTGTAGATGTAATCGCCGCCCGGCGTGCCCAGACCGTCGGCTCCGTTGCCCGCGGCAAAGAATCGCACCGTTCCGGTCGTCGTCGCCGGCGCGGTCCACGTGAATGTCCATGTGTTAGAGCCAAAGACGCCCGGCGTGTAGAGGCCGTCGATCGTGTGCTCGACATAGCTTCGCTGATTGCCCCCGACCATCCCGGTCACGATCTGCATCCGGGGCGGCGCCGAGGCCGGCAGCGTGAATGTGCCGGCGGCACGGCCCAGCGAGTCGATCGCCGTAAGCTGGAATCCGAAGTTCACGGCCGACGGCTCGCTGACGGTCACCGAGACCTGGATCTGCTGGCCGCTGGTGTATCTCCCCGGGATGCCGTCGATCGCAATGCCGCCCGAGCCGCTGTTGAGCGGGTAATCGATATGGCATTGGGTGCACGTCGCTTCGCCGGGGGCGTTAGTGTGCGACGGCGTCGGGCCGGAGCCCGAGGCGAGCGCCCGCTGCCGGCCGCCGACATTCCACATAAAACCCGCAGCGCCGGCGAGCGCCGCAGCGATCGTGATCGCGAGCTTGACCCTGAAGATGATCATCTTTGTCATTGGAAATAGTCCCTCAAAGAAGCGAGGCCCGTAGATCGTATGACGGCGGCGAGTTAGCGGCGGCCGACAAATCTCACCCATCAAGCCTAGGTAAGACGCCGCACTCAAGTCAATGGCCGCATGGCCGCCCGTTCACAAAAAAAAGGCCCGGCGCCTCAGGCCCCGGACCTTTTTTTGTGAGCGTTGCCGATCACCCGGCGCTAGCGAACGTACACGTTCGGCACGGCGACGTCGCCGGCTTGTCCGAATGCGATCTGGACAAAGCCTGCGGTCGAGCGCTGCAGGTACCAGTTGGAGTTGCTGGGCCTGAAGACCGCCGCGTCGGTCGTGCCGTCGCCGTCGAAGTCGCCGATCGTCGGCTTATCGCCCGCGACGCCGAACGGGAACGCAAAGAAGCTCGCAAAGTTGTCGTTGCTTCTGAGGACGAACCAGTTGTTCGGGCTTGCGCCGTCGCGGTAGAACGCCATGTCAGCCTTGCCGTCGCCGGTAAAGTCGGACGGCACAGGCGTGTCCGTGCCGTTGCCGAACTGTGCGGCGATCAGCCCCGCCGTCGAGCGCAGCACCCAGAACTGCCCGACGCCTCCCGCATTGCGGAAGATCGCAAGGTCAGCCTTGCCGTCGCCGTCGAAGTCGGCCGGGATCGGCTTGTCGCCCGATTGTCCGAACGCCGAGGTCTGCACCTGCGAATCCGAACTTCTCAGGATGAACCACGTGCCGTTGCGGAAGGCCGCGACATCCGCCTTGCCGTCGCCGTCGTAATCGGCCGGCACCTGAACGTCGCTCGCAAGACCGAACGCTCCGGAGTAGAACGTGTTGTTCTCGCTTCTGACGACATACCAGTTCAGATTGCTCGGACGGAAAAAGGCCATGTCCGTCTTGCCGTCACCGGTGTAATCCGCCGGCACCGGAACATCGCTCGTCGTACCGAACGAGTTGCCGACAGCCACCGAATTGCTCGACCGGATCCACCACCAAGATGCACTCGCCCCAGGCCGGAACACCGACACATCCGTCTTCCCGTCACCGTCAAAGTCGAACGGACGCACCGCTGCCGGTGCCGAGCACGTCTGGCATGTCACCCCGGCGACCACCTGCACGTCGTCGAGGTTAAAGCCCGTCGAGGCCTGAGACGAGTCGGAGGCCATCAGCCAGCGAAGCTGAACGCTCTGTCCGTTTGCCGCGGCGGGCAGCGTGACCTGCGTCTGCGTGTACGCCGCGCTCGAGCCCGTCCAGGCCTGGCGGCCGCCGATCGGGCTGCTGTAGCCGGTGCTGATCGTGCCGTTGTAACCGCCCGAGACAAATGCTCCGCCGGCGGTCAGGATGTCCTGCCACGCGCCGCCGCCGATCTTGATCTCGAGCACCGCACCGTCAAATCCGCTCTCGGTCACGAATTTCTTTTGGAAAGTGAGCGACGCATTAGGCACCGCGACGCTGAATGCCGGGCTCACGATCGCCGAGGCGTTGACCGTCGCAGGGTCGTTGGCAAAAGCCGAGTTCGGCGCCGAGCTGGGGCCCGCGGCGCTCGTTACCCAGTTGATACCGGTGCCAGAGGTCTGGACCTGCGTCCAGCCCGCGGGCAGTGCCGGCGCCGAGACGCCGTCAAAATTTTGCGCAAGGTTGACGACCGAAGTTCCGGTCGCGTACGTCTTTGTCATCGTGCCGAAATTGGTCGCGCCGTCCGAGACGCTCCACGTCAGCGTGACGACGCTGCCGCATGTGAGCGCCGGATCGACACGGAACGTAAAGTTTCGCGTCGCCGACGTTCCGGGCGCGATCGCTCCGTAATTCTGCGGCGCGCCTGCGTTGGTGACGCCGCCGGTGTTTTGCAGCGTCGCCGTCAGGTCGGCCGTCGAAGACGCTCCGGAATTGCCGATCGCAAGCGAAACGGTCATCACCTCGCCGGGATCGGGAGCCTGATTGGGCAGGCCGCAGCTCTCCGTGACGATCGACACGCCGTCCTGCGCGAGCACGGGCACGCCCGACAGGCAGATGTTGACGGTGGCCGTGCCGCCGTCTGTGACGCTGACGTTTTGCGAAGCGCCGAGAAATCCCTGCGAGAGCTTGTCGGCCCCGACCGTGTACGTTCCCGGCGTGACGAACATCGAATAAGTTCCGTTCGCTGCCGAGAGGCGCTGAAATCCGCCGGTCGCTGTGACGTTCGCGCCGGCGATCGGCTGGCCCGTCGAGCACGACGTGATCGTCCCGCTGACGGTGCCGCGCGGAGCGGGCGTGCAGCCGTTGAATTTGAATTTGCCGACCCGCGTCGAAAAGTTGGTCGCCGAGTTTACCGCGTAATGCTCCTGCGTGTACCAAAAGGTACAGTCGTCCGACGGGTCGACATTCATCGAGCTGTAGTCGCCCCAGCGACTGCCGCTCGTCTGTGCGGCGACGGCGTCGTAAAAGAGCGCCTCGCCCTCGTTCAGCGTGCCGCCGCCGGGCGCGGCCGTGCGGCCGGCGATCTTGATGTCGGCGTTCTGCGTCGTGCTCGACTGGCTGTAGCCGAGCGCGATATTCCCCCTATTGTCCTGCGCGATCGAGCCCATCCAGTTGTTGAGCCCCGAGGCACCGTTGCCGGCGCCCGTCGCCTGAGTTCCCTGGTCGGCGACTGTAAATACGTCGCCGCTGCGGCGCATCTCAAACCAGCGAATGCCGGACTGATATGTCGACGCGCCGGTCGGCGCCACGCCGCTGACGTTTACCGTGAAGTTGCCGACGATCGAATTGACCGGCGACGAGTACGTACCGAGATTGCGATACGCGAGCCGGTGCATCAGACGATCGGCGATCGCGTCGAGCGACGATCCGCCCGAGACCTCGTTGACCGCCGACGTGGACGTCGGCGAACGAGCGTCAAACGGCGCAAGCGGAACGTCGGGCAGCACGGTCAGCATCGAGCTTGCCGGCGACGCGAAGTTGGGCACCCATTTATAGAACCGGATCGCATCCTGCGGGTCGCCAAACTCGTCGGCGCGAAACTCGGCGATCACCTCGGCCAGGCCCGCCGGCGGCGGGACGATGCCGTCGACGTCCATCGGCAGGCCTCCGCTCGCGTCCGGGTCGATCGGCGCGATGTTCTTGTAAATGACCGGCGTCGCCGGGTCGCCGATCAGGGCCTTTGAACGCTGCTGGCTCATGATCCCCATTCCGAGATACGCGGTGCCGGCGTTATTGAACTGGTTGAACGTCATATGATAGGCGTCCGGCCAGACGCCGATCTTCGGGTAATCGTTAAAAAGATTTCCGGGATAGAGGTAGCTCCAGACGTAGTACGAACCGGTCGGGTCGCCGGTCGTCGAGACGGCCACGCACTCGTAGTTGCTGCTGCCGATATTGTCGACGGTCGGCACGCCGAACTGCGTTATGACCCAGCGGTCGGCCATCGAGTCGTACACCACGACCGGATCGCCGTCGTTGCGCGTGCGGCACGGGTCGTTGGCCGGCAGGGCGGCAAACAGGTCGCTCGTCTTTTTCGGAGTGCCGATGACATTTCCGTTCTTGTCAAAGATCTTGATGACGAGGTTGATCGAGCTGACGTAATGATTCGGGCCGACGTCGCCGTTGACGTCCGGCGGCGTGAAGCCCGTGCCCGCACCGGCCGACGAATTGTCTGCCATCCCCGCGCCGTTAAAGGTCAGCGACGGCGTCGGCATCGCCAGCGGATCGCCCGTCATGCCGACCGCCTTATCGACAAGCGGGTCTTTGAATCGCTCGTCGCCGAGGCCTGCACCGGGAACGATGCGCTTGACGCGCTCGGCGTTGCGCTGATTGATCTCCCACTTCTCTTTTTGCTCGGCGGTCATCGGCGCGAGGCCCTTGGCAAGGCGTTCGGCGTCGGCCATCTTTTCGCGGCGCTCTTCGAGCTTTTCTTCTACGAGCTTCACTTCGTCGCTGTTGAGGTCGAGGCTCGGCAGATCGCGCAGGTTGCCGGTCACCGCGAAGTTGTCGGGCTCGATCTTGAAGACGCCATTCTCATATTGGCGGACCTTCCCGTTGGTGTTGGGGACCTCGACACCGAGGTCGGACGCGCCGGCAAGCACGACGCCCTGTCGGTCGGCCGGTCGCAAGAGAATGAAGGCAGCAGCGGTCGCCGCCGCAACGATCGCCAGGGCGATCGCGATACGAATTTTCGAGGTCATCAATTAAGACGTCTCCATAAGAATTTGCCTGCCCGGGTCAGCTTGTAACAAACGGAATGTGAGTCGCTCGAATTAGTACCGGTTTGCAGTAAGGCTAACGGAGATCTGCATCGAAGGGACCGCGAGGTTTGCCCAAAAATCATATAACCCTCGGGCACGGCCGTGCAACAGGCTGGCCGGGCTGTCGGAGCCGCGGCCCAAATAGCTTGCCAGAGCAAGACAAACGATTATAATCGCTTAATCCTGGAGTTGGATCTTCCCAAAATGAAAAGAAGTTTATCGGCCGCCGCCCTCTGCGTCGTGCTTTTGACGATCGCCTCGCTGCTGATCGTTCACGGCACACGGGCCAAGCAAGACCCCGTCCTCACGCTGCTTAAACTACCGGCGCCGCCGCCGCCCAATCCGATCTGGCCGCGAAACGACGCTCGCCGCGACGATACGTTCTACGATCACAAAAATCCGCCTCCCGACAACGCACCGATCGGGGACCTGATCGACTACTGGACGGCGCAGCCGGGCCGCGTCTCCGGGCTCGAATACAAGCCGACGCCGTCCGACCGTACGACGCAGCGTCTGCTCGACGAGGCCGAGCGCCGGCCCGAACTGCTCGGTCGCCTGCTGCGCATCTTACCGGCGAACGATCGTGTCGCCGACACGGTCAGGCGCGTTTACGAGCACTCGGCCTCGTCGCGTGACGGCGAAGAGCGTACCGAGCTGCGCCGGTGGCTGATGTACAACTCGCCGATGTTTGTCGACGATCTCGAGCGTGCTGCGCGCAAAGTGCGCGACTCGGGCGGGTACGTTACCAACCAGGCCGAGCTGCTCGCTCTGGCGCGGGTCGACTTTGAGCGGGCAAAGCCGCTCATCGCGCGGCTCGAGGCCGACACGTCACAGCCTGTCTCTCGAGCTCTGGCGAAGTGGGCCCTTTATCGGCACGCCCTCGACACCGATTCGCTCGGCGACATCGAGCGGCTGCGCGACGAGCTCAAGGCGATCGTCGAGGACAAGAGCAATCCCGACGGCCTCCGCGATCTCGCAAACGACGCTCTCGTGCACGAGCGTGACTGGCCGGGCCGCGACGAGTGGTTCTATTCGCTCTTTAGCGACGAGACGCTCGTCAATATGCCGCGGTTCACGGGCCTGACGACTCTCGTACTCTATTCGCCGCCGGAGAAGTACGTGGCCAAGATGATCGAGCTGACACGCAGCACCAATATCACCGTGCGGACGATGGCGGTCAGAAATCTTTTGATACCGCTGCGGCGCACCAGCGACCCGGAGATCGTGCGTGCCCTGCTGCCGTGGCTCGAGAACGCAAAATGGATCACCGAGAACGCAAATTCGCGCAACGCTATCGTCACTGCGCTCGAGACCATCAAGATGCCCGACAGCGTGCCCGGCCTCGTCAAGCTGCTCGACGAAAAGGATCGGCGGCCTGCCTACGGCTCAAACTCGAACGCGGCAGCCACGAGCTCGATGAACAGCAATTCAACGCGCGCCGTCGTCTCAAACTCGGGCATGGCGATGACCAACGCCTCGTACGTCGCCGACTCGGTATATCCGCACCGCTACGCTGCCCTCGGAGCCCTTGCATTCCAGCGCGACGCTCGAGCGATACCGGCGCTGCGGCGGATCTACAACCAGACCGAAGGCTACGAGCGCCAGCGTGTGGTGACGGCCCTCCATGCATGCGGCGCCTTCAGCGCCGAAGAGCAGGTCGCGGCGATGGAAGCATTTGCCCGCGCCGCTCCCGACATCAGCGAGCCGGTCGACGGCCCAGCCGTCAAGGACCGGGCCGACCGCCTCGAATCGCTGAGCGGCGGCGACATAAAGATGCAGCTCGGGATGCACCTGATGACGCTCACAGAAATGGAAGACGATGTCGTCCGGGCCGCTATCTCGCGCATCAGAGTGCTCGATAAAAGGGACCCGCCGATCGCCGGCGTGCTGCGCTCTGTCGTGCTCAAATGGCAGTCGGACGCGGTCGATCAGCTGCTTATTTCGGACCTGCGTGCTGGTCGGGTCGATCCCGACTCGATCGTGCGCCTGCTCGCGCGTCGCGAGAACATCCGCCAAAAGCTCGCCGGCGACGTGCTCGATCTTAGAGACGGCCCGCCTGCGGCGGCGGCCGTTTCGGCCTGTCTGATCGAGGACGAATCGGACCTCGATAAGGTGCTCGCCGCCGGCCCCGACGCCGCAAGGACGATGCTCTTCGCCTGCGGCCGTCTCATCCGCGCGCGCATCGCCGTCGCGCGTGCCGCCGAATTTCTCCGCTCGGGCGATGCCCTGCTGCGGCTCGCGGCGGAGAAGTTCCTTGAGACCGAAGACTCGCCCGAGGCCCGGCGCATCGTCCTCTCGCTGCATCCCGATGAAGCTCTCGTGCTCGGAGCGCGCGAGTACTTCGAGGCCGACGATCCGTCCTGGGAAGGCGGCCCGTGGCTCGAAACGCTGCTCGGCACGGACGGCTATAGCGGCCCCGCCTACGTGGAGGAAGAAGACGGCCCTCGCGCTCCCGAGTCAGAAGCTCCGCCGGATAGCGAAAAGCATCTGCGCGACGAGATCCGTTCCGATCGGCAGCTGCTGGGCGTCTATTCGTGGGCCGACAGCGTCGTCCGGGTATATGGCGACCGCGTCGTGCTGGCGTGGTACGAGGACAAGTCGCGATACCGCGAGCGCGTACTGCGGCCCGAGGAATTTGCACGGCTCCGCGACCATCTGGCTCGCAGCGACGTCGACGACCTCAAGCCCTTTCTCGGCTGCGGCTCGTCAGAGTGCCTCGCGCCGATGCAGTTCGTCGCGCTCGGCCGCGCGGGCGGGCGGCGGGTGTACGCGCGCACAGACCGCGTGCCGGAATTCTTTGCGACGCTCGATTCGATACTGAGAGACCTCAAGCGAGAGCCAAGCGTACTCAAGTACGAACTGTCCAAAAAGGTGCCCGGGCTCGACGTGCTCCTCGCTTCTGACGACCTCGAGGCCCAAACTGTCTGGAAAAACGGACCGGATCTGCGTGTGCTCGTGAGCAGCCGCTCGGCCCGTGCCAGATCGGAGGCGGAGCTGCACGAAATGTCGGCCGAGATCTACTCGTCGGTCACCGACGATGACGACGGCACGGCCCGCGCCGAAGCGTTTGCCCGCGCCGAAGCTCTTAGCCAAAGTTACGTGTGGAAGGGCTACTCGTGGCAAAGCCTCGGTCCCGGCGGTTCGCTCGCTCCCGCAGCTCAGCCGCCCGGCATCGATCGCCCGCCGGCCGCGGATGATCTGCCCGTAAGACCCGAGCCCGCGCAGTGGAGATCGCGAGTCGCGAATTTTGAGATCAGGTCAAACTCGCAAGCCCTCTTCAAGGTATCGGCCGGCAAGCTCACAAAGCTTCGCGACGGTCGGTACAACGGCTTTGTCGTGACGCCGAACGGCAAATGGCTTGTCGCCATCAAGTCGAGCGACGAGGGATTCTCGCTCGTCAGGATCAACCTTTTCAACGGCCGCGAATACAAAGTACCGCTCGCCGATCGTCCCTTCACGATGCCGGTCGCCTACGTCGGCGTCAAGGGCAAGGTGCTGCTGTCGGCCCGGTACTATGACGAGGAATACTACGACGCGGCCGTCGATACCGAAAGGCCGGAGGGCGGCCCCGCCGATCTGTGGCTCGACCCCGAGACCGGAATGCTCATTCCGGCAAGCGGCGAGCTCCGGCCGCTGTTTCACCAAACGTTCCGGCCGCTGCAGCAGTCGTCGGCTTCGACCTCAGTTTGGGCCGCACTTCCTGACAAGAGAGGCTCGGGCACGAGCGTCGGGCTGCTCGATCTGGCGGCCATGAGGTTCGAACCGCGGCTGACGATTCCGTCGATCTCATTCGACAGTATGGATATGTGGGTCGACGAGAGCGAATCGCGGGTTTATTTTGTTTACAGCGGCCACGTGCTCGCCCTGCCGCTGCCTGCCAAGCCGGCCGGCTTGCGCTGATGAGGGAAAGATAGTTTAATCTTAGTTTGCTCCGGACGCCCTGACGGCGTCTGTGGCGGGGGCGGACGAAAAGGTCCGTGCCTGAGACTCGGCCGAAAGGAGGTGAGTACAAAAAATGGCTTTTATTACAGTTAACTCTAACGAGTCTATCGAAAGCGCTCTGCGCCGCTTCAAGCGCAAAGTGATCAGCGAAGAGATCATCAAAGATCTCAAGAAGCACGCTCACTTTATCCCGCCGGGTCAAAAGGCGAAGCTCAAATCGGCAAACGCGCGCAAGCGCAATCGCCGACGCTTCCGTCAGCAGCGTCCGATGGGCGGCGGAATGGGCGGCTCGCAGCGTCCGATGGGCGGCGGTTCAAACAACGCCGGCGGCGGTCCCGGCGGCCGCTAACGTCGAGATCTAGTTATTTGTTGATGCGTGAGGCCCTGCTTCACGCATTATTTGTTTCAGTTCGGCCCGCCGGCAATGCGGGACGACACACTAATGGCTGAAAGAAAAAGGATCCTGATCACCAACGACGACGGCTACCACTCGGAGGGCATCATCGCCCTCGAACAGGCGCTCGCCGAGATCGGCGACGTTTACGTCGTCGCTCCCGAATCGGAGCAGAGCGGGGCGTCGCACAGCCTGACGCTCTCGCGGCCGTTGCGCATCCGTCAGATCGACGCGCGGCACTGGACGGTCGACGGCACTCCGACCGATTGCGTCACGTTCGCTCTCAACCGAATTCTGCCCGCCGAAGAGCGTCCTCAAATCTGCGTTTCGGGCATCAATCACGGCGCGAACCTCGGCGACGACGCGACGTATTCGGGCACCGTCGCCGGCGCGATGGAGGCCACAATTCTCGGCGTGCCGGGCATCGCCATCAGTCTGGTCGCGACGCGCGTCCACGATTTCAGCGAGTCGATGAAGGTAGCCCGGGCGGTGACCGAGCGGGCCCTGCGTGACGGCCTGCCCGAGTGGACGCTGCTCAACGTCAACGTGCCGAAAGGCGTGCCCAAGGGCATGCGTGTGACCAAGCAGGGCTTTAAGTCCGCGCAGCCCGTGATCAGCGAGCACATCGATCCGCGAGGCAAGCCGTACTATTGGATCAGCGAGATCCGCAACGGCTTTCGTGCCGAGGGCGGCACCGATTTTGAGGCGATCGACGAGGGCTACGTCTCGATCACGCCGATGCGGAGCGATCTGACAAATCACCACGCCCTCAAAGAGCTCGAAGCCTGGAACAGCTAGCGACCAGCTCACCGGCCTCTCCGGTTTTGATCAGATGGACCAGTACACGATCCCGCGGCAGAGAATGGTCGAGAAGCTTCGCGATCATTACAAGATCGTCGACGAGCGCGTGCTCGACGTGATGGGCCGAATGCCCAGACACCTCTTCGTCCCCGACGCCCTGCGGGCCCAGGCCTACAAGGACAACGCGCTGCCCATCGCCGGCGGGCAGACCATCTCGCAGCCGTTTATCGTTGCGCGGATGACGGAGCTGCTCGAGCTGTCGCGAAACGACAAGGTACTCGAGATCGGCGCCGGCACGGGCTATCAAACGGCCGTGATCGCGAGCCTCGCGCGAATGGTCTTTGCGATCGAGCGGCTGCCCAACCTCGCGAGAGAAGCTTACCAGCGGCTGCAGATGCTCGGCGTGAGAAACTTCTCTCTCAAGTGCGACGACGGCACGGAGGGCTGGTCAGACTACGCGCCGTACGACAAGATCCTCGTCGCGGCCGGCGGCCCCGAGGTCCCCGCGCCGCTCGTCGCGCAGCTCAAGGTGGGCGGGATGCTCGTCATTCCGGTCGGCCGCGACCAGAAGTCACAGACGCTCGTGCGCATGACAAAGACCGATGCCGGCTTTACGACGGAAGACTTTGGCCCGTGCTCGTTTGTCCCGCTGGTCGGTCGCCACGGCTGGCGCAATTCCTGATCTGCACATTTCATTCGGGCGATACGATTCAAATTTCAACAGTAAGAGGATTATCAGTTTGAAAAAGATCTTCGAATATCTCCACCGCCTCAAGGCCTGGGTAGAGGGCTATGCTGAAAAGCCTCATGCGCAATGGGCGCTTTTTGTTATTGCGTTCATGGAATCGTCGTTCTTCCCCATCCCGCCTGACGTGCTGCTCGTCGCGATGGCGGTGATGATCCCTCGTCAGGCGTTTCGGTACGCGCTGATCTGCTCGGCCGGCTCGGTGCTCGGAGGCATCTTCGGCTATTACATCGGCTGGGCCGCCTTCGAAGCGATCGGAAAGCCGATCATCGATTTTTACGGCGCCCAAGGCCACTACGCGCGTGTGCAGGAGCTCTACAATGAACACGCGTTCTGGGCGATCATGGCGGCCGGGTTCACGCCGATCCCTTACAAGGTCTTCACGATCGCCGCCGGCGCGTTCGAGGTCTCGCTGACGACCCTGATCGTCGCGTCGGTGATCAGCCGGTCGGCACGGTTCTTTCTGGTCGCGGCGTTGTTTTTCTTTTTCGGCGCGCCGATCAAAAGATTTATCGACAAGTACTTTGAAATTTTGACCGTGGCATTTCTGGTCATTCTGGTCGGCGGCTTTGTGGTTATCAGGTTGTTTCTGCAAAAGTGACGCGTTTGACATCGTCAGGCGGCTTTCCTAGACTGATGTATCGCGTCGCAAGGCGTGAATTAGCGGGGCGTGGCTCAGCCTGGTAGAGCGCACGGTTCGGGACCGTGAGGTCGGAGGTTCGAATCCTCTCGCCCCGACCACTTTCAACATAAAAATAGGCAGGAGTTCATGCTCCTGCCTATTTTTTTGCGCCGCGTTTGCGACTACCGCTTGACCGGATTGCCCTCAACGTCGAGGATCACGATCTCTCCGAGATCAAGCTCGCGAATGCCGGCCTCGATCTTCGACAGGTCGCCGACCAGCAGCAGCGACGCTCCAGCGGGAGCGGCGTACTTGGCCGCCGCGGCGTTTGCCGCCGCAAGCGAGATCTTGTTGAGCTCGTCGGTCTCGGCCTGCAGGCCGGCCATCGGCAGGCCGACGACCCAGAGGTCGACGATCTGCCCGGCGACGCGGTCGTACGCCTCGAACTGCTGGGCATAGCCGCGCGTTCGAGCGAGTCGTGCGGTCGTGAACTCGGTCTCCGAGATCGGCTTTTCGCCGGCGATGAATTTCAGCTCCTTCATAAACTCCACCGCCGACTCCTTGGTCTTGTTTGTCTGTACACCGCCCGACGCGATCCACGTCCCGCCCTTGGTGTACAGCGACGGGAAAGCAAATACACCGTACGAGTAGCCCTTGTCTTCGCGAAGGTTCAGGTTGAGCCGCGTCCCAAAACCGCCCCCGTAGACCGCATTGGCAAGCGTGAGCGCGTAGTAGTCCGGCGACCTGCGCTCGGGCGCTCGCAGGATCTGTCCGATCACGGTCTGCGCCGCGCCGGGACGATCGACGAGATACACCTTGCCCGCCGGCATCGGCTGGGCAGGCGGTATGGCAGCGGCCGGCGCGGCACCGCCCGACCAGCCGCCGAAGTGCTGCTTTGCCATCGCGGTCGCCTCGGCCAGCGTAATATCGCCGACAAGGACGAGTGCCGAGCTGCCCGGCTTCCAGTACGTCTGGTGAAATCTCACGAGGTCGTCTCGCGTGATCGCCTGCACGGTCGACGGCAGAGCGGCACGGCCGTAAGGGTGCTCGCGGCCAAAAGCGATCATCTGCGCGACGCGACTCGCGACCGCGTTCGGATTGCTCGCCGTCTGCGCGAGGTTATCGAGCGTCTGTTTCTTTTCGCGATCGAATTCTTCCTGCGCAAATGTCGGGTTCGTCACGACGTCGGCGATCAGTTCGAGCGTCCGTCCCAGGTTACGCTTGAGCACCTGCGACGAGACCCCGGCGTACTCGCGCTGAGCTCCGCTTGAGATCGACGTCCCGAGGTCGCCCGCAAGCTCGTCGATCTGTAGTGCCGTGCGCGACTTCGTGCCGCGACGGAGCAGCCGGGCCGTAAGTCCGGCGGTGCCGTTCTTGCCGGCCGGATCGGCCACGCTGCCGGCCCGCGTCGCGAGCGTAAGCGAAACCTTCGGGATCTCGGGCTTCTCTACGACGTATATCTCCAGCCCATTATCCAGCTTGGCCGTCTTTACGTCGGGCGCGCGGAAGGGCTTGTCGCCGCCCAGTGCCGGTTCTTTTGTACGGTCGACCGCGATATCCGACGCCTTGCTGCTCGGCTCCGGACGGAAGCGGACCAGAACGCGGTTCCGCGTGTTGAGATACTTATCGACCGCGGCCTTGAGGCTCTCGATCGTCACGCCGCGGTGACGGGCGAGATCGTCCTCAAACTTTCCGGGCTCGCCGAGATACGTGTTGTATTGATTGAGAAGGTCTGACTTGCCGCCAAACCCGCCGATGCGCTCGAGGCCCGAGACAAAGTTGAACTCCCATTTTGTCTTGGCGCGTTCGAGCTCGGCCGGCGTCGGGCCTTCTTTTGCGAGCCGCTCGATCTCGTCCGTAACGATCTGCTCGATCTGCCGCATATCCGAGCCCGGCCGCGCGGTGGCCCAAAGCGCGAACCATCCCGCCAGCGGCTGACCGCTCTGAAAGCCCGCGACATTCGAGGCAAGCTGCCGGTCGTATATGAGGGCCTTGTTGAGTCTCGCCGACAGCCCGTCGGTCAGGATCGTCGCGGCCAGTTCGAGCTCGGCGTCGCCCGGGTCGAAGTAAGCCGCGGTCGGCCACGCAAAGTACGTCCGCTCCTGCGGGACGCGGTCGCGGACGTTGACGATCTTTTCGCTCGTGAGCGAAACGGCCGCCTTAGCCGGACGGTCGAGCGCCGGCCCCGGCGGGATCGTGCCGAAATACTTCTCGACGAGACGCTTTGCCTCTGCCGGATCAAAATCGCCGGCAATGACGAGCGACATATTGTTCGGCGTGTAATACGTGCGGAAAAAGTCCTTGACGTCCTCCTCGCTCGCCGCGGTCAGGTCCTCGTGAATGCCGATCACGTCGTTGTGATACGGATGCCCGAGCGGAAAGACGTTCTCGGCGACCAGCTTGAACCAGCGGCCGTAAGGCTGATTCTCGAGTCCCTGGCGGCGCTCGTTCTTGACGACGTCGCGCTGGTTGTCGAGCTTTTGCTTTGTCAGCGCATCGGGCAGCGTCGCGAGCCGGTCGGCCTCGACCCAGAGCAGATTCTCGAGATTGCCTGACGGCACGGTGGCAAAGTAATTGGTGCGGTCCTGATCGGTGGTGCCGTTAACGCCGCCCTCGAAGAGATTCGCTCCGGCTGCCTCGACGTATGTGAAGTAATCCTTGCTCGCATTCTTCGAGCCCTGAAACATCATATGCTCAAAGAGGTGTGCAAAGCCGCTGCGGCCCGGCTTCTCGTTGGCCGAGCCGACATGGAACCACTGGTTGACGTGCACAACCGGCAGCTTGCGGTCGACGTGGAGTATGACCTGCAGACCGTTTGGCAGCGTGTATCTTTCGAATTGAATTTTTGGGACCGACGACTGTGCGGCCTGCTGCGCGAGGGCCGCGGCGGGCCGCAGCATCGGCAGCACGGCGACGGCACAGACGATCGCCAGACCGACAAGCTTTTGCAAAAGCAGCTTCATAATTGGCTCCTTATCGAATTTTGGGGTTTATCTACCGGGTCGATATACGCCGGCCGGTCGGTTTGGTTTCGCCGTTTTGCCGCTACGCGAG
Organism: Pyrinomonadaceae bacterium; assembly: GCA_046313635.1. Classification (GTDB taxonomy): domain Bacteria; phylum Acidobacteriota; class Blastocatellia; order Pyrinomonadales; family Pyrinomonadaceae; genus OLB17. The sequence goes on along the minus strand of JBKBYA010000004.1, from coordinate 139,759 downwards.
CGACGCCGAGACCGCAGACGCGATGCCGAGCGCGGTCGTTCACAGGACGGGCGTTATCTTGGCCGAGTGCCTCGGTCGCCGGCTTTTAAGAGATCGCGCAGCCGCGGCAGGACGCCTCGCACTTTGGCCAGACGGCCCGCGATCACGCGATCTGGTAGGTCGCGACGCTGGTCGGGGTCTCGTAGCAGCGGACCTTGTAGACCTGCACGCGCTCGTCGCCGACGCGCGAGTTGAGATACTCGAGAATGTATCGGGCGAGATTCTCGGCCGAGGGATTCAGCTCCTCGTCAAATGGCGGCAGCTCGTTGAGATTCCGATGGTCGAGATAACGAACGATCTCGTCCGCCGCCGCCTTGAGATCGCCAAAGTCGATCAGCAGGCCGATATTGTTCAGCTCCTCGCCGCGGGCGTAGATCTCGATCTTGTAATTGTGCCCGTGCAGGTTCTCGCACTTCCCCTTATACCCGCGCAGCTGGTGGGCGGACGAGAAGTCGCGTTCGATCATCACTTCAAAAAATCCGGGCATAGGTCAAATGATCCTGAACGAATCCGGCCGCCGATAATAATTCTTATTCACGCTTATCCCCCTACGCTGCGGCTGCGTCCTCCGCGGCTGCAAACATCGACTCTACATCTTTAAGATCACTCGTAATTCTAGTCTTAGGCAGACTGTTGATGAAATCGCGGCCGTAGCCTTTTGTCCTGAGACGGCTGTCGAGTATCACGATCACGCCGCGGTCGGTCTTGCTGCGGATGAGGCGGCCGATGCCCTGCTTGAGCGTGATCACGGCCTGCGGGATCGAGTAATCGCTGAACGATCTGCCGCCGTTGTCGTCGATGAACTTTGTCCGCGCCGCGACGAGCGGGTCGCTTGGCACGGCGAATGGCAGCTTGTCGATGATCACGCACGAGAGCTGCTCGCCTCGGACGTCGACGCCCTGCCAAAAGCTCGACGTCGCAAAGAGCACGGCGTTGGGCGTCGAGCGAAAGCGTTCGAGAATGCCGCTCTTGGACATCGTGCCCTGGATAAAGCACGGATAGCCGACGCGCGACGAGACGATCTCGTAGAGCGACTTCATCGACGAGTTGCTCGTGCAGAGGACAAAGGCGTGACCCTTTGTCACCTGCAGCAGCTTGATGATCTCGCCGGCCGCGAGCTGCGTGTACTGCGGCGAGCGCGGGTCGGGCATTCCCTTGGGCAAGTAGACGATCGCCTGCTTTTCGTAGTCGAAGCTCGACGGCGCGACGAGCGTATCGGTCTTTGACTTTTCCAGACCCAAACGATCGCGGATGAAGTTGAAGCTGCCCGAGGTCGACAGCGTCGCCGACGTGAGCACGCACGTCTCGACCTTGTTAAAGAGCTTGTCCTTGAGCAGATTCGACACGTCGACCGGCGACGCCTGCAGGTAAATGCCGCGGCCGCGCCGCTCGTGCCAGAAGACGTAATTGCGATCGGCCTGGCCGACGATGAACTTCAGATCTGACCGTACCTGCCGCACGCGCCGCAGCACGGCCTCGGCCTCGGGCATCTCTTCTGAAAAAACGTCGATCTCGGCATCGAGCCGTCCGAGCGAAGCGTCGAGCTCCTGATAGACGCTGCCGAGCGGCGTCGGCTCCATCTCGCCGCCGCGCGTGCGGACAAAGAACTGCTCGGCCGTCAGCGGAAAGCGTCCGTCCTGCCCGCGGCCCTGCGAAAAGCGCGTCCAGAACTGCTCTGCGAATCCGATGATCCGCGCCGCGAGCTTGGTCAGCGTGCTTGTCACCAGAGCATCGGTGATGGGCAGAGTGTCGAGATCGCGGACGATGTCGTCAAGCTGGTAATTGGACACCTGAGATCCGAAGTAGTCCGCCGCGATGTCCTCGATCAGATGCGCCTCGTCGAATATCACCGCGCCGTAATCCGGAATGACGCGGCCGTACTGGTTGCCGCGGACGCTGAGGTCGGCAAAGAAGAGGTGATGATTGACGATGATGATGTCGGCGTCCTCGGCCCGCGCCCGCATTCGCGTGATGAAGCACGGCTCGAATTCTGGACACTTTTGCCCGAGACAAACTTCGGAGCGGGCGTTGATGCGGTTCCAGAAAGAGAGATTGTCAGGCAGGTGCGAGAGCTCGGCGCGGTCGCCGGTCTTTGAGTCGCGTACCCACCGGCGGATATCGTCAAAATAGTCGATCTCGTGCAGCCCCTCGAGAAACGGCTGGTCCTCGGCCTTGTAGACGCGGTGCAGGCAGGCGTAGTTCGAGCGGCCTTTCATATACGCGGCCGAGAATTTTTTGGGCAGCACCTTTTGCAGGAACGGAATGTCCTTTTCCATCAGCTGCTCCTGCAGATTCTTGGTGCCGGTCGAGATGACGATACGCTGCTTGCGCCCGAGTGCGGCGGCGACCGCCGGGACGAGGTACGCCAGCGTCTTGCCCGTGCCCGTGCCCGCCTCGACGACGAGGTGCCGCTTTTGGTCAAAGGCGCGCATCACCGAGTCGGCCATTTTGATCTGGCCGTCGCGATGCTCAAAGGCATCATGATGACGGGCAATGAGGCCGCCCTCGCCGAATATTTCCAGCATCCTGAAAGCGTGGGAGCCGAATCTAAGATTGACTCGAAAAATGCTATTTGTTACAAGGAACTGTCAATTTTCCCGACCTTTGAGGGTCTCGGGCCTCCCAAAATACCGGCCCGCGGCTGCCGGCAAAGGGATCTGCCGACCTGAGTATTCTGTAATACAAATTCCCATTTATTGTGCATCTAAAGTGTAGTATGTTTTCCGGCCTTTTTCGATTCGACCGAGACCATTAAGTAAGCGGCCTTTAGGATCGTCGGACGACTCCGGTCGCTCGCCTCGATCCGCTGCCGACAAGCGTGATGAATATGAACGATCTTCCCCCGCGGCGGACCTGCCTGCTGCTCGGTATAGTCGGGCCCGCAATGGTCGTCGCGGCGTTTTTCTGGATGACCGCCGGACCGCTCCCCGCGCCGTCGTACGCCTCGGCGGCAGACCCCGCTCGATCTCGGCCCGCCCGCACCGAGAGTCATGCCCCGGGCCTCGAGAATTACGACATCCGCACCGACCGCAAGAACTCGTCCGAGAGGCTCGCCGCCATCCGCGGCCGCGCTAACAAGAACGCCGCCGACGTCGCAGACATCCGCGAACGCTTCTCGAGCGGCGAACGTGCGCTCGGCCGACGCGTCGCGTCGCTCAAGGTCGAATACGATCCTGCGACCAACTCTCCTGAGGTCGTCGGCGCCGACGTGCGGCTCGGACGGCCGCAGCCGCTTGCCGCGACGGCCGGACGCTCGCGTGCCGAGACGCTGCGCGCCTTTGCGCGGGAGAATAGCGATCTCTTTGGCGTCGCCGCGCACGACGTCGACCGGCTCGAGGTCGCGGCCGATGACGTCAATCCGGCCGGCACGCTCGCCGTCACCTCGCTGCGGCAAAAGATCAACGGCATTCCGGTCTTTGGCGGCGAGATCAGGGCCGGCTTTAACAGGTCGGGCGAGATGGTCCGCGTGATCAATACGCTCGCGGCCGGCGTCGATGCGTCGTCGGTCGAAAGGAATTTTGGCAGCGCCGAGGCGGCCGTCCGCTCCGCCGCCGGACATATCGGTCGCGAGCTCAAACCGTCGGACCTCGTTCGACGCGGAAGGCGCGAGGCAGCCGCGGCCGCTCCCGGTGAGGGCGACCTCGCCGAATTCGGCACCGACGAATGGGGGCCGACCGCCGAAAAGATCTACTTCCCGACCGAGCCCGGCGTCGTCGTGCCCGCATGGCGCGTGCTGCTCTGGCAGCCGACCGATGCCTACTACGTCATCGTCGACGCGGCGACCGGCGAGATGCTCTGGCGCAAGAACATCACCGAGGACCAGAGCCAGCCGGCGACCTACAACGTCTTTGCCGATCAGAACGCGATGATACCGGTCGCGAGCAGCCCCTTCCCGCTGAGGCCGGGCCCGATCGACCCGACGCTCGGCATGCAGGGCTCGGCGCTCGCACGCACGCTGGTCACACGCGTCGGCAACGAGCCGCCGTACGGCTTTAACAATCTCGGCTGGATCAGCGACGGCGGCACCGAGACCGACGGCAACAACGTCGAGGCAGGTCTCGACCGCGACGTGACGAATGGCGTCGATACCTTTAACGGGCGGGCCGTCTCGCCGTCACGCACATTCGACTTTGCGTTCTCGCCCGGCAACCCGAACACGAATTCGGGCGACTCGCCCGTACCCGCGGCCGAGGCCGTCACGCCCTGCGCGTCGATCGCGCAGCCGCACGGGATGAACGACGCGCAGCGCGCCGCCGTGACGCAGCTCTTTTACATCTCGAACTGGTTTCACGACGAGACCTACCGGCTCGGCTTTACCGAGGCGGCGGGCAACTTTCAGAACGACAACTTTGGCCGCGGCGGGCTGGCGGGCGACCGCATCTCGGCCGAGGCGCAGGACTGCTCGGGCACAAACAACGCAAATTTTGCGACGCCTCTCGACGGTCAGCGCGGCCGGATGCAGATGTACATCTGGAACGGCCCCGATCCAGACTTTGACGGCGATCTCGACGCCGACATCGTCATCCACGAGCTGACGCACGGATTGTCAAACCGGCTGCACTTCAACTCGAACGGCCTGTCGACCAATATGGCCCGGGGTCTCGGCGAGGGCTGGTCGGACTTTTACGCACACTGCCTGCTGTCGAGGCCGTCAGACCCGATCGACGGCATCTATACCATCGCCGGCTACGCGACGTACCGCATCCAGGGGACAAACTTTAACGCGAATTACTATTACGGCATCCGACGCTTTCCAAAGGCGGTGATAAGCGCCACGGGCGGGCCTTTTAACCGGCCATTCAATCCGCTCACATTCGCCGACGCCGACGCGACGCAGTTCAATATCGACAACGCGGCCTTCCCACGCAATCAGTTCTCGGGCAGCTTTACGGTCGATCAGGTCCACAATCTCGGCGAGATCTGGTCGAGCGCGCTCTGGGAAGTGCGGGCCCGAATGGTCGCACGGCTCGGCTGGGCGGTCGGCAACCGCAAGGTGCTGCAGATCGTCACCGACGCGATGAAGCTCTCGCCCGCCAACCCGACATTCCTGCAGGCCCGCGACGCGATCGTCTCGGCGGCGCAGCTAAGCCCGCTCGCTCCGGAGGCGTCGGCCGACACGGCGGACGTCTGGGCCGGATTTGCCGCGCGCGGAATGGGTGCGAGCGCACAGGTGCTCAACCCCGGTTCGGGCTCGGGCGACACGCGCGTCGTCGAGGCCTTTGACCTGCCCAATCTGACGCAGGTCCTCGCGATCACGATCGGCGACGCGGCCGGCAACAACAACGGATATCCCGAGCCCGGCGAGACGATCGCCGTCTCGGTGCCGCTCACAAATGTCAGCGGCGTCACCGCGACCGGCGTCACGGCCCAGATCGGCTCGGGCCCGACGGCGAGTTACGGCACGATCACGAGCGGATCGAGCGTTACGCTCTCGCTGAGCTACACCGTCCCGGCCAGCACGACGTGCGGCACGACGCTCGACCTGACGATCAACGTCTCGAGCAGCCTCGGCGCGACGAGCTTTGTCCGGACGATCATCGTCGGCACGCCGTCGCAGATCTCGAACGAGAATTTTGACGCCGCCGCGGCACCGTCGCTGCCCGCGGGCTGGATCGTGATGAGCGAGCAGAGCGGCACGCCGTTTACGGTCTCGACCGCGGCGAGCGACACCGCGCCGAACGCGGCCTTTGCACCAAACCCGCCGACCAACATCGGCGGCGGAACGGTGCTCGTCGCGCCGCCGATGACCGTCGCGGCGCAGGCGGCGACCGTGACGTTCCGCCATAGCTTTCAGACCGAGGCTAATTGGGACGGCGGCGTGCTCGAGATCAGCATGAGCGGCGGCTCATGGCAGGACATTGTCGCGGCCGGCGGCCGATTCCTCGTCGGCGGCTACAACGCCTCGCTCGGCAACGGCGTCAACAATCCGATCGCCGGCCGCGCGGCCTGGACCGGCAACTCCGGCGGCTTTATCACGACGACGGCGCTGCTGCCGCCGGCGGCGGCCGGGCAGACCGTGCAGCTCAGGTGGCGATTCGGCGCCGACAACAATACGGGCGCCGTCGGCTGGTATGTCGACACGGTGCGCGTCGTCCGCGGCTATCAGTGCGGCCCGGCCGTGCCTCAGGCTCGGGCTCCTTTCGATCTCGACGGCGACGCGCGGACCGACGTCTCGATCTTTCGTCCGGCGAGCGGCGAATGGTGGCTGCAGCCGAGCTCGGGCGGCGCGGCGCGGGCGGTGCAGTTCGGCACGTCGAGCGACGCGATCGCGGCGGCCGACTTTACCGGCGATCGTAAGACCGACATCGCTTTTTTCAGGCCGTCGACCGGGCAATGGTTCGTCATCCGCAGCGAGGACTCGTCCTTTTACGCATTTCCCTTTGGCTCGAATGGCGACATTCCGGTGCCGGCCGATTACGACGGCGACGGCAGGGCTGACGCGGCCGTGTTCAGGCCGTCGACGAGCACCTGGTACATCGCCCGCTCGACCGACGGCGGCGTGACGACCGCCGCCTTTGGCATTGCGGGCGACAGGCCGGTCGCGGCCGACTACGACGGCGACGGCCGAGCGGACATCGCGATCTTTCGCCCGTCGGGCGGCTCGGGCGGCGCCGAATGGTGGCTGCTGCGCTCGACCGCCGGGCTCTACGCCGCCGGCTTCGGCACGTCAACAGACCGTGCCGTGCCCGGAGACTTTACCGGCGACGGCAAGGCCGACATAGCCTTTTACCGGCCGTCGGCGGGCGAGTGGTACGTGCTCCGCAGCGAGGACTCGTCATTCTTTGCCTTTCCCTTCGGCGCGGCCGGCGACGTCGCGGCCCCGGGCGACTACGACGGCGACGGCAAGGTCGACGCCGCCGTTTACCGGCCGCAGGTCTCGCAGTGGTACATCCTCCGCAGCTCGGGCGGCACCGCGATCACGAGTTTCGGCTCGACGGGCGACGCCCCTCTGCCCGGTGCGTACGTCAGGTAAGCGGGCGTCTCAGCAGGCGATCGCACGATCGACCGAATACTCTTTGCCGGTGCGGGCGAGCACCGGCATTTTTTTTGCGCGAGATTATTTTTGACAATGCGGCTGCACGGCCGTTTTGCCGGTAGGAGCGCCGCTCCGCGTGTGTATAATGCGTGATACGGTCACAGCGGCCACTCCACATGACCATTAGCGCGGCAGCGTCGCTCAGTCTCATAACAGGGGTAGATATGGAACAAACAACGCAGCTATCTTCGGCCCTTGCCGGAGCGGACGTCCCGCTCGATCGAGACGTTTTTTTACGCGATCTCATTCGCGAGTTATCGGGTGCTCTTCAGGACATCGTCGGCATCGACGAAGCCTCGGGATTCATCAGTCTAGTCGGCCAGAATATAGGCGACCGCATCAACGACTCATATAAATCGGCACTCGCGGTCTCTCGGCTCGATCGCGAGCAGGTCGCCCGCGTGCTGGTCGATCTCAAGCGCCGCATCCGTGGCGATTTTTATATCATCGAAGAATCTGACGAAAAGATCGTTTTCGGCAATCGCGTCTGTCCTTTTGAGGACCGCGTCATCGGCCGGCCGGCGATGTGCATGATGACGTCAAACGTTTTTGGCTCGATCGCGGCGGACAATCTCGGCTACGCCAAGGTATCGATCGAGGAGTCGATCGCTCTCGGCGATCCGGGCTGCCGGGTCGTCGTTTATCTCGAACGCACGCCCGAGGCTCAGGCTGCAGCGGGTCGCGAGTACTTCAAGGGAGAATGACCACGCTCTCGCAGCAGGCGCTCGTCGTTCTGGACGCACTGCCCGAGGCCACCGTCGTGGCGGCGGTCGACGGCCGGATCGTCGGCGCCAATTCGGCCTTTGCACAGCTCACCGGGCACGCTGCCGCAGACCTTTTGACGGGCCGCGATATCTTTGACCTGATTGCGCCGTCCGACAGAGCGAAATTTGCCGCGTACCTCAAGCGGTGCGCTCGCTCGCGCCAGATGCTCTTCGGCGCGGTCGACCTCGACACGTCAGCCGCCGCGCCGCCGGTACCGCTGCGATGCGAAGGCACACTCTTTGACGGGCCGCGACCGTCCGACCCGGGGCCGTCGCTCGTGCTGCTCCGCTTCAGGCCGCGGGAGTCTGCGGCGATCAAATTCAACCTGCTCACGTCAAAGATCGCCGAGCTCAACAAGGAGATCGCCGAGCGACGCAAGGTCGAGGCCGAGCGCCAGATGATACTCGAGCGCGAGCAGGCCGCACGCCGCGATGCGGAGGCCGCCAACCGCGCCAAGGACGAGTTTCTCGCCGTCCTCTCGCACGAGCTCAGAACGCCGCTGCACGCCATCGGCGGCTGGCTCTCGCTGCTTAGGGCCGGCCAGCTCGACAGGTCAGACCGCGACCGCGCCTTTGCCACGATCGAGCGCGCCGTCGCCGCCCAGAACGAGCTCGTCAACGACCTGCTCGACATCTCTCGCATCGCGGCCGGCAAGCTCGAGCTCGAGTCGGCTCCCGTCGATCTGCACAGCATCGTCGCCGACGCCGCCCAAGACCTCCAGCCCGACGCGGCGGCCGCGGGCCAGCGGCTTGTCGCCGACATAGACGAGACGGCCGGCGTGATCGACGGTGACGCGTCGGCGCTCCGCCGTGTGATGACAAATCTCATCTCTAACGCGATCAAGTTCACGCCGAGCGGCGGCACCGTCTCGGTCTCGCTGCGACGGCAGCCGGGCGCTGACGGCCGATCGCCCGAAGCGGTGATCGAGGTCGCGGATACGGGCGAGGGCATCGCGGCCGACTTCCTGCCCTTTATCTTTGATCGCTTTCGGCAGGCCGACAGCTCTTCGCGGCGACGCCACGGAGGTCTCGGCCTCGGTCTCGCCATCGCGCGTCATCTGGTCGAGCAGCACGGCGGCACGATCGAAGCCTTTAGCGACGGCCCGGGCAAGGGCACCACCTTTACCGTGCGGCTGCCGGTCGCGTCCGGGCACACGGCGGGCGACGCCAAGCGCGGCTCGACGGCCGAAGGCAGGGCCGCCTCGGGGCGGCTGTCGAATGCGCGCGTGCTCGTCGTCGACGACGATCGCGACGCGCTCGAGATGCTGAGTCTCGTGCTCGCGTCTCACGGAGCAAGCGTCCACTGCGTCGATCATGCCGCGGCGGCGCGCTCGGCCCTCGCCTCGGACCGCTTTGATCTGCTGATCAGCGACATCGGCATGCCGGGCTCGGACGGCTACGACCTCATCCGCGCCGTCCGCGAAGAGCTCCGTCTCAAGCCGCAGGAGCTGCCGGCCATCGCCCTCTCGGGCTACACCAGCGTCGAAGATCGCGAACGCGCATTCGCCGCCGGATTTCAGCTTCATGTTTCCAAGCCGGTCGAGCTCGCCGACTTCCCGGCCGCCGTCATCTCGCTGCTCGGCCGCCGCTGACCTTTGCCCGAGAGCTCTCGATCTAAACAAAGACGAATAAGCCCGCGTCCGGCCGTCGCCGGAACCCGCGGGCTTTTGATTCGAAGCGCGGCAAGCGGCCGGGCTACTTTTTGAGCTTAAATGACGAGATGAATGTATCGGCATCCGTCGCCGGCGTGGTCGCGGCGGTGTTTGCCGCGGCGAGCGTGTAGATCCGCGAACCGACCAGATACACGCGCCATGTGTAGTGCACTTCGACGCCGTCGATCGAGCCCGTCGAGGTGAACGCACGGCCCGGCGCCTCCCCGAGGCTGACGCTCGTCTCGGGCCCGAGCTCCGTGCCCGAACCGGTCACAACCCCGTCGCGAAAAGTATCGAGCGTGACCTTTGCTCCGTTGGGCAACGACGAAAAGTCCGACGTCGAGACCATATAGTACACGGTGCCCGCGACGCAGCCGGCGACCTTGACCGTGATCTTGACGCCGTCTTTTGTCGTCACGCTGTCGGGCTCAACCGCGGGCGTGCACGGGAGCGACACCGAGTAGACCTCGCCCGCGGGCGCATACGCTTTCCACTTTGAAGGCTGCTGTGCTGCCGCCGTCAACGCCGCCGCGAGGCACAACGCCGCCGCGAATGTCATCAAAATTGTTCTGAAGTTTGTCATACAGGTATTCGGAGCTCCGGGCCGCACGGGCCGGCCGCGACGTCGAGCATACCCCAAAACCTCCCACCGCACCGAGCCGCCGCCCCCCGCCGCGCCAATTCCGCCCCGGCCCCGCGTCAGCGTCTCGCCGCTCCATCACATAATCGACGTTCATGCCGAGCGCGTCGAGTAGCACGCCCGATACGAGACCATCTCTCGCCGGCACGAGAATGCCAGGCCCCCAGCGCGAAGCCCTTGCACAGAAAGGCCGGCCCCACTTGTGGCCCCACAAACCCGCAATCCGAAATCCGCAATCGACACTCGTTATTAGAAGTCCGACATTGCTCGGCCGTTCTGTCCGCCATGCTTAATATCGCGACCTTCGACGCCAAGGAAATCGACAGCTCCGTCCAGAAGATGAGTTCTTTCCAGCCTGTCGGGTGATCACGTCTTGAAATACCGTTGCCACCGATGCTAAATTCTCATCGCTTCAATCGCCTCAAAAACTTGATAACTCCTATGTCCATGCAAAGCTGGTATTTTCTATTGAATTTCGGTTCGGACTTGGCGCAAGCCGTCGCCTTAGTCCATAACCCTAATTTAACCCCTAATCGATGAGCGATAATCCCATTCTCAACAGCCCATACGACGAACCGCGTCTTCACTACGCCAAGACCGCCGACGGCTCGCTTAACTACGAAGGCGTGATCAAGGGGCGGCGAACCTTCGACCCTCGCTTGGAAAATCAGCCAACCCCGACGCGACAGTCTAAGCAGAGATCGATAACGTTTTCTGAGCCGTCAGAGGAGGCTATCGAAAATCACCTGATCAACCTCTGCCGGAAGGAAGTCGGTAAATGGCGCGTGGCGAAATACCCCGAAACAACCCGCGTCACATCCGAACTCCTTCGCTTCTGGTTAGAGAATCCCGAACGCGAGCCAAGGTACAAACTCTTCTTTGCACAACGTGAGGCGGTCGAGACAGCCATCTGGTTGAACGAAGTCGCTGAGAAATCGAACGCCGGCCAAAACATTCTCCGGATGATCAGAGCCGCTCAGATGTCAGTCAGTCGCAATGCCGACGAAGAGCTTCCGCGCACGGCATTCAAGATGGCCACTGGGAGCGGGAAGACGGTGGTCATGGCCTGCCTGATCCTTTACCATTTCGCAAACCGCCAGGAATACAGGAACGACGTTCGTTTTGCCGATTACTTTCTCGCCGTCGCGCCGGGCGTAACGATCAAGGACCGCCTCGGCGTGCTCTTTGTCGACACGCGAGCACAGGCCGAGCACGATGCCGAGGATTATTACCGGATGCGTCGACTGGTCCCTAAGAGTCTTCGGGAGCGCCTTCAGAATCTCAATTCGCGGCTGGTCATCACCAACTATCACGCCTTCATGCCTAAGACGCTGCAAGGCAACAAAAGAAGCCCCTTCGACGGAAAGGTCGATCTCGACGGAAACAAAGTAAAGACCGATAACAAAGAAGACTTTTCGCTTGTGCTCAAGCGCGTGCTGTCGGACTTCAAGACCGGCAGTCGCGTGCTGATCCTTAACGATGAGGCTCACCACTGTTACTTGCCTAAAGGAAACCAGAAGACCACCGACAACGAGGAGGTTGACGAGAACGAACGTGCGGCGGTCTGGTTCACGGGGCTGAGAGAGGTCGCAAAAAAATACAAGGTTCACAACATCTACGACCTCTCGGCGACGCCGTATTATTTGAGCGGTTCGGGTTATGAACCTTACAGCCTGTTTCCGTGGGTCGTTTCGGATTTCGGTTTGATCGAGGCTATCGAGTCGGGGCTGGTCAAGATTCCGTTCCTTCCGGATACGGACTCGTCGCAGGAACTTGAGCAGCCGGTACTGGCGAATCTGTACGAACACGTCCGCAGCGAACTTCCGAGGAAGGGGCAGAGGAAGAAGAAAAAGGAAGCAAAGGAAGAGGGCGAAACGCTGCGGGAAGAGAAGCCCGTCATCCCGGCGCTGATCAAGCAGGCGCTGGACATGTTCTACAACCACTACGATGAGTATTCGAAAGGTCATCGCGAACAGTTCGAAAAGTCGCGAAATCTGTTCACGCCGCCTCCGGTCTTCATCATCGTCTGCAACAACACGTCGGTTTCGAAAGAGGTCTACAAGTACATTGCCGGTTACGAGTACGTGGACGCCGACGGCGAAGTGCAGGTGGTTAACGGCATAAAGCCGCAGTTCGACAACTACGATCAAAACAAACGGCCCAAACGAAAGCCGCCGACGTTGCTCATCGACAGCGACGCTCTCGACAACACCGACCAGATCAACGACGAATTTAAGAAGGTCTTTGCGGACGAGATCGAGATGTTCAAACGCGATTATGCCCGCATCCACGGGCAAGCTTCGGCCGAGAACATCACCGATGCGCAGATACTCCGTGAGGTCGTCAACACGGTCGGGCAGCAGGGCAAGCTTGGCGAGCATGTCCGGTGCGTGGTATCGGTCTCGATGCTCACCGAGGGCTGGGACGCAAACACCGTCACGCACATCATGGGAATTCGTGCCTTTGGCTCGCAGCTGCTTTGCGAGCAGGTGGCCGGGCGTGCGCTGAGGCGGATGAATTACTTCCTGGAGTCGTACGACAAAGACGGCAACCCCACAACGGACGGCCGAAAGGCGGTGATGCACAAGTTTCCGCCGGAGTACGCCCACATCATCGGCGTTCCGTTTAAGCTCTTCAAAGGCGGCACCGCGGCACCGGTGCCGCCGCCGGTGGAGTCACACCACATCAAAGCTCTGCCCGAGCGAAAAGACGAATTCGAAATAACTTTCCCGAACGTCGTCGGCTACCGCATCGAGAGTACGGCCGGCGAGATCACGAGCGATTTTTCGGCGGTCGAGCCTTACGACATAGACGGCACGCGTTATCCGGTCGAGGCGACGCTGGCCGTCGCGATCTCGCCGCGAGAAGAAAAGCTGCAGGTCAAGGACGTTCTCGAAAAGCGCGACAGCGAGCTTCACTACCTCATCACAAAGGAGCTGATCAGATACAAATTCTCCGACGTTGAAGGCAATCCCGAGTTCCGTTACTTCGGCCGTCTGAAGGAGATCGTCGGCGAGTGGTACAACGATAAGGTTCGCCTTCTCGGAATTCGGGGCGACGAATACAAACGCCTGCTTTACTTCCACGATCCCAAAAAGGTCGTCGAGCATATTTCACGCGGAATAAATACCCATCTCAACACGACCGAGTTCGTGCGGCCGGTCTTTAATCACTACAACCGGTTCGGCAGTACCAAATACGTCAGCGGGACCACGACCAAAGCGGTTTACGAGACCGAGAGGTCGCACGTCAACTTCGTGGTCGAAGACAGCGGCTGGGAAGCGATCGCGGCGAAGACGCTGGAAGAGCTTAACGTGATCAGCTACGTCAAGAACAGCTTTCTCGACTTTCGCATACCGTATATCAAAGATGCGCAGGAAAAGGACTATTACCCTGATTTCATCATTCGCGTGAACGCGCGTGACGGTAAACCTAAAAACCTCATCCTTGAGATCACGGGCATGAACAAGGACAAGGCCGAAAAGAAGTGGTACGTCGAAAACAGATGGCTCCCGGCGGTCAACTCGGTGCGTGAAAAGTACGGGTACGACGAATGGCATTTCATCGAGGTACGGGATGACATTCGGGATGTCAAGAATGTGTTGATCGACGCGATCAATTCCATCTAGTTCTGAACGATGTACAAGAACGCTTCCAAAGCTTGGCAACGCCTCAGAGCGAAAGCGGGCAATTTTGGGCCGAAAAAGTTGGCGAAATTGAGCTCGATTCGTAAGGAGGCTCGTCGAGCCGCTCGAGCTTTTCTCAAGACGGAGAATACTGAATGCTCATTTTGCGGCGAGAAGTTTACCAAGAAGGCGTACGCCGACCATTTGTATTCCGAGCATGAACGAGCGATTTGTAAATTCTGCAAAACACCGATTCCGAGAGATTCGCTTCATCAACATATCAAGAATGCTCACGGCCAGCTCAAGTACTCCGAATGGGCAAAAGGAAAAGCGATCTCGAAGAAGAAGGACACTGACCGAGTAGTTTCAAAGCTATCTAAGTTGAGAAAATCTCCAAGCCAAATTCTGGAGAAATGTCCGCGCTGCTCGTTAATGGTAGACGTAAAAGCAATGGACATCCACGGCAAGAGGTACTGCACGGCAAAATCGAAACCGCCCCGCATTAGAAAGTAATAGTCATGACCAAAAAGATCGACAGCATCAAGCACGTTAAAGACAAGCGGGCTTTCATCCCCAGCAAAGAAGAAGCCGGCTATGAGGACGGTAACCAGAAGGTTCGGTCAGGTCGCAAAATCCTGGAGCTTCCGAAGAATCCCGTGGTCACTCGCGGGCAGGACCCGGAGCTTTTTTGGATGAACAAGTACGGCAACGACGACCGTGAGGATCTGCTACGTGTCGATATTCGTTCGCTGTACAGGCATGAGCATATTGCTCCCGAGACGTTGATCAAGAATCTGTACCGCGTGGTTGAGGACGACTCGCCACAGAGCGACCTTTTCGCCAGTGTCAACGATCTATTTGGAAACGCGCTGGACAAGGATGAGCTCGAAAAGGTTTCCGATTACTACTCGCACCACGACGGGTGGACGAACCGCTTGATACAGGGTGACAGCCATCTGGTGATGGCGTCTTTGCTCGAACGCGAAGGGATGGCTGGGAAGGTACAGATGATCTATATGGACCCGCCCTACGGCATTAAGTACGGGTCGAACTGGCAGATCAAGATTAATAATCGGACGGTTAAAGATAGTGATGAAGATTTAACTGGCGAGCCCGAGGTGATCAAGGCGTTTCGCGACACGTGGGAACTTGGCATTCATTCGTACCTCTCATACATCCGCGACCGGCTACTAATCGCGAAGGAGCTATTAAGCGAAAGCGGGAGCTGCTTTGTCCAGATATCTGACGAGAATGTGCATCTCGTGAGGAATGTAATGGATGAAGTTTTCGGTAGTGAGAATTTTTGTTCCTTAATTACGTTTAGGAAAAAGCTCATGCCGATGGGGTCGGATGTTACCGAGAGTGTTTCAGACTACTTGCTATGGTACTGCAGGAGCCGCGAGGCAATTAAAACCCGACCTGTTTTCAAGGAAAAGCCGACGGATGGCGATAGTACATGGTCACATGTTGAGTTGCCGGACGGCACCAGGCGTCGACTTACAAAAGAAGAGTGGCTCAATAACAAGTTGCTTCCTAAGGGCGCAAGAATCTTTTCGCCAACATCTTTGCAGCCAGCTCAGTATAGAAAGAATCAGGATTTCAGATTTGAGTTCGAGGGTGTCACATACGACGTGCCAGGTGGTGTCTGCTGGAAAACCGACCTAAACGGAATGAATACTCTGAAGTCGCTTGGACGCCTATTTCGTTCTGGGAATTCATTGCGGTACGTACTGTTTCATGACGACTACCCTGTAATGAAATTGACGAATCTGTGGGCCGATACTAGCGGTGCAACAAAAGCAAAATACGTTGTACAAACGAATTTAGAAGTAGTCCAACGTTGCCTTTTAATGACGACGGATCCGGGTGATCTGGTGCTCGACCCTACTTGCGGCAGCGGCACTACTGCGTTCGTTGCCGAACAGTTTGGTAGACGTTGGATTACTACAGACACGAGCCGAATTGCCCTCAATATCGCAAAATCTAGGCTGATGACTGCCGTATTTCCCTACTACAAACTGTACGACGAGAAATCACGTGATATTCGTCAAGGATTCATTTACAAAACCGTCCCACACATAACCCTTGGATCACTCGTGAATGATGAACCAATGGTAAAAGAAACCCTCTACGACCGGCCGGAAATTGATGCAAAGAAAATGCGCGTCAGCGGTCCTTTCACGGTCGAGACGCTGCAGAACTTCGAGCCGGTATCGCCAGGAGAATTGGCCGACGAAAAGATGGTCAATGGCGAGGATTTTGAACAGGTAATAAAGGACCACCTCCTGGCCACCGGCATAAAGAACGGCCGCAAGGACCAGCAGGTGACATTCAGCCGCGTAGAGATACTCGCCGGCGAACACCTGCATGCCGAAGGCTTTTATCAGAACGGTGTCGGTGAGAAAAAGGCTTACTTCCACATCGGCCCCAAATTCGGCACCGTCTCAAAGAACGCCGTTAACGAAGCGATCAAGGAGTGCCGCGCACGCGGCGACGCGCAATGGTTGGTCATTCTTGGCTTCAGCTTTGAGAGCGATATCGAGGGAAGCACGCAGACGACTTCGATGGGCAGTTTTGAAGTCACTCGGGCGCGAATCCATGACGACCTGCTTCAGGACGGGTTAAAGAAGAAACCGGCCAAGTCAGCGGCGTCATTCGTCACCATCGGTGAACCCGATATCGTGGCTCACGTTGACGGCGACGCTGCTACCGTCGAGATCCGCGGCCTCGACATTTACGATCCGATCAAGGATGAAGTAAAACCCCGCGACCTCCACGACATCGCCTACTGGATGGTCGACGACGACTACGACGGCAGCAACTTCGTCGTCCGCCAAGTCTTTTTCTGCGGCGGCGACCGCGACGAGTTCGCTAAATGGAAAAAAGGCATCGACACCCTGGCCAAAGACAAAACCCGCCAGCGAGCCGAAAAGACACTAAAGATCGAGATCGACGAAGAAGCCTTTGACCGAATCTACGGCTTCCAATCCCACCCGATCAAGATCAAACGCAAAGGCCAAAAGATCGCTGTGCGCGTGATAAGTCAGTACGGTGAAGAATCGACGAAGGTACTGGCGGTCTAGAGCGCACGGCTTCACCCTCCTATGATCACAAAGATTGACATCGCCAACTTCGGGCTTTATCGGGACTTCGACTGGAACGAATCACTCGGACAGGACAAATCGTTCGGTAAGGTCAACATCATTTACGGTCGCAACTATTCCGGCAAGACGACAATCTCGCGGATACTGAAGTGCCTAGGCGACAAGAAAATTCATTGTGATTACGAAGATGCACAATTTCGAGTGACCTTCGAGGACGGCTCGACAATCACGGACGCGAACCTCACGGAACTTCTGTCAACACTCAAGATCAAGGTCTATAACAGTGATTTCGTAAAAGAGAACCTTGGATGGCTGCGTAACGACGACGGCACGATAAAAGCATTCGCGGTCCTCGGAGCACAAAACGTGGCGACCGAAAAGCGACTCCGCGAGTTGGCAGAAGAGCTTGGCAGTGTCGAGGACCGGACCGGCGTTCGCGGCGAGCTGGTTAAATTCGCAGAAGAGCTGAAGCCGAAGAACGATGAACTGGAAAGACGAAAGCGAGAACTGGACTCGTCTCTGACGGCCAAAGCCAGACGGGTCAAAGAGGACACAGCCACTTTTGACGTCGTTACTTACAACATTACTCGTATCAAAGAAGACATCAAGAATGTTGACGCGAACAGCATTCTAACCCCGACAGAAAAAGACAGCCTGCGAAGAGAACTTCGTGAAGAAAAGTTGCCCGGATTAGATCGCGTTGCCAAACCGAAAGTCGATATCGCGGAGCTTGAGTTGGCTACTGCATCGAGCGTAACCAGAGAAATAAAACCAACAGAGCAGATCCTCGACCTCATCAATAACGATCTGCTTCAGAGTTGGGTTAGATCGGGAATTACGCTGCATAGGGACAAACGCGAAACTTGCGGGTTCTGCAGCTCAAGACTAAGTGATGATTTATGGACCAAACTCGACGGGCATTTTACAGCAGAGTCTGACGACCTTGCTAAGGAGATTGATGCGCTTTTAGAAAGGGCCGATAGAATGGGCGATGTACTACGCTTATTTCAACTGCCTGACAGATCAGGTTTCTATGAGTCGCACCGTGGCCGTTGGGAGTCGCTGCAGACGAGATTGACTGAATTAAAATCGCGTTATGAGTCTCGACTCCTCGCCCTGGTTTCAGCACTTTCTGCTCGCAAGGAATCAATTTTTCAGACCGTTGAGTTTTCCCCGTTCGCACCAACTGATGACGAGTTGGCGCTTTTGATTGACGAACTGAATGAACTCGTTGATTCCAATAATGGCCATTCCAATAGTTTGGATACTGCGCGGACGCTGGCACGTGAGAAGCTACGGCTTTCCGAGGTCGCTGAGTTCCTGATCGAGATTGGCTATGAGGAAAGATTGCTTGAGATCAGCGAACTTGAATCCGAAATTAAGAAATTAGGGAAAAGGCGTGAGGCACTTCTTTCCAAGGCTGAATCGCTGACGGCCGAAAAGGAGCGGCTAGAAGCGTCGACAAAAGACGAAAGGCTTGGAGCGAAGCTGGTGAATGAGTACATAGAGAGGTCATTTGGACACGACCACCTTCATCTCGAAGTTATCAGCGAAACGTCCGGGGCGAAGTTTAGGGTAACTAGGGGAGGTAAAGAAGCGCGGAACCTCAGTGAGGGTGAATGCAGCCTGATCTCATTTTGTTACTTCGTGGCGACTTTAAGAGATGAGTTGGGGGAAGACACGATTGTGTTTATCGACGACCCGATCTCTTCGCTGGATAGTAGCCACATATTTCTAATATTTAGCCTTATTGAATCTAAAATCGCCGAGCCGAAAAACTACCGGCAATTGTTCATCTCAACTCACAATCTTGAGTTTCTAAAGTATTTGAAGAAACTTACAACCACCGCCCGAGGAGCTAATTACTTCCTCGTAGAACGGCGGCATATGGCATCTGATCGACGTTCTTTCATCAAGCCGATGCCGGCGCATTTGCGCGAATATGTTACCGAATTCAATTTTTTATTCGAAGAGGTGTATCGGGTTTATCAGTCAGCGAAGGGGGAAAAGAAATTAGATCTCTCCAACTCGTATAGTACGTTTTATAGCTTCTCTAACAATCTTCGGAAATTCCTTGAGTGTTATCTCTTTTACCGTTTCCCAAATTCGCTTTCGTTAATGAGCAACCTCAAGAAGGTTTTTGACGGGAATGTTCCCGCATTGTTAAACCGCGTAATCAATGAGTACTCCCACCTAACATCGCTGGATCGTGCGTGGCTTCCAATTGACATTGAGGAGGCTGAACAATGCGCGATCATAGTGATCGATATGATCAAGAACAACGACCCGAAACAATTCGAGTCTCTCGTTCAGAGCATAGATGCACAGCTAAATTAGGTGTACCGATCATGCGTCGGTGACAATTTGAATTGATCCCCCATTTGCAGCGTTCGAAGAGATTAACCTAATGCCGGATCCCGTTTGGGACTGCAATTGGTTCTCATTGACATCCCTTCCCTTCTGAAATATAAAGGCGGGCGGCAGACGGTGGTCGGTGGTCAGTGGTCGGTGGTCGGTGGACGGTAGTCGGTAGACGGAGACAGCACGCAGCGATAGGCAGTCGGCGGTCAGACGGCAGAAGGACAAAGAGGAGGGATTTCTGTGATGGGACGTCTTCTCGCGTTTTTGTACGGGGTGGTGAGCTACCTCGTTTTTTTTGTGACCTTTTTGTATGCGATCGGGTTTGTGGGGAACCTGGTGGTGCCCAAGTCGATCGATGTCGGGGTGCCTGAGAGTAGTCTGGGCAGCACGGGGTGGTCGCGGCTGGCGGTGAACGCTCTGCTGCTGGCGATCTTTGCGGTGCAGCACAGCGTGATGGCGCGCCCCGAGTTCAAGCGTGTGTGGACGCGTGTCGTCCCAAAGGCGATCGAGCGGAGCACGTACGTGCTGCTGTCGAGCCTCGCGCTGATACTTCTGTTTTGGCAATGGCGGCCGATGTGGCGCACGGTCTGGTCGGTCGAGAACGAAGCGGGCCGCGCCGTGCTGTGGGCGCTCTTTGCGCTCGGCTGGGCGATGGTGCTGGTGTCGACATTTCTGATCGATCACTTTGAGCTCTTTGGCCTGCGGCAGGTGTGGCTCAACCTGCGCGGGCGCGAGTACACGCACGTGCCCTTTGTGAAGCGGCTCTTTTACAAGGTTGTCCGTCACCCGATCATGCTGGGCTTTATCATCGCCTTTTGGGCGACGCCGCATATGACCGTCGGGCACCTGCTCTTTGCGGCGATGACGACCGCGTATATCGTCTTCGCGATACAGCTCGAAGAGCGCGACCTCGTCGGCTTTCACGGTCAGGCCTACGAGGACTACCAACGCGAGGTCTCGATGCTCATCCCGCTGCCGAAGGGCAGGAGGTGAGGTAAGCGGCAAGTGGTAAGCGGTAAGCGGTAAATGGTAAATGGTAAATGGTAAATCGAGATGCAGAATTCCGATTGCGGACCATTCGATTGCGGACCATTCGATTTCGGATTTCGGATTGCGGATTGCGGACCATTCGATTTCGGATTGCGGATTTCGGATTGCGGATTTCTGACTACTGACTACTGACTACCGGCTACTGTCTACCGGCTACTGTCTACCGGCTACCGGCTACCGGCTACCGGCTACCGACTACTGGCTACCGACTACTGGCTACCGACTACTGGCTACCGACTACTGGCTACCGACTACTGGCTACCGCCTACCGACCACTGACCACTGACCACTGACCACTGACCACTGACCACTGACCACTGTGACGGGAGTCACGGCCTCGGGGGTTGGCGGGCAATAAAATACATTCGGGAACTTCCGTGCAGGCGGAACGAGACGGATGAAAACAGCGGCAAACGAACCGACCTCGACGCGGCGCGTGCGGCGGCTTTTGCCGGCGATATTGGCGGCGGGGCTGATCGGCGTCTTTTACGGCGTCTCGCCTGTGACGACGACGATGTCCGTCGCGTCGCCGACGAGCGAGGCAGGCGAGCACGAGCAGACGGGCGACCTTTCACGCTTTGATCACAGCAGCTCTTACCACTCGCGGATGCCGTGCCTGCTGTGCCATCGCCGCGACACCAACTCGGGGCGGATCGGCTTTCCGGGCAAGGACGCGCATTCGCCGTGCGCGGGCTGCCACGCGCCGCAGTTTGCCGACAGCACCAGCCCGATCTGCACGATCTGCCATACCGACGCACGAACGGGAGCGATGAAGCGCTTCCCGCCGCTGCGCAGCTTTGCGACGCGGTTTGAACACACCCGTCACGCGCGTGTGAATTGCTCGGTCTGTCACACGCCCTCGCGGCGCGGCGTCGCACTCAGCATCCCGAGCGACGGCTCGGCGCACGACACGTGCTTTAAGTGCCACACGTCGTCGTCGCCAAATTCGTTCGCGTCGTGCGGCACGTGCCACGTCGAGGGCCGCCCCAACTGGACGTCCGAGTCTTCGCGTGCGTACCGGATAAACTTTAGCCACTCGCGCCACGTGCAGGGCGCGCGTCTGAGCTGCGCGGTCTGCCACACCGTCCGCCCGGGCCCCCGGGGCCGCCAGGTCTCGTCACCTGCACCCGCGATGCACTTTGCCCGCGGCGGCGGCGCCTCAAGCTGCTACGCCTGTCACAACGGCACACGAGCCTTCGGGGCCGAAGACTTTGCCAACTGCAAGCGATGCCATCAGGGGAATAGATTTAGGTTTTGAAGCTGAACGGCTGAACGGGCGCGATCGCTGATCTCTCGACAAAGAGAGGCTGTCTGAATAGGCAGCCTCTTGTTCATTTGGTCAGGCGCACGAGCCCGCGGCGGCACGGCCAAATGGAAGAGGCCGCCCTTTTGAGGCGGCCTCTTAGCTGGTTGGTTGACCGGTTTACCGGGCGTCCTCTCTCGCTCCCCAGTGGATGCGGATCGAGGTGTACGGCAGGTGAGCGTTGTAGTTCTGAGCGTTGAACGGCAAAAGGAACTGCGACGGCGTCGCGGCCGGCAAGAAGGTATAGACCACGGGTTTTTCCTTGTAATCGTAGTACTGGTAGCCGACATTCCAATCGACGTTCTTCGTCAGTCTGATCGCAAGTCTTGCCTCGGGCGTCTGGTATCGCAGCGGGTACGACGAGATAAAGTTGTAACCCGCCGTAGGAACGCGATCGCCCTGTCCGCGATCGTCATTGATGCGGTAGCTTGCGTAGAAAGAGACCCGCCTGACCGGCCGCGCCGTGACGTCAAAGAAGAAGTAGCTGTCGCGAACGAAGTATTGGCTCAGTCCGCGATAGAACGACGTCGAGGGCGTGGTCGAGCCGACCGGCGGCCCGACGGGCACGATGATATCGACGTTGCTGTCGACGTGGTTGTAGGTGTAGCCGGTACTCAGCGAGAACTCGCTCCTCGGCGTCCAGTCAAAGCTGCCGGAGAAGTATCGGCTTCGCGTCCGCGCGATCGACTCGAACGACGGGACGTTTGTCTGCGCGACGGTCGTACCGGGATTGTCGTTGTTGCGAACCGTCGCCGACAGGTTGAGAGCAAACTGCCTCGTCGCGGCACGGCTGCGCACCCTAAAGCTCCAGTAGTCGTTATTTGCCAGCCTCGTAAATACGCTGTCCGACTGACCGCGCTCGAGGTCGGCATAGACCGACCAGTTCTTTGTCGGCTTGATCTTGGTGCCGACGATAAGCGTGTTGGTCGTGTTCTCGTGTTCCTCGAGCGGATGCAGCGTTACCGCCAGCGTGATCAGGTTGGTGTCGATGCCGCCGATCCCGACCTTGCGCTGCGTGTATCGCCATCCGAGATTGAAGGCAAACGCGCGGTTGACCTGATAATCGCCCTCCAGCAGATTGCTGAAGCGCCGGTATGACGTCGTCCGCCAGCTGTACGTCCGCGCGACCGACGAGTTGTTGACGCCCGCCGAGGTGCGGCTGGTGATCGCCTCGATGAAGTTGTTTGCCCCGCCGATGCTGAATTGATCGAACGTGAACGTATTCGAGATGCGGAAGTCGTCCGTCACACGGTACGTCGATCCGATATCGCCGCGCGCCTGCGGCCGTTTGTTGACGCCCGAGGCCTGGATAAGGTCCAGATCGACAAAGTCGTTGGCCGAATTGCGGCCGTTGAGCATGTCCTCGATGTCGAATTTTGATCTCGACTCCGAGTAGACAAAGCGTCCCGTGAGGTCAAACACTTTGGCAAACGTCCGCTGGATAAAGAAATTTCCCCAATCGGCGTTGCCGCGTGTCGGCCAGCGGCGGGTCATGCTGTTCAGCCGGATATTGTCGGTCTGGTTGTTGCCGGGACTGAACGTATCGAGAAACAGCCTCGACTTGTCTGTAAAGCTCCGGCGTCCGTACATCACGCCGAGGTTAAAGCCGAGCAGTTTGCCCTCGACGCCGGCGCGCAGGTCGTGCGAACGGTTCTTGGTGTCGGAGCTCACTTGAAACTCGTCGCCGCGGCTTGAGGGAAAGCGCAGCGTCCACGTTCCGGGACCGCTGGTGTTGTTGAACGAATATCCGAGCTTCACTCTAAGCGTCTCGCTCTCGGGACGGATCGTGAGATCAAAGTCGCCAAAGTGATGAAGCGTGTTCGCCTGATGCTCCGAGCGCCCGAGAGTGTCCGACCATCGCAGGGCAAAATTGTTCAGGTTATTGAAGTACCGGACGCGTCTCACGTTCGAGTCGAACTTGTAGATCCCGCTCTTGTCCATCTTGAGCCTGAACGACCCGGTCGGATCGGCCCCCCAGCCGCTCGCCGACATAAAGGCGGTGTCAAAGAGCTTGTAGGGCGAACGGGTCTTATCGTCGATCAAAAAGCTCGAGTCAAAGATCCGCACGCCGGCCTTGTAGTTGAGATCGCTCTTGAATTTCAGCGCGTCGCCGTTTATCTCTATGCCGCGATATCCGACCTCGACGCTGGACCTCACGGTGTAATTGCCGCTGCCAGTCTCGTTCGACTGCGTCGTCGATGACTGGGCCCGCACGATCATGATCGAAAGCGCCGGACAGGCGATCGCAAAGAGGCCGGCGGACAATATCGCTTTTAGTAATCGTTTGGTGTCCATATTTCCTCCTCTCGCCTACCGGGCAAAGTAACTGCTGTAATTCGATCCGTGGATCGCCGAGTGGCAGACCGTGCATTGCTGGTATCGCACCTGCGCCTGATTGTGCAGGCTGGGCGCCTGCGGACCGAGCTCCTCCGAGATGCCCGTATGACACTCGAAGCAAAGCTGGCGGACCTGTGCACGCTTGAGCAGCTTGGCGTTGGCCGAGCCGTGCGGCGTGTGGCACGCCGAGCAGCCCTCGACCTTGAGCGGTGCATGCTCAAAGACGAACGGGCCGGCCTTGTTGGCGTGGCATTTGACGCAGCCCGCGTCGTTGCCGACCGCGAGACGCGTCTGCTTTTGTTCAAAGCCGCCGTGCGCGTTATGGCAGTCGCTGCACTTCATCGTGCCCTCGAGCACCTTGTGATGAAACGGCTTGGTGAATTGAGACCTTGTCTCGTTATGGCAGCTGAGGCACAACTGCGGCTCGCTCTGCTTGAGCATAGCGGTCGTGCCCTCGTTTGGCCGATCGCCGGCGATGCCGCCGACGAATGTGATCGACTCGGCCGTCAGATCGTTATGGCCCGAGCCGTGCGACGAGTGGCAATCGGTGCAGCCGACGTTGTTGCGCCAATGCTCGCCGCGGCGGAAATTGTTGTGCTGCTCCTTGCCCGAATGGCAGGCGAGGCACGTCTCCGATGCGGCTTTCGTATCTTTTTTGGCGAATGAAATGATGCTGCCCTTTACCGTTGGATCTTCGACGTGTTTTGAGCCCGGGCCGTGACATGACTCGCAGCCCTTGGCCTTGTCTTTCCAACTTTTCAATTCTGCAAGTTGAGCATGCTTTGTCTTGGAAAAGGCATTGAACTGGTCTTCGTGACAGGCCTTGCACGTCTCGCTGCCGACATAGTCGTCGGGCGATCCGGTCGCGGCCGCCAGCTCAGGTCCGGTCAATTCGTCGGCCGTCGAAATGCCGGCGACCGTTGACATCGAACCCCAGACCATCCACGCGAACAACAACAGTGAAAAGGAGCAAAGCACCGAGACCTTTACATATTTTGATGAAGTCATGAGTACTCTCCTTTTTAAGGGGCGAGCCGAACCGGGCGTTGACGACCGTCGGGCAGGCTCGGGCCCCGCGTACAGCCTAACTACTAAAAAATCCTCGTACTGTGCGCGCCGTCACAGGTGACGGCGGCATTCAAAGGTCGATTCGATCTTTGCTGTCAAATGAGTCGAGGTGATGCTGCAGCCCTCGTGCGAGCCGCCGCAGGATGAGCCGCCGCAGCCGGCCGTCAGAGGCGAGCATCTGCCGAAACTCGTCGGCGTCCAGATATTCGAACTCGCAATCTGTCGCCGCCCGCAGGCTGACGCTGAAGCCGGTCTTCGCGATGGCCTCCGTCAGCCCGACCACCTCGTCGGGCCCGAGAGTTCTGAGCACAGCCTCGACGCCGTCGGCCCCGACCGGTGCGAGCAGCTCGGCCGTGCCCTTACGGATGCGGATGATCGAGCCGGCCGGCTCGCCCACCCGGCAGAGATACGCGCCGGCGGCGGCGGTCGCGACCTGCCAATTCCCCTCCGGAGTCTCGGCCCCGCATTCGGCCTGCCGCGGCAGGCGTATCGCGCCGGCGAAGACCGGTCTGAGCGGCGGCATTTTGTTTGACCCCGAGGACATTTCGCGTTCGGCGAGACACTCCCGGGTCATATTTATACCGGCCGCAAAAGTTCAAATAGGAGCTCGGTCACCGACACATAGTGACCGGCGTCACAGTGCGGCGCGTCCGCGGCCGCGCGGCGAGCCGATGCTCGACTCGAGGCCGCGCTCGCTGTGGATCACGAGATCCGACCCCTTGAGAGAGATCAGGCCGCGCTCGCGAAACTCTTTGAGCAGGCGTGTGACGGTCTCGCGCGAGGTGCCGATCATCTCGGCGATCTCCTCGTGCGAAAAGGTCAGCTTCATACGTATCGATGAGCCGTTTACGCCAGCCATGCCCGCGAGCGGCGGCAGCGGCGAAGCCCTCCGGCACCAGCCGAGCAGCAGTTTGGCCAGCTTGTCTGCGACCGACGACGACAGGCCGAGCGAGCAGACCTGCGTGTATGCCTGGTGATAGTTGTCGCTGAGCTGGCGGAGTGCGGCGAGCCCGGCGTCCGCGTGGTTGCGGATAAAGCGAAGGAGATCCTGCTTGCGGATGAAATTGACCTGGCAGCTCTCGAGGACCTCGGCGGTCGCCTTGAGCTCTGTGCCCGCGACGACGGCGCTCAGCGCGAGCACCTCGCCCGGTTCGGCGACACGCAGTATCAGAGCCTTGCCGTCGCTCGAGTGCGTGGACAACTTGATCCTGCCCTGACAAATGATGTAGACGCCGCTCGCCGGCTCGCCCTCGAGAAACAGAGCTGTCCCTTTCGGGTAGCTCATCGTTATCTTGAGCGCCTCGAGCGCCTGCAGCGTGCCCGACGGCAGGTCGCAAAAAAATCCGCGGCGACGGAGCTCGCAGCCGCTGCACTTGTGCCGTATCGTCAGATTGCCCGAACTTTTCATGTTTTAGGTTATCGTCCGCGAGGCCGCGCGACCGGCGTCCGGACCGATTTTGAAAGAGTGACGCGGCCGCCCGCGCGGATGTTTTTGCAGTTCGATATTCATGCGTCCGACGTAGCGTGCCTTGTCGAGCATCTGCCGGAGCATCTCGTCTGTCGCGGGCAGCTCGAGCACCCGTTCGGCGCCGCCTTTGCCGATCACGCACGGCAGATTGAGGTACACGCCGCTTATGCCGTACTCGCCGCGGGCCAGCGCCGAGACCGGGAAGACGGCCTTTTCGTCGTCGAGGATCGCCTCGCACGCGCGCATGACGCACGCCGCGATATCGAGCGACCCGGCTCGGCGCCGCCGCCGCTCCTGCCCGTTGCGGGCTTGTGCAAGGACGTCCTCAAAGTACGGGCAGTCAGGCTCGCACGCGTCCATTTGCTGGTTGTCGGCGACACGGGCCGAGCACCAAACGGCCACGGGCAGATCGCGGCGCCGCTCGGGCTGATCGGCCGGCCGCGGCCGTGCAAGCGTCGAACCGATGCCGATGACTCTCTCGGGCGAGCTGCCCAGCAGGCGCTGGGCCGTCTGCGTCATCAGATCGACAGGCTCCGTCGTCATAAGGACGATGCCCGAGAAGCCGCTCGATCTGACCCGCTGCATCAGCCGGCTTACCGAACGGTATTCGCGCCGAAGCGTGTCGTCAGCCGCCTCGCCCGTTTCGCGAGCGACACCTGAGGCCACGATCAAGATGCGCGCCGCGGCGAGGTCACGAAACGAGCCGAGCCGCAGCCGCGCCGGGCGGGGCGGGGCGTACTGATCGCAGATCGCCTGCACGGCACGCCGCAGAGCACGGCCGCCTCGGCCCAGGAGCAGAAGCTCGTCGATCGACCGATTGAGCAGCAGCGAATATGCGCTCGCGGGCTCGACATTCTCGCACCCGACGATCGCAACTCGATTGACTGCTGTCCTCTGATCGATCGACTCTTTCATACAGGGTTATCGCACGCCGCGCGATCAACACGAGCGACAAGGGGCAAGCCGTATTCCCAACCGGCTTTTTTTGCGCGGTGCGTAGAATAAAGGTCGGAATGTGACAGCCGTCACTCAGCCGGAGTGAATGTCGTGTAAAAATGCAGTAATTCCGCGGGAATTTTCGCGGTGTGGCGCGGGGTAAGGTGGAGACTGCCGGGCCGCAAAAAAACGAGGGCTTCCGATAAGGAAGCCCTCGTTCGCATTCTGCCTCGCCGCTACTGCTTGTCTCTCGGCACGCCCTTTAGACCGAGGACCTCTCGCCGGCCCTCAAAGAGCCTCAGCCGGCTGCCTTCGATCTCGTATCGGTCGGCCGCGCCCAGCGCATCGAGAAACCTCTGCTGCACATTGCCCGGCTCCTCGATGCAGGCGCGCATCGTCATTATGCCGGCCTTGAAATTAAAGCGGTCGCCCGCTGCCGAATACTCGCCCGTAAAGATGTTGCAGCTCGTGTTGCCGCCGGCACTCCCCTTCGCCGGGTCAAAGACGATGAATGGGGTCTGCGAGAGCCGCGGCAGCGGCCGCCCGTGGATCGTCTCGAGTATCCACTTTTGGTCCTCGAGCCCGACCTGGTCCTTGACGCGGTCAGCCGGCTCGTCGGCGACCATTCTCAACAGCTCACGCCGGCCCGCAAAAAGATACAGCCTATCGCCGGCCACGCTGAATCGGGTCGCACGTCGCAACGCGTCGACAAACGAGCGTTCGGTACGCATAACACCGGCCGGCGAGCCGCAGTACATCCTCGTCATCACCGGCGAGCCGAATCTGATCGCGCGACGTGTTATCGAGACACTTCCCGAAATGCTGTTGCAGCCGCCGCTGCCGGTAAAGCGGCGGGCCGCGACGTCAAACTCGAGCCGCGCCCGGCCGTCTCCGGTCTCGCGGCCGCCGATCGCCTCGAGCTTCCACACGCGGCCGTCCAAGATCGACGACTGTCCAAAAGCTGCGGCGGCGGAGCCGGCAGCCAGCAGAGCAAAAACCAGATATCGAATAAGTACTTTGTTCATAAGTTCCGTCCTTCCCATTAAAACTCGTTCGTCCCGTCCCGCGGGCGGGCCATTTGTTGAACGTTCCCCCGCCGCGCCGCTTGCGTGACGCGCATCGGCCGGCGTCGTCAAACGAGCCGGCGGCGACGCCCGGCGCCAAGCTGAGTTATAATCTCGCCGGAACGCGGGCCAAACGCTACAACGGTTTACGCCGGGCGGGCATCAACGTTTCGACGGCCGGCCGGCGGTCCGATCCTCTCCTCGGTGACCGGAGACAAGGTTATGTACAAGAGCAAATCAGCGATCGCTGCCATTCGGGCCATGATCGTCGTGCTGGTCCTCGCATCGGCGGCCGCAGCCGACACGATAAGGCTCAAGGACGGCAGCATCATCAAGGGAACGATCGTCAGCTTTCGCGACGGCAAATTCATCGTGGCGATCGGCGAGGGCAGCCGTCGGCGAGAGTTGTCGTTTGACGCGGCTGAGGTCGCGTCGATCGAGTTTGACGCCGCGACGCCGTCAAACGGCTCCGCCCCGCCGCGGCAGGCCGCCGCGGCACAGTCGCCGGCCTATAAGGTCGTTACGACCGAAAATATCGCTAGCACCACGCGGCCCGCTGCTCCCGCGAGTTCGGCGTCGGGCCCGCCCGCTCCCGCCGCGTCCGCGGCAAGACCGATCGAGATCGATATCAAGGTCCTCGCCGACAACACCGCCAACGGCTGGACAAATTCGGGCTGGGTCGTAAAACGCGGCCAGCGCGTTCGGGTCTCGGCAAGAGGCACGGTCTCGCTGGGCGCCGGACGCACTGCGACGCCATCGGGGCTGGCTGACCTCGACGATCCGCAGAAACTGATGCCGAACGTCGCGACCGGCGCGCTGATCGCGGTGATCGGCGACGACAATAACGATTTTATCTACATCGGCTCGATGCGCGAATTTACGGCCGATCGGGACGGAGCATTGTTTTTCGGCGTGAACGAGGGCGATCTGACCGACAACAGCGGAGCATTTGACGTCAAGATAGAGATCCTTCCGCTCTAGCCGCCAACTAAATCCGCCCGCGTTGTATCTAAAGTTCATTCAGCTTGCAGCACGATACTGACCTATGCGAATCCTCCGATCATTCTTTTTTGCCGTCGCGACGGCGGCATTGATCGTCACCCTTTTGGCGCCGTCAGGACGCGTTGCCGCTCAGTCGCGGCCGCAAAAGCCCGACCCGTCGAAGGGTGAAGGCAAACGTAACCAGCGGCCGGTGCCCAAGACCGAGGAGGAGCTGAAAAAAGAAGAGGAGGAGCGCCGCCGGCTTGAAGAAGAAAAGAATGCCATCCCCGAAGAGGGCGTCGAGCGCGTCGAGTCAAAGATCGTCAGCGTCAACTCGGTCGTCTATAACAAAAAGACGGGCCAGATCGTGACGGGACTCAAGAAGGAGAACTTCGCGATCTTTGAGGACGGCGTCAAGCAAGAGATATCGAGCTTTTCGACACCGGAAGCGCCGATCACGGTCACGCTCGTCGTCGAGTACAGCAAGTGGTCGGAGCGGCTCGGCGCAGCGGGCGGAGGCTACTGGGAGCCGGGCACGTACGAAGTGCTGCGTCCGGTCGCGCAGTTCCTTTCTGGATTCATCAAACCGCCGGACGATTACGCGTCGGTAATCGCATTCGATCTGCGGCCGACGCCGATCACCGATTTTACCAATGACCCCAACCGGCTCCGCGCCACGGTCGATCTGCTTTTGAAGAATCGTCCCGCATTCACCGACAGCAATCTTTTCGACGCGTTGATATTTTCGCTGGTCGGCGGCAAGGCCGACGCGGTCGTGCTCGAGAACTCAAAGGAACGCACGGCGATGTACGGCGGGATGGTCGACGTCAAGGCAAAACGCCGCGCGATCCTGCTGGTCGCGTCGGGCCTGAATACGTTTGGCCGCAGCAACCTCAACGACGTCCGCAAGGTGATCCAAGAGGCGGGCGTTCCGATCTACATCATCAGCACGGGCAATCTCTTTTACAAAAAGTACGAGCATCTGCTCGACGCGACCGATTCGATCTCGGGTGCGCCGGGACGCCTGAGCTTCCTGCAGGCGAGGAATCAGCTTCAGACCTTTGCCAGAGAATCGGGCGGAGCGCTGTTTGAGATGACCTTCCCGAGCGAGATTAACGCATATCTCAACAGCATCAACGGCCTGCTTCGCAATCAGTACAGCCTCGCCTACGACCTGCAGGGCCAGCGCACGCCCGGCAAGCGCCATAAGATCGACGTCAAGGTCGATGTCGACGGCGACGGCGTTTATGACGAGAAGCAATTTATTGTGCAGCACAGGCTCTTCTATATCGCCTCGGACCCGAACGCAAACAAGGGCGGCAAATAGTTTGAATTCGCGAGCGGCAAAGCGCCGCCGGCAGGCATCAAAGGTCCGAGCCCGCAGACGCGACAAGGCGGCAATTCGCACGACATAGCGATTGCCGCTTTGTCATCTTGTTTGTTAGGCTCTTTCATTGACCCGCGATGTCGAGAGCTATCATTGAAAGCTACAAAAAGAAGCTGGCGAGTGAGGAAGGTCACGTCGTCCGACGAGGCGCGCGCCTGCGGATCGCTCTCTGCTACCCGAACACGTACTCGATCGGTATGGCAAACCTCGGCCTGCACACGATGTACGACCTCTTTAACAACATTCCGGAGGTCGCGTGCGAGCGGGTCTTTTTGCCTGATCCGGCGGAGCTCAAAGAGTACGAAAAATCGCGGACGCGTCTGCTCTCGCTCGAGACGCAGACGCCGGTAAGAGACTTTGACGTGATCGCGTTTTCGATCTCGTTCGAGACCGATTACCTCAATATGGCCCGAATGCTCCATCTCTCGGGCGTGCCCGTCTGGTCCCGCGATCGGACGCACTTTGATCCGCTCGTCGTGATGGGCGGGGCCGCGTCGTTCCTTAATCCGGAACCGATCGCGGACTTCACCGACGTGATCGCCGTCGGCGAGGGCG
Organism: Pyrinomonadaceae bacterium; assembly: GCA_046313635.1. GTDB lineage: Bacteria > Acidobacteriota > Blastocatellia > Pyrinomonadales > Pyrinomonadaceae > OLB17. The sequence goes on along the minus strand of JBKBYA010000004.1, from coordinate 108,388 downwards.
AGATCCTCGCCTGCCAGCTCGTCGACGCGATCCTCGAGACTGAGTCGAAAGAAGATACTCTGCTCGAGCTCGCGCGGATCGGCCGCGGATTTTACGTACCGTCGCTCTACGATGTCAGATACGCCGACGACGGTACGGTCCTCGATTACACGCCAAAGCTCGACGGCGTGCCCGCACGCGTCGGCCGGGCTCTTGCGTCGGTCAATCCAAAAGAAGGTACGCTGCGCCGCGCGCTCAAGCGCGGCGAGACGGAGCTCGCAGACTTTCTGATCGATCAAGAGATCTTTTGCCCGTCCACCGCCGTTTGGGCGCCGGAGGCGGAGATGGGCGACCGGCTGCTCGTCGAGATCTCGCGCGGATGTTCGCAAGGCTGCCGCTTTTGCTGGGCGGGCTACAACTACTATCCGCCCCGCGTCGTGCCTGCAAAAGATATCCTCGCCAAGGCCCGCGAGTGGCGGTCGAAAACCGACAAGATCGGCCTCGTCTCGACCGCCGTCTGCGATCATCCTGAGATCTCGACGATCTTGCGCGAGCTGCGGGCGATGGACTATCGCATCTCGGTCTCGTCGCTGCGTCTCGACCAGATCTCCGACGAGCTGCTTGACGCGCTCGTCGAGTCTCGCGACCAGCAGATCGCCGTCGCACCCGAAACGGGCTCCGACCGCCTGCGCCGCGTCATCAACAAGAATCTGACCAACGACGAGATCGTCGATATCTGCGGAGCGGTCTTTGACCGCGGGATGCTGACGATCAAGCTTTACATGATGGTCGGTCTGCCGACCGAGACGCAGGAAGATCTAGATGAGATGTTCGTCCTCGTCGAGCGGATCAAGGACCGGATGCTCGAGGCCGGGAAGAAATTCGGACGCGCAGGCAAGATCATCCCGTCGCTGAACGGCTTTGTCCCAAAGCCGAATACGCCGCTCCAGTGGGAGCCGATCTGCGACGAAAAGGAACTCAAAAAGCGGATCAAGTACGTCTGCAAAGGATTGTCTCGCATACCGAATGTCGAGGTCCGCTTTATGTCTGCCCGCATCGCTCACGAGCAGGCGCTCTTCTCGTCGGGCGACCGGCGGATCGCCGCCGTGATCGACCGCGCCGCTCGCGGCGACGGCAGCATCGACCGTTCACTTCGCGAGACGGGCGTCGATGCGGCATTTCACACTTCGAGGCGGCGCGGGTACGACGAGTTTCTGCCTTGGTCGATAGTCGATACCGGGCTGTCGTTCGATTTTTTGCGGACTGAGCACCAGAAGGCGCTTGAGTCTCTGTCGAGCCTTCCGTGTCCCGCGGTCGAGAAGTGCACGACCTGCGGCGTCTGCCCTTCGACCTGGCTCGCCGACGCTCCCGAAGGCCTGATCCAGATCCAGCCGCTAAAGGTGAGAGACGCTCTCGCAGCCGCGACCGCCGCGGCCTGAGAGGCGTTTTTTGAATTCAAATAAAAACGCAGGCCCGCCGGACCGGTATCGGTCGACGGGCCATCGTTGTTTTTATCGGAGTGGTGTTACTTGTCCTTCAGCAGATAGCCGGTCGGTGTCTCTGTGTGGTCAAACTGGTACGTGTGGTCGTAGAGGCCGAAAGGCAGCAAATGAACGGTCTTGTTATAAGCCGCTCGAGCCTGGATCGAATTACCGACCATCTTTACGTCGATAAACGTGTCGGCGGGCAGATCGTATTCGCTCACCGCCGATGCGAGCCTCGCCTTGACGGTGTCTACCGGATTGCCGCGCGGCACCGCGAGGCCGTTAACGACCGCCGTATGCATCTCCTGCTTAAAGCTCTCGCCGTTATAAGCGACCGGAATGTAGTTGAATCCTGCATTTGCTGCGAGAATGACGAGCACCAGCACTAAAAGGAACTTGACGCCTGCCCCGCCGCGCTCGCGGCGTCGTACATCGACTGCATGTTTCATAGCATTTGGTCTCCTGATCCGAAGGCCCGCCTTAACTCTTCAAGATAGATCTGATCGCGTCCGTCACGGCCCGCCGCGGGATCTCACTCGAGCTGCGGATGACCGGCTTTCCGATCCCGGCAAGCAGGACCCACTGAACTGAACCATCGATCGACTTTTTGTCGTAGGAGATAGCCTCTAGTACTTGGCTTGGATTGATATTTGGGAGTGAAGGCAGCGGACCGACGCGTCGTAAGATACCGCGTAACGATTCTAGTTCATCGGCAGAGAGGATTTCAAGATTCTTGGAGAGGTGAAATACCGCTCTCAGCCCGTAGCCGACGGCCTCGCCGTGGCGGAGCTTGCGGTAGCCTGTTATCTTTTCGAGGGCGTGGCCGACGGTGTGGCCGAGATTCAGCACCTTTCGCGAACGAGCGTCGGTCCGGTCGGTCGCTTCGTGCGGGTCGCGGCTGACGATCGACGCCTTATAGGCGATCTGTGCCGCGAGAAGCTCCGTCAGATCGTCGGCAAATCGCTCGTCGGACGCAAGACGGGCAAAGTCGTCGACGCCGTACTTTTCTAAAAAGCGTTCCGTCGATCCAAAAAGCCTGCCGCCCGCCAGCGCCGCGTGCTTGACCGCTTCGCAGAGCCCGGCCCGCAGTTCCCTGCGATCGAGCGTCGCGAGCACCGTCGTGTCGACCGCGACGGCCGCCGGCTGGTGAAAGGCGCCGACAAGATTCTTTCCAGACGGCAGATTGACGCCCGTCTTGCCGCCGACCGACGAGTCGATCATCGCCAAAAGCGTGGTCGGCACCTGAAGATAACCGACGCCGCGCAGGTAGATCGCCGCCGCAAAGCCCGCCAGGTCGCCGACGACGCCGCCGCCGAGCGCAACGATGAAGTCGGTTCGCGAGAGACCGAACTCACTCGCCGCAGCGAGAAGCCGCTCGGCCGAGCGCAGGCTCTTGAAACGCTCGCCGTCGCTCATCAGCCATCGGCCCACCGCCATACCGCGCCGACGCAGCTCGCGCTCGACCGTCCGGCCGTAGAGGCCGTCGACCTTCGGATTTGAAACGAGCAGCGCCCGGCGCGCGCGGGCCGGCACGTACAACGCTTCGGTGGCAAGGATCGAACGGCCGACGCGCACATCGTAGCCCCCGGTCTGTCGGTCACGAATTCTGATCAGCTTTTCGGGCATAAATAAGGCGGCAGGACCCGATACCTGATCATCCGGGCGCTGCCGCAGTCGAAACAAAAAGAGCCGGTCGATTTCTCTGCCAAGGGCGAGTTGGAAATGATGCAGGCGAAGCTGCGTGAGAGTGAGCCGCACCTGCCGATCTGCGACGACCGTCCTCACCCCGATCGCCGCGAGAGACGGAGCTCAAAGCATCACGTCTCGATGCAGACCAATATACAGATGTCACGCGCCGATGACAAGGGTCTTTGCGGGCTCAACCGATCGTCGAACGAATGACCTCGGCGAGTCTGTTTGCCTGGGCCTCGATCAGGGCCTGCTCCGGTCCCTCGATCATCACGCGTGCGAGATTCTCCGTCCCCGAATAGCGCAGGAGCAGGCGTCCGGTGCCGTCGATCTCGCGTTCGACCGACTCGGCCGCGGCCGCGATCTCGGGGACCGATTCGAAGGGCCGCTTTTCACGCACCGGCACGTTCACGAGCACCTGCGGAAAGCGCTTGAAGCCGTCCCGCATCCGCGAGAGTGCGAGGTCCGCCTCGGCGAGCGCCTCGAGCAGCATAAGCATCGTCATCAGACCGTCGCCGACAAGGCCGTTCGCCGGGACGATTATGTGGCCCGACTGCTCGCCCCCGATCGACGCTCCTGTGCGGAGCAGCTCGTCGAGTACGTATTTGTCGCCGACCGCCGTGCGGACGAGCTCGACGTCGATCGAGCGAAAAGCGATCTCGAGCCCGATATTGCTCATCACCGTCGCGACGACCTTATCGCCGGCGAGTCTGCCCTGCCGGTGAAGCCGCCTGCCGAGTATCCACAGCACGGCGTCGCCGTCGACGATCTCGCCCGTCTCGTCGACAAAGAGAGCGCGGTCCGCATCGCCGTCAAATGCGACGCCGAGGTCGGCACCTTGTTTGCGGACCGCGTCCTGCAGATGCTCGAGATGCATCGAGCCGCAGTCCTTGTTTATGTTTCGCCCGTCGGGCCGGTTATTGATCGCGACGGCCGACGCATCGAGCCGCGCTAGCAGCTCCTCGGCGATGCCGCTCGCGGCGCCGTTGGCACAGTCGACGACGATGCGCATCCCGCAAAGCCTCAGCCCCGGAACCTTTTCGAGCAGATGATCGATATACTCCTCGCGAAATCCAGCGTCGTTCGCTGCGATCTCGACCCGCTCCGCCGCAAAACCGCCGTCTAGTTCCCGGAAAATATCTGCCTCGATGGCACGCTCGTCCGTCTCGTCGAGCTTGCGGCCGTCCGGCAAAAATACCTTGATGCCGTTATCCTCGAATGGATTATGCGAGGCGCTGATCACCAGGCCGGCGTCAAAGCCGTCACGCGCCGTCAAAAATGCGACACCCGGCGTCGTGATCACGCCCGCCGACTCGCAGCGGCCGCCCTGCGACGCCGCGCCGGAGTGGATCGCCTCTTCGATCTCGAGGCCCGACTCACGTGTGTCGCGGCCGGTGATGAATCTCGGCCCGCGGCCGGCCTTTGCCCCAAAGTGCCTCGCGAGCGCCGCCCCGATGACGATGAGGGTCCTATCGTCGAGCGGAAATTCACCCGCCGTGCCGCGAATACCGTCGGTTCCAAACAACTTCTGCATAACTTGACCGGCTTTCACAAAGCGTTAGTGTTGCAAACGGAAAGGCCGAGTTCAACCGTCGATCAATAAATTTCATTTGTTATATCGATAAAAAAATCAAAATGTGGTTGACAACGGATTTTCATTTGAGCGAATCTTACGGATGTCAACTCGGACCGGCGCCCGCCGGCTGAACCTCGGTACCTCAATCCAGAAACATTATGATCTTCCGCCTTGCTACTATCGGTGCAGTGTCCGCCCTGCTTGGTTTGGCCGCTCTTGCACAAACCCCTACGGTCGAATCTACACAGGGCCGCTCACGCGTGGTCGTGGTCACCGACAATACGCCCGTCAAACCGACCAGCACGGCGACGAAGCCGATCCTCGAGAGCGAACCGCGACTCTCGCCGACCCCGGAGAGAGCGGCCGGGCCGACGCAGGCCCCGGTTGCGACGCAGCCTTTGTCGAGCGTGCCGCGGCCTCTGCTTGAAACGGCCGCGGCCCCGCGCGTCGATATGAGCTTTATCGAGATCAAGAGCAAGATCGCCGACGCCAAGCGTCAGCTTCAGACCAGGCCCGAAGCGACCGCGATGACCGACTCGCCGGCGGGGCACAACTGGGTCAAGATCGCGTTTCTCGACCCGAAGACCGAAAAGATCGATTTCGTCACGATAACCAAAACGTCGTTCCTCGTGACCGGTCAGGTCACGACCGCCATCTCCGAGGGCGGCCGGACCGTCACCCAACGGACCATCCGGGCGAATGGAGTAAATACGCCGGTCCAGATATTTGATATAACGGGCCAGCCTCTGCTGCCGCTCATGGTGCAGTACCCGGTCGAACGCGGCGGCAGATACTACGAGACCGCCTATTACATGTCGACGCACCCGGGCCTCGTCACGTCGGACGTCGTCGCGGCGGGCAAGCTGTACGTTCGCAACGTGATCGAGATCGCTCGCGACCGGCTGCGGGCCAAGGGCATCAGCATCTCGCCGAAGATCGCCGATAGGGCCGAGCGTCTCGCGACGGTCGAGCACGTCGATCACCAACGCTTCCGCACCGAGCCGCATCAGGTCATCTACGACGACATCTTTACGCTCTATGCCTTGAACGAGGGGCAGACTTATCGTTATTCGGTCAGCTCGGCCGGTGCGGGCGGTATGGTGCAGATGATCCCTTCGACATATTCGATGGTGCGCTCGTGGCATCCGAATGTCGGGCTGATGCCTGATTTCGTCGAGGGAATGCGCAATCACGTCAACGCCGCGCAGGCGATGCTGCTCTACATGAACCGTACGTGGAACGATCTGGTCGCGAGCCCGACGATCAGTGCGGCGCTCGCGAGCGGCATCGCGACGCCCGAACAGTTGATGGCGGCCGGATACAATTCAAATCCGGCGCGGCTCGCCGGCTATATCAGTCGCGGCGGCGCCAACTGGACGAGCCTGATCCCTCGCGAAACGCAGATCTACCTGCAGATCTACAGCTCGCTCGAGCGGTTTGTCCCAATGAGCCCGCGTACGCGATAGCAAAAAGTTACTTGTAAACGAATCGAGGCCGTCTGAGAAGGCGGCCTCTTTTCTTTTTAGACAATAGCGAAAAAGAGAAAATGTCTCGTTTCTTGTTTTAATCCTCGCCGCCGGCCGTGGCCGGTGCAGGTGTGAGCCGTTCGAGCTTTGTGACCTCGGCCTGGATCGCGGCGAATTCTTTCTCTACGAGGTTCCAGCCCGAGAAAAACCCTTCACGCGTTATTTCAAACACCGCGAAGGGGGGCGGCTCGTACGCGTCGCGCTCCTCCGGCCCGTCAAACCGCACGATCGCCGTATGCAGTCCCCATAGCCGGCCGAGATAAACGTCAAACGCCACGCTCACGCCGTCAAACTCGTGAAAGTAACGGTTCTTTCTGATCTCGCGTCCCTCAAACCGCTCAAATGCCGCGTGCTCCGTCTCGTCGAGATAGATCTCCGCAAGCCGCGATTCGGCAAAGCGATCGATCTCGATCCTCTGCTGGAGGATGTAGGTCCACTCTTTGGTGTAAGGATCGCGCACCGTACGCAGCCGCAGCCGCGTGCCCTCGATGTAATTGTCAAAAAGCTGCAGGTGCGCGCTCTTAGGCAGCAGCGGCTCGGGGAGCTGCTCGATCAAAAAGACCCGCTGGTACTCGGCCTGACCTGTTTTGTTCATCGATTTGCGATTGATTATACTCTGGACTTTAAATTTGGAAGCCACCGTAAAAATACTATGCGAACTTATCTGACCACATTCTTAATCGTCATCGCCGCGGCCGCAGCGGCCGCTTGCGGCGGCGGCGTGACGGAGAACGCAAACACCGGCACCGCGTCTGCCAACAAAGCGAATTCGAATGCCAACGCCAACGGCGCCGGTCATCCGCTGGTGACCACACGCACGCCCGAGCCCGAGACGACCAACAACGCCCCGACGCTCGGCCCGGTCGTTCAGGCCTACTACAGCGCGCTCGAAAAAAAGGATGACGCGGCCGTGCGGGAGACGCTCGCGTCCGGATTTGTCCGAACGCTCGACGCCGACATGAAGGCCGAGAAAAAGACCAACCTCGCCGCGTACCTTGCCGAGACCGACTACCAGCCCGGACTCAAGGTCGAGGTCCGCAACGAAAGGATCGAGGGTGACAAAGCCGTGGCTGAGATCCGCGGCGGCGTTTACAAGAACTGGACGCCGCTCGCATTCGTCAAAGAGAGCGGCAAGTGGAAGCTGTCGAACGACAGCCCCGCCCTGACCAACGTCGATCAGAGCGGGACCGCCAAACAGCACTAGCTTGCGGCGCTCTTCGATTCCGAAGGCTGATAAGGCGGCAGCGTCACTCGCGCCGCCTTTTCCTTCTTTAAACCGAGCGCCCAGTCGGCCTGCATCAGCGTGTGGATGTCGCGCGTTCCCTCGTAGATCACGGCAGCTTTGCAGTTTCTCAAATATCTCTCGACCGGATAATCGTTCGTGTAGCCATTCGCTCCGTGAACCTCGATCGCCATCGACGCCGCCTTTTCTGAGCGGACGGTCGCCTGCCACTTGGCGAGGCTCGCGGCCTTGGCCGACGGCAGGCCCATATTCTTGAGATAACCGGCCTTGAGCCACAGCAGGCGGCACATCTCGTAGTCGGCCTCCATCTCGGCGATCTTTTGCTTGACGAGCTGGAAGTTGGCGATCTTTTGTCCCTGCACCTCGCGCGTGTTGGCGTAGGCGATCGCCGCGTCGCGCGAAGCTCGGATCACGCCGGTCGCGCCGGAGGCGACGGTGTATCGGCCGTTCTCGAGCGAGAACATCGCGATCTTGAATCCTTCACCTTCCTGCCCAAGCATATTCGCCGCCGGCACGCGTACGTCCTGCAGCGAAAAGTAGCCGGTGTTGCCGGCCCTGATGCCGAGCTTGCCGTGGATCGTGCCGCTCGAAAATCCGGGCATCGAACGCTCGACGATAAAGCACGAGATGCCGCTGTGATCGCGCGCCTTCTGCTTCTCGGGGTCGGTCCAGCAAAAGAACAAAAAGTGGTCTGCGACGTCGGCGAGCGAGATCCACATCTTTTCGCCGTTCAGTATCCAGTCGTCGCCGTCGCGCCGCGCGTACGAACGCATCCCGACGACGTCCGAGCCGGCGTTCGGCTCGGTCAGGCCGAATGTCGCGAGCTTTTCGCCGCGTGCCTGCGGCGCGAGATACTTCTGCTTCTGTTCCTCGGTGCCCCAGCTGTAGACGCTCATCGAATTGAGGCCGACGTGCACAGACATCGCGACGCGAAGGAAGGTGTCGCACGCCTCGAGCTCCTCGCAGACAAGACCGAGCGAGATGTAGTCAAAACCGGCTCCGCCGTACTGTTCGGGAATGCACACGCCGAGCAGACCGAGCTCGGCCATCTTGTCAAAAACACTGCGTTCGAAATGAGCCTTTTCGTCCCATTCCTTGATGTACGGGGCGACCTCGCCGGCGACAAATTCGCGCACGGTCGCCTGCAGGGCTTTATGGTCTTCGGTCAATTCCAGTTCGATCACGGCTTTTGATTTACCTCGCTAAAATATTGTGTGTGATAAGATTTGCACTCGTAGGATCAAGCTCAGAGTGTAGCACCTAATAAAATATTCGGCGAAACGGCCGTCCGCTTTCATCCTCTTAAAATGCAGATCAGAACGTCTTATCTATCGGCATCGCTTTTTGCAGTTTTGCTTCTGACCGCGGCGGTCGCTCCGGCCCAAAACCGCTCGGGCGAGCCGCTGCCGGCGATGCCGAAACTGCTCTCGCTGCGCGAGCAGTCGCGCGTCCGCTCCGCCTGGCTGCGCGAGCGGCTCGACACGCTCCTGCTGCCGATGATGAAGCGCAGCGGCGTCGACGTCTGGATCGTCGTCAACGAAGAATTTCACCCCGACCCGGTCACGCCGCACATCGTGCCGCCCGTGCCGATGGTCGGCCGTCGCGACTTTTTTGTCTTTGTCGATCGCGGCGATCGCCTCGAGCGATTTGCCGTCGTCCGGTACGAGGAGGAGCAGCTCAAGTCCTTCTACAACCTGATCACGCCGCCGCGCGACAAGACGGCCGAGACGCTGCGAGAGATCGTCGACGACCGCGCGCCGAAGACGATCGCGCTCAACTTTGGCGGCACACGCGGAGCTCAAAGCGGTCTGACCTACGACGGCTACAAGGCGGTCGCCGAGATGCTCGGGCCAGAGAACGAGAAAAAGTTTGTCCCGGCCGCGCGGCTTCTGAGCGAGTTTTTTCAGACGCGTCTCGCGAGCGAACTCGAGCATTACCGCACGGCCGTGCTCGTGACCGACATTCTGACGCGCCGTGCCTTCTCTAACGGGGTCGTCAAGCCCGGAAAGACGACGGTCGGCGACGTCCGCTGGTGGCTCTTGCAGCAGGTGAACGATCTCGGGCTGACCGTTTGGTTCCAGCCGGACCTGCGTGTGCAGCGGCGCGCAAAGTCTAACTCGACCTCGCAGCAGTTTCTCGCCGTCGCCGACGAATCGACCGTTCTCGAGCGCGGCGATCTGATCCACGTCGATTTTGGGCTCGACTACATGGGCCTGAGCACCGACTGGCAAAAGCACGCATACATTCTCGGCGACGGCGAAAAGGACGCTCCCGCCGGTCTCAAGAACGCGCTCGCGAACACCAACAAGCTCCAGGACATTCTCTTCTCGATCGCGCGGCCCGGAATGACCGGCGCCGAGGTCTACGACCGCACGATGGCCGAATGCAGGCGTCTCGGCATCGAGGCGATGATCTACTCGCACCCGATCGGCAGCCACGGCCACGGCCTCGGCGCTTCGATCGACTTTCGCCGCGGCATCGGCGGTGACGACGATCGACTGAGGCTCGGTTCGTACACGTCGATCGAGCTCAACACATCGACGACCGTTCCCGAATGGGGCGGCCAAAAGGTGACGATCATGGCCGAGGACGATGCGTATTTGACCGAGGCCGGATTCAAATTTTTCCGCCCGCGGCAGACCGAGCTTTATCTCATCAAATGATCCCGATCGCCGAGGCATTTAAGATCGTCACGCGATCGACGCCGGCGCTTGGCGGCGAAAAGGTCGCTCTCGACCGTGCGGTCGGCCGCATTCTCGCCGAGGACGTTTTGGCGGATTCGGACCTGCCGCCGTTTGACCGCTCGCAAATGGACGGTTACGCCGTCCGTGCGGCCGATACGCGGCGAACTCCGGTCACGCTCACGATCGCCGGCGAATCGGCCGCCGGCCGCGGCTGGCATAAGCGACTCAATAGAGGCGAGGCCGTCCGCATCATGACGGGAGCTCCCGTTCCCGACGGCGCGGATGCAGTGCAGATGATCGAGCGGACGCGCGAGGCGGAAGGCAAGGTCGAGATACTCGAGCCGACCGAGAAGGGCCGCTACATCGTCCCGCAAGGCAAAGAGGTCAAGAAGGGCGATGTCGTCCTGGCCGCGGGCACGCTCGTGACGACCAACATGATCGCAACGCTCGCCGCCTTTGGGTATTCAAAGGTAAAGGTCGCAAAGCTCCCGCGTGTCGCCGTGATCGCCACGGGCAGCGAGCTCGTCGAGGTCGACAGGCGGCCGCGGCGCGACCAGATAAGGAACTCGAATTCGCCGATGCTCCGCGCGATGCTCGCCGACCTCGGTATCGACGCCGCGATCTTCCCGCTCGCCAAGGACGATCTCGAAGGTCTTAAACACCAGATCGCCGCGGCCGCGAAGACATCCGACATCGTCATCCTCACCGGCGGCGTCTCGGTCGGCAAGTACGATCTGACAAAGCCCGCGCTGGCCGAGCTCGGCGCCGAGATGCTCTTTGACAAGGTCGAGCTCAAGCCGGGCAAACCGACCGTCTTTGCGCGTCGAAAAAGAACGCTTTTCTTCGGCCTGCCCGGCAATCCCGTTTCGGTCGCGGTCACATTTTCGCTGTTTGTTCGCAAGGCGATCCGCTTGATGCAGAAAGCGTCCGAGACCGATCTCGCGTCGGGCTTTGCGACGCTCGACGGGCCGGCAAAGGGTACGAAGCCGCGCGACACCTACCTGCCCGCGTCGCTCGCGACGTCAAGCGACGGCCGCCTGCTCGCGATTCCGCTCGCGTGGCACGGGTCGTCGGACTTTATCGGATTTTCGCGATGCGACGCGCTCGTGATCGTGCCGAAAGGCAAAAGTTACGAGGCGGGCGAGGTCGCGGAAGTGTTATTTTTGTGACGAGTATGAGCGAGCTTTCACATTTCGACGAGAGCGGCAAAGTGAAGATGGTCGACGTCTCTCAAAAGGACACGACGACGCGCCGCGCGGTCGCCTCGGCAACGGTGCTGCTTTCAGCCGCGACGATCGATGCGATCCGCACTCAGACCAATCCGAAAGGCGATCCGCTCGAGATCGCACGCATCGCCGGCATCATGGCTGCGAAGAAGACGTCAGAACTGATCCCTCTTTGCCACCAGATCAATCTCAGCAAGGTGAATGTCACGGCCGAATTCGCCGATGACGGTATCTTGATTACCGCCGAGGCCGTCACCAACGCGCAGACGGGCGTCGAGATGGAAGCTCTCACCGCCGCATCGGTCGCCGCCCTCACCATCTACGACATGTGCAAGGCGGTCCAAAAAGACATCGTCATCACCGACATCCAGCTCGAATCCAAAACCGGCGGCAAAGCCGATTACACCAGGCCGCCCAAGTCAGAACCACCCGCATAAGCGGGCGGGCTGGAAAGTCAGAACCACCCGCGTCAGCGGGCGGGCTCTTCAAACGCCGTCATGAATCGCCCGCAAAACACGCCAAAAGACGCGAAACAAAGAAGTGGACTTTACCGCGGATCACGCAGATGATGCGGATCTGAAGATGATCGATATCTCCGAGGCATTGTCGATCCGCACTATCCGCGTACATCCGCGGCCAAAACTATCTTTCTGATCTTCGCCCCCCGCACCGTCCTCGAAATGCTCAAGTCAGAACCACCCGCGTCAGCGGGCGGGCTCTTCAAACGCCGCGGACAAACACTGTCGGCGAATACGCGCGAAATCACGCGAAAAAAGACCGTTAGCCGCGGATCACGCGAACATCGCGGATCAGTACGAATCAAAAGCAGTCTCTCTATCCGCGTTATCTGCGACATCCGCGGTAAAATTCTTCGTACCTTTCGCGCGTCTTTGCGCATTTCGCGGGCAGTTCCTCATCACGGCCTAAGAGCCCGCCCGCTTACGCGGGGCGGTTCTGACCTTTCGCGCGACTTTGCGCATTTCGCGGGCAGTTCCTTATCACGGCTTAAGAGCCCGCCCGCTTACGCGGGGCGGTTCTGACGTGGGGGTCGAACATTGGTGTAGAATCAAACGTATTCAGCAGCAGACCGTCTCGAGGAGTTTTCGAATTATGAGATACACGCTGGCACCCGACGCGAGACCGCAGATCAAACTCCTGCTCGCCGCGACCGCTTTGACGATCGCGCTTTGGTTCATCCCGTACGCCGAATATCTCGTTTACCCGATCCGGCTGTTTGTGACGTTCGTTCACGAGAGCAGCCACGCGATCGTCGCCGTGCTGACCGGCGGTTCGGTGCAAAGTCTGACGATCGCCGCCGATGCGAGCGGCGTCGTGTATTCGGTGCCGGGCGGAATGTTCGGCGCGCTTCTGACGTCGAGTGCCGGTTATCTTGGCACGACGGTTTTCGGCGTGCTGCTGCTCTTTTTGATCCGCCGGAATTTTTCGCCGAACAAGCTGCTCGTCGTGCTCGGCGGATCTGTCGGGGTGATGACGGCGGTGTTTGCGGTGATCAGCCCGGTCTTTAATTTCTTTTCGCTACAGGCTTCGATCGGGAATATCGTCTTCACGATCATCGCCGGCATCGCGCTGACGGCTGCGCTCGTTTCGCTCGGCGTCTTTGCAAACCTGAAGGTCGCGAACTTCGCCGTTGCATTCCTCGCCGTGCAGTGCCTGCTCAATTCGCTTGCCGATCTCAAGAACGTCTTTTTTATGAGCGCTCCGCTGATCGGCTCCGACATTCACACCGACGCCGCGAACATGTACGCCGCGACCGGCATCCCGGGCTTTATGTGGGTCGTCATCTGGATCGGCATCTCGCTCGTGATGATCTCGCTCGGCCTCAGGATGTACGCCGTGAGCCGCAGCAGATCGGCCGACTCGCTCTTCGAAGACAAATGAATGTCGCGGCCCGTCTTGCTGCCGTTTTGCTGATCTGGGCTGCCGCGAGCGCGGCCACGGCGCAGACCAAGCGGCCGACGCCTCCCGACCGCCGCCCAGACTTTGAGCGCTCGCTGCAGGCCGTCGTCGTCACGACGCCCGATTGGGATTCGATTCGGGGCACGGCCCGCCTTTTTGAGCGAGCGAATGCGCGATCGCGGTGGAAAGAGGTCGGCGAGGCTTTCCCTGTCGTCGTCGGCCGCAGCGGGCTCGCGTGGAGCCACGATCCTAAACCGTACGGCAACGGCCGCTCAGATCCCGAAAATCATTTCACGCCCAAACGCGAAGGCGACGGCCGCTCGCCCGCCGGCATTTTCCCGCTCACATTCGCTTTTGGCCGTGCCGCTAAGTCGCTAAACGAACGGCTCGAATACAAGCCGCTCGGCGAATTCACCGAGTGCGTCGACGACGTCGATTCAACGCATTACAACCGCGTCGTCGACCGTTTGAAGGTCGGCATTTTTGACTGGCAAAGCTCGGAGAAGATGCTCGAGGTCGGGGAGCAGTATGACCTCGGTGTCTTTGTCGCATATAATTCGTATCCCGCACCTGTGAGCGGCCGAGGCTCGTGCATCTTTCTGCACATTTGGAAGGACGCCGAGACCGGAACCGCCGGCTGCACGGCGATGTCGCGGGAGGATCTCGAAAGACTCGTAAAATGGCTCGATCCAAAAAAGAATCCGCACCTCATACAGTTGCCCGAGCCGGAGTACAAGGCATACCGGAAGACCTGGAAACTGCCGAAAATAGACTGACTGGCCTCGAACTCGGCCAATTGCCGATAGGCGCCCGCCTGCTCGTCCGATCAAAGAAGGATTGGCGAGCGGCGTGCGTCTCGCGCATCGTCAACGAGACCGTCGTGCTCTCGATCTGCTCGCCCTCGGGCCACACATACCGACTGCGGCGCACCGTCGACGCGGGCGTCGGTCTCGACGGTCCGATCCCGTTCCTCATTACCGATTCTGCTGACGGCTGGCGCGACAATCTCTCCGCATACGACCGCCGCTGGTAAACCCTCGTACGGCATATTTCCCGCCGTTTTATCCGCCTGCCGCCGTTTGTTAGAATTTACATTTGTCCATACGGCGAGATTTCTCACTATGCAGGCAGTAGAAGCAAAAGAGGAAGCCATCGAGGTCCGCGGCGCTCGCGTTCACAATCTCAAGAACGTCTCGCTTCGCATTCCGATCAACAAGCTCACGATCGTCACAGGCGTCTCGGGCTCGGGCAAGTCGTCGCTCGCCTTTGACACGATCTATGCCGAGGGCCAGCGGCGGTACGTCGAATCTCTGTCTGCATACGCACGCCAATTCCTCGAGCGGATGGACAAGCCCGACGTCGACGAGATCGCAGGAATCGCGCCGGCGATCGCGATCCGCCAAAAGAACGCGACCCGCAATCCGCGCTCGACCGTCGCGACGCAGACCGAGATCTACGATTACCTGCGGCTGCTGTTCGCGCGTGCGGGCCAGACGTTTTGCCACGTCTGCGGCCGCGAGGTGAAAAAGGATTCGCCCGAATCGGCTGCGGACGAAACTCTCGCGCAGCTGGCTGAGGGAACGCGGTTTTACGTGCTGTTCCCTATTCAGGAAGAACATTCCCGCAAAGACGCAAAGGCCGCGAAGAAGAGCAAGGCCAAGACGGCGGCAAAAAAGACTGAGGACCTCAGCACGTCGGCGTATCTGATGCTGCTTTTGCAGCAGGGATTTTCGCGGCTGTATCGCGGCGGCGAGGTGATCGAGCTGCAGCGGCCCGAGGATTATCCGTTTGCCGATTTTGAGGACACTTACGTCCTGATCGACCGGCTCAAGGCCGACCCCGGAGTAAGGCAGCGGCTCGTCGATTCGCTCGAGATCTGCTTTCGCGAGGGGCACGCGGCGATCATTCAGACGACCGACGGCGAGCGTCTGAAATTCTCGGACCGCTTTATCTGCAAATATGACGGCACGGTTTACGAGGAGCCCGAGCCCCAGCTTTTCAGCTTTAACTCGCCTTTCGGCGCGTGCCCGACGTGTCAGGGCTTCGGCAATACGATCGGCATCGATTACGACCTCGTCATCCCGAATCCGCTGCTCTCGATAAAGGACGGCGCGGTCGAGCCCTTCACGCGGCCGCAGCACGCGTGGGCGCAAAAGGAGCTGCTGACCTTTGCCAAGTCCAGCGGCGTCGACATCAACATGCCCTTCGCCGATCTGCCGCAGCACCAGCGTAATGCGGTAATTTTCGGCGCGCCGGGCTGGCGCGGGATCAAGGGATTTTTCAGCTGGCTCGAAACAAAGAAGTACAAGCTGCACGTCCGCGTCTTTCTGGCCAAGTACCGCGGCTACACGACGTGCCCCGAATGCAATGGCCAGCGTCTCCGTCAAGAGGCCCGCGACGTAAAGATCGGCGGCCGTTCGCTGCCCGATATCGTCGAGATGTCGATCAGCGACGCATTCGATTTTTTTGAAAAGCTCGAGTTAAGCCCGGAGCGTGCAAAGATCGCCGACAAGCTCCTGCTCGAGATCCGTCGTCGTCTGAAGTTCCTCGTCGACGTCGGTCTCGACTACCTCACGCTCGGCCGCTTAGCGGCGACCCTCTCGGGGGGCGAAGCGCAGCGCATCCAGCTCGCGACAAATCTCGGCTCGCTGTTGGTCGGCACGCTCTACGTGCTCGACGAGCCGAGCATCGGTCTTCATCCCCGCGACAACACGCGTCTGATCCGCATCCTCGAGGGGCTGCGCGACATCGGCAACACGGTTCTCGTCGTCGAGCACGACGAAGAGACGATGCGGGCCGCCGATCACGTGCTCGATATCGGGCCGTATGCGGGCGAGCTCGGCGGCGAGGTGGTATTTGAAGGTTCATTTGACGAGCTGCTCAAGAGCGAGCATTCGATCACGGCGAAGTACCTTCGCGGCGAGGCCGAGATCAAGATGCCGGCAAAGCGTCGCCCGGTCGGCAAGCGAAAGATCGAGATCGTCGGCGCACGCGAGCACAATCTTCGCGACGTCTCGGTCAGCATCCCGCTCGATATGCTCGTCTGCATCACGGGCGTCTCGGGCTCGGGCAAGTCGACGCTTGTCCACGACATTCTCTACGCCGGTCTCAAAAAGAAGCGCGGCGAATGGAATGCGCACGTTGGACTCTTCAAAGAGATCACCGGCGACGAACAGATCGACGACGTCATCCTCGTCGATCAATCGCCGATCGGCCGCACGCCGCGGTCGAATCCGGTGACGTACATCAAGGCTTACGACGCGATCCGCGACGTCTTTGCCTCGACCAACGGCGCAAAGACGAAGGGACTGAATTCGTCGCACTTCTCATTCAACGTTCCCGGCGGCCGCTGCGAGACGTGCCAGGGCAGCGGCGTCGTGACGATCGAGATGCAGTTTCTCGCAGACGTCGAGCTGACCTGCGAGGAGTGCCGCGGGATGCGCTTCAAGCAGGAGATCCTCGACGTCAAGTACAAGGGTCACAGCATTCACGACGTGCTCGAGATGACGATCCGGGAAGCGATACTTTTCTTCAAGGACGTAAACAAGATCGTCTCGCGTCTCAAGGTGCTCGAGGCAGTCGGTCTGAGCTACCTGCGTCTCGGCCAATCGGCCACGACCTTGAGCGGCGGCGAAGCGCAGCGGGTCAAGCTCGCCGCGCATCTCGCGCAAAAGACCAAGACAAAAACGCTCTTCATCTTTGACGAGCCGACTACCGGACTGCACTTCGACGACATCAACAAGCTGCTCGCCGCGTTTCGCGCACTGATCGACAACGGCGCGAGCCTCGTCGTCATCGAGCACAACCTCGACGTCATCAAGACCGCCGACTACGTCATCGACCTCGGCCCCGAAGGCGGCGTCGGCGGCGGCGAGGTCGTCGCGACCGGAGCACCTGAAGAGATCGCGAAAAACAAACGGTCCATCACTGGGCAATATCTGAGAGGGTTGCTTATCGAAGAATAGAGGGGTCGGGTCCGACGCGTTGGGCGATCCCGTGAGTGATCGGATTAGTTTTGTAACTTTTGCCGCCGATTATCGTCCTGCCTGATCGGTGCTCTGCTGTCCAAGATGTGGTTTTCTAATTCGTTTGAACGCGCGCCCTGTTGCAGATATCGTTCGTATTCTCGCTCCTTAAAGCCCCATAACGATAAACCGATCGCCATCTGCCCTCCGGCCAAAACAATCAATAAAAAGTAAGGTCCAAAGAATCGCAGTCAGAACCGTCGACCCACCCAGCACAAAAAATATTGGTACAAGCAGGATGACAGTCAGGATCGTATTGAGAAGCCCCAGCTCCTTCAGAAACGACCATGTGCCACGGTCGCGTACATTCTTCCAATCCGCGATCTCAGTTCTTAGGCGCCTGCCTTTTGAGCGTCTGAGCACCAAACCGACCAACCCAAACACACTAGCGATAGCAGCCAGGTTAACAATAATTGAAATATAGTCGCTCAACGCGGAGCTGGTTTCTTCACGCACACGGGTTAATGTCAGAATCAATCCCGTGAGGATAATGAACAACATTATCGCTCCGAACACGGCGGACTTGGATTTAAACATATTCCCCTTCGTTTGCCCTATTCTGTCCGAATCGCCTGAATGATGAGTCCATAAACTTTATAGCCTCCGGTGAAGCCTATGATTCTCGGCGTCGACTGCGGAGTGCAGTTAAAAACGACCGATCGGCCGCGCTAATCGTCGCCAAACTTCGCCCGCCATTGCGGGGCGATCTCGGCCATGACCTTGCAGTCGCAGTAGCCGCAATTGTTGTTGAGCCAGCTTGTGAGTTTTGGGAAGTCGAGGCGGTTGTCCATCATGAACTTCATCGCGTGGTGCAGCGTGTCGCTGCATTCCGAGTCGTAAAGTTCGTCCTCGATGTAGTCGAGCATCCGGCTGATCGTCTCGTGCCCGGCCGGCAGGCGGTCGAGGAACGCCTCGAGCTCCTCGCCGCTGAGCTGCTGCAGATTCTCTATTTCACGTTTTCGTAAGATCGGCATTGGTCGAAATAAATCCTGTTGTCGGCAGCCCGCCGTCTGTAGCCCGCACGTTAGTGAGGGCTCGTGCCGGAGAGTCGGCGGCGTCGTATATGTCGACCGCGTGGGACCGTATTGACGTTGAGCCCTTGCTGACGTGCGGGCTACGGTCACCGTGCGGGCTGGTGACACATTTCAGCTCCCGTATATCTTCAGCTTGAACTCATCGTTAGTGATATAGATCTCGGGACGTTTGCCCGAGAAATTGTGCGACTGCCGCAGGATCATCGGCAGGCCGCCGTGCGGGGCCGTGACGCCGTATTCGCGACGTGTGAAGATCGCGGCGATCTGCGGATTCAATCGCTGCGTGATGCCGTAGCGGATCGCGCGCGACGCCGGCGGCGAAAATCCGCTCGTGCGCCGCGGGTTAATGAACTCGATCGAATTGTCGTAGATCGAGATTCGCGTCGGGATCTCGCGGAGCGCAAAGTCGCGATGGATGAGCGCGTTGATCACGGCCTCGCAGATCGAGTAGTGATGGTATCTAGCACGCGCCCTGACCGGCTCGCCTTCGGTGCCGCCGACGAGGCGCAGCGTCTTTTTGGGCCGCGTCTTATACAGATCGACGTAGCGATCGATAAAGGCGAGGATCGACTCGTATTGCGTGAGCATATTGCCGTTGATCTCGACACGCTCGACGAGCTGCGCCGAGCCGTTATCGCCGGAGTAGCGATTGACCGTCACCTTTGAACGCGGAATGATCTCGGGAACGCGTTCGTTCTTTCCAAACAGCAGTACGCCCGCAACGGTCGGAAAAAACTCGTCCGCGTTGCCGACCGCGAGTAGCAGGTCCTTTCGCAGAAAGTCGCTCGTTTGGTACAGGTACGTATTCAGCGTGTTGTCCTCGAAGGCGTTCGCAAAGCTCCACAGCAGGCCGTCGTCAAAGTCGTCCTCTGATACGTCGTGCAGCGGAATATTTTCGAATGTCAGCGGCCGCAGCTCGTCGAGCCAGGCTGACAGTTCCTCGCGTGCGACCTCTCTTTTCTCGGCGCCGAAGCGGATGTAAAAGCGGCCCTCGCGCGTTCGGTAAGGCTTGCGTTTCCCTTCGATCTCGAGCGCGACTATGCGCTTGCCGCTGTCGAAGGCGACGACGTCGAGTATCGGGATCAGCGGCGGCACGATCTCTTCGCGGCAGATGCGGACTAGCTCTTCCTGTACCCATTCGGGATTGCTGACGCCCTCGATGCGGAGCTGGTCGTTGACGCCGAAGATGATCATCCCGCCCGCAGTATTGGCATGGGCGACGATGCCCTGGGCGATGCGCTCTGAATTTGAGAGCTTTACTTTGAGCTCGAGGAACGTGTCTTCGCCGCCGCGGATGAGCCGCAGCAGCTCGGACCGCGTCGTCATCTGCGCGGGCTGATTCGAGAGATATTCCTGGAAGGAACGATCTTCGGGAGTGTCAAAACGAGGGCTGCGGCGAAATTTTTTTCGTGCCATCGGTGTGCGGCGTGAAATTTTGTAGAGACGGCCACGCGGCTTGCCCGCCCGAGTCGGCCGAGATAAGAAGCGGCCGGCTTCTGGTTTCCAAATAACTGCTGCTGGCTTTATTGAAGCATCGCGGCCCGCAAATGTAAATGCCGTCTCGCGGGCGTGATTTATTGACAAACCACGGGGTGTCGATTAATTGTTAGGAAGCTTAAAGTGTTCGGCGACCACATCACCGCATACATCGGACTCGGCTCTAATCTCGGCGATCGGGCGGGCCATCTGCTGCTGGCCGTGCGAGGCCTGCTCGAGGCGAGCTTTGATGTGACCAAACTCTCTGCGATCTACGAGACCGAACCGATCGGGCTCGGCGGTGACGCGGCCTGCTTTCTGAATATGGCGGCGGAGGTCCGCGTCCGCTCAGACCTCAAGCCGTCGCAGATGATGGCCCGGCTCCTGCGGATCGAGTACGTGCTCGGCCGCCGCGACAAGTCGCTCAAGAAGCCGCGAACCATCGACCTCGACATTCTGTTTTTTGGACGGCAGGTGATCGAGACGCCGTTTGTGACGGTGCCGCACCCGCGTCTGCACCTTCGACGGTTTGTCCTCGTGCCGATGGCCGAGATCGCCCCGAGCTTTGTCCATCCCGTCTTCAAAAAAGATATCCAGCAGCTGCTCGGCGAGTGCGGAGATACGGGCCAGGTGTCGCGCTGGAACCCGGGCGCTCGGCACGACGTTTCGCCGGCGCTGATCGGCTAGACTTGGCCCCGCCCGAGGGGCTAGACTTAACGGCATCTATGGCTTACCTGCAACCTGACCGTCCGGAAAAGGTCTATCTGCCTGCGATCCGGGCCGCAAAGGAACGAGGCGAAAAGCTCGTCTGCCTGACCGCCTACGATTACCCGACAGCCCGCATCATCGACGAGGCCGGCGTCGACATCATCCTTGTCGGCGACAGCATCGGCAACGTCATTCACGGGTACGGAAACACCATTCCGGTCTCGCTCGACGAGATCACGTCGGCCTGCATCGCCGTCAAGCGCGGCACAGAGCGGGCGATGGTCGTCGCCGATATGCCGTACGGCAGCTATCACGTCAACGCCGACACGAGCGTGCAGAATGCGCTCCGGCTGATGAAGTACGGCGGAGCCGAGGCCGTCAAGATCGAGGGCGGCCGCAACCGCGTCGACCTCGTGCGACGCCTCGTCGACGAGGAGATCCCTGTCGTCGCGCATATCGGCCTGACGCCGCAGTCGGTCTATAAGCTCGGCGGCTACCGCGTGCAGGGCCGCTCGGCCGAGCAGGCCAAACGCCTGATCGAGGACGCGAAACTTCTTGAAGAGGCCGGTGCCTTTGCGATCGTCCTCGAACTCGTCCCGCGGGAGGTCGCGGCGATCATCACCAACGAACTTCAGATCTCGACGATCGGCATCGGGGCCGGGCCTGACTGCGACATTCAGGTGCTCGTCTTTCACGATATGGTCGGGCTATCTTTCGGCCGCCTGCCCCGCTTTGTCAGGCAGTACGCAAACCTTCGCGAGACGATCACCGACGCCGTCCAGCGCTGGTCGGCCGACGTCAAATCGGGGGCGTACCCAAGCGAGGCGGAGTCGTACGGTCTGACAAAGGAGACCGTCGCCGAGCTCAAAAGCGCCGAATAATCCGTCGCCGCAACGCTTCAATGGAGATCATCAACCGCCGACAGCGAATGTTCTCGATCGCCCGCAAGCTGCGCCGCGATAACAAGACTGTCGGATTTGTGCCGACGATGGGAGCCCTGCACGAGGGCCATCTCGCGCTCGTGCGCGAAGCTCGCACGCGGTGTGACGCGGTCGTCGTCTCGATATTCGTCAATCCGGCGCAGTTCAACGACAAGAAAGATCTTGAAAAGTACCCGCGCGACCTGACCGCGGACGCGGCGATGCTCGCCGATATCGGCGTCGACTATTTGTTTGCGCCGGACGAGAGCGAGATCTATCCCGAGGGCTTTGCGACCTATGTCGATGTCGAGGGCATAACCGAGACGCTCGAGGGAGCATCGCGTCCCGGGCACTTTCGCGGCGTCGCGACGGTCGTCACAATATTCTTCAATACGGTGCGGCCCGAGCTCGCCTTTTTTGGCCAAAAGGACGCCCAGCAGGTGGCCGTCGTCAAGCGTCTGACACGCGATCTCGGGTTTGAGATGGAGATCGTCGTCGTGCCGACCGTCCGCGAAGAGTCGGGCCTCGCGATGTCGTCGCGCAACGCTCTGCTCAGTGAGGACGAGAGGCGTCGGGCCGCGGTGATATACCGTGCGCTGCGAGAGGCAAAGACATCATTCAAACGAGGCGAGCGCAATGCGGCGACGCTGACCGAGTTGATCCGCCAGGTACTCGCCGAGGACGAGATCGTCCGCATCGACTACATCGCGATCGTCGACGCCGAAACACTCCGGCCCGTTCAAAAGATCGGCGAAAAAGAGACGCTCATCGCCGTCGCCGCCTTCGTCGGCGAAGTGCGCCTGATCGACAACGTCGTGCTTAATCGAGGGCAGTAGCCGGCACCAAACCTGCATCTAAATTGTCGACGGGGACAGGTCAAGGCCGCCCGTCGCGATAATATGAAAAGCATGAGACATTTTGCCGCAGCCGCGATCGTATCGGTCGTCCTTGCCTTGTCGGCCGCCGCGCAGACGACGCTCACGTCGCTCGACGGCTCGCGCGTCGACCTCGATGGCCAGCGTGGAAAGGTCGTGATCCTCGCGATCGGCGCGAGCTGGCTGCCGCTCTCGGCAAAGCAGGCCGAATTTGCCAACACGCTCGCCCGGCGCTATACGGGCAAGGACGTCGTGGTCTACTTTGTCTCGACTGACTCCAGTTCGGCCCGCTCGCGCAACTTCGCGACGGATGACGACGTGCGAAAGTTTGCGGCCGCAAACAAGCTCGGCGTCACGGTGCTGCGCGATCCGGACGGCGGTGTCGTGATGAAAAAATACAACCTCGACCAGATCCCGGCCTTTGTGATAATCGACAAGTCGGGCAGCCAGGTCGGCGAGGCCCTCGGCGGCATCGACCCAAAGACGGATATCACCATCACGATCTCGCGGACGGTCGATAAACTGCTGCAGTGATTTTCGGCGAGGCGTGATCGCCCGCACAATTAAAACTCATCGGGCGGAGGCCGTTTTGGCTTCCGCCTTTTTCACTAGCTGGTAGACGAGATTGATCGGCAGCCCGACGACGTTCCAGTAATCGCCCTCGATGCCCTCGATGAACAGCGCGGCCTGTGCCTGCACGGCGTAAGCCCCGGCCTTGTCGAGCGGGTCGCCCTCGCGCGCGAGAAATTCGATCTCGGCCTCGTTCATCGGCGCGAATCTCACGCCCGTGCGCTGCAGTCCGACCTCGAGATCGCCGCGAAAGCGCACTGCCACGCCGGTCAGCACCTCGTGCCGTCGACCGGCGAGCATCCGCAGCATACGCCGCGCATCGTCCAGATCGACCGGCTTGCCGAGAATATGCTCGTCGATGACGACCGTCGTATCGGCCGCCAGCACGCAGCATTCGCCGAGGTCCGCCGCGTCGACAGCAGCAGCCTTGAGGGCGGCGAGCCGGCGGACGTAATCCTCGGGACTCTCGCCGTCAACAAGCGACTCGTCGACGTCGGGCACGAGCTTCTCAAACTCCCAGCCGACCGAATTGAGTATCTCGGCCCGACGCGGGCTGCCCGAGGCGAGTATCAGTCGAGGCAGTTTAACCGTTGAAGAAGCTTCGTTTAGCATTTGAATATCTTGTCGTTTAAGATGATAAAAGTTAGCCGCGGCAAACTCCAATGGACGAGCTTTTCAAGACCCTGCCGGCGATCCTCGAGCGTTTTGGCGACGACGAGCAGATCCGCGAGACGATCGTTTTCGCGGCATGGCGCCGGGCCGCGGGCGACGGGATCAACGAGCACGCCGTCCCGGTCGCGATCGAAAATTCAAGGCTGACGGTCGCCGTCGCCGGCAAGGCCTGGAAGCGACACCTCGAGGACCTCGCAGGCGAGCTGGTCTTTAAGATCAACCGCCTGCTCAGCGGCGAGTCGGTCACCTTTATCGAATTCGTCGAGGACGCGGCCGCGGTCTCTGCCGTAAATCTCCGCACGCCGTTCGAGGACCCCTTCGAGGCGGCCGAGGCGGCGGTCACGCCCGAGCTCAGGCGTGCGGCGGTCGCGATCAGCGACCCTGAGATGCGAAGAAAGTTTTTGCTCGCGGCCGGCAGCTGCATCGCCCGCGAAGCGCGGCTCGATGGCCGCGAGGACTGAATTTTTATGGACGTTCGAAAGGTAGCCAAACTCGCTCATCTCGAGATCTCCGACGAGGAGGTCGCGATCTACACGCCGCAGATGGCAAATATCGTCGCCTACGTCGAGCAGCTCAACGAGCTCGACACCGGCTCGGTCGAGCCTGCGATCGGCGGGCTGACCGCCGAGGGCGAAGCCACCGACGCCGACCGCGACGACATTCCGCACGAGCCGCTCGGCCAGCAGGCCGCGCTCGAGCAGGCACCGTCGGCCGTCGCCGGACACTTCCAGGTACCTAAGGTCCTATGACGGCGATCGCGTTCAACGGGTCGCGATCCCGAACGGGCAAAATGAATGCAGTTCGTCGCCCGGTGTTCACCACTTCTTGTCTGCTGATCATCGCTCTCGTCGTCGCGACCGGCTGCAGCATCCCGGTGATCCAAGATCGATCGTGTCTTGCGGCCCGCGAGTCGGTACGGCAGTTCTATGCGTTTCACATCGGCGGCGATATGACGCCGTCGGGCGAGAATCTCGAGGCCCGGCGCCGCTATTTGACGGACGAACTCTACACGTCGCTCGCGGCCGCGCCGGCCGGGGCCCTCGACTACTTTACGAGGTCCGAAGATTATCCAAAGGCGTTCCAGCTCGGAGCGTGCGAGGCCAAGGCAGCCGGCCGGGCGAATGTGGTCGTCAATCTCTACTGGCGTGCGAACGACCAGAATCTGCAGCGCGAGGTGACCGTCGAGGCCGTCGAGCGCGACGACAAGTGGCTGATAAACAGCGTATCAGGAAAGTGACTATGACGATCCGTTCTCAAATCGAAAAGACGCTCGATGCGGCCGAGCGGCTTAATCCGACGCTCAATTCATTTCTCTCGATCGAGCGAGACGCGGCTCTCGAGCGCGCCGGGCAGCTCGACGCCGGAGCCGGCGGCGGGGCGTTGCACGGCGTCGCGATCGCGATCAAGGACAACATCTGCACCAAGGGGATGCAGACCACCTGCGGCTCGCACATCCTGCACAACTACAAGGCGCAGTACGACGCGACCGCGATCGAGCGGCTGCACGCTGCGGGAGCGATCGTCGTCGGCAAGACGAATATGGACGAGTTTGCGATGGGCTCGTCGAACGAGACTTCTGCCTTCGGCATCGCGCGCAATCCGTGGGACGTCGAGCGCGTCCCGGGCGGCAGCTCGGGCGGCTCGGCCGTCGCGGTCGCGTCGGGCGTCGTCCGCGTTTCGCTCGGCTCCGAAACGGGCGGCTCGGTCCGCCAGCCGGCGTCGCTGTGCGGCGTCGTCGGCCTCAAGCCGACCTACGGCCGCATATCTCGCTACGGGCTGGTCGCTTTTGCGTCCTCGCTCGACAACATCGGCATCTTTGGCCAGACCTCGGCAGACGTCGCGGGCGTCCTCGGCGTGATCGCGGGCCGCGACCCGCGCGACGCGACATCGGCCGACATGCCGGTGCCGGATTATTCGGCGACGCTGAATGACGATATTTCGGGCAAGCGTATCGGCGTGCCGCGCGCTTTGTTTGGCGAGGGCGTCGAGCACGACGTGCTCGCGGCCGTCGAAAGGTCGATCGACGATTTCAGAGAGATGGGCTGCGAGATCGTCGACGTCGAGCTGCCGCACGCCAGATACGGCATCGCCGTCTATTACATTCTCGCGACGGCCGAGGCGTCGTCCAATCTCGCACGCTACGACGGCGTGAGGTACGGCTTCCGAGCCGAGGGCGCGCACGAGCTGCGCGAGATGTACTTCAAGACGCGCGAGGAGGGCTTCGGCGCCGAGGTCAAGCGACGCATAATGCTCGGCACCTACGTTCTCTCGAGCGGCTACTACGACGCCTACTACGCAAAGGCGCAAAAGGTCAGGACGATGCTGCGGCAGGATTATGCGAGGGCGTTCGAGAAGTGCGACGCGATACTGACGCCTACGTCGCCGAGCGTTGCCTTCAAGATCGGCGAGCGGTCGGACGACCCGATCGCGATGTACCTGAGCGACATCTACACGGTCTCGGCCAATCTCGTCGGCGTGCCCGCGATCAGCGTCCCGTGCGGCCTCTCGAGCGAGGGACTGCCGATCGGCACCCAGCTTGTCGGAAACTTTTGGAGCGAGGCGATGCTGCTGAATATGGGCTCGCGATACGAGTCGGAACATCCGCTCGGGGCCCGGCCGGCACACTTTGCCGTGTGAGACCGGCACATCAGATCATCCGGCCAGCGTCAACTGATCGACGCGCGCCGGGTCCAGGCTCGATCGCTCGATCGTGATCCGGTCGCCATTCGCCCGGCACGCGCTGAGAAATTCCGCGATTACATCGGCCGTTCCGGGCCTTGAAAAGAGATAGCCCTGACCGAGATCGCATCCCATCATCCTGAGACGATCGAGCTGCTCGACGGTCTCGATCCCTTCCGCCACGACGCTGAGACCTAGCCCGCGAGCGAGTGTAAGTATCGTGTGAACGATCTCACCGTCACCCTCTCTCCGGCCCAAGGACCGAACGAATGACTGGTCGATCTTGAGCGTGTCGATCGGGAAGCGGTGCAGGTACGAGAGGCTCGAATATCCGGTCCCAAAGTCGTCGATGCTGATCTGCACGCCGAGCCGCCTGATCCGCTCGAGCAGCTCGATCGCGGCTTCGGCGTTTTCCATCACCGCCGTCTCCGTGATCTCCAGCTTGAGACAGCTGGGATGCAGTCTCGACTCCTCGAGCGCGGCGGCGACGTGCTCGACGATCTCTGCGCGGTCGATATGGCGGCTCGAGATGTTGACGCTGATAAAGAGCGGCTCGCCGACGCTCGAGCGGTTCCACTCGGCCACCTGGCGGCACGACTCGACGAGTATCAGGCGGGTCAGCGGCACGATCAGATCGCTCGCTTCGCAGATGGGAATAAAGTCAGGCGGCGGAATGTAGCTGCCGTCCGGCTGACGCCATCTGACGAGAGCCTCAAAGCCGGCAACGCGCCCGTCTCGCAGACCTACGATGGGCTGGTAATGAACCTCAAATTCGCCGCGGTCGACGGCATCGCGGAGACTCGTCTCCAGCTCGAGCAGCCGGACGGCGCGCTCGTGCATATCGTGGTCAAAGATGACGTATGTGCGCTTATTGTCTTTGGCGCAGTACATCGCGATGTCGGCGTCGCGCAGCAGATCGGTGGCGCATTTATAGACGGCGGTGCCGAGGGCGATGCCGATGCAGGCATTCGTGTAGACCTGCCTCCCCGAGAGCTCGAAGGGCCGGGCGATCTCGTCTGCGATGCTCTCGGCAAGGGCGACGGCCTCGGAGACGTTGGCTCCCGTCAGCAGCACCGCAAACTCGTCCCCGCTGAATCGGCCGACCTCATTCCGCTCGCCGGCGACCGCGACGAGCCGCGCCGCGACGTCCCTGATGAGTTGATCGCCGAGCGCGTGACCGAGGCTGTCGTTAATGGTCTTGAAGCGGTTGAGATCGAGAAACAGCAGCGCAAACGCCTCGTTGCCGTCTCGGCGCTCGGCCAGCAGCGAGTCGATCCGCTCGATAAAGTAATTGCGATTTGACAGGCCTGTGAGCGCGTCGTGATACGCGGCGTGTTGCAGCCGCTCGTGACTCTCGCGCAGAGCCTCGCCGCTCTCCTCGAGCTGCATTACGTAGTGCTCGAGCTCTTTGACGTGGCGTTCGGCCTGCTCGGCGCGTTCGCGTTCGGCCTGCTCGGCGAGCGCCGAGGTTTGCTTTATGTCGCGGATGTACCGGCGATATGTGAGATAGACAAATCCAAAGAATCCCGCCACCGCGGCAAACAGCAGCCAGTTGATCTGCTGCGTCGCCTTGGCGGTGATGCCGGCCAGGACAGCCCCGCTGAGGTAGAGCACAAAGGCGTTGAGGCAGTACTCGTTCCAGATCGTCGTGATCCGCTTACCGGTCCGGCTGGCGACAAAGACCGACAGCAAGATCGAGTTGCAGAAAAAGAGCGATGCCGCCATGGTCGCGAGCAGCCAAACGTACTTGGTCACATCTCCGCTGGTGAGCACGTCGGGCACGGGCCCGAAGAGCAGGCGCAGGATGCCCGTCGTCGCAAAGACCGTGACGCACGCGACGACGACATTCACGACGGCCGTCTTGACGCGCATACGTGTCCCCTGAGCGCGCAGCACGGTGCTCGTGAACGCTGTCTCGAGCGTCGTCAGCAGGACGGCGATCTCGCCGCCGTACCAGAGCATCGCCAGGATCACCATCGCGTCCGAGGTCGTCATGTGGATCTTGGCCCTCGGAAGTTGGATCTGCAGGTAGGAACTGAAAAAAACGGTGACGATCGTCAAAATGCCGAGCTGCCAGTCGAGGCGTTCGGACGGAAAGTTGAGACACGCCCAAACGACAGCGGCGATGCCGACCGGCAGCAGGGCCAGCAGGCAAAGATCGGCGACCGTTTCTTTTTTTTCCATTAAGCGAGGTGATCAAATGCGTCGAACGGTGCGGCCGGTCAGCAGGTATGCGGAGAGAGGACCGTGCGGCCGCGAGGCCTTTACATTATAGCGAGCGCGGGCGAGGAGTTAAAAGTAATTTTTTTCGGACCCGCAGGCGTCCTCAAGCCGCGGTCCAGGCACGCAGCGGGCGAGAGCTCGACGGCCCTCGCCCGGCTGCGTCCGGTCGATCTTGTCTAGACGGCTGTGCGGTCAGTTCATCCCAAGTATCCCGTCGCCTCCGATGAGTACCGGCACGCCGACCGTGAGCCCGCCGGGAGACAGGACGCCGTTGGTCAGCAGGAAGCTGTCGCTGATCAATAACCCGTCACTCAACAGCAGGCCGTCACTGATCAGGAGACCGCTCGCGAATGTCGAACTGTAGTCGTAAAAGAGCGCTCCGTCGCTGATCAGCAGGCCGTCACTGATCAGCAGCCCGTCGCTCAGCAGCAGCCCGTCGCTCATAAGCAGGCCGTCGCTGATCAAAAGGCCGTCGCTGATCAGCAGCCCGTCGCTCAGCGTGTAGCCGAGACCGTAGACCTTTTGATACTTGGCGATGAGATCGCGGCCGGCCGCGTAGCCCTGATTGACGATCATTCCCTGCGACCAGTTGATCGTCTGTCCCGCGATGGTTGACTGCTCGACGGGAAGCCTTGAAGTGAGGAGCGGCGTGCCGAGCGGCGTCGCGTTTGTCAGGTCTTTGCGAATGAGCTTTGCGAGCCTGACCGCTCCCTCGATATTGATCTCGCCGGCCCCCTGCTCGAGATGATTGAATCCATTGAGCGGCTGCGCCGTGTACATCAGGATCATCTTTACGAGGTTTGGCGTGAGATACGGGTTGGCCTGCAGCAAGATCGCCGCCGCTCCCGAGACGACCGGCGTCGCCATCGACGTCCCCGACATGTATATCAGCTGCGTCGCCGGACCGAGACCGTCGTTGAGGACCTCGAGGGTCGGGTTGAGCGTCGCCATCACGTTGACGCGCGAGCGGGCCGAGATGATCTTGTTGCCCGGCGCGACGAGGTCGGGCTTAACGAGATGGTCGTATTGCTTTATGCCGGATGCGTCTGTGTAGTACGAACGCGTGGGCCCGCGCGAACTGTATGTCGCGATGCCGTCGTCGGAACGCGCGTCCGAGCCGAAGGTATTTACCGCGCCGACCGTGATCACCGTCGGGTCGTTGCCCGGCGAATGGATCGTGCCGTAGACCTTTTGACCAAGCACATTCTTGCCGTCGTTGCCGGCCGCCGCCACGACGACGATCCCGGCCGAGGTCAGCGTACGCACGGCGCGGCAGAGCGGATCGTTTCGCCAGGTCTCGACGGCGGCCGTGCCGAGGCTGAGATTGACGACGCGGATGTTGCCGGTCTTGCGATTTTTGTAGATCCAGTCGAGTGCGCTGATGAGCCGTGCGCTCGAGCCTGTGCCCGTGTCGCTGAGCACGCGGACCGCGATGATGTTGGCCCCGGGAGCGATGCCCTGGTAATCCTTCAGGATGCTCGTCGAGATCGGGTCGCCGGCCTTGCCGCCGCGACCTGCCGCGATGGCGGCGACGTGCGTTCCGTGGCCGTAGAGATCCTCGCTGCCGCCGGTCTCGAACGCCGCCTGTCGAACGATGCGCGAGGCTCCGGTCGGGCCGGTGAATTCGTCATGCCCGGCGTAGATCGCCGAATCGACGATGGCGATGCCGATGCCCGTGCCGTCGAGCGTCGAGTTGCCTTTGACGGCCCGCATCGCCGCGACGCCGGTCGTCGTCTCGATATGACCTAACGACTTGGTCTCGAGATCGAGCGAGAGGTGCAGCACATGCTCGCTGCGGGCGAGCTTCTCGACCGAGGCGAGCGGCATCTTGACCTGAAGGATGTTGAAGCTCGACGCCGAAGAGACGATCGACGCTCCGGCAGCCCTCAGTTCCCTGCGCAGCGCGGGAGCCTCAATGTCGTCCGATTGAAGTATCAGATCGACGGTCGCGGCCGCTCGGCGATCGACCATCCCGCGCAGATCGGGCGAGAGCTTATCGCCGACAAACGGGTCGTCTGACAGCGTCAAAAATCCGGATCCGGCATCGTATGTCGACGAGCGAACAGGCGAGCCCCCGACATCCATCGAGGGCCGAGAGGCTCCCGCGACCGGCAATAGTGCGGCGGACGAGCTGACCAGCACGGACAGTATCACGAGTCGTGAGAGCAGCGGGCGAAAACGGGTGAGGACCATAGTTAAACCTCGAAAGGATGATATTGAGAGCGGGAGTCTCGCGGCGTCGCTGGCAACGCCCGTGCCAGCGTGTTCGCGGCGAAATTCGCCGGAAATGAGAGTGCGGCCGATCATAAAGGCGGGCTGTCGGTCAGATCCGCCGAACGGTCCGTTCAAATTGACCGAGCCCGCAAGACGCAAAAAAGATCAGGCAGCCCTCATCGGGTCTGCCTGATCATTAGCGGCTTGCCGCGTAGCAAAGCTACTTTGTGATGCCGACCTGCGCGAGAGCGTAGGCGTAATCGAAGGCGACCTCTTTCAAACGGTCGTAGCGTCCCGACGAACCGCCGTGCCCGGCGCCCATGTTGGTCTTGAGCAGCACGACGCTGTCGTTGGTCTTCATCTCGCGGACCTTTGCGGCGAACTTCGCGCCTTCCCAATAAGGCACCTGGCTGTCGTAGAGCGAGACCTCGATGAGCATATTCGGGTACGGCTGCGCCTTGACGTTGTCGTATGGCGAATATGTGACCATGTAGTCCCACGCTTTTTTATCGTCGCGCGGATTGCCCCACTCGACCCACTCCTCGGTCGTGAGCGGCAGCGTCTCGTCGATCATCGTATTCATCACATCGACAAACGGCACCTGCACGATCGCGGCCTTAAAAAGCTGCGGGGCCTGATTCATCACCGCACCCATCAGCAGACCGCCGGCGCTGCCGCCCTGGATGACGAGTCGATCGGGCGAAGTGTACTTGTTAGCGATGAGCCATTTGGCCGAGTCGACGAAGTCGTTAAAGGTGTTCATCTTTTTGAACATTCGTCCCTCTTGCCGCCACTTTTCGCCCAGCTCCGAACCGCCGCGAATGTGCGCGATCGCGTAGATCATTCCGCGGTCGACGAGGCTCAGCCGCGCGACCGAGAAGTTCGGCGTCATCGGAATGCCGTACGAGCCGTATCCGTAGAGCAGCATCGGCGCCGAGCCGTCGAGCTTGGTCCCCTTTTTCATCATCACCGAGATCGGCACTTTTACGCCGTCGCGGGCCACGGCCCAGACGCGGGTCGTCTCGTACTTCGACTTGTCGTAGCCGCTCGGGATCTCGTCCTGTTTGATGAGCGTGCTCTTGCGCGTCTTGAAGTCGAACTCGTAAACCGAGTTCGGCGTGATCATCGACGAATATCGATAGCGGATGATCGGCGTGTCGTACTCGGGATTGGACGAGAGCGACATCGTGTAATTGTCTTCGGGCGTCTCGACGCGAAGCGGAGCCCGGCGCGTCTTGCGATCCAGCACGCGGAGGTACTCGAGGCCGTTCTCGCGTTCGTACACGACGGCGTGGTCCTTGAAAAAGCTTATGTCCTCGACCTTTACCGCCGGATCGTACGGGATGAAATCGGTCCAGTTCTTTTCGCTCGGGTCCGACATCGGAGCGCGGACGACCTTGAAATTCTCTGCGTCCTTATTCGTCACGATGTAAAACTCGCCCTGATCGAAATCGGCCGAGTACTCGTGCCCTTCGCGGCGCGGCGTGATGACTTTCCATTCGCCGGTCGGATCGTCGGCCGCGAGGTAACGATACTCGCGCGACGTCTTGGCGTACGAGCCGATAAAGAGCATCTTGCGGTCGCGCGAGCGGCCGACGCCGGCGTTGAAGAGGACGTCCTTTTCCTCGTAGATAAGCTCGTTCTTATCCGCCGTTCCGACGGTGTGGCGCCAGATCTTGTCGGAGCGCTTAGACACCGGATCTTCCTGCCCGATGAAAAGATACTTGCCGTCATTCGACCACTCGGCCGACGTAACGCGTTCGACACGATCGGGCAGCATCCGGCCGGTCCGCAGGTCTTTGATCTGAAGCGTGTACTGCCGGTAGCCGGTCGTGTCGGTCGAGAAGGCGAGCAGGCTGCCGTCGTCGCTCGGGCTGAATTCGCCGATCGCGAAGTACTTGTAGCCCTTTGCCATCTCGTTCTGATCGAGCAGCAGCTCGGGCGACGAGAGGTCTTTCGACTTGCTGCGGTAGTAGACCGGGTACTGCTTGCCCTCTTCGGTCTTGTTGAAGTACCAGTAGCCGCCGAGCCTGTACGGCACGCTCGTGTCGGTCTGCTTGATGCGGCCGAGGATCTCCTTGTAGAGCGAGTCGACAAATCCCTTGTGCTGCCCCATAAAGCTCTCGGTGTAGGCATTCTCGGCCTCGAGATACTTGATGATCTCGGGATCCTTTTTATCGGGATCGCGGTCGCGCATCCAGGCATAGTTGTCGGTGATCTCGTAGCCGTGGATCTTGAGAACTTTTGGTTCCTTCTTCGGAACCGGCGGTTTGATCTTTTCAGTTTGCGAAAGCATAGCGGAAGGCAAAACCAACACTGCCAACAAAGCAGCGGCGAGCGGACCTTTCATTGCGGTGACTCCTTAAGATGATTTGAAAATTTCGGCAGAAAACGTTACGCAATATTCTAGCCCTTAGCCGCCCACCGCGCGAGGCTGCGCGGCGTTGGTAGTCGGCGCTAAGGCTGAAATTTGCTGAAGCCCGCAATCGCTTACGAGGAGCCAACGCCGCCAGATCCTCGGTAGGCGTGAGATCCTCTCAAGACCCGACCAGCCCGTTCGTCGAGCCGAGGTGATCGGCGAGGAAGTAGCTCGCATTCGACCCCGCCTGCATCCGCAGCTTGTTGTCGATGCCGAGGCCGTTGAGATACTTCGTGATCGTGCCGTCCGATGCATCGTCCATCAGCACATCCTCGGCCTCATACGTGAACTTCACCGTCATAGCCAAAAATGGCCCCGAATCTCTTCGGGGCCATTCGGCTTTATTTGACTGAACCGCGTCACCGCTCGTTGATCGGCACGTATTTGAGATCGCGTGGGCCGATGTATTCGGCGCGGGGGCGGATGAGTTTGTTGTTGGCGTACTGTTCGAGTATGTGGCCGGTCCAGCCGGAGATGCGGCTGACGGCGAAGATCGGCGTGTAGAGGTCGAGCGGGATGCCCATCAGGTAATACGTGGAAGCCGAGTAAAAGTCGACATTCGGGAACATTCCCTTTTTCTCGTGCATAAGCTGCTCGATCCGCTGCGACATCTCAAACCACTTCATTTCGCCCTTTTTCTCGCCCATCTGGCGGGCGAATTTGCGGAGCCATGTGGCACGCGGGTCTTCGGTCTTGTAGACGGCGTGGCCGATGCCCATGATCTTTCGCTTCTCGGCCAGTGCCTGATCGACCCACGCGTCGACCTTGTCGATCTCGCCGATCTCGATGAGCATCTTCATCACGTTGGTATTCGCACCGCCGTGGAGCGGGCCGGCGAGGGCCGCGATGCCGGCCGTGACCGCGCCGTACATCCCGGCGAGAGTGCCGGCGACGACACGCGTCGTAAATGTCGAAGCGTTCAGCTCATGATCGGCGTGCAGGATCAGCGCGACGTCAAAGATGCGGACCTCGTCGGCCTCGGCCCTCCCGCCGCGGAGCATATACAGGAAGTTCTCGGCGATGCTCAGCGACTTGTCGGGAGCGACCGGCTCCTTGCCGCCGCGGATGCGGTCCCACGCCGCGACGATCGTGCCGATCTGGCCGGTGAGCTTGATCGCGGCATTCGTCGCGCTCTCGCGATCGGTGCCGTGTCCGTCACGGTCGTAAAAGTCGAGCGACGACACCGCGGTGCGGAGCACGTCCATCGGATCGGCGTCCTTTGGGAAGGTGCGCATCATCTCCAGCACCGGCGCCGGAATGTCGTAGTTTGCACGGAGCCGCTCACGGAGCTCGTCGAGCTCGGCCTGGCGGGGCAAGCGGCCGTGCCAGAGGAGATAGACGACCTCTTCAAAAGTCGAGTGTTCGGCGAGATCGTGAATGTTATATCCCTGATAAATAAGAATTCCCTGCTCGCCGTTGACGTCGCCGATACTGCTGGAGGCCGCGACCACGCCGCGGAGTCCCGCGGCACCGGCTGATGTTCCTGCTGTGTTACTCATTGATGTTTTATCCTGTATTTTCTTAAATTTAGTGCAAAGGAGATTTTATCTAACGGCCGAATCGCTGACAAGCCGAATGCCCGCTTTCGCACGTCATTCGGCGACTTTTCCGCCTGTCAGCACGACCTCGTCGCCGACGCGAGCGCCGAGCAGGTCGGCCGCGGAGCCCATATTGGATGATATCTCGATCAACCCCGCGCTTCCTGTGATGCCAATCACCTCGAGAGGATCTGCCTCGGCGTAATGATCGACGAATCGCGAGATCGTCCGCCCGCTGACACGCAGTTCTGAGCCATCGGTCAGGAGCGCGGGAAGCAGGTTGGTGACGAGATTGCCAAAGCGGTCGATGTGGATGACCTGACCGATGACGCGGCCGTCGTCAGAAATACTCGGCTCAGGCTCGGCGAGCAGGGCCGGACCGTCCACGGCCGGTCCGGCGTCTTCGATCGCGACACCCAATGCAAGATGCGCCGCCGCCGGCGCAAAGACGTCGCGGCCGTGAAAGGTGCTCGAGATGCTCGGGGCAAACAGTTCCGTGTTGTTCAGATGGCGTATTGCGGCCCCGCCGCGTTTTAGGATGAACGTCAGCAGACCGTTGTCCGGCGCGACAAACTTCCGGCCGTCGAACTCAACTGCGAGCGCACGCCGGGCCGAGCCGACGCCCGGATCGACGACGCAGACAAAAACGGTGTCTGCCGGGAAATCTCTATAACATGAGCGAAGAATGAAGGCCGCCGCGCGCACGTCCTGCGGCGGCACGTCGTGAGTGATGTCGACGATCTGCGCCGACGGAGCGATCGACAGTATCCTTCCCTTCATCGCGGCGACAAAGTAGTCGCTCGTCCCAAAATCGGTAAGCAGCGCGACGACCGGCATACCGCGATTATCCATAAAAAACCGCGGCGCTCTCAACGAGAGGGCCGCGGGCTTCGTTAGTTGAACACTTGCCGAGGGTCTATCTGATCCGGGTCTCGTAAGCCGTCCGCACGCGGAGCTGCTGGTTTGCGTTGAGCGAGATATGCTTGCCACGCTCGACGACGACCGCTCCGACGCCGAACGCCGCTCCGATGCCCGCGCCGACCGCGGCGCCGACCGGTCCGCCGGCGACCGCGCCGACCACGGCGCCCGTTCCCGTCGCGGCCCCGAGCTTGGCCGCATCGGGTTTGATCGTGCTCTTGCCGATCGCCGTCCCTTCGTTATCGACGCGGCGAATGTTGTCGCCCTTGACGGCCATCACCTCGGTCAGCGTGCCGCTGTAGTTGCTCCAGCGCTGATCGCTCAAAACGATGCGGTCAAACGAGAGCGCCAATTCCGAACGCCGTTTGATCCGTCCGGGCTTGGTGATCTTGTTGACGTGGCCCTCGACGATCGCTCCGCTGAGCTCGACCGGCGAGACGACCCTTGCGGTGAATTTGTCGCCCTCGCGATTGACGCTCGTCGAGAGGTTCTCCTGCAGCTCGAGTATGAGCTCGGCGTCCTTCGGGATGACGATCGATCCGTCATTGCCGCCCGGACGATAACTGATCGTCTGCTGAAGCGGAGATTCGACCGTCGGCGCCGCCGGCTGACCCGCTTCGACAGGCGCCGGTATGTTTGAAGTCGACGACGACGGCACGTCTGCCCGTCTCGTCAAGTTGGCCGGGACCGCCGAGTCAAAGCCCCGCTTTTCGAAGCCTGTGTCGTAGCCCGCCTCGAAGCCTTGCCGGTAGCCGTCACGATAATCCTCGAGCGAACCGTAGTCTTTGTTATAGGCGCGCGAGGCGGCGGCGTAATCGTTGTGACGCGTGTGGTCCTTAGAGAGACTGTCGATCGAGTCGCGGTAGCCGGCCATATAGCCGTCGGAATATCCTGTGCGGTAGCCGCGCTGAAGCGCGGCGTTGGCGTCCTGTGCGTGGACCGTGATCTGCGGAATTGAAACGAACGATATGAGTCCGAGCGAAAGTGCGAGGACAAGGCTCAATAAACCTTTAGCTAACTTCATTTGACCTCCATTTATGACGGGTGAAAAGCGGTAAGAAACGGTTTGTCGGCTTATATTTATACATGGCCGGCTGAATATTTACAAGAACTTTTTTCCACAGCGGCAAATGCCCCAATGTTATTCTCAATTCAAACGTTTTGACCAAACGAGCCGGGGGACGCTGAATGACCGAAAAGAAGATCGGGGACTGGATCAAACGAGGTACGCGGGTCGTTTTTGAGAACGACTTTTTTACCGTAAACGAAGACGACGTCGTCGAGCCCGACGGCCGCGACGGCAAATACGCGACGATCGATCTCAAGCCGGGCGTCGCTGTGCTGCCGATCGACGACGACGGCCGGATCCATCTGACGCGGCAGTTCCGGTACGCGCTCGAGCGCGACAATATCGAGGCGATCGCCGGCTCGATCGACGGGAACGAAACGTCTCTCGACGCGGCACACCGCGAGGCGAAAGAGGAGCTCGGCATCGAGGCGGACGAGCTCGTCTCGCTCGGGCGGATCGAGGTGATGACGGCGATCTGCCGTTCGTCGACCGAGTTGTTCATCGCCCGCGGCCTGCACTTCGGCGAGCCCGAGAGCGAATCGACCGAGGACATCCGGCGGATCACGATGCCGCTTGAGAAGGCCGTCGAAATGGTCTTGAGCGGCGAGATAACTCACGCCGACACCTGTGCCCTGATCTTGAAGGCGTCGGTAAGACAAAAAGGGCAGCGACCGTCCGGGGCCGCTGCCTGAGTCAGCAAGGAGGAGCATCAAAAGAGTCGGATCAAAGGCTCTTGCGGAAAAGATACGACGCTCGGATAAAGAAGGTGCGGCTGTTGAGAGCGTACCGCGGCTCGCGTTCGGACGTGAACGGGTTAAAGCCGTTGTAGTTAAAGTCGTCGTTGTAGCCGACGTAGAACGCCGTGCCCGGATTCGGGTTCCAGCCAAAAAGGTATTGCCCCTTCACGTTCGACGAGATCGAATCGTAGTCGAGCCGCACGCGAGTGAATAAGAACCGCGTAAACTGATACGTCGACTTCAGCGTGGCGATGTTTGAGTCAAACGCCTCGAGCTTTGTGTCGTCCCGCACGAGCCGGCTCTTTCTGTAGCTGAACGATATCCGCAGTGGATTGATGGGCTTGTATTCCGCGCCGACGCCGAAATCGTACTGTTGTGCCGGGCCTGGATCGAGTTGGGACGCGCCCGCGAGCGCCGCGGGGCTGACCCGCGGAAAAGCGCGACCGGCGCCAAAATCGAAGTCCATATTGTTAAAGATCGTTCCGACGAAGACGTTGAACCGCACCTTTTTGTTAACCTGCTTATTAAAGCTCGCGCTCATCCAGGCCGGATATGCCGTTCGCTCCGAATTACCGTAAAACGCGCCGGAGGCGGGCCGGGTCGGCATTCGCTTGAGACCGAATTCCTCCTCAAAGACCCGCTGGTAGGCGATGCCGGCGTTGATGTTGAGAGACGCGTTATTTTGGAAACTCAGGTTGAGATTCGTTCCCCATTCAAGCCCCTGCGAGCGGCCCTGCCAGTCGTAATTGATGCTGGCGTTGTTAAACCAGCTCGCTCGAATGATCGGAGCCTTGGGCTTGGTTTTCGTGCTCAGGCGGAAGCCGCCGAAGACGTAATTAGTGTTTGTCTGCCGTGTAAATCCGGCGTCCGAACGATAGTCCCGCGATCGTCCGCCGATCTCGACGGTCCACCCCTTGGTCTCCTCGGTATAGTCCCAGTTTGCAAAGTACGCGACGCCGTTGCCCGTTCGATAACGCTGGTAGCTGCTGCCCGGCAAAAAGATGCCGCCGTTGTAGCCGCCGCCGCAGATCTCCTGATTGC
This sequence comes from Pyrinomonadaceae bacterium, assembly GCA_046313635.1. GTDB lineage: Bacteria > Acidobacteriota > Blastocatellia > Pyrinomonadales > Pyrinomonadaceae > OLB17. Next base: position 69,946 of record JBKBYA010000004.1, on the reverse strand, counting down.
GCCGCTGCTGCGCGGGATCGAGCGAAGGCTCGAACGCCGGATCAAAGAAGCATCGGCGCGAGTTTGACGCTACGGCCTGAAACTGGAAGACCGTTTTGCTGTTTATCTTGAATCGCCCGTCGAAGCCGCCGAGCAGATTGCGCTGCTCGGGAAAGCCGCGGTACGTCGCAAAAAATCCGACGTTGTTCTCTTTGCCGATGTCGCGTTTGAGCCTGAGCACGCCGAAGAGCGCGCTCTTGTCGACAAATTCGCCGACGCGCGCAAATCGCTGTGGATCGTTGATGTCGTCGTCCTCGTAATTGCCGGGAGCCTTGTCCGACGCGACGAGAAAGCCGAACGACGTCTTGCCGGTCTTGCCGGTCAGCTTCGCCGCAAACTCGGGGTCGACGATCGTCCGCGAGTAAAAGACCTGGAGCGGCGACTGAAAGATCTCGACGCCCTCGAGAAAGAACGGACGCTTCTCTTCAAAAAAGATCGGAAAGCGCTGGTTGGCCGTGACGACCGGAGCGTCGGCCTCGATCTCCGCAAAATCCGGATTGTACGTCGCGTCCAACGTGACGTTCGGCGAGAGCGTGTACTTCACAGAGACGCCGATGTCCTGCTTGATCGGCTGATTGACGAAGCGGCCGCCGGCCACCTCTCGCGCACGAAATCGCCTGCCGGTCTCGCGCAGCGTGACGCTCGGCACGACCTCGAGCGTGCGCTCGTACTTGATCTCGTCGAGACCGGTGATCCTCCCGTGCTTGATCAAAAAGCCTGAAACGTTTCGATCGTCGGGCATCCACTGGTCAAATTCGTCGTTCAGCCGATCGATATTCCGTGCCGCGTTAAAGCCCCAAAACTTTCCTTTTCCCGCGGCGTAGCGAAGCGACTTGAACGGTATCTTGACCTCGACCGACCAGCCCCAATCCTCGATCACGCCCTTTGATTCCATCACGATGTCGACCGAGAAATCGGCGCCGCGGCCTTCGGTAAAGATGCCGTCCTGCTGAATGCCGAGCGGATTGAAGCCCAGAATGTAGGCGCGTCGCCGGTCGTTGTAGGTGTCGAGCCAGATGCGAACGTTGTCCTCGCCAAAGACGTCGTCGCGCTTGGCGATCGTGGCGCGGATCTTATCTTTTTCGTCCCAGCACTTGAAGGCGATGTACAGGTGCTTTTCGTCGTACATCATATAGACCTCGGTCGGCTTTGAGGCGGCGATGTTGTCGCCCGGACTGGTCTGGTAAAAATCTTTGAAGACGGCCGCCTGCTTCCAAACCTCCTCATCGGGACGACCGTCGATCGTGATCGGCATCGACAACTTCGGGATCGAGATCGGTCTTGCCTTTTCAGGGGGAACGACGACGCTTCCGCGTCGCTCGCCGTCGCCGGCGGTCTTGGTTTCGACAAGCCCTGAATTTGACGGCGATCTTTCATCGACCGTATCGCGGTTTGGTCCGGCGGTCTGAGCCGATGCCGGCAGGCAGAGCAGTATTAGTGCAAGGAATTTGAATAACAGCTTCATATTTCACGCATGAATAGGGGTTCCGATCGCTGTGACAAGAACGAGAGAAATGCCACAAAGTTTCACAAAAAGACGGCGGGGCGATATCTACACCCCGCCGTCCCGTGCGACTAATTAGACGCTAGCAGTCCGAGTCCTCTGACGACAAGTCTGCCCTCGCTAAAATTGAATCTGTACTTTGGACCGACGCCGGTGCCGAGCTGCCATGCGGCATCTTCCCTGCGGACGAGCCGTAGGCCTTCGCTCCGCACTTCGGTATTTGAAGTGATGGTTAGATTCGCGCTCTCGGGGAGCGTGAGGATCACCTCACCGTCGCCCGAGCGCGCGTCGATCGACGAAAGATCGCCTTCGAGATAGATATCGCCGTCCGAGCTGCGGGCCTCGACATCGCCGGTAAAGCCGACAACCCTCGCGATGCCGTCGACATTTGACAGCGTCAGCTTGCCGCCCGAATCGCGGATATTGATCGCTTCGTTGGTCCCGGCGACCTCGATGTCGCCCGTCACTCCGTCAAGACGGATCTCGCCGTCGGAGCTTATCTTCAGATTGCTCCGCCGCGGTACAAAGACGTCGACCCGCGTGCCTGTCAGGTCGCTCTGACCCACGCCGAGAGGGCTTTCGACTGCCGTATTCAGGACCTTTATCGTAACTGCCGAGTCAGAATGCTGGTCACTCACGTTGATCGGCGCGCCGGTTGGCCGGCTCGAGTACTGTGTGACCGCATACTTGACCTCCGGCTTGTCCCAGCCCCTGACCCTGACCGAGCAGCCCTTGGCCTCGACCGTTATCTTCGGCACTCCCTTGACGGCAAACGTCCCGCTTTTTGACACGACACGCGGCACGCCCGGTGCGAACATCGCCTCGCGGACGCCGGCCAGCGCAGCGCGCTGCTGCTCGAGCCCGGCCCTGATCTGCTCGCCGATCTTTTTATCGTCAAGCACGGCGGCGGCCTGCTTGAGGGCTTCGCGATCGACCTTGGCCATCTCGCGTCTGACCTCGGCCTGGGCCTTTCTTATTTCGGACCGCAGCTTTGCGCGTTCTCTCGCGCTGACGACCGCGCCTGGCTCGACGCCGCCCGCGACCGCCTCGTCGTCCCAGTCATCGGCCGGCTTTTGATTGAGAAGATTGGTGGCAGGACTAAGCGAACGCCCGTCACTGCGGCGCTTTATCGCGAGCGGGCCGTTGACGCTGTCGAGTTTGATCTGGACCTCTCCCGACCCGATCCGGCCGTAGAGGTCGCGACCGACATACTGACCTTTGCGGACGGGCAGCCCCCAATCGTTGCTGATCGGACCGTTGACCGAATCGGCCTTGACGGTCGCATTGGCATCGGAGGGAATGGTGAGGCTCACGCGGCCGTTGACGCTGCTGAGGCTGACCTTGCTCGCCGGCTCGAGACGGTCAAAGTCGGCCGCGACCTCGCCGTTCACGGTCGACAGGCTCGCGGTCCCTCGCAGATTGGTCGCCTTGACCGAACCGTTCACTGTCGAGATCTTGACGACATTCGTAAAGTCGGCCACCGTCACCGAGCCGTTGACGGTCTCGATCTCGTTGAGTACCGCTCCGCGCGGGGCGTCGATCTGATAATCGACCACGACACGATCGGCCTGTCGCCAGACCTGCCCGTTGCGGCCGTGATCGGTCTCGATCGCAACGCGGTCGGGCCGGGCGTCGATCTTGATCTCTACGTCGGCCAGGCGCTCCTTGGTGTCGGCCGATTTGATAGCCACGATCCGGACCTCGCTGCGGTCCCATGCGTTGACCGTTATCGATCCGTTCACGTTGGCGACGCTCACCCGGCCGTTCGGGCTGATCGCAAACGATCTCTCTATCCTTTCGGTCTCGTCGCGCGAGGCCGCCGGCGCAGGCGAAGCGACATTCGTGACCGCTGCCGACGGCAGCCGATCGGGCCCGCCCGCAAAGAGCATACCGGCGAAGACAAGGGAATATAACCAACTCATAAAGAACTCCTGATCATTACGACGTGGATGCGAATTAACCGCGTTTCTATGCGATAAAACACCGCGTCGCCGGTGTTTGTGACATATTTTTTATGAACCTTTCGGCCCTTGCTGCCGCTGCCTTCGTGATATCATTTTCGCCGCCGATCCCGGGGCTGCGATCCCCGATTTAAGGCTGCAACACTCCGGGCATTCGCCGACATCTTACGCGTTTACAATCGAATGCCTATTTGATAGCGTATTCACTTTGATTCGGCCCTGATCTTGGAGACAGAGATGAACTTAGAACAGACGCGACTGCACATTTTGCGCCGGCACGAGGATCTGTCGGCCAAGGCAAGGACCGGCGTCTCTCTCCACTGCCACACAGAACATTCAAAAGAGATGCTGGACTTTGTCCCGCATTACGCCGAAAAGCTCCCGATAATCTCCTACTACTGGAAAAAAGAACAGGCAAAGTACCTCGCGCGCGAGGGAAAGGGGATCGATTTTTCGACGGCTTATTGGTCGCCGCCGCTCAACGCGCATCAGGTCTACGAGATCGAAAAAGAACAGATCTCGAATGCAGGCCTCAACCCGCTCGTCTCGCTGACCGACCACGACGCGATCGACGCCAATCTGCAGGTCAACGCCGCGAACAAAGGCGAACGGGCACCGATCTCGATGGAGTGGACCGTTCCCTTCGAATTCGGGTTTTTTCACGTCGGAGTGCATAATCTGCCGCCCGACCGCGCCGGCGAGATCACGCGGTCGCTGCTCGACTACACCTTTAACAAGGAGAACCACAACAACGAGCGCCTCGCCGAGGTATTTGCGATGCTCAACGAGATGCCCGAGGTGCTGGTGATACTCAATCATCCGCTGTGGGACATCGAGATGGTCGGCCAGGAGCGACACGAGGCGCTGCTCAAGGACTTTATTCGCCTTCACGGCCGCTGGATCCACGCATTCGAGATCAACGGCTTCAGAACTTGGTCGGAGAACAAGGCGGTGATCGAGATGGCCGAGGCTCTCGGCATTCCGATCGCGACCGGCGGCGATCGCCACGGCTGCAGCCCGAACACGGTCATCAATCTTACCGACGCCGCGACCTTTGAAGAGTTTGTCGAGGAGATCCGCGTCGACAAGCGCAGCCAGGTGGTGCTGATGCCCGAGTACGAGTATCCGCTTGCGTCGCGGCAGCTGCATTCGTTTGCGCAGATCCTTAAGAACTATCCGGAATTTGAGGAGCACCGCCGGCGCTGGTTTGACCGCGTTTTCTTTGACATCGGCGACGGCAAGGGGATCGTCTCGCTCTCGACGCACGGTTGGAAGCGCGGCGGACCGACCTGGCTGAGAGCGGCGATCTGGACGCTGGGCGTCCTCGGCAGCCCGGCGGCACGGCCCGTGTTTCGGCTGACGCGAAAGCCGGTCGACCGCGTTCCGAGAGACATCGCAAAGGCCAGATTTGAGCGGCCGGACGTGAGCGATCTCACCCACGAGCTTGCGTCTGAAACGGCCTGACCCGCTTCGCGTCACATCAATGATCTGCGAACGAAAAGGCGGGCGTACCCGCCTTTGAGTTTTATCGGCAGATCTGACACAAGGCCCTTTTATCACCCGGCATCGTAGTTAAATGAAGGAAATCACTTTCGACGAGATCCCCGCTGTCAGCCCGCCCAACACCATTCGAGACGCATGGGCCAATCTGCTTGGAGACCCCGGCCTCTTTATCAGGCATTGGAATTACAAGGGCGCCATTCTCAGCGGCGGGCTGCGTGCACCGATCTTTTTCATCACCTACCTCATCGGCCGCGAGAGCCTGAAGCTCGCCGTCGGCGCCGCACTGCTGCAGTTCGTGTTTCGATTCTTTTTTGCCGGATTGACGGGCGCTCTAATCCAGGAGTTCAGGCGCGTAGAGCCCGTGTGGAAGGCGATGGTGTCGATACTGCTCGTCGTTCCGCTCTTGAGCCACCTGCTCGAGTACTTTGTACAGTGGACGTTCGTTCACGTCACGGCGACCAACGACCACACCGACATCGCCATCGTTCGTTCGATCTGCGTCTCGCTCTTCTCGTCGCTCTTTGCGCTCTACATAATGCGCCGCAACGTACTGATCGTCGGCGAGCGCGAGAGCCGCTCGCTGCTTAGCGACATCGTCAGACTGCCTCGGCTGGTGTTTGATTTCGTCGCCTTTGTGCCCGACGAGATCGCCGGAATGGTGCGCCGACGCCGGGCCTTTGCGACTCTCGCTTCTCTCGCGGCATTCGGCGTGTTGTCGCAGGTGATCGGCTGGGCGGTGACGAACAAGGTGTTTTGGACGTACGGCGGCGGCCGGAGGATCGAGCTGCTGCGATTCTGGGGCGTGGACGGGATGGTTCTGATGCTGATCGCGGTGGGCCTCTCTCTTACGCTGCGGCGGCCGCTCCGCTAGTTGCCGGCAATTGTTGTAAGGTTGAGTTGTGAGCACTCCACTACGGGTCGCGTTCTTTCCCGATTCATTTCTCGAGGTCGACGGCGTAGCGATGACGAGCAACCGGCTCGTCCGCTTCGCGGGCGGGCGCGGCTGGCCGCTGATCTGCGTTCATGCCGGTCCCGAGACGTCGGTGCGCGACGATGGCAGCATCCGCTTCGTTTCGCTCAAGCGCTCGCCGCTGTCGATCCCGATGGACCATTCGCTGAGGTTTGACCCGCTGTTTCAGCGTCACGCGTCTTTTGTACGTGAGCAGCTCGAAGAGTTTCGGCCCGACGTCATTCACATCACCGGTCTCAACGACGTCAGCATCGTCGGCGCCTACCTCGCGTGGAAGATGGATATCGCGCTGGTCGGCTCGTGGCACACCAACCTGCACGAGTTTGCGACGCGTCGGCTCGCCAAGTCGCTGAGCTTCATGCCGGCCTCGGCGCTCGGCGGCTTGACCCGCTTTATCGAGAGCAGCATCCTGCGCGGCGCGGTTTACTACTACAAGATGCCGCAGCACATACTCGCCCCGAATCAGGAGATCATGGACATCCTGACGAGCGGCACCGGACGCGATGCGAGCCTGATGATCCGCGGCGTCGACACGACGGTCTTCTCGCCGTCGAAGCGAACGGTGAACGACGGCGTCGTGCGATTGGGCTTTGTCGGTCGTCTGCGCGCCGAAAAGAACGTCCGCATGCTCGCCGAGCTCGAAAGCCGGCTGCTCGAGTCGGGCCGCACCAATTTCAAATTTCTGATCGTCGGCGAGGGCAACGAGCGCGAGCACCTCGAGCGGACGATGAGGACGGCCGAATTCACCGGCTATCTCGAAGGCGAGGCACTTGCCGAGGCGTATGCCAATATGGACATCTTTGTCTTTCCGTCCGAGACCGACGCCTACGGCAACGTCCCGCAGGAGGCGATGGCGTCCGGCGTGCCGGCCCTGGTGACCGACAAGGGCGGCCCGCGATTTTTTGTCACCGACGGTGAGAATGGATTTGTCGCCCGCAGCATCGACGAATTTGTGCGGTACTCGATCGAGCTGATGGACCATCCCGAAAAGCTTGCCGCGATGAAACGCTCGTCGGTCGCGTTCGCCGCGACGCGGTCCTGGGATTCGGTTTTTGAGACGGTCTATCGGGCGTACGCCGAGGCAAAGACGTTCCTCGACGCCAAACGTGCCAAGCGCAGGTCACGCGCGGGCGCGCGGCTCGACGAGACCGCGGCCGGTGCACCGCAGGATTGATCGATGAACGCTACCGCCGCCGAGATCGCAGCCTCCTCAGAGACGAGCATAGCGGGCGTCTTTGGGCATCTCGTCCGCCATCCGCTCGAGGCCGTCATTTATCGCTGGAACTGGAAGGCCGCCGTGCTGAGCGCGATGCTGCGCGCGCCGATCTTTTTTTGGGCGTACCTTTTTCAGAAGCACGGCGTCGCCGATGCCGTCGGGGCGATGCTCGCGCAGGCCGCGTTTCGCATTCTCTTTGGCGGCGTCAACGGCGCGATCATCCAGGCGTTTCGCCGCGTGCAGCCGGCATGGCACGCGGTCTTGACGATCCCTTTAGTGCTCGCGGCGTTCAGCCACGTCGTCGAATTTGTCGTCTCGAGCATTTACGATTCGCTGACGGGCACGCGAGGCAAGGGCAAGGCGATCCTCGTCTCGGTCGCGATCTCGATCATCTCGGCCGTCTTTAACCTTTTTGCGATGCGGCGCGGCGTGCTGCTCGTCAAGGACGAGACAAAGCAGTCGCTGTGGCGAGACCTTAAGCGAATGCCGTGGATCGCGCTCGAGTTCATATCGTTCCCGCTCGTCTGGACCGTCCGCGAAAAGCGCCGCCGTGCCGAGCGCTCAGGCCGCGTTGACGCCGGCGACGAGGACGACGAATTTTGATCGCCGCAGTTCCGGCCCTTTCTCTATGAGCCAACCGATACGTTCCGTCCACCTGACGAATTACTATCACAAGAGTTCGGGCGGCATCAGCACTTCGTACAACAATCTGCTCGCGGCGGCCGAGCGTCATCGCCGGTACGTTCGACTGATCGTTCCGGGCGAGACCGAGGCGGTCGAGGACGTTAACGAGTTTGCGCGCATCTACTACATTCCCGCAAAGCAGTCGCCGGTCTTCGACAAGCGTTACCGCATCATAATGCCGTGGCAGTATATGCCGGGCGACTCAAAGATCCGCGAGATCATGCTCGCCGAGCGGCCCGACCTCGTCGAGGTCACCGACAAGTACACGCTGAGCATGATGGGCGCGATGATACGCGTCGGAAAGTTCAAACAGCTCGGACGGCCGATGCTTGTGCACTTCTCGGCCGAGCGAATGGACGACAACATCGGATCGTTCCTGACGAGCGGCGGCGGCGGCCGGTGGTTTGCCCGCCGCGTCATCGCGAACTACACGCTGCCGGTCTTCGACTATCACATCGCGAATTCGGTCTACACCGCGCAGGAGTTTCACGACGCCGTCGATCTCGGGCTGAATCCAAAGCTGTCGAAAAAGCTCTTCAACGCCGCGTGGCGCAGATTCGCCGCGCCGCGCGTGCCCATCGCCGAGCGGATCCACGTCGCGCCTCGCGGTGTGAATTCGGCCCAGTTCTCGCCCGAGCGTAGGTCGCGCGAGATCCGCGCTGAAATGATCTCACGTGCCGGCATTCCCGAGGACGCGGCCGTATTGCTCTACGCCGGCCGCATCTCGCCCGAAAAGAATATCGGCCTGCTCGTCGAGATGATGGAGATACTTGCGGCCGACACGTCGCGCGACTACCGTCTCGTCGTCGCCGGCGACGGGCCGCAGGCCGAATGGCTCCGCGAGCAGGGCGAGCGGCGTGCGAAAGGAAAGATCGTCCTGCTCGGGCACCTCGACAAAGAAATGCTCGCCGGCTATTACGCCAATGCCGACGTCTTTGTCCATCCAAACCCGCGCGAGCCCTTTGGCATCGCGCCGCTCGAGGCGATGGCCTCCGGCGTGCCGACGCTGGCGCCGAACAGCGGCGGCATTCTCAGTTACGCGACAAACGACAACGCATGGCTCGTCGAGCCCGACGCGCGGGCTTTCAGCGAAGCGGTCCGCGAGATCGTCGGGAGCGACTCGCTCCGCGAGAAAAAGATCGCGAACGCTCTCGCCGCCGCCCGCGCCAATACGCGCGAGGCCTCGACCGACCGCCTTCTTGCGACCTACGACAAACTGTATGAAGATTTTCAAAGGCGCAGAGAACTCTTTACCGACATCGAAGCGGCAAAACGGTTCGACTACGCACGGCTTTTGAAATAGATCTCTCGAATGCTCGAACTCGTCTTCGCAAACCTCCGCGTCCGCCCTTTCCGCACGCTGATCAGCATCATCGGCGTCGCGCTTGGCGTGACGCTCGTCGTTCTCTTTACCGGCCTCGCGCGCGGAATGACGAACGACATGGCCCGCCGCGCCTCGAACTGGAAGGCCGAGATCGTCTTCACGCGGCCCGGCGCGATGGACCTCAACAGCTCTAATACGCCGGTCAGCACAGGCTACGTGCCGCGGCTGCTCGAGATCGAGGGCGTCGAGTCGGTCGTGCCCGTCATCCGCTACATCACGCCGAGCACCAAAGGCCGCTGGGGCGTGCAGCAGATAGACGGCGTCGACTGGGAGCCGTTTGCACGGATGAACGGTATGCGGCTGACCGCAGGCCGTGCGCCGCTGGCCGACGACGAGGTCGTCGTCGATGAACGCCAGGTGCGGCAGGACAAGCTGAGTGTCGGCGACGAGATCGAGCTTTTTGGCGAAAAGAAGTACAAGGTCGTCGGCGTCTTTGAGCCGCCGTCAGGCTCGCGCATCAAGATGTCGCTCGGCGCGATGCAGGCCGCGCTCGAGGCTCCCAACAAGGCGACCTACATTCTCGTCAAGGTCAAGGACGGCGCCGATGTCGAGCAGGTCGCCGCACGGATCAACGAGGCGCTGCCCGGCAACAAGATCAATCTCACGAGCGACCTCATCATCGACGCTCAGGAACGCATCCCGGGGCTCAACACATTTCTACGCGTGCTGGTCGGGCTCGGCGCTTTTGTCAGCACCATCTTTGTTCTGCTGTCGATGTACACGACGATCACCGAGCGGCGAAAGGAGATCGGAATTCTCAAATCGCTCGGCGCGTCGACGTCATTCATCATCACCACCATCGAGAGCGAGGCCTTCCTGATCGGCGTCTTCGGCGTCATCGCCGGGATGCTGCTGTCGCTGGCGGCGTCGACGCTCATCAGCCGCCAGTTTGAACTCGCATTTGAATTCAGCGCCGCGTGGATCTTGACGGCCGTCGCCATCGCCATCGGCGGCAGCCTGATCGGAGCTCTTTATCCCGCCTGGAAGGCCGCTGGCATCGATCCGGTCGACGTGATGGTCAACGAATAAGGCACGCGGACGGCCCTACCCGAGCCTTTCGCCGCCGGCGCGGCCGCGTCGTCATTTCCAATTCGGCTCCAGCTTGTTGTACAATTCCGCCGCTTCGCTGATCAGATCCATTAATACTTGGACTTAGCTGGTCTTATTTTACCGGTCGTCTTTATCTAGCTAACTTTGTTTGGAGGTGGATCGTATGAAGGCGTTCAAGCTGATCGGCACTCTCGTGCTGATCTCGATCATCGCGGCAGTCGCGTCCGCTCAGACGTCGACGGCCTCGATCTCGGGAACCGTGTACGACGAACAGCAATCGGTCGTGCCCGGGGCCACGGTAACGGTAAGGAATACTGACACCGGATTTTCGCGAACGACGGTGACCGGCGGCGAGGGCCGTTTTTTGTTCACTAATCTGCCCATCGGGCAGTACGAGGTCACGGTCGAGGCCGCTAACTTCGCAAAACTCGTCCGGAGCGGCGTGCTTCTGGTAGCAAACCAGGATGCGGTCGTTGACGCCGCGCTGAAGGCCGGCGGCGTCACCGAGATCGTGACCGTCACCGAGAATGCATCGGCGCTGAACACGTCGACGCCCGAGATAGCCACGCGCTTTGACGAGCGGCGTCTCTCGGAGCTCCCGATCGCGACCAACAGGAACGTGTACAACGTACTCCTGTCGGTGCCCGGCGTCAGCCAGCTCGGAAGCGGTCAGACCGGATTTGCCAACGGCGTCAACTTTTCGGCAAACGGCGGCCGCGTTCGGTCAAACAACTTTATGATCGACGGGCAGGATATCAACGACCCGAGCGTTGCCGGCGGTCAGATCGCGCTCAACAATCCAGACGCGATCCAGGAGGTCAGGATCATCACCAACCAGTTCCTGCCTGAGTACGGCCGCAACGCCGGCTCGGTCGTGAACTTTGTGAGCCGCTCTGGCACCAACGATTTTCACGGCTCCGTCTTTTGGTTTCACAATAACGAGCATCTCAATTCCTGCAGCAATCTCGACAAGGCGGCCGGCTTCTGCAACAAGCTGGCGACCGTCGAGTCGCGCAAGCGGGCTCCCCGCCGTCTCGAGAACCAGATCGGTTTCACGGTCGGCGGGCCGGTGTGGCTGCCTTGGCTTGGCGACGGCAACGACCCGTACATTTGGAAAGGAAAGGACAAGACCTTTTTCTTTGTCGACTATCAGCGGTGGTCCGACCGCGCGCTCGGATCGGGCTTTACGCTTAACGGCGCTCCGACGGCCGAGGGCCGCGCGGTGCTGCAGAGTGTCGCCGCGGGCAGGCCGCAGGTTCAGGCCCTGCTCCAGTTCGTTCCGCCGGGAACGCCCAACGGCACGTCGGCCACGTTCACGATCGGCAGTCAGACCTACACCGTACCGCTCGGCAACGTAACGGGCTCGTCATCGTTCGTGTTCGACGACCATCAGGGGTCGGCGCGCATCGATCATCGATTCAACGACCGCAACCTCTTTTACGCCCGCTACCGTTACGACTACCAGAATACGTCCGGCACCGGACAGGTGACGCCGCCCGGCCTGACGACGGTCAACAAGACCAAGACCAAGGCCGCGACGACGGTACTCAATACGATCCTCTCAAGCAAATGGTCAAACGAGGCGAGGCTTGCGTGGTCGCGATTTGACTCGACGACCGGTGCCCAAGACCCGTCGTCCGAGACGATCCCCTCGATCGAGATATCGCAGCTCGGAATGCTCGGCTTTAATGCCGCGGCCAGCAGGACGGCCATCGGTCTGGCGGTCAACCTGCCGCAGTTTCGCATCAACGACACGTATCAGTTCACCGATTCGATGACGTTTGCGACCGGCGGTCACACGATAAAGTTCGGCGTCGATCTTCGCCGTACCGACGTGAAGAGCTTTTTCTTCCCCACCGTGCGCGGGCGGCTCGCATATACGACGCTGAATAACTTCGTCAACGATATCGCCCAGACCGCGACGATCAACCTGCCGCTGGCCGGCGGCGACGTCATCGGCTTTTATCGGTGGTGGGAGTACTACGCCTACGTTCAGGACCAATGGCGCGTAAGGCCGTCGCTCACCCTGTCTTTCGGTGTGAGATACGAATATCCGGGCGACTCCTTTAGTTATCTCAAGGAGCTCAACAAGCGCATTCTCGCCGCGAACGGCAATAACGCCGCGTTCCGGTTCGATCCCGTACCCAAGGTCGATAACGACAACTGGATGCCGCGGCTCGGCTTCAACTGGAACCCGAGCACGTCTGGCAAAGGCGTTCTCGGCTGGATCACCGGCCGCGACAAACTCGTCATCCGCGGCGGCTACGCGCGAACCTTCGACGCCAATTTCATCAACATCAACCTGAATGTCTTCAGCTCGTTCCCCTTCGTCGCCGCTCAGAACGTCTCGACCGTCGGCGCGTTCACCGCGATGCGAAATACGACGGTGCCGAACGTCGCCGAGCCGAATCGGCTCGTCCGCACGGTCGTCTCGAATGACTTCGGCGCGCCGGTGTACGACCAGTTCTCGCTGGAGCTGCAGCGAGAGCTCAACTCGGACACGGTCTTTAAGATCGGCTATGTCCGCACTCGGGGCACGCGGCTCTTTCAGACGGTCGACGGCAATCCGTGCCTGCCCGGACGCGTCTGCCGGGTCGTCGGCACCAATCCGAACTTCGGCAATCGGGTCAATCCCAATCTCGAAACGATCCGCTTGCGTACCAACTCGGGCAGCTCGACCTACGACGCGTTGCAGGCGAGCCTCGACAAACGTCTGTCGCGCGGCGTGAGCTTTGGCCTGCACTATACCTTCAGCGCGTTCATCGACGACGGATCTGAGATCTTTAATCCGTCGACCGGCGAGGTCGCGGTCGCGCAGGACTCCTTCAACCGGCGGGCCGACCGTGCGCGGTCGAGCTACGACCGGCCGCACAGGCTCACCGGCAACGTCGTGTACGAAATGCCCTTCTACCGCCAGCAGCAGGGCGTCTTGGGCCGACTGCTCGGCGGCTGGCAGGTAAACTCGTTCTTTACCTTCCAGAGCGGAGCGCCGTTCACGGTCTTTCTCGGAAGCGACCCGGCATGTGCCGTCTGCGGCATCGACGGACTTGTCGGTAACCCGATCAGGCCGAACCTGAATACGACACTCGATCTTTCGCGAATGTCGATCAACGAGATCAGGCGGGCGGGCGGAGCGAGCCTCTTCCGAGCGCTCGATCCAGGCCAGCGTGTCGGCAACGCCGGCCGCAACATCCTGCGGGCCGACGGGATCAAGCTGGTCGACTTCGGGGTCATCAAGAATACGCGGATCACCGAGAACGTACGTGTGCAGATCAGGGCTGACATGTTCAATGCCTTTAACCTGCGCAACTACGGCATACCAAACTCGACGATCACCGCCGGCGCCAACTTCCTCAACGAGGGAGCGACCAACGGCGGCAATCGCCGCGTCATTCTCGGAGCAAGACTCGTGTTTTGATCGGCAGGAGTTTGCGAATGTTTGGGCGGCCTCGGCCGCCCTTTTTCTTTTTGTAGGGAGCAGCGTGTCAACGCCGGGCCAGGGTGGCCACGGCGATCCCGCCGAGTATAAGCGCGGCCGAGATCCAAAGGCGCGTCGTCGCGGCCTCACTGAGGAGCAGCACTCCGCCGGCGGCCGTGATCAGCGGCACCGAGAGCTGGAGTATGGCCGCGCGTGTCGCGGTGTGATGCTTCAGCGCGGCATACCAAGCTGTGTAGCCGATGCCCGACGCGATGGCTCCGGAGATCACTGCGAGCAGCACGCCCCGCTGCGTCAAATGCAGGTCGCGCAGATAAACGACGGCCGCGACCGCCGCCATCGGCACCGTGCGAATGAAATTCCCCGCCGTATCGGCCAGCGGGCTCGAGCTCCCTTTGCCGCGGAGCGTATAGCCGCCCCACGCGATGCCAGCCGCGGCCATCAGCGCCGCGCTCGTGGTCGGCGGCGAAGTGGTCAAACCGGGCCACAGCAGGTAAACGAGTCCGCCAGCGGCGACAACGAGCCCGAGCCATTCTTTGCCGCTTGGACTTTCGCCGCGGATCATCGCGACGCCGATCATCGAGAGCTGTACCGAGCCGAATAGAATGAGCGCTCCCGTTCCCGCATTCAGCCCCATATACGCGAACGAAAAACAGATCGCATACGCAGACAGAAAGATCGCCGAGAGCCAATGCCCGGTCTTCAACACGCCCTTGTTGTCGCTCGTCAGGTAAACGAGCAATCCAAGCGTGACCGCACCGGACGCGAGCCTGATCGCGGTAAAGCCTGCGGGGTCGATCTCGTCCGGCCTGAGCGCCATTCGGCATAGGATCGAGTTGAACGCGAACGCGACGAGTGCAAATGCGGTGTAGATGAATGTCTTCATTGGCGGGCAGCGGATCGCGCCGTCGGGGACGGTATAGACAAAATAAAGCTCTCGTGCCGCCGAAAGCAACACGAGAGCTTTTGCCAAGTCAGAACCACCCCGCGTAAGCGGGTGGGTTCTTGGCCGCCTTGAGTCCCACGCGGCACCGCGCTACCATCCGCCGCCATGGCAAAATGGAACGACACCGATGTCCCCCTTGCGTTCCTGATCACCTTCCGCACGCACGGCACTTGGCTGCACGGCGACGAACGCGGGTCGATCGATCGTCACAACAACAAATTCGGATCGCCGCGCATTCCTCGAAAGGTCGCGTGGCAAGACCATAACCGTAAGTCTCTCAAGCAGCCGCCTGTGACGCTCGACGCCGCGCGCAGACGAGCGGTCGAGGAAGCTATCCGTGGAGTCTGCCGTCATCGCGGATGGCGGCTCCTCGCGATCAATGTGAGAACAAATCACGTTCATGTCGTTGTTGCGATCGGAGCGTCTCTGCCGGATCGGGCCCTGAATTCTTTCAAGGCGTACGCCACCCGCATGATGCGCGAAAGCGGCATCTGGGACTCTGAGCTCTCGCCGTGGGTCGGCAAAGGAAGCTGCCGTTGGCTTTGGAATGAGGAGAGCATCGCAAACGCCTGCGACTACGTGGAAAGCGGTCAGGGCGAGGACCTGCGTGAGCTTGATGATTGGAAGCGGTGAGAGCGGCGTTGTTTGCTGACAACGTTGGAACAGGCCACCCGCTTTCGGGGGGTGGTTCTGACTTGGTCGCATTTGACCGAGGTTTCTGCTGACAACGCTCGAAGAGCCCACCCGCTTACGCGGGGTGGTTCTGACTTGCAGGGGTTCGACTGCGGGGTCGGGTGGCCGTGGAGCAGGAGCCCACCCGCTTACGCGGGTGGTTCTGACTTGTCGGACTTCTCGGGGCGCATGTGCGGGAAGAGGATGACGTCGCGGATCGAGTGCTTGTTGGTGAGCAGCATCACGAGGCGGTCGATGCCTACGCCGATGCCGGCGGCGGGCGGCATGCCGTAGGCGAGGGCGCGGATGTAATCCTCGTCGAGCACCATCGCCTCGTCGTCGCCGCGTTCGCGCTCGGCCATCTGATCGACGAAGCGGTCGTACTGCTCGCGCGGGTCGTTCAGCTCGCTGAAGCCGTTGGCGACCTCCATCCCGTTGATGAACAGCTCAAACCGCTCGGCAACACGCGGGTCGTCGGGCGAAGCCTTTGAGAGCGGCGAGATCGACCTTGGATAATCGATCACAAATGTGGGCTGGATGATCTTGGGCTCGACCCGATCGAACCAGTCGAGAATATTGCGGTCGTCGATCTCCGCTTCAGGATGAAATCTGAGTATTACATCGCGCATCGGCACGCGTTCGAATTTGGAGAAGTCGATAACGTTCCCTTCGTATTCGACCTGCAATCCGCCGGTCGCTTTCTGAACCGACTCGCGGATCAGCTCTTCGCAAAAGTCCATCATCCCGTGGACGTCCATATACGCACAATAGAATTCGAGCATCGTGAACTCGGGATTGTGCTTGTACGAGATGCCCTCGTTGCGGAAGTTGCGGTTGAGCTCGTAGACCTTTTCAAACCCGCCGACGAGCAGCCGCTTGAGATACAGCTCGGGCGCGATCCGCGCGTAGAGCGTGATGTCGAGCGCGTTGTGATGCGTGACGAATGGCCTGGCCGCCGCTCCGGTCGCCTTTGGCGTGAGCATCGGAGTCTCGACCTCGATATAGCCGTGGTCTTCGAGAAATCGGCGGATGGACGAGATCGTCTTTGCGCGTAATTCAAATACCTCGCGCGTCGTCAGGCCTTCGTGCTCTACCGCGAGGCTCGAGCCGATCAGATCGACGTAGCGCTGCCGCTGGCGGATCTCGGCGTCCGCGATGCCGTGCATCTTATCGGGCATCGGGAGCAGTGCCTTTGCCAGAAACTGCAGCCGCTCGACGTGCACAGAGACCTCGCCCGTGTTGGTCACAAAGAGATATCCCTCGACGCCGACAAAATCGCCGTGGTCGATCATCTGCCAGACAGACCACGAGTCTTGAGAGTCGAGAGAGTCTGGAGAGTCTTGCGAGTCGCGGAGGTTTTTAAGAACCGTGAATTCGCCCTTTTTGCAGTAGATCTGCAGCTTGCCGACGCCGTCTGTGAGATGGACAAAGTTGCCTCGCGGCGGCGTTGTCAGCCGACCCGAGATGCGGACCGTCCCGAGTTCCTTAAGACGCGCATTCAAACGGTCCTTGACCTCTGCCGGCGGCCGCTGGCCGGGCTCGAGCTTCGATCTGACCTCGGCCATCTCGGCCGCGATCTCGGCGACCGGACCGTGATCGAGAAGCGCGGTGATCGTGTCTTCGCCGCCCGAGAGTCGGCTGCGCTCGAACTTGTTCGGGTAGGCGTTGCCGACCATCTTGCGAATGGCCTCGAGATGCGCACGACGTGCCTCGGTCTGATCGTTCGGCTCGATTATGTCCTCAAAGTCGGGAATGCTCATATTTTGCTGCAGCGGGATAAAGACCCGATTATATTGCCCCTCATCGACAGGCGGCAAACTAACAACTATCAGCTATAAGTTATTTCGGAGGTACGACATTCGCGCCGCTTTGTGCAGATACCGACGCAATATGGCAAGATAAAAACCGCACCGCACAGAAACGACCGCTCCTCGCGCGGCCTTTCTTGCGGATTCTTGCGTTTTTATGTCGCGATCGATCGTCGAAGAAAGCATTGAGATCGGCCGCCTCGTCGAAGAGGTGCGCCGCGGCGCTCGTGTCGTGTCGATCGGCGGGCTGACCTCGCCGTCGGCCAAGGCCTTTGTGCTCGCGCGACTTCAGCGCCGGGCGGGCAAGACGCTCGTTGTCGTCACCGACTCGAATAGCTCGCTCGATACATTCGACTGCGATCTGAGGTTTTGGACCTCGAATCTCGCCGATGCGCCGACGGACGGCGGAGAGCCGCCGTCGATCGTCTCGATCCCGTCATTCGATACCGACGTTTACTCCGGCGTGTCGCCGCACGCCGAGACCGAGGAGCGCCGCGCGACGGCCCTCTGGCGGCTGACCAAGCGCCGGCCGGGATTTGTCGTCACGACCGCCCGCGCTCTCGTCGGCAGAACGATCGCTCCCGAACAGATCCGAGATCTCGGCGCCGTACTGCGGCGGGACGAGGACTTCGCTCCCGACGAACTGGTCGATCGCCTCGCGGCGGCCGGCTACGTGCGCGAGGACCCGATCTACAACGTCGGACAATTCTCGATCCGCGGCGGAATTTTCGACATATGGTCGCCGGGCGAGGAGCAGCCCGTGCGGGTCGAATTCTTTGGCGACACGGTCGACTCGATCCGCGCCTTCGACCCCGACACTCAGCTCTCGACCGGCCAGCTCAAGGAGACGGCGATCGCCCCGATGCGCGAGTTTGCCGCGTCCGCCGAAGATATGCGCGAATGGGCGCTATTTGCCGAGGACCGCTTCGGCGACGAGCGGTTTGCACGCAATCTCCGGGACCGGACGGATTTTGCCGAGGCGGGCGAGACGTTTTCGGGATGGGAGTTTTTGCTGCCGCTGAGCAAGCCTCTGACGGGGACGCTGTTTGACTATCTCGACGACTCGGTGCTCGTCGTCGACGAGCCGCCGGTGATCGAGCAGACGCTCGGCTCACTGTATGACGACCTCGGGCGGCGATACCGGCAGACGCTCGATCTGGGCGACGTCGCGCTCGAGCCAAAAGAATTGTTTCTCGAGCCGGAGGAGCTTCGCGAGCGGATCGGCTCGTCGCCGCGGGTCGAGCTGCGCGCGCTCGGCAAGACCGCGGCCGCTATCGACGAGCAGTTCGGGATGCTCGACAGCGGAAGATCGGAGGTCAGAGTTCAGGGCGCCGCGCCTGAAAACAACTCTGAACTCGGAACCCTGAACGCTGAACCTTTCACGCCCCTCTTCTTGTTTCCGACCGCCGAGCGATCGACCGATATCGAGATCACTTCACGCTCGACGCGCAAGTTCGGCGGCGATATCAGGCAGTTTTCAGAGGCGATCAGGAGCGATCGGGTCACCAGCCTTTTGGTAATGCAAACGACCGGTCTTGCCGAGCGGCTGAATGACGTGCTGCGCGAGTACGACGCGAGCGTCGCGCCCGAGTCGCTGATCGTCGGCGATCTCTCGGGCGGCTTTGAGCTGCCGTCGGCGCGGCTGACCGTTTATACCGAGATCGACGTTTTTGGCGAGAGCCAGCATGCCGAGATCGGCACGCGCACGACCGCGCCGAAGCGTGCCAGGTCAAATGTCGGCGCATTCATCTCCGACTTTCGCGATCTCAAGCAGGGCGATTACGTCGTGCACGTCGATCACGGCATCGGGCGATTCGAGGGACTGCAGACGATCAACGCAGGCGGCGGCGGCGAACGCGAGTTCATGCTGCTGGTCTATGCCGATAACGCAAAGCTCTTTGTCCCGGTCGAGCGGCTCGATCTCGTGTCGCGTTACGCCTCGGGCGAGGCCGCGGCTCCGACGCTGGACCGGCTCGGCGGTATCGGCTGGCAAAAGACCAAGGCCAAGGCAAAACGCGCGATGCGCGATATGGCCGACGAGCTCCTCCGGCTCTACGCCGAGCGAAAGCTCGTGCAGGGCTACGCATTCCAGCCCGACGGGCCGTGGCAGCTCGAGTTCGAAGATGCCTTCCCGTACGATCTGACGGCCGATCAGGCGACGACGATCGACGCCGTCAAAGAGGATATGGAGGCGCCGCGGCCGATGGACCGGCTCGTCGTGGGCGACGTCGGATACGGCAAGACCGAGGTCGCGATGCGGGCCGCCTTTAAGGCCGTGATGGACGGCAAGCAGGTCGCGGTGCTGACGCCGACGACGGTGCTCGCGTACCAGCACTTTGAGACGTTCACGCGGCGATTCGGCGCGTTCCCGGTAAAGATCGATCTGCTGTCGCGCTTTCGCTCGACGCGCGAACAAAAAGCCGTCGTCGAAAAGACCGAAAAAGGCGACGTCGACATCCTCATCGGCACGCATCGCCTGCTCTCGACCGATGTCAAATTCCCGCGACTCGGCCTGGTCATCGTCGACGAAGAGCAGCGCTTCGGCGTCGGTCATAAAGAAAAGCTAAAACAGCTCAAGAAGAAGGTCGACGTGCTTACGCTCTCGGCGACGCCGATACCCCGAACGCTCAACATGGCGCTCGTCGGTATGCGCGATATGTCGGTGATCGAGACGCCGCCGCGCGATCGACTCGCGATCAATACGCAGGTCGTGCAGTTCTCTGAGGGCGTGATCCGCTCGGCGATCGAGCTCGAGCTCGCGCGCAGCGGGCAGGTCTTTTTCATTCACAACCGCGTCGAGACGATCGAGCCGATCGCGGCCCTGATCAAAAAGATCGTCCCGTCGGCCCGCATCGCCGTCGGGCACGGGCAGATGAACGAGAAAGAAATGGAGCAGGTGATGCTCGATTTCATGGACTTTAAGTACGACATTCTCGTCGCGACGACGATCATCGAGAACGGCATCGACATCCCGCGGGCAAACACGATCATCATCAATCGCGCCGACACGTACGGCCTATCGCAGCTCTACCAGCTTCGCGGCCGCGTCGGACGCTCGAATCGGCGCGCGTATGCATACCTGCTGATACCGAGCGAGCTCGAGCTGACGCCGATCGCACGGCGGCGTCTGAGCGCGATACGCGAATTCTCGGACCTCGGCGCCGGATTCCGGATAGCGGCGCTCGATCTCGAGCTCCGCGGCGCGGGCAACATCCTCGGCGGCCAGCAGTCGGGGCACCTGGACGCGCTCGGCTTTGATCTCTACACCAAGATGCTCGAGCGGACGATCGCCGAGATCCGCGGCGAAGAGGTCTCTGACGAGATCGGCGTCTCGATCAACGTCGGCGTCGACGTCTCGATCCCCAAGGAGTACATCTCGGATACGAGCCAGCGGCTTCGCACCTACAAGCGTATCTCGTCGGCCGACAGCGACGACGAGCTTGCACGCATCCACGACGAGCTGATCGACCGCTACGGCCGGCTCCCCGACCAGGTCGAGAAACTTTTTGAATACGGCCGGCTGCGGCGTCTCGCCGAGTCGATGCGCGTCGTCTCGATCGACCGGGCAAAGGACGGGCTCGCCATCAAGATGAGCGAGAACGTCCGTGTCTCGCCCGAGCGGCTGATGACGTTCCTCTCCGAGAATGAAGGTGCAAGCTTTTCGCCGAGCGGCATACTTCGGGTGCCGCTGGCAGACGGCGAAGGCCCTATCGCCGCCGCCGCGGCCGCGCTCTCGCAGCTCCGCGAGGGTTGACCCGCGACCCGTCACGCCGTTTGAGTAAACCGTCTGTAAAGGCTATATTCACAACCGAGATAAACCCTATCGTGCATTCGGGCATCCAAGCGGTCGTATCGTTTGGGCTGATTCGGTAAGATCAACTGTAATAATAAATTGGAGTTTAGTAATGAGAGTATTTAAGCGGGCTGTTGTGTTGTCTTTTGCGATGCTGGTCGCAGCTTTTTCGACGGCCGCCCAGGAGAGCGACGTCAAGGTCGTCGACGAAGTGGTCGCACAGGTGAATGACGGCGTCATCACGCTTTCTAAGATCAAGCGAGAGATGAAGCTCGCGGTCGACTCGCTCGTGCAGGAGGGCAAAAAGCGCGATGAGGCCCAAAAGATCGTCGAAGGAAAGCGAGGGGACCTGATCGCCAACCTCATCAACGAGGAGCTTATGATGCAGCGCGGCAAAGAGCTCGGCGTCGAACAGGATGTTGAGGCCAGTCTCAACTCTCGATTCCTGCAGATAATGAAGCAGTACAACCTGAAGACGCTCGACCAGCTCTACGAAGAGATGCAGAAGCAGGGCATCGACCCGCAGGAATTAAAGGACAACTGGCGCCGTCAGGCGACTCGAGACGAGGTGTTTCGCCGTGAAGTTCAGTCAAAGGTGTACTGGGCGCCGACGCCGACCGAGCTCAAGGAATATTACGAAAAGAACAAGTCGAAATTTGCCAAACCCGAGAAGGTGACGCTCAGCGAGATCTTTCTCAGCTTTGCGGGCCGCGACGAGGCCGCCGTGCGTGAAAAGGCGAGGCAATTGGTCGCGCAGCTCCGTGCAGGAGCCGATTTTACAAAGGCGGTCCTCGACAATTCGGACCGGCCCGGCGCCGCCGAGAGCAAGGGCAAGGTCGATACTTTTACCGTCAATGACCTTGACGATAAGTACAAGAAGGCGCTCGCCGGCGTCAAGGTCGGCGGATACACCGACCCGATCGAGGTCGACGGGCTCGGCGTCAACATCCTGAGGGTTGACGAGCGTATCGACGCGAGCAGCGAATCGGTCTTTGACGAGAGTGCGGTGCGTCTTGCCATCCTGAACGAAAAGGCGCCGTCCGAGACTAAAAAGTTCATGTCCAAGCTGCGAGAGGAGGCGTACATCAAGATCAGCGAAAGCTATCGAGCCGAGGTGTCGCCGATCCTCTTTGCCGACGAGCGGACCGCCAAGAACGACACCAAGAAATCGTCCAACTGATCGCCCTCTAGACGGATCATCGGTAACGGAAAGACGACCATTCCGTTACCTTTTTTTGTTGCATACTGCTGAATGTGAGACTCGATCTATTTCTCAAATCGAGCCGGCTGATACCGCGGCGGACGCTGGCGCAGGAATTCTGCGATGCTGGGCTGATCGACGTCAACGGCGTGCCGGCGAGGTCGTCAAAAGAGGTCAAGCCGGGCGACACGATCGCGATCCGGCGCCGCAATCGCCGGACAGAGGTCCGCGTGGAGTCGATCCCAAAGACCAAGCAGGTGTCAAAGGGGTCTGCCGCATCGCTCTTTACGGTACTTCGCGACGAGGGCGTCGTGGACGATCTGTTACGGTAGGATCTGCCTGATCGCGCGGTCATAGATCTCGAGACGCCTGGCCGCGCGGCGGACGTCGGGCGATGAGGCGGCGTACGTCTGCCTGAGCCGCCAGAGATCGACCTCGAGTTCGATCCTGCGGACGAGCAGCTTGCCGAGCGCAAGAGTCAGCCTTTGCTGGTCGTCGGGCTTGACCGCAAGCAGCTTTGACTCGGTATCTCTCACCTGACCGAGGGCATATCGCAATTCCTTTACCCTCGGATATTCCTCTGTGTAGTCGAGCAGCAGCGATTCGAGTTCGGATTCGTACTCGGTGCGGCGCAGCAGCACCTCGGCGAAGGCCGGCGTCGAGGAGGCAGAGCTGACCGTCGCAGCGGCAGCCGGCTTGGGGGCCGGCTGAGCGCTTACGGCGGCGTACGACCCGATAACTATGCCGCCGCAGGCCGCGGCGGCGAGTATTGTCGATCTCATTCTCAATTGCCGCTGAAGGTGTCGGCGTCCAATTCCTGGTTGTAGTAAAAATTTGCAAACTCGAGAGTGTACGTGTATTCGCTCGTCGTGCGGCCGTTGTCGGCGCTGAATCTGATCGTGTACTTGCGCGGCAGCGTCACGCCATACTCGGTCTTGAAGTCGCTGAAGTCCTCGACCAGCCCATACCGCGTTTCGCTCTGCCTGGCCGAGAGTTCGGGCGTCGGCCCCATCGGCGCGGCAAAGACGCGCTTGTACTCGGTGCGGACATGGCGAAACGTCTCTTTGTCAAAGTACAGGCGGACGTCCAGGTCCGAGCCGCCCTTGCGGATGTAGCTGACCGCGTACACATCCTTGCCGTCGATCTTTTTGAGTCCCTCGACGGTGAGCTTGCCGCGCGAAGCGTTGGCGGCGTCGTAGAGCAGCCAATTCCGCATCAGCGTGCCGCCGAGCAGCCCGTCGGTCACGACGTCGCGAAACGTCTGGAGAAACCCGCCAAACGGCGACCGCGCTCCGGGCGTCGCGAAGGCGATGGTCACTTCCTTGCCGTCAAACGTGATCTTCTCTTGCGGGTAGCTCGACGCCCGAAAGGCCATCGCAAAGGCCGAACGGCCGGCCTCTGAGGCGATCACCGCGCGCCCCTGCGTGCCGAGGCGGTCGCCGACCGTCTTGCTGTAATTTGCCTGACCGATCGCGACGATGCTCTTGAGCTTGGCCCGCTCCGAGGACTTCGCGATCGAGTCGAGGCTGCGGGCGACGACCTGTTCGGCGGTGAGCTTTTGCGCACTCGCGTTGAGCGAGACGAGCGCCGTACAGGCGAGTATTAGTATTAGGTTTTTCATAGCTGCGGTCGAGATAAAGTGTCGGCTGTCGTTAGGCTGCTGTGACGAACGCGTCGCATGAGTCGATCGCGAGGTCGGCGTCGGCCTCGACGGCGCCGTCGCCAAAGCGGCGCCCCGCGGCCAGCGTTTCGAAATACGTCGCGATGTTGTCGAGTATCTCGCCGGCCGAGTGCGAATGATATAGCGTCTGGCGAAACTGTGCGCCGCCGGCGAGACCTTTTGTGAACTGCCCGGCGAGCTGCTTCATCTTGCCGAGAGCGACGATCTCGGGCATCTCGCCGAGACACATCTCAAAGAATTCGAGCAGAACGGCCTTTTTCTCTTCGACGGTCGGCACGTACGGCTCGCGGCCGGCGAGTACGTCCGCAAACTGGCGAAAGATCCAAGGGTTCTGCATCGCGCCGCGGCCGATCAAGATACCGTCGACCCCCGACTCGCGCCATTTATTCATCCCGTATTCGATCGTCGTAATGTCGCCGTTGCCCGACACGGGGATCGAGACGGCCTCCTTGACCTGCCTGATGATGTCCCAATTCGCGAGTCCCTTGTACGCCTGCTCGCGAGTGCGGCCGTGCACCTGAATGTGCTCGACGCCGCATTGCTCGGCCATCTTTGCGACGTCGACGACGTTGATCGACGCGTCGGAATATCCGGTCCGCAATTTGAGCGTGAGCGGTATCGAGATCGACCTCTTGATCTCTTTGAGTATCGTCTCGAGACGTTCGGGCTCGCGCAGCAGTGCCGAGCCGCCGCCGTTCTTGACGACCTTCGGCGCCGGGCAGCCGCAGTTGACGTCGAGAATGTCGGCACCGACCTCCTCGGCCATCTCGGCTCCCATCGCCATCCGCTCGGGCTGCCCGCCGAAGATCTGCACCGCGAACGGCCTTTCTTCCTCGTCAAAGCGCATCTGCCGCTTCGATTTTGGATTGTTGCGCGTGAGCCCCTCGACCGAGATGAATTCAGATACGACCAGCCCAACGCCGCCGCGGCGCTTGATCAGACGCCGAAAGACGTAATCGGTCACGCCCGCCATCGGCGAGAGGATGAGCGGCGGGTCGATATCGATATCTCTGATCTTGAAAGGCTTCATGAATGCTCTTCGATTCAGGAATTATAGCCAAAATTTGCCTGGAATTCGCGACGGGAGAACGCCGGCGGCCGCCGGCGGCCATTCACGCCCGGCACTCGCCTGCCTGCCGCGAACGATGATTTTTGCGAAATCCGCGGCCGCGAGAATATAATTGCTCCGCAATTCTTTGACTGGCTCTCACGAGGCTCGGTATCCAGATAGTACAAATTCGCGTTTGAGCAGCGTCGGTCTTTTGCTCATCCGCCGCATTCCGGTCACACCTCACCTGCGGCCTTCGAACCTGGGAAGCAGCTTTTGTTAAAAAACTTTTCAAGGAGAGAACCAATGACAAGCCAATTAAAGTTTTGGGAGTCGTGCGGTGTCAGGACCGTAAGCGCGGCGCTCCTGATCTTGATCGTCACGATGTTTGCGTCTGCACAGGATATTACGTCCGGCGGCATACAGGGTACCGTTTCGGACGAGCAGGGCGCCGTCGTGCCCGGCGCGACGGTCGAAGCCCGGAACGTGTCGACCAATTTCACGCGAACGTTCACGACCGATTCCGACGGCCGCTTTACGCTGCTGTCGCTGCCGTCGGGCAGATACGTCCTCTCGGTTTCCAAACAAGGTTTTGCCAAGCTCAGTCAGGAGAATGTCGAGGTCACGGTCGGCCGTCTGCTCTCGCTCGACATCACGCTTAAGGTCTCGGGCATCAGCGGCGATGTCATCGTGACGTCGACGCCGACCATCGACACCGTCAAGACCGAGTCGAGCACGACGATCAATGAAAAGTCGATCACTAACACCCCGATCCTCGGGCGCAAATTCGAAGACCTGCTCACGCTCACGCCCGGCGTCAGCATTACGCAGGGCCCCGACGGCGACGAGATCAATTTTGCCGGCCAACGAGGCATCTTTAACAACGTCAGTCTCGACGGCGGCGACTACAACAACGGATTCTTTGGCGAGCAGGCCGGCGGCCAGCGAGCGGCCATCGACATCACGCTCGAGGCCGTCAAGGAATTTCAGGTCATCGCGACCGGCGCCAACGCCGAGTACGGCCGCACGGCCGGCGGGATCATCAACGTCATCACAAAGTCAGGCACCAACGACCTGCACGGCAGCCTCTTTTATTACCAGCGGCTCAAGGGCCTGACGTCCAAGACGTCGGACGGCAAGAGCCTCAACGGATTTCACCGCGAGCAGTTTGGCGGCACTATCGGCGGGCCGATCAAACGGGACAAGGCGTTCTTCTTTTTCGCCTTTGAGCAGATCCTGGAGAGCCTCGATCGCCCAAACCTGAGCGAGCCGATCGGCACGCCGTGCCCGGTCTCAAATCCGACACTCGCCGCCAACGAGGCACTCATCAACAGCAGCGCCGACTGCCAGCGGCGGGCTCTGCTCTCGTACTTACAGTCGCGATTCAACTACAACGAGGGAGTGGTGCTCGAGCGCAAGGTGCGCAACTCGGCCTTTCTCGCAAAGCTGGACTGGGACCTGAACAGGTCAAACAAGATCAGCGCGTCGTACAACTTCGATCATTCAAAGAACACCAATCAGACCTTTGACGTGCCGACCTACGGCGCCTCGGCCAACGGCACCGAAGGCCCTTCAAAGATCAACGTCGCAAACTTTAATCTGTACACGACCTTTTCGCCGACGATGATCAACGAGGCCCATTTTACGTATTCGCGCGAGGATCGGCCGCGTTCGGCCGCCGATTCGCCGCTGAAGGCCGACACGGCAATGGGCTTTGGGACGACGTTCCGCTTCGGCAACCCATTCTTCCTTCAGCCGGGCATCGACGAGCTGTTTTGGCGAACGCAGGTCCGCGACACTTTCTCGATCATCGCCGGCCGGCACACCGTCAAGTTCGGCGGCGAATGGATGCACAGCCTCAACGACCAGGTCTTTCGCGGGTTCTTTACCGGCCGCTACATCTTTGACAGCGTCACGGGCTTTTTGCGTTACGCTTCGCCAGCGGCCCCGGGTGGATTTGGCCCGCAGACCGTGCGGTGCTCTAACGGCACGTACGTCACGGCTCCGACGCCGTGTCCGTCCGGCTCGACGCCGACGGGCGGCCCGCTGCTTCTGTACCTGCAGGGTGCCGGCCGCTCGGGCCCGGCGACAGACGCCGCCGGCGCGTCGAATATAACCAATGAGGACTTTGCGCTCTTTGCCCAGGACCGCTGGCAGATCTGGCCAAACTTTACGCTCAACTACGGCCTGCGCTGGGAGGCCCAGATCTTTCCGGAGCCGGTCGTCGCGCCGCAGAATACGGCATACGGCCTATTCCTCAACGACCCGCGCTTCCCGTCCGACGGTACACTGCCGAGCGACTACAAGATGTTTCAGCCGCGCATCGGCTTTGCGTGGGACGTAGCGAATAACGGTCGTTCGCTGATCAGGGCGAGCTTCGGCGTATTTAACGGCCGGCAGAATATGCTCTCGCAGGTCGGCTCGATCACGACCAACGGCGTGCAGCAGCAGACGATATTCGTCAATACAGATCTGATCCGGCAGGGCTTTGCCACTGCCCCGACCTGGCCTGGTCTGGTCACGCCGACGGCTGGCTCCTGCTCGGGCCCGAGGGGAACCAACCCGTTCCCGTGCTTCAGCGGCGTACGCGTCTTTGACCGCAATTACCAAAATCCGGACATCTACACGTTCAACGCCGCCTACGAGCAGGAGATCGCTCCTAACTGGGCGCTCTACTTCGACTTCACGCATTCGCAGGGGCGTCATTTGACGCGATTTCTGGATTACGGCAGCACGGGCAACAGCGTGCGAAACGCGCTCTTTGCACCGTACCTCGGCGAGACGATGGTCACCTCTTCGGTCGGCAATTCCAAGTACGACGGCTTCACCGCCGGCGTGAGAAAGCGTTTCAGCAAGGGCTTTCAGATGGAGGCAAACTACGTTCTCTCGCGTGATAAGGACGACGACTCGAATGAGCGCGATCCGTTCACCGATCGTGCGTTCGACCTCGACAACCTCTCGCTCGACTACGCGCTCTCCGACCGCGACATTCGGCATAAGTTCAACTTCTTCGCTTATGCAGAGCTGCCGTGGCGGCTGCAGTTCTCGCCGCGGTTCCAGGCGCGCTCGGCCCAGCCCGCGACGCCTGCGACTCTGATGCGCGTCGGCGACCGCACAAACCGCAACACGCTGCGAAAGGACAACCAGTACTTCTCCTTCGACTGGCGTCTCGCGCGGCCGTTCAAGCTCGGCGAGACGGTCGAGCTGATCCCGCAGATCGAGATGTTCAATACCTTTAACAGCAAGAACTACATCAACTCGCTCTCGGGCCCCGGCAATCAGAGCTCGCTGACGGCGCCGAGCCTTTTCAACTTTGACGGCTTCCTCCGTCAAGGCATCGGCGACCCCCGACAGGTCCAGCTCTCGCTCAGACTGACGTTCTGATCGCTCGATCAGAAACATAAAAAGAAGAGGCCGCCATTTCGGACGGCCTCTTCTCTTTTCAACGCACTTGATGGAGCTATTTGCTCGCCCGTCTCAGTTCGATACCGGTCGCCTCGAATGAGATCTCGGTGACTGAGCCGTCCGCGTTGCGGTTGTCGAATTTAGCGCCGTCGTCCTTGATCATGTGTTCGACCTCGGCCTTGCTGAGCGTCTTGACCGAAAATACGCCCTCGGCCCGAGCGAATGAGCCGGCGGCGTTGAGCGGGATAAAGAAGGCGTGGTCCTTCATCTTTACGCGGACCGAACGCTTGCTGTCCTTATCCGCGGCGAGCTCCGCCCAGCAGCCTTCCATCTTGCACGAGCGGACGATCGTTCCCTCGACGAGTACCGTCTTTCCGCTGTACTTCGCGGGGTCCTTAAAGACCTTTGCGAGCGAGACCTTTTTGGCCGATCCGATCGCCGCGCCGCGCTTGAGATAGCCGTCCGACGGGATAGCCTCGGTCTTGTCCTTCTCGGTCGGCTTGGGCTGGGCCATCTTTTCCTGACCGAGAGCTGCGAATGAGAACAACGTGATGATGCTGAAAAGCAGAATGATCTTTTTCATATTTTTTAGTGCAGACGGCTCCGCAGCCGTTACAAGAAACTTTGCGTACCTTGCGTTCTTTGCGGTAGATCTCATTTGGAAAATACGAGGAAAAGTTTCCCGCAAAGGCCGCAAAGATCGTTCGTCTTACTTCGCCTCGTAAACCACGCGGCCGTCGACGACCGTCATCAAGACCCTGGCGTCGCGGATCTTGACCGGGTCGACGGTAAAGATGTCGTCCGAGAGCATCACAAAGTCGGCGACCTTGCCGACCTCGAGCGTGCCTTTGACGTTCTCCTGAAACTCGCCGTACGCCGAGCCCCAGGTGAACGCGCGGACGGCCTCGTCGACCGATATCTTTTGCTCGAGGATCCAGCCGTTCGGATTTTTGTCGTCGAGCGTGCGGCGCGTCACCGCGGCATACACGCCCAGCAGCGGATCGAGCGGCGCGACCGGCGAGTCCGAGCCAAAGGCCAGCACCGCTCCCGAGTCGAGCAGCGAGCGAAAGGCGTAGGTTCCCTTCAGACGCTTTTCGTCGAGACGCTTCCAGGCCCAGCGGCCGTCGTCGATGATGTGAAACGGCTGCATCGACGCGACGACGCCGAGCTTGCCGAAACGGGCAATGTCCTCCTGCCTGAGATGCTGCGCGTGCTCGATGCGGAATCGCCGGTCGCGAGCGCCGTTGACCCGTGCGGCCTTCTCAAAGATGTTGAGGATCTCGGCGTTCGCGCGGTCTCCGATCGCGTGAATATTCACCTGCAGCCCTGCCTTGTCGGCGGCGAGCGTATCGCTCTCGGCCTTTGCGACGTCCATCGCGAGGCCGGTCGATGTGGGCGCGTCGAGATACGGCTCAAAGAACCACGCCGTCGTCGAGCCGAGGCTGCCGTCGGCGTAGCCCTTGAGACAGCCGACGCGGAGCATCGCGTCGCCGAAGGCATATCGTACGCCCGTGCGCTCCCAACGCTTGTAATCCGACAGCGTCGAACAGCCGTAGATCCGGGTCTTCAGTTTTCCTTGCCTCAGCAATTCCTGGTAGACGCCGACATCCGTGCCGGCGGAGACGTCGGTGACGCTCGTGACGCCGAGACTCGCGGCGTGTTCACTGGCGGCCTGCGCAGCCTCCAAACTCTCTTCGAAACTCGGCGCCGGGATCACCTTGTTGATGTATCCCATCCCGTTGTCCTTGAAGACGCCCGCAGGATTGCCCGACGCGTCGCGGACGATCTCTCCGCCCGGAACGTCCTTTGTGTTCTTATCGACCCCGGCGAGCTTCATCGCGAGCGAATTGGCGAGAGCCATGTGGCCGTCGAGGCGGTCGATAAACACCGGATTGTCGGGCGTCACGGCGTCGATCATCGCCGCGGTCGGCAGGCTGCTCGGCGTCCAGTTCTCGTGGTCCCATTTGCCGCCGAGTATCCAGCGGCCCTTTGGCAGCTTTGCGGCGAAATCGCGAATTCGCTGTACAAATTCCTCCGGCGTCTTTGCCGAGCGCAGCTCGACCGACGATAGCTGCTGCCCGGTCTCGAGAAAGTGAACGTGAGCGTCATTAAAGCCAGGGATTATCAGCTTGCCGCCGGCGTCGATGACCTTGGTACGCGGGCCGATCAGCGAACGCGTATCGGCGTCGCTGCCGATCGCGACGATGCGGCCGCCGGCGACGGCGATCGACGAAGCGCGCGTGCGGGCGGCGTCCATCGTGCGGATATTCGCGTTCGTGACGACCAGATCGGCGGCAAATCTCTGAGCAAAGACCGGCGTCAGGGGCAGGCAGACGAGGCACGCGGCCACAAAGAGAACGGACAAAGCTTTATACATAGAAATGCGTCTGAAAGGCGGTGTAAGCTGTAAAAGTTCGTCGCGATTATAACAATGAACCAACGCATTATCCAGATAACGGGCATCGCGATAACGGCGGTTTATTTTGCCTTCATCGTCTTTCTCTACGCCGCCCAGCCGCGCGATCTCGGCGAGGTCACGACCAAGGCCGCGACGACCATTCAGACCGCCGCAACGCGCGGTCAGGTCATCATCGGGACATACGAGATCGACCGTGCAAAATTCGACGCGGGGCTCGCGGCCTTTAGGCAGGAGAACTACGTCGCCGCCCGCGACCTGCTCGAACGCGCCGACCCGGAACGCCGCCACGCGCGGACGCAGTTCTACATCGCGTACAGCTTCTATCGTCAGGGCTGGGGCCGCGTGACGAATGACGACGAGCTCTTTGCCAAGGGCATCGAGGCCGTCGACCGCGTCCGCGCGATCGACCCCGATTTCGCGGTCGACGATCCGGACCTCAAATTAAGAACGCCCGCCGAGCTGCGGGCCGAACTCGAAAATGGCACCAAGCTCACGGCCGGCGACTTTAACCCGCTGCGTATCTTTACCGAGAGGAAATAGATGACGAGTCGGACCGACGAAAACGAAGTGATCGACGCCGTCGCCGTCGAAGCCGACGCGTTCGCGGCTGAGGCTCTGCCGTCTGAGACCCGCGACGCTCCGCTCGCCGAGCGCAGCGATCGACGCGTGCTCGGCAAAGATGCGGCAGAGCGACGGCGGCGAGCTTTTACGTTCATACTGCTTCCCTTGCTGCTGCTGACCGTGACGCTGCTAGGCGGATTGCGTCTGAGCGACCCGGGCTTGCATTTTGTTTTTGCCGCGCCGTCGCTGCTGTGCCTCTTGCTCGCGGCGATGACGATCGTGCTGTTTGCCCGCGGCGGTCTGATCGCATTGGACGGATGGTTTTCGGAACGGCATTCGGCGCTCACGCTCGCGGCAAATTCTTCGGTGATCTTTGCGCTGTTTGCCGCGACCGTGCAGGTCTACAACTCTCTGCTGCCCGAGCGAGGGATCATGTTTTGGATCGTCGCCTTCTGCTTTGTATGGACGCTGGTGAGTTATGCGTTCGCGGAGTTTGATGCGAGACGTCTGGTTCGCGGACTGGGAGCGATGGTCGGGATGGCGTTTGTCGTAAAGTATCTGCTGCTGGCGGGCGTGACGGCCCCGGCAAACGAGAGCTGGATGCAGGCGATGCTGCAAAACCCATCAAAAGAGGTGCTGACCTGGCTGCTCGATCTGCCGCGATACTCGGCCGCGACGGGCTACATTCAGTTCTTCGCCGTTGCCGGCTACGTCGCCGCGTTGTGGCTTGTGCCGCGGCGCTCGCCGGACGACTAATTCTTCTGCTGCTGCGGAGCGCTCGGCGCCGCGGGTTTGAGCGGGAGAGTTTTGACCTCGCCTTTGCGCAGCACGGTAATATTCTCGGCCTTTAGGTTTCGCAGGTTGGTGCGATCGGTTATTTTCTGCTTACCGATCTTTTGAACCACATCGTCCTTTTCTACACCCGCGATCTTGGCGATGCTGCTGTCCTCGACAACGAGCACCCTGTAGCCGTCGTTCTCAAAAACAGTCTTTGCTCCCAACTGAAGGAGCACCTGATCGGCCGACAGTCCGTTTCGGCTGCGCTGCGGAGCGTCGGTCGGCGAAATTGCTTCGGCCTGTCCGAGGCTGACGTCCATCGAACCGCCCGCCGGGCGGCGTTCTCGAGGGGCCGCGCCGCTGCGAGCCGCGGCCGTCTTGCCCGCTTCGGTCCCCGGCAGAGAACTCTCGGTACCGGTCGCGACTTCCGGCGACGGCAGTTCGGTTTGGACCGATGGATCTGCAACGGGTGCCGGCTGCGCAGGGGCCGGGTCCGCGACCGCTGAAGCCGCCGGCTGCACGGCCTCGCCGGGCGTGAGCGCATCGGGCCACGAAAAGTAAAAGATCGCCGCGACGCCCGTCAGGAAAAACAAAAGCAGCGGCAGCGCCAGCCGCAGCGACGCTGGCACACGGCGGATCAAGCTCGTCTCGCCCCTGCGAGTGGCGATCCTGGCCTTGACCCGAAATTCAAAGTCAGAAGGAGCGCCGACCTGCGGCAATGAGGCGAGCAGGCCCGCGAGCCTCTGCTCCTCGTCGCCGTGAAAATTCGTGCTGTTGATCTTGTCGCTCTTCATTGCCTTTAGGACGAAATATAGTTCTTCAATTTATCTTTCAGGAGCCCGCGGGCCCGACTGATCCGCGACTTGGTAGTACCGAGTCCGAGCTCGAGGATCGTCGCGACCTCCTCGTACGACTTGCCCTCGACATCGCGGAGGATCAGCGGCAGCCGGTACTTCTCAGGCAAGGCCGCGATCGCCTTTGCGATGACCCGCCCTTGTTCGTCGTCGACGACCAGCTCGTCCGGCAGCCGACGCTCGTCACGCGGCTGAAAGTCCGACGCCTCGTCGCCAGAGTCGCCGCCGCCGGTTATCAGCCCGGTCAGCGAAAGGATCCGCCTTCTCTTTCGACGCCGCAGCTCGCTGATCGCGAGATTGGACGCGATGCGGTAAATGTACGTCGAAAAAGCGTACTCCGTGTGATAGCGGTCGATCGCGAAATAGACGCGGACAAAGGTCTCCTGCGCGAGGTCTACGGCCTCTTCGTAATCGTTCAAAAATCTGTAGAGGAAGTTGACGATCGGGCCCTTGTATCGCCGCATGATCTCGGCAAAGGCCGCTTCATCGCCGGCGCGTGTTGCTTCGATGAGCGAATGGTCCGAAAGGTCTCCGGCCGACAGCCCGACAGCCGGGCCTTTCGCGTCCGTAAGATAGACCTTGTCGAGAGCCATACAACCATATTGTTCTATAACGTTTCGCCGGTCAAACAACTGCCGCCTCCATGTCTCACACACACGTTCGGCGGCTGTAAAAGTTGCGAAAAGCTTGTTCGTTTTCTTAATCCGCCGGCCTTACCGTAAGGATCAGGAACAGCGTTCCCTGCGCGCCCGGCAGAGATATCGTTCCAATGAGCGAAGGGCGTCCCAGCGAGAGCGTCAACCGCTCGGTCGTCAGGCCCACGGCCTCGTAGTTGATGAGATCGTCGACCTGGCCTCCCGCGTTCTTCAACTGCGAGAGAACGACGGGCACGCGAGCTCCGAAGCGGAATTTGTCCACGACCAAATGTCCGTCGGGAGCGTCATTCGGACTAAGGCTGAGCGACCAATCGAGGAAGGTCGGACGCTCGGACCGATCACGAGCTCCGAACGGGTCGGCGACGCTTTTATATTCAATTCGGCCCGGACTGCCCGAGCGGCCGAGGAATGTATTGGTGACCTTGAACCTTGAAAAAGGAAAGTTCTCGCCGAGTCGCCGCGCGATCGGAGCAAGCGCGGCCGGCAAAGACTCGCGCTGAGCGGCGTCGGTCGAGCCGACGACCAACTGCAGCACGGTCTCATAACTGACCGGGGACCTCTGCTGGCCTGCCGCCGGCGATGAAGATATGAACGCGACCGCAGCCAGACACACGAAGACCCTCGCAAAACGTAAAAAGGACCTGTCCATTGAAGTAACCTCCAAAAGCGGAATTAGAAACAGCTAATTCCACAGACCAGTCCAACGGAAGTTGCAATTTTTACTTAACCTTCCGCAAAGAGGCCGTCGTCGACCTTTTGCCCAAAGGTCACGGTGAGCACCTGCGTCTCCTCGACGATCTTGTCGCCGGCCGAGAGCGTCGAGCGGTAAGGCACGAGCGTGCCCTGCGCGTAGTTGTAGTCGTAAAACTTGCGGCGGTACTTAACGCCGTTATCCTCGTAGTCGATCATCATCACCCGATACGTTTTTGCGCTGATGTAGTACCGCGTCTTGCGGCCCTGCTTATCGGTGAGATCGATCAGGTAAAAATCCACGCCGAGGATCTTTTCACGTCCGGCGAGCGAGATCGTCGAGCCATTCTCCTTGTACCGCAGCAACGCCTCGAGGCCGTGATAGATCCGATTCTCAAACGTCCTCGCCGCGTCGGCCCGAGGATTAAAGACCGAGTTATTGTAGATGCCGAAGGTCTTGTCGCCGGTGTGTACGAGCGAGTATCGGACGGTCGGATATTCCTGATCGAAGCGGATCTTTTCCTTTTCGAAATTCTCGCCGCGGATGGTCCAGACCTGATACGTCGCCTGCTCCATCTGGCCGGTCTCGTTGGCGATGCTCAACCGCCCGCGCTCGAATGAAGTCTTGCGGATCTGGTTGAGCCGGTCGCGGCCGCCGAGGCCGCCGTAGATAAGGATGGTCGACTCGACGACGCTCTCGGCCGTCGCTGCCTTGTTGGCGTCGACCTTTGCATCTGCCTTCTTTTCGTCGGCCGGTTTCTTTTCGCTGCCGGCCTTTGGCGGCTCCTGGCCGGCGGCCGCCGCTGCGGCCGCAAAATAACAAATGACCGCCGCAAAAAGCAGGCGGGCCGACAACAAAACAGGGCTCTTCAACATATTCCTTCCGGAAATCACGAATGCGGATTGTAGCACAGACATTAGAATTGGGCACTTGGCCGTCTAAATTGATGATATGGATGCGTTTCTGGATGCACGTGATGCTCGGCGGCGTAGATTAATCCCGGCGCTGAAACTATAATTCACGTATCGTGAATTCACTTACCTCGACCCTGCTCCATCGTGCCGAGAGCTCGCCCGACGGCGACACCTCGGTGAATTTTGCCGAGCGGAAGTTTGCCGACGAGGCCTCGGCTCGCGATGCATTTGCGCAGGTCCGCGAGCGCCTGCTCGACCTGCGGCATTGGAACGAGTGCTCCGGACTGTCGAATTACGATCTATTCGATGAGGGCGGCACGCTGCTCACCGACACACGCATCGAGACGGGCCGGTTCATTCGCATACTGCTTCACGGCACAGGCAAGTACGACTGGGTCCGAGTCGAGCGCGTGGTGGACGACGCGGACGAACTTGTCATCACGGTCAGCCCGACGTTTGACCCGACGGCAAGCGAGCGTGACCGTAAGACGACGTCGCATTTCTTTGCCTCGACGGCGAGCAACAACTTCTGTCTCGTCCGCGACGGCGCCCGCCTCGCGATGTACGTCGTCGGTCTCGGCGAAAAGCAGAACGTCAGCGAAGCCGGCGGCGTCATCGAGTCTGCACGCAACGCCGCGGTCGCAAACCTCGGCTACTACCTCGGCGTGCAAAAGGCCGAATGGACAAAGTTCTGCTCAAACTTTGTCGAGAGCGTAAAGGGAGCTGATTGATCTGACCGTGCTGCACGTCGCGCTCGTCGAACCCGAGATCCCGCCCAATACAGGCAACATCGCCAGGCTGTGCGCCGCGACTTTCACAGAACTGCACGTTGTCGGCGTGACCGGCTTTCGAATGGACGATCGCACGCTGCGTCGGGCCGGCCTCGACTACTGGGAGCACGTCCGCCTGCACAGGCATGTCGACCTTGACGAACTGTACGCGGCGCTTCCGGTCGCGAGATTCGTTTATCTCACGACAAAGACCGACCGCCCGTACACCGAATTCAGATTCGCCGATGGCGACTGCCTGGTATTCGGGCCAGAAACGCGCGGCCTGCCCGAACCTCTGCTCCGCGCTAACGCCGACCGGTGCCTCACCATCCCGATGCCCAACAAGAGCGTCCGCAGTCTCAACCTCGCGACGAGCGTCGGCATAGTCCTCTACGAAGCGCTCCGCCAGATCGGCCGCTGACGACTCGCTGGAGCCGGAGCCGAACGTGATCGGGCCTGCACTGCCGCCGTCGCATCGCCGAGCCTTCCCTTCCGCAGCCTGCGCTTGTGAACGATCGGTAAGCAGCAAGAAGGCCGGGTCCGAAAAGGCTCGGCCTTTTTTTCGCATTTACGCCCCTGCGATCAAAGTACCCGGATAACGCGACCGGTAATGCGGCCCTCGACCGAGCGAACGTAGGCATTGGCTATGCGCGCCATCGGCACCGTATCAAACCCGGCAAACGCGTCGCCGAAAGCGTCGGCCGAGTCCTCGACCAGCGGGCTGACGACGGGAACAAATTGACCTTTCCGCAGAGCCGCAAAGCCGCAAAGCGGAGTGCGGCCTCGTTGATTGCCTTTCGCGCGTCAATCAATCAGAATGTTCGTTTGTCTCGGCAGCCAGATTTTGCACTATGTTGACCACCGATAAGATAAGAAACATCGCCATCATTGCCCACGTCGACCACGGCAAGACGACGCTCGTCGACGCGATGCTCAAACAATCCGGAACCTTTCGCGAGAACGAGGCCGTCGTCGATCGCGTGATGGACTCGATGGACCTCGAGCGCGAGCGCGGCATCACGATCATGGCCAAGAATACGGCCGTCCGCTTTGGCGATCACAAGATCAACATCGTCGACACGCCGGGTCACGCCGACTTTGGCGGCGAGGTCGAGCGCGTGCTCAAGATGGTGGACGGCATCGTACTGCTCGTTGACGCGGCTGAGGGCTGCCTCCCGCAGACGCGGTTCGTTTTAAGAAAGGCCCTCGAGCTCAAGCTGCCCGCGATCGCGCTCGTCAACAAGATCGACCGCCAGGACGCTCGGCCCGAGGAGGTCGTCAACGAGATATACGACCTCTTTATCGACCTCGGCGCCGACGACGAGCAGATCGAGTTTCCGATACTTTATTCGATCTCACGCGACGGCGTCGCAAAGAGAAGTCTCGACGATTCGTCGACCGATCTCGTTCCGCTCTTTGAGCAAGTGATCGAGACCATTCCGGCCCCGCGAGCGCTCAGAAACGATACCCTGCAGCTGCTTGTCGCGAATATCGACTACAACCCCTTCGTCGGACGCCTCGCGATCGGCCGCATCTACTCGGGTGAGATCGCCAAGAATCAGGAAGTGATCGTCTCAAAGCGTGACGGCTCGACGCAGAAGACGCGGGTCAAGGAGCTCTTTGTTTACGAGGGGCTCGAGCGGCGGACCGTCGACAAGGCCGGCGTCGGCGAGATCGTGGCCCTGGCCGGCTTTGACGACATCAACATCGGCGAGACGATCACGCTCGTTGACAATCCGCAGCCGCTGCCGGTCATCGCCGTCGACGAGCCGACGATCTCGATGATCTTCGGCGTCAACACCTCGCCCTTCGCGGGAGTCGACGGCAAGTACGTGACCTCTCGCCAGATCAAGGACCGCCTCGACCGCGAGCTTCTGGGTAACGTCGCCCTGCGCGTCGAGCAGACCGAGGCGGCTGAGCAGTTCAAGGTCTCGGGCCGCGGCGAACTGCAGCTCGCCATTCTCATCGAGATGATGCGCCGCGAGGGCTACGAGCTTCAGGTCTCAAAGCCCGAGGTCATCACCAAAAAAGACGAGAAGACAGGCGAGACGCTCGAACCGTTCGAGCAGGTCGTCATCGACGTGCCGGACGAATTCATCGGCGTCGTCACCGAAGCGCTCGGCCGCCGCAAGGGCCAGATGACCAAGATGATCAACAACGGTTCGGGACGCGTGCGGCTAGAGTACGTCGTGCCGTCGCGAGGTCTGATCGGCTTTCGCGGAGAGTTTTTGACCGAAACCAAAGGCACTGGTCTGCTCAACACCCTATTTCTCAAATTCGACAAATGGCAGGGCGAGATGAAAAATCGCTCGACCGGCTCGCTCGTCTCCGACCGAATGGGCGAGACCAACACTTACGCGCTTTATAATCTGCAGGAACGCGGAACGCTTTTTGTGAAACCTCAGGTCAAGGTTTACGAGGGAATGATCGTCGGTGAGAACGCACGCGCCGTCGATCTCGACGTCAACCCGATCAAGGAAAAGAAGCTCACAAATATGCGCACGACCAGCGCCGACGAAGCGATGCGTCTCGTGCCCGTCCGCGAAATGTCGCT
Source organism: Pyrinomonadaceae bacterium (assembly GCA_046313635.1). Classification (GTDB taxonomy): domain Bacteria; phylum Acidobacteriota; class Blastocatellia; order Pyrinomonadales; family Pyrinomonadaceae; genus OLB17. Next base: position 31,449 of record JBKBYA010000004.1, on the reverse strand, counting down.
CGAACGTGCGCTCGAGTTCATCGCCGACGACGAGCTGATCGAGGTCACGCCCAAGGCCATCCGCCTCCGCAAACGCGTGCTCAAGGCGAACGAACGACCCAAAAAATAGGTCTGACGACACTCGTGCCCCGCGCCATCGCGGGGTGCGGCCGATACATTCTCGACCGGGCCTCGCTGGTCCGAGGCCCGAACGTTCACGCTTGGAGGGCTCTCGTCGCCGCGGTTTGTGCAGAGAGTTTTTTTAACGATAATCTCTCAACAGATCATTTCCGATGTCCGCAGATAACTCCGCAGCGATCGCCGATACGATCGACGAATTTCACGCCTCGTCGCGCCCGGCCGATGCGGCTAATCCCAAACCGAAATACGACCGATCGATCATCGAGGGCCCGCTCGGCCGCGCCGTCTGGAAGATCGCGTGGCCGACGATGCTGACCAACATGATCGGCGGGCTGCAGGGCATCGTAGATCACATTCTCGTTGGCAATCTCGTCGGCTTTACCGGCAACGCGGCGATCGGCGTGAGCTTTCAGATCTTTTTGGTCGTCGTCGTATTCATCTCGTCGCTCTTTATCGGGATGAACGTACTCGTCGCACGCTACGCCGGCGCGGGTGACGAAGACAAGGTCAACCACACGGTCTATCAGGGATTTTTGACGGCGATATTTATGGCGCTCGCCGTGCTCGCACCGATCGGGTACTTTGCTGCGCCGCACCTGCTCGACATCGTTCACGCGGAACCGGCGGTCAAGGCCGAGGCACTTCCATTTTTGCGGATCATGATGACGTGCAGCGTCGGCATGCTGATCTTTTTCATGCTTGGCGGCGCCCTGCGTTCGGCAGGCGACGCGCGTACTCCGATGGTGATCGGCGTTGCGATGACGCTTTTGAATCTGGGGCTCAACATCGTCCTGATCCGGGGCCTGGGCCCGATACCGGCGTTCGGCACGGCCGGCTCCGCGATGGGGACGTGCATCGCGTCGGGGCTGGTCGGAGCTTACTCGCTTTACAAATTATGGAGCGGCGGCTGGGTCGTCTCGTTCCCTAAAGATCACGACTACAAACCCGACTGGCCGGCGATCAAGTCGCTATTCAAGTTTGGACTGCCCGCGGGATTTCAGGGCATCGCGATGAATATCGGCGGCGTTGCCCTGCTGTCGTTCATCGGCTCGCTGGCGCAGAGTGCCGAGGCTCAGGCTGCGTATTCGGTGTCGTACACGCAGCTCTTCTCGCTCGTCACTTGGACGTCGGTCGGACTGATGGGCGCGGCCGCCGCGGTCGCCGGGCAGAATCTCGGCGCGCAAAAGCCCGACCGCGCGAGCGCCGCCGTTCACACCGCGGCGCGGTTTGGGCTGACCGGCGCGGCGTTCATAGGCTTTTTCTTTTTCTTTTTTCCCGAGACGCTGCTCGCCGTATTTGGAATGCGCGACGCGGCGGTGGTCGAGATCGGCGTGCAGCTTTTGCGAGTGCTGGCGGTCTCAGGACTCTTTGTCACGCTCGCTCTCACATATACCGGCGGGCTGCAGGGGACGGGCGACACAAAGGGGCCGCTCTACATCTCGATCGTTTCACAGGTCGCGGTGCCGCTCGGCATCTGCTACGTGATCAAGACCTTTTTTACGCTCGACCCGATCGATATCTGGTTTGCGATACTCGCCGGGCACGTGACGCGATGCACGCTGAGCATCGTGCGATTCAGGCAAGGCAGATGGCGGCGGATCAGGGTCGGCTGACCATACCGTCGGCCGAGTCCTTGTCGGAGGGCGATCCGGCATCTTCGTCGTTGTCGGGATCGAAGGTCTCGTAGCCGTGCGCGTCGTCGTAGTAGTACGCGCGACGCCTCTGATCGTCGACCCAATTCTCCCCGGCCCGCTCCTCAGGCTTTTGCGGGATCTCGGTTTTCGGCTTCTCGCTATTGTGCATGGGTAATTTATAATCTTCACGGTCCGACTCTTCAAACAAGTTATGCAAGCAAAAAAATACTTCCTCGCCGCGAGCCTGGCCGTGAGCACCGTCGTCTCGGCGTATCTCGCCGGAGCCTCGACCGCGCAGCAGACGCGGCCGAGGCCGCGTCTGCCAGCCTCGATTACCAGATCGGCGCGATCCTATACCAGCAAAAGGCGGCCGAGTATCGAGCTCTCGCGTACCAGGCCTACAACATCGCCCGGCTCAGGCTCGACGCCGACTTTGATAAAAAGGCTCTGAAGCGGCTGCCGAAGGACCAGCGAAAGATGCCGCGCGCGATCGTCGTCGATATCGACGAGACCGTGCTCGACAACTCGCCCTCGAACGCTCTGCTGGTGGTCAACAACCGGCCGTTCAATTCAAAGGACTGGTACGCGTGGGGCGAGATGCGTAAGGCAAAGCCGGTGCCCGGCTCCGTCGACTTTTTGAATTACGCGGTGTCCAGGGGCGTCAAGGTCTTTTTCATCAGCAATCGCGACGACGTGCAAAAGCAGGCGACGATCGACAACCTCGTCGCGGCCGGCTTCAAAGACGTCGGGCCCGACAACGTGCTGCTGAGAGAGAAGGGCGAGTCGGCCAAGGGCCCGCGCCGCGACATCGTGAGCGCAAAGCATCGCATCGTCCTGCTGATGGGCGACAATCTGGACGACTTTTCGAGCGCCTTCGAACGCAGGTCGATCGCCGAGAGATTCGCCGCCGTCGAAGCGGCCCGCGGCGAGTGGGGCTCGCGATTCATCGTGCTGCCAAACGCGATGTACGGCACCTGGGAGAGCGCGATCTACAATTACGAACGCCTCACCGAAGAGCAAAAAGCCGAACGCCGTGCCGCAGCGTTGGAATTGCCGTAAAATGGTGCTGTGAAGTCGCAACGTGCCATCCAGAGACTCCTTCATCCTGCGAAGGGCGGCAAGATCGCCGAGGCTCGCGAGTATGGGATAGATCTGACCCAGATCGCCGAGAATCTTCGGATGTCCCCGGCCGAGAGAATTCGGGCAAACGATGAGGCGGTCAATTCGGTCGTGGGCTTCGAAGCGGCGATGAGGGTTGCGAAGGCGATCCGGAATCGGGACGAATGATCGATCTATTCAGAGCGGCGCAGAATAAGATCCGATCGATCATTCGATCGAAGTCGACCTCGAGGGCCGCTCGATACGCATCCTCGATATCGATTCTTTGATGATCACAAAAGAGGCGGCCGCTCGGCCGAAAGATGAGGCCGGGCTTAAAGAGGCCGAGCAGGAAGATCCTTGAGCAACTCCTACTAGCTGATCTTATGAGAATTCTGGTTACCGGCGGCGCCGGGTTTATCGGGTCGCATCTTTGCGAGCGGCTCCTGGCCGAGGGCAATGACGTGATCTGCGTCGACAATTTTTTTACCGGCCGCAAGCAGAATATCGCGCACCTTCTCGACGATCATCGCTTCGAGCTGGTGCGACACGACGTGACCGAGCCGATCCTGCTCGAGGTCGATCAGATCTACAATCTCGCGTGCCCCGCATCGCCCGTGCATTACCAGTTCAATCCGGTCAAGACCGTGAAGACCAACGTAATGGGCACGATCAATATGCTCGGCCTCGCAAAGCGCGTCAGGGCGCGGATACTGCAGGCTTCGACGTCGGAGGTGTACGGCGACCCGATCGTTCACCCGCAGACCGAGGACTACTGGGGCAACGTCAACCCGATCGGCCTGCGCAGCTGCTACGACGAGGGCAAGCGCGTCGCCGAGACACTGATGATGGACTATCACCGGCAGAACGGGGTCGATACGCGGATCGTGCGCATATTCAACACATACGGCGAGCGGATGCTCGAGAATGACGGCCGCGTCGTGTCGAACTTCGTCGTCCAGGCGCTGCGCGGCGAGGAGCTGACGATCTACGGCGACGGCACGCAGACGCGCTCATTCTGCTACGTGAGCGACCTCGTCGACGGCCTGATCAAACTGATGGCCGCCGAGGGCGACGACATCCATATGCCGGTCAATATCGGCAACCCGAGCGAATTCACGATGAACGAGCTGGCCCGCGAGGTGGGCAAAGCCACGGGCCGCGAGGTGCGGGTCAAGTATCTGCCGCTGCCCGCCGACGACCCGAAGCAGCGCCAGCCGAATATCGAGCGTGCTCGCGGTCTGCTCAAATGGCAGCCGACCGTGCAGCTTGCCGAAGGACTCAGACGGACGGCCGCATACTTCGCCGGCGAACTCGGCGTCGAACTCACAGCCGCGGCATAAGAAACTTAAACGATCTATGAAGATACTCATCACCGGCGGTGCCGGATTTATCGGAAGTCATCTCGCCGACCGACTGCTCGGCGAGGGCCACGAGATCACTGTCATCGACAATCTGTCGACCGGCCGCTACTCAAACGTCGCTCATCTCGAGGAGCACGACCGGTTTCGGCTGATCATCGACACGGTCCTTAACGAGCGCCTGATGGAGGAGCTCATTCGCGAGACCGACCGTGTCTATCACATGGCGAGCGCCGTCGGCGTGCGGCTCATAATGGAGCGGCCGGTGCAGACGATCGAAACGATCTTTCGCGGAACGGACGTCGTGCTCGGCTTCTGCTCGCGCTACCGCAAGCGCGTCTTGATACCGAGCACGTCCGAGGTTTACGGCAAAGGTGCGTCGGTTCCCTTTCGCGAGGAGGATGACCTGCTGACCGGAGCGACCGACAAGCACCGCTGGGCCTACGCCTGCGCCAAGACACTCGACGAATTTCTTGCCCTCGCCCACTGGAAAGAGACTCGCCTGCCGGCCGTCGTCGTTCGACTCTTTAACACGGTCGGCCCGCGTCAGACCGGTCAGTACGGGATGGTCGTGCCGCGATTTGTCCACTCGGCGGTCCGCGGCGAGCCGATCGAGATCCACGGCGACGGCACGCAGTCGCGATGCTTCGGGCACGTGCTAGACGTCGTCGACGGGCTCGTCAAAGTGCTCGAGACGCCTGAGTGCTTTGGCCAGGTGATCAACCTCGGCAACGACGAAGAGACCTCGATCCGGCAGCTCGCCGAAAAGGCGATCGAGCTGACCGGCAGCAAGAGCGAACTCAAATTCGTCCCGTACGAAGAGGTTTACGGCGAGGGCTTTGAGGACATGCAGAGGCGCGTCCCGAGTCTCGAAAAGGCGAGGCGGCTGATCGGCTACCGGCCAACCCGTTCGCTCGCCGAAATCATCAATGATGTGGCCGCCGACTATCGCCAGCAGGCGGCCGAGTCAGCAAATGCATAGGACTTCACACATCACGGCCGCGGCGCGTCTTGCTGCGGTCACGGTAGTTTCGCTCTTGCTTTTTGCCGTTTCGGCGTATGCGCAGAGTACCGGCGGCGTTAAAGGAAAGGTCAGGTCCCGAAGCGGCGCCGGCATCGCGGGAGCTACCGTGACCGCTCGTCACAAGGGCGTCGATCTCAAGACGGTCAAGGCCGGACCAAAGGGCGAATTCGTCCTCGACGGTCTCGAGCCGGGCCTCTATAACTTCGTATTCGAGGCGAACGGCTACAGCCGCGGCATCCTTTACGACGTCGAGGTGCAGCGTAAAAAGATCGCCGACCTCGGCGACCGCCTCGTGCTCGGCGCAGACGAGGGAACGCAGGTCATCGTCAAGGGCAGCGTGTTTACGTCGCAGGGGACGAGTATCCCGGGCGCCGAGATCAGGCTCGAGATCGTCAACGGCGACGGTTCGACACGCCGGCTCGCGACGTCGTACGCGAGCGAGAGCGGCGAATTCACATTCCGCCGCCCGGCCGGCGCGGCAAAGCTGCGGGTCACCGCGACATTCAAAGGTGTCAGCGGCAGCAAGGAGATCGAGGTCAGCGAACCGGCGATATATCGGCTTGCGATCTCACTCGATCTGCCGAAGTGAGCAAAGATCTCGTACCGTAAACTAGAAGCCCGCCACTCCGGCGGGCTTTTTACCTAGTTGACCGTCTCGGTGATCTCGTCGGGCGGCCTGTAGTTGTTGATGCTCGCCGAGTCCGCGACGATAAGCGGAAATTCGTCCATAACGACCTTGTCCGCAAGGGTCTGAACCCAATACGTGCCGGCCGCCGGAAAGACGACGTTCACAAAGAAACTCACGTTGTCGGTATAGCCGCCGGCCGCAAGCTCGATCGGGGTCGGCTGGGACGTGACGATCAGATTCGAGCGATCGGGCGAGACGATACGCACCTCGGTCTCGTGATTGCCCTCGCCGGTCCAGTGGTTGATCACGGCAAATTTGATCAGCGAGACTGGCAGCTTTTCGACCATGATGTTTTGAAAGATCCCCATCAGAGAGATCTTGTTGCCCATCTCGATGCGCACGTCGTCGCACATGAGCGTGTAAACAAGCTGTAGATTTTGTTCGGTCATTTTTGAATTAATCCGATCGCCGTCTTAAGACGCCCCGTGCCGCTTGAACCAGTCGATCATTTTCTGCCACGCGTCCTCGGCCGCCGCCTTGTTGTACGACTGGCGATAATCGGCAAGAAAGCCGTGGCCCGCTTCGGGGTAGATGAGGATCTCCGACCGCGATCTGCCCTTTTTGAGCTCGGCCTCCATTCGTTTGACGCCCTCGACGGGAATGCCTGTGTCCTTGCCGCCGTATAGGCCGAGTACCGGCACCTTTAGATCTTTTGCGTGGTCGATCGGAGTCGTCGGCTGGGCCGCGTTGACGGGCGAATTGCGGGTCGGCTCGACACGGCCGTACCATGCGGCGCCGGCGTCGACCTTCGGATTGTGCGCCGCGTAGAGCCAAACGATGCGGCCGCCCCAGCAAAAGCCCGTGATCGAGAGCTTTTTGGTATTGCCTCCGTTCTTAGCGGCCCAAGCGACGGTCGCGTCAAGATCGGCCATCGATTGCTTGTCGGGGATCTTTGTAAAGATCTCGCGCTGCAGCTCGCGTGCATCCTTGAGGTCCTTGACCTCGCCCTGCCGCGCGTAAAGCGCCGGTGCGATCGCCATAAAACCTAGTTTGGCAAAGCGGCGGGCCACGTCCTGGATCCACTCGTGCACGCCGAAGATCTCATGCACGACCAGCACGACCGGAAACTTTTTTCCCTTGCCTTCGGGCATCGCACGATATGCAGGGATCTCGCCGTCGGCGACCGGTATCTTGACCTCGCCGGTGATCAGCCCCTTGTCGTCGGTCACGATGCGCGTCTGCGCCGCGATCGGCGAGACCGCCGCCGCAAACGTTCCGGCGGCAAAGATCGACGTGACAAAAAACTCTCGCCGGCCGAGCACCGGCGCGTCAGGGATGGAATTGACTATGTCCTCATTCATAAAGCACTCGTCGGGGCTGTCACTTGAATTTTACGTTTACGCCGGCTGAGGTCAAAGCTATAATCGGGAAAAAGAGTTCGAGACAAGGGGTCGATCCAATGCTGCTTTATTCGCTGATCTGTCTTTCCCTCGTACTGCTCGGGATAACCGGTCTGCAGTTCACATACATGTTTTACCTCGACCGCGTCGACAAGCAGCGCAAGCATCACATTCACGATCTCGAACTTCAATGCAAGAAGCTCGCCGCCCGTCTCTCAGAAGCCGAAGAGCGGATCGCCAATCAGGACGAACTCATCGCACGAACGGCAGGAGCGGCCTCGGACGAGGTCTGGGCCGACATCATCGACGACCGATAGCCTTTACTCGAGATCGAGCTCCGCGATCGTTGCTCCCCAACTGCCCGAGAACTCGGGAGCGTTCTTGATCGACCTTACAAACGACGTCTCCGCAAGCACGCTCCTGACCGCCTCGCGCTGCACACCGATCCCTTTGCCGTGAATAAGCCGCACGACCTTAAAGCCGCGCCGCCGGGCCTCGGCGAGATATTCCCTAACGACCGCCCTGATGTCCTCAGGCCTGAAGGCGTGGAGGTCGATCGAGTCCGTGATCTCGATCTCGACCGGATCTGAGAAGGGCGTGTCTGCTTCGCTCATTTGGATCTGGTTTGAAACTGCGCGATGTCCTCGGGCGGCGTGACACGGACGCGGCTCTTGTCCTTGAAGATCGAAAAACGCTTTTCGACGATCTGACCGTCGGGCCCGCGGAGCCTGAGGATGACCGACTTGCTGTCGCCCGTGCCCTCGATCCGCATCGGAAGCTGGCCCCAGACGTCGCCGGACGAGCGCCACGCGGTGTAGTAGCTCTGGTCGTACTTGTCGAATGCGAGCACGACGATACCGTCAAAATCCGGCTCGACGCCGTCGATCGCCTTGACGGCGTTCGTGCGAGACAGCACGACCCAGTTGCCGGGCGTCGTCGCGCGGCCTACGGCGCCTTTTTCGGCATTCTCGGCATCGAGCCGCTGCCATGCGATGAACTTTCGATTGTTGGACTGAAAGTAAACGATGTCGCTCGGGATCTGAAGCTCGACCTGGCGACCGAAGAGCCATCCCGCCGGCGCCGGCGACACAGAGCGGTCGAGCCGCACCTTGTACCAGATGTCGTATTTGTCGTCGAGCTTTTCGGGTTCGTTCTCTTCGCGGGCGGCGTCGATCTCCTCGCTGCGCGAACGCCGCGATCTGCCGGCCGAATTCGAATCGACGTCGTCGCCCGCCTCCTGCTTCGGCACGTACTGCCAGCCCATGATCTCAAAGCTCGAACCGCCCGCGAGCTTAAAGAGAACGTTCTCCGGCTTCATCTCGGGCGCGAGCCGGAGGTTGGACGCGGCGCGAAGCTGACCGGCGGATTGGGCCGGAACGTTCGCAAACTCTTCGGCAAGCTTTTTCGACTTGTCGAGGACGTCGCTCGTGATGACGTTCTGCGCCTCGATCCAGCCTTCGGTCTTCGCCTCGTCGTGGGCCCGGACGCGGTACCACAGCACCTTCTCAAACTCGACCTGGTCGAGTATGTCGAGCTGGTCGTTGCGCTTTACCTCGAGCAGGTCGGCCGCGACGACGGCGTATGACGTGCGGATCTGCGCGGTCTTTGCGATGACAACGGCCGTGTCGTTCAGTCCGACAATGCTCGACACGCCGCTAACGGCCTGATCCACCACGCCGCAGCCCGACGCGGCAAGGCAGCACAGCAGCAATACAAAAAGTGTGAGGGAACGAATTCTCATCTCGGGTTTACCGGCAGTTTTCGCCAGCTATTATAGCCTAGTTTATCGAGCACGGCCTTTTGCCGGGCCGACGGTTTTTGGACGACTCGCAGCGTCGTCCCAAAGTCGGAACGTGCGGATTCGAGGCCTGCGGCGCGCAGCTGCACGTCCCAGCCGATCTCGTCGCGGCCGGTGACGTATCGATCGACGATCTCGGTTAGCTCCGGCCGCGAACGCATCAGCTCGAGCACCGCTTCGGTGCCGTCGCGTGAGGCCGCCGGCCGGCGGTACTTCTCAAAGACCGCCCGCACCAGATCGCCGGACGACGACCGGCCTTTCGACCGCTCGAGCATCGCGAGGTCGCAAAGGAACGCGACGAGCATCCCGCGGGCATAGACCTGAGTGTTCGCACTCGTCGCGACGCGAACTCGCGAGGCGTCGGCGAGCGAGGGTCTCTGCGTCTGCAGCGTGTCGATGCCGTGCGCCCGCGCGAGCGTGTCGAGCATGTCTTCGAAACGGATCCGATTCAGCGAGACGGCCAGCTTCAGCGATTGGTAAAGCGCGAAGCCCTCGTAAAACCAATCGTACGCGCCCGTGAGAGTTACGCCGTTCGGCAGCCAGAGATGAAAGAGCTCGTGCCGCAGCTGCTCGTGCAGCCGCTGTATCGACTGACTCTTGAACGGCATATCCGACGAGACGATCATCAGCGTCCGGCCGCGCGTATCGGCCTCCCACGAGCCGGGCGGGACCGCGTTCGGAAAGCCGGTCACAACGACCGCGAACGGCCCGGCTCCGGCGGCGGAGCCAAACAGTCCCTCGTACTGCGAGTAGATCTCGATGACGGTATCGTGAAGCTCCCGGTCGCTGAATTTGAAGGTTCCGACAGTTGCTGCGAAGGCGTCGATTCTGCCGGCGCGCAGGCGTTCGGCTCTAAGGTCGCGGCCCACGAATATCACTGCATCGTCCGGAGCCTCGAACCGTACGCTGCCGCCGGCCGCACCCGACTCGGTCAAGGCCGACCAGGCGTCCGGCAGTTCGAGGTTCACGATGCCCGGGACCGCGCCGGCGCTTCGCGGCATTCTCGGCAGCAGATCGTACAGATACAGAACTCCGCGGTCGGTCGCAAGCCATGACGCGTGGGCCGCCGCCGCGGCACTCTTTTGCGGTGAGAGATCGAGGGAGTAACTCCACTCCGAGATGTCCTCGACAGCGACATACTCGCCGGGCAAAAGGCGCCGCAGCTCCAATTCACGCCCGTCCCGCGCGCGTGCGGCGGCGTCTCTAACTCGCGCCGCCAGACCTCGGACGCCGGCAAGATCGTCGACGAACGTCAGATTTCTTATCCCTGAGACGCCTAAAAAGCGGCCTTCGACACGTGCCTCCGAGCCGTGCACAGATATCTTTACCGCGACCGATCGACCGGCCGCCGCTGTCGAAAAACACAGCATTACGACGGCCAAAATGGCGGCAGCTGCGGTCTGATCTGTCTTTGACATGAAAATCCGGCGGTACTAGAATGTGTGCTTGCTCTCGCGGTTGACAGGCCCTTTAACTCAGAATAAGGAATTTTATGAGTCTAATCAAAATCGCGATCTATGCCTTGGTCTTCGTGCTGAGCCTGCTCTTTTTGGGTCGATTCTTCTTTTAGCGTTGACCTCGAGCGTGCGACCTGTGACCCGAGACCACCGTCAAAAGTCCTCGAGTCTGAATTATCACTTTATTTGAAAAAGCGCGGCCGATCGGCCGCCTTTTTGTTTTTAGATCATGACAGAACTGCGAACCATAAAACGAGCACTCCTAAGCGTATCGGACAAGACAGGGTTGATCGACCTCGCGTCAGGCCTCGCGTCATTCGGTGTCGAACTTATTTCTACCGGCGGAACGGCGAGAACACTCCGCGAAGCCGGGCTGGACGTTCGTGACGTTTCGGACGTGACCGGCTTTCCCGAGATGATGGACGGGCGCGTCAAGACGCTGCACCCAAAGATCCACGGCGCGTTCCTCGCACTGCGCGATGATCCCGAACACGTCGCCGCGATGCGGCAGCACGACATCGAGCCCATCGACATGGTCGTCGTCAATCTATATCCATTCGAGCAGACGGTTGCGAACGAGAACGTGACGCTCGACGAGGCGGTCGAGCAGATCGACATCGGCGGTCCGGCCATGATCCGCTCCGCGTCAAAGAACTGGCGCGACGTCGCCGTGGTAACTGATCCGAGGCTTTACCCGGTGGTGATCGAGGAGCTTCGGGCCAATAACGGAGCGATCTCGCTTGAGACGCGGCGGCGGCTCGCTACTCTCGCATACACTCGCACGGCGAGCTACGATCTCGCGATCTCGTCATATCTCGCAAGGCAGCTGAGTCCGGACGACATCGATCTTCTTGAGCCTTTTAATCCGCTCGGCGGACTGGTCTTTATCGAGGACCTTGAAGATCTCGAGCCGGCGGACGAGGGCGGCGGAATGAGCGAGCGGGTCGAGCTCGAACTCGCAAAAGTGACAGACCTCCGCTACGGTGAGAACCCGCACCAACACGCGGCCTTGTATCGCGTCGACGCGGCCGGCACAGGCATCGCCGACGCCGAGCAGCTCCACGGCAAGGAAATGTCGTACAACAATTACCTCGACGCCGAGGCCGCGTGGGCTCTTGTCGCGGATTTTGACGAGCTAGCTGTCGCCATAATCAAGCATACAAATCCGTCCGGCGTCGGCACCGGTGCGACGAATGAAGAGGCCTACCGCAAGGCCCTCGCAACCGATCCCGTTTCGGCTTTTGGCGGCATCGTCGCCTTCAATCGAGCGGTCGACGAGGCCGCGGCCGCGGCCGTCGCGGAGATCTTTACCGAGGTTGTCGTCGCTCCGGACTATTCGGCCGGTGCTCTCGAACGCCTTCGATCAAAAAAGAACCTTCGCTTGCTACGCGCAACCCTCGACAGGCGGCCTGACGGGCCGGAACTGGAATTTCGACAGATCTCGGGCGGCATCCTCGTGCAGGAAAAGGATCGCCTCGACGACGCCGAATTTGACCTGCGGATAGCTTCCAGGCGGCAGCCGACCGACGAAGAGTTAAAGTCGATGCACTTCGCCTGGCGGGTTGCCAAGCACGTCAAGTCCAACGCCATCGTGATCGCCAGGCCCGACCGAACGATCGGCGTCGGGGCCGGACAGATGAACCGCGTGGATTCTGTGAGGATAGCGGCGATACGTGCAGAGAGGTTTGGATTGCCTCTTACCGGCGCGGCCCTGGCGTCGGACGCATTCTTCCCCTTCCGAGACAATATCGACGAGGCCGCAAGTTACGGTATCACGGCAATAATCCAGCCCGGCGGCTCAGTCCGCGACGACGAATCGATCGCCGCGGCGAACGAGCACGGGATAGCAATGGCCTTCACCGGTCGGCGGCATTTTAAGCATTGAGGTGCTTAAACTGTGTTGAACAAATTTGTTAATGTTTTACGTTAAAGAGCTTGACATCGGCCGATAAATCAGTAGACTAACGTCATACTAAGACGACTGAAGGAACGCTCGCAGGTTTGAGTGCTTAAACCGGCGGGCGTTTTTCCGTTTAAACGTATGGCGGCGCGCGGCTATCGGCAAAGGGTCGATCGGTTCACATACGAGGTGACACAGAGATCGCTGCCGTCGGACGTTACCGTGATCGATCCAAGCTCTCCGGTCGTCCTGACCTCGGCGCCGACCTGCCGCCAGCGCCGGACGACCTCGGGATGCGGATGGCCAAAACGCGAACGCCGGCCGACCGAGATCATCGCGAACGCCGGCCCTACCGCGTTGACAAAGGCCGGGGTCGATGAGCTGCGGCTTCCGTGGTGCGGCACTTTTATCAGGTCCGCTTTAAGCAAAACGGGCGACAGTAGCAAGGCCTCCTCCGCGGAACGTTCGATATCGCCGGTCAACAGGAAAGTGCGATCGCCGTAAACCAGTCTCATGACGATCGAACGGTCGTTGTCGGATGCGCCGTTCGTGTCGCTGTCGGGCCAGAGGGTCTCAACGCTGACGCCCGCGATCGAGATCGCGCGTCCGGCCCAGGTAAAGGTGACGGGAATGTTGCGTAGTTGGGCGGCGTGCAGGAGCTTGCCGAGTTCGGGATCGTCTGCGGGCCGTCTCGCGATGATCAGCTCTCCGACGTCAAAGTTCCGGATCACGTCGACGAGTCCATCGATATGGTCGGAGTCGGCGTGGGTCGCGACCACGTGATCGATCGACGAACGGCCCTGCTCCCAAACAAATTCCGAGACCACGAACTCGCCTATCCGCGGCCGGTCCGGCTCGAACGCGTTTTCGTCCGCTTCGCCTTGAAACGAGATCGACCCGCCGCCGTCCACGAGCATCGTCCCTCCGTCGGGGAACGTAATAAAAGCGGAGTCGCCCTGCCCGACATCGAGCACGTCGATCCTCAGCCGGCCGTCGCCGCCCGCGGCGCTGAATGGATGCTGCACGATCACGAATGCCGCGCCAACGATCGCCGCGCCAAGCACCGCTGCCGCGGCCGACACGATCCGCCGTCGAGGCATCAGGCGGAACGGGTCCCAGACGTAGATGACCGCGCCCAGCGCCGACGCCAGCAGCACTGCCGCCGGGTACAGCCAGACGCCGCGGCCGGAATATATCGGCACTCGCCGGCTTGCGGCGTCAAATCCGGCGAGGGCCGACGGCAGCCACAGCAGCAAACTGTTGATGACCTCGGTCAAATGTACGAAGGCCGCCGCCGCTCCCGAGCTGACCTGGGCAACCGCGACCGCGGCGAGAGCGGCGAAGCTCTCGACCGCGAGCAGAGGCCCGACCCATAGATTCAAAATTAGCGACGCTGCCGCGAAACGGTGAAAGTAAAAAACAGACAATGGCAGCAGCCACAGCTGTATGACAGAAGAGATCAGCAGCGCGTCAAATAAGTAGGCGAGCGCCCGTCGAGACGCTCCTTCGGCGCGCGGTCCAACAAACGGAGCTTTGAATAGGTTTGCCGACCAGATGCTTCGGTGTCGTTCGATGGCCCAGGCCCGCGGGTCCCAATAGAGCGTCTCGCAGGTTCGCCGCAGCCATCGCGGCACATTCGGCGGGAACGGCCGGCCCGCCGCCGGCGTCCATTTCCCGATCGCGTGTAGCTTCGCGGTTAGAGGGATGCCCATCGCGACGATCGAGGCCACGCTTACCATCGTCAATTGGAACGACGGCGCAAAAAGGTCCAGCGGCCGCCAGATCAAGAGCAGCAGAGCCGACAGCGCGAGCGAATTGAGCAGACTGCTGTCGCGATCGATGACGCGCGAAAGGTGGAGCAGCGAAAACATCAGGCACGCTCGGACGACCGGAACCTCCGAGCCCACGACGATCGCAAAGACCCACAGAAGAGAGTTCACCACGACGAACTTCGTCCAGCGGCCGCGAAAGAGCCTACCGATCGTCATGAGCAGCAGTCCGCCGATGAATGTGACGTGCAGGCCGGATATCACCAGCACGTGAAACGTACCGCCCGTACGATGCAATTCGGAGGTCTGCCGGTCCAGAAAGTACTTGTCGCCGAGTGTCGAGGCGATCATCGTGCCCGCGGTCGCAGGTGTAAAGAGTCGCTCAAACTCGCGGATCAGCCAGCCGCGGGCCCGGCCGGCCCATACGAGCGGGAGCAGGCGCGGCTCGCCTTCGAGCGTTTCGATCAGCAGCGGACTTTTGATGATTCCCGCCGCGTCTATCCCCTGCTGGTCGAGCAGTTCGATACGACTGCGGACGCCGGGATTTTGAAATTGCTCCTCGCGAAACAGTTGAACGGGAACGGCGATGCGGCTGCCTCTCTCGAGCCGCAGGCGGTCGAGCTCGGCCCTGGATTCGGTATCCGGCGCGGACACGATGAGACGTACCGCCCCGCTCGCGCTCGAGTGCTCGCCTCGCAGCTCGATCCGCTCGGCCGAAACTTCGATCGAGCAGCCGTCGGTCATCGGCTCGGGGTCGGACCTGATCGTGCCGACGAGTCTCACGAGCGAGCCCGATCCGACATCGCCGCGCTCGATCATTCGCCGAATGCGGTCGTGCCTGACGCCGTCGCGCTCGAATACGGCCGACAGCGCCCCTGCCGAAGCGAACGCAAGCAGGACGAAATACCATGCGGCCGGGCGCGGCCTGAGGATGAGCGATCCGGCCATCGCGGCAGATGCTGCGGCGATCGCTGCGGCGAGAGTGAGGTCGAGCTGCCGCGCGAAAAAAATGCCGGCGGCAAAAGCCAGCGCGATCGGCACGGCCGGGCAGCGTGTCGAGTTAGTTTGGGGGTAGTTGATCGCCAAATGTACGTCGATCGACAGTGATCATCGATCTGATCGTTCGGAATCGTTTGTCGCTGAAACCCGGGACAAGCATTATCTCCTCGACACGGCGAAAGGGGCCGTTCGCGTCGCGATGCTGCACGATGCGGAGCGCGAGATGCTCGCCGACGCCCGGCAGTCGCTCGAGCTCTTTCGCAGATGCGGTGTTGATGTCTATCTTGCCGGCCGACGCGGTCTGAGAACCGTCGCCTTCTCGACCGGCGACGTCCGGTTTTGAACATCCCATCAGCACCAGTGCAAAGAGAATTGCCGCGGCCCCACGATACATTTTCGTGATCATCGATCGACCTCGCATCGAGCGCTTACAACGTGTGCAAAGTGCTAAAAGCACTTATGCGATAAAGACTTTTTGTTCGACCGAAGGCTCTATACGAGCACCTTTTCCACAAATTCTGTGGAAAAGGTTTTTGGCCGCACGGCGAGCGAGGAATTCGCATTCGCCACGTCGGCGGCCGAGCGATCGGCGATCGGTCATTTCTTTCCGCACGCGGCGCTCTTGACGCTTGCGGCAAGCTCGCCGCTGTTCCGTTTCGCAATAAGCTGCTCGACCGGGTCAAATTTTGTCTTTGGTTTTTCTTTGACGAGAATTTCGTACACCTTTAGCGCGAGCTCGACGCCCGCGAGCTGCGCGGCGTCCTCGTCGTTGGCTCGGTCGGGATTCTGGATCTTGAAGGCTCCCATTCCGATCGTGTATGCGCCGATCATCGCGGTGCCGTTCTTATTTTTCTTTTCGAGCATCGGTCCGATCACGTTCCCGCAGACGATCAGATGGACGTCCTCGGTCTCGATCAGCCATTTGAGCGCCGGGCTCGTGAGCCGCGCGGTCTCAGGCGAGGCCGGCGCCGTTTCCATCGCTCTGGCCGCTTGGATGACAAGGTCTTTATTCGATTGCTGCGAGAACGCTGTCTGCGCCGAGGCGCACAGCAGTACGAGGGCGACGAGAGAGATCAGTTTTTTCATTGCTTAGTTGTGGGCGTCGAAGGCCTCGCCCCGGATTATGCCATCGGTCTCTGCCAAACGGCAAAGCGGTTTTGCCGGGTCGTGATAAAAAACGCAAAGCCAGCGCTCGCGCACGGCCCGCGGCAGCACCTCTTTTTTGAATGCGAGCGTCTCGGTCGGAAAAAGGTCGTAGCCCATGATCCACGCCGGCGCGAGGTGGTTAGCGGTCGGCACGAGATCTGCGAAGCCGTACATCGTCTGCCCGCCGCTCTCAAGACGCCAGGTCTGCATCGTCGCCGAGTGCCCGCGGACGACCTGCATTCGCAGACCGGGAACGACCTCGTACTCGTCAGCCATCAGCTCAAGCTGCCCCGAACGGAGCAGCGGCTCCCAATTCTCGGCAAGGTAGCTTGCTCGATCTCGCTCGTGCGGTTCGGCCGCGTGCTCGTACTCAGATCGCGAAACGAGATACCGCGCATTCGGGAACTGCGGCACGATGTCACCGGTCCGCGCGTCGCGGATAGTGTTGCCGCCGGCGTGATCGAAATGCAGATGCGTGTTGACGACGATCGTGATCTCCTCAGGCCCGCAGCCCGCGATCGCCCGGATCGACTCGGCAAGCGGGCGCTCGCGCGAGATGCCGTACATCTTTACGGCCTTCTCCGACCATTTTTCGCCGATGCCGGTCTCGATCAAGATCTTGTCGGTCGCGGTCTCGACGTAGACGCAGTTCATATTGAGCAGAACACGATTGTCTTCGTCCGCCGGCGCGACCCGCTGCCAGAGTACCTTTGGCACGACGCCGAACATCGCTCCGCCGTCGAGCCTGAACTCGGTATCAGGAACTATCTCGACCCTGAATTCTCCAAACCTCATTTCGCTTGAAACTATAACGGACGATCAGCCTCTCGACCGATCGTCCGCTGATGAACGTCAGTTCATCGTGTTTTACTTTTTCTTGGCCTCGGGCTTTTTGGCCTGCGGCTTCGCATCCTTTGAACCGGCCTCCGGAGCCGCCTCGCCGTCGGGCTCTCCCGCCCCGCTCTGGTCGAGGAACTGCGACTGCTGCTTTTTCATCATTTCCTGGATCTGCTCTTCGCTGATCTGCGGCAGTTCGTAATCCTCGGCGACCGTAACGCCGCTCTCTTCGACGATCTTGTCGACGAGCTCTTTTTCTTTCTCTTCTTCGATCTTGCTGCGGACGTACTGCTTGACCGGCTGGTCGCGCCCGATCGGGTTGTCGGGATCCTTGACGCCCGTGCTGATCAGGATGTGGCGGACGTCGTACTTGACCGGGCTGCCTGACTTGTCGTTGACGTCCGAGCGGTTCTCAAGCTTGATGATATGAAAACCGTAATCGGTCTCGACCACGTCCGGAAAGATCTGGCCGGGCTGCAGCGACAGGGCCGCGTCCTCAAACGGCTTGACCATGCGTCCCTGCGTGACGTCCTTGTAGAGTCCGCCCTGCGATTCGCCCTTGGGGTCCTTGTTTCCCGGGTCCTCGCTGAACTCGTTGGCGAGCTTCGCAAAATCCTCGCCCGACTTTGCGCGGTTGAGTATCTCGACCGCCTTTGCCTTTTTGGACGCAGGATCGATCTCGGGGTGCTCGGCGATGTACTTGCTGATCTCTTCGTCGGTGGCCTTGACCTTGTCTGCGATCTTTTCCGAATAGAGCCGCGCGAGAAACTGCGCCTGCTGAAGCTTTGTCTGCAGATTCACCTTTTTGACAAAGTTCGGATCGAGCGAATTCGCCTTTTGATCGAATTCGGCCTCGTAGATCTTCATCTTGGCAAAGAATTCCCGGGCCTGCTTGATCTCGTCGTCGCTGATCTCGCGGTCCTTCATCTGCGGATTCGCCTCTTTCATCAGCTTGACCTTTGTATCCACGAACTTTTGGAACTCGGCCTCTCGGCGACGCGTCTCGGCCGTGCCGCTCAGGCCGAGCTTGTCCCAAAAGGTCGGCTCGGCCGCGGCCGCCTGGCCCTCGGTCTCGCCCCAGTACTCCTTGAGCTGGTCTTCGGTAATAAAGCCGAATTGCGGCATCGGACCTTTGTCCTTGTTGATGAAATTGTCGTAGCTGACGGCGACCGTCTGCGCGCGGATATTCTCGAGCTCCTGCCGGTTTGTCTCGTCGGCGGCTATGCCTTCCTTTTGAGCGGCGACCGCAAAGGCGAGGAGCTGCTTGAGGCTCTCGGCCTGTTTCTTGCGAAGCTCTGCGTCCTCGGCGAGGCGCTTGATCGCCATCGGATTCTTTTCGGCGAGGTCGCTGACCAGCAGCTGCATTTCGTCCTTTGAAATGCTCTTGAACGAAGCCGTCTCATGACCGCCGACCTTCTTTTTCCAGACGACGAGCCCTACGCCGATAGCAAGCACTGCGACCAGCAGGATCGATCCCTTGATTAAATTACTCAACTCAAATCACCTCAACTTATTTGTGTGTTATCCCCACGCGGAAAGCCCTTTGGCAAGCGAATCGCTATCTTAGCAGAAACGACGCTTGGCGGGCGAAGCCGAATTTCAATTAGTCTGCACCAGCTCGAGCAGCACTCCGCCGCTCGACGACGGGTGGACAAATGCGACCAGACAGCCCTCGGCGCCGACCCGCGGCTCCTCGTCGATCAGCCGCGCCCCTTGAGATCTCAAACGCGCGAGGGCCTCGCGAATGTCGTCGACCCGGACCGCGATATGATGAATGCCGCCGCCGCGCTTCTCTAAAAATTTACTGATCGGCGAATCTTCAGATGTCGGCTCGAGCAGCTCGATCCGGCTCTCGCCGACGGGCAGCATCGCGACGCGGACCTTTTGGTCGTCGACCGTTTCTGTGTGCACATTCTCGAGACCGAGCGAGTCGGCCCAGAATTTGAGCGCTTCGTCGATGCCTTTGGTCGCGATGCCGAGATGATCGATCTTCATTGTTTTTCGATAAGCCGTTCGACGGCAGAATACGGGTCGCTGCGCTTTTCCGCGATCTCGGCGGCAAGTTTGTCGAGGAGCTCCGGCGTTCCGTTGCGGCTGAGAAGATCGTCGAGCAGTCTCTCGCGGAGCAGCTCCGTAAGCCGCCAGCGGGCGACGGCCTCGCGGCGTTCGCGAGCATGCTCGGCCTGCCGCTGAAATCCGATATAGCTTTCGATGGCGGCCGCAAGGTCCTCGATGCCTTTGTTCTCGGTGGCGATCGTACGGACGATCGGCGGGTCCCACATATCGGGCCGGTGAGCGAGGCTGAGCAGCGCCTCGAGCTCTTTCTGAGTTCGCAGCACGCCCTCGCGGTCGGCCTTGTTGATCACAAAGACGTCGCCGATCTCCATAATGCCGGCCTTGATCGCCTGAATGTCGTCGCCCATTCCCGGCACGAGAACGACGATCGAGACATCGGCGGTCTTGACGATCTCGACCTCGTCCTGGCCGACGCCGACCGTCTCGACGATCACCTTTGAATACCCGGCCGCGTCCAGTATCGCGACGGCGTCGACCGTCGCGCGCGAGAGTCCGCCGAGGTTGCCGCGGGTCGCCATCGACCGGATAAAGACGTTCTTGTCGAGCCCGAGCGTCGCCATACGAATGCGGTCGCCGAGGATCGCTCCGCCCGAGAAGGGGCTCGACGGATCGATGCAGACGATGCCGACCTTTTCGCCGCGGTCTTTGTAGTAAAGAGCGAGCTTGTCGACCAGAGACGACTTGCCCGCACCGGGCGAGCCGGTAATGCCGACGATCGTCGCCCTTCCGGTCTCAGGGTAGACGGCCTTCATCATCTCGGCCGCACGCGGGCCGCCGTTCTCGATGAGCGTGATGGCACGCGCGACCGAGCGAGGGTCGCCGCGGCGGATCTTGTCGAGCAATTCAGAATCGGACATTCAATGTCGGGACGTCTCGATCGGAGAGGTCGATCCGTAAATCGCGATTTTCGCACTTACGGCGGCGAAATCAAAAGGGCGAGCCGACGCCTGCGGCCCGCCCCATGTTTCGTTTCTGTCGCTGACGCATTCACATCGTCTGCTCGTCGGCCGACGGGCCGTAGATGCCCGGCACAGGGATGTCGTTGAGCCGCAGATAAACCGAGAGCTGGCCGCGGTGATGCACGATGTGGTTCATTACAAAGGTCCGCATCACGGCTACTTTCGGCAGGGTGAAATAGACCTGCTCGCCGTTTCGGAGCGTCCACGTTTCCATGAACGCCTCGTCGGGAACGCTCTCCAGCGTCCTAAGCGCTTCGGACGACTTGGTCTCAAAAAACTCTACCAGCTCGGCCGTCGTCTTCGGCTCGAACGGTTTGTACTCCATCTTCGCAAAATCGAGCTCGTGACCATTTATCGTGGCGGCCGTCCAGCCAAACATCTCGGCGATGTGCGACGCGAGCCGGCCCATCTCCATCGATTTCTCGTGCGGCTTGTAGCCAAACTTTTCGGCAGGCACTCGCTCGAGACATTTCCTCGTCGTCTCGATCTCGTTCTTCATCTCGTTGATCAGAGACGCAGCGATGCGGTTGGTCGGGACAGTACTTGTGGAACTCATAACTCTCTCTCCTCTATTTTTGTAATTCGAGGCGCGAATCCTATCACTCGTGCCGCACTCGAGCAACACGGACGACGGATGTGCGTTTATTGCGGCGGCCGATCTGAACGAGCGACGGCGAATTTACGACTTGAGCAGCTGCTTTGCGATGACGAGGCGCTGGATCTCGCTCGTGCCCTCGCCGATGGTGAGCAGCTTGGAGTCGCGCCAGTACTTCTCGGCCGGATAGTCTTTGGTGTACCCGTAGCCGCCGTGGATCTGGACAGATTCTTCAGAGACGCGGACCGCGACCTCGGACGCGTAGAGCTTTGCCATCGCCGACTGCCGAGTCGTCGGTTTGCCCGCGTCTTTGAGCGCCGCGGCCTGCAGCGTCAACAGACGCGCCGCCTCGATCTGCGTCGCCATATCGGCAAGCTTGAACTGGATCGCCTGAAACTCAGAGATCGGCCGGCCGAACTGCTGCCTCTCTTTTGCGTAATGCACCGCCGCCTCGTACGCTCCCTGCGCGACGCCGACCGACAACGCCGCGATCGAGATGCGGCCGCCGTCGAGTATCTGCATCGCCTGGAGAAAGCCCTCGCCCTCGCTGCCGAGGCGATTCTCGTCCGGCACGTAGCAGTCCTCGAATACGACCGACGCCGTCTCGGACGCACGCATTCCGACCTTGTTCTCTTTTTTGTCGGAGCGAAAGCCTTCCATCGATTTGTCGAAGATGAACGCAGAAATGCCCTTGTTACCTTTCGACTTGTCGGTCACCGCGACGGCGACGAGCGTCTTGCACCCGATCGCGTGCGTGATGAAATTCTTCGAGCCGTTGACCTTCCAACCGCCGTTCGAGCGCACGGCGGTCGTGCGCGTTCCCGACGCGTCCGATCCGGCCTGCGACTCGGTCAGGCCCCACGCGCCGAAGCTCTCGCCCTGCGCGAGCGGAACGAGGTACTTCTGTTTCTGCTCTTCGCTGCCGAATTGATAGATGTGATTCGAGCAGAGCGAATTGTGCGCCGCGACCGACAGGCCGACCGAGCCGTCCACGCGGCCGAGCTCTTCGATGATGGTGGCGTATTCGACATAGCCCATCCCGGCGCCGCCGTACTGCTCGGGAAAAATAACGCCCATCAGGCCGAGTTCGGCGAGCTTTGGCCGCAGCTCTTCGGGAAAATGCTGCGACTCGTCCCACTCCATCACGTGCGGACGGATCTCGCTCTCGGCAAACTCGCGCACGCTGTATTTGATCTGCTGCTGCTCTTCGCTCAGTTCAAAATTCATATTGATATTTAATAACGATTATTAATATTCGCATAAGCGATGCTTTCGCGTAAAGACTCCATGAAGGCGGCGCAGACAAGCTTCCAGCTTCCTTGCCCACACGCTAAACTCGAACTATGGATTGGAGGCAGAATTTGCTGGCGAGCGGCGAGGCGATAGCCGATCTGCTGCGGGAGACGCGGACGATCGCGGTGCTGGGGATCAAGCCGGAGAGCCACTCGGGGCAGCCGGCTTATTACGTTCCGAAATATATGGCCGCGGCAGGCTACGAGATCATTCCGGTGCCGGTCTATTACCCGGAGGTCACAGAGATACTCGGCCGGCCCGTCTATCGCAGGCTCGTTGACGTGCCGGGCGACATCGACATGGTCAACGTCTTTCGCCGCCCAAACGACATACCGCCGCACGTCGACGACATCATCGCAAAGCGGCCAAAGTCGGTCTGGTTTCAGCTCGGGATACGGAACGACGAAGCAGCCGAGCGGCTCGCGCGTGAAGGGATCAAGGTCGTGCAGGACCTGTGCCTGATGGTCGAGCACAGGTATCTCAAATAGACCGTCGCTATCGCCGCGCAGCCCGTCCGCTGCTGAAGGAAGCGATCTCTTTTTCGGTAAGTTTGCGGTACGAGCCCGGCTTCAGATGATCGTCCTTTACGGGCCCGATCGCGATGCGGCGGAGCTTGACGACCGAGTGGCCGATCGCGTCAAACATCTTGCGGATCTGCTGATTGTGACCTTCATAGAGCGTCACTTCAAACCAGCCGTTGTTCTGCGTCGATCTGAGCTCCCGGATCTTTGCCGGCGCGGTCTTAAAGCCGTCCGCGAGACGGATCCCGCGGCGGAGCTTGTTGACGGCGTTGTCGTTCGGCAGGCCCTTGACCTTTACCTCGTAAACCTTCGGGATCGTTTTTGACGATGCGACGAGATTAGTGAATTCGCCGTCGTTTGTGAGAATGATCAGCCCTTCCGAATTAAAGTCGAGCCGCCCGACCGGATGCAGCCGGCCGTGACCTTTGACAAGGTCGGTGACGAGCGGACGGCCTTCGGGGTCGGCGGCGCTCGAGAGGACGCCCTTCGGTTTGTTGAGCAGGATGTAAACCTTTTCGCGGCGGCCGAGCTGCGGGTTGATCAGCCGGCCGCGGACCTTGATGTGATCTTTTTCAGGATCGGCCTTGGTGCCGAGCTCGGTCACGACCTTGCCGTTCACGGTCACCTCGCCGCCCGCAATAAGCTCCTCTGCCCCACGCCGCGAAGCGACGCCGGCCTGGGCGATGATCTTCTGAAGCCGCTCCTGCATAAAGTCGATGTTAGCAAAGTCTCAGCCGGCGAGATCCTCGAAGTCCTCGATCGACGGCAGCTCGGACAAGTCTTTTAATCCGAACTGAATTAGAAACTCCTTTGACGTGCCGTACATCATCGGGCGGCCGACGGTCTCTTTGTGGCCTTTGGTGACGATGAGGCGTTTCTCGAGCAGCGTCTTGATCGCTGACGCGGACTGCACGCCGCGGATCTCGAGGATCTCGGGGACGGTGACCGGCTGTTTGTAGGCGATGACGGCGAGCGTCTCGAGCGCGGCGATCGAGAGCTTGGCCGACGGGCGGGTCTTGAGGAACCTTCGGATGTCTTCGTGCAGCTCGGTCCGCGTCGCGATCTGCCAGCCGCCGGCGATCTCGCGGACCTGGAGGCCGCTGTCGCGATTTTCGTATTCCTGCTGCAGCTCGCGGAGAGCGGCGTCGACGCTGTCTTTTTCTTCGTCGAGAATGTCGGCGAGCACCTTTACGCTCAGCGGCTCGTCGGCGACGAAGATCAGCGCCTCGACGACGGCGACGAGTTCGGCAAGCGAACGAGCGGGACGGGGCGCGGCGTCGATCGGCTCGGCGGCTGCGTCGTCGGCCGACTCGTCCGCAGCGACGCTCTCGTCGATCGGATCGACGGTTTCTTCATTCGTGGGTTCTTGTTCGGTCTCGGGGATCATTTGCTTTCGAGAATAACGAGTTTGCTCACGCAGCGGTCAGAACCCGCTACGCCGGCGGCGGGCCGGTTCGTCCGATCGGACCTCAGCAGAATGTACGGGTGCCTTCTCATTCCGCATTCCGCACTCCGCATTCCGCATTCCGCATTCGAAGAGCCCGTCCGCTTACGCAGACGGTTCTGACCTTTTCAGGATTATGTCGCCGAAGGTCTGCGACTGCAGCAGTCTGACGGCTTCGGTCCGCACGATCTCGAGCACGGCGACAAAGGCGGTCACGAGCTCGCGGCGCGTATGCATCTCCTCAAAAAATCTCAGAAGGCTCAATTCCTTTTCTTCAAAAATTCTGCGCTTCAAAGTTCTGATCATGTCGGCGAGCGAGATCTCTTCGCGCTGGATCTCCATCTTGATCTCGCCGGCACGCCGGGCGACGACCTTTTGAAAGACCGTCAGGATGTCGAAGACCGTCGCCGAGATCTCGGCGTTGTTGTCGTCCGACTCGATCTTGCCGCGAGTAAAGACGGCCTGCTCGACGGTCGAGCGCTCGTACAGCATCTGAGCGGCCGACTTGAACTGCTCGTACTCGAGCAGCCGGTCGACGAGCTCCTGCCGCGGGTCTTCGATCTCGTCGCCGTCCACGCCGTCTGCCAGCGGGTCTCGCGGCAAGAGCATCTTTGACTTGATCTCGATCAGCGTCGCGGCCATCACGAGAAAGTCCGCCGCGACCGCGATGTCGAGCCGCTTCATCAGCCGGATAAAGCGAAGATACTCGTCGGTGATCTTTGCGATCGGGATGTCAAAGATGTTTGCCTGCTCGCGTTTGATCAGGTACAGCAGCAGGTCCATCGGACCGGCGAATTCGCCGATCTTGATATTCAGTTCGTCCGAACTCTCCGCGACGATCTCGGGCGCCGCCTTGTAAAAGTCGAACTCGTAATTTTCTGCCGTTTCCTGCATTTTGTGGTCGGATCCGCCGCCGATGCTAAATGATGTAGTCGGGCGGGCGAATTTTCAAGCCCGGAGACCGATTATTCCGGGGCGTCGACCGCGTGGCGTTTCAGGTCTTCGAGCTCGACGAACTGCAGCGTCGCCTCGTGCGTCGCCTCTAGAACGACCCGCGGCGCCATTCCGTGCTCGAGCGCCTGCCGCCAGCGTGCTGCGACGAGGCACCAGCGGTCGCCCGCCTTGAGACCCGGGAATCGATACTCCGGCCGCGGCGTCGAGAGGTCGTTGCCGGCGCGTTTTGAAAACTCGAGAAACTCGTCGGTCGCGACGATGCAGACCGTGTGCCGGCCCGCGTCCTCGATGCCGGTACGGCAGTAGCCGTCGCGATAAAAGCCTGTCATCGGCGCAGTGCAGCAGATCTGCAGCTCCGTGCCCAGAACGTTTTTCGGCTTGGGATCATGTCCGTTTCCGTTGGTGATGCTCATTTCGCTTTGCCCTTCGGCCGCCCCTCGTACGTCTTCTTTTCGACGGTGTTCCCGGGCTGGTTCTGCGTGATCAAGGGCCGCTGTCCGTTTACAAAACGTGAATAGCTGACCGCATTTTCCGAGCCGTTAAAAACGAATTCGGTCGCGGCGTCGGCCGTAATGCGGTTCGATCGTCCGTTGATCATTATCTGCCGGCACGCTCCCGTGATGTGGACGGTGCTGCCGCTGCCGTTGATCATCACCCGCTCGAATTTACCGCAGTTCAGACGCTCTTTTTGCGCGTCGCCGTTCACGCTCAGCGTGGCGCTGTCGAGAGTCGTGTCGACCTCGACGACGTCGGCCGGATCGATCGGCTCGGGCGTCGGCGTGGCTGAGATCGACGGCGTCGGCGAGCCGGAGAATTTTTCCATCTCGCGTTTGGCGGTCTCGCTTCTAAGGTCGCACGACGACGCCGAGGCGATCGCCGCGGTAAGCGCGGCTGTGACGATCAGCTTCATTCTATTTCCTGTCGATAAGTTCCAAAGCCTTCTCCGCCGGTCTCGCGAGCACCGCCCGGTCGCCGACCTCGACGATCGGCCGCTGCAGAAGCGCGGGGTGTTCGACCATCGCCCTGATCAATTCGTCGTCGGTCGAGTCGTCGGACAAGCCGAGCTCCTTGAACACGGCTTCCTTTTTTCGGATCGCGTCGATCGGCCGCAGTCCGGCCTTTTTCAGCAGCCCGCGCAGCCTCTGCTCGTCGAGCGGCTCGATAAAGTAATTGACCTTGTCGTAATCGATGCCGTTTTCACGAAACAGCGCGGCCAGATCGCGGCAGGTCGTTCAGGTCGGTTTTTCGTAAACGGTGATCTTGTCTGTCATCGATCTCCTCCTTTGCGTCCTTTGCGTCTCGCCTTCGCGCTCTTTGCGGTTAATAGAGAACGAAACCGCAAAGGACGCAACGATGATCTATCGAAGTCCCATCTTTTGATACACGTCGCGCAGCGTCTGGCTCGCGATACCTCGTGCCCTTTCGGCCCCGGCGCGAAGTATCGTCTCAAGGCTCGCGTCGTCGTATTCGCCGATCCTCTGCTGGAACGGCCGCAGATACTCAATTACCGCCTCGGCCAATTCGGTCTTAAAGTGCCCGTAGCCTTTGCCTTCGAAATGCGCCTCGCACTCCTCGGCCGACTTGCCGGTCACGAGCCGGTAGATCGTGAGCAAATTCGTGATCGCCGGCCGCGACTCGTCGAATTTGATCTCGGTTCCCGAATCGGTCACGGCACGCTTGATCTTTTTTGTGATCGTGTCGGCGTCGTCGAGCAGGAATATCGAGCCATTCAGGTTCTCGTCCGACTTGGACATCTTTTTCTGCGGGTCCTGCAGCGACGCGATCTTGGCTCCGACGGGCGGGATGTACGGCTCAGGAACTTTGAAGGTCTCGCCGAAATCGCGATTGAAGCGCTCGGCCAGATCGCGCGTCAGCTCGAGATGCTGCTTCTGGTCCTGCCCGACAGGCACGAGATCGGTCTGGTAAAGCAGAATGTCGGAAGCCATCAGGATCGGGTAAGTAAATAGACCAACGCCTGCTCTTTCTGCATTGCCCTTACCTTTGTCCTTGAACTGCGTCATCCGCTCGAGCTCGCCCATCCGGGAGATACACGAGAGCACCCAAGTGAGCTCGGCGTGCTCGGCGACATCCGATTGGATAAAGACGGTCGCCTTCGCCGGGTCGACGCCCGCGGCGAGGTAGATGCGTGCGAGGTCGAGCGTTTTTTGCCGCAGCGTCGGCGGGTCTTGCGGCAGCGTGATGGCGTGCAGGTTGACGATGCAGAAAAAGCTCTCGTAATCGTCCTGCAAAGCGACCCAGTTTTTGAGCGCTCCGAGATAGTTTCCGATGTGCAGATTGCCCGTGGGCTGGGCACCGCTGAAAATGCGTTTTCTCATAAATTAGAACCAGGGCGTGCGAAGCATCTGCTCGATGACGTAAAACACCGGCCGGATGATGATCCCGACCACACCCCAGTAAACAAGCAAAAGCAGAAGCAAAAATCCGTACTGCTCCAAAAGGTCGAGCACCGGCTGCCAGCTCGCCGGCAGGAATGTCGACAAAACCTTGCTGCCGTCGAGCGGCGGGAATGGGAGCAGGTTAAAGACCGCGAGCGAGACGTTGAGCGTCAGCATGTAATTCAGCAGCAAAAGCACGGGAAAAAAGATGCCCCCCTCGATATCGACGCCCTCGAGCGCCCGCGTCTCGATCAGCACCTTGATGATCACAAAGGCGATCGTCGCGAGGATGAGATTCGCTCCGATTCCGGCGATCGAGACCATCACGTTCGCCCTTTTGTAGTTGGTCCACTTGCGTGGATTGACCGGCGTCGGGATGCCCCAGCCGATCAGCGGTATCCGCGCAAAGTTGCCGCCCATTGCGCCGAAAACAAATCCGAGGATCGGTATCAGCAGCGTCCCGATCGGGTCGGTGTGCCTGACCGGATTGAGCGTCACACGGCCGAGCAGGTACGCCGTATCGTCGCCGTATTTGTAAGACATCCACGCGTGGCCGGCCTCGTGCGCCGAGATGGCGAGCAGCAGGACGACCATGTAGATGATCAGGTGACTAAGCAGATCGGCGACGTTGACGTCTCCCATTTTTACCTCTCGGGAACAATGATTTACGGCCTTTCGGCCGCGGCGAACTCGTTGAATTTACGCCTAAATTGTGCCATTGTTTTATTTCAAAAGAAAACCCGCATCCTTTTAGCAAAGTCCTTCTAACGCTGACGCCGAAGTACGTTTGAATGAAGAACCACATCGTCTGCATCGCGAGCGAGCATAAGGGAAACGAGTTTCTCGAGGCGGCCCAGAATAACGGCTGGCATGTCACGCTCGTGACGCGCAAAAAGCTCCTCGACGAGTCGTGGGCCTGGACCGCGCTCAACGAGGTCAAGACCGTCGATGACGACGCGCAGCCGGTCGATTACGTTCGCGCGATCACCAATCTGTCAGGCGAGCGAAACATCGATCGCATCGTCGGGCTGGACGAGTTTGACGTCATCACCGCCGCACTCGCACGCGAGCACCTGCAGATCGACGGGATGACGAGCTCGTACGTCCGGCGCTTTCGCGACAAGCTGACGATGCGCAATCTCGCCTCGCAGGCCGGGATCGCGTGTCCCGAATTCACGCCCGTCTTTAACAAGGCGCAGATCAACGAATTCCTCGACCGCGTGCCCGCGCCGTGGATCGTCAAGCCGCGTCACGAGGTCTCGGCCTTCGGCATCAGAAAGTGCGAGACCGCCGGGCAGGTTTGGGACGTTCTCACCGACCTCGACAGCCGCGGCACGTGGCGCGACCATCCGTCGCAGTTCCTGATCGAGAGGTTTATCGAGGGCAGCGTTTTTCACGTCGATTCGGTCGTACATAACGGCAAGGTCGCCGCCGCGGGCGTCAGCCGCTACGGCACGACGCCATTCAAGGTCTCACATTACGGCGGGGTTTTTACGTCGTCCAATCTCGATCACAAATGCCCCGAACGAAAGGCCCTCGAGCGTCTGAACAAGCAGCTCATCAAGGCGTTCGATCTCAAGCTCGGGGTGACGCACGCCGAGTTTCTGCAGTCGGCCGAGGACGGCCGTTTTTATATGCTCGAGGTCGCGTGCCGCGTCGGCGGCGCGTACATCGCGAACGTTCACGAGCAGGCATCGGGCTTTAATCTTTGGCGCGAATGGGCGCGGCTCGAGACCGCGACCGCCGACAACCCGTATCGGCCGCCGAAGATGCGCAAGGAGTACGCCGGCATCGCCCTCGCTCTTGCCCGCGTCGACGAGCCCGATACGAGCCACTACGACGACCCCGAGATCGTCTATCGCATAAAAAAACCGAAGCACGTCGGGCTGATATTCTGCTCGCCCGAGCGCGGCCGCATCGACGCACTCCTCGCCGCCTACGCCGAACGCATCACCCAGGACTTTTTGCAGGTCGCGCCGGTCAAGGAGAGACACGATCTGTGAAAGGCGACGCGGGCCGCGGCTTGAGTTCCCGCTCCGAGTCCGTATCCTCTACATCTTTATGACGCCGCCAGCCGTCACGCCAGAAATGTCGCCGCGCGTTCTCGAGCACGACCTTAAAAAGTATTTCCCCGAGCTTTTGAAATTCGGATCGACGCCCGAGCTCGAGGCCGCGCCGGTCTATCGCGAGATCCGCTCCGAGGTCGAGCGGATACTGAACGCCGTCGTTTACGAAGAATTTGCACCGCGCGACACCGCACCACGACGGTCGGGCGTCGTCACCGCTCTCGCATGGAATCTCGAACGCGGCATCCGCTTTGACGGCATCCTCGAGGCGCTCAAAACGGACGAACGCCTTCGCGATCGCGACCTGCTGCTGCTGACCGAGCTCGACGACGGCATGGCCCGCAGCGGCAACCGCTTTGTCGCTCGCGAGCTCGCAGCCGGGCTGGGGCTGAATTACGCATTCGCTCCCGTTTACATTGCGCTGCAAAAAGGCAGCGGCGTAGAGGCAGAGGTGCCGGGCGAGAATACGAATTCGCTTCACGGGCTTGCGATGTTCTCGCGGTTCCCTTTGAAGAACATTCACGCGATCCCTCTGCCGAACGGCAAGGACAAGATGTGGGGCAAAGAGAAGCGTATCGGCTCGCTCCGCGCGCTCTTTGCGGACGTCGAGCACCCGGCCGGTGTTTTCCGCGCCGTGACCGTGCATCTCGACGCTCATTGCTCGCGGGCGCACCGTCGGATGCAGATGCGCCTTATCCTCGATCATCTCGACACGCTGCCGCCGCTGCCGACACTCATCGGCGGCGACTGGAATACGACGACATTCAACTCGCAGAGCGCGACGCGCGCGATCATGGGCTACTGGCGCCGCGTCTTTATGGGCCCAAAGAATGTCGCGACGCGCCATTTGCCGCACCCGGAACGATACTTCGAACGCGGACTCTTCGGCGATCTCGTCCGGCGCGGCTACGAGTACGAGCCCTATAACGAGACCGGCGTCGGCACGCTGCACTACCACATCGAGAGCATCGAAAAGAATACGAACCTTCGCGATTGGGTGCCCGAGTGGTGCTTCCCTTTCATCTTTTGGGCCGCAGGCCGCGTCGGCGGGCGCGTGTCGGGACGGCTCGACTGGTTTGCCGGCCGCGGCGTCAGGCTTGCCGCCGGCACCGCGCCGAATACCGTCGGCGAGCTCCACGATCGCGAAGGCCGGCCGCTCTCAGACCACGACCCGATCACCGTCGACTTCGAGATCGAATAGTTCACGACAGCTTGCCATCGGCCCGCAAAATTAGGACACTCGACAACTATGGAAGTTTCATTCTGTCAGACATTGAGCTTTAACGCCGACACCTTTGAATACGAGACCGTCTCGCACGACAACGGCAACGCGACGGTCATCCGTTTCCCGATCGACGAAAAGCTGTACAGCCCCGGCGATGTGGTCGTCGTGGTAGCGGGCGACGAGATCAATTTTCACGGCCTGATCGGCAAGATCGAGGACGGCTACGCATACGCCTCGGACCCGCGCGGCTCGATGCTCCCGGCCGGCGTGCAATAAGATCCAGGGTTCCAGGTTCAAAGTTCCAAGTTCAAAGTTGAATTTGCAAAGGACACATTTTAGAATCTGGTACTTCGAGTTCAATTTTGAACCTTGAACTTTGAACTTTGAACTTTGAACTAACACACACGGGGCAGTAGCTCAGCTGGGAGAGCGCAGCGTTCGCAATGCTGAGGTCAGGGGTTCGATCCCCCTCTGCTCCACCAATAAACATAAGGCCTTCATGCATTGGAGGCCTTTTTCATTTGCTCGGCTGGTAGGATTTTGGCAGGACTCGCGGAATTCTCTACCAGCGAATCGACGGCCGTCCGCTTGATCCTCGACCCTCTTTTGTACCGGTGGATCGATCTCAGGTCCGAGTGTCCGAGCAGCTGCGCGACGGTCGTATCGTCGAAGGCCGACTCGTGCAGCCGCGTGCCGAACGTTCGCCGCAGATCGCGGATCGACAAGTGCGGTTTGATCCCGCAGCGATC
>JBKBYA010000003.1:280867-311804 GCA_046313635.1 Pyrinomonadaceae bacterium | reverse complement strand
ATAGCAGATTTATGTGAGGGAGTCAAGTATATAATTCCCATAATATAATCTGTCACCGAAACGCCTCGCAGTTGCTGAATTTATTTGATTCGGCAGAATCGTACCATTAAGGCGTCCGGGGCTGGTAGGATTTTGGCAGGATTGGTTCTCGCTAAACATTCGATTTTCTTCCCGTTCGTTCTCGCTTATGCCGGGCGGCTTTGATGCTAAATGACGATTTTTACAGCATTTGCGAAGTTTTCTCGCGATCTGTACGCTCCGTTCGCAATGCTGAGGTCAGGGGTTCGATCCCCCTCTGCTCCACCAAGATCGAAATAAGAGGCCGTCTAGAAAGGACGGCCTCTTTTTGCGTCTGCTCTGCGCCGCGATTTGTGGGTGTTTCATCCGAATTGCACCTTCGTCCGCCTCGCCGTCACATTCAGCACCAGCATCAGCACGAACGCTCCAGCCGCGGCTGCGATCACGCCGAAGAATGCCGTCGTATAGTCGCCGCCCGACGCGTCGGCGAGGCGGCCCGTGACGAGACCGCCGAGCGCGGCGCCGAGCGTGTCGCCGATGGTGATCGCCCCGAGGATCTTCGGATAGTCTCGTCGACCGAAAAAGTCCGCCGTCAGACGCTGGATCAGGACCAGCGCTCCGCCGTAGCCGAGGCCGAAGACGATCAGGAACGCGAACGCCGTCGCGAGCGTGAGCTCGAGCAGAAAGAACGTTGACGCCAGCATCACCGCCGAGCAGACCAGTATCACCCGCAGCGGATCGAACCGGTCGCTCAGAGCGCCGAACAACGACTTTCCGACAATGCTCGCCGCGGCGATGCTCGACAGCATCAGGCTCGCGGTCGGCGGATCGACGCCGATGCGGCCCGCCTGCAGTATGAACTGCTGCGTACTGACAAAGATCGGATAAAAAATAAGCGCCGCGCCCATCGCAAAGATCCAGAACTGCGGCGTCCGCAAAGCCTCGCCAAATGTCATTCCGGTCGCGGCCGACGGGTCGCCGGCAGACGGCGCTCGACGCAGTTCGCCGTCAGGCTCGAGTCCGACATCGCCCGGCCGATCCCTGACCAGCAGCACGATCGCCGGCACGAGCACGACCCAGATCAAAAGACTCACGAGCAGCATCGCCGTTCGCCAGCCGTATGCGGCGACGAGCGGCGTCGCGATCGGAGGGATGACGATGCCGCCGATGCTCGTGCCTGCAAGCAGTATCCCGAGCGCCGTTCCGCGTCGCCGCTCGAACCAGTTCGACACGAGCACAACGCTCGGCAGCACGCCGATAAACCCGAGCGACGAGCCCATCAGCACCCGGGCGGCGTAGACCGCGAGCGGCGACGTCGTCACGGCGTGCAGCGTGAGGCCCGCGCCGAGCATCACGCAGCCGGCAAGCATCAGACGCTTGAGACGGTATCGGGCGATCAGCCAGCCGGCGAGCGGCGAGATCAGTCCCGAACAAAGGAATGTCAGCGTCGCGCCAAACGCGATAAAGCTCTCCGCTTGACCGGCAGCGATCGCGCCGCTCGCGACAAACTCCTCGCGGATTGAACGGTAAAATACGGGAATGCCATAGATCGACAGCCCGTTGCTCACGACGAGCGCGACGAGCGCGACACCGACGATCACCCAGCCGTAGAAGAATCGATTTCCGGATCGCTCCATTCGTTTTACGGCCTTCGTTTGTAGTTTGTGATGTAGTCGGGCGGGGCGATCGGCTTGTCGAGACGAGCGTCGTCGACGGGCGTGCCGGCCGCAAGCTCGAGCGGCAGGACGCCGGCCCAAGTGTCCAACGCGTAATCTTCTTCGTCGTCGACCGGGTCGCCGGTCCGCACCTTTGCCGAGACCTCGTCGATCGCGAGCCTCAGCACGCTCGTCGCTTTTAATTCGAGTTCGTTCGGCCAGCGGCAATCGGGCCATCGGCCGGGGACGAAGTGGTTTGTGATCGTCTCGAGCGCCAGCATCTTTTCGTCAGCATCCGTGACGAGCCCGGCCTTGCCGAGAATGACGACCGAACGGTAATTCACCGAATGATGAAACGCCGAACGCGCGATCACCAGCCCGTCGACGAGCGTTACCGTCACGCAGACGTCGATGCCGGCCGACAAGCTTCGCAGCATACGGCTCGCCGACGAGCCGTGAATGTAGAGCCGTTCGTCGATGCGGCCAAAGCCCGTAGGTATCACGTACGGGTGGCCGTCGACGACAAATCCGACATGGCAGATAAAGGCCTCGTCGAGAATGGCGTTGATCGTATCGCGTTCAAATCTGCCTCGCTTGGGCAGACGCTTGAGTTTGGTCCGAGCGGTCTGAGTGATCGGTCTTGTCATTGAATGAGCGTGGTCCGAGCGTAAATCGGGTGACAGAGATTCGTGTTCGATTATAGACTATCACCGCCCGAGCGCCCGGCAGTGCCGCTTGCTCCGACGCATCTCACGCTGGGACCCTTTTCAAAAAAATATGGAACTACTCTGGCAGGAATTGAGTGCCGGCATACCCGACAGCCGCGAGCTGACGATCGTCATCATCCGTCTATCGGCCGCCGCTATTCTCGGTATGACGATAGGCATCGAACGCCAGCGGGCGGGCAAGGCGGCCGGCATCCGCACACACATGCTGGTGACCGTCGGTACCGCTGCATTCGTGCTGGCGTGCATTCATCACAATATGACGAGCGACGGGTTGTCGCGAGTGATCCAGGGCATCGTGACAGGCATCGGCTTTATCGGTGCGGGCACGATCATCAAGCTCGACTCGGCGGCCGACGTCAAAGGTCTGACGACATCCGCGGGCATCTGGATCTCGGCCGCGATCGGCGTCACGATCGGCATGGGGCTGCTTGGTCTGGCCGCGATGGTCACCGCCGCTACGATCGTCATCCTCAGCGTGACCGTCGCCGTCGATAACTGGATAAACAAAGGCCGTCTGACCCGCAAGCCGCACAATCATTGAGCCCGGGGCCAAACGTACAGAGCAGTACAAACGCGCGGCCGCAGGGCGCGATAAGCTTTTCGGCGGATAGTTTATGGAAGTGCTCTGGAGCGAATTGAGTCGAGGCTTCGCCGCGGGCGACGAACTTCTGCGCGTGCTCATAAGACTCGCGGCGGCGATACTATTCGGCGCCGTCATCGGTATCGAGCGCGAGAGTGCCGGCAAGGCCGCGGGCGTGAGGACCCATATGCTCGTCACGCTCGGCACGGCGCTCTTTGTGATCGCGAGTACGCAGAGCGGATTTGGCAGCGACGCGCTCTCGCGCGTCATTCAGGGCATCGTGACCGGTATCGGCTTTATCGGCGCCGGTACGATCATCAAGCTCAGCGAGGAGATCGACGTCCGCGGCCTGACGACGTCGGCCGGCATCTGGATGGCCGCCGCGATCGGCGTCACTGTGGGACTTGGAGCGGTCGGCCTCGCTGCGATCGCAACCGTCTTTGCGGTCGCGATCTTGAAGCTCGGCGTGACGATCGACAACTGGATCAGCAGAGGCAAACCGTCGCTGGACGACCCGACCGGAGATTGAATTGTCAGCTGTCAGCTAACAGCCAGCAGTTACTGGCGTATCACTTCGCGCTCATCCAATCGTCGCCCACGCCGATCTCGGCGACGAGCGGCGCGTCGAGCTGTGCGGCGGCTTCCATTTCACGTTTGATGATCTCCGATGCCTTGTCGACCTCGCCCGCCGGAGCTTCAAACAGCAGTTCGTCGTGCACCTGCATGATCATCTTGGTCGCAAGGCCTGCCTTTTTGATCGCGCGGTCGACCCTCAGCATCGCGATCTTGACGATATCGCTCGCGGTGCCCTGGATGGGCATATTGATCGCCTCTCGCTCGGCCCGAGCGCGGACGCTGAAGTTGCGGTCGTTGATCGACGGAAAGTATCGGCGCCGCCCGAACAACGACGAGACGTAGCCCTGCTCGCGAGCGATCTTTGGCGTCTCGTCCATATAGCGGCGGATGCCCTTGTACGTCTCGTAATAATCCTCTATCACCTTTTTGGCTTCGGCCCGCGACAGCCCGACGCGCGACGCGAGCCCGAACGCCTCGACCGCGTACGCGATCGCGAAGTTGACGATCTTTGCGAGCCGGCGTTTTTCTTTCAGCTCCTTTTCGTCCTTTGCTCCAAAGACCAGCCTTGCCGTTCTCGAATGAATGTCCTCGCCGGTCTGGAACGCCTCGAGCATCACAGGGTCTTGCGTGACGTGCGCGAGAATGCGCAGCTCGAGCTGCGAGTAGTCGGCGGCGATAAGCTTGTTTCCGGGCTCGGCGACGAACGCGCGGCGGATCTCTTGCCCGAGCTCGGTGCGGATCGGGATGTTCTGCAGATTTGGGTCGGTCGAACTCAAGCGGCCGGTCGCCGCGACCGTCTGATTCAGGCAGCCGTGAATGCGGCCGTCGTCGTCGATGAGCTTCGGCAGCGAGTCGGCATAGGTCGCCTTGAGCTTATCGAGTTCGCGATAGTCGATGATGAGCTGGGCTATCTCGTAGTTGGCGGCGAGCTCGATGAGTATGTCGCGGCTCGTCGATATCTGGCCGGTCGCGGTCTTTTTGCCGGTCGAGATGTTCAGCTCCTGCAGCACCTCGCCGACCTGCTTGGGGGAGCCGATGTTGAATTCGCGGCCCGCGATCTTGTAGATCTTTTCGCGCAGCCGCGCGAGGTCGGCCGTGATCAGCTCAGAAAAGGCGACAAGCTTTGCGGCGTCGACCTTCATTCCGTTGCGTTCGATCTCGGCGAGCAGAGGCTCGAGCGGCAGCTCGATCTCGGTGTAGATCTTTTCGAGTCCGTCCTCGCGGATCTTTTTGCGCAGCATCGGCGCGAGCTGAAACGTCCAATCGGCGCGCTCGGCCGCGCGGTACGCCCCTTCTGAAAATCCCTCCGGCACCTCTTGCAGCATCGGGGCGTCGAGGTTGATCTGCGCGAGACCCTCCAAATCGTAGCCCGAGCGTGTCGAGTCGATCAGATACGCGGCGATCATCGGATCGTCGACGACCGATTCGGGCTCGATGCCGACGGTCATCAGCACGCCTATCTGGTGTTTGTGGTCAAAGCAGACCTTGTCTAGAAAGCCGTTGCTCAAAATGTCGCGCAGCGGCGCGATCGCGGCTTCGCGGCCGCCCTCGAAATTGTCTATATCGACGTAAAACGACGTCCCGGCCGCGGCCGCGATCGCAATGCCCGCCGGCGGCCGTTTGTGAAAGCAGCTCGACCGCTCATGCTTTTCCGACTCGTGCGCTTCAAAGCTCCAATGCTCGGTCTCCCAGAGCCTGCGCACCAGCCGGTCGAGCTCGTCACGCGTCTTGACGATCGAGTAATTCCGCTCGGCATTTTGCCCCGCGGCAGCGGCTGCTCCATCGCTCGTCATCGGCGCCGAGTCGGCAAATTCCCGCGTGAGGGAGTTAAATTCGAGCTCGCGAAACAGCTTGTACGCGTCGGCGCGGTGCGGCTCGCCGCGTTTGAGCCGGTCGAGATCGAGCTCGATCGGCACCTCGCAGTGCACGGTCGCGAGCTCGAGCGACTGGCGGATGATGTCCTGGTTGTTCTGCAGGCTCTCGCGATATGTCTTATGCGAGATCTTTTCGGCGTTGCGCATCGCCTCTTCCGCCGAGCCGTACTCCTGAATGATCTTGAGCGCGCCTTTTTCGCCGATGCCGGGCGCTCCCGGAATGTTGTCGATCGCGTCGCCCATCAGGCCGAGCAGGTCGATGATCTGCTTGGGCTCGACGCCGAACTTATTCTTGACCCACGCCTCGTCGCACCACTCGATCGGCGGCACGGGAACCTTGCGTTTGATGTTCTGCGAATTCTGCCGCATGACGATGATGCCGGGATCCTTGACGAGTTGGCAGAGGTCCTTGTCGTTCGAGACGATGACGGCCTGCATTCCCTGCTTCTCGACCTTTTGCGCGAGCGTGCCGATGATGTCGTCGGCCTCGTAGCCGTCCAGCTTGAGGATCGGAATGTCAAAGACCTCGCACACCCGAACGATGTAGGGGATCTGCGCCGCGAGTTCGTCGGGCATCTCGACGCGGTTGGCCTTGTAGTCGGCGTACGACTCGTGACGAAAGGTCGGCGCCGCGGTGTCGAAGACGGCGGCGATGTATTCGGGATCCTCGTCGTTCAGCAGCTTGCGGAGCATATTCGTAAAGACGAATACCGCCTGCGTGACCTGTCCTTTGCTGTTCCGCAGCGGCTCTTGCCGATTGCCCATCGGCGCATAGAACGCACGGAAGATATGCGACATCGAGTCGATCAAAAAGACGCGTTTCATTTGCACCTGATTTTACACGAAACCCGCGGGCGTCTAAGAAACGCCGCTCACCGCCCGCCGCATCGCCGCGAGCGAGTCTCTCACGAACGACCGCTGCAGAGCACGCGCATAGGGATAGCCGAGCCTGACGAGCGGATGCGCGGGCCGCGAAAATGCGAAGAGGTCGTACCACACGTCGCCGGTGTCGCGATGGAACTCGACCGTGAACCGCTCCTCGCCCGACTCGGCGTGCTCGTCGAGCGTGCCGTACGCAAAGCCGAACCGCTCGACGCCGCCGGCCTGCTCGTCGACGACGTAAACGATCCGGCAGAGGTTGAGCGAATAAATGCCGAGCAGACGGGCGAGCACGGCCACGTTCCGCCCGACCTCGATAGGCGTCTGCGGATCTGCGACCTCGACCCATCCGAGATCAAACATCTTCCACTCTTTCACGGCTTGTCTTGAACGCTCAAAAACTTCACACCCGCAGCCGAGACGCGTCCGATTGTGATCGACGACGAAGCCCGCCGGAGCGCGCAGACCCCGCGATCCGCCGACGGCCGAATACGAGAACGGGCGGCCTGCGGCGCCGCGGATAAGCTCGTCCGTCATTTGGCGCGACGGCCTTGTAAGCAGAAACATTTCTCCAGTATAAGTCGGGCGCCGGCCGCCGCCTCGATCGACCGATCAGGCCGGAAACCGCGTTTGACACGCAAAAGTTCGCCGCGATAATCTATCGGTTCGTTCGCCGCAAGCGAATCGAGGCCTGACGTCACCGTGTGACTCAACGAACGTGCGACCCGTTCGTCTAGGGGCCTAGGACACCGCCCTTTCACGGCGGCAACACGGGTTCGAATCCCGTACGGGTCGCCATCCTTTCTCACAGGTTCTGCATCCTACCTACCGGAATTCGCTCGAAAGACGCGAATTTTTTGTTTTTACGGAATGAGAATAAGAAACACAGTCCTGCTGCTCGCGATGCTCGTGCTCGGCGGCCTCGCCGCTGTCGGGACAGTCGCGCAGACCTCGTCAGACACGGTTATCGTGATGCCGTTCGAGAACAAATCGGGCAAGCCCGAATTTAACTGGGTCGGCGAGAGCTTTGCCGACGCGCTTGCCGACCTGCTGCGCGTGCCGACGCTCAACGTCATCTCGAACGACGAACGCAAGGTCATACAGCAGCGGCTGCGGATACCGCTCGCGACATTGCCCAGCCTCGCGACCTCGCTAAAGCTTGCACGCGAGAGCGGCGCGACGCTGCTCGTCACCGGCAGCTACAGCATCGCGCCCGCGCAGGGCGACATGGCCGCGACGCTGAACGTGACAACAAAGATCGTCCGCGTCAACGAGGGACGATTCCTGAACGAGGAGCTCCCGGACGGACGCCGCATCACACGCGACATCATTCTCAACGACGCGCTCGGCAACCTGCAGACCATGCAGGGACAGATCGCGTATCAGGTGCTCTACCAGCGAGACAAGGCTTTGCCTTTCTCGCAAAATCAGTTGATCGAGCAGGCGAGCCGAGTGCCGCCGAGAGCGTTCGAGGCTTATATCAAAGGCCTGCTGACCCAAGTGCCCGAGGCAAAGGAGAATTACTTCAAGAACGCGATCAGGCTGTTTGCCGACGCGAGCGAGGGCGGCATCTACTCGGATGCCGCGCTCGAGCTGGGACATCTCTATCTCGGTCAGCGAAAGTCGTCGGACGCCGTTCAGTATCTCGAGCAGGTCATTACCGCCAACAAGCAGTGCAAGGACCGTGCAAAGGCAGACAGCAGGCCCGCCCGCTGCTCGGACGAGGGCTACGCAGAGGCTTCGTTCTATATCGGCCTGATCTACTGGCAGCAAGGCCGTTACGAGCAGGCGCTCGCGGTGCTGAGGCCGCTGGCGGACGACCTCAAGCTGACGAGCGTTTACAACGCCCTCGGCTCGATCGCCGTTCAGGCGTCGCGCTCGGAAAAGAAGAATGATGCCAAGGCCGCGGCCCTTTTGACCGAGGGGCTCGACCTGCTCAAGAAGGCGGCCGATTCGGCGCCCGACGACGCGAACATCAAATTCAATCTCGCCCTCACGAGCTACCTCGCGGGCAATCATCAGGAGGCGGCCGCGATGCTTGGTCAACTGCTGGCCGCGCGCCCGACCGACGGTGAGGCCGCATATCTTCTGTCCAAGACGCTGCTTCAGCTCAACGATCCCGCCGCGGCTCAGGCCGACAACGACGCCCGCAAGCTGCTGAGCGTCGGAAACAGATATGCAAATCTAGAGAAGGAGTGGCTCAGGAGCAAAACGATCGGCGAGCTTGGGCTGCGGGTCGAGCAGCCGGCTAGAAAGGATTTTGTCAGCGTGGTTCTCAGCCGCAAGCACGCCAACGCCGCTCAGACCGCGACAGCTCTCAGCCCGACCGAATCTCTGCTCGCTCAGGCGCGCGCCTTTTACAAGAACGGGCAGGACGACGAGGCGATGGCGGCGATCCGCCGCGTGCTCGCCGGCGAGCCGATGAGCGCCGAGAGTTATTTGATCCTCGGCAAGATCCACCTGCGGCACGGCGAGATCGAGCAGGCGATCAGCTCATTCAAAACGGCGCTCTTCTGGGACAATCGTCTCATCGACGCTCACGTCAGTCTGGGCAAAATCTATCTGGAAAAGGGCGACTGCCTGCAGGCCCGGAACTACGCCGCATCGGCACTCGGCCTGGACGCAAACAGCCAGGACGCCATCGGTTTGCAGCGGCAGGCCGAGCGATGTTCCAAATAGTGTAAGTTCGCGTTACCGGAAGTATTCGGCTCAAGCAGGCCGCGGGCGTCGAGAGGCGCCCGCAAATTCTTTTAAAAGCCGCAAACATCGACATTTTTGTGTGATCTTCGCTTTGGCTCCGCTCCCGCCGGAGGTTTGACAGTGCTGTGGCACGCATCGTGCAAAAGACCACCACGGCTAGCTTGATGAGGTTTATCGAGACCCCGCCGCCAACTCTTCTCCGAGCGCAGTCTGCCACTGTGCTTGATCACCTTCCGAGCGTTCCTTCAGTTGTCCAACCTATTAAAGCCCGGCTCACAAAGCCGGGCTTTCCTGCGTTTATCTAAAGAGATCGCGGATATCGCCGCGTGCTGCCCTTGACCGTTCAAATTGCATTGCTCCTCGACGGCGCCCTGCGCAATCTGACCGATTCGATCAGGCCGGAATGGCGAAATTGACAAAATCCGTCAACCGGACCGTGACAAAAATGTGCGCATCTCGCTCGGATCGGTTCAGATTGAGAGAATTGTGATCAATTCGACCAGCCCCCGTCATGTCCGCGATGAACCGGTTTGCTAAACTGTCCGCATGGCGCTGCCCCGGCTCAGGCTCCTGCCCCGACCCTCGAGCGCTCTGCTCGCTCTCGTCTCGGCGTTGCTGCTGACATTTGCATATCCCGATTTGGATCTCTCCTGGCTCGCATGGGCCGCCGCGGTTCCGCTGCTGTGGGCGATCGAGAATGAAAAAGAGCGGCCCCTCGCGGCCGCGATCGCGGGATGGCTTTTCGGCGTCGGTTTCTTTTTCGGCACGTGCTGGTGGCTCGCTTACGCGCCGATCCATTACGCGGGCTTTCCCGCGATCGTCGCGTATTTTCTCGTCGCGGCGGCGTCGGCGATCACCGCCGTCTTTCCGGCGATATTTGCCGCTCTGCTGGCCGCATCGCTGAAGAAGCTCGGATGGATCGCCGTCCTCGGCGCTCCGGCCGTCTGGACGGCGACCGAATTTCTCCGCTGGTGGGTGACCGGTAACAACTGGAACGCGCTCGGCTACTCGCAGGCATTTACAGGTCACCTCAAGCTTGCGAGTATCGGCGGCGTTTACCTGGTCGGTTTTGAAGTGGCGGCCTGCAACGCGGCGATCTTCTGTTTGGCCCGCTTTGCTTTTTTGGCAAGACCAGGTTTATCGCGAAACCGCGCCATCGCCGCGGCGTGCGTCCTCGCCGCGATACCGCTTGCCGGTGCTTTGTTTCCCGTGAAGCGTGCCGCCACACCCGACGCGAAAGCCGGCGCGAGGGTCGTTGCCATTCAGCCGAACGTTCCGATGAGCGGGCTCGATCACGACCTCTGGCGCCGCTTGCGGGCGCGGCACGTGAGGCTCACCGAGGACGCGCTTTCGAGAGCGGAGGGCACCGGTGCGACGACCGTCATCTTTCCGG
Source organism: Pyrinomonadaceae bacterium (assembly GCA_046313635.1). Taxonomy (GTDB): domain Bacteria; phylum Acidobacteriota; class Blastocatellia; order Pyrinomonadales; family Pyrinomonadaceae; genus OLB17. Next base: position 301,401 of record JBKBYA010000003.1, on the reverse strand, counting down.
AGTCGCCGATGAATTTTATGTTTGACGAAGATCCGGAATTCCGCTCGTTCGTCGGCGAATTTGCGTCGCGGAATAACGTCAGCGTCCTCTTCAATTCGGCGGAGCCGGATCACGACGACAAAAAATACTTCAATTCCGCGGTGCTGGTCGACACTGCCGGCCGCGAGGTCGCGCAGTACGACAAGATCTACCTTTTGCCGTTCGGCGAAGCGGTGCCCGCTCCGTTACAATCTATCGTTCCGGCATTCGTCGGGAGCTTTTCATACGGCAAGGAGTACGATCTGATCCCGCTCGGCGGCGGTGTGAATGCCGGCGTGATGATCTGCTTCGAATCGCACTTTGGTGAGCTGTCGCGAGAGTACGTCCGCCGCGGCGCCGACGTGATCATTGAAATGACCAACGACGGCTACCTCGGCCCGACGCCGGTGTTGCGGCAGCATCTGGCGAATGCGGTCTTTCGAGCCGTCGAGACAAACCGTCCGGTGCTTCGCGTGACGAATGTCGGCATCACCGCCTACATCGACGAACGCGGCGACGTGATCGACCCGGCCGAGTCCTATACTGAAGACTGGCGAGTCTGGAAGGTTTCGAGGTCCGACGCGGGTCAGACGTTTTATGTAAAGTACGGAGACTGGTTCGCGTGGCTGTGCTCGGTGGTTACGATCGCGATGTTGATTTGGGCGGGCGTTAGGAGACAGCACTTGAGCTCCGGAATAACTGAAAACTGATACGTGAGAACTGATAATTGAAGCTATCCGTTATCAATTCTCACTTATCAGTTATTCCGAATGAGATTCTCGCGAGCGGCCTCGGCCGTCGCTATTCGTACAAATGGAAATTACAGAACTGCAATCAAAATTCGACGAGATCAAAGAAAAAGTTACCCAACTTGGGAGGTTTCTTTGACGCGCCTGCCAAGCAGAAAGAACTCGAGAAGCTAGAAGCCCTGATCTCCGAGCCCGACTTCTGGAACGACTCAGAAAAGGCGCAAAAGACGGTCCAGCAGCGCAGCCGGATCGAAAAGGCGCTCGAGCGTCAGCGCGGATTTGAGAGCGGCGTCTCGGACGCCGAGGTGCTCTTCGAGTTCGCGGCCGAGGACGCCGACTCCGCACACGAGCTCGAATCGCTCATCCTCAAACTCGAGCGCGAGGTCGGCGAGGCCGAGACCGAGAGCCTGCTCTCCGGCGAGACCGACGCCAACAACGCGATCTGCTCGATCCAGTCCGGCGCCGGCGGCACCGACGCTCAGGATTTTGCGCAGATGCTGCTCAGGATGTACCTGCGGTGGGCCGAGCGAAAGGGCTTTAAGGTCGAGATCCTCGACGAGCAGTCCGGCGCCGAGGCCGGCATCAAGTCCGCGACCTTCCGCGTCGAGGGCGAGTACGCATACGGCCTGCTCTCGGCCGAGGCCGGCGTTCATCGTCTGGTGCGGATCTCGCCCTTTGCGTCCGGCGGCAGCCGCGAGACGTCGTTCGCATCCTTCTTTGTCTCGGCCGAGATCGACGAGAATATCGAGGTCGACATTCAGGAAAAGGACCTCCGCGTCGATACGTATCGTTCGTCAGGAGCCGGCGGCCAGCACGTCAACGTTACGGACAGCGCCGTTAGGATCACGCATCTTCCGACCGGAATTGTGGTAACCTGCCAAAATCAGCGGTCGCAGATCCAGAACCGTGCGGTCGCGATGCAGGTCCTGCGGTCAAAACTCTACGAGCTCGAACTCGAAAAACGCCGCGCAGAGACGGCCGAGCTCGAGGCCAGCAAGCAGGACATTTCGTTCGGTTCGCAGATCCGAAATTACGTGCTTCACCCGTACCGCCTGGTCAAGGACACGAGAACAAAATTCGAGGTCACCGACGTCGACTCGGTGCTCGACGGCGAGATCGACGACTTTATCAAGTCGTATCTCGTCTTCAAACGCAGCGGCCGGGCCGCGGCCGAGGGCGAATAGAAGATTTGGCTTTGACTCTGCGGCCTCTGCGCGCTTCGCGTGGAACGCTTTTGCTTCACGCAAAGCCCGCAAAGAACGCGAAGGAGAATCGGCACGAAGCCTCCTTGTTTTATCGCAATGAAGATCTGTCCGGCCTGTAACCAGACATATAAGGACGACATCAACTTTTGCCTGTCCGACGGCAGCACTCTGCTCAAGAAGGGACTGGAAAAAGCGAAAAAGCACTCGTACCTCAACGAGGTGATCGCGCTCGTGCTGCTTGCCGTCGGCGTGCTCGTCTTTTTGTGTCTCGTCACGTACAGCCCGAGCGACTGGTCTCTCAACACCGCGAGCTCGCAGCGCACGCAGAACTGGATCGGCGTCGTCGGAGCCGTCGTCTCCGACCTGCTGTTTCAAACGGTCGGCACTGCCGCCTACGTCTTCCCGATCTTGATCGGCGTCGCGGCGTGGCGCGTATTTAACGCGGGATCGCTGCGGCCGCGGTACGGGCGGATCGCGGGCTTCCTGCTGTTTGTGCTCGCGGCGGCGAGTCTGTTCAGTTTGTTTGGCGGGCGAGGCGGCTTGTTCGGCGCGTTCGTTTATCGGCTGAGCGCGTCGTTTCTCGGGCGGGTCGGGTCGGGCATCTTGCTTTTTACGTCGCTCGCGGCGGCGGTGCTGCTGCTGACGAATTTCACGTTCCGCAGCTTTGTCTCGCACTTTGACGTCGCTTGGGAGAACCTGCGGATTCGATTCCAGGAATGGCGGGAGAAGCGCGCCGCTCGTCACGCCGAAGCCCTCACCGCCGCCAAGTCGCGATCCGAAAAACGAAAGGCCGTCCGCGAATCCAAGACCGGCGACCTCGTCCCGCCGACCATTGCGTCGCCAGAGCTACCGTCGGTCAAGACCATCGCCGCCAAAAAGAACGGCAAGGTCTCGGAAGACCAGCTCGAGATCCCGTTCGAAGAGCCGGAGCCAGAAGTCTCGGTTCCGACGATCGCCGGCAAGGCTTCGGATGAACCCGCGGCCGCAGAAGCCGTCGCGGCCGGCCCGGGTACGATCGCCGTCACTCCGGCCAAGACCACCGGCGAGCTGACCGAGCCCGACAAGATCGAGATCGAGCCAGACGTCGACCCGCTCGACCAGCGCAGCCGGCAAAACTTTGACAACTACGTCCTGCCCTTCCCGAGCTTTTTGAAAGAGCCCGAGCCGCACATCGAGCATAAAGAAAAAGAGCTGCTCGACATCGCCGAGATGCTCAGCGAAAAGACGCGCGAGTTCAACGTCGCCGGCAAGGTCGTCAACATCATGCCCGGCCCGGTCGTGACGACGTACGAGTTCAAGCCCGACCCCGGCGTCAAATACTCTCGCGTCACAGGCCTCGTCGACGACCTGTGCCTCGCGCTCAAGGCCGAGTCGATCCGCATCGACCGCATCCCGGGCAAGGCCTTTGTCGGCATCGAGGTGCCCAACAAGAAGCGCGAGACCATCCAGCTCCGCGAGGTGATCGAGTCGCGCAAATTCAAGGACTCGGGCTCTCTGCTCACCATCGCTCTCGGCAAGACCATAGACGGCCTCAACTACGTCACCGACCTCGCCAAGATGCCGCACCTGCTCATCGCCGGAGCGACCGGCGCTGGCAAATCGGTCGGCGTCAATTCGCTCGTCGTGTCGATCCTGTACAAGGCGCGGCCCGACGAAGTGAAGTTCATCATGGTCGACCCGAAGCGCCTCGAGCTCGGGCTTTACGCCGACATCCCGCACCTCGCGACGCCGATCATCACCGACCCGAAGCGTGCCGCGGTTTCGCTCAAGTGGGCGGTAACCGAGATGGAACGCCGCTACCGCGATCTCGCCGGCTGGGGCGTGCGCAATATCGACGGCTACAACGCCGAGGTCAAACGCCGCAACGCTCTCGAGCAGTGGGACGATAACGGCGAGCCGCATCGCACTCTGCCGTACATCGTCATCATCATCGACGAGCTCGCCGACCTGATGATGGTCGCCGGCAAAGAGGTCGAAGAGTCGATCACGCGTCTCGCTCAGATGGCTCGTGCGGTCGGCATTCACCTCGTGCTCGCGACGCAGCGGCCTTCGGTCGACGTCATAACGGGTCTGATCAAGGCAAACTTCCCCGCACGAATTTCGTTCCGCGTGTCGTCAAAGGTCGACTCGCGAACGATCATCGACGGCAACGGCGCCGAAGGTTTGCTGGGCAAGGGCGACATGCTCTTTCTGCCGCCCGCGAGCTCGCAGGTCGTCCGCGTCCACGGCGCGTACGTCGACGAAAAAGAGATCGGCCGCGTCGTCGAGCACATCAAGGCGCAGGGCCGGCCCGAGTACGACACGACGATCACCAAGACCGAAGAGGAGATGGAAGACGCGGCCGATCTGCCGGGCCGCAAAGATCCGCTTTTCCTAGACGCGCTGCGGACCGTCGTGCAGGCAAAACGCGCTTCGACGTCACTGCTGCAGCGTCACCTCCGCATCGGCTACGGCCGAGCCGCCGCGATCCTCGACGCGATGGTCCGCGAAGGCTACATCGGCGACATGGACGGCTCTACCCGCGCTCGCCCGATCCTGCAAAAGGCGTACGAGGATCTACAGGATTACGAGGAAATGGAGTCGGTCTGACAGCCGATCATTTGGAGCACGGAACGTCGGCCCCGCCGCCCGGCAGCGTCGTGATCAGGAATGTGCCGACCGCGTTCTCGCTGGCCGAGATCCGATATTTGTTGACATCGTCGTAGGGGTTCGACGGCGGATAGGAGCGCGGTTCGGCGTAAGCCTTAACCCAGTAAAAACCATCGCACTTGTAAAAGATCAGCTCCCGGGGCGTTCGCTTTTCCTTGGTCAGCAGATAGTCGTAGACCGCGTCGTACATTTGGTTTGACGGCCTGATCACCGACCCGACGCCCGGCTGCATCAGGTACGAGGCGACCGCGATCCCCACGACAGCGACAACGGCGAAAGGCAGGAACTTTTTCAAATGATCGTGCGCGCTCTTTGACGCCCGCTGCTGCGTCTCGAAGATCCGGATCTTACTGTCCTCGTCAAAGTTGATCTCGCCGCGGTCGGTCTCTTGATCGTTGTCGAATAGCGTCATAAGCGTGGGTTCCTCACGGCCGGATAGCTGTCTACCCCGGCAAAATAGCGCCGACCATCCGACACCGCAAGCCCTGACGCTCGTCATATCGGACATCAAAGGTGCTTGCCGGGAAGACGGACCTGGAGTATCGTTCTGTCTCGCCAGCCCCACACCCAAATGTCAAAGGCAAAACGAACGCTGGAAAAGGTCCTGACCGGCAAGACAGACGCAAACGTGGACTTCGACGATCTCTGCCACCTGCTTCATGTCCTCGGTTTCAGCGAACGGCAAAAGGGCAGTCATCACATCTTCTACCGAGACGGCATCGACGAGATCGTCAATATCCAGCCGCTCGGCCGGCTCGCCAAGCGATACCAGGTTCGGCAGGTACGTAATATAATTCTCAAGTACAAACTCGGAGTTTCGGATGAGTAAATACGAGATCATCATCTACTGGAGCGAGGACGATCAGGCTTACATCGCCGAGGTCCCCGAGCTTGCCGGCTGCATGGCGGACGGCGCGACGTATCAGGAAGCTCTCGCGAATGCCGAGGTCGTCATCGACGAATGGATCGAGACCGCTAGACAGATCGGGCGCGACATTCCGGTGCCGCGCGGCAGGCTCATCGCTGCATGATGGCGGCCGATTTCTGCTACAGAGATCTACTCATCACTCAACGATCAATAAATGGAACAAGTAAATATCGGAATCATCGGCGGCAGCGGTCTGTACCAGATGCCGGAATTGCAGAATGTGCGCGAGGTGCCGGTTGAGACGCCGTTCGGGTCGCCTTCAGACGCGTTCATCGTGGGCGAATTGGACGGCGTGACGGTAGCGTTCTTGCCGCGGCATGGACGCGGGCATCGATTGACGCCGACCGAACTTCCCTTTCGCGCAAACATCTACGCGATGAAGCTGCTCGGCGTCGAGTACATTCTCTCGGTCTCGGCCGTAGGCAGTCTGCAGGAGCGGTACGCTCCGACTGACATGGTCATCCCGGACCAGTTCTTTGACCGCACGCGTTCACGCGGCGAGGAATCGACCTTTTTCGGCAAAGGCATCGTCGGTCACATCACCTTTGCACATCCGGTCTGCGACGAGCTCGGCGACATTCTCGAGGAGTCGTGCCGCAGCGTAGGCGTCAACGTTCACCGCGGCGGCACTTATCTCTGCATGGAAGGCCCGGCCTTCTCGACCAAAGCCGAGTCCAACGTCTATCGTCAATGGGGAATGGACATCATCGGGATGACCAACCTGCAGGAGGCCAAGCTCGCCCGCGAAGCCGAGATCGCCTACGCGACCCTCGCCCTCGTCACCGACTACGACTGCTGGCACGAAGGCCACGACGCCGTCACGATCGAAATGGTCGTCGAGTACTTGGGCAAAAACGTCCGCAACGCGCAACTCATCCTCAAAGACGCCGTTAAGAAGGTCGCGGCGAAAGGAACGCCCAACCAATACCGCGACGCGCTCAAGAACGCGATCTTCACCGCTCCCGATCTGTGGCCTGAGGAGACGTTCAGGAAGCTCGAGGCGATTATCGGAAAGTATCGGCCGTCCTGACGTCGGGAAAACTTTTCTGGCCCGCCGAACATCTTTCAAATGATATGAAACGAGCCCTTTTCTCATTTCTCTTTGTCGTCGCGGCCGCGGTCGCGTTTAGTGCGTCGGCGTTTGCCCAGCGCAATGTCACGCCGGCGGTCGAGCGCGATCCGGTGCTTGAGGCCGACGCAAAGCACAACCTCGAGGTTGCCCGCAACGCGTTTCTGCTGAAAAAGGCCTACAAAGGCGTGCTGATGCGATTCGAAGAGACGTTTGCGGCGTATCCCGATTTTTCAAAGATGGACGAGTTTCTCTACTACGCCGGGATGAGCAGCTACTACCTCGCCGAGGGCAAGGGCAAGCAAAAGATCGATCTCAGGACCGAAAAGGACAAAGCCAAGTACGCCCCCGAAAAGCTCCGCGAAGACGCCATCGCTTACCTCTCGATGCTCATCGACAAATACCCGCAGAGCAAATACCTCGACGAAGCGCAAAAGGCCCTCGGCGAGATCAAACAGAAAGCCGCGTCTTCGCAGACCAATTAGTAATTACCAATTTAGTAATTAATAACTAGTTTTCAGGCCAACCCGGTTAGAATGTCCCGACGGCGGGCTTGGGCGGCTCAGGCCCCAGGGCGTCAAATTCGACGAGGGTTCGACCGTCCGTGACTCTGGCGTCAGTCTTATCGCTGGGCCGCGAATGGCAATAAAAGTTGCCTCTTCCACGACGGCGAAAATCGCAAAAACCCGCGCCGGCGTGTAAAATCGGAGCCGGTACACAATAGTCAGTAGTCAGAACCGCGTTCTTCTTAATTCTGCATTATGTCTTCTGACTTCTGACTTCTAAATTCTAATTTCACATTTCACTTTTTATGGCTTTAACAGTAGTTGGTTCTGTCGCGTTCGATGCGCTTGAGACGCCTTTCGGCAAGCGCGATCGCGTGCTTGGCGGTGCGGCGACGCACTTTAGTTTGTCGGCGAGCTTTTTCACACGCGTGAACGCGGTCGGCGTCGTCGGCGGCGATTTTGGCGAGGAGGAATGGGAGGTTTTCCGGCGTCACTTCATCGATACCGAAGACATCGAGATCATCCCCGACGGCAAAACGTTCTTTTGGAGCGGCCGTTACGACTACGACATGAACGTCGCGCACACGCTCGACACTCAGCTCAACGTTTTTGAGACCTTTAACCCGAAGCTCTCGACATCGTCGCGCAACGCCGAGTTCCTTTTCCTCGCAAACATCCAGCCGACGCTCCAGCGTCAGGTCCGCGAGCAGTGCACGAATACCAAATTCGTCGCGATGGACACGATGAATTACTGGATCTCGTCCGTGCGAGACGAGCTCGTCGAGACCATCAAGGTCGTCGACTGCATGATCATCAACGACGCCGAGGCGCGGCAGCTCACCGAGGAACCCAATATTCACAAGGCCGCGCGCAAGCTGATGGATTACGGCCTCAAGGCGCTCGTCATCAAACGCGGCGAGTACGGTGCGACGCTGTTTACCGAGAACGGTTATTTCGCCGTCCCGGCCTACCCGCTCGAGAGCGTCTTTGACCCGACCGGCGCGGGAGATACATTTGCGGGCGGCTTTATGGGTTATCTCGCGAGCCACGACGAGGTGACGGACGACGTCCTTCGCCGAGCGATGATCTACGGCTCGGTGATGGCGTCGTTCAACGTCGAAAAGTTCGGCACAGAGCGCGTTGACGGGCTCGATTACCCTGAGATCAACCAGCGGTTTGCCGAGTTCAAGCGGATGACGCACTTCGACGACATCCCGTTCGAGCGAAGTGCCTCAGCGGCGTAGCTCTCCGTCGGCGGCGGCTTTGCCGCTCTATTTGCGGAAAAGCTTTGCTTTTCCGCAGCTTCTTTGAAAATATCAGTTGCGGCTCTGCCGCCGCCCTCATGTTCAGCCGGCGGCAAAGCCGCAAGTATTAAAACAGGCATCTCACGGAAAAGCACAGCTTTTCCGCAAATAGACGGGCAGAGCCCAACGCCACTCCCGTCGAATCGTTCAATAGGTAGTTCCGCCCCGGAAAGTCAGCTTTCTGCGGCTGGCACATCTATCCTTAAAAGAAGCAAGACCGTCCCCGATGGCCCAGCAGCTCGAGAAACAGTTTGTCGATATCACGCGGCGGGCGCCCGGTTATCCGCTGTGGATCGCGGCTGCGTTTGCGGCGGTCTGCGTGATCGCGGGCATCGGCGTCTCGATCGGCGCGGCGAGCTGGCCGGCGGCTCTGCTCTTCGTGTTGACGGCGGTCGCCTTCGCTGCCTTTGCGTATTTTTCGAGACTGCATTCGCCGGCCAGGGACGATTCGGCGCGCGTGCTGCATTGGCACACCGCGCTGCCTGAGGTCCAGCGGCAGAGCCTGGCGATCGAGGTCGCAGAGATCGCACGCACCTTTGACGTCGACCCGGCCGAGCTCTATTCGGCCTACATCGTTGCCGAAGATCTCGCGCTGCGGCAGATACAAGAAGAGCAGAACGCGCCTTTGCTGCGTCACGTGCAGGCGGGCCGCTCGTCATTTGACGCTCTGGTGATCAAGCCCGGCGAGATCACCTGTGTCGAAGTGTCGTTCCTCGTCACGCCCGTTCTGCGGCAGGAGAAGATCGACGCGTCGCTCAAAAAGACCGCTCTGCTGCGCCGCTTTCTCAAGGCCGAGGGCATCGCGTCGCGTGTCAGGCTCTTGCTAGCCGTCGTGACGCAGCTCAGCGAGACCGACGAAGCTCACCTGCTCACGACGCTCGGCCGCCACCGCTTTGTGGACGACAGCGACGCCGGCCGCGACGTCTGGCTCGTCGATCACGACGACATCGAGGTCCGGCTGCTCGACTTTGAAACGCTGCAGCGCCGCTATCTGGGCGACGTTTAGTCCGGGTCCCGCGCGGCCGCGACTTTATCCTTTCGCCTTTCGCCTTTATCCTTTCTATTTATGCTGCTCGAAAACAAAGTCGGAATGATCTTCGGCGTCGCCAACAAGCGTTCGATCGCGTGGGCCTGCGCCCAGGCGTGCGCCGAGCAAGGTGCGAAGCTCGCCTTTACGTACCAGGGCGAGCGTCTCAAGGAGAATGTGGAGTCGCTCGCGGGCGGGCTCGACGACTCGCTCGTCGTGCCGTGCGACGTGACCAACCAGGCCGAGGTCGACGCGGCCTTTGCCGCGGTCGGCGAAAAGTACGGCAGGCTCGACTTTCTCATCCACTCGATAGCCTTTGCGCCGAAAGAAGCGCTCGAGGGCGAATTTCTCGCGACGACGCGCGAGGCGTTTCTCACCGCGATGGAGATCAGCGCATTCTCGCTGCCGCAGCTATGCCTCGCCGCCGCGCCGCTTATGACCGAGGGCGGCAGCGTCGTGACGATGACATACTACGGCGCCGAAAAAGTGGTGATGAATTACAACGTCATGGGCGTCGCCAAGGCCGCGCTCGAGTCGGCGACCCGATACCTCGCCGCCGATCTCGGCAAAAATAACATCCGCGTCAACGCCATCAGCGCCGGCCCGATCAATACGCTCTCGGCACGCGGCGTCAAGAATATGGGCTCGCTGCTCGGCTACGTCGGCGAAAAGTCGCCCTTAAAGCGCAACGTCTCGGCCGAAGAGGTCGGCAAGACCGCACTCTTCCTGGTCAGCGACCTCGCATCGGGGATCACTGGCGAAACTATCTACGTCGACTGCGGATATAACATAATGGGAATCTGACGATTGCGGATTTCGGATTGCGGATTGCGGACCACTCTTCAATCCGAAATCCGCAATCCCAAATCCGAAATCGAAATGGCTGATACCGACGCAAACAAACCAAAACGAGCGCCGAAGCGGGCTAGCTCGCCGCCGGAGCCCGAGACCGTGGCCGAGGCCAAGAAGCGTGAGACGACGCCCGGCTACTGGCAGATGACCGATGACGAGATTCTGCTTCGCTCGCCTGAGCCGCAGGACGATTACAAAACGTCAGACTCGTGGCGCGTGCTTCGCATCACGAGCGAATTCATCAACGGTTTTGACTCGCTCGCGACCGTGACGCACGGGGTCACGATATTCGGATCGGCTCGCACGCGCGAGGGCGAGGAGATGTACGACGCCGCGCGAGAGACCGGCCGCCTGCTCGCCGAGGCCGGATTCGACGTCATCACCGGCGGCGGTCCCGGGATAATGGAGGCGGCCAATCGCGGTGCCTACGAGGCCGGCAAGATGTCGGTCGGCTGCAACATCGAGCTGCCCTTTGAGCAGGTGCCAAACCCTTACCAGACCAAGTCGCTCTCCTTCAAATACTTCTTTGTCCGCAAGACGATGTTCATCAAGTACTCCAATGCGTACATCATCTTTCCGGGCGGCTACGGCACGATGGACGAACTGTTTGAAGCGCTGACGCTCATTCAGACAAAGAAGATACGAAACTTCCCGGTCGTGCTCTTTGGCTCGACGTACTGGCGCGGGCTGCTCTCATGGCTGACCTCGACGATGCTCAACGAAAAGAACATCAACCCCGAGGATCTGAGCCTGATGCATCTCACCGACTCGCCGGCGGATGCGGTGAACTTCATCATTCGAATTTACGGCGAGGCAAACAACGGAAGCGGCCCGAACGGAAACAGCACGGCGACCGTCGAGGAGACGGATCAGGCGAGATAGTCCCGCAGCCATTTGAGATAATCGGCAGAAACCTTTTCGGCAGGGATCGCGACGATCTCGGGCACATCGTAGCTGTGATGGGCTTTGATGAACTGCTCGAGGTCGTCGTACTTTTCGGCGCTGGTCTTGATCAAGAGCAGGTGCTCGGATTCTCTCTGCACGTCGCCGTCCCACCAGTAAACGGAGGTCATCGGCGGCAGTATCTGCACGCACGCCGCAAGCCTATTGCGAACGATCGCGTCCGCCAGCCCCTCGGCCTCGCGGGTATTCGGTGCGGTTGTGAGAACGATCAGCATCGACATTTAGATAGCTCTCTGCGTTCTTTGCGTCTCCCTTTGCGTTCTTTGCGGTTAATTTTCTTTCCAACCGCAAAGAACGCAAAGGTAAGGACGCAAAGGTCGCAAAAGCAGAACACAACGCTATTTCTTCTTCAAAACCTCTTTGTACTCGCCCTCGTCGACCCATTTCAGAATTTCTGAAACGCGCCAGATCGGGAACGGGTGCGAGAGGCCGGCGTTGATGATGTCGGCCCAGAATTTGTCGAGCTTGCTCTCGTCGTACTGCTTCTGAAAGTCTCGGGCCTGCTCGAGAAAGAGCTCGTAGTTGATCTTGGACGCGAACGTGCCGCCGGCGAGCTTCATCATCGTGCGGCCGATGACGTGAGGGTCCTGCACGACGAGCAGCGCCGCACGGTCGCATGACAATTCCGCACGACGCATCCACGCGAGCAAGGCTCCGCGCATCGACGCCGAAAGAATGTCTTTGATGATCGCCGCCACCGGCAGAGACGCGAGCGGCAGCGTCGCGAGCGCGAGTATGAGCTGCGCGGCCGTGAGATAAAGGACGTGCTCGGCGTGAATGTGGCCGACCTCGTGTGCGATCACGGCGAGTACCTCCTCTTCGCTGAGCCGCTCGATCAGCGACGAATGAAGCACGATGACGGGCTTTTCGACGCCGCCGGTGAAGGCGTTGACGACCGGATTCTGCTGTATGAAAAGGTCCGGCATATCGACGCCGAGCGTCGTGCAGGCGATCTGCAGTTTGGCGTGCAGGTCTGGGCACTGCTTCGGCGTGACCTTGACGGCGCTTGCCATGAATGTGACGCGGATGGCGGATTCGCCCGTTACGGCGAGCAGCTTTTTGAGAGCCGAGTCGATCCCCGGTATCGCACGCAGAGCCGCGAGGGCCTTGCTGTCGAGCGGGTGAATGTAGTCGTGCTTGCCGAGGTCTGCAAACTTTTTGTGATGCTCATTCGACAGCGGCAGCTTGCACTTGCCGCAGTTGGCCGAGCCGTTCTTATAGTCTTCCTTGACCGCGTTCTTTTGCCCGCAGTAGCGGCATCGGACATAGAAGCTCTTCGCCAGCTCGGTCGACTCGCCGTTGGGGTCCTTGTCTTTTTTTGGCATATCGAAATTCTAGTTGAAGCCGAATCAGCGATTCAAACTCTACGTGCAGAAACGCGACTGTAAGGGAGCGTGCTCGCCGCCGGTCCGCGGTCCAGCTAACCCAACGTGCTCTCGGCAGCGGACGAAGCGGATGAGGCGGATAAAACAGATCCGATAAAAACCTAGATCGCATTTCCGAAATCGGTACTTTATCTGTCCTGATCCGCCTTATCCGCTTTATCCGCGGCCAAAACATTCGATTAGCTCCCGCTCACCGAAGTCTTCATTTACGCCCGCCGCAGTCTCGCGATCGTCTCGACGTGATGTGTCTGAGGAAACAGGTCGATCGCCGTGATCGATGCGACAATGTAGCCGCCGTCCAGGAATCTTCTGAGATCGCGAGCCAGGATCGACGGCTCGCACGAGACGTACGAGACCTCGCGCGGGCCGATGCGGATGAGATCGAGGATCGTCTTCTTTTCTGTTCCGGCACGCGGCGGGTCGAGCAGTGCAAAGTCGACCGAGCCGCGATACTCCGCGAGAAACTTCCCGACCGGCTGCGTCGAGAGCTTGATATTGTGCAGGCCTGCGTTGTCGGCATTTTTTCGCGCGTACGCGACCGCGGGCGCGTGATCCTCGACCGCCGTCACTAGATCGAACGCTCGCGCCAGCGGCAAAGTAAACAACCCAACTCCCGAATACAGATCGAGCGCCTTACGTCCGCTCGCGCCGCGGGTCGCGGTCTCGATCAACTTTTCGACGAGATACCGGTTGCCCTGAAAGAACGCGGCGGCCGAGAATGTGTACGTCTCGCCCGCCGCCGAGATCGCGATGTCGCGCGGCTCGACGTCGAGCTCGCGCGAGTTGAGCGACACCGCGCCGTCATCGCCGACCGCCGCGTCCACCATTCCCTTTTCGGGCCAGAATTGCGTCCAGTCAATTTCACCGCGGAGCCGGCCGAGCTCGGCGTCAAGCTCCGGCGCGAGTATCGGGCAGTGCTCGATCGCGACGAGATCGCGCGAGTTGCGTCGGTAGTATCCGAGGTTTTGCTCGTCGCGCTTGAGGTGCCACTGCGCGCGCAGGCGATATTCAAAGTCTCGCGGGCTCGAGACGATCGGGATCTCGCGCGCGTGATCGTACTTCGCGATGCGCTCGAGGCTGTCGCGGATAATGCCGACCTTTGCCGCGAGCTGCGCTTCGTACGTCATCTGCTGAAAGTCGCAGCCGCCGCAGATGCCGACGTAAACGCACGGCGGATCGATGCGGCTCGGTCCGGGCTCAATGATCGAGTGCACCTCTGCGAAGGCGATCCGTCCCTTGACCTCGCGCACCTCGACACGCAGACGATCGCCCGCGACGGCGAGCGCGGTAAAGATGGTCATCCCGTCCGCAAAGCCGAGGCCGTAGCCGCCGGGCACGATCTTTTCTATCGTGACCTCGAGCAGGTCGCCCGGTTTGACCGAAGCAGTTTGGGTGGACGTCATCGACTTTTCTTGCGCTCCTCAGCGTTCTCTGCGTCCGCTCGGCGTCCTCTGCGTTGAATCATTACCGCGGTCTTCTTTAACCCAAAGGTCGCAAAGAGGACGCAGAGGCCGCAAAGTGAATGCTGTAGTCCTACGGTAACTTACCGGCGTGTGTCGATAAAGCGGCGGGCAAACTACTTCAGAGCAAAATCCGCGTTTGCCAGGATGTCTCGAAACGCGCCGAGGTGCTCGGGCGTTTTGTAGTTGATCGTAAAGAGTATCGCGTAACCGTCGCGAACGGTCGCGTAGATCCGCGTCTTGCTCTCGGCGGTCGATGTGTCGATAAATCCGAACTGCTTTTTGCCGAGCTTCTCGGCCTGCGTTTCGGAGTATTTAAAATCCGCCGGCAGTCGCATCGTCCGGTAACCCTCGCGCATCAGGTCAAAGTAATCGACCGCGTCCCTGACCTGCGGCACGCGGGTGAGGTCTTCGACGGCGATACGCAGCATCGAATTGTCGTCCTTGCCGTGCGGCAGAAACGCAGTCAGCAGCACCGTCACGCGGTTGGCGTAAAAGTTGAGCCGCACCTGCTCGCGCGAGGTCGCGGCCTTTGGCGCCTTGAGCTTGAGGTCAACGCCCTTTGCCTTGAGATCGGCCGCGGCCTTGTCGTCGGCGATCAGCCATCCGTCGGGAATGGCGATCTCAAATCGGAACGTCTCGTTGCGATAGACCCGCCCTTCAAGCCTGCCGCGATCGACGGCCTTCGCCCCAGCCGGCGTTGGAGCAGTCGACTTTCTTGTCGCCGTGGTCGTCTGCGAGTAGTGAGATGCAGCGAACGTCGTCATCACCGCGATCAACAAAAACACTCTCATAAATCAAACTCTCACTCCGCGATCTTCCCTTTGCGAACTTTGCGAGCTCTGCGTGAGATAGATCCGTTTCACGCAAAGCTCGCAGAGCCCGCAAAGCAGAACAAGACGCGCCGGGACTTCCCTTCTGCCCGACACCTCACCGCTCTCCGTGCCCTCTGTGGTGCAATTCCGCTCTGAATTCCCTTTAACCGCAAAGGCCGCAAAGTTCGCACAAAAGACGCAAAGCATAACAATACGCGCCCACACTTCCCTTTCGCCCGACACCTCACCGCTCTCCTGCCCTATGTGGTGCAATTCCGCTCTGACTTCCTTTTAACCGCAAAGGCCGCAAAGTTCGCACAAAAGACTTAAAGCATAACGATACGCGCCCACACTTCCCTTCCGCCCGACACCTCACCGCTCTCCTGCCCTCTGTGGTGTACTCCCAGCAAAGGACGTCACAGATAAAACAACCCCAGCCGCGGAATGCCGAGGTCGTCGCGTAGGCGTTTGAGCATCAGCAGGTCAAAGGCACGCTTGTAAGCCTCGGCGTCCATCGCGCTCTTGTACTGCTTGAGCTGCGCGGCAGTTTCCTTTTTCAAGGTCTTTAGATGCTCGGGGTCGCTGTTTGTCAGCAAGGCCCGGTCGAGAAATGATTCGATGTCGTAGAGCGTCTTATCGATGTACTCAAGGTCGTCGACGAGGCCCGCACGCAGTTCCTCGAGGCGGGCGACGGCGCGCTCGATGTCTTCGCGCAGGTTTGCGTCGTCGATCGAGCGCAGCTTTGCGATCACCTCGTCGATATGCGCGGCGATATTGTCGAGCGAAAATTCTTCGCCGACCGCCTCGCCGGCCGAATGCTCCGACTTGCCGGCCTGCGAGGCCGTCCACTCCGCAAACTGCGCCTCGACCTCCTCGCGGCAGTAAAAGAGACTCTTGATCGTGCGGACCTGCGGATTCGGCTGCCGCTCCCACTGGTCAAAGACCGACTCGATCGCCCGCAAAACGATGTGCAGCGGAATGCCGCGCTCGCGCCAGCCCTCGATCAAGGCCCAGTCCATCGGGCTCAGCAAAAGATGCTTACCGCGCCGGCGGACGAATGCGTCCTCTATTTCTGTGAAGTAGTTGTAGTAGTTCAGACGTCACAATTATAGCGGAACGCGGACGCCCTCGTCCGCAATGAGCGTTCGTCTTCGAACGCGAACGGTTTGCGCGGGATTATCCGTCTCATTCTCGCTCGCCGGTCTTCGGGCTTTGCCCTCACTGCGGACGAGGGCGTCCGCAATGAGCGTTCGTCTTCGAACGCGAACGGTCTGCGCGGGATTATCCGGCTCATTCTCGCTCGCCGGTCTTCGGCTTTGCCCTCACTGCGGACGCCCTCGTCCGCAATGAGCGTTCGTCTTCGAACGCGAACGGTCTGCGCGGGATTATCCGGCTCATTCTCGCTCGCCGGTCTTCGGCTTTGCCCTCACTGCGGACGGGGGCGTCCGCGTTCCGGGGAAGCGTCGGTTTTTCTCCATGAGCAGTTTTCCCTTATCCTTTCATCTATGTCCGAGCGACGCGAAAAGTTTGAGACCTCCTCCGGGATCGAGCTGCCAAACGACTTTAACCCTTCGAATACGACGCCTGTCGAATACGACAAAGACCTCGGTGCGCCGGGCGAATTTCCGTACACACGCGGCGTGCGGCGGAATATGTACCGCGGCAAATTCTGGACGATGCGGCAGTACGCCGGATTCGCCACGGCCGAGGAGTCTAACGCCCGTTACAAGTATCTGCTCTCGCAGGGCACGACCGGATTGAGCGTCGCATTCGATCTGCCGACGCAGATCGGGCTCGACTCGGATGATCCGCTCGCGGCCGGCGAGGTCGGCAAGGTCGGCGTCGCGATCGACACGCTCGACGATATGCTGCGCCTGTTTGACGGCATCCCGCTCGATCGGGTCTCGACCTCGATGACGATCAACGCGACGGCCTCGACGCTGCTGTGCCTGTATCTCGCCGTCGCACGGCGGCAGGGCGTGCCGTTTGACAAGGTCAACGGCACGATCCAGAACGACATCCTCAAGGAGTACATCGCGCGGGGAACGTACATCTACCCGCCGGGGCCGAGCCTGCGTTTGATCACCGACATCTTTGAGTTTTGCGCCGACGAGGTGCCTAACTGGAACACCATCTCGATCTCGGGCTATCACATCCGCGAGGCCGGCTCGACCGCCGCGCAGGAGATCGCCTTTACGCTCGCCGACGCGATCGCCTATGTCGAAGCCGCGATCAGCGTCGGGCTCGACGTCGATAAATTCGGGCCGCGGCTGTCCTTCTTTTTTAACTCGCACAACAACCTGCTCGAGGAGATCGCCAAGTTTCGCGCCGCACGGCGGCTGTGGGCGAGAATTATGCGCGACCGGTTCAAGGCAAAAGATCCGCGGTCGATGATGCTGCGCTTTCACACGCAGACGGCCGGCTCGACGCTCACCGCGCAGCAGCCCGAGGTGAATGTCGTCCGCACGACGATCCAGGCGCTCGCGGCCGTGCTCGGCGGCACGCAAAGCCTGCATACAAATTCGATGGACGAGGCCCTGAGCCTGCCGACCGAGCACGCCGCCCGCATCGCGCTTCGCACGCAGCAGGTCATCGCATACGAATCCGGCGTCGCCGACACCGTCGACCCATTCGCCGGCAGCTACGCCGTCGAAGAGCTCACCAACGAGCTCGAACGCCTCGCCGTCGAGTACATCCAAAAGATAGACGACATGGGCGGCATGCTCCGCGCCATCGAGTCAGGCTATGTCCAACGCGAGATCCAGGAGGCCGCCTACCAATACCAACGCGCCGTCGAGCGCGAGGAAGCGATCGTCGTCGGCGTCAACCGCTTTACAGGAGGAGACGCGGCGACACCCAAAGGCGGAAACACGAGCGGTAGCGAGTGTGTCCAGGGAGATTCCCTAAATCCGCAATCCGAGATCCGCGATCCGCAATCCCCGCCGATCCCCATCCTCCGCATCGACCCGCAGATCGAACGCGACCAGGTCGAACGCCTCCGCGCCCACCGCCAACGCCGCGACAACACCGCAACCGACGCCGCCCTCGCCGCCATCCAATCAGCCGCCGCCGGCACCGAGAATCTGCTGCCCCGAATTCTCCAGTCCGTAGAATCCGGCGCCACCGTCGGCGAGATCAGTAATTGTTTACGAAAAGTCTGGGGCGAGTACCAGGAGGCCGTTACACTCTAGGCAGTCATTTCGTCACAAAAGGGTCGCTTGCTGATCAAAGGCTCTGCGTTTTATCCTGCGGGCCCCGCTTTCAAGTAGCGGAGCCTTTCGATCGCAGCCATTGGTGCACATCAATATTGATGTTGAATAACGATGCGGTTCAGCATAGAATTCTATGAGACGGCCGCCGGACACTGTCCGGTACGCGAGTTTCTCGATGATTTAAAGAGGAGCGATCCGGATGATTTCGCCGCCGTCCTCGCGGGGCTCTCAAAATTGAAGGACCGGCAGAACCATCGAGAGCCACTCAGCAAGGCTCTTGGCGACGGATTGTTCGAGCTTCGCCATGTCGGCAAACTAAACACTCGCGTTCTCTGGTTTTTCATGAAGGGTCAACGAATTATTGCCGTCCATGGAATCCGGAATAAGGCACAGACGATAGCGGCGCGAGACCTCCGAACGGCTCAGGAACGGATGGCAGATTGGAAGGCGAGGGCAAAATGAAGAAGACGAATTTTGATAAGTACCTGGACGAACAATTGAAGGACGACGGCTTTGCCGCACGCTTTGAGCGGGCGGGCGACGCGTGGGATGTCGCGCTCCAGATCGCCGCATTGCGCAAAAAGGCCGGTCTTACGCAAAAGGAACTGGCCCGACGTCTCAACACTTCGCAGCAGCACGTTAGTCGGCTCGAGTCGCCAGGCTACGAGGGCCACTCGCTCGCAAACCTGCGCCGCGTCGCCGCGGAACTCAACGCAAAGGTACGTGTGACCTTTGAACCCGCACCCGCATCGCGAATCAGCAGTTCAAGAACAGCTTCCACCGCTCCCGCAAAACGGAGATCGACGGCCGGCAAACGAACCTAAAGTTTCTATCAATAACTCGCCCAAACAACCGCCCCGCAAGCCAGCCGCCGCCGGCACCGAAAATCTGCTGCCCCGAATTCTCCAATGCGTCGAATCCGGCGCCACCGTCAGCGAGATCAGCAACCGCCTAAGAAAGGTCTGGGGCGAGTATCAAGAGGCCGTAACGGCTTAAACCTGATTTCTATGATTTGCCTGCCGGTTTCCGCTACTCATAAAGTCGGCAATCCTCTCAGTCAGTTGAGCAGGGTGTCTTAGTTCACATTCCCAAATTACAAGCGTCTGAAAACCCGCGGTCGCATAGTTTTTTATATTTACTTCGTCGCGTTCCACATTTCCTAGACGTTTGTTCTTCCAATATTCGAGGTTTGTTTTCGGGGTTACGCTCCCACGCCTGCAGGTGTGCACATGCCAGAAACAGCCGTGAATCAAAATAATTTTCTTGTGTCGGGGAAGAACTAGATCCGGCTTTCCAACCAGTTTCTTGTAATGAAGACGAAAGCGGTAGCCTAATTTATGGACAATCGAACGTACTACCAGCTCCGGTTTAGTATGACGACTCCGTATATTCGCCATATTCCGCTGTCGCTGTTCAGGCGTTAAATTATCCGCCATTACTATCGGCCATTTGAAAAGTCCATGAAGTATGTTTCGTCGTCAATCTTGAAGAAACAGACATCGTTTCGACCATATCGATCTAGGTGCTCTTTAA
Organism: Pyrinomonadaceae bacterium; assembly: GCA_046313635.1. Classification (GTDB taxonomy): domain Bacteria; phylum Acidobacteriota; class Blastocatellia; order Pyrinomonadales; family Pyrinomonadaceae; genus OLB17. The sequence continues at coordinate 281,726 of JBKBYA010000003.1, read as the reverse complement.
GGACAGGCTGGCCAAGCCTAACGCGAAGACGCTGGCGGAAATAGATTCCTATTTCACTGTTGTTGTGCGGCGTATGGATCGCTTTCCCGTTGTCTTGCGCCCGCGTGCAGATCAGAACTTTGTTGTCGTCAGTTAGAACCGTGAAGTGCGTGGCGACGGGCGGAAAGAAATCGGTTCGGTAAACCGTCGAAGGAAGACGTATATAAGCCTGATTTGGTTCGCGGCCGTCCCGTTGTCCCCAATTCAAACCTGAACCCAGCGGCAATGTTCCGTCGTTCGCAAGGAACGTGACGCACACACGCGGAAGTGACGCAATGTTATCTATTCCCGAAACCGTCTGAAGATTTTCTTCTTCTTCGGGAGTAACGTCGGCCGGACGCGACCGAAGAAGTTCCCTGTCGTTGTAGATCTGAACGACGTTCTCCGCGTCGATGTGGTCACAGAATATACTTTCGGGCGAAAGGTGGTCGAAATATTCCTGCGCTAACCTTGCGTCGCACGGAACCAAAACTTCGCGTTGCGTTTCGAACGCGGTCTGCGTGTAATTAGCCGAACCCGCGAACGCACGGAGCGGTTCTTCGTCGCGTAACCAAACGTAAACCTTCGAATGCACCGTCGGCGGCCTGTAAATGTAACTACACGTAAACGCGCGATCTTCGTCGGCAGTCAGCTTCTGAAAACCTTTGTGATTCGTCAGTGACAGACCGTCCTGCGGCGCCATACCGACAATCAATTCAATGGCAACGTCGCAGCCCTTGGTTCGTATCCTTTCCAAATGGTGGAATGCCATTGCGGAAGTGGCGTAGCCGGAAATAACGCGTAACCGATTAGCACCAAGCGCAATGGGATTCATTAGCAC
>JBKBYA010000003.1:0-280768 GCA_046313635.1 Pyrinomonadaceae bacterium | reverse complement strand
TTCGTCAAATAGGCCAGTAGTTATCAAGATGCAGAAGTCTCCTCAAATAGTGGAAGTTCAAAATCAATGTTCGGCTTAACCGAGTCATAATCAATTCCCGCGAATGTCTTCAGCACGGATTCAAAGATTACCTGAACGCCTTTCGGCGGAACGGCCATACCGATCTGCTTACGGACGCTCTGCTTCGATCCACAGAAGAAATAATTATCAGGAAACGTTTGAAGCCGTGCGCGTTCGCGATTCGTCAGGGCCCGATGCTCTTCCCAATGGTAAACATACGTGCCGCCGCCGCCGCTTCCCGTTACCGTGTAAGAAGGTTTATCGGGATGAAGTCGTCGGTAAATCAAACTGATCTTCGCGGCTTTGACGTTCAGTTGTAGTTCTTCGGGAATATCCGCTGTGAAGGCATTTTCGCCCGGCTTGATGTGCTTCAGTCTTTCCACCACGGACTCAGACTGATTCGTAAGTTCCTGATTCGCGGCGTCCGTCGGTATCGGCGGATTCGTCAGCGCGGTCTTAGACGATACGTCCACACCTTCAAACGGTTCAGGCGACGGGACACGGAACTTCAGTCCTAGGTCTTTCCTTGTGCCGATTATGATGATTCGGTGACGTGCCTGCGGGACGCCGTATTTTTCAAACTTATATAAGTGCGGTACTACGTCGTAGCCAGCCAGCGATAATTCTTTAAGGATTTTTCCGAACGCTGTTCCGTCGTTCGAATTCCGCAAACCGCCAACATTTTCTGCCAAGAACCACTTCGGTTTGAAGTGCTTCAACGCTCGGACGCCGTGTTGATACAACGGCCCGTAAACGCCATCGATTCCCTTCTGCTCCCCGACTACGCTGAAGTCGTTGCACGGGAAACCAAAGGCAAGGGCATCAATGCCTGAAATCTTTTCCAGTGTCGACAGTTCCAGCTTCCGAATGTCCTTGCAAATCACGGTCTCCGGCGAATCGGGACAAATGTTCGTGCGGTACGTATCGCAAGTGTCCTTGTCGTAGTCCGTCGCCCACGCGTGGCTAATCGTAAACTCTTCCTTGTCGGTTTGGACACGCGCATTTTTGGCAGCTAACGCCAAACCACCGGGTCCGCAAAAAAGTTCACCAAACCTAAAATCCATATTCGGGGTTAATTCGAAATAGTTGAGCTGTAAAATACCACGATTTCGACGCAGACTAAATCGCGAATGAGAGGCGAGGCGTATCAAGCGCCGCGCCGGCCGATTTGAATTATCTCTGATCTTTGATTCTTTGTTTCTTGACGGACATCGCAGTGTCCAAATTTTCCTACTTCCTGATCGCGTAATTCAAAACATACATCCGAAGTTTCGGCCGGTTGTTTTTTAGGTATTCGGCGTGTCCGTCGGCTATGTCCTGGTCGGGTTGGGCGAGGAGGATGTAGGCTTCGAGGAGGCCTTCGGTGTCGAGGCGGGCGAGGGTGTCAAACTGCTTATTCGGCGACTTGGCGGCGGCGGCGGCTTTGACGGCCGAGCGGAGGGCTTCGAGCTCCTCGGCGAGGGTGTGGCGGTACTTGGCGTCTTTGGGAAACGTCTTGGCAAACTTCTCCCTGCGCCACGCTTCGCGGGTCGCGATGTAGGCGAGCCACGGCGCGGCGGCGGGGTCGGCGGCGGCGAGTGCCTTTTTCGGCGTCGCCTTGCCGGCCGCGTCAAAGCTCAGCTCCGGAATGTCGATCTCGGGATGACCGAGCTTGGCGCCTGTGATCTGTGCCCACTGGCCGATACCGCGAGACGACATTTGGTTGTAGGGCTCGGTGATGTACGCCTCGACGTAGCGGTCGCGGGCGAGGTCGTACTTTTTCTGCTTCATCAAAGGTGTCGCCGAATACCGGTACGCGGTCTCGCGCGTCGGGTCGATCGCGATCGCACGCTGGTACCACTTTTCGGCGTTTTCCCAATCCGACTTTTGCACGTAGCAGTCGCCGGCACCGGTCGCGGCCTCGTATATCCTGGGGTCGAGCGAGAGGGCTTTTTCGTAGCTCTTGACCGCCTCGTCGCATTGCGAACGCGCAAAAAAGCTCTCGGCCTCCATCATCGCCTTCTCGGCCTGCGGATCTTTGGAATACGTCGGGCCCGAACCATTGCCCACTCCCGCACCCGGAGCGGCCGCCCCGCTGTCGCTGCCGCTCAGCATCCGAATGAGCGTCTCATTCGTCGGGTCGTTGAGGCCGAGCTTCTTTGCCTGGCGAAACGCCTCGAGCGCCTTCTCGGCGAGCTGCTTTGCCTGCGCGATGTCATCGACCTGCTTCGACTTGCCGAGCAGCGAAAAGCCGTAGATGAAGTGCAGCTTCGGCTCGTTGGGGTAGCCTTTGAGGGCCGTTTCTAAGTACGGCACGGCCTCCGAAAATTGCTGCTGCTGAAAGAGCGCGAGCCCCTTGGCGAGAGCTTCGGTCTCGTCGTCGGTCTGCGCCTGCAGCGAAACGGCCGCGGCAAAAACAAGGACGAGGCACGCGACGACTGAGCGTACCAGGGAGTTTGATGTTTGGATCGACATTGATCTTATTTGGTAGCCCGAGCGGGCCCGGCGGTTGGCCGTAAGAGACCGGAATAAATTAGCACAAGGTCCGCCGATCCCGGCGCGGCGCCCGACAAAAATATCCGAGCCGGCCATTCCGGCCGCCGAAGGTCGACGCGTGAGCCGGAGTTGTCGTCGTGGCCGACCGGTCAGGCTCTCTCGGTCTCGGCGAGCTTGAGACCGCGCACGAGGCCGAGGCGGGCGAGTATGCGGAGCGTGATCCAGTTGAGGTCAAACTGGCGCCAGGTCAGGCCGTGACGGGCCGAGGTCGGGAAGGCGTGATGGTTGTTGTGCCAGCCTTCGCCGAATGTGAGCATCGCGACAAACCAGTTATTGGTCGAGTCGTCGGCCGTCTCAAACGAGCGCCGGCCGCGCAGGTGCGCGAGCGAATTGACCAGCCACGTCGTGTGCCACCCGACGACCACGCGGGCAAATACGCCCCACACGACCATCGTCCAGTCGCCGATCAAAAAAAGCAGCACCGCCGAGACGACGATCGGCAGATAGTAGAGCCGCGAGATCAGACGGTGGCCTTTGTCCTTTTTGAGATCGGGCACATAGCGGGCGAGGACGGTCTCGTCGTGGTCCTGTGCCGTGCCCTTCACGATCCAGCCCATCTGCGCCCACCAAAAGCCCGAACGCGTCGAGTGCGGGTCGAGATCGGTCTCGGTAAACCTGTGATGCATCCGGTGCGTGGCGACCCACTTGTCGGGCGAGTCCTGCACTGACATCGTGCCGAGTATCGTCAGCGTGTACTCGAGCCACTTCGGCACGGTGAAGCTGCGGTGCGTGAGCAGCCGGTGATAGCCGAGCCCGACGCCGAGCCCGCCGACGATCCAGTTGCCGATCAGCAGCACGGCGAGATTCTGCCAGCTGAAAGTGAAAATGACCGGGACGGCCAAAATGTGAAACGCCGCCAGAATGGCGACGTTCTTGCGGTTGAAGCCCCGTGCGGGAATAGCGGCTGCCAGTGCTGTCTGCATCAATAAAAAACCTGTCGGTCGAGATACTGTTTCTAATACTGCTTCTCAAGACTAGCAGGCCGGGCGGCAAAGCGATTGTAATAGTCCGGTAATAGTCGGGGGGCGGAGTAAGGCCGGCGATCGGCGAGCTGGATTTGAGGGTAAGTCTCGACGCGGGCCGAACGCGGGGCCGCGCGGCAAAGCGCCGGCCGTCGGCGCTGTCAGCTTGCGGACGAGCTCGATCGGTCGTCCTTGTGCCCGACGTAACTTTCGTCGTCGCGGAGCACGCCGAGCTCGCGGCCGATCGATTCGATATCGACATCGCCGGACGGCTCGGCCGCGTCGCCCGTCGCGTAGTAGTTGCCGAACGACGGCGAACCCGTCATTCGCGCGTCGCGCAGCTCGCGGCTGTCGCTCGAGAGCCGCTCGTTGATCCGGCGCATCAGCTCGTCGCGCGAGACGACCGACTCATCGTCGTAAGAAATATCTTTATCGTTCATCGACGCTCCATCTGCCCAGACGGCCCCGCCGAGAGGTCACGGCAGCAGCTCGTACTTGTACTCCGACTCGATCGTGGACCGGAAGGGCACGCCCAGCCGGTACAGCGCCCGCTCGAGCAGCGCCGCTTCGACGAGGCTGGCAAAGTTCACGCCTCGCGGACGCTTGTTGTAGATAGCCGAAAACGCCTCGTGCTTGGCTGCCTCGCCGATATTGAGTGCCGCCAGCTCCTTCCCGACCGACGAACGGTCGAGCCTGTCATTTTCGGCGACGTAAGGGATATTCACATAAACCATATTTACCTCCGCCCGCGCAGCCTGCCATTACTGTAACTCTCGTATGATGCACCCCGCGGCCCGCCCGCCGTTATTTATTTCGACCGCCCGGCACCGAGCGGGTTTGAATGCGTGCGTCGGGGCCGTACGATCGCGTTTGCGGCCCTCGATGCCAGACGGCGGGGCATATGCCGGATCGGCGTTGACTTACACCTCGGATAAGCACACACTCAGGCTGGATAGGCGCTTTGCTGGCCCCCTTTGTTAGATCTCTCGGAATCCGCCGCATCTCAACTTTTTGAGCCAGCCCTGTTGTTGTTAATGGAGGGCCGGATCAGTCATTTCAGCTTCACGTGCCACCGCCGCATTATCGGCGACGTAATAATCCTGGACCTGGGCGGCAGGGTCAGGATCGGCGACGGGCTGCCTTTCCTGCACCATCTCTCGCGCAACCTGGCGCGGCAAAACTACAAAAAGATCGTGCTCAATCTGGAGAACGTGCCTCACCTCGACGCCCGCGGCGTGGGCGAGCTGGCGGCGGTGCTCGTGACGACGATCAAGGCGGGCGGCAGATTGCGGATCGTACACCTGTCGGATGGCGTCGCGACGACCCTGCTGGCTGCGGGAATGCTGGTCGCGTTTCGGATCTTCTGGAATGAGCAGGAGGCCCTCGACAGCTTTGACACGGACGACGGTATCACTCCCGAGCCTTACTTCTTTGACGATTCGTCCGCATGTTCGGCCGGGCGGCAGGCGAATTGAACGCCCGACGCGCCGGCCCGAGAGTCTACTTCACCTTTTGAATTTCGGCACCGGGCGAAACGGTGATGTTGTTTTCGGCGAGGGTCGTGCCGGTGGCGCGGCGAAACTCCGAGATCGCTCGATTGAGGTCGGTCTGCGCCTGTAGCTCCGTGCCGCGGGCGCGGATGAGCTCGATCTGCCGCTGCTGGACGAGGTAAAGCGTGGTCGTGCCGGCACGGAACTGCCGCTGCTCGCTCTCAAAGAGCTGCTCGGCCGCGGCACGCGCATCCGCCGCCGACTTGAGCCGGGCCTCGGCCGAGCGCAGCGCCTGAATGGCGTTGCGGACGTCCGCCTCGATGATCTGCTCGGCCTGTGCGCGCTGGTTGCGGATGCGCTCGGCCTCGACGAGCGTGCGGCCGAGATTTGCCTTGGCGGTCGTGTTGCCCCACGGCAGAGAGATCGTCACGCCAAAGCGGTAGGTCGGGTAATCCTGCTGCAGCAGATTGCCGACCGACGTGCCGTAGCCGCCGATGAGATTTTGGGGAACGCGCGTCTGGCCCGTAACCGGATCGATCGAACGCGCGGTCGTCGTGCCGGCGAGGCCCTGCGACGTGTAGCTGCCAAAGAGATCGACCTGCGGCTTTGTCTGGTCCTTGAAGTAGCGCTGGTCGATGCGGTTGACCTCGGCCGTGATATCGAGCTGCTCGAGCTCGGGGCGATTCTTGAGCGCTTCGGCGGTCGCGACCTCGAGCCCGATGCGCGGCGGGTCGAGCGCGACGGGCGAGACCGGCGTGATCGGGCGCGACCATTCGGCCGCCGTGCGGTCGGCCAGGATGATCGTCTTGAGCGCATTCTCGGCGCGGGTGACGGCCTCTTGCGCGGTAAAGACGTTTTGCTCGAATGTGGTTATCTGCGCGTTCGCGGCGACGAGGTCGATCGGCGGCAGCACGCCGCGCGAGACGAGCCGCTGGTTGCTCTCGAGCTGCGAACGGGCCTGCCGCACGGCGTCGAGCTGCACCTGCAGGCTGCGAAGCGCGTAGGTCAGATTCCAGTACGCCTGCTCGACCTGATAGACGACGTCGATCGCCTGCGCGCGAAACTGCGAGTCGGTCAGCGTCACGCCGCGCCGCGCGATCTCGATCTGCCGGCGGCTGTTGTCGATAGCGAAATTCCGCAGCAAAGGCTGCGTGTAGGTAAAGCTCAGAGACGACGGGAACTGCGGGTTGAGAAACGCGTTGGTGTTGCTCGTCGTCGTCCGCGACGAGTCAAAGAGCGCCGAGTACTGGCCGCCGCCCCACGGCGAGAGGCCGCTCACGCCCGCGTTGCCGAACATGCGCGTCTGCGTCACCGCTCCATTCACCGCGCCGCCGATCGCCGACGCCGTCGGGACCGTCGCGCTCTCGTAATAGCTCTGCGACGCGATCAGCGGATCGTAGGCGCCGCGCAGCGCGCGGAGGTTAAATTCGCCGATGCGGCGGTTGTTGCGCGAGACGTCGATGTTGTTGTTGTTCCGCAGCGCTAGCTCGATCGCTTGTTCGATCGTGAGCGAGAGCTGCGCGGCCTGATCGACGCCGACGCGAGAGGCGTCGGGCAGAGGCCTGATCGGCGCCGCAAGATCGGGCGCGACCGGCGGCGGATCGGCGGGCAATTCCGCCGGCACGTAATCGGGCACGGGCGAAGGCGTCGGGGCCGGGGTTTGACCGAGAGTTATCGTCGCGCCGATCAAAAAAGTGATGAGCAATAAAAGTCCGAGTGGCGACCTTACTTCGTGAGCGGCCGCGCCGCCGATCTCGGCACGGCGGCGCAGCCGCAAGAAGTTTTTAGAGAGCGAGCGCCGGAAAGGCAGAGCCTTTCCGCACAGCACTGCGGCAGAGCCGCTGATGAGAGAGTACATCGCGGCGGAGCGGCCGATGAGAGAGTACATCGTGGCGGAGCCGCCGATGAGGTTCGACGTCTCCGCGTCTTTGGCGGTTAGATCGGGATTCGATTTTGTACGGCTATACATTCAAACAACATCGGCCGCACGCGAACGACACGGTCGCTCGCGGCGTGGGTTTTATCTCGTCTCCTCCGACAGCGTTTCGTTAGCGGCCGCAGTACCGGGCGTGTCGACAAAGTCCGCCTCGGTGTCGCCGCGGCGGCGAAACCGTATGAACAATCCGCCGACCTTCGCCGACGCCGCTCGCCACGAGCGCGACTGCATCGCGTCGTCAAACAGCGAATAAAAGACCGGCACCGCGAGCAGCGTCAGCAGCAGGCACAACGACTGCCCGCCGACGACGAGAATGCCGATCGAGCGATTGGTCGCCGCACCGGCGCCGCTGCCGAGGATCAGCGGGATCATTCCCGCGACGAGTGCGATGGTCGTCATCAGGATCGGCCGCAGACGGTCGCGATTGGCCTGGATGATCGCGTCGTAACGATCGAGCCCGTGGGCCCGCAGCGTGTTTGTGTGATCGATCTGCAGGATCGCGTTCTTTTTGACGATGCCGAAGAGCAGCAAGATCCCGAGCGCCGAAAAGATGTTCAGCGTCTGCCCCGCGAGCGCCGTAGAGATGAGCGCAAACGGTATCGACAGCGGCAGCGTCAAAAGGATCGTCACCGGGTGGATGAACGACTCGAACTGCGCCGCGAGGATCAGATACATAAAAACGAACGACAGCAAGAAGGCGAGCAGGAACGAGTTGTACGCACGCTGCAGCTCCTTGGACTGGCCGGTCACGCCCGTCGTGTATTCGGCCGGCATCTTGAGCTCGTCGGCGTAACGCTGCAGCTTGGCGAGCGCGTCCGACTCGGACGAGTTTGGCGGCAGGCTCGCCGTGATCGAGACCTGACGCTGGCGGTTGAGGCGGTTGATCGACGCGGCGGCCGAGCCCTCCTCAAACCTTACGAGCCGCTCGAGCCCGACCGCACCGCCGCGCGTCGACGCCACGCTGAAGAGCTTGAGGCTCTCGCGGTCGCGGCGAAACTCTTCGTCGGCCTGCACGACGACGTCGTACTGATTCGAGCCCTCGCTGAATGTCGAGACGCGCTGTCCCGCGGCGAGCGTGTTGAGCGCCTGTGCGACGTCGCCCGCACGAACGCCGAGATCGGCGGCCTTGGCGCGGTCGATCACGATCCTGATCTCGGGCTGGCCGGCCTCGATCGACGTGTCGGCATCGCGAAACGTCGGGTCCTGCTTGAGCCGCTCGACGAGCGCGTTGGCGTACTCTGTGAGCCTCGCCATGTCGGGCCCGGCGATGTAAAACCCGATCCCCGTACCGCCGCCGCCGCGGCCGCCGAGACCGATGCTGCCGGCGATCGACGACGAGGCCGAGACCGAGACCTGATAGTCCTTGGACTGGTACTTTTTGATGACGCCGCGAGTGCGGTTGATGAGATCGGTCTGCGAGAACTTGCGCTGGTCGACCGGCTGCAGAGCGACGTTGATGAATCCGTTGTTCGGCCCCGAGCCGCGGCCAAAGCCGGCGAGCACGAGCGTATTCTTCACGCCCGGCACCTGCTCGCGAATGTCGCGGGCGATGCGCTCGAGGATCGACTGCGTCGCCGCAAGCGAAGTTCCCTGCGGAGCACGCAGGTTGACCTGGTAAAGCGACTCGTCCTCCTCGGGCAAAAACGCCATGCCGACGTAGCGAAAGAGCGGGTAGATCGACGCGACCGTCAAGACGCAGATCAAAACGACCGCCCAGCGATGCCGCATCGACAGCCGCAGCAGCCACGTGTACGCCGCGTCGACGCGTCTGTAAATAAAGCCGGCCTTGGAATCTGTTTCGTGTTCAGAGTTCAGAGTTCCGCGTTCAGAGTCGCCGGCGTCATCCCCTGCGGCGCGGCGATCGTCGTCATGAACTCCCAAACTCTGAATGCCGAACTCCGAACCCTGAACTGCCTCCTCCTTTCGCTTGATCCATCGCGACGCGAGCATCGGCGTGATGGTGAACGAGACGATCAGCGACACCGCGATCGCCGCCGCCGACGTCAGGCCGAACGACGACATAAAGCGGCCGACGATGCCCGTCATGAACCCGACCGGGATAAAAACCGCCAGCAGCGAGAGCGTCGTCGCCAAAACGGCGAGGCCGATCTCGCGCGTGCCCTCGATCGCCGCCTGAAAGGGGTTCATTCCCTTCTCCTCGACATAGCGGTAGATGTTCTCCAGCACGACGATCGCGTCGTCGATGACGATGCCGACCATCAGCGTGAGCGCGAGCATCGTCATCTGATTCAGCGAGTACCCGAGCGCCGCGATCGCCGCGAATGACGCGATGATCGACACCGGTATCGCGAGGGCCGCGATGATCGTCGAGCGCACGTTCCAAAGGAAAAAGAAGACGACGATCGCCGCAAACAGCCCGCCGAGCACGAGGTGCTCCTCGATCGCGGTGAGACTGTTTTGAATGAACTCGGATTGGTCGCGTACGACCGTGACCTTAAAGTCCGGCGGCAGGGACGGGATGATCTCGGCCATTCGCGACTTGACGTTGTTGATGACGTTGATCGTATTCGAGCCCGACTGCTTGCGGACGGCTACCGAGACGGCCTGCGTGCCGTCGAGCGACGCGGCGAATGTCGGATCGGACCCGCCGGCCTCGACGCGGCCGACGTCCTTGACCTTGATCGGAAAGCCGTTGCGCGTCGCGACGACGATCTCGTTGAACTGCGGCACCTCGGTCAGCTTGCTCAGCGTGCGCAGCCCGCTCGTGCGTGCGCCCTCGACGAGGTTGCCGCCGGGCAGCTCCTGATTCTGCGAGCGAACGGCGTTGACGACGTCGGTCACCGAGAGGTCGAATGCGCGCAGGCGTTCGGGATTGACAAAGACCTTTACCTGCCTCTGCCGCGCGCCGTACATAAACACCTCGCCGACGCCGTCTGCCGACTCGATGCGCTTTTGCACGAGGTCTTCGACCAGACGCGTGAGATCGATGATGTCGCGCGGAGCGCTGATCGAGTACTGCAGCACGGGCTGCGAGTCGGGATCGGCCTTTTGTACGACGGGCGGATCGGCGGTCTCCGGGATGCGGTTGAGCACGCCGGTCAGCTTTTGCTGCACCTCCTGGAATGCCTGGTCGGGATCTTTTTCGAGATTGAATGTTAGGTTGACGCTCGAGCGGCCGCGCGACGAGCTCGAGCGCATCTCCTCGATGCCGGGCACCGTGTTGACCGCGCCCTCGATCACGTCCGTGATCTCGGACTCGATCTCCTCGGGCGACGCTCCCGGATTCGACGTCTGGATCGATACCGTCGGCAGATCGATCTTAGGAAACCGATCGACGCCTAGCGTAAAAAAGCTGAAGCCTCCGACAACCGTCAAAAACAAAACGATGACGGTCGCAAAGACCGGACGGTGAACACAGATCTCAGCTAGCCACTGCATAGGAAATTTAGTTCAGAGTTCAGAGTTCAGAGTTCGCGGTTAGAGAATTACCTGAACTTGCTCCCTTTAAAATCCGAGTTGCTTAAATACCGGACCAGTCCGCCGATGACCCGGCCGGTCTCGTCAAGCTTGCCGTAAATTCGTTCGAACTGTTCGCGATCGATATAGTTCTGATCAAGTGCGATGTAAAGCTGCGATCTGGCCTCGGCACAAGACGCTTTGGCCACGAATAGGAAGTTGATGAACTCCTTGTTCCCTTCCCGCTCAAAACCTTCAGCGATGTTGGAAAGAATCGCGATCGCTGCACGCCTTATCTGATCTCTCAACGCGAAGTCCCGCGCAAATTCACCATTGGAACTGATCGCATAGATCTCTCCAGCGATCTCCCGCGCGAGTTTCCAAGATTCAATATCTTCAAACCTTTCGATCCTTGCCATATGCCAACGATCTCCTAGCCCTCGATCTCTAACCCCGACTCTCAACTCTGAACCCTGAACTATGAACCCCGAACTCTCAACTCTGAACCCTGAACCCTGAACTATGAACCCCGAACTCTCAACTCTGAACCCTGAACCCTGAACTCTGAACTCTGAACTCTCCCTCCTAGTACGCCACCTTCGCGCCTTCGTAGAGCTGGTCGAGGGCGCTGGTGGCCACGGTCTTGTCGGCGTCGAGGCCGGAGAGTATCTGCATGCTGTCGCCCTCTTCGGTACCTGGCTGTACGACCTTCAATTTGGCGACGCCGTCCTCGATCACAAAGACGCGGTATGACTGCGTCGTCGGGTCGTTATAGACGGCTGACTTTGGCACAAAGACGCCAGCGGCCCCGCCCTGACGCGTGATCTGGACCGTGGCGAACATTCCCGGCTTGAGCATGTTGCCGTCATTCTGGATCTGCGCCTCGACGACCGCCGAGCGTGACGCCGGGTCGACCGCCGGGTTGATCGCGGCGACGACACCGGCGAACCTGCGGTCCTTGTAGGCGTCGACGCTGATCGATACGCCGCGGCCGACCGCGACATAAGGCACGTCAGCCTCGGCGACCTGGATATTCACCTTGATGGGGTTTGTCTTGACGAGCGTCACGATGGGATTGGCCGTGGTGACAAATTCGCCGACGGCCGCCGGACGTGCGCTGACATATCCCGCGAAGGGCGCGCGGATAACCGTGTCGGCGACAGCCTGCTCGGCGATGCCGACCTGCGAGCGGGCCGCCTCGACCGCCGCCTGAGCGCTCGCGATCGCTTGATTGTTCTGTCGTGCCGCGTTCGCGGCCGCGTCGAGCTGCTGCCGCGCGGCGTTGGCCCTTGCACGCGCCGTGTCGCGGGCCGTGCGGTACTGCTCGTACGTGATCATCGCGACGTCGCCGCTCTCGACCAATTCGCGATAACGCTTTTCGTTTGTCTCGGCCTGCCGCAGCTCAGCCTGAGCCTGCTCGTACGCCGCGGCCGCGGCCCGCACCTCGGGCACGGACGAAGCGTTGAATTTGCCGTTCGGCCCGAGACCGATGCGCGCCTCGGCCTGCCGCACCGCCGCCTCGGCCTGCCGCACCTCGGCCCGCGCCGACGCGAGCCGGCGTCGAGCGTCGCTGTCGTCGAGCTTGGCAAGCACGGCTCCCTGACCGACAAAGTCGCCGATGTTGGCGTAGACGTTGGCGACCTTGCCCGCGACCTTTGGCGCGACGTCAGATGTTTCGTTCGCGATGAGGCTGCCGGTCGCCGAGATCACCGACGCGACGGCCCGGCCCTCGCTGCGGCCGACCGTGATCGCGATCGGCGCATTCTCATTCCCGGCCGCCGGCTTGCCGGAGTTTGCCGATCGCTCCGCCGCCGAATTTGAGCCGCACGCGCCGCCGGCCGCCACCGCAGCGAGCAGTGCAAGTACTCTGGTAGCCCTCGATAAGCCGCTGATTTGCAGGGACATAAAAGCGATTCTGTAATTTACCGATTCTATAGCACTGATGCAGGCCGGTCGATGGTCGGCCTGTAAAGATTTGTAAACAAACGGCCGCCGAATTGACGGCCGACCCGCCGAGCGCCAACAAAGTCGGTACGCGAATACACCCAGCGGCCGTTTGCGGAACGCGGCCCCAAAATTTTAAGATAAATCAATAAAACTCTAGTCTTGCACGACCTATGGAAGAGATCTCGGCAACTGAGCTCAAGGAGCTTATCGACTCGGGCGCGGACCTGCAGCTGATCGACGTGCGCCAGCCCGACGAATACAACTTTGCCCGCATTCCGGGCGCGAAGCTGATCCCTCTCGGCGAGATCGTCCGTCGAATGGACGAGATCGACCCGACCCGCGATACCGTCATTCACTGCAAAATGGGCGGCCGCAGCGCCAAGGCCATCGAAGCGCTGCGAGCGGCGGGGTTCAGCGGCCGTTTAAGCAATCTGCGCGGCGGGATCACGGCATGGTCGAACGAGGTGGACCCAAAGGTACCCAAGTACTGACCCGCGCCGATCTGTCGCTTCACCGTTTGGGTTCAAAAGGAATGCCCTCGCCGAGCCTTACGATCTTCATGCCGTCGCGGGCGTTCGTCCGGCACGAGATGACAGATCTTTCCTTCCCGTTGTCGTCGAGCCAGACGCGGCACTCGAGACAGTCGCCATTCCAGCAGAGGTCAGCAAAGGAGATCGAGTCGATATCGATGAACTGCAGGCAGCGCAGTATCGAATTGTTCTCTGGGACGCGGTACGTGCGGCCCTCGATGTCGATCTCGATGAGGCGATCGTACGGGCCAAAGATATCGGTGTTTTGCATTGCGGCGGATGCGGTGCGTTACAATGATCTAAAAAGGAGTATACACGAGCGATGTCGATAGTGATGTATGTAAAGCCCGACTGCCCGTACTGCCAGCGGGCGAGAGATCACTTTAACGCCGAAGGGATCGAGTTCACCGAATACGATGCCCAGAACGACCCCGCGCGCCAGCGCGAGATGCTCGAGATCTCGGGCGGCAGCATCGTCGTCCCGTGCATCGTTAAGGACGGCGAATACGTCCAATCCGGTTGGGGTGACCCGCCTCGCGGCTGAACGATCGTGGTCGACTGAGCCGCCAGTTTGGCGGCTTTTTGATTGTGTGAGGGCGGGCAGCCGCGACGCCGAAGCAGGTCGACGTGCCTCTGCGGGCATCGTGCTTTACATAGCACCACATTAGATTTAGGATTGGTGTTTGTCGCTCGCCGAGGTTGCCGATCCGCTGCATCGACAATCGCACATTCCTTTATGATCGGCTCGCAGATCAACCAGTACAAGATCCTCGAAAAAATCGGCTCGGGCGGTCAAGGTACTGTTTACAAGGCCCTCGATACAAAGCTCAATCGGAGTGTCGTCATCAAGGTCCTGCCGCCGGAGCTGACGGCAAAGACCGCCAACTTCAAACGCTTTGAGCGCGAAGCCCAGCTCTGCTCTCAGCTCGATCATCCGAATATCTGCACGATCTACGACTTTCACGACGCCGACGGCGTGTACTACATCGCGATGCAGTACATCGACGGCAGCAACGTGAGACAGCTGGTCTCGGGCCGCCCGCTCGAGCTCAAGAGCGCGCTGTCGATCGCGATCCAGGTCGCCGACGCCCTGGCGTACGCGCATTCGAAGAACATCATTCACCGCGATATCAAGGCCGGCAACGTGATGGTCACCGAGACCGGTCAGGCGAAGATACTCGACTTTGGCCTGGCAAAGCTGATCGAGGACGAGGTGGTCACCAAAGAGAAAGGCCTCGACCGCCACGAGATAACCGAGCTCGGCATACCGTACGGCACGGCCACGTACGCCGCGCCGGAGCAGGCGAAGGGCGAAAAGGCCGACCAGCGTTCGGATATCTTTTCGACCGGCGTCCTGCTGTACGAGATGCTGACCGGCATCTGGCCGTTCCAGGGCAAGACCGTGATCGACGTACGGCATCAGGTACTCTACGGCACGCCGAAGCCGATCGCCGAACTCCGCAAAGATCCGGTACCTGCCGAGCTGCAGCAGATCATAGACAGGTCGCTCGCCAAGAACCCCAAAGATCGCTACCAGCGTATCGCGCAGATGCGCGACGACCTGCGCCGAGTGCTTCAGATCGTCTCGGGCATCCCGGCCGCGCAGGAGACGTACGCACCGTCTTACTCCGACGACAATCCGGTCAAGCGTGCGTGGAAGTGGATCACCGGCAAGACCGGGTCGGAACAATCGACCGGCACATGGACGCCTTCGATCTCGAGTCCGCCGTCGGCGGCGCCCGATTTTTTGACCTCGACCGGATCGGACAAGAAGAGCGTCGCGATATTGCCTTTCAAGAATCTCGGCGGCGATCCGGACTCAAACTTTTACGAGTTTGCGCTTGCCGACGCGGTCATTACAGAGCTTGCGCAGGTCCGCTCGCTGGTCGTCAGGCCGAGCTCGGTGATCGCAAAATATCAGGGCAAGGACGTCGACCCCGAGCAGGCGGGCCGCGAGCTGCGCGCCGGCGCCGTCCTCTCGGCGGGCTTCATACGATCGGGCGACCGTTTGCGTGTGACGGCGCAGCTGCTCGACGTCGCGGCCGGCGAGATCATCTGGAGCGACCGCATCGATGCCGAAGGAAAGGACATTCTCGCCGTCCAGGACAGTATCGCGCAGCGCATCCTCGAGGGATTGCGTCTCGAGCTCTCGGACAACGAACAGGAAAAGCTCGGCCGCCGCGCGACCGACAACGCGTCGGCATGGGAAGAGTACCTGCGCGGCCGCGACAATTTTGCACGCTTCATTTTTCGGACGCTTGAAGAATCGGACTGCGACGCCGCCATCCAGAACTTCAAACGCGCGGTCGAGCTCGACCCGCACTTCGCGCTCGCTTACAGCGGTCTCGGCGCGTGCTACGCCAACCGCGTCTTTAAGGGACTCGGCGACGCAGAGGATTACACGTACGCCGAGGCGGCCTTCAGCAAAGCCTTTTTTTACGACCCTAACGTCGTCGAGGCCCGCGTGCTGATGGTCATGATCTATCTCGCCCGCGGCGAAAAGCAAAAGGCACGCTCCGAGATCGAGCTGCTCGCCAAGCAGTTTCCAAACGACGCGGCCCTCTACTTTGTAAAAGGCGTGATGCACCGCCTCGACGGCGAATACGACGAGTCGCTCAAGGCGTTTGAAAAGCTCGCCCGGCTCGACCCGGCCGCACGCGCCGTCGCGGCGTACAACCGCGCGCGAATATTCATCTACACAGGCGACGTCGAAAAGGCGTTTGCCGAGCTCGACAAGGGTGCCAAGGCCGAGCCTAATCACCCGATGATCAAGATCTTTCGCTCGGGAGCTTACTTTTACGGCGGCGACAAGCAAAAGGCTATCGACATCATTTCAAAGGTCCTCGAGGAGCACCCGGAGATGCACGGCATACGGCCGCTCTACGCGCTTTATCTCGCCGCCGCCGGACACCCGGACGAAGCTCGCGCGCAGTTGACCGACGACTCGCTCGCCGTGTCTAAGGCCGACCATGACATGGCCTACTGGGTCGGCTCGACCTACGCGCAGCTCGGCGAGATCGACCTCGCCTTCAAATGGCTCAACAAGGCGGTCCGCCTCGGCAACGAGAACAAGCCCCGTTACGAGACCGACTCGATGCTCAACCCGCTGCGCGACGACCCGCGCTTTGACGAGCTGCTCGCAAAGATGCACAAGCCGAGGACCGGCTGAGCCATTTATCGTCCGGAAAAAAATTCCGCTCCGTCATACGCCGCGTCTGCGGCCGCATTTCGGAGCGGGATCTTTTTTTGCCCTCAGGCAGTGAGGTCTTATGGCCGAAGAAAAAATGAAGGCCGTCTCGGTATCAGGCGGTCACTTCTTCGCGGACTACCGTGACCATGCTCCTGACCCGCGACTTGAGCGCACGCTCGAACTGACGCGCTTCGTTGATGCCGTCAAACGATAACTGCTGGAGATTGGCCTCGATTCGTTTGCGATAGTCCGACACGAGCGAGTCAGACACGCCGAGCATCTCGGCGACCTCGAGCTGCGTGCCGCCGTTGGTGACGAGGTAGCAATGCCAGAGTACGTTGATCATTCGGTCGTACTGCTTGGCCTTGCCGCGCACAGAGCGGTTCAGTTCTTCCAGAAAGCTGTCGACGTATCCTGCCGCAGCGCTCTCGGCTTCGTGACGCAGATAATCCTGCTCGGGCGTCTCGCGGTGGTCCGGCAGCTCAAAGTGCATCTTTTCGTCGTCATCGCTGTCACCCGACCCGCCGACCGGCACGAGATGAATGTCCATGATGGGCAGTCTCGACATCACGAATGAACGCAGGTTTCGCACATCGACCGGCGAATCGATCGCCTTAAAGACGCGTATGATCAGCTTTTCGAGTTCGACGTTGCTGATGACGATCTGCGAATCGCCGGTACAGCCCACCATTCGAGTATCTCGTCCAAGAAAGGCCACCGACTTGACTCGCTCGTGCATTTCCTGCAGGTCGCGGCGTGTCTTTTCATCGGGCCAATCGCTCAGACCGTAAAGCCGGTCCGCCAGCCGCCGGTGTATCTCGGGATGCGCCCGGTTATCAAATCTCTTGAACTTCTCGCTCGACTGGACGATCGTCGAGATGCGGCGGGCGAGGCGGTACGATTCGGGATAACGCTTTCGCAGCTCCGCCGTCAGCATATTGGTCAGCTCGATCTGGCTGATCTCCGCCTCGATCTCGGCGTCGGTCATCTCGGTATCCAGATAATGCTGAAACCTCTCTTTTGTGAGCAGAGCTACAAAGAGCTCTTGCGTGAGGTCTGTGTAGGCGTTCTGTCGGCCCTCTTCGACCAGAAATCCTGCCTGCTTCGAGGCGCGAACCAGCGGGTGGGACGAGACGATCCGGTGCAGCTCGATCCAGATCTGATTGACGTCGGATGCTTTGAGGCTGTCGACCCACTTGCCGATCTTCAGAGGACGGTGATTGTTTTGTCGAGGAGATCGGTCGTTGGGCGTCAGTGAAGTCATATTGGTGAACATGTTGGGCGATCCGGCCAAGCCGGCGGCGTCCCCAAACTAGTGGAAAGTTTTCCAAATGCCTCAGGTGCGTTCTCGGGAACTCCGGCCTTCGGTCGTCCGGCCTATCGGTCTGCGAGGAGTTGGGAATTGAAATTGATTAAGCGCCGAGCACTGAAGGTTATTTGGAAGGTGTGGCCGTGACCGGAACGCGATCATCCGCCACAGGTAAGATGATAGCAACTAATCCTGAATTGGGCAACAAGTTTTTACATTGCACAACACTGCGGAGGCACTAGGCCTAAATCTATGTGTGCGAATAACTTCGAGGTGCCAAAAAGTGGCCGCCGATACGATCTTGCTCGTCTCTGATCGCGGCCGACGCGGCAGATTTGGAAGGCCGCCGCTATTGCTGATATAGAAGCGGTATAACAATACAGACAGCGATACTCTGACGGGTTTGGAGAAGGGCCCCGGAACGGCCGGCTCTTTTACCGCAGTAGACGCCGCGATAGAGTCCAGGCAAAAATGGCTATCTTCAAAAAAACCAGGGAGTGCCCAAGCTCCTGGGACCTATACCACGTCACGCTCTACGGCGCGCGCAGGCAGAGCGACCGCGAGCTGGTCAGGCACACGGTCGAGTGTGACTTCTGTGCTGCCGAGTTGGATCTCTATTACCTATTCCCGCTCGGCGAGATCATCGAGGTCGAAGCGCCGCCGATGCCGGCCGCACTGCGCGAGCTCGCCGATTCGGTACTGACGAGCCAAGCGGTGGTCTCCGCGCGGTTGGACGCTTTACTGGGAATTTGAGGCCGGTTCAGCTGCCGCAGATCTCGTCGATGGCCTCCGCGAACTTTTCGTCTATGACGCTGCGTTTGATCTTGAGTGTAGGCGTCATTTCACCTTTGTCGATCGAGAATTCTCTTGGCAAGAGATAGACGCGTTTGACGCGCTCGTAGTCGCTGAGCTCGCGGGTCAGCTCGACGGCGTCGCGCTGGACGAGCTTGACGACGTACGGATCTTCGCAGAGCTCCTCGCGGCTGCGGCCCGTGTCGACGCCTTCGCTTTTGAGGGCTTCCTTAAGTGCTTCCCACTCGGGCACGACGAGGGCCCCGACCTGCTTGCGGCCCGAACCGACGACGACGGCCTGAGAGATAAGCGGGCTTTGCTTTAACAGGCTCTCGACCTGCAGCGGAGCGACATACTTTCCATTAGACAGCTTAAAGAGGTCCTTGATGCGGTCGGTGATGTAAAAATGACCGTCGGCGTCCTGATAGCCGACGTCGCCCGTGTGATAAAAGCCGTCGGCATCGATGGCCTTGGCCGTCGCTTCCGGATCGTTGTAATAGCCCTGCATCACGTTGCGGCCGCGGATCAGTATCTCGCCGTCGGTCTGGGCGATACGCATCTCGATCCCTTCAAAAGGCACGCCGATCGATCCGACCTTGTTGTCATCGGGCCGGTTTGCGCAGACGACGCACGCCTCGGTCATACCGTAGCCCTGGAGGATCGGAATGCCGGCCGCCCAAAAAGCGTAGGAGAGCTTCTTGGACAAAGGAGCTCCACCCGAGACGAAAAAGCGCAGACGGCCGCCGACGCCCGCGCGCCACTTCGCAAAGACGAGCCGGTCGGCCACGGCGTGTTTTGCCGCGAGGGCGGCGGGCACATGCTCGTGCATATCCCTGTGCGACCAGTATTCCTGACCGACCTCGAGAGCCCAGTCAAAGAGGCTCGTCCGCCAGCCGCCGGCGGCTTTGCCCTTTTTCACGATCTTGTGATAGACCTGCTCGAAGAGCCGCGGCACCGCGGTCATTATCGTCGGCTTTACCTCTTGGAGGTGCGCGCCGAGTTGATCGAACGAAGCGCAGTAGTTGATCGAGACGCCGTTCGAGCAGAGGACGTAAAAGACCGTGCGCTCAAAGATGTGCGACAGCGGCAGCACTGCGAGCGAACGGTCGTCGGACCTGATCGGCAGACCTTTTGAGATCGCCACGATGTTCGAGACAAAGTTGTCGTGCGTCAGCATGACGCCCTTGGGCTCGCCCGTCGTGCCCGAGGTGTAGATGATCGTGGCGAGGTCGTCGGCTCTTACCTGCGAGAGAAGCTCTTCAAAGGCCTTGTCGTCCTTTTCGGCGATCGCCTCGCCGCGGCGCTCGACGGCCGAAAGCAAGGTCGCGCGTTCGTCGGCGCCGCCGGCCTCATCGTCAAAAAAGACGACCCTTTCTATCCGCTCGACGCTGCGGATGGCCTCCTCGGCGTGCTTAAAGAGCTTGCGGCCCGAAACAAGGAGCAGCTTTGCTCCCGAGTTTTCGAGAATGTAGCGGATCTGCTCGACGGCCTGCGTCGTGTAGATCGGAATATTGACGGCTCGCAGCGACAGGAGCGCGAGGTCGGTCAGCGACCACTCGGGGCGATTCTCGGAGATGACGGCGACCTTGTCGCCGGCGCCGATGCCGATGTCGGCGAGCCCGAGAGCGATATTTCGCACACGCCTGACGGCCTCGCTGCCCGATATCCGGCGCCACGCGTCGCCTATCTTGAACGCGAGCGCGTCCGGCTTGTCGTGGCGCCTGAACGACTCGAGGCAGTAGTGCGGCAGTGTTTGCGGCAGACTTTCAAATCCGGCCAGATTGGTTGCGGTCATTCGGAGATCCAGGTCCTGAGGAGGACGTTCGGGTCTAGTACTTACAGAGTTGAGCTAATGATTGCAGAGAAAAAATCCAATGTCCAACAATGCGGCTTTGCGGCCTGGTGCTGTTAGATCAGACGAGCGGCGAGGCCGACGCGCCGCTCGCGGAAGAGATTTGGACGCCGTCGGATGTCAGCACCATCGGCCGCGGCAGGGGCGGCGGTTCAGACCCAGTAATTGCGGTCGAGCGAGCGGTAGTTGATCGCCTCGCTGATGTGCTGCGGGCGGATCTGCGGCGCGGCGTCGAGGTCGGCGATGGTGCGGGCGACCTTGAGGATGCGGTCGTGGGCGCGGGCCGAGAGGCCTTGGCGCTGCATCGCCCTTTCGAGAAGCTGCTCGCACTCGGCGTCGAGCGAGCAAAAGGTGCGGATCTGTGACGGCGACATTCCCGAGTTTGAAAAGACGCCGCTGCCGTCAAATCTCGCGAGCTGTACCTCACGTGCACGCATCACGCGCTCGCGTATGACGATCGAGGGCTCGCCCGAAGGTGCGCCGCCGTTGCCGCGCAGCTCTTGGAACTTCACCGCCGGCACGTCCACGTGAATATCGATCCGGTCCATCAGCGGGCCCGAGATCTTGCCGACATAACGCTGGATCTGCATCGGTGAGCACTTGCACTCACGCGTCGACGAACCGAAATAACCGCACGGGCAAGGGTTCATCGACGCGACCAGCGTAAAGCTCGCCGGAAAGGTCAGCGACGACGCCGCTCGCGAGATCGTCACCTGTTTATCTTCCATCGGCTGCCGCAAGACCTCGAGCACGCTGCGGTCAAATTCGGGCAGCTCATCCAAAAACAAAACGCCGAGATGCGCGAGCGAGACCTCGCCCGGCTTTGGTATCGAGCCGCCGCCGATCAGGCCGGCCTGCGAGACGGTGTGATGCGGCGACTTGAAAGGCCGCTCCGTGACGAGGCCGCTGCGGCCCGTGAGGCCCGCGACGGAATGTATCTTTGTGATCTCGAGCGCCTCCTCGAACTCGAGCGGCGGCAAGATCGTCGGCAGGCGTTTGGCCAGCATCGTCTTGCCCGAGCCCGGCGGGCCGATGAATAAGATGTTGTGACCGCCGGCCGAGGCGACCTCGAGAGCGCGTTTCGCGGTCTGCTGACCGCGCACTTCGCTGAAGTCCACGGCGTACCGATTCTCTTTCGCCTTCAGCTCGGCGATGTCGAGCCTGAGCGGCGCGATGCGGGTCGAGGCCGCGCCGGCCGCTATCTCCTCGACCAGCGTGGCCGCGTCACGAAGCGTGGCGACCGGATAGACGTTGACGCCCTGCACGACCGCGGCCTCGGTCGCATTCTCCTCAGGCAGCAGGACGTTTCGAATGCCGTTCTCACGCGCCGCGAGCGCGATCGACAGCGCGCCGCGGACCGCTCGTACGCGGCCGTCGAGCGAGAGTTCGCCGACGCTCAAGATGTCGCCGGCCTTGTCGAAATTGCCGAGGTCGCCGTTGGCGCCGAGGATGCCGAGCGCGATCGGCAGATCAAAGCTCGCGCCTTCCTTACGCAGGTCGGCCGGAGCGAGATTGACCGTGACCTTTTGTATCGGGAAAAAGTACCGGCTGTTGTTGATCGCCGCGCGGATGCGCTCGCGCGATTCGCGCACGGCCGTGTCAGGCAGACCGACGATCGTTATCGCCGGCGTCGAGTCATTCTCGCCGCCCGCCGGCCTTAGATTGACCTCGATATCGACGACCAGAGCATCGATCCCAAAGACGGCAGCCGACTGAGTCAGGAAAAGCATAGATGGAGGTACCAGCTTTCTAGATCGGAAAAATTGCGAAGAGTGTAGCTTACCTGCGAGCGAAAATGAAAGACGCGCGATCTGTACGGCAGCGCGGTCAAAAAAAGAGGGCGAACGGGTGCCCTCAAGATCGATCCACGTTGTTCAGAGGCGGCCCATGGCCCGCCGTTCGGTCCTGCCGTCAAAACGCTCGACGAATGATCTCGCCTACAGCCGCGTCCATTCGCCGGCTTTGATCGCATGGCGGCCCCAGCGAAAGAGGCGGTGAGCGTCGGTGCCCGATCCCGCGCTTAGCTTTATGGCGACGGTCGCTCCGTAGCCTTCGGTGACGTTCGGGTCCGACCACCATCCGGCGCTCGAGTCCCAGACGGCGATCTCGGTCGCGTCGTGCGCCGACTCGAGCAGCGGGCATGAGGTCGACGAATGGACGTGAGTCGAATTTCCGATATTAGAGTGCCCGTTATGAGAATGATCGCCGGCCTGCGCGCGGTGCGGCTGAAAGCTCATGACCTTCCCTTCGGCGCCGCGGTCTGCGACGGCGGCGAGATGCGATCTGCCGTTGGAATGCGCGTGGCCGTTAGGCGCGGGCATTTGCGCGACGGTGCCGTGCGAATGCGAGTCGGATTTGGACGAGTGCGGAGCAGCGATCGCTATGCCCTCGTGATAGATCAGGTCGCCGTCGATCCATCGCAGCGGCTCGCCGCACTCGTTCCATCTCTCGTTCCACTGCCGGGCCGAGTCTTTCGAGTATCGCTGCACCATCTGCACGCGAAACGCCTCAACGCCGCGGCCGCTGAAGACCTCGTACGAGAATGCCGCCAGCGCTCCGCAGTCGAGCGTGTCGCGCTCGATCGCGTCGCACCAGTAGATCGGAAATTTGCTCGCGCCCCACCTCCAGCGCGTGCGCAGCCATCGCGGCCCCGTCGTCGGCGCCGCGCCGCACAGCGACGAGTGGTCGGTCGCGACGAGCCAATGCCGCGCGATCTCGCAGCACTCCGCACCGTGATGCGAGATCGTCGATACCTGCCAATCGCGCCACGGCTCAAACGGCTCGCGCTCGACCGCCGGTGCAGCGATCGCAAATTCACCCGTGATCCTTGCCCGCCGCCGCGAACGCGCGGTGACGGCCGTCGCCTCGGTTTCAGATTCCGTTTTGAAATTAACCGCGTCCAAATACATAGCTCATGCTCCTGTCATACGCTCCCGCGTCAAGAAAAATAAGGTAATCGCCGGCCTTTGCATCTTCGGGCAGCCCGACGCCCGTCGCGACGACGTCGTGCTCCATGCATAGCCGGCCAAGCAGCGACGTCTCGCCGCGGCCGAGCTGCTGCCAGCCGTGCCTCGCGTCGCCGTCCGCCCGCCGGTAAAGAATGCGGTGCGGGTAAAAGAAGTACATGGGCAATTCTGCGATCGACGCGTCGACGATCGCTTCGCGGTGCGAGTCCTTCTCGGCCTGCCCGCGCACCTCGAGCAGCTGCATCACGAGAGCCGACGCCGGCTGCGCGAGCGCCTTGCCCGGCTCGCAGACGACCTCGCGCACATTTGAGAGCGAATCAGGTATCGACGCGATCGCGTGGTGCAGCATCTCGCGCCCGCGGTCGCCGTGAATGTCGTCGGGAAACCATCCGCCGCCGAGGTCGAGCGTCTCGATCGTGCGGCCCGTCAGCTCCTCGATCGAGCGGCACCATCGCAGCATCGACGAGAACAAGTGCCGCCAATGCTCGACGCCGATGTTGCTGCTCGCCATGTGAAAGTGCACGCCGAAGCCGCACCGCCGCGGCAGACGCTTGATCGCGCGGACGAGGCCTGCAAATTCTTCGGGCCGCGAGATCGACACGCCGAATCGCGAAGGGATGTTCGGCGTCCGCAAACGCACGCCGAGGACCTCGCTGTCGATCGTGCCGGAGTCGATCTCGGCGACGACGCGGTCAAACTCCTCGATCGAGTCGCAAAACACCGCGCGAAATTCGCTCGGCGTCTCGCTCGACCGCCGCCACCATTTTGCCGGGCCGTTGAGGACGATCTCTTTCGGAGCAAAGCCGACGTCGATCGCCTTTTGCGCCTCAAGCAGGCTGATCGCCTCGGCATAGAATCCGTTGTCGAGCGCGAGCCGGATCAGACGCTCGTCCGGATCGGTCTTGATGCTGTAGGCGTTGCGGACCGCGATGCCGGCCGCGCTCGCAGCGGAGGCGAATTCGCGTGCCTGGCGAAACTGCTCGACTGCGGTCGACTCGAGAAAGACGCTCGCCGGCGTTGCGATCTGCTCGACATCGAGCTTCTCGATGTCGTCGATGAAAGTCGCCGGTATCGACGCTCGCCTTGCTTCGCTGTCGGCGTTTGCATCGACGTATGGATTAACGAAGCCGTCCTTCTTGAGATGAGCGGCAAACTCGACCAGCCCCGACGGATGCTTGAGCGAGTGACCGACCGCGCCGCCGTACGGCTCGGGCAGCGGCGGCAGCGGATATTCCGCCCGCACCGGCACCTCGATGACGACCCGCGCAAATTGAGCCGAGTCGGGCGGATGCGTGATCGCCGGCTTGCCGGTCGCGCCCTCGACGAGGGCCGCGGGCAAATTGCGGCCCGTGATCGTCGAGCCGTGCACCCATGCGGGAAAGCGCGGGTTCCACTCGAGCAGCCACAACTGCCCTTCGGCATCGCGGACCATTTCGAGCTCGGCGCCGCCGGTCCATTTGATCTCGCGAATGATGTCGCGCAGCGGATAGATCAGCTCGAGCGGAACGGGCGACGTGTCGCCGGCCCATGTCTTGCCGAGCTCCGTCAGGTCGCGCTTGCGCATATAAACGCAGTCGAGCAGCTCGCCGCGAAAGGCCGACAGCATAACCGACTCCTCGTAACCCGAACGATGCTCCTGCAGCGCGAGCGTGTCGATCGCCCACGCCTTGCTGAGTATCGTGCGGTAACGCTCGAGCTCGGCCCACGACGGCGTGCGAACGGCCTCGTAATAAGGTCCCTTGAGCCAGACCTTCCAGTTCTTTCGCCGGCAGAATTCGTGCAGCTCCCAGTCGCTGAGCTCGGTCGTGACGAATTCCGGTATCTTCACCGGCAGCCCTTCGTGTGCGGGTATCGCCGGCTTGGCGACGAGCTTGAGCGCCTCGAGCGGCGGCGTCAGCAGGTTGGGATGCCCGTCGGGCATCAGCGTGGCGAGCCACATGATCTCGAGATCGATGCTCGAGATCCAGAGACCGCCCTCGTCGAGGACGCGGCGGATGTCGCGTGCGTGAGTTTCTAGGTTGAGTTCGTTCCAGGGCCGGTGGAGCCAGATGCGGTCAAAGTCCTTCCAGTGAATGCCGGAGCATCGATTGGAATATTCGACCCCGATCAGCTCGGCCTCGGGATATGCGAGCCTGAGCGATCGGGCGATCCCGACCCCGGGCTGCGGATTGGTCCCGCTGTAGAGTCCGCTGACGTAGATTTTCATTTCTCCCCTTGTTCGCTCTTTATTTGTTTTCAATCTTAAAAAATTATGTTTTTTCCGTGCAACACCAAAACGACGGCGTCGACGCCGCGTTGAAAGGCGGCCGCGGGATGCGCGACCGAAACTCGTCGGTGAACCTGCCGTCGACCCGGATGCTGTACGTCAGCCCGTCGTGCGCGTCGCAGCCGTGAAACTGGTTGACCGTGTCAAACCATGCGCTGTAGCCCTCGACGTACCGTCGCTCGCCGGTCGCGTGGTCGAGCATATAAAAACGCTTGTCCATATTCGTCCGCATCCAGACGAATTCGTGAAGCACGTCGGTCGCGACGTGATCGCGATGCGCCGGCACGTCGCGCGGTGCGTCGTCGTAGATCACGAGCATCCTTCCCGTCCGCTCGAAGGGCAGCGTCGCGATCAGATCCATCAGCTCGGCAAAGTCCTCCGCTGCTGCGGTCGGCCGCCAGAGTTCGGTGCGGTCGAGGTCGAAATAACTGTCGGGCCGCGTCGACTCCGCGAGGTAGATCATCCGCGAGCCGGGCCGGTCGGCGACATCGGCACTGAGACGATACGGCCCGGTGTAGAACTTTCGTTCGAGCTCGCCGACAGCCGTGTCGCGAATGTGCCGCTCGATCCGCTCGCGAAGGTAGCCGTCGAGCGCCGCCAGCCGAGCGACGTCAAAAAACTCGTCAAACGATTTGTAGCTAGGGTAAGAGATCCGAGGATCGACGGGCGCAAATTCAAACGTCGCCGCCTGCGAGGACGGACTAGCGGACAGGTTCGCGAGAGGCGTCGCCGCGGGCGGCATCGGCGTGATGGGACTCATCGCGCGAGACCTCCGCCGTCGTGATCAGCGGTAAGCATTCTGCCCGTCCGCCGCGCGTCGATCGCGGCGGCGTTAGACGACGGGATCGGCGAAGCGAAGCCCACGTCGGATCGGTCGTCGGCCCCCGCGGCTCTCTGCGCGATGCGCTCGGCGGAATGATCGTCGAGACCGAGCGACCGGTCGACGCCGACGCCCGGATCGAGCGAGACCGTTGACGGATATTCGATACGAGGATCGCGGCGAGCACCGGAGCCGTTGGCGGTCTCCTCAGAGGCGTGGTCTGCTAATGACAGCGATTTCAATTCACGATCCCTCCCTTCCGCGATCTCGATGCGACCGCGGTGATGTCTCTGACCGGACCTACAACGCGCTAAATAGAACCTATCAGCCCGGTTCGCCGGCGGTTTGTTCGGCAGGCTACAATCGCGCGGCCGCGACGCTGATAGAGTGATGGCGCCGAAATGACTAGCCGCTCGATCGCTCCCTCCGCCTGCGCCGCACAAATGTCGCGTCCGGCCCTCCCGGCCGTACCGTTGGTCTCGCGCTCCTTTGTCTCGCTCAGCGAGCTCGACGATGAAGTCTTTTTCGGGATCAGATCGCATTTGCTCAGCTCGGGAGCGGTACTGATCCGGGGTTTGCGAGACGTAAGCGTTGACGACCTTGCCGAATTTGCACGTCGATTCGCGGGGAGGCAGCTGTTTGGTTATACAGGCGGAGCGTCGCCGCGGCGGAGTTTGGGCCCGACGGGGACGTACATCTCGACCGACTACCCGCCGGCGTTGGCGATACCGCTGCACAACGAACTGTCTTACGCGACGGCGTATCCTGAGCTGCTCTTCTTTTTCTGCATCGCGCCGCCCGACGCGGGCGGAGAAACGACACTCGGCGACGGTCGCCGCGTCCTCGCAGAGATCGATCCGTACCTGGTCGACGAGTTCAAGCGTCGCGGCATCGCTTACATCCGCAACCTCGCGTCCGACGCAGGCAGCGGCTGCTCATGGCAGGACGCTTTCGGCACCGAGGACCGTTGGGCGGTCGAGCGTATATGCGCCGGCGGACGTATCGAATTCAAATGGCTCAAGGACGGCTCGCTGCGGCTCGAGCAGCAGGGCCCTGCCACGACGACGCACCCGCTGACGGGCGAAGAGGTGTGGTTCAATCAGGCGGCGGGCTTCTACGCCGGGCCGGCCGGCGACACTAGCGGTCGGCCGCGACTCGCGTGCGGTTTCGGCGACGACGGATCGCCGATCCCCGAGGCGGCGATCGATCACATCCGCTCGGTCCTGCGAGACAACGAGAGCCCTCATCGCTGGGAGGCGAACGACCTCGTTATTGTCGACAACATCCTGGCGATGCACGGCCGGCGTCCATTCGGCGATCTCTCGGAACGAAGCATCGTGCTTGCGATGACGTGAGCGGAGGAGCCGTGCGTAAGAGATCAATTGCTTTACCTTTATGTCGCTTTCGTCATAAAATTCTGGCGTATCAAAGCAACCGGCCCCGGAGGTGCCACATCATAGACGCCGACGAAGTCTTAAAATCCAACCATTTAGCCGGAGTCAAAATGAACTCGAATTCCGCGGCACTCGACGCCGATCTTTCATGCGGATTTGACGAATCCGTCGAGCAGTCGGTCTTTTCCGCCCCGGTCACGCAGGTGGTGCCGTCGGCCGCAGACCCCGCGCCGGCGTTAGACGTATCGGCGCCTGACCTCGAGCTTTGCCGGCTTGCCGCCGAAGGGAATCTCGCGGCTTTCGAGCTCATTTATCAGAGGTATCACCGCCGTACGTACAGCCTCTGCATGAGGATGACAAACAGCGCCGCCGAGGCCGAAGACCTGACGCAGGAGGTCTTTATCCAGCTTTTTCGCAAGATCGGCAGCTTTCGCGGCGATTCGGCCTTCTCGACGTGGCTGCATCGCCTGACGATCAATCAGGTGCTGATGCACTTTCGCCGGCGCAGCTTCAAGAACGAAAAGACATCCGAGGACGGCGAGATGCCGGAGCAGATCGTGCACGGCACATCAGATCCGAACCGCATGCCTGTCGTCGACCGCATCGCGCTCAAAAAGGCGATCGCCGAGCTGCCCAACGGCTACCGGAACGTCTTTGTCCTGCACGACGTGAAAGGCTTTGAGCACGAGGAGGTCGCACGGCTGCTCGGAATATCGGTCGGCACTTCAAAATCGCAGCTTCATAAGGCGAGACTCAAGCTGCGTGCGCTCCTTGCCAGGCAGAACGACTAGTTTCAAAAACCGCGATATCAAAACCTCTCCGCGGACGCCTTCGCGGCCGTCGCCGTGCGTCTCTCGAGTGTTTCGGTCGTGGTCAGATTTTGATGATGCAGCGGCCCGAGCGTCGGGCAACGTTTGCTGTTGACACATAATCTAGTATTTGGACCGATAGATACGGTTAACATCTCTCGAACGGTCGGCCGGGACCGCCTCCTCTGCGGCCTGCTGTAACGAAAATGAACTGCGACGACTGCAAAGCACTTATCAGCCGGTTTCTGGACAACGACCTCGACGAATCTCGAGCGAGCGGCGTCCGGGAGCACCTGGCGCTTTGCGTGCCTTGTGCTCAGGTGTGCGAGGAGATCGCGTCGATGATCGACCTCTGCGCGGCGGAGGATGCCGAGGCTCTCGTGCCGCCTAATTCGCAGGCTCTCTGGTGCCGCATCAACAACATTATCGAGGGCGAGCTGGACCGTCTCGAGATCGCCCGCGCCGCCGAAGAGTCGCGGCTCGAGGAACAGGCCAGTGAAAAGCGGCGCTTCTGGCGGCTCTCGTTCCCCCAGCTTGCCTCGGGTCTGCTCGCGGTCGCCGTGATCAGCTCGCTTTTGACCGTCGTCGGGATCAAGAATTACATGACGCCGGCCGCAACCGACTTTACGGCGCGCTCGAGCGAGTCAGTCACGACATTCGAAAAGCTCCTCGGCAAGGCTGGTCTTATCGAGACGCCGCAGCAGGCCCGCGAGCGCCGCATTCGAGAGCTGCAGGCCGCGATCGAATACTGGAACCAGCGTGTCGAGCTCAGACGCAGCCAGTGGGATGCGCGTATGCGAGAGGCGTTTGACCGCAACCTGAACGTAATCAACGAGTCGGTCAGGGACTACCAGGCGATCCTCGAACAAGATCCGGAGGACGACATAACGGGCGAGATGCTCGACTCGGCGCTGGACGAAAAGATGAACCTGCTGCGCGAGTTCTCAGAGCTCTAGGTCCCGTTGTATTGGAAATGACCTTTCCCTCGACCAAACTTCATTGCCGCTCTGCGGCACCGAAGACTACGATTGCACTTCTGTCGAGCGTAGTTTTTTTTATGCTGCTGCTTTGGCCGGCCCCGGCCGCGGCGCAGAAAAGGTACTCGCAGAGCTTCCAGACCGGGCAGAATATCAGACTGCAGCTTACCAACAAGACGGGCACCGTCACGGTCGAGGGCTGGGACCGCCCGGTGGTCTCGATAACCGCATTTCTCGTCACACCGGCCGCCGAGATCCGGCCCCAGATCGTTGGCGACGTGATCCTGATCGATCTCGTCCGCGACAACTCGGGGCGCGGCACGGGCGACGTCAACTTCACCATCCGCGTACCCAACACCGCCAAGGTCGACATCGAGACCAAGATCGGGAACTTGAAGGTCAGCAACGTTCGCAGCGGTCTCGTCCGGGCACATATCACCAGCGAGGGCGACATCACGCTGACGAATATCGTCGCCGCGACCGTCTCGGCCGAGAACGTAACTGGCGATATCTTCTTTGACGGCGAGATCGTCGCGGGCGGCAATTACCGTTTTGCCTCGATGCAGGGCGCGATCAATCTGCGCATCCCTTTCCCGTCGAACTTCAAGTTAAAGGCGACCGCCTACTCGACCCGCAGCATCAATCTCGGCCCGCTCACCGGCTCTAACCTGCGCTATCTCGGCGACGGCCGGCAGGTGATAGGCCAGGCGGGCGACGGCAGCGCAGTTATCCACGTCACTAACCAGCGCGGCGTGATCACCTTTATCACACGCTAGAAGCATGTTGACGCGGTTTGTCGGCGGCGCGTAACATTCACCCGTCATCTCTCCTCGACCCGAATTCAAATGAAATTCAAATCGCTGTTACTGGTGCCTGCGGTCGTCGCCGCACTTGGCCTGTCCGCCTTTTCGCAGTCGACACTGATCAAACGGACGACGACCAAGACCGACCGGATGGATTTCGGCGCGGGCGGAACGGTCGCGGTGGTCGGCGCGCCCGAGGGCTCGATCACCGTCCGTCCGGCCCGCGGCAGCGAGGTCGAGATCGAGGCCCGGATCGAGCTGCAGGCCCCAAGCGAAGCCGACCTCGCTCGCTTGGCCGAGATCACCACCTTTGTCGTGCAGGAGGGCCTCGGCCGCGTGTCGATCATCTCGACCGGAACGCACGACACGAAATTCGTCAAACGACTGCCCAAAAAACTTCCGAAGAATCTGATCGGCCTGCCCTTCCGCATCGACTATGTGATCGGCGTGCCGCGCTACTGCGATCTCGAGATCAGCGGCGGCCGCGGCGACATCACGATCGGCGGCGTCGAGGGAGCGATCCGCGTCAACTCGCTCGAGTCGACTGCAAAACTCGATCTCGTCGGCGGCGGACTCAACGCGACATTCGGCAAAGGCACGGTCGCGATCACGATGCCCGACCGCAGCTGGCGCGGCAACGCGATCGACGTGCAGCTCGCGAGCGGCACGATGGACGTCCGCTTTCCGGTAAATCTGAGCGCCGAGCTCGACGCGGCCATCCTGCGAACGGGCAAGATCGAGAACGCGCTCGGCGGTCTCAAGCCGCGCGTCCGCACGGCTCCGCCTACCGAACGCTCGATCGCCGCACGCGCCGGCGCCGGCGGCGTGTCGATGAAGTTCACCGTCGGCGACGGCACGCTGCGTTTGCGGCATATCGGGAGCGGCGATTGAGTTCGACGCGCAGTTCGCTTACGATTTTGAGTCGTCGCGTCCTAAGCGGCGGCTCAAACTTTTTATGACCATCAAATCAGATATCTGGCTTCGCCGCATGGCCGAGGAGCGGGGAATGATCGATCCGTTTTTGCCCGAGCTCGTCCGCGAGGCCAACGGCAGCAAGATCATCTCGGCCGGCGCGTCGAGCTACGGCTACGATATGCGCCTTGCCGACGACGGCTTTCGCATCTTTTCGTCGGTCCACGCCAAAGAGATCGATCCGAAAAAGTTTGACGAGCAGTACTCGCTCGTCGAGCCCGAGCTGCAGACGGCCGACGACGGTTCGCGCTACTACCTCTTGCCGCCGCATCATTACGGGCTCGGCGTGACGGTCGAGACGTTCAAGATGCCGCGCAACGTGACCGGCGTCGCGCTCGGCAAGTCGACGTACGCCCGCGCCGGGCTGCTCGTCAACACCACGCCGCTCGAGGCCGGATGGACAGGCCGGCTCGTCGTCGAGATCGCGAATCTTGCCAATCTGCCGCTGCGCGTTTACGTCAACGAGGGCATCGGCCAGATACTCTTCTTCGAATCCGACGAGGACTGCGCGGTCTCGTACGACGACCGCGGCGGCAAGTATCAAGGTCAGACCGGCCTGACATTCGCGAAGGTGTAAGAGAGATCGATGAGGTCCGCTCGTGTCGCAATTCTCCTGCTGTCGATCGCTTCGCTGAGCGCGTCTGCGGCGGCTCAGTCGCAGGCCGAACGGCCGCGTGCGCGCGACATCGGTTTGAAGATCGGCATACTCTCGACCGGCGCTCTCAACGCGATCACCGACGTGCCCGGCGTCGCGGTCGGACAGACGACGATCATTCGCGGGGACAGCATCCGTACCGGCGTGACGGCGATCTTGCCGCACGGCGGGAATCTGTTTCAAGAAAAAGTTCCGGGCGCCGTTTACGTCGGCAACGGCTTTGGCAAGCTTGCCGGCTCGACGCAGGTCAACGAGCTCGGCGAGATCGAGACGCCGATCCTGCTTACATCGACGCTCGCGGTGCCGCGGACCGCGGACTTCCTGCTCGACTATATGCTCGCGCTGCCGGGCAACGAGAACGTGCAGTCGATCAATCCGCTCGTCGCCGAGACGAACGACGGATCTCTCAACGACATTCGCGGCCGCCACGTCACGCGCGAAGATGTTTTTAACGCGATCAAAAATGCGAGGTCCGGAGCCGTCGACGAGGGCTCCGTCGGCGCCGGCACGGGCACGGTCGCTTTCGGCTGGAAGGGCGGTATCGGCACCGCTTCGCGAAAGCTGCCCCCATCGCTCGGCAGCTACACGCTCGGCGTGCTCGTGCAGACAAATTTCGGCGGCGTGCTGACGATCGACGGAGCACCGGTCGGAGTCGAGCTTGGGAAGTATTACCTGAAAGACGCCATCGCGGCGTCGGCAAATCCGCAATCCGAATTCCGCGATCCGGAATCGGCGGACGGTTCGATCATCATCGTGATCGCGACGGACGCGCCGCTCGACCATCGACAGCTCAGACGATTGGCCGAGCGTTCGATGGCCGGGCTTGCGCGTACGGGCTCGTCGATGACCAACGGCAGCGGCGATTACGCGATCGCGTTTTCCACAGTGGTGGAAAACCGCATTCGTGCCTCCGACAAACTTCGCACCGTAAAGGTCCTCGGCAACGACGCGATGTCGCCGCTCTTTCAGGCCGTGATCGAGGCGACGGAAGAGGCGATCTACAATTCGCTTTTCCGAGCGACGACCGTCACCGGCCGAGACAAGCGGGCCGTGCAGGCGCTGCCGCTCGACGAAGTAAAAGCTTTGCTCAAAAAATACGGGCGCGTGCCGTAGCTTGTCGATCGTACCCGGACAAAAAGAGGGGCCGCTGTTGACGGCCCCTTTTGCATGCTCGCTATCGAGCGAACTTACGGATTCAGCGATCCGCCGTACCACGCCCACGTCCAGTCGATGCCGCCGCGGCTCGGGTTGACGAAAGGGATCCGGACCGTGATGTCCTGATTCGGCTTCCACTCCTTTTTGTTCGGAGCGTACGCGACCAGGTACGGCAGCCCGTTCGGCGTCGTACACTGCGTGTAGCCGGCGACGGCGCTCGGGTCGATCGTCACGCCGGGCGTGTTGATCGTGATGACAAACATCACCCGTGCGTCGAGCGTACGGCCCGAGCGGTTGCGGATCGTCGTCCGCAGCGTGTCGATGCCGGTCCGCTCGTCGCGGGTCCAATGGCCGTTGTCTCGCAGCTCGACCTGCTCGATAAGCGGCGGGGCGCAAGGCGTCGTCGCCGTGCCGGTCACGCCGGCGGCCTGCGAGTTGTTGCCGAGGTCGGGATCAGCCTCGGCGGCCGCGACGGTGAAGGTCGTGCCGATGTATCCGGCGGCGTTCACGGTCGCGGCGATCGTGACCGTCACCGACGAATTGCCCGCGATCGCGCCGAGCGTGCAGTCGATGGCGCCATTCGCCGCGGTGCAGCTCCCCTGCCCCGCGTTTATCTGCCCGATCGTCAGGCCCGCGGCGATGGGCGCCGTGAGATGAACGTCGGTCGCGACGAACGCGCCCGGATTGGTGATCGTGACGGTAAAGGTCGTCTGGCCGCCCACCGCAACCGTCGCCGGAGCGGCCGATGCATGCACGGCGAGATCGACGCTCGGGGTCGGCGTCGCGGTCGGTGTCGGCGTCGGATCGACGACGACCACCGTCGGGTTCCAATCGGGCCGGGTGCCGGCGACGTCGAGACTGACGACGTCGCTTCCGTCAGCGCGCATCACGGCGAGGTAGTCGCCCTTTGCAAAGACGATGCGGGTCCCGCCCGCGGCAAAATCGGGATCGTACGGCTGCTCGGCCATTCCCGCGGTAAGGTTTGTCACCGTCTGGCTGCCGTCGAGAGCAAAGGCCTGAATGCTGTGCTGGTACCGCGTCACGAGCTTTGTGCCGTCGGGTGAGATCGACGATTTGCCCGCGTCAAAGAGCGCGTTGACGTACGTCAGACGCTGGACCGCTCCGCTGTTTGCCGCGTCGGCCCGGTAGTAGTCGTCGCGGGCTCCGGCAGGTGTTTCGATCGTTCCCTGAAACACGATGCCCGTACCGTCCGGCGTCCAGACGGGCGAGCCTTCGCTGAGGAACTCGCCGTCCGGGAGGGCGAGCCTTTGCTGGTTTGTACCGTCGACGTTGACGATGTAGATGTGACTGTTGCCCTCGTGCGTGCTGACGAATGCGATGCGATCGCCGAGCGGCGACCACTCAGGCGCGTAGCTGGTGTAGTTGTATGTGACGCGCGTCCGGCCGCTGCCGTCTGCGTTCATCGTGTAAATGTCGGTCGTCTCGCCGCCATTCTCGGCGTCGGCAAACGCGATCTTTGTCCCGTCCGGCGACCACGAAGGGCTGAATCCGCTCCCGATCTCGACGACCTGACTGCCGGCCGCATCGGTCACAAAGATCTTGCTTGTTCCGAATTCGGCGTCGTAGCGATCAAAGACGATCGCCCGCGAAGCGGGGCCCGACTCCATCCGGCCTGACGGGCCGCTGATCAAAAAGCCGGCCAGCGAAAGTACGGCCGCGACGCAAAGCGCTCCGCCGCGTAACAGTTGTTTGGTAGTGGGTGTCATAAAATTGCTCCTTGGTATAAATTGCAAACTGCATCGACGCTCGCTCTTCTGGGGGCGTCCACGACAAGCAACGCGAAGCGCTCCGCCTGATCGTGTCACCCGCGCTTATGACAAACTCTGGGCCGGGCGGCCTGCGATGCTAGAATCGACCCGAGACCCGACCAGCAATGAACAAGATCCAAAACCTTATCGGCGGCGAGCTCGTCGCTCCGGTGTCAGGCAGTTATCTGGACAATCTCGATCCGGCGACGGGCGAGGTCTACTCGCTCACGCCCGACTCGGACGAGCGCGACGTCGAGCGTGCCGCGGCGGCGGCCGGCGCGGCTTTTGAAGAATGGTCGCGGATGCCGGCCGAGTCGAGGTCCGAGGTATTGATGCGTCTCGTCTCGCTCATCGAGCGCGACGCCGAAGAGCTTGCACGGGCGGAATGTGTGGACAACGGCAAGCCGCTCGCTCTCGCGCGGGCGATGGACATCCCACGGGCGTCGGCAAACTTCAGGTTTTACGCGACCGCCGCGATTCACGCCTTCAGCGAGTCGCACGACACCTCGCTCGCCGGCGGCGGGCGGGCGATCAACTACACGCTGCGGCACCCGCTCGGCGTCGTCGGCTGCATAAGCCCATGGAATCTGCCGCTCTATCTCTTTACCTGGAAGGTCGCGCCCGCTCTTGCCGCAGGCTGCACCGTCGTCGCGAAGCCGAGCGAGGTCACGCCGATGACCGCGTATCTGCTCTCAAAGCTCTGCATCGAGGCCGGCCTGCCCGCCGGCGTGCTCAACATCGTTCACGGTCTCGGCCCAAAGGTCGGCACCGCGATCGTCTCGCACAAAGATGTAAAAGCGATCTCGTTCACCGGCGGTACCAAAACGGGCGAGACGATCGCCGGCCTCGCCGCGCCGCGATTCAAAAAGCTCTCGCTTGAGCTCGGCGGCAAAAATCCGAACATCATCTTCGCCGACTGCAGCTACGACGAGATGCTCGCGACGACCGTGCGTTCGTCATTCGCGAATCAGGGCCAGATATGTCTCTGCGGCTCGCGCATCTTTGTCGAGCGGCCGATGTACGAGCAATTCAAAAGCGACTTTGTCCAACGCGTTTCAAAGCTCAAGGTCGGCGACCCGCTCGCCGACGACACCGATGTCGGCGCGATCGTCTCGCGGCCGCACTTTGAAAAGATAATGTCGTACATCGATCTGGCCCAGCAGGAAGGCGGCCGCATCCTCACCGGCGGCAAGCAGGTCGATCTCGACGGCCGCTGCGCCGACGGTTACTTCATCGAGCCGACCATCATCGAAGGCCTATCGCACGACTGCCGCACCAATCAGGAAGAGATCTTTGGCCCGGTAGTGACGATCACGCCGTTCGACACCGAGGAAGAAGTTCTCGGCTACGCAAACAGCGTCCGCTACGGTCTGTCGTCGACCGTCTGGACCGAAAATCTCTCCCGCGCCCACCGCGTTGCAGCCCGCCTCGAGGCCGGCGTCGTCTGGATCAACTGCTGGCTCGTGCGAGATCTCAGAACGCCATTCGGCGGCGTAAAAGACAGCGGCCTCGGCCGCGAGGGCGGATTCGAGGCGCTGAAGTTTTTTACGGAAGAGAAGAATGTCTGCGTCAAGCTGTGACGCAAAGGTCAGAACCGCCCGCGTCAGCGGGTGGCACGTCGCCCGGCCCAAAGCCGACGTTTCAAACCTTCAGGCCGTCGCCGCGCGCGTCGGGGAGCCGCACGTCGCCCGGATCGCACCAACATAATGACATTCTGGAACGATACCGACATTCCGCTGGCATACTTGATAACGTTTCGCACGTACGGAAGCTGGCTTCCCGGCGACGAACGCGGTTCGATAGACAGGTTCAATAACAAGTATCTTGCTCCGCGCGTCGCGCCTAATCCAATTCTCGAGCGGCAGCACCGCAAGAAATTGAAGAGCAACCCGGTGATCCTGAATGCCGCTCAAAGAAGTGTCGTCGACGCAGCGATCCGCGAGGTGTGCGAACATAGAGACTGGATCTTGCGTGCCTTGAATGTCAGAACGCACCACGCACACGCCGTCGTGTCGATCGGCCCGCTGAAACCTTTCCGGGCACTGAATGCCTTCAAGGCATATTCGACACGCAGGCTGCGCGAGCACGACTGCTGGACGTACGCCCACTCGCCGTGGGTCGCCGGCGGGAGCGAGCGATGGCTGTGGACGGAGGACGACGTGTTTCGAGCGTGCGATTATGTGGTGAATGGGCAGGGTGCGGATCTCGGCGCGTTTGATAAATGGGCGAAGTCGTGACGAGCTCGCGGATGGCTCTGCGGCTGCCGGGGCCGGGCGTCCTTCAGCCCGCTTACGCGAGGCGGTTCTGACTTTGTCGCTGCTCTTTTTTGTTCATATGAAAATTATTGTTTCTCTACTTATTTCGGTGTTGCTGACCGTCTCGACGGCCGCGCAGACAAAACCGCCGACCGAGTCGGTGATGGACCGGTTTCTGCGGTATGTGAAGATCGATACGCAGTCGGCGGAGGACGCGGGCAAGGTGCCGAGCACAGACAAGCAGCTCGTGCTGGCGCGGCTGCTCGAAAAGGAATTGAAGGACCTCGGCGTGCAGAATGTGCGCGTGAGCGAGTTCGGCATCGTCTACGGCATGGTGCCGGGCAATCTGCCTGACAACTCCAAGGTGCCGACGATCGGCTTCATCGCGCACATGGACACGTCGCCGGCCGTTTCGGGTGCGAATGTCAACGCGATCATTCACAAGAATTATCAGGGCGGCGACATCGTCCTGCCGAACGACAAGACGCAGGTCATCACCGTCGCGCAAAATCCTGACCTCAAGAACCTCATCGGCGACGACATCATCACGGCCGACGGCACGACCCTGCTCGGCTCGGACGACAAGGCCGGCATCGCCGAGATCATGACGATGATCGACATCCTCGGGCAGAATCCGCAGATCAAGCACGGCAACATCGCCGTCGCATTCACACCCGACGAAGAGGTCGGCGGCGGCATCGAGAAGTTTGACATCAAGGGCTTTGGGGCAAAGTTTGCGTACACGGTCGACGGCGAGCAGCTCGGCGACATCTCGAACGAAACGTGGTCGGCGCGCACCGCGACCGTGACGTTCAGAGGCAGGTCGACTCATCCGGGCACGGCCAAGGGAATAATGATCAATTCGGCGTACGCGGCCGGCGACTTTTTGTCGCGTTTCCCCGCGATGGTGCCAAATCGCCCCGAGACGACCGCGGGCCGCGAGGGCTTCCTGCACGCGTACGTCGGCGGTCTCGACGTCGAGACCTCGACGATCAAGATCCTCCTGCGCGACTTTGATATCAACGGCCTCGCCGCACAGGAAGAAGCGGTCAAAAAGGTGATCGCCGAAACGCAGAAGAAGTACCCGGACGTCCGGATCGAATACAAGAGCGAGCTCGGCTATCTGAATATGAAAGAGGTGCTCAAAGATCACCCGCAGCTGACAGACTACGCAATCGAGGCCGCCGCGCGTGCGGGGATCAAGGCCGAGCTGCGGCCGATCCGAGGCGGCACCGACGGCTCGCGTCTGACCGCAATGGGATTGCCGACGCCCAACCTGTTCACGGGCGGGCACAACTTTCACGGCAAGCTCGAATTCAATTCAAGAAAGGGCCTCGAAAAGTCGACCGAGACCCTCGTCCATCTCGTCCGCATCTGGGCCGAGAAGAGCCGCTGAAACGACTTGAGAAAGCGCGACCGTTATCGATCGTCGGCAAAAAAATCCACGTCGTTCAGATCTTCGACGACCGTCACGACGCGCGAGTCCGGACTGAATGCATAGCGCTTGCTCGCGACCGCGACGATGTACGCCGCTCCGGCAGGCACCTCGTGAAATCTGTAGTAGCCGAACGGATTGGTCGTCGCCGTGCGGGACGTCCCGTCGAGATCGGTCAGCGTCACTATCGCATTGCAAATGCCCCGCCCGCCGGCGTCGGCCACACGACCCGCTACGGTCACGGTCGCGGCGGTCGGCGCCGACTGACTGGTGATCACGACGTTATTGACGCCGATCCACTCGTCGGGCGTGCTCGTCCCGTCGGGTGCGGCGGCGTTTGTCGTGATGATGCGCACCTGCACTCTCGGCTGGTTCTCGGCCGGTGTCGGGAGCACGACGCTCATATTTTGTACGCGGCCGGCAACGCCGCCGTCGGTCGCGTCGGCGATGAAGCCGGCGGGGATATTGATGAAGTTTCCGGTCTCACCCACACGATACTGCAGTGCGACCTGTGACACCGAGTTGTTTGAGCCGCCGTCGATATCCTCTACGCGGTACGCGATGCGGATCTGATAGCGGCCAAGGGTGTTCAAATAAAAGACGAGATACGGATTGGCGTGCACGTTTCCCTGCAGACCCAGAGCGAGCGGCGGCCCGGTATCAAACTCCGCGAGCCCGCCGACGTTGAATGCGCTCGGATTGCTCTTGTTTGCGGCCACCTTGGTCGGCGTGTTGGGCAGCCTCCCGTTAGGGAACTCGGTCCCGAGAACTGTCTGCGGGTTGACGCCGTGCGTCGCCGTCAGGCCGCGGCCTTCGAATCCCTCGACGGACGCGACCCGCGACCAATCGTCATTCGTCGTTATGAGATCGACGGTCGCCGGTGTGATAGCAAAAGTAAGAGAGCCTGCCGCAAGATCGGCGTAGGTCGAGTGGGCCTTGACCATCGGCGTTATGCCCCTCGAATCAGTGTACGGAATTGCGTCGGGGATAAATGCCGCCCCGACGAGCGATAAGACTGCTGCTAAAACCAAAGACCGTATCCAAAACCACGTACGATCGCGAAGCCCGGCCGGCGCTCGCCGCCCGGCCGAAGAAAGTTCGTTTTTCATTGCACAAGCGAGACCGCCTGAGGTGGAATCAGCGAGCCTTTCTAATCTGATCTAGTTTTTTAGGTTGGTTGTTGAGCGCTGAGAGACGGGCAAAGTCTAGCATAAGCCGCTCCGATCGCAAAAGTTTTTTTATTTCGGACGGCGATCCCGCGGTCCGGCGGCCCCGTGCCTCAGGTGTGACTTACATTTTGTTCGAACATTAAATAGAATCGTTTTGCCGTCAAAAAATATGTCCGACGTCATCAACTCGTCAAAAGCACCCGAGCCGGTCGGCCTTTACCCGCACGCCAGACGCGTGGGCGATCTTCTCTTTTTGTCGGGAGTCGGCCCGCGAGAGCGAGGCAGCAAGGCGATCCCGGGCGTCGAGCTCGACGAGGCGGGCAACATCGTCTCATACGACATCGAGACGCAGTGCCGGTCTGTCTTTAAGAACGTGCGAGACATTCTCGATGATGCCGGTTCGAGCTGGGACAGGATCGTCGACGTCACGGTCTTTTTGACGAATATGAAAAAAGACTTTGCCCGGTACAACGAGATCTACGCCGAGTATTTTGCAGACAATCAGCCTTGCCGGACGACGGTCGAGGTAAACGCCCTGCCCACGCCGATCGCGATCGAGCTAAAGGTGATCGCGACGATCGATCAGTAGAGAGGAGTAAAAATGACAGCACCGGAAAGAACAGGAATTGAAACCCGAGGATTTGCGACGCACGGGCCCGAAGCCAAATTCGAACCATTTGAATTCACGCGACGAGAGGTCGGCCCGCGCGACGTTTTGATCGAGATCCTATACTGCGGCATCTGCCACTCCGACATTCACCAGGCAAGGGCCGAATGGGAGCCGGCCGTGCCGTCGATCTACCCGATGGTGCCCGGCCACGAGATCGTCGGCCGCGTCTCGCGGGTCGGCAGCGAAGTGACCAAGTTCAGAGAAGGCGACTTTGCCGGCATCGGCTGCTTTGTGGACTCGTGCCGCGAGTGCGGCGCGTGCGCGCACGGCGTCGAGCAGTACTGCGTAAAGGGAGCGGCGCAGACGTACAACAGCACCGAGATGGACCG
Source organism: Pyrinomonadaceae bacterium (assembly GCA_046313635.1). Taxonomy (GTDB): domain Bacteria; phylum Acidobacteriota; class Blastocatellia; order Pyrinomonadales; family Pyrinomonadaceae; genus OLB17. The sequence goes on along the minus strand of JBKBYA010000003.1, from coordinate 240,304 downwards.
CGTGACGCCGACCTACGGCGGCTATTCAAAGCATTACGTCATCGACGAGTCGTACGCGCTCAAGGTCGACGCGCCCGAGTCTGACCTCGCCGGTGTCGCTCCGTTGCTCTGTGCCGGCATCACGACATACTCGCCGCTCAAGCGTTGGGGCGTCGGGCCAGGAATGAAGGTCGCGGTCGCCGGATTGGGCGGGCTCGGTCATATGGGCGTCAAGCTCGCGGCAGCGATGGGCGCCGAGGTCACCGTCCTGAGCACCTCGCCCTCGAAAGAGGCCGACGCGCGCAAATTGGGAGCACACAAGTTCCTCAACACACGTGATGCCGCGGCGACCGCGGCGGCTGCCGGCACCTTTGACCTCATCCTCGACACGATCTCGGCCGTTCACGACTACAACGCCTATCTCGCGCTGCTCGGTCTCAACGGTGTGATGGTCGTCGTCGGCGTGCCGACCGAGCCAATCCCGGTCAACGCATTCTCGCTGATCGGCGGCAACAAGGTGCTCGCCGGCTCGCTGATCGGCGGCATCCCGGAGACGCAGGAGATGCTGGATTTTTGCGCTCGTCACGGCATCATTGCGGACGTCGAGGTCATCTCGCCCGATAAGATCGAAGAAGCGTACGACCGCACCGTCAAGGCGGACGTTCGCTACCGGTTTGTGATCGACATGCAGAATGCATGAGATACGTGGCGCTGCTCCGCGGCATCAATGTCGGCGGGGCGACACAGATAAAGATGGACGTTCTCACGGCCGTGTTCGAGGAGCTCGGCTTTGAGAACGTCAAGACGTACATCAACAGCGGTAATGTCGGCTTTGACTCCGAACGCGCGTCGGAAAAGGGACTTGTTAAAGATATCGAGGCCGCGATCGCGGCGACGTTCGGCAAACAGGTCGATGTGATAGCTCGCAGGCAGGCCGCGGTGCGCGAGGTTGTGTCGAGCAATCCGTTCGCCGGCGAATTCGAGAGTCACAAACAAATGCACGTGCTCTTCCTGAGGACCGAACTTCCGCTCGAAAAGCAATTTCAGCTTTCTGAAACGAATTTCGGCAGCGATGCAGTGATATGCCTCGGCCGCGAGATCTACGTATTGCTTGGCGGCGGTATGGCTGACAGTGTCTTCGGCAAAAGGTCTGTCTTGGACAAGAAGCCCCGCGTCATCTACACGGCCCGGAATTGGCGCACGGTCCAAAAACTGGCCGAGCTTTGAATTGCAAATGATCAGACGCCCTTTTAACTTTCGTCAATGGATCGACGAGCACCGGCACCTGCTCAAGCCGCCGGTCGGCAATCAGTGCGTGTATGACGACGACGACTTTATCGTGATGGTCGTCGGCGGGCCCAACTCGCGCAAGGACTATCATTGGGACGAGGGCGAAGAGCTGTTTTACCAGCTCGAGGGCGACATCACGGTCAAGATCCAGGAGGAAGGCAACGCGGTCGACGTACCGATCCGGGAGGGCGAGATGTTTCTGCTGCCGCCGCGCGTGCCGCACAATCCGGTCCGCGGCGCGAATACCATCGGCCTCGTCATCGAGCGCAAACGCCGCGAAGGCGAGTTGGACGGCCTGCTCTGGTTCTGCGAGAACTGCAACGCCAAACTCTACGAAGAGTATTTCCAGCTCGAGGACATCACGACCCAGTTCCAGGGCGTCTTCAAGAAGTTTTACGGCTCAGAAGAACTTCGCACCTGTAAAAAGTGCGGCGCGGTGATGGAACCGCCGCCTGTCGTGTCGTAAAGAATGGCGTTACTCCTCCAAGAACTAACGGCCCTCGTTGACGCCCTTGAGGATGCGGCTGTCGAATACGCGGTCTGCGGTGGACTGGCAATGGCTATCCAGGGCTTTCCGCGTGCGACGATGGATATCGACGTTCTTGTTCGCGAAGAATCGGTTGACGAGGCGATTTCGATAGCTGGCCGCTTGGGTTTCGATATTCGTGGACTGGATATCTCATTCAAGGATCCGACGCTTGAGATACGCAGGGTCTCCAAGATAGTTGAGGGCACGGTGCTGCCTCTCGATCTGCTGTTGGTGACCGAGGACATCGAAACGGTGTGGAGTTCTCGAGAGCGTGTACCGTTTGCCGGACGCACAATGTCGGTCGTCTCGCGTGATGGATTGTTGCTCTTGAAACGACGAGCAGGACGTCCGCAGGACCTCGCAGATATCTTTAGGATCGAGAATGAAGAAGATTGATATGTCTGAAAAGGCGATTGAAGCGAGGCTGTGGCAGGTGGACCAGCTGCACGCATTGTCGGTCGAACTGCTGAAGGCTGGTCTACTGCGCCAGGAAGAATTAAAAACAAAGGGCAAGGCCAGCGAAAAACAGATCCGGCGTTTCAAGAAGTATCTCGCCTGAAACCTACATTGATGCTCAAGATCGACGTCCACACTCATATCCTGCCGCGCGACATCCCGAGGTGGAAGGACAAGTTCGGCTACGGCGGCTTTATTCAGCTAGAGCACAGCGGGCCGGGCTGCGCGCGGATGATCAAGGACGACGGTCACTTCTTTCGCGAGATCGAGGACAACTGCTGGTCGCCCGAACGGCGGATCGAGCAGATGGACGAGTGCGGCGTCGGCGTGCAGGTGCTCTCCACCGTGCCGGTTATGTTCGGCTACTGGACGCGCGGCGAGGACGGGCTCGAGATCTCAAAGTTTCTCAACGACGGCATCGCCGACATCGCGAGCGAATTCCCGCTCCGCTTCGTCGGCATCGGCACCGTGCCGATGCAGGACGCGACGCTTGCCGTCCGCGAGCTCGAGCGGTGCAGGCAGATCGGTCTCGCGGGCGTCGAGATCGGGACCAACGTCAATCAGCTCAATCTCGGCGAGCCGCAGTTCTTTGAGTTCTTTGCCGCCTGCGCCGAGCTGGGCATGGCCGTCTTTGTGCACCCGTGGGAGATGATGGGCGAGCGCGATATGCAAAAGTACTGGCTGCCGTGGCTCGTCGGCATGCCGGCCGAGGTCTCGCGCGCGATCTGCTCGCTGATCTTTTCGGGCACGCTCGAGCGGCTGCCTGATCTGCGGATCGCGTTCGCCCACGGCGGCGGCTCGTTCCCCGCGACGATCGGGCGCATCGAGCACGGCTTTAACGTGCGGCCCGACCTGTGCGCCGTCGATAACCCGCACAGCCCGCGCAAGTATCTCGGCCGCATCTACTTTGACTCGCTAGTTCACGAGCCGGCCAAGCTCGATTATCTGATCAAGCTCGTCGGCGCCGACCAGATAATGCTCGGCTCGGACTATCCTTTCCCGCTCGGCGAGGAGCATCCGGGCAAGATGATCGAGTCGATGCCTTATGACGACGCGATCAAATCGATGCTGCTCGCCGGCACCGCTCTCAACTGGCTCGGCATCGACGCCAAGCGGTTCGCGTGAGATATGAAAGGCCCGTGCGTCGACGCTTTGCGCGGCGCGGCATTACGCCTGCCGTACGACCTGATCCGCTGAATGTCAGCCCTTATCGCCCGCCGGTGCCGCCGATGATCAGGCCTCGTCCCGGCAGGGCGATGCCCGTGAGCACGCGGAGCTCGCCTCTGCGTCCAAAAACGAGAGCCGGCTTGCGGGTCGAACGATTACCCGTAAGGCTCCCGATCACGGTCTGAAGCGGTTTGCCGTCCTTGTCGACGACGGTGACAAATGCCGAGCCGCTCGCTATCGGCTGCACCCGAAGCTTGTAGGCGCCCGGCTCGTAGGTCTTGTTGCCGACGGCAAAGGCGAATGAGAGATCCGCGTCGATCGTATGACTCGTCTGAGCCCTTGCCGGGAGGGCCGACATCACAATTGCAAAGACCAAGAGTGTTCCTATCCTGATAAGACGATCCATTAATGCTGCCTCGCTGAGTATGTATTTGCGGCGCTTGTCCGCACTTACCAACGCGAATGATCGGGGCGATGCGTATCACGCTCGGATGTTTGATCGCGGCCCGCTTTTCAACCCGGCGCATTTCCGATAAATTCGAATAAAAATATGCGCCCTCAGAGCACTGATACCGAAGGCGCGGCCGAGCAGCTTGACGCGGCCGATCCGCTCCGCAAGTTTCGTGAACAATTTCATTTCCCTCTTGCCCGCGACGGTCGGCCGGTCGTTTATTTCACCGGTAACTCTCTCGGACTGCAGCCCAAGACGACCCGCGCGTACGTCGACCAGGAGCTCGACGATTGGGCTCGCCTCGGCGTCGAGGGCCACGTCCATGCTGCACATCCCTGGCTGCCGTATCACGAATTCCTGACCGAAAAGATGGCGCGTGTCGTCGGCGCGCTCCCGGCAGAAACGGTCGTTATGAATTCGCTGACCGTCAATCTGCATCTGATGCTCGTCTCTTTTTACCGGCCGCGCGGTGAGCGGCGAAAGATAATGATCGAGCGCGGAGCTTTCCCTTCAGATCGGTACGCGGTGTGGTCGCACATCGCGACGCGGGGTCTCGAGCCGGCAAAATGTCTCGTCGAGCTCGCCCCGCGCGAGGGCGAAGCCACGCTGCGGACCGATGACATCGTCGCGGCGATCGACGAGCACGGCGACGAGCTCGCGCTGGTGATGTTCGGCGGCGTGAATTACTACACCGGCCAGGCCTTTGACATGCCGGCGATCACGGCCGCGGCGCACCGCGTCGGCGCCGTCGCGGGCTTTGACCTCGCTCACGCCGCAGGCAATCTCGAGATGCGGCTTCACGATTGGGATATCGATTTTGCGGTTTGGTGCTCTTACAAATATCTCAACGCTGGCCCCGGCGGCGTCGCGGGAGCGTTTGTGCACGAGCGGCACGCCGAGAATTTTGAGATCCCGAGATTTGCCGGCTGGTGGGGCCACGACAAGCGGACGCGGTTTCTGATGGGGCCCGAGTTCGTACCGCTCGCGGGCGCCGAGGGCTGGCAGATCTCAAATCCGCCCATCCTGCAGATGGCCGCTCTGCGTGCGTCGCTCGACATATTTGACGAGGCCGGAATGTCCGCCCTGCGCGACAAGTCGGTCCGGCTGACAGGCCATCTCGAGCGGCTGCTCGACTCGCTGGGCGACGAGAGGATATCGGTCATCACGCCCCGCGACCCGCAAGCCCGCGGCTGCCAGCTCTCGATCCGCGTGAGAGAGTCGGACCGGAGCCTCTTCGACTCGCTCATCGCCCGCGGCATCTCCGCCGACTGGCGCGAGCCCGACGTCATCCGCGTCGCACCGACGCCGCTGTATAACTCGTTCTCGGACGTGAATGCCTTTGTCCATGTCTTGCGCGAATGCCTAAAGTAGCGATCATCGGAGCGGGCCTCGCAGGCTCGCTGTTGTCGATCTATCTCGCGCGCCGCGGATTCGAGGTCGAGGTGTATGAGGCGCGCGGCGATATGCGTCGGGAGGAGACGGCGGCGGGACGTTCGATAAATTTGGCGCTCTCTGACCGCGGCATCGCGGCGCTGCGCGAGGTCGGAATGGACGAGTATATGCTCGCCGAGGCGGTGCCGATGTACGGCCGGATGATCCACAGCGAGCAGGGCGAGACCAAGCTGCTTCGCTATTCGGGCCGCGAGGGCGAGTACATCAACTCGGTCTCGCGATCGGGCCTCAATATCGCGCTGATGAACGAGGCCGAAAGGTACGATTCGGTCCGGTTTCACTTTCACGAGCGGTGCGTCGACTTTGACTGCGATACGGGCGAGGCATTCTTTTCGAGCGGGCGTCGCGTGACGGCCGATACGGTGATCGCGACCGACGGAGCGGGCTCGGCCGTGCGGCGTGCGATGATGGCGGGCGGCGTCGAACGCTTTGACTTTTCGCAAAAGTGGCTCGAGCACGGCTACAAGGAGCTGCATATCCCGCCGGGCCCGAACGGCGACTTTCTCCTCGAGAAGAACGCGCTTCACATCTGGCCGCGCCACCGCTTCATGATGATCGCGCTGCCTAATTTTGACGCGAGCTTTACCTGCACGTTATTTCTCGATCATACGGGCAGAAACGCGGTCGCCGGCGGGCGTGCCACGACCGGCGAAACGGCCCCCGCGTTCGATCAACTGACGGACGATGCGTCGCTCGTCGAATTTTTCAAACGCGAATTCCCCGACGCCCTCCCGCTGATGCCGACGCTTGTCGACGATTTTTTTCGCAATCCGACCGGCGATCTCGGCACGATCAAATGCTGGCCGTGGAACGCCGGCGGCCGCGCTCTTCTGCTCGGCGACTCGGCTCACGCGGTCGTGCCCTTTTACGGTCAGGGGATGAACTGCGCCTTTGAGGACGTGCGCGTGCTCGACTCTCTGATCGAGGAGTGCGGACCGGATTGGGAAATGGTCTACTCGCGCTACGGCAGCCTGCGAAAGCAGAATACCGACGCGATCGCGGATATGGCCGAAGAGAACTTTTACGAGATGCGCGACCGGGTGGCCGACCCCGTCTTCCAGCGCAAACGCGAGCTCGAAACCAAGCTCGAACAGACCTTCCCTGACTACTTCTCGAAATACTCGATGGTAACGTTCCGCGAAGACCTGCCCTACAGCGTCGCGAAGCGTCTCGGCAACGCGCAAGATCGCGAGCTGATGAATATCTGTTCGCGCGTCGACAGCGCCGATGAGATCGATCTCGACGAGGTGATCGCACGGCTGCGGCGGCTGGCAGCGGAGCAAGCGGAGAGCCCGAACGGATGAACACAAGCGTGGTCACCATCGACGGTCTCGCGGCGGCATTCGACGCCCGTTCGCCGATCGACATCTCGATCCCGCTGCGGTTCAACGGCCCGCAGCCGAATGCCTTCGGCGTGCCGGCGGCGCAGTCCGAGCCGTGCCGCGCGGGCGATATCGTCGGCGACACCCGACTCGGCGGCAGCTGCAATTTCGAGAGCTATACATTCATCCCGCACTGCACCGGCACGCATACCGAGTGCGTCGGGCATATCACGAACGAGCGCATCTCGGTGCGCGAATGTCTAAAGGACGTGCTCGTTCCCACACTGCTCGTCTCGATCGCGCCGGTCGCTGGGATCGAGACGAGCGAGACATACTCGCAGCCGTTCGAACCCGGTGATCTCGTCGTGACGGCGTCATCGATCGAGGCCGCGCTTGATGACGCCGTCAATGCCGGAGTCGTCAAGGCCGTCATCATCCGCACGCTGCCTAATGACGACAGCAAACTCTCGAGGCGATATCCCTCCGATACGCTTCCGCCGTTTTTGACGAGTGACGCCGCAGGCGTGCTGGTCGAGAGCGGCATCGATCACCTGCTGGTCGACCTGCCGTCGATAGATCGGATGTACGACGATGGCCGCTTGTCCAATCACAGGACGTTTTGGAATGTGGAGGCGGGCAAGTTTGAGGTCAATGGGGATTCGCGAGTTTCGTCGACGATAACCGAGCTGATCTACGTACCGCCCGCCGTGAGTGACGGACTTTATCTTTTGAATCTCCAGATCGCTCCTTTTGCGGCCGATGCCGCGCCGTCGCGGCCGATCCTGCTGCCGTTGGCAGCGACGACTCCATAAACTCCACCTCCGCCGGGCTCCGGCCGTGTATTTGCGGAGAAGCTCCGCTTTTCCGGCTCCACGCTTAAAACTCTTCCGCGGCTATGCCGCAGAACCGCACCGCCGGCGCAGCCAAGCCAAATTCAAAAGAGGCTGCCCACTCCGGACAGCCTCTTTCAGTCGATCAATTCAAATTCATTTTCCCGGAACGTACTCCCAATGCCACGGCTCGTAAAAGTATGGATAGAAGCCAAACTTGTGCGCGTTCTTGACGAGCCACTTGTAAACCGGCGTCTCGACCTGCACGCGGCGGTTGTCGTCGCGCGTGATGGTCGGCTCGCCGCCGACGTAGATGTCGATCGCGCGGCCCGTAAAGTGAACGCTGTTTTTGGCGAGAGCGATGCGGCCCGAGCCGGGCGACCGCCGGCGGAGCTGTTCCTGATACTCCGGCGAGCGATAGGCCGAGACGATCTTGAGAAACTTCTCTTCTGGTGCAAGCTCGCCCGTGCGGGTCAGCCGCAGCTCGCGAGCCAGATCTCTGGTCGCGGCGGCGATCATTCGCTTGTACGCCGTGTAGGTCTCGCGGTCGAGCTTGAGAAGATCGGGGCTGCGCGTCGGGTCGTAGAAGTCGGCGATCGGGACGGCGACGATGTCGCTCTCATATGACGCGGCCGAGTCGCTGCGTCGCCGTGCCTGCCAAAACTTGACCAACGCGTCGATCGTGTCGGCGTCCACAATGCCGCTCGGCGACATTGCGTTCTTTGCCTGCCATCGCGCGACCGACGCGGCAAATGCGGGCGAGTCGGCCGACGCGTCGGTACCGACGGTCTCGGCGATCAGCGGCACGTAGATCTCCCAGCCGGTCTGCGCCTTGCCGAACTTCCAAGCGAGACTCGTGCGGAGCTGCGCGTTCGCCGACGCCGCCGCGGCGAATCTGCCGGCCGACGTCTCGACGACGCGCTCGCGCGTGCTGCCGGCGTCGGAGGGTCCGCTCTTGCCGGTTCGAGTTACCAGCGGGGTCGGCTGCGCGACCGCCGAGCTCCGGCGCTCCTGCGCGAACGAGCGTGTGATGTAAACCGACAGTATGAACGCGAGGCCGATAAAGACGACGGCCGTAAAATGTCTATGATGAATGCTCGAGGTCATGCGCGAAACTGGCGGTTACGATGAAGGAGAGACCGGACGGTTTGCCCGGCAATCGTCATTTTACAGCATTTTCGAGGGCCGGGCGGATCTTTGTGTACTTGAATTCAAATCCCGCATCGACGAGCCGCCGGGGCACGACGCGCGTGCTGTCGAGCAGCAGCGCGTCGCCCATCTCCCCAAAAACCAGATTCACGGCAAACTCCGGCAGCGGGATGAATGTCGGGCGGTAGAGCACGTCGCCGAGGGCCTTTGTAAATTCTTCGTTCGTCACCGGCTCGGGAGCGACGGCGTTGACCGCGCCGCGTAAGCTTTCGTTCTCGAGCGCAAATTCGATGACCGCGATCTCGTCGTCCATCGAGATCCAGCTCATATATTGTTTACCGCTGCCGATGACACCGCCGAGGCCGAGCTTAAAGGGCGTAAGCATCGTGCCGAGCGCTCCGCCGTCCTTTGACAGCACGATCCCGGTCCGCAGCAGCACGGTGCGGATGCCGAGATCCTCGGCACGGCGCGATTCGGCCTCCCACGCCTTACAGACATCGGACAAGAAGGTGTCGCCCGCGGGACTCGCCTCGGTCAGTTCCTCGCTCCCGCGGTCGCCGTAGAATCCGACCGCCGAGCCCGCGATAAACGTCTTGGGTTTGACTCTCAGGCCGGCCATCGCGTCGACGACGCTGCGTGTGCCGAGCACGCGGCTGTCACGGATCGCCTTCTTTTTTTCTTCGCTCCACCGCAGGCCGCCGCTGATGCTCTCGCCGGCGAGATGAATGACGGCGTCGAGTCCCTCAAGCCGTTCGGGCTCGGCAAAGCCGTCCTCGATCGTCCATTTGATCTCGTTGGCGGCAGACGGCTCACGGCGGCCCGCGAGCAGCAGCTCGTGACCTTTTGCGGCGAGCGCCGTTTGCAGCTCTCGGCCGATCAGCCCGCTTGCTCCAGTGATCAAAATTCTCATCTCGTCCCTGATAAAAGCGCGTTCACTGCCCGCGCAGGTCGTGAAGCACAAAGGCGGTCATCATCTCGATCTCGCGCTGCGAGAGCTGACTGCGAAAGGCGACCATTCCGTTGCCGCCGTTGGCGATCTGGTTGTAGATCTGCGCCTGATTCTTTGCCTTGAACTCGCCCTCGCGCAGGCTCGGCACGCGGCGGCCGTCGGTCAGGACCTTTCCCTCTGCCTCGACCCCGTGGCAGATCGCGCAGTGCTGGCGATAGAGCGAAGCCTCGTACTTTTTGCTCTCGGCGATCGCGACTCGCGCAGCGCCGGACCTCTGACAGCTGACGGCCGTGAAGATCGCGGCGGCGGCCAGCACTGCGGCACATTTCAATCGATACATTAAAAACGCGTCCAAAAAAGGTATTCGGCGACGGCCGCGCGATCGATGCGGCCTCGCGCCGTTACGACCAGTCTATCGGGCAGCGGCATCCTCTTTCAAAGCCCGTTTGAATATCTTTCCGGTCCCGCCGATCGGCAGGCTGTCGCGAAACTCTACATATCGCGGATATTTGTTTGCGGCAAACTGCGTCTTGCACCATTCGATGAATTCGTCGCCCGAGAGCGACGCGCCCTGCTTGAGCACGACAAAGGCCTTGACCTCCTCGCCGAGCTTCTCGTCCGGCACGCCGATCACCGCGCAGAGCGAGACGGCCGGGTGCGTGATGATCACCTCCTCGAGCTCGCGCGGATATACGTTGTAGCCGCCGCGCAGGATCATGTCCTTTTTGCGGTCGACGATCGAGACGTAGCCCTCGTCGTCGATGACGCCGATATCGCCTGTATGAAACCACCCGCCGCGAAAGGCCTCAGCCGTCGCTTCGGGCCGTTTGTAATACCCCTTCATCACGTTGTGCCCGCGGATCACGATCTCGCCGCGCTCGCCGCGGGCGACCTCGTTGTCGGCGTCGTCGACGCACTTTACCTCGACGCCGGACAGCGGCTGGCCGACGGTGCCGGGCTTTGAGGGCCGTTCGAACTGGTTAAAGCACGCGAGCGGCGACGTCTCGGTCAGGCCGTAGCCCTCGAGCACGCGGAGTCCAAAGACCTTGCCAAACCTCTCGATCAGCTCGACCGGCATCGGCGCGCCGCCGGATGTCGGCACTTTGAGATGCTCGACGACCGGCGCGACGTCAAAATTCGTCTCGTCGACGTACTTGAGGATCGCCCAATACATCGTCGGAACGCCTACCCAGAAGTTCACCTTTTCGCGCACCATCGCCTCGAGCGCGGCTTGCGGATCGAATCGCGGCAGCAGCACGCAGCGGTGGCCGGCGTACATATTCGAATTCATCTGCACGGTCTGCCCCGTCGTGTGAAACAGCGGCAGCGTGATCAGGCACGTAAGCTGCTCGCCTCGCGTGAAGTCGATCATCGGCAGATGAATGTTGTACGTCGCGACCGAGTTCATATAGATATTAAAGTGCGTCAGCTCGGCTCCCTTAGGCTGGCCGGTCGTGCCAGAGGTGTAGAGGATCGAGCACGTGTCGCCGGGCTTTGTCGGATAGATATCAAAGGTCTCGGGACGATCGATCGTGACGGCGGCCAGGGTGTGATGCTCGTGAAACGGGCTCGCCGCCGCCGGGTCGCGCGTCATCACGATCAGGTCGGTGCAGCCCTCGACACGGTCAAACGCCTCCTTGACCCACGCGGCGAGCGGCAGCTCGTCGGTGCCTTCAAAGACGAATACGGCCTTTGCGTCAGAGTCCCGCAGATGATATTCGATCTCGCGCGGCTTAAAGAGAACGTTGAGCGGCACGACGACGGCGCCGGCCTTCATAATGCCGTAGTAGACGATCGGAAAGTACTGGATGTTAGGGCAGCTCAGCGCGACCTTGTCGCCGGGGCCGATGCCCATCTCGACGAGTGCGTTGGCGACCTTGTTGGAGAGCGCGTCGAGCCGGCCGTACGTCATTCGCGCGTCGCCGCAGACAAACGCCTCCTTGTCGGGCGTCTGCCGGGCGTGATGAACGATCATCGATGCGAGATTAAGGGTCGTTGCGGTGTAGTCCATAGGCTCACGGGATCGGATCGGTTCTAACGGATAGTCTTGAACGGCGAATCATAATTAGCACAACTGCCGCCGCGCGATAAAGCGGCGGCCGATCTGCTAACGCGTCGCCGAGCCGCTGTGGGACGGCGGGTCGAAGTTGATCGTGTCGCTCGCCGCGACGCCGCCGCCGAGCTTCTGGATCGAATGCACACGCCACTCGTCGCGCTGCTCGGGAAAGTCAGTGCGGTAATGTCCCCCGCGAGACTCCTCGCGCCATAGCGCGGCGGTCGCGATCAGCGTCGCGAGCGCGACGAAGTTTCGCGACGACGGACTGAGCCGAGCCGCAGAGATCTGCCGCAGCTCGCGCAGCGCACGCTCGAGCGACGAGCGGTCGCGGATGATGCCGACGCGCTCCCACATGATGCGCTTTACGCGCTTGCGAACCGCCGTGGAAATTCCGGATTCCAAATTCCAAATTCCAGATCCCAGATCTTGCGTGCTGTCGCGGCCGAGCACTGCGGCTCCCGAACTTGGATCTTCGAATTTGGAATTTGGAATTTGGAATTTGGAATTCTCCGCCGCCGCCGCCTCGCCCGCTCTTGCGCCGAAGACGAGGCCCTCGAGCAGCGAGTTTGACGCGAGGCGATTTGCGCCGTGGACGCCGGTGCACGTGACCTCGCCGGCCGCGTAGAGGCCGGGCACGGTCGTGCGGCCCCAGAGATCGGTCCGCACGCCGCCCATCGAGTAGTGCGACGCGGGCGAGACGGGCAGCATGTCTTTTGCGATATCAAGCCCGTACGCCGCGCAGGTGTCGTAGATCTTTGGAAAGCGATGCTTGAGATATGCAGCGTCGAGCGCGCTCATATCGAGATAGACCGACCGCGTGCCGGTGCGCCGCATCTCGGCGACGATCGAGCGGGCGACGATGTCGCGCGGCGCGAGCTCGGCGCGCTCGTCGTAGCGCGGCATAAAACGCTCGCCGAATTTGTTTCGCAATATCCCGCCCTCGCCGCGCATCGCCTCGCTGAGCAAAAAGCGCGGCGCATTCTCGAGATTGAGCGCCGTCGGATGAAACTGGACAAACTCCATGTCCGCCATCTCGGCTCCGGCAAAGTACGCCATCGCCATTCCGTCGCCCGTCGCGACCGGCGGATTTGTCGTGTGCAAAAAGAGCTGCCCCGCGCCGCCCGTGCACAGAATGACGGCCCGGGCGATCACCTCGCGCGGCGTGCGGAGGATCGGGTCGAGATAGCGAACTCCGATGCAGCGGCCGTCGCGGACGATCAGTCCCTCTGTGACGGCAAATGGGATGAGATTGATACGCGTCTCTTGTCGCGCGCGTGCGATCAGCGAACGGACAAATTCCGCTCCCGTCGAGTCGCCGTGCGAGTGCAGTATCCGCCGCCGGGAGTGCGCGGCCTCTCGGGTAAAGATCAGCTTGCCGCCCTCGCGATCGAATTCCGCGCCCCAATCGATCAGCTGCTTGATGTATCGCGTGCCTTCTTTGACGAGCACCTCGACGGCGGCCTCGTCGCACAGACCGGCGCCGGCAGCGAGCGTGTCTTCTTCGTGCAGCGTCGCTTCGTCGTCCTCGGCGAGCACGACGGCGACGCCGCCCTGAGCGTATTCGGTATTCGATTCGCTGGCTTTGTCCTTGGTAAGAACTGTGACCTCGGCACCAGACGCCGCGAGCTCGATCGCGGCCCGCAGGCCCGCGACGCCGCTGCCGATCACGACAAAATCAGTCTGGAGCGCCATTCAAGTGAGAATTTAGCAATTCACAATTGCGAAGTCGACGGACCGCGGGCGCCCCCGTCCGCATGAGCGTTCGTCTTCGGACGCGAAGAAAAAACGCCGGAGAACGATCTACTCGATTCTCCGGCGTTTTTTCTTCGTGCTTCGCACTCATGCGGACGGGGGCGTCCGCGTTCCGGCCGACGCTCATGCGGACGGGGGCGTCCGCGTTCCGTTTGCGTTAAATGGGTATCTTCAGCTCCTGGCCCGGGTAGATCTTGTCCGGGTCTTTGAGAATGTCGCGGTTGGCATCGTAGATGGCTTTCCACGGCAGGCCGTACTTGCTGCCGATCCTGGTCAGGTTGTCGCCCGGCTCGACGGTGTACGTGTGCGGGCCGCCGCCGCCCGCGGCGCTGCCGACCGAGATATTCAGAATGAGATCGCCCGAGCGAAAGTCGGGATCGATGCGGTTGTACTCGTCCCAGAGCTGCTGCTTTGCCTCCTCGCTCGGCGCGGTGCCGGTAACGATGAGCGTGCCGCCGTCGCCCTGGCTCAGCTCGTAGGTCGTGCCGTTCTGGTTGGCAAGCTCGAGGAGCGACTGGTATTTCTCTTGTGACATTTGTCTCTTACCTCCTTACTTGACCGGCCCCTTCTTGAGCTGGTTGTCGATGCCGGTGATGCCCGACTGGTTGATGACCTGGATGCAGGTCACGTACTTCGACTCGGGCACGGCACCGGCGACGGTGACGCGGCCGCCGACCACGGTCGCTGTAGCGCCGTCGCAGCCGGCCTTTTTCAGGTCTTCGTTTATCTTGCCGGTCAACGCCTGGTCATTTGCCGCAGGCGTGGCGACGGGCAGCGGCCTTGTCGTCAGCTTGCTGTCGACCGACTTGACGCCGTCGACCGACTTGGCGGCGTCCTCGGCCTTTTTCTTGACGGTCACGTCGGCGACCTCGCCGGTGAGCGTCGCCGTGCCGTCCTTGACCGTCGCCGCTACGCCGGTGACGCCCACGGCGGCTAGCTTGTCCTGAACGGCCTTTTGAATGTCGGCGTCCTTCTTTCCACACGCGGCGGCTGCGAGCAGCATGCACGCCAGAGAAATGATCGTAAGAATCCTGAGCTTCATATTCCTCCAGTTCGATTCGAATAATTCAGGCCGGCGACAGTCGCCGACGACTTTCGGCCGCACGAGTCCGGCTTGCGGATCGACGAATTTCGTTCGTTATGGCCGATAGCTTCAATCTTGATACAGCAGGCAAATCAAATTCAAGGTATTTTCCGGCCGCGTCGCTAGCCAAGTTCCTCGACGATCTGGCGCGCGATCTCGAACGACGTGAATTCCGGCCGCACGATAAAGTGCGAATCGGCGAGGCAGTAGACCCGCTGCCGCTCGTCAAAGAGCCGTCGGGCGTCGTGCTTGCTGCGGGCGAGCGGGCGCTCTTTGCGCGAGGAGCGGATGTTGTACCAGCAGTGCTCGAATGACGACTCGAGCCAGATCGACCGATAACCCGCGGATCTGATCGCGAGACGATTGGCCTCGACGGTCCACGTGCCGCCGCCGAGCGAGAGGATGCATGGCCCCGGCTCGGCGACCACGCCGGCGAGCACTTCTGACTCGACAAGGCGAAATTCGTCGATGCCGATCGAGTCGATCAGCTCGGCGATCGTGCGGCCCGCGCGCTCCTCGATCAGCAGGTCGAGATCGAGCCGCCGGCAGCGGAGTAGGTGCGACAGATGGCGTGCGACGCTCGATTTGCCGACGCCCATAAAGCCGGTCAGAGCGATCCGCAGATTGCCGTTGTCGTTCATCGCGCTAGCGTAACCGAGGCGAGCATTTCAAAAAAGCCGGGGAACGATACGTCGACGGCCTCGGCGCCGTTGATCGCGGTCTCGCCGTCGCTCGCAAGCAGCGCTGCGACCGCGAACGCCATCGCGATGCGGTGATCGCCGTACGACTCGATCTCGGCCGCGTGGAGCGTCGAGCGCTCGACACGCAGACCGTCGTGAAACTCCTCGACCGACGCGCCCATTCGCCGCAGGTTTTGGACGACGGTCGCGATGCGGTCGCTCTCTTTTACTCGCAGCTCGGCGGCGTCGCGGATCTCGAGCCCGCTCGGAAGCTGCGTACCGAGCACCGCGATGATCGGCACCTCGTCGATGAGATTGGCGACGATCGCGCCGTCGATCTTTACGGGCCCGTCAAGTTCCACGCTCGCCGCGATGCCGCCGCGGACGACGAGGTCGCCCACCGGCTCATTTGAAACTTGGCGCGCGTTCGCTATCTCAAGATTCACGCCGATCGAGCGCAGCGCGGTCAGCACGCCCGTACGCGTCTCGTTGATGCCGACGCCGGGTATCACGATCTCTGAGCCCTCGAGCGCCGCGGCCGCGACGGCAAAAAAGGCCGCCGCCGAAATGTCGCCCGGCACGGCGATGTCGCGGGCGGTGAGCGTCTGCCCGCCGCGCACCGTCACGCTCCGCTCGCCTGAGCCGACCGATACGGTCGAAATGTCTGCTCCCAGCCACGCGAGCATTCGCTCGGTGTGATCGCGCGTCGCGACCGGCTCGACGACCGTCGTCCGGCCGCTCGCATTCAGGCCGGCGAGCAGCACGCACGACTTGATCTGCGCCGACGCGACAGGCAACCGGTAGTCGATGCCCGAGAGGTCGCGGCCTTCGATCTTGAGAGGCGCGTGGCCGTCCGCGGACGTGATCTCCGCGCCCATCGCCTTGAGCGGTTCGATGACGCGGCGCATCGGCCGCGAGCTGAGCGAGCGGTCGCCGACAAGCTCGGCCGTCAGCGTCTGCCCGGCGAGTATGCCTGACAAGAGGCGCATCGTCGTGCCGCTGTTGCCGCAGTCGAGCGCCTTCGCAGGCTGCCGCAGACCGCGCAGCCCGCGGCCGCGGACCCGTACGGTCGGACCTTCCCTCTCTATCTCGACGCCGAGCTCGGCAAGACACGCGAGCGTCGAAGAGCAGTCTTCGCTTGCCGAAAAATTGGATATCACCGTCTCGCCCTCGGCGATCGCCGAAAACATCGCCGCGCGGTGCGAGACGGATTTGTCGCCCGGGACGGCGACCTCGCCCCGCAGACTTTTGGCCGGTCTGACTCTCACGCTGATATTCTAAACCGCCGTCGCGCCTTTGTCTTGACAGCAACTCGCGTGACTCTATAATTTACAGAGAATCAACCGTGTCCAGGATAAAAGAACTTTCGCTCCCGAGCAGGATAGAGTCTGTCGAGGACGCTGCCGCCGAGGCTGAACGCATCGCCCGCGAGTGGAGCTACGGCGACGAATATCTTTCAGCGATCGACCTCGCCGTGCGCGAGTCGGTCGCGAATGCGGTCAAGCACGGCAACAAGTTTGCCGAGACCAAGCGCGTCGAGATCACGTTCGCAGATACGGCCGAGGGGTTTGAAGTTTCGGTGCGCGACCACGGCGAGGGCTTTGCCGTCGATGAGGTTCCTGACCCGACAGACCCGGCAAATCTGCTCAAGAATACCGGCCGCGGCATTCTCTTTATGCGGTCCTTTATGGACGAGATCGGCTGGTCAAACAACGCCGACGGCGGCGTCACGGTGCGGATGTTAAAGCGCCGCTGAGACTAGACGGCGAAGTTTGGACATTCAGAGGTTGTGGTCTAAAATCGGCTTTCAATTCATTTAGTAAAAGAGGAGACAAAATGGCTGATATCAACATTTCCGAGCGCCAGGCAGGCGACGTAACGATCCTTGATCTCGAAGGCAAAGTCACGATCGGCGAAGGCAGCGTGGCGCTGCGCAACGCGATCCGTCGACTTCTCGGCGAAGGCAAGAACAAGATCCTGCTCAATCTGGCCGGCGTCGGATACATCGATTCGAGCGGCATCGGCGAGCTCGTCTCGAGCTTTACGGCCGTCAACAAAGAGGGCGGCACGCTCAAGCTCCTGAAGCTTACGCAAAAGATCCAGGACCTGCTCGCGATCACAAAGCTTCTTACCGTCTTTGACGTTTACGACGAAGAGGCCGACGCTCTCAAGAGCTTTAGCTAACCCGTCACGCCGGCGGCGGCGAATGTTCGGATTCAGGGGATAAAGGATCGGCCTGCTCGGTCCTTTATCCTTTATTTTTATTGTTCTCGTGCATCCCCGGCGTCGGCCGCTTCATCACTGGATTGTCTCAAAGCCTCTCGGCATCAGTACTTCGGATGAAAAGAGTCCTTTTTCTGTTCATTGCTTGTCTTTGTATGGCCGGCTCGGCGAGCGCGCAGGGCACGCCGGCCTCGACGGTGCTCGACCTCTCGAATTACGGCGTCAGGATCGAGCCGGACAAACGCCTGATCGTCGTGCTCGCGACGCTCGACGCGGCCCTCGTGCCCGGCGATGCGGCGAAGGGCGAACGCGCCTTCAAGGCGGCGCTCACGCCCGCGGGCGAAGCGTTTCGCCGGCGGCTCGAGAGCGAGTTGACCGTGCCCGACGACCTGCGGCAAAAGATCTCGACATTCGTCGCGCAGTACCGCAAGCGGCGACCCGGCCTGAGCGACGCGGAGACGATCGCTCCCTTCGTCTCGATGGCATATTCGCTGTCGCCGGCACCGGAGTTGGCCGATCCGGTCGTGACTTCAGATCTGCCGGGCGAGCTGCTCGACGTGCTGGATTTTGCGCCGCTAGTTCGCGAGTTCTATCGCCGCACGGGCATCGGGGCAAAGATCGACGGCTACGCGGCGGAGTACTTGAAGACGGCCGACGCATCACTGCGCGGCTCGGCCCGCGAGATGGTCACCGAGCTGCTCGGCTACCTTCACACGCGGCCGCAGACGATCTATACCGAGCGCGTCAAGGTCGAGACGCAGCGCTCGAAGCGCACCGTGCTCAACAAGACGGAGACCCGCGAGCACGAGCGGCGCTTCTTCATCGTGCCCGAGATGCTGATGCCTGCCGGGAATACGACTTTCCTGAATATTCGCGACGACTATTATGTGATCGTGCCGCCGGGCACCGACCTCAGCATCTCTGAGGCCCGCCGCGCGTTTTTGCAGTACGTCGCGGATGCGGTGGTCTTTTCAAACGCAAAGGAGATCGCGTCGGTCTCGGCCGGGATCAGACAGCTCCTCGACGAACGCCGCAAGGCGGGAGCGAGCGTTTCGACGGACGTTTATCTTGCGGTGTCGCGCTCGCTCGTCGCAGCCGTCGACGCCCGTCAATCCGAATATTCGCAGATACAGGCTGCGACCGCCGCCGCGCGGCAAAAGATCGCGACCCTCAAGACCGACGCTGAGAAACGCGCCGTCACGGCCGAGCTCGAAAAGCTCAAGCAGACGCTCGCCGACGAGACCGCGCTCCACCTTTCGGAAGATTACGAGAAGGGCGCGGTGCTCGCATTTTATTTTGCCCGGCAGCTCCGCGGGCTTGAGGATTCGGGCTTCGACATCGCGGCCTCGATGCGCGAGATGGTGCTGTCACTGGACGCGGCGAAAGAAACCGATCGCCTCGCCGAATTTGCCGACGCCCGAAAGCGCGGTCTCGCCGCACGCGAAGAGCGCCGCAAGCGGATCGCCGCCGCCGGAGCGCAAGCAGAGACGGCCGTGATCGAAAATCCCGTCACTTCCCGCCTGCTCGAGATCCAAAAGACGATCGAGGCCAAGAGCTACGCCCAGGCCCGCAAAGACCTCAAGGACCTGCTCGGCTCAAATCCCGGCGACGCCCGCATCTACTACAACATCGGCCGCGTCGCCACGCTCTCCGCCGGCGCGACCGACGATGCCGAAGAGCAGGCCGGCTATCTCGTCGAGGCAAAGAACGCCTATTCGATGGTCCTCAAGACCGCCGCTCCGTCGACCGACAAGGCACTCATCTCGCTGACCTACGTCGCACTCGCCCGCATCTACGAGTTCTACAACGATCGCGCGATGGCGATGCAGCTCTACGACAAAGCGATCCAACTAGCCGACGTCCCCGGCGGCGCATACGCTCAGGCCATCGCCGGCAAGCAGCAGCTCCTCAAGACGCCGTAAAGGACGCCGAGCGGATCAGGTCTACCTGAGTCGGCCCGGAAGCTGCTCATTCATTGCTCGGTAATGCTGCGTAAGTAAAGGGGTCAGCAGAAGTAACGGGGTAGCAGACGGAACGGATAAGGAACCGGGGTCAGTGCTGCAATTTGTGCAATTCTCGTTTGGTCTTGCTGTAGGCTGTGACGATCTTGTCCACGAGTTTGCGAAACCGGTCTTCTTCTTTGGTGCGACGAACGGCCGAGTCGTGTCGCCGGCTGACGTTTGAGGTATTAAGGTTGGTCAGGTCGGACAGTTTGCGGTTGTTTGCGCCGACGAGCCTCGACGCAGCCATCAAGGATTCCCAGGCCGCCCTCGACCTCGGCCCTCGGATACCATGCCATATGACCTCGGCCGCATCATTTGTATTTCGAAACGAGAGCCAATCCAAGAATTGCAACAATTGCAGAACTGACCCCGATTGTTATTTCTTTTTGAACGGCCAGCAGCGAGAGGAATTTCCGATAGTCGTCCGCCGCGTGAAAAATGTCCCGCCGTTCGACCCCGCGAGTGATCAAGTGATAAAGTCCGCCCTCAACCTCAAGCCTCGGTTTTCTGGCCATAATATGACCGTTCTTATATCAACAAAGGCCAGGCAAGAAAAGTAGAATCGTCAACAAAGTAGGCCTGACCCCGATTCTGAAGAAGTCTCCAATCTGCCGCGTCGTCAGCAAGATGAGGTGGTCGAGTTCGTCTCGGCGTTCGTTCG
Source organism: Pyrinomonadaceae bacterium (assembly GCA_046313635.1). Lineage (GTDB taxonomy): Bacteria > Acidobacteriota > Blastocatellia > Pyrinomonadales > Pyrinomonadaceae > OLB17. Next base: position 220,271 of record JBKBYA010000003.1, on the reverse strand, counting down.
CCAGCAAAGGCAAGCGGAAAAGCAAAAGGCGTGATTGAACATCACGCCTTTTTGACTTTAGAAAGATAAAATAGCTTTACTTTTCGGGTGGCAAGTCAGTTGACCAAAAAGGGGCTTGATGCAATATAGAAAGGTCGCCGCCAAATTTACCTAGTACCTCCCATTCATAGCTGAAAGAAACAAACACAGCAAGTCCAGCGGTCAGATGCTGTTTAGGAACGCTGAACAAAATGGATTTTCCAGATTCAATTCTATGAATGCTGCCCACGTGAGCTTGTCGTCTGCCGACAGGGACATCAATATTTTTGTTGACTTCTGGATTTCGTACTCTTTGCACTTCATACGTCAATCCGTAAACGGAATTTTCTTTGTCCTGACCAATTGCTTTTACGAATAAATTCCATTTCGTGTTGTTGTGCAGCCTTAACCAAATTTCCTTGTTACTTTCTTCGTTGGATGTTCTTTCCCAGAACCTTTCAAAAGTGATAAAAACGCTCGGTTTCTTAGAATCCAATCGAACATTCTCACACGAATCCACCGCTTTGCTATTCGATTGAGCGAAACAGCAAATGGAGAAACTTAGAACTATTAGAAAACTTATCAAATTTCGCATACAAAGCCTTTAAGTTTTATGGAAAGTAAATATCAGCCGGATTCTTTGGATTCTGTTGTTGAGGCGTGACCTCATACAATCCGCGCGGATCTGAGCCTGGACAAGCAGATGCTGCAGGACGTGTTAAAAAAAAGTGTCTGAAGGCAAAGCAGAAAAAGCAGTTAGTAAGGTGGTTGCTGGATGCATACCGGGTCTCGGAGAGCCGGGCGTGTTCGGTGGTGGCGATCTCGCGGAAAGTGTTCCGGTATATCGAGCGGCCGAGGGACGACCGGGCGGTGAGGCAGCGGATAAGAGAGATCGCGGAAACGCGGGTAAGATACGGTTTCTGGCGGATCCACACGGTTCTCAGACGTGAAGGCTGGCGGGACAACCACAAGCGAACGTACCGCATATACAAGGAAGAGGGTTTGAACCTGCGACGGAAGAGGCCGAGAAGGCGAAAGGCGGCGGCCCATAGAATGCAACAGCCAGTTCTTACTGGTCCGCATGAGTGTTGGAGCATGGACTTCGTGGCAGATCAGCTGTTCGACGGGCGCCGTTTCCGGGTCTTAACTTTAGTCGATAATTTTAGCCGCGAATGTCTGGAGATCGAGGTCGGCCAGTCCCTGAAAGGCCCCGATGTGGTGAATGTTATGGATCGGATCAAGCGAACGAGAGGCATTGTGCCGAAACGAATACAGGTCGATAACGGCAGCGAGTTCATCTCAAAGGTGCTTGACCACTGGGCCTACGCGAACGATGTCACGCTGGACTTCTCAAGGCCCGGAAAGCCTACGGATAACGCATTCATCGAGTCGTTCAACGGCAGCTTTCGCGACGAGTGCCTGAACGTCAACTGGTTCCTGTCGATCGAAGATGCGGTCGAGAAGATCCGGGCATTCAGGGATGATTACAACGGATTCAGGCCGCACAGCGCGCTGTGCGGCCTGACCCCGAATGAGGTGGTTCAGAAACATCAGGAAACCCGGAATCCTCTAGTTTAGATCGGTAACAAGAATAGGGGGTAGCTCAATCGCCCTCCAGACCGCGGCCGAGATTCAATGAGGTGACCTGCAGCCGTGTGTTGAAGGTCGCTCTTTCCCACAGCCCATTTCCAAGTCTCAGTCTTTCGATCTTGCCATCCGGCGTATACAAGAACGAATTGGCGTAGGTTCTCTCCGCCGCGTTTGGGATTCGCCCGCAAATGGATGCAAAGCAGCCCACCGGCGGTTTAGAATTCATTGCTTACGACAACACCGTAGCGAGCAGGTTCAACTGGACGTTACCTCCGAGAATGCACAATGACTGCCAGGTAAAGGCTCGACTTTCCGTGGTTTGGGTGCACCGCCAGGCGAACCGGTATTTCAACTTTGGACACAAATGCCGCGGTCAAAGCGCTTGGGAGATCCGCGTCATGAGTTGCACGATTTCGTTATTCACAGACCAAACGAAGGTTTCCAGCCTTACACGATTTGCTCACAGGGCTTTAATAATCAGTCGGTGCTCCTGCTGCCTTCCGGGGTGATGTTCTAACCAATAGTAATTTCCGTCAGGTGATGTGACACGCGAATACGGGCCCACCCTAGAACCGTGAGGCATCACAAGGTAGTTGAGATACTCCACTATTCGCATGGAAAATTTCAGCAGTAGTGGGTACCAGACCCGTCGGGCGGGGAAAATTACTTGGCCATCCTCATTGCTGATTAGCGTTTGTGAATTAACCCCAATGAGACTGCTGTATGACCATTCTTGGGTAATCCGCACATTTGCAATTGGTTTGCCATTTTCCGCGACGGCTTGAACATGCCATTCGGGAACTATCTCAGAAGGTAAAGGGGCTATGGCTAGTCCCGTCAATGCGAACAACGCAGCGACGATTAAGTGCTTTCTTGTAACCGATACATGCGGTTTATTCATTGAGTCCAACATCTTCAATCTACCATCAACTAGTTCGCCCTGAAAAAGTTTGTCCGAAACGTCAACTGAGGCCTTTCGAACATCCACTCGCCAGTTGGTACCGAGAACGGTCGGCTGATTGAGAAACTGCTTGGCACACTGGTTGTGTAGCGCGACGAATCGACAGCAGCATATATTGCCTGTCTTTGACTGGGATCCGTCACGGCTTGTTCAAAGATTGTCTTACCTAATCCGGTTAGCAGGTTTATTCGTAGCAAGCGAATAGCCCCGGCGCGTTCGGCAGAAGTAATGCTGCTCTCCCCGCGCTTGTGTGCAAGCCCATCGCCAATGAATTTTACCCAATCAGACTCGCTATAATTGACGTCGCCCACCTTCGCAGTGAAATATCCACTAATTGCATTCGTGCGAGGAATGGAATAGGGCTGAAAGAATCTGTGCGTGGGAGAAAATGCGTCCATCATCGTATGAGCTGCCTTGCCAAAAGACACCAGCGCTGCATGCGAAATAAAGGTTCCTGACGAGTCGAATGAATTCTGCAATTTGATCGCATCATTGATGTTCGAACTGATAAAGTCGTCAGCCATTACAACGGCTTCTTCTTTGCTTTTGCCAGGTGGGGTCATTGCGTGCTTGTACGCTTCCGACGGAAGAAGCGTGCGGGGGAAGTCGAACAACACAGGGCCAACGCTCATCCTTGACCAAGGACTGCCAATGAAAGGATTGCTTCCGTCATTCCATATTTGAACGAAGTTACCTGTACCGAACGTGGTGTCGACTAACGCACTTCCGTACTGAATCATCCTAATTTGAGCATCATTTAAACCCGGAAAAGCATCCTTGATGAGTTGATTGTGGATCTCTGTAGGAAAACCCCCGCTCTTATCAATGTACGAAAGTGGATTGTTCAAGCAATAGAGGTATCGATTCAAACTTTGAGGCTTGGTCCAAATCATAGACGACGCAACCGGATCAACCGCACTCATCCGGCCGTGCCGGCTCTCGTACATCCTCGCTTCGGCGAAGTCTAGTTGTGTTTCCTCGTCCTTTTGATACCCGGTAAATTTCTGACGAACATTGTCGATCGCGGTGTATCCGGAGACATTTGCTCGCGATCCGACATTCGGCAGCAGCTCCTCACCAAACGGCATGAAGTCGCGTCTCGAGGTCACCTGGCCGTTTTGGTCGGTAACGATCCTTGGGCTGCCGAGGTGGTCTGTTGTCGTGTAGTTGATCTTGGGATCTGTAACGGGTTTGGTCGAGTACTCGGCGATGAGCTTGCCTGATGAATAGACGAAGACGATCTCTTCGTCCACCACAGCCGGGTTGTCAGGGTTGTATACCTTCTTCTTGATCCGCTTGCCCTCGCCGTCATAGAAGTACTCGGCGACCAGCTTGCCGGCGCGGATGACTTTCGATTGTTTATTATCGCCGTTGAATGAGAACTGGCGCGGGAGATTGCCTTTATCTCTGTCGCTAATAAGATTGCCGTTCTTGTCGTAGCCGAACGTTTGCAGGTCGGTGAACCGGTTTGTCTGCTCGCTGATCCCCGGCGTTGAGTTGGTCGATGTCCCGGTGATGTTCTGCGAGAAAGAGAGGCGGTTGCCGTAACGATCGTAGCTCCAGTTTTGAACCCAGTTCTGCGTCGACCCCGTTTTCTCGACCGCCTCGGTGAGTCGATAGAGCGAGTCATAGCGGTAGGATTGAACAAAGCTCGCCCCGGGAACCGTGAGCGTCTGCCGGGCGATATTGCCGGCGTTCTTTGACGCAACTACATTACCGCTCGCATCTAGCTCGCCATATTCGTAATTGACCTTCCACAGCCCAGCGTCAGATGCAGACGCACCGAGGCCCAATTCGGTGACCTGCAGTCTCGTATTAAACTTCGCCGTCTCCCACCGCCCGTTGCCGAGCCGCATCTGACTGATGCCGCCGGATGCGGTGTAGGAGAAGTTAGAGACATAGGGCCGCAACACATCAGACGCATTCCTCTGACTCTCGACTTTTGCGAGATCGCCGTCACTCTCGAATTCGCTCTTCACCTTGCGGCCGGAGGGGTAAGTTTCTTCGATCAACGCCCCGGACAAATTGTAGGTGTAGGTGATCGGATTCTGGTCGGTCCCGTAGACTATGCCGTCGGTGATCTGCCGACTCCGCGTCACGCGGCCAAAGTTGTCGAACGTCAGGTACTCGGTCGCCGAGATCGTGTTGTCGACCTTGGTCAGCTTACCTTTGGCGAAGTTGGGCGACTGCTGCTGGGCAAGTCCCTTGCCGTCGTACCAGAAATTGACCGCCGGCGTGTCGACACTCTGGTCACCTGTCGGGATCTGGGCGCACGTCGTCGCCGAGGTCGCGACGTTCGGCTTTGTATAGCAGCGCTTGGTTACTCGGCCGGCCCGGTCGTATTCATTGATGATGTTGACGCCGTTCGCATCGGTCGCGCGCAACACATTGCCCAGTACGTCGTATGCAAACCCGGCCGTCCACTCGGAATTGCCGGTCGCCGCGTCGGCGAGATTCAAACTCGAGTTAACCTCCTGCTCCGGCTGTCGGACGCGGATCAGCCGACCAAGCGAGTCGTACTTGAAAAAGCGATGCTGCACGCCCTGAATCACCTCGACCATCTTGCCCAGCGCGTCGTAGCGATAGACTGTCGAGTACGAAGGATACTCGGTATTGGTGAGGCACTCGGCCGAGCAGCCGGGAGGCGGATCGATCGGCGGCGTCCCGCTCGGTGTGGGAGTCGGCTGCGGCGTAGATTGCGGCAAAGGCGCAAGACCGCCCGTGTGGTCGGGCTCGTCGACACGGATCAGTTGCCCGAGCGCATTGGTGATCGACCTTCCCTTCTTGCCGGCCGCGTCGGCCGTCGTCACCACCGTCCCGATAAAACCGGGCGCCGTTGAAATGTCGTACGCGGTCGTGCCCAGAATGTTGCCCGTGGGAGTCGAGGGGTTTTGATTCGCCACCGGCTCGCGTGTTTGCTTGACGCGGCCGAGCTCGTCGTATTCCGTGAGGCTCCAGAGAACCGCGCTGTCTCCCTGCCGGTAGGGATTCGAAACCATGTGGGCGCGGCCGAGAAAGTCGTACTTGGTCTCGACAATGACATCGCCTTGCGAATCCTTTGACTGCGTCTTGATCGTCCGGCCGAGGCTGTCATAAAACGTCGTCGCTTCGTCCCAGTTCGCCGCGTCGATCTGCTTGCGGACCTTAACGGTACGGGCTGTGTCGTCGTAGATCGTCTCGGTGACGGGTATCACGTAACTCCCCACGCCATAAACGCGAGTCGGCCTCAACAGCGGATCGTTGTACTCGGTCGCGGTCGTCTGCCCGAATTCGTCAGTGACGCTCCGGGGCAAACCGGTCATAAAGTCGTACGTGCTCGTTGTGAACGATCCCTGATTGGTGCCGTGCGTACCGGTCGGGTCTGGAGCTGGCGTTATGACCTTGGTTGGGTAAGCATACATATACGATGCCCCGAACTCGGTCTCGACAAATTTGCTTTGATCACCGCTCGCGTCCCAAGCCTTTCTAGCATTTCCGAAATTGTCGTATTGGGTATGAGTCTCGACCCAATTATCGGTATCTTTATTCCAAATCCGCAGCGTCGTTACATTTCCTCTTAATTCAGAGTTTGTACCGGTCGGCGCCTGATACCCGACGGTTGACCCGACGTTCACCATCGAGAAATATTGCCCCTGCTCATCGTATCTATATTCGGTCTTCGCAATCGGCTGACCGGTTCCGGGATCGAGAACGCTCGTTGACCGGACAAGCCCAAGAATTCCGCGATTTCTGTAGGCCTCGCCTACCGCCCCGTATAGGTGCTCGGTTTCATTGATTGAGACCGGCGTCGCACCGGCAAAATACGTTGAGATCTGATCAAAGCCGCCGGTCTGGGCGAGACTCAGGTCAATTACTCGATAGTCGTATGCTTTCGTGCGAATGGCGTTCAAATGAGCGAAATAGGACGGATCCGTTGGCGCGCCGCTCCCGGGCGTGGACGGATCTTCAAACTCGGTTTCCGACATTTGGGCGATTGCTTGGCCACCATCGATAATGATCGAGATTCGGCGTTGAGGTCGCGCGTCTCGGCTGGCTTCGGCGGCGCCGCCACTCAGCGGCCCTGAGGACCTCCAATCTGTGAGTGTCCGCGCCCGCAGTACCCCGTTCGTGTCGAAGACTTGCTCATCGTAGGCCATCCCGCTCCGAGGATCGGAAAAGCCGAACGCTTCGTTATCGGTGCGATGCAAAAACGCAACTATTTTCGAGCCGTCGCGGTTGGTCGTCGTTATCTTGTAGGGCGCGTTCGGCGGAACGGGATATTGCCCATTGTTCACCGATTCCTCGTACACACGGTCGGTCTCCAGAGTGCCGTCAGCCTGATAGACTCGATGTCTTTTCACACCCCGGTTGGCCTGGTCGTAATGTGGCGACGGCTCATTGCCGATCGGCGCGAGTTTCCCGTATTCGAACTGCTCGTAAGCCCCAGTCGGATGCGTTATCGTCGTGATCTCGCCGAACTGGTTGTACCTGAATCGGTAGCTTTTTCCGTTTGGCAGTACAATTTCCGCCAAGAGCACAGGATTGAAGATCCTATCCGGACTCCCTCCGGCTGACGAGCACACCCTAGTACCAGATCCGCCGTAAAAAAGAATGGGGCCGTCGTCATCATCCGGGACATTCGGGTCGTCGTACTGAGGTCCGTCATGGTGCGTTTTCATGGTGTTCTGTCCCCCAATGAAACAAACGTGCGAGCCACGGTAGCTGAGGGGCTGACTAGCTGGGTCGTCCCGGACATCTTCAAGTTTCGCCCATTTGAGCGTGTAATCCTGTGTAGTGCCGTCGAAGCCCGGTGCGTGGTAGGTTTGTTCGCCCACCTTCAGTCTGACGTCTTTGTTCTGTGCCAAAGGATCGATCAGGCCCGGCCTTTCCAAATTATCGACGACCGCGCCCTGCAATTTGCCCTCTTCAACGGTCGGGTCCTGCACCACAGACTGGGTGTAGAGAGTTCGGTTTCCGTTGACGTCGATGAACTCGGTCGCGTACTGGTCGCGCCCCCAATTGCCTTCGATCCCGAAAATGTATCTGCTCCCGTCCGGTAGGTAGAGGAAAGACGGCTGGCCGGATTCGCCGACGCCCAGTTTCATCCTTGAGCCGTCGACGGAGAAGTACGTGCCCGCTTTCTCGTACGTGTTCGGGGTACCGTTGCAGAGCGAACTGTTAGGCGCCGTGGTGCAGTACGGATGCACGGCGTCGTCCTGCCTAAACTCGTGCGACGAACCGTCGGGCATGTATACTCGGGCTCTTTTCACATACCCGATCTCATGGGGTTGAGGTAATCCACCGCCGCCGCCTGAGGGGGGGTCGGGCTGGTCGAACGTTGTAGGCCCTGACCGGCCGCAGTCGATGTAAATGTTTATCCAACAGAAATAAACGTTGGAAGGAGGAGGCGTCGACCCGCACTGTGTCTCCCTTCCTATTTCTCGGCAACCAGTCGGCAACATGAGACTAGTTGGATTCATCAGGTCTTGGTAGATTGCAGAGTGAAAAAGTAAGGCATCAACAAAACTCCATGGCTTCCCTTCCTCATCAAAGTACTCCTCCTTGATCTCCAATCTCGGGGGGACAAAGCTACTCGTCCATCCGGCGGAGCTTCTTTCGCCGAATTTCGCACGCGCGTCGGTGTAGTAGATGCGGTTGGCGCTTCCGGGGTACTGCGGCATTGACCAGTTGCCGAAAGGCTGGATCTGCCAAACTTTTGAAGAATAGTTGAGCGCAAGCGGTACCGAATTGCCCGCTCGACCCGGATAAGAGGCCAGCGGCACTGAGAATTCCATCGCCAATGTCGCGGGGTTCACACGCGCAGCAGATTTCAGACTTTTATCCGCGGAGCCGCTTGTGTTCTTTACCTCGCCCTGCGACAGACCTGTGGTCGATGAAATAGAAACGAACAGTATTCCGAGTGCGATCTCTGCGATGCGAATCCTGATTGTACCGGTCATATAGCCTCTTTTTTGAACGTCGAATGTCGAATATTGAACTGTTTAAGCCGAAACCAGAGTCACGTTACCTGCGGTAAAGCGCGGGGACCGGGATATCGCCGGGGGCTCCCCATTCCTGCTGGCGGAGTTCGTTTGATTGGCCGAGGCGCGAACTCTGGCGGATGTACCAGACGCCGGTGGACTCGCGCCACACGGCGATGTCGCACTTGCCGTCGGCGTCGTAGTCGTTTTGGGCGGGGATGTCGCCCGCGGACTGCCACGCGGTATTACTCGTGGCGGTGCCGGCCGCGTTGAGGATCGTCCAGTTGTTGGCGTTCTTAAGTGCGAAGTTTGCTTTGCCGTCACCGTCGTAATCTGCGCTTACGGGTATTGACCCGCTCGACCCGAAGACGGCGGTGCGGAGCGTTCCGGTGGCGCTGTCGATCGAATAGAACGTCGTGGTGGCATCGCGCCAGACCCCGACGTCGGCCCGCCCGTCCCCGTCGTAGTCTGCTGCCGCGGGCGTGTCGCTAGACTCACCGAACTGAACGGCGTAGAAACTGGCATCCGAACTGCGGCGGATGTACCACGTGGCGAGCCCGCTCGACGGATCGTTCGGCCGGAACACGGCCGTGTCTGTTTTTCCGTCGCCATCGAAGTCTGCCTGTGCGGTCTGGTCTGCTGACCCGCCGCCGAAAGTGATCGCCGCTGAAGTGCCGCTGGATGAGTACACGACCCACCATTCGCCGGTCGATCTGCGGTAGATCGAGAAGTCGGTCTTCCCGTCCCCGTCGTAATCGCCCGGTACGGGCTCGTCGCTAGCGGCGCCCCACGTCGCCACAGTGTATGGCGTAGACGGGTTGTTGCTGTTCAAAACCCACCAGACGCCGGTGCTGGGCCGCCACACGGCCAGATCGGCCGGCGGTGCCGCGTTGGCGCTTGCATCCTCGACCGCCAGCAGACGCGAGCCGGCATAGATGTACTCCTTGGAGAGCTGCGGCGTCGGTGTCGGAAGCGGTGGAGCGAACGGGTTCCAGCTGCTGGATGCGTTCTTCGGCAGCTGCTTGCCGAACCAACCCGTCTTTTTGCCGCTCACGGGGTCCGTCGAAGGCAGCCAGCCGTTGCGGGCAAATACACCGAAAACGACCGTCGTGACCAGAGCAAGCGCGGCGACCCAACGGAAAAGCTTTTGGCGCTTTCCGCCCGATGAGAGCACACGAAGGATCATTATGGGAATCTCCTTTTTCTTTCTTAAGCGGCGATACTGCTGACCGGCTTGGGAATTTACAGATCGAACAATGTGGACCGAATGGTCAATCTGAATGTGTGCGAAGAATATAAATCACCCCCCCCCCCCGCTGTAAAGAACTTTTTCAGCGCGGCGGGACTTAGTACGCGGCGGGAATGATCAGTCTCCTCGGCCAAGACTCGCCTAAGATCGAAAACATACGCGTCCGGATAGGCGTTCATCTATTTGACTGCCGTTTGACTGCGGCGGTGCGACAGGACGCGGCTTTTTCCGATTCGGGGTGCGGTCTGCTAACTTTTAGACAATGACAGACAGTGGATCTCGCAGCGGCTATGTCGCGCTGGTCGGTCGGCCGAACGCGGGCAAGTCGACGCTGCTCAATCGCCTTGTCGGCGAAAAGATCGCGGCCGTATCGAATAAGCCGCAGACGACCCGTCACCGCATCCAGGGCATCGTGACGCGGCCCGAGGGACAGATCGTCTTTGTCGACACGCCGGGAGTGCACAAGCCGGGCTTTCAGCTCAACCGCCGGATGATGGCCGCGGTCAACGACGCGGTGATGTCGGTCGACGTGCTCGTACTGATGCGCGACGCGAGCGTATCGACCGGCAACGGCGACCGCTTCGTGCTCGAGCTCGTAAAGAGATCGGGCAAGCCCGCCGTGCTCGTGCTCAACAAGATCGACAAGATCAAAAACAAGAATGAGCTCCTGCCGCTCATCGAGTGGTACTCCAAAGAGTTCGAGTTCGAGGAGATCATTCCGGTCTCTGCGCTCCGCGGCGAGGCGATCGACGATCTGCTGTCGAGCATCGCCCGGCACCTGCCCGAGGGCGAGCCGATCTTTGCCGAGGACGAATTGACCGACCAGCCGATGCGCGTGCTGGTCGCCGAGATGGTGCGCGAAAAGATCCTCGAGACAACCGGTGAAGAGATACCGTACGTCACGGCCGTCGTCACCGAGATGTTTGACGAGACGGACCCGAACCTGCTCCGCATATTCTGCGCGATCTACGTCGAACGGCCTTCGCAAAAAAAGATCATCATCGGCAAGCAGGGCTCGCGGCTGCGCGATGTCGGCACAAAGGCACGGCTCGAGATCGAGCAGTTCACGGGCAAGCGAGTATACCTGCAGCTTTTTGTAAAGGTCGTCGAGGACTGGCGAAACCGCGAGGCGACGCTCGACGAGCTCGGGCTCGACCGTTAAATCTGCCGCACCGATCGATGAGTACATCCGACGAAAAACAGAAGTGGTTTGCCTGCGAGGTAACGGTCGTCCCCGCCGCTGTCGAAGCGGCCGAGCACGCGCTCAATGAGCTCGACGCGCTCGGCACGGAGATCAATCACCTTCGCCGCACGAGCGCTGAGGCGGTGACCGTGATCGGATACTTTCACGAGCTGCCGAGCGACGACGCGCTGAATGACGAGCTCGCGCGAGCGCTCGGCATTTACGATCTCGAACGCTCGGCGATCGTCTCGACATCGCATCGAGAGGTCGTCGATCAGGACTGGCTCAGCGAATGGAAAAAGCATTGGCAGCCGAGCGAGATCGGGCGTTTTGTCGTCGCTCCGCCGTGGTCTGAGGTCGACGACCGCGACCGCATCGTCATCCGCATCGAGCCGAACATGGCATTCGGCACGGGCACGCACGAGACGACGCAGCTCTGCCTCGCGGCGATCGAGGCGAATTATGATCCTGCCGATTCATTCCTCGATGTCGGAACGGGAACGGGCATCCTCGCGATCGCCGCGGCAAAGCTCGGCGACGGATCGGCCGAGATCGTCGCCTGCGACACCGACCTCGACAGCGTCTCGATAGCGCGCGAGAACGCGATCTTGAACGGCGTCGCGGAGCGGATCAGATTCTTTGACGGCTCGATCGACGCCGGCACGCACGTCTTTGCGTTTGTCTGCGCAAATCTGACGATCGACGTCATCGTCCGGCTTCTCGACCTGCTGTTGGCCAAGTCGTCACGCTCTCTTTTACTCTCCGGAATTCTTGCCGAACAAAGGCCAGTAATCGAGGCCGAGCTCGCCGCTCGCGGGCAGACGGATCTCACCGTCGAGCAGGCGGGCGAATGGATCTCAGTGCTGGTCGCGCGTTAATTATCGCCTTTTGGTTTGATCGCGGGAGCGATGTCGCCGTCGTCGGGGATCGTGACGAGCGGCACGCGCGGCTTGGGCCGCGAACGCCCCGCCGCCGAGCGCAGAACGGGCGGCAGGCCCGGCGACTTGATCGTGCCGGGCGTGAGAGGTTCGGTCCGTCGGATGATGGATCCGCCGCGGCCGGCGATCCATAATCGGCGCTCGCCGAGAAATGCGACGGCCTGCAGCAGCTTGCCCGTGACGGTCGGCTGCGACTCCCAACGCTCGCCGCCGTTTGTCGTGACGAGCACGGTGCCGAGCGCTCCGACCGCGATCGCGGCGTTGCGGCCCGCGGCCGAGACGGCGTAGAGATCTGCGCCCGAGGCCGACTCCTGCAAGTTCCAGGTCGCGCCGCCGTCGTCGGTCCTGAGGATCGTGCCGCCCGACCCGACGGCGTAGCCCGTCCTCTCGTCGTAGAAGCTCAGCGAATGGAGGTCGGCCCTTATTCGCAGGCTGACCTTTTGCCATGTCGCTCCGCCGTCCGTGCTGCGGATGATCGTGCCGCCGTCGCCGATGGCGACCGCGACATTCTGGTCGGCGAACTTCACGTCCTCGAGCCACGCGCGGGTGCCCGACTCGACCTGCCGCCAGTACGCTCCCGACGAGTCGCTGCGGATGATCATTCCGTTGGCCCCGACGGCGACGCCGATCCTTTCGTCGGCAAAGTCGACGCCAAAGAGGTCCTCGCTCACGCCGGACAAGCCCTTGCCCCAGCTCGCACCGGCGTTGATCGTGCGCAGCACCGTGCCGCCGTCGCCGACTATCCAGCCACGCTGCAAATTGACAAAGGATATTGAATTCAGATTTGCGCTCGTCTCCGAATAGACCGGGTACCAGACGTCGCCGCCGTTGTCGGTAAGCAGGATGCGGCCGCGGGCGCCGACGGCGATCCCGTAATTCTCGTCGAGAAATAAGAGATCGGCGACGTCGTCGCGGCCGCCGCCCGTCAGACGCTGCCAGCTGAATCCGCCGTCATCCGTGCGAACGATGAGGCCGTTCTCGCCGACGGCCCAGCCGATGCGGGAGCCGGGTGAGAAGAATAGATCTTCGAGCCGCGGCGACGTCCGCACGGCGAATGGCAGCCACGTCGCTCCGCCGTCGCCGGTCAGCCAGACCGTGCCGGACGAATCGACGGCACCGCCGCGTTTGGCGTCGGCGAACGATATCGCGAGATAGTCGGCGCGATTAAAGGTCTCGACGCGCTCCCATGTCGCTCCGGCGTCCGAACTGCGCGCGACGCAGCCGCCGGTGCCGACCGCGACGGCATTTGACGCCGAGAGCAAATGGGCCGCGGTCACGCGTGCGTTGTCGCCGCAGGGCCGCGACGACGTCCACGCCGCTCCGCCGCTGCTCGTCAGCAGCACGCTCCCCGCGGCGCCGACGGCCAGCGCGTGCTGCTCGTCGGCGGCGGATATGCCGGTGAGGTGCTCGGTCGTGCCCGAGGGCTGATCGGTCCAATTCTCGCCGCCGTCGCGGGTCTTGAGGATGCGGCCGTATGTGCCGACGACCCAGCCGGTCAGCATCCGTTCGCCCGCGAATGTCACGCCGTAAAAATGATCGCGGCTCTCGACCGGTACCCGGCGCCATTCGCGGCCGTTGTCGGTTATCAGTATCGTTCCGCGCGCGCCGACGACGACCGCGTTGCGTCGGTCGCGGACAAATACGCCCGAGAGATTTACGTCAACCGGCGAAAAGAGCTGCTGCCACGCAAACCCGCCGTCCGCGGTCGCGAGGATGGTCTTGTCGGCGCCGACCGCGTAGCCGGTCTGGCCGTCGCGCGCAAAGTGGATCGCGAGCAGAGTGTTGCCCTGCGGCGCCGGATTTTGCCACGTCCAGCCCTGAATGCTCCGCTGCTGGGCGGCCGCATTCGATACCACCGCGAGCGCGACGATCGTCGACGCGGCAAGCGCGGTGAGAGACTGACGGACCAATGCGGCGAGCGGGCTCGAATTCATCTGCAGAAGTAAGGAGCGTCGTGATGATTATAGTTCAAGCACGCCGATATCGGCGGCGGCCTCGGCGAGCAGCGTCTCGTCGACACGTCCCATCGAGGCGATCTTGCGGGCCGTCTTGTCGGCGACCTCCTGCACGGCGTGGCCGGCGTGGCCCTTGAGCCACTCCCACTCGATCGTATGTGGAGATGCGGCCTTTTCTAATCTTGCCCACCAGTCGTGGTTGGTCTTTTTGCGAAAGTTGCCGGTCATCGTCTCGACGACGTAACGCGAATCGCTCAGCACGCGCACGCGGCACGGCTCCTTGAGCTGCTTGAGCCCGATCGTCGCGGCGGCGATCTCGGCCTGCTGGTTGGTCGCGTTGCCGAGATACTCGCCGACCGCCTTCCAAAGCCCCTTGAAGCCGAGCACCGCGACGGCCGCGGCGCGGGTCTCTCCGCGCCCGTTGCCGAGGCTCGATCCGTCGCAGACGATGGTTACATGTTTCATGATGATCAAAAGTCAGAACCGCCTGCGTTAGCGGGCGTCCAGTTCCGTCGGACGGTCAGTACGCTGTCGGTCGCGGACAACCAACAAACTGGCCCGCCGCTTACGCAGCGGGTTCTGACACCCGCACCGTCTGATCGACATATCCCTCGAACGTGTCGTCGTGCGAGATGACAAAGAGCTGGTCAAAGTTCTTGATCCGGCTGATCTCCTGCGCGAGATTCTCGCGGCGGGCGGCGTCCATATTGGTCGTCGGCTCGTCAAAGAATGCGATGCGAATGTCTGAGAGTTGCTTCAGTATCGCGAGCCTGACCGCGAGCGCCGCGGCCATCTGCTCGCCGCCCGAGAGACTGACAAAGGGCCGCTTGAAGCCTTCCTCGTCGATAAAGATGCCGTAATCCTCCGACCACTCGAGCGACTGCTCGAGCTTGCCCGAGATCTCGCGGTAGAGCTGATTGGCCTCGAGCGAGACGAAGTGAACGTAATTCTTTGCCACGCGCGGCGCGGCCTCGCGGAGCGTGTCGCGGATAAAGGCGGTCGTCTCGGCCGTCCTCTCGAGCCGCTCCTTTTGCGCGTACTCGCCGCGAAGCGACGCGCGCAGCTCGGTCAGCCTGCTGAGCTCGCCCGAGAGCTGCCCTTCGCGTGCGTTCGTGATCTCGAGCGTCGCCGAGGCCGAGGCGATCTGCGAACTGAGATCGGCGAGCTCGACGCGCGCTCTGGCGTGCGCGTCGCGATCGTAGTTTGCGCACTCGTCGGCGAGCGATCGGGAGGCCCGCTCGAATGAGCTCTCGCAGCTCGCCAGCCTTTCGCGGGCCTCGTTCTGCTTCGCTTCTCGTTCAGCGAGCGCGGCGGCGAGCCGCTCGTTGGCGATAAATGTCCGGTGCGCGGCGGCCGTTGCGTCGCGTTCGGCCGTGAGGCGCGTCCACTGCTCGTCGAGGTCCTTGTACACATCGATCTGCTCGACGAGGATCCGCCGGTCGCTCTCGAGGCGCTCGAGATTCTTTTCGACGGCAGAGAGCTCCTCGCGAAGCCGCGGCTCGGCCGCCGCCTGACGCTCGTAAAATTCGATATGAGTTCGCGGGCTGTCGAGCCGCGCGAGCTCGGCCTCGGCCGCCGCCAGATCGGCCTCGAGAGCGGCGATGTCGGCGAGCTGGCGCTCGAGCGCCGCGCGCTCGTCGCGCAGACATTTGCCCTCGCCCGACAATTCGCTCTCTCGCCGCCGCAGCGTCTCGAGCGCCTTTGAATGCCGGTCGGCGGCACGCGCCGCCTTGAGCTCCGAAGCGATGCCCGCGTGCTCGACCTCGAGCGTGCCGATCTGCGACCGGAGCTCGGCAAACTGTTCGCGGATAAATCCCTCGAGCGTGCGGCCGTTATCGAGGTTGCGGCAGCGTTCGGCGAGTATCGGGCACAGGCCGTCGCGTATCTCGCTCTGCAGCCGCTCGTCGCGCTCGAGCGTGGCACGCAGCTCGGCTAGCCGCCGCACAAGCGCCGCGTCGCGCGTCTCGAGATCGGCGAGGCGAGCGGCCGCGGCAGATCTCGCCTCGGTCTCTCGCAGCTCGATCTGATTCGCCCTGTATGCGTCGCGAAGCCGGCCGAGCCGTTCGTCGAGACTTCTGATCTGCCCCTCGACGGCGCGTGCTCGCGCGAGCTCGTCGCGAAGCCGCTCGACCTCTCTCTCGAGCCGCGCCTGCTCTGGGACGAGCGGCTTCAGATCGGCAATGGCCGCCCGGGCCTTTTGGGCTGCGTCGAGCTCGGAGCCGACACGCTTTTCGTCGGCGCGAACGAGCGCCTCGGCCCTTTCGACCTTTTGCAGCTCGTCGCGCAGGCGGTCACGCTCGCCGCGTTCGCGTTCGAGCTCTTTGAGCCGGCCGAGAGCCTCTACGTGCCGCGCCGAGTCTCGGCGGACGCTCTCGATCTCGGCCGCCGCCGCACGCGACTGGTCGAGCTCGTTCTGGCACTGCGCGAGGAGCAGCTCGGCCTTTTGCCGCTCGGCGCGGGCGCTCTCGGCGGCCGCGCTGAGCTCGGCGATCTTTTGCTCCTGCAGGTCTAGTTCTTTGATCCGGCCCGCGGCCTCGGCGGCCGAACTCTCAAGCTGCGCGATGCGCTCGACAAGGTCTTCGCGTGTCGCTCGCACCGAGCGCAGCTCGTCGGCGACCGCATCCTCACGAGCAAGTTCGCCCTCGGCACGCGCGATCGCGAGATCGACGATCGTGATCTGCTGCTCGACGTACCTTGCCGTCTCGCGCAGCTTTTCGGCGGCCTGGCGATACTCCTCGACCTTGAGCAGGCGGTCGAATGTCGCCTTGCGCTCGGTCGGCGTCGCCAGAAAGACGGCGGTCAGGGTTCCCTGCGGCACGCCGACGGCCTCGCGAAAGAGCGCTCGCAGATCCGTGCCCGGCTCGAGACCGAGATGCTGCCAGAGAAATCGCGTGACCTCTTCTTTTTTGTTTGCGATGCGCGTCTGTATCGCGGGGTCGTAAACGTAATAGCCCGTCGCGGTGTCGCGGTAGACCTGATACTCGCGCTCGTCGAGGCCGCTCTCGAATGTGACGCGCACACTGCCCTTCTGCGCTCCGCGGCGGACAAACTCGTCCTTTTTGTATTCGAGCACGTCAAAGAGAGCCCATGCGATCGCCTCGATGATCGTCGTCTTGCCCGCTCCGTTTTCGCCTGTGATCGCGGTCGTGCCCGGCGAGAAGTCGAAGGTAGTTGAGGCGTGGGACTTGATATTCTCAAGCTCGACCTTTGAAATATGCATAGCCGCGGACTACATTTGCCGATGTGACAAGTTTAGAATAATCGGAACGGGATTTGCGATTTTGGATTTGCGATTTGGGGATTTGTCATTTGTCATTGGTCATTGGTCATTTGTCATTGGTCATTTGTCATTGGTCTTTTGTTTTTGGTTTTTGGTTTTTTGAATTTTCTGACCACTGACCACTGACCACCGACCACCGACCACTGACCACCGACCACCGACCACCGACCACTGACCACCGACTGCTCCATGCCATTTACATCGGGCGACATCGTGACGATCATCCTGCACAGCCCTCGCGAAAAGCTCGTGGGCGTGCTCGGCGAGGTTTCGACAGCCGGCATCTCGGCGCGGGTCATCGACCTCGAATACTTCGATGACTGGAGCCGCTCGGTCGCCGCGGGCGAAAGTTACCTGAGCATGTCGGACCAATTCTTTCCGATGTGGCGCGTCGAGCGGATGACCCGCGACGAGCGAAGCGGCGAGATACCGTCGATGGCCGAGCAGTTCGCGTCGCGAACCGGCCGCAGCCTGACGGACGTCTAAATACGAGAACGGAATTTACTGCTGCTTGCGGATGCGGATCGTTCCGTTGGTGGTTGAGATGTTGAGCTTTGCATCGCCGCCCGGGCCGAGCGAAGCGGTCAGCCCGCGCGGGCCGGCCCCGCCGACCTTCTGCACGTCCTTGAGCGGGAGTTCGCTGCTAAAGTCGCCAAAGCCGTAGGTCGCCGAGACCGTCGCCGACGAGTCGGCTGGCACGACGAGCGAGATCGTGCCGTTCTGCGTGCCGAAGGTGTAAAGTCCGCCGCTCTCGAACCTGCCGTTGTAGACCAGCGTCCCGGAGATCGAATTGACCTCGATCTGTCTGAAGTCGAGCCGCTCGAGCACTATCGCACCGCTATGCGTCTTGGCCTTGAACGAATCGCCGACCTGGCCGGGCGAGGCACCGAATGCGACGATGTTGCCGCTCGTCGTCTGCAGATTGATCGCTCCCTGCGAATCACCGACCATCACGTCGCCTTCAAAGGTCGTTGCGGTGACGCCGTCTGAAACGTCCCGCACCGAAATGTCGCCGCCGCCGACCTCGACCCATGCCTTGCGGATGCCCTCGATCGCGACGCGGGTCTCGCGGCCCTTAAGCTTGACGACCGCCTCGGCCGGAACGTCGATCTCGATCTCGTCGCCGGAGAGGCACTCGGTTATCGGGCCGGCCATTCCCTTGGGCGGAGCATTGAGCAGCATGATCCACACCGGGCTGCCCGACCGCGGACTCTTTTGAAGTATCTTGAAGCCGACCGAGCTGCCGCCGCGGACAAAGACGCGGACCTCATCGCGCGCCCAGCCGTTTATCTTGACGCTGCCCTCTGTGATGCACATCTGCACGTTGACCTTTTGATCGACGGCGATCGACCGCTCGTGATCGCCGCGGTCGCCGTCGGCGGGCCAGGGCGGAGGAGCCGGTGACGTTTTATCGACCGGCGGCGTGCGGGGCGCGGGCTTGACGGTCGTGGCGTCCTTACCGGTCGGCGGCCTGGCCGGCGGGTCCTGCGCGGCGAGCCGGAGCGTCGCGGCGCACACCATCAGCGTGCAGAAAAGATAGAATTTTGCTTTCGGAAACCTCATTCACTTTTGCCGCCGCGATCACTTGACGCTGGCGACCAGCTCCTCGCGCTGGGCGACCGAATTGAGCAGATCGATCTTGTTCTGATAGGACGCGTAGAGCACCTGGCGTGCGGTCTCGTTCTTCGGGTTCTTTCGCACCTCGCGACGCATCCGCTCGATCGAATCGTTGACCAGGGCCAGATCGCGGGCGTACGCGACCTGCTCCGACGGGCGCATCACCGAGCCTCGTTCGCCGCCTAGCGTGCGGCTGAGCGTCGCGATGGTCTTGACGTAGCTCTCCTCGCCGGGCAGATATGCGGCTCCTGCCGACGCGGGCCGCACGGCTCCCGACATTGTCCTGAACACGGCAGGCGACGGCCGTGACGCGCGTTCGCCTTCTGCTCGCGCGTACACCCTTGCCGGCACGGCCTCGCGCTCAGCAGGGACGTCGAGGTCAGGCGCCGCTTCGATCTTCGAACCGGGAAGCGCCGCCAATTGCTGCGGCGTGCGGGTGTCTGCCGGCCGCGACGGTGAGTGGGCGATCGCCGGGGCCACGTCGGCGTCGCGGTCGATAAAGACGACGACCGAAACACCAAAGACAACAACGATCACCGCGGCGGCGGCCAATGACGGCGTCATCAGCAGCGGAGAGAATAGACCCCAAACTTTTTGCCAGACCGGCGCGCGGTGACGCTGCTCCTCGATCGACTCGTTGATGCGGGTCCAGAGCCGCTGCGTCGGGACCAGCGTATTGAGCTCGCCGTCGAGCGCCGAAAAGACGAATGCCGATTCTTCCTCGGCGTCGGCCAGAGCGAGGGCACAAGCGTCGCACGCCGCGACATGGGCCGAGACGCTCGCCGACTCGAGCTGCGTGAGCTCACCGTCCAGGAACGCCTGAATCGTACCGATGTCCAAACAATCTCGCTTCATAAGCCGCTCTTCCCTGTCCTGCCGTAGTACTTCGCAAATTCCTGCCTTGCTCGTGCGACGTACGTCCCGATGCTCGACTCGTTGAGCGAAAGGCTGCCGGCGATCTCCTTGTACGACAGGCCCTGCTGTCTGAGCATGAGGCAGCTCCGCAAGGGCTCTTTGATCTTATTCAACGCCCGGTAGATCTCGTTGACGCCGGCATATTCCTCGTAATCGATCTCGACCGACGCCGCCGACTGCTCGCCTGATCCTTTGACGTAGTTCTCCTCGCGGGTGTTCGCCCTAATATTACCGCGAACCGTGTTCCTTGCAACATTTATCGCGACCCTTACGAGCCAGGGCCGCAGCATCTCGCGGTCCGACACCGAATCGATGTGCTTGTAGAGCCGCAAAAAGACCTCCTGCGTCACGTCCTCGGCGAGGCCCGGATCGCGGACGACCGAGTTCGCCGCGCGAAAGACCGTGCGGTGATAAAGCGTAAAAGCCTCATCAAACTCGATCTTTTCCTCGGTAGCCTGCGACGTCGCCGTTTGCTCGGACATTATGTCCACAAGATTTATCGAACTCTCGCTCATTACAGCATCGATCAATGCCTTCTGACATCAATACACCGCCCGAAACTGAATTATGACAAGAATTTGAGCCTCAGAATGTGATCACCTGCACCGGCGCCGAGGGCGTCTCGGAGCCGTGACGTCCGCCGCCGTCAGGCTCAAAAGCGGTGATCAAAAAGCGTGACCGGCGCGGGTCGTCGGTGTCACCCTCAATACGCGTCAGATCGTGGGCAGGTTCGCTCACCAAATTTTCGTCGACGATAAATTGCGGCTCGACCGCCGCTAAGCGGCGCAGGCAGTCGTACAAATGGCGCGGCCCGATGCCGGGCTCGCCGCGTTCGCCGCCGACGATGAACTCGATCTCGGCCTGCTGCTCGGTAAAATGCGTCAGCACGGCCGCGGCAACGCCGACCCCGTGCTCGAATCTAGCCGAGACCGGCAGCAGCGAGCCTTTTTGTTCTGCCTCAAGCTTGTCGCGCAGGCTGATGCCGAGCGCCGCCGCCGACGGCATTCGCAGGTCGAAAATGATCGTGACACGGCGGTCGTCCTCGGCGGTGTATTCGCGGACGGTCAGACGGCGCGAACGCGCCGTCGCCTTCCAGTCGACGCGGCGAAGGTCGTCATTCGGCTGATAGTCACGCAGCGCCAAAAGGTCGTGCCCCAGGCCGCGGCGATTGACCGCGAGAGCTCCGGCGTCGAGCGGCCCGACCTCGAGATCGACGCCGAGCGGCGCCGGCTCTGGAAACACGATAAGCTCGGTCTCGCGCGCGGGCAAACGCCTCCTGTGTCTGAAAAAACCAAATGGAAACTTTGTCGAGAGCTCAAAATCCTTGATCGTGAACCGCCCGCGCCGCTCAAAAACGTGGACCGTCCGCTGCTCGACGGTCTCGCGGCGCGGGACGAACACGAAATGCCCGAGCGTCCGTCGCACAAGCGGCGGCTTTGACAGCCATGCGGCCATCTTATGCGGCAGCAGCTGCTCGAGATCGTCGGCCGCGATCGAACGCTCACGCTCGCGGCCGCGCACTTCGGCGACGACCGAATAGCTTCCAAAAAGACGCTTGCGATTCTGGATGCTGACCATGATCGGCGTCTCCTGCCCGGCAAAGATCGTCTCGGGAAAGCGCATCCTGACGTCGAGCTTTTTGAGCGAGATGCTGCCGGCGACGAACCCGACGATCATCGCCGCCGTGAGGAACGAGAGCACAAGGAACAGAAGATTGTTGCCTGTATTCCAGGCCGAAAATCCGACGATCGCGATCAGCCCGAGAACGATCGCACCGCCGGCCGTGAACTCGAAAGGCAGATTCATCTGCGACGTCTCGCGCCGCGCGTTGCGAGCAAGCGGCGGGACGACAAAGATGATGATCACGACGACGAAGAGCAGCGAGACCGCCGCCGAGATGCCCGCCAGACGCGCGTCGCCGCTGCGCGCCGCCCACAGCGTGAACAGCGTCAGCCCAAGCCCGCCGATGATGACCGACAGACCGAGGATCGCGTTGCGAATATCGCGGAGAGTTAGAAGCTGGGTGAGATCTGAGAGCTTCATCGGCCGCTTGTCAGATCGGGACGGCGACCTTCTGTAGGATGTCCTCGAGGACCTGCTCGGCCTCGCGGGTGCGCTGGCGGAGAGCGGTCGAACGCGAGTTCACGACCACGCGGTGAGCAAAGCACGAGACGACGAGCCGCTTGATGTCGTCGGCGATGCAGTATTCGCGGCCCTCGAGAAAGGCGTGGGCCTGCGCCGAACGAAACAGCGCGAGCGTGCCGCGCGGGCTGATGCCGAGCTCGAGCGATTCGCTGCGGCGGGTCGCGTCGACGATATTCAAAAGGTAATCGACCAGCGGATCTGCGACGCTGACCTCGGCGACCAATTCCTGCAGCTCGACGAGCTCGGCCTGGCTCATCACCGGCCGGACGGCCCCGAGCGGATCGACCGTCTCGCGGTCGCGCAGGATGTCGCGCTCGTCGGCAAGGCTCGGGTACCCGATGTGCAGCCGCAGCATAAAGCGGTCGAGCTGCGACTCGGGCAGCGGGTATGTGCCATGATGTTCGGCCGGATTCTGCGTAGCGATGACGATGAACGGCCGGGGCAGATGACGCGAGACGCCCTCGACGGTGACCTGCTCCTCGGCCATCGCCTCGAGCAGCGCCGACTGCGTCTTTGGCGTCGCGCGGTTGATCTCGTCGGCAAGAACGATATTCGAAAAGATCGGTCCCGGCTTCCAGTCAAAGTCGCCCGACTTCTGGTTATAGACCGACAGGCCGATGACGTCCGAGGGCAAAAGGTCAGAGGTGAACTGTATCCGCTGAAACGACAGGTCGAGCGCTCGTGCGAGCGCGTTGGCGAGCGTGGTCTTGCCGATGCCGGGGACGTCCTCGATGAGCAGGTGGCCGCGTGCGAGCAGTGCGACGAGAGCCATCTTGACCGTCTCTGACTTGCCCTTGATGACGCGCTCGACGGCGGCACGCAGATCGTCGATCTTGCCGGCGGCATCCGGTCGCCCGCCCGCCGTCTGGTCGGACCGCACTTCTTTAAGGATCCAGTCTCTCATCACGTGTAAATTCGGATGCCTCGGACGCCGCCGGCGTTCGCACAACCATTCTACAGGAAAGCCGTCACGGGCGCGTACCACCGATCAGGCCCGCGCCCGGCGGCGAACGTGCTCGCATCGGTTAAGACGCTCGGGCGAGCACAAAGTTCCTGCCAGACGTATGCTCCGCGGCAACCTTTGGTTTGCAATGGCGCAACCAAACGGAATAAAATTCTGAAACTTCAAACGCGTTTCCACGTGAACTCGACGGAAGGTTTCGGCCCAATTTTTATGAAAGTTCTACGCACCCGCCTCAAGGACCAACGCGGATTCAACCTTATCGAATTGATGATCGTGATCGCGATCATCGGCCTGCTGATCGGCGTCGGCACGATCGCATGGAACGCCGTCATCAAATCGGGCAACGAGGCCGCCGCGGCGCAGTCGGTCGACAACATCCGCAAGTTTCAGGCACAGTACGCGGCGCGCAACAAGGGCAACTTCGCGACCTTTGACGAGCTCATCGCCAAGGTCGGCCTCGACGAAAAGTTCAAGGGCGACAAGCCTGTCGTCAACGGCTACGTCTTTACGATGGTCGTCGAACCGTCGTCGGCGAGCCGCCCGGCATTCTACTCGATAAACGCCGATCCGCAGGTCGGCGAGGGTATCGGCTCGACCGGCACGCGGCATTTCTACACCGACTCGAATTTGAGTACTATTAAAGGCACCGACGAGAATCGCCCGGCCAAGCCCGACGACCCGTCGATCTAGAGATCGATCTAAAGTTTGAAAGTTTGAAGATCCGGCCGACTTAGCTCAGCGGTAGAGCACACGCTTCACACGCGTGGGGTCACAAGTTCGAATCTTGTAGTCGGCACCAAGCAAAAACAACAAGCAATAACGATAAGAAGAAGGGGCATCTCGGTGATGCTCTTTCTTTCGTTTGAGGACCGCCGGCTGGTAACGCCTACTCGGATCGACGGCTCGCTGATCAGGAACAAAACGGTCGGCCCGTATTTTGTCAGCTACATCGTCAAAAAGGTCGGCGGCCGATGGCTGGTCGAGCGCTCCAGCACGGCGCGGGCCAACCCGCTGCCGCCGGTGGTCGACGGTATCTCGCCCGCGTCGCGTGTAGCGGCAAATGAACAGTTTTTTGTGAATATAACGGGGCAGAGCTTTGACCCGCGGACGGTTTACCTGAAGGTCGTCGGCCCCGGCTGCCCGGCCGATTCGCCGTGCACGGTACCGAACAGCGCCTTGCGGCAGCACTCGCAGCTCAGCGGAACGATGCTCGCGAATGTGCCGCTCACTCTGGCCGCCGGCGAGTACACAATCGCCATCCAAAACGGCGAGTCAAAGCCGTCGGATTCGGTGCGGTTAAGCGTGCCGTAAGAAAGAAGCGCCGCAGGCGGCGTGCTAGACCTTCGGTTGTCTCACGTCACGATCAGCTTGCCGCGGAGCATATTCATTCCGCAGGCGAAGGTGTATTCGCCGGGCCTGTCGGGAGTGAATTCGATCGGAGTCGTCGTAAAAGGCGGCAGGTCGCGGGCGATGCCGAGGTCGCCGAAGACGACCTTTTCGCTGCACGACGACGTCTCGTCGCGGTAGAAGTTAAGCCGCACGGGCCGGCCTGCTTTGACGACTATCACGTCGGGCGAATAGCCGCCCTTCACCGTGACGTCGATCTCCTGCACGCCGGATGCGTTCTCGCTCGCGGCGATCTGCCGTCGCTCGCCGAAGAAGTACCACAGTACCAACGCGATCAGAGCGACACCGCCGACGATGACCGCGATCTCTGTCGTATCCATTACGCTTCCCTCCTCGCGTCTTTGAACGAGCGAAGACGCAGACTGTTAGCGACGACCGATACGCTCGACATGCTCATCGCGGCACTCGCGATCACCGGCGAGAGCAGCCAGCCAAAGACCGGATACAGAGCTCCGGCCGCGATCGGGATGCCGATGACGTTGTAGATAAATGCCCAGAACAAATTCTGCTTAACGGTACGGATCGTCGCCCGCGAGAGCCGTATGGCCGTCGCAACGCCGCGCAGGTCGCCGCGCATCAGCGTGATGTCGCTCGCCTCGATCGCGACGTCGGTTCCGGTGCCGATGGCGATGCCGACGTCGGCCTGCGCGAGCGCCGGTGCGTCGTTGATGCCGTCGCCGACCATCGCGACGACTTTCTTTTCCTGCTGCTGCAGTCGTCGGATCTCACCGGACTTCCCTTCGGGCAACACCTCGGCGAGCACGCGGCGGATGCCGACCTGCTTTGCGACGGCCTCGGCCGTGCGACGGTTGTCGCCGGTGATCATCACGACCTCGAGACCGAGCCGCTGAAGCTCGGCGACGGCCGCACGCGCCCCTTCTTTCACGGTGTCGGCGACGGCGATCACGCCCGCGAGCCGGCCGTCGATCGCGGCAAACATCGGCGTCTTGCCTCCGTTCGCCAGCTCGACCGCGACCCTGCTAGCGTCACCGATCGAGATTCCCCGCTCGCTCATCAGCCGGTCGCTGCCGAGGAGGATCTGCCGGCCCGCGACCGAGGCCTCCACGCCGCGGCCCTCGAGAGCGTTGAACTTATCGGCTCTCGTGAGCTCAAGTCCGCAAGCCTCGGCACCTCGAACGATCGCGGCCGCGAGCGGATGCTCGCTCGAGCGCTCGGCCGACGCGACGAGCCGCAGCATTTCGTCCTCGCTAAAGCCGTCGGTCACGACGACGTCGGTCAGGCTCGGCTCGCCTTTGGTGATCGTGCCCGTCTTGTCGAGCACGATCGTGTCGAGCTTGTGCGCGGTCTCGAGACTGTCGCCGCCCTTGATGAGAATTCCGAGTTCGGCGCCGCGGCCCGTGCCGACCATGATCGCGGTAGGCGTCGCGAGACCGAGCGCGCACGGGCAGGCGATGATCAGCACCGAGACAAAATTCACAAGCGCCATCGTAAACCTCACCTCGGGCGACGCGGCGACAAACCAAATGACAAACGTCGCGATCGCGATCGAGATGACGACCGGCGTAAAGATGCCGCTGATCGTGTCGGCCAGCTTTGCTATCGGCGGCTTTGAGCCTTGCGCGTCGCGGACCATCCGCACGATCTGCTGGAGCGCGGTGTCTTTGCCGACCTTGGTCGCGCGAAAGTGGAACGAGCCCGTCTTGTTGATCGTCCCGCCAAAGACGTCGTCGCCGACCTTTTTATCGACGGGAATGCTCTCGCCTGTGAGCATCGATTCGTCGATGGCGGACGAGCCTTCGGTGACGATGCCGTCGACCGGGATCTTCTCGCCGGGACGGACGATGACGATGTCGCCGGCGACGACCGACTCGGTCGGGATTTCCATCTCTTTGCCGCCGCGAATCACGGTCGCCGTTTTTGCCTGCAGACCGAGCAGTTTGCGGATAGCCTCGCCCGTCCGGCCCTTGGCGCGGGCTTCCAACATACTGCCGAGCAGTATCAGCGCGATGATCACGCTCGCCGCCTCGTAGTAGACCGGCACGCCCATTCCCGAGTGAGCCGCGTGCTCGGACGTGGCAAACCACGACGGAAATATCGTCGCGGCGACCGAGTAAACGTATGCCGTGCCCGTACCGACGGCGATGAGCGTGTTCATATCCGCGGCACGATGGCGAAAGGCCGCCCACGCTCCGCGGTAAAACTGAATGCCGCTGTAAAAAACGACCGGCGTCGTCAGCGCGAGCTGCAGCCAGTTGACGCCGTCGAAATTCACAAATTCGATGGTGCCGTGCGACATCGCGATAACGAGCACCGGCAGCGAGAGAATTGCGGCGACGATGAATTTGCGCCTGAGCGTCTCGTACTCGGCCCTGTGCGCGGCCTCGAGGCCGGCGTCCGCGTCGACGCCTTCTTTTTCAGCCGCGACGTCGTAGCCGGTGTCTCGGATCGTCTCGACAAGCGAATCCGAACTGGTCACCGACGGGTCGAACGTCACCGTCGCGCGCTCGGTCGCGAAGTTGACCGACGCGGCTCTGACGCCCGGCTGACGGCTAAGGTTCCGCTCGATGCGATTGGCGCACGCCGCGCACGTCATGCCCGTGACGGTTACGTCCAACTTGTCTGTCGCTTTGACCTGATCGTTCATTTGGTTTTGCCTTCGACACTTTCAACTTGACGGAAACCCCGCGCGGTCGAGCACCTCGACGATCTTTTCGCGGCTCACTCCGTCGCCGTGCGCGACGCTCACCTGCTTTGTCGCGATGTCGACGTCGACCGATTCGACGCCGTCGACCCTCGAAAGCGCGTTCTTGATCGAATTGGCGCAGCCGCCGCAGGTGATGTCAGGCGCGGTGAGCGTGGTTGTGTTGGTTGATCGAGTATTCATCATCTCTCCTTTTTACTTTCGCCGGCCGACCTTGCGGCTGCTGACCTTGTGCTCGATGTGCGAGGTCTCGATCAGTCCGCAGACGTGGCCGTCGGCCTGGCCGGTCCTGTCCCACTTCTTGAGCGCGGCCTTGAGCTCGTCGCGATAGCTGATCAATTGTTCGATCCGCTCGTTGAGCTCTTCGAGCCGCTCCCGGACGATCGCCCGTACCTCTTTGCAAGGGCTCTGTCCGTTTTGCTTGTGTGCGATGAGCTCCTTGATCTCGTCGAGCGTGAAGCCGAGCACCTGCGCCTTTTTAACGAACTCGAGCCGCTCGAGCACGCTCTCATCGTAAACGCGGTAGCCGCTGTACGTGCGGCCCGGCCGATCGAGCAGACCGCTCTTTTCGTAAAAGCGGAGCGCTTCGACGCCGATGCCCGAGAGCTTCGATACCTCGCCGATCTTCAGCGCACGGCCGCCGGCGGCCCTCGCCTCTGCGGCAGCCTCGGCAAAATCGAATGCATTTCTCATCTCGTCTCTCCTGTCAGTTTGTGCCGGCGGTCGAAAGCGGGCCAATACCTCTCTTCCCACCGCCGGCCGGATCCGGCCCAGATGAAGCCGCATCTTTATTCTAGACCCTGTAGCCGGCTACAGGGTCAAGCGTATTTTTATCAACTAGCAGGCGCAGGAGGCGGCGGCCCGTTCTTCAGCCCCTGCGGTAACGGTCTTGTGGCCTGCAGCTTTCCATTCTTCGAGCCCGCCCTCGTAGGCTTTGACGCGGGTGTAGCCGAGGGTCGTCAGTTTTTCGGCCGCGGCCGCGCTCTGAGGGCACTCGGGACCGGCGCAGTAAACGACGATCTCGGCGTCCTTGGGTATTTTCGATCCGATCACCTCACGGCCGATGCGGTCGAGCGGCACGTAGCGCGAGCGTGCGATCAACTCTCCGGTGTAGTACTCGGCGGTCAGGACGTTCCAGAACTCGAACCGCTCGCCGGCCGCTATCCTTTCGCTTAGCTCTTCTGTCGAGATCGTCCTGGCCTCGACCTTTGCTGCTGCATTACTCATAAAATGATTCCTCACGTTTATTCGAACTTTCGCCCGCGGTGACGCCGGCGAATTACAGACTACGACCTGTAGTCGAATACAGGGTCAAGAGGCATTTTTGACCGGAAAATACAGCGTCCCTCGAGGCTCCCGGCTCCGAAGATCGAGGCTCGTGAGTTATGCATACGAGAGTCGATCAAATACGGACCAGCAGCGCGGCATTCAAAAAAGCCGCCGGCCGAGCGCTAAAAGAGCAGCCCGTTTGATGAGGCTGCTCTACCGTTTCGGATATTTGGTCTTGTCAGGCGATCTCGCCGTTGTCTTTGACGATCGCCGCGAACGTGTATCCCGGCTTTTTTGGGGGATTCTCCTTGGGCGGGTTCTCGCGCGGCGGCTTGGTCCCGGGGTTGACCGTCGGCGGATCCTTCGGCGGCGGCTTTTTCTGATCGTCCTTTTGTGCAAAGGCCGCGACCGACAGGCCGACGATCATCACCAACGATACTAAAATGTTCTTGATAAACTTCATCGCTCCTAATTTCCTCTTTCCATGGGATCACGCTAGCGGGGAAAGCGGGAATCTGCGTCGCTGCCAGTTTTGCAACCCGAGTGCCACAGGCGACACTATGACGCGTAAGCGGTCTAAATGGTTGGAATACATTCTATTTCTCGCTATCCGCGACGCGCCGGCCGGACGAACATTCGGATGCTTATACGAAATCGTAAAAATCCCGACCATATCGCACCATAGCCGCCCGCCGCGTCGACAAAAAAGCACGCGGCCGATGGCATAATATATTTTATGTCCGAAAGATCTAATTCCGCCGGAACGTTGCGGGCCTTTCTCGTCGTGCTGGCGACCATTGGGACCATCGCCTTTAACGCGCTCGCCGCGGCGGGTTACGTCAACGGCGTCACGCCCGAGATGATCTCCGGCAAATACCCGACCGTGGTCACGCCCGCGGGTTATGCCTTTTCGATCTGGAGCCTGATCTACACGGGCCTGATCGCCTTCAGCATATACCAGCTTTTGCCGGGCAATCGGGAGCGTCTTGCCGGACTTCGCTCGCCATACATTCTGACGGCGGCGCTCAATTGCGGCTGGATATATTTCTGGCATAACGATCAGATCCTCGCCGCGTTCGGGGTGATCGTCGCTCTTTGCCTGACGCTCGTATACATCTGCGGCAAGGTGGCGACGACCGTCTCGCTCGGCGAATATTGGGCCGTCAAGGCTCCATTCTCGATCTACGCCGGCTGGGTCACGTGCGCTTCGCTCGTGAATCTGGCGATCATGCTCGTCTATCTGAGAGTGGACCTGTCGGCGTCCGCGGCGAACGCGATCGGCGTCGTCTTTATCCTGCTCGCCGCACTCTTTGCCGTCGCGGCCCGCGCATTTTTGCGCAACGATCTCTATCCGCTCGCCGTCGCATGGGCGCTTACGGCGATCGCGATCAAACAGAGCGGCAACACGCCGATCGTCGTCGCGGCCGTCGTAGGCGTGATCGCGGCGCTGATCGCGACGCTTAGCTTCGTCGTCAAAATGCCGCCCGCCGAAGCGCGGCAGTCGTAGCACGTTCGCCGACCGCATCCTGATGAAAGGCAAGATCTGCGTTTCGATATACGGCACGAACGCCGCCGAGACCCTCGACCGGATCGAACGCGCCCGTGCTGGCGCCGACCTGATCGAGGTCCGCTTTGACGCGCTCGATGACACCGAGATCGATCGGCTGCTTGACGAACTGCCGATCGAATCTGACAAGTATCTCTTCACTTTTCGCCCGAAGGAACGCGGCGGGCTGCGGCCGATAAGTATTGGCCAACGTCTGAAGTTCTGGGAACGCGTGATCCACAAATTCAACGGCTGCGACTTTTTTGCAGACCTCGAGCCCGACATTTTGTCATCGGTCGATCTGCAGGCCGATCGCACGATCGTCTCGCATCACGACTTCGAACGCACGCCGGCCGACCTCGACGTGACGGTAACCGCGCTTTCTGATCTCTCGAACGGCATTCTCAAGATCGCCGTTACGGCAAACGATATCTGCGACTCGATCCAGTTGTGGAAGCTTTTTGTATCGGCGGCTGCGGCAGACGGCAAATTTGTGCCGATCGCGATGGGCGAGGCGGGCAAGTGGACGCGAATTCTCTCGCTCGCGCACGGGGCGCCGATGACCTTTGCCGCGCCCGATGCGGACGGCAAAACAGCTCCCGGCCAGATCTCCGTCGAAGAGATGCTCGACCTCTACCGCGTTGGCGAACTCAACCGTGAGACGCGCGTTTACGGCGTCGTCGCGGGCGACACGAGCTACTCGATGTCGCCGTATCTGCACAACACGGCGTTTGCGGCGGCGAATTTGAATTCGGTCTTTGTGCCGCTGCAGGTGAAAGATCTCGGTCAATTCATCCGCCGGATGGTCCGCCGCGAGACGCGTGAGATCGATCTCAATTTTTGCGGCTTCGCCGTGACCAATCCGCACAAGGTCGCGATCATCCCGCATCTCGACAAAACGGACGCAGCGGCTCGCGCGATCGGTGCGGTCAATACGGTCAGCATCGGTGATGACGGTCGCCTGCTCGGCTTCAATACGGACGCGGCCGGATTCATCGCGCCGCTCGAGAAGAAGTTTACCGCTCTCGCCGGAGCGCGGGTCGCCGTCGCCGGCGCCGGCGGCGCGGCGCGGGGGTGCGTTTACGCGCTGCGAAACGCAGGCGTCGAAGCGGTCACCGTCTTTGCCCGCAGCGTCGAGCGGGCCCGCGACCTGGCCGACGAATTCGGCGTTACGATCGAGGAGCTTCGCATCGCCGGCGACGAGCGCGGGGCGACCGATCTCTCGGGCTACGACATCGTCGTCAACACGACGCCGCTCGGCACTCGCGGCGAGAATGAGGAGCGTTCGATCGCACGCGCCGAGCAGCTTCGGGGTGTCTCGCTCGTTTACGATCTGAATTACAATCCCGTCGAGACGCGTCTGCTGAGCGAGGCCAAAGCGGCCGGCTGCGCGACGCTCGGCGGTCTCGATATGCTCGCCGCGCAGGCCGCGATGCAGTTCACGATCTGGACCGGCCTCGACCAGGCTCCGACCGCCGCGATGCGTGCCGCGGCAGAGAAAAAGCTCGCAACCAGATGAACGAAAGATACAGCCGCCAGATACTTTTCCCCGAGATCGGCCGCGAAGGTCAGCAGCGTCTGCTCGACTCGCGGGTGCTGCTCGTCGGCTGCGGAGCGCTCGGCGCCGCGCACGCCGAGATGCTCGCACGTGCCGGCGTCGGTCGGCTTCGCATCGTCGATCGCGACTTTGTCGAGTACACCAATCTTCAGCGGCAGACGCTTTTCAAAGAGTCCGACGCCGCCGAGCGTCTGCCAAAGGCCGTCGCCGCCAAACGCCGCATCGCCGAGATCAACAGCGAGATCACGGTCGAAGAAATGGTCGCCGACGTCAACAACTCGAATGTCGAACAGCTCATCGACGGCTGCGACGTCGTGATCGACGGCACCGATAACTTTCAGGTCCGCTATCTCGTCAACGACGCCTGCGTCAAACATCAAAAGACCTGGATCTACGGCGCGGCCGTCTCGAGCTACGGCACGACGATGACGATCATTCCCGGCGAGACGCCTTGCCTGCGCTGCATTTTTGAAGAGATGCCCGACGCCGGCAGCTCGCCGACCTGCGATACGGCGGGCGTGATAATGCCGATCATCGCGACCGTCGCGGCCGTGCAGGTCAACGAGGCGATCAAGCTGCTCGTCGGCAAGACGGAAGCGCTGCACGGCTCGCTGATGCAGTTCGACATCTGGCAGAACGACTGGCGAAAGATCCGCCTCGGCGGGCCGAACGCGGACTGCAAGGCCTGCGGTTCGAGAGCGGTTTATGAGTTTCTCGACGCCGAGCGGCAAGACTTCTCCGCGGTCCTCTGCGGCCGCAATGCCGTCCAGATCGCGCCGCCGCGGCCCGTGCAGCTCGATCTCGATGCGTTCGCACAGCGGATCGCTTCGGCGACCGCCGGCGGCGTCAGGCACAACGAGTATCTTGTCCGCTTCAGCGAGGGCGAGCACGAGCTGACCGTCTTTCGCGACGGCCGCGCTATCATTCGCGGAACGGACGACCCATCGATCGCACGCTCGCTCTACGCTCGTTTTGTCGGAGTATAGAGGCGGCCTCTCCGGTACCGCAGGAATAATCAACCTCGCCGCTCTGATCTGAAGGGGTTACCTTCAGAGCGTCTGCGCCGAGACTTTCGACTTCGGCGCCGGACGTTAAGATCAGAACGAGAGCGGCCGGATGCCTGACGCGTTCGATCGAGGAAATTTATGAGCGCTAAACCTCGGGTGGTAATAATCGGCGGCGGCTTTGGCGGCCTCTGGGCGGCTAAGGCGCTCGGCGGCAAGCCGGTCGAGGTGACGCTCGTAGATCGCAAAAACCACCACACGTTTCAGCCTCTGCTCTACCAGGTCGCGACCGCCGTGCTCAGCCCGGGCGAGATCGCCTCGCCGATCCGCCGCATCCTGCACAAGAACAAGAATACCGAGGTCATTCTCGGCGAGGTGACCGGTTTTGATAAGGACAAAAAGCTCGTCCGCCTCGAGGACGGCTCCGCCATCTCGTACGATTACCTGATTGTCTCCGCGGGTGCGCGGCACTCGTACTTTGGCCATGACGAATGGGAGACGTCGGCGCCGGGCCTGAAGACGATCGAGGACGCGGTCGAGATCCGCCGGCGAGTGCTCTTGACGTTTGAGCTGGCAGAGCGGCGGGCGTATCTGACCGGCCGGCGTGACGACATAAACTTCGTCGTCATCGGCGGCGGGCCGACGGGCGTCGAGCTCGCGGGAGCGATCGCGGGCATCGCGCGGCAGGCGCTTGCAAAAGATTTTATGGCGATCGACACGACCGAGGCGCGCGTCATCCTCTTTGAAGGCTCCGACCGCGTGCTCGGCACGTTCCCGCCCGACCTCTCGGCGAGCGCCAAGCGGCAGCTCGAGGAGCTCGGCGTCGAGGTTCGGCTCAACAGCTTTGTGACCGACCTCGCTCAGGGCAAGGTAAAGGTCGGCGAAGAATGGATCGAGTGCGACGTCGCGCTGTGGGCGACCGGCGTCGCCGCCTCGCCGCTCGGCCGAGCTCTCGGCGAGACCGACCGCGCGGGGCGCGTATATGTCGAGAGCGACCTTTCGCTGCGCGATCACAAGAATGTTTTTGTCATCGGCGACATGGCGTCGATCAAGCAAAAGAACGGCGAGCCCGTGCCCGGCCTCGCTCCGGCGGCGATGCAGATGGGCGATCATGTGGCGGCAAACATAATTCGCGATCTCGAGGGCAGGCCTCGCGTCGATTTTGAATACGTCGACAAAGGCACGATGGCGACCATCGGCCGCAGCCGCGCGATCGCGGACCTGCGCGGGTGGAAGTTCTCGGGCTTTGTCGCCTGGATGATGTGGCTCTTTCTTCACGTCGTTTTGCTGATCGGCTTCCGCAATCGCGTCGCGGTGATGTTCGAGTGGTTCTGGGCGTATATGACCCGCGAGCGGAGCGCGAGGCTGATCACCGGCGACGCCGAAGAGCTGCGGGACGCGGTCCACTTCATCGCCGGCGAGGACGCCGCGGCGGTGCTCGACCGGATGGCCGAAAGCCGCAGCACGAACGCTCCAGCCAAGAGCTGATACGCCGCCCGCGCGCCTCTGGCGCAAAGGCGAGACACCGTCGATCGAGGCGGTGTCTTTTTTTACGAATTGTGTTTAGACTTAGGCAACTCTTGCACGTCTCAAACAAATGAAAAAGTCCTTTTCGATACTTCTTTCAGTGTTGTCTCTCTTTGCTCCGGCCGCGATCGCGTCGGGACCGTCGGTCTGGACGGTCAACTCGCGGTCCGAGGTGATGCGCGGCGATGCCCGCGG
This sequence comes from Pyrinomonadaceae bacterium, assembly GCA_046313635.1. Taxonomy (GTDB): domain Bacteria; phylum Acidobacteriota; class Blastocatellia; order Pyrinomonadales; family Pyrinomonadaceae; genus OLB17. The sequence continues at coordinate 186,328 of JBKBYA010000003.1, read as the reverse complement.
CGTTTCGATCGACGATAACGGGACGATCACACTCGCGCCGAAGCTCGCCGAGATATTCCGCACCGAGCAGCCGTACATCTGGTCGACCGCCGTCGATCAGAGCGGAAATATCTATCTCGGCACCGGCGCCGAAGGCCGCGTTTACAAGGTCGACACGTCGGGCCGCGGCGCGCTGCTCGCGGACCTGGCCGAGTTGAATGTGACGGCGATCGCTGTCGGGCGCACGGGCGAGATCTTTGCCGCGACCTCGCCCGACGGCAAGGTCTATCGCCTTGACGCGGCGAGCGGAACGCCGAGCGTCTATTTCGAGCCTAAGCAAAAATACATCTGGTCGCTCGCCGTGATGGCCGACGGCAGTCTCGCCGTCGGGACTGGCGACGGCGGCAAGATCTATCGCGTCCGCGCAGGCGGAGCGACGCCCGAGTCTTCGCTGCTTTTCGACACGAGCGAGACCAACATCGTCTCGCTCGCCGCCGACCGCCGCGGCAATTTGTACGCGGGGACCGATCCGGGCGGGCTCGTGATCCGGTTCGGCGCCGACGGCAAGCCGTTTGGCGTGCTCGACTCGAGCCTGCGCGAGATACGTGATCTCGCCGTCGGAGCGAACGACGCGGTCTACGCCCTCGCTCTTGCCGAGTCGGCGGGAGCGAGCACGGCCAAGCCGGCCGACGCCAACGCCGCGGCGGCCGATGCCAAGCCGGTCACCGCCGACAAGCCCGACGGAGCGCAGGCGGCGCCGGCAAAAAGCCGATTCGACATCGCGTCGGCACGCTCGGCCGTTTACCGCATCGCTGCCGACGGCGGCAGTTCGGTCATCTGGACGTCGCCCTCGGTGACGGCATTTTCGATCGCAGCGGCCGAGACAGGGGGCGTGACGATCGGCACGTCAGACAAGGGCCGGGTCTACGGCGTCTCGGACGCGGGGCGCGAGACGCTCCTGCTGCAGTCAGACGCGGGGCAGATCTCGAGACTCGTCCCAAGCGCTGCGGGCATGATCGCCGCCGCAAGCAATCCCGGCACTCTCTACCGGATCGGCACGGCCCCGTCGGCCGAGGGCACGTACGAATCGCCGGTGCTCGACGCCAAGGCCGCGGCCGATTGGGGACGAATCTGGTGGCGATCGACCGGCACCATCGAGATCGAGACGCGCAGCGGCAACACCGAAAAGCCGAACGAGACCTGGAGCTCCTGGACCACGCCGGCCGCATCCCAGGTCAAGAGTCCCAAGGCGAGATTTCTGCAGTGGCGGGCCGTGCTCAAGGCGTCGAACGCTCCGCCTGCGTCGCTCAGCGAAGTGAGTGTCGCATTCCTCCCGCAAAATCTCGCACCAGAGGTGCTCGCCATCCAGGTTTTGCCGGCCAACGTCGGCCTCGTGCCAAACCCCGCGCCGCAGATCGATCCGAATATCGAATTGTCGGGCCTCGACCCGGCGACCTTCGGCATACCGTCGGCATCCGCTCCGCCGCGCCGCGTTTACCAGCGAGCCGCACGATCGCTCCAGTGGACGGCCGAGGACCGCAACGGCGACAAGCTGGCCTACGACATCTATTATCGCGAAGTGTCGGAGCAGAATTTCCGCCCGCTCCGCCGCGAGCTCGAGCAGACGTTTTTCACCATCGACGGTCAGTCGCTCGCCGACGGCCGATACGTTTTCAAGATCGTCGCGCGCGATACGCCCTCCAATCCCGCGGCATCGGCGCTCTCCGGCGAGCGGACGACCGATCCGATCGACATCGACAACACGGCGCCGTCGGTGACGGTGCAAAATTCGTCGGCGTCGCAGGTGATCTTTGCCGCCGTCGACCGCGCGAGTTACATCACCCGGGCCGAATACAGCGTCAACGGCGGCGAATGGATCACCGTCTACCCTGACGACCGTATAGCCGACTCGCCCACCGAGACCTTTACGGTCGCCGTGCCGACGGCGGCTGGCGAATATTCGATCACGCTGCGGGTCTTTGACGTGAACGGCAACGCGGGCAATGCGCGCGCTGTCGTCACGCGCCGGTAAGGTTCGCGGCCTTTCACCAGAAAACAGATGACGCTCAACAGCAAAAGCGTAGCGGCCGTCACCGGGGCCGCATCGGGCATCGGTCGAGCTCTCGCCGTCCGGCTGGCGCGAGAGAGGATCGCCGGGCTCGCGATCGCCGACATCGACCAGGCCGGCCTCGCCGAGACCGCGGCGCTCGCACAGGCGGCCGATCGAGACGTTTCGGTCACGACGCACATTGTCGACGTTTCGCGGCTGGAGGACGTTCGGCGATTTGCGGACGAATCGGTCGCGGCTCACGGCCGCGTGACGCATCTCGTCAACAACGCCGGTGTCGGCCTGCTCGGAACTTTTGAACACATCTCGCTCGACGATTTTGAGTGGCTGATGGGGGTAAATTTCTGGGGCGTCGTGTACGGCTGCAAGGTCTTTTTGCCGATCCTGCGCGAGCAGGAGTCGGCGCATATCGTCAACATCTCGAGCGTCTTCGGCTTTATCGCGCCGGAGGAGCAGACCGCGTACTGCTCGTCAAAATTTGCCGTGCGCGGGTTTAGCGAGAGCCTCAGGCACGAGTTCCGCGGGACCAACATCGTCGTCTCGGCGGTCCATCCCGGCGGCATTAAGACCAATATCGCGCGCCGCTCGAGGCTCGGCGCCGCCACGCCGAAGGAGTGGAAGGAGCAAGGAGCTAAATTCTTTGACAAGGTTGCGCGGACCGCGCCCGAGCGCGCGGCCGACGTCATCGTCGACGGCATCCGGCGTCGCCGCGAGCGGATCCTCATCGGCGCCGACGCTCGGCTGATCAGCGCGGTGAGCCGCATCTTTCCGGTGAATTATCTGAGACTTCTCGAGCGGTTAAGCGGTCACAAGATGAGCCTGCGCCGCAAGCTTGGCTAGACCTTTGGCAGCGTCATCGTCTCGCCCTCGGAGCTGCTGTCGAGATGACGGGTCGTGTCCTCGGTGACGCTCGGCGGAACGAGATCGCCGGTCTTGTAGCGCGACTCCGCGGGAACGTATGCGGTCTGCGAAGGCGGCAGTCCCGGAGTCGCGGCCCGCGGCTCGAGCAGCCGCTCGCTCTCTGCAAAGCGAACGCCGCCCTTCATTGCGTGCTTTAGCTGAATGATCTGCGCGACGCCGGTACCGATCATCGCAAAGGCCGGTATCAGCATCCAGAACCACCAGTTCTTTCCCGATCCCGACAAACCGAGAGCGAGCGACACCGCGATGAACGCGACGCCCATAAAGAGCTTTGTGATCGCACCCTCGAGGCTCACGCGCTTTCCCCTCTTGTCGAGCACCGGCGCGGCCGCCGCCGACTGAGCGGCAATGACGTCTGACACGCCGCCGATCGCCGTGCCGCACGCGCGGCAAAATCTGCCGGTGTCTGGGTTATCTGTTCCGCATTTCGGACAAAACATTGCTCGTCACTCTCCCTCGGACCTTTGCCGCCTCGCTTCGAAAAGGATTACGCCGGTCGCGACCGAGACGTTCAGCGCAGATATTCTTCCATACATCGGTATCTTTACCAACGCATCGCAGTTCTCCGCGACGAGACGGTGAAGGCCGTGACCTTCGGCTCCCATAACGAGAGCGGTGGGCCGCGTCCAGTCCCATTCGGTATGGGTCAACTCGGCGTCGCCGCTCGCGCCGACGACCCAGATACCGCGCTCTTTGAGTTCGGCGATGAGATTGTTTACGTTGCCGACCTTTGCGACCTTGACGTACTCGACGGCTCCCGCAGAGGCCTTTGCGACGGTGTCGGTCAAACCGGCGGCGCGGCGCGACGGGATGAATACGCCGTCCACGCCCGCGCACTCCGCCGAGCGAAGTATCGCTCCGAGATTGCGCGGGTCCTCGACACCGTCGAGCACGAGCAGCAGCGCGGGCTCCGACGCGGCGTCGAGTATATCGTCGGCCTCGGCGTAGCTGACGGCGGCGGCAAATGCGGCGACGCCCTGATGATTTGCGCCGGGCTCGACCAGGCGGTCGAGCGCGTCTCGCGAGATCCGGTCGATTCGAATGCCGGCCCCGCGCGCGGCCTCGGCGATCTCGGCGAGGCGATGCTCGCGCACGCCCTCGGCGATGACGACGCGTTCGACGCTGCGTGCCCGCGAGCGGAGCGCCTCGAGCACGGGGAGCACGCCGTAGATCATCGATGAGTCGGGTGGACGCGGCGTCTCGCGGCGCTGGTCTATAGTGGAATGTTTTTGCTTTCGCCGTCCGCGATCTGCATTCGCGGCTGGTCGCGATCTCTTCATAAAAGGTAATACTGCATTCGCGAAAATCGCGTAAATGTCGCTGCGGTGTCAGAGCGATCGACGCGGCCGTAGCCCGAACGCATCAGGCCGGTCCGCTGCCGGCCCGTGAAGTCGCTCGATGCCGCCGGCGGCCAGACGTCTCTGAGCAAATGCTCGACCGTCCTGTACGAGTCGACGAACGCAGCGGACGGGCATTTCTCGACGAGCCTTTCGGCGAGCCTGGCAATATTGGCCGCGGCCGTTGCCGCCATCTCGCCGCCGAGTCCCGAAAAGTCAAAACCTGTCGTGACGACCCTGTATCCGATCGCATCACCCGCACGGTAGACGTCGAGCACGCTCTCGTCAAACGACATCTCGGTCGTCTCGCCGGTCTTGAATTCGCCTCGCTTTCGCCGGCCAGAGACCGAGGTTTCGACCCGGCGAATGAGACCGCTCACGACAAGCGCGATCTTCGCGACGGCGACCTCCACCGCTTCGTCGGCCTCGCTAAAAGGAGTGAGCACGACGCCGTCGCCGCTGAACTCTAGCCGCCGCAGCCGCCGCGGCGGACGTGACGGCATAAGTTCGTCGTCGGCAAACATGAATGCTTGCATTCCGCTCCGCTCGAGCTCGCCGCGCACGACATCGGCATCTTCGCGGTCGGCGAGACGAACGAGAGGCAAGATCTCGCCTGTCGCGAGCAGCTGCTCGACCAGACGAGCGTCGCAGCCGATCAACGCCCCCGCAAATGCGGCCGCACCGCTCGGGCCCGATGCGGCGACCGTAAATCCCGGCTCCCAATCGTCGGCCCTGCGAAGCTCGCGCATCGCGGTTGATCGATCGACATCTAGCGCCGCCCCGCAGTAGAGACAAGCCGCCCGCGTCGGCGCGTTCATCCGCCCGCAGCGGCCGCACGCGGCAAGCTCGTCCGCGGCAAAGCCGATACTCTCCGCGGTCACCGGCAGGCGGCCGAGCCGCTCGATCTCGTCGTCGTCGGGCGTGTGCATAGGCGTGTCTCGCGCTTTGCGATGTTAGCATTGCGACGGGCAATTTGCTTGACCTCGGTGAGCCGAAGATTGCAAACTATGTGCAGGCTTTAGGGATCGCGGACCGCTGTCGCTGACGTTTTGAAATAAACTTTTAAGAGACTGTTTTGACCGTCGATCGGCATATTTGAAAAGAATTTGCGCAATCGAATATCCCGCTCTTTTCCGGCGTAAAGACCGGTGAGGGAGAACGGAGTTCTTTTCTATCCTTCAACCCCAGGCGCCGCTCAGCTGCTGCCCCTCGCGACCCGCTAAGGCCCGAAATTCAATCAAAGGGGACTAGCGAGATGCAGTTTGACACCCGAACGAGCTCATCCTGGCAGTTTGGTCATCGCGGGCGTGTCGCCGTCTTTATCGACGGCAACAATTTGTTTCACGCGGCCAGATTCCACAACATCGATATCGATTACAACAAGCTGCTCCGCGTGCTGCTCGGCGACGGCCGTCTGCTGCGGGCATTCTTTTACACGGGCGTGGACGCCGGAGCCGAGCGGCAGCAGGGATTTTTGCTGTGGATGCGGCGCAACGGCTTTCGCGTCGTGCAGAAGGAGCTCAAGACCTTTTACGACGGCACGCGCAAGGCAAATCTCGACGTCGAGATCGCCGTCGATATGCTGAGCCTCGCGGGCCGGTACGATACGGCGGTGCTCGTCTCGGGCGACGAAGATTTTGTCTACGCGATCAACGCCGTGGCGTATAAGGGATGTCGTGTCGAGGTCGCGGGCTTTCGTTCCAATTCCGCTCCCAAACTGATCGACGTCGCGGACTTTTTTATCGATCTCGGCGACATCGCGGATCTAATCCGCAAGGACGCGGCGAATGCTGCCGGCGACTACGACGTGCCGTCATTCGTCCCGCCGGACGATGCCGCGGCTCACACGACCAATCAGCCGAACCGGCCGGGCGGTCGCCAGGGCGGCCATCGCGGGAGCTCTCACTCGATACACGAGTCACGCGCCCCGCAGACCGACGCTCAGGGCGGCGGCGAGAGCGGATATACGAGGATCAGAGACGACCGATGAAGCTCTTTACCGTCAGCGAGGCTAACGAGATGATCCCTCGGCTCAGGCCAATGCTCGTGCGGATCGGTGCCCTCTACGAGCGCGTCGGCGAGCTGCGCGACAGGGCAGCGGCAGCCGCAGCGGCGGCAAGCTCGGGCGGCGGGATGGAGGGCGGCTCCGAATATGTCAAGACCCTCTACGACCTCGGCCGCCTTATGACCGAGCTCGCCGAGACCGGCGTCGAACTGAAAGATCACGCCCGCGGCCTTATCGATTTCCCTTCCTTACGCTCCGGCCGCGTCGTCTATCTCTGCTGGCAGCTCGGCGAAGGCGACCAGATCGAATGGTGGCACGAGGTCGAAGCCGGCTTTGCCGGACGGCAGCCGCTGTAAATTCCGAATCCCGAATTCCAAATTCCAGATTCCAAATTCCAAATTCAAAGTTCCGGCCACTAGTTGCCCCGTTGACGCAGCGCTGCGAAACTCAGGGATCTGACGCCGAATCTGGAATTTGGAATCTGGAATCTGGAATCTGGAATCTGGAATCTGGATTGGGAGTTTGGAATCTGGATTCCGGAATTTCCACAGCCTTGTGGAAGTTTCGCTATTTCATCGGCTTAATATTGACCCCTTAAAGTAAACTCTGATAGTATCCACACAGATTCACCCGGATCTCGCTCAAAAACTTTTCCCTGAAAACGCGTTTCGATCTGCTTATGAACTGCCCCGTTTGTAATCGAAAATTGGCGCCGACTCTGTCGATCTGCCCGAGCTGCGGAGCGATGATGAATGATTCGGTGCGTGAAGAATTACAGTCCAAGATCACCTTCGGCACTCCGGCGGCGAGGCCCGTTTCGATGCCCGGCGTGAATGCAGGCGGCGAGCAGAGACCGGCCGACATGGTCCAAGCAAACCCGCCTATCTCGCTGCCGTCCGAAATAAAGACCAAGATCGGCGAGCACCCGACGCCCTTGCCGCGAGCGGTCGCCGGTCAGCCGCCGGCGGCCACGACAGCTGAGCGCAACCGCGAGACCAGCGAGCTGCATGCGCCGAAGACGAGCCCGACGCTGGTCGAGTTTCAGGCCAAGCAAAGCGCCCTGCCCGACTGGCGGCTCCAATTACAAAATTCCGTAAGACAGCGCCGCGGCGTAGCTGCCGGCGGCGGCGGAGCGTCGGCAGCTGGTCAGTCTACCGCGACGCAGGCGTCCGCGGTCACGCGATCGCAGCCGCGCCTGGCGACCAGCGGCGCCAACGCGCTAAAGGCCGAGCCGGCGCTCACAGAGGCCAGGGCAGAGCCGCAGCAGCCGATCGCCGACCCGCGCGTCGCCAACGCGCTCAAGCGGATCGATCATTCGCGCAAGACATTTGCAAATCAGCCGCAGGCAAACGGCTTCTCGCCGGCGGCAGGCGCACATACGGCGCCGAAGGCGCAGCCCGCGGCCCGCGAGGCGAGATTCAACGTCGTCGCACGCAGCAGCGAGCCCGCACTGCCGAGACCGGCCGAGCGCAAGCCGCTCGCCGGCCCGCCGTCGCCGAGACTCGTGCCGACATTCAAGATCGAAAAGCCGTACGACACAAACAAGCTGCCGCGACTCGCGACCGCGGCACCGGCCGAGAGGGCCGACGAGCCGGACGATATCGCAGCCCGCGACGAGTCGATCGCGGCGGCACGGCCGACCTTGGGCCCGCTCACGACCGATGAGACCTTTGACGCGGCCGAGCTCGAGGCGATACACGAGACCGCGGCCGACGAGACCGCCGCCGAAGACGAAGAGACGATCGACGATCTCGCACCGATCTCTGTGCGATTCAACGCCGGACTTTTTGACCTGATCATCGGCAGCTTTGCGGCGGCCGTCCTGCTGCTGCCCTTTGTGCTGATGGGCGGCGATTGGTTCACGATGTCCGGACTGCTGGCATTTGCCGCCACGCTGTCGATCGTGATGTTCGTTTATATGACCGTGTCGGTCGGGATGTACGGCCGCACGATCGGGATGCGGATGTTCTCGCTCGAGCTGATCGATGTCGAGGCAAACGACTATCCGACCTTTCACCAGGCGGCGGTCAACGCGGCCGTCTACTTGCTCACGCTGCCGGTGGCGGGCATCGGATTTTTGACGATGTTCTTTAACGAGGAGCAGCGTGCCGCGCACGACCTGGCCGCCGGCACGATCGTCGTGACCGAGGCTTAGGCTTTTTTTAAGTTTTTCTAAACGCCCAATTCATCCAGGACGATCCGCCTCACGGCTCGTCTTGGATCTTTTGTTTTTGGCCCAATAGACTGTATCGATGAACGACGCGCAGATCGCCGCCGTGAGCCGGGAGATAAGTGACGCGGCACTCGGCCGCAGGCTTGGCCGCATCTTCCCGCTGGCGCGGACGCGTTTAGCGATCGATCTGCGAATTCCCTCTTCGCAGTACCTCTTTATCAGCATCGAGCCGGCCGCTCCGCGGGCATACCTCGTCGAGCGGCGGCTCAGAGACCTCGAACGCGCCGCCACGCCGCCGGGACAGTTTCATCTGGCGATAAAGAAGCTGCTCGCCGGCGGCGCATTGCGTTCGGTCGCGAAGGTCGAGAGCGAGCGCGTTCTCGTTCTCGAATTCGACACGACGGACGACTTCGGCTCACGGTCGTTGAAGAAGCTCGTTGTCCAGCTCACGGGCAGATCGTCGAATCTTTTTGTGCTGGACGAGGCGGGCCACATTCTCGCATCGATGCGCGAGACGCGCGGCGACGGGCAGCAGGTCGGCCAGAGATACTCGCCGCCCGAGCGGCCGGCAAACGGCGGAGAACGGCGCGAAGGCGGCGTGCCCGTGACGCCGGACGTTGCGGGGTCGATATCGAAGGTGCTCGACGAGTATTTTCTTCGCCGAGAGGCCGAGCAGGCGGCCCGCTCGCGGATCGACGCGGCACGATCAAGACTGCGGGCCGAGGTCGCCCGCCGCCGCAAGCTGATCGGCCGGCTCGAGTCGGATCTCGCCGCGCACGGCGACGCCGGGCGTTGGAAGAAGTTCGGCGATCTGATCCTCGCTCACCTTGCAGACGCGCGCGTCGAGAATGGCCGCATCTCGGTGACCGATCTCTTTGACCCGCAGCTGCCCCGCATCGAGATCGAGGTAGACGAGAATCGCCCGCTCACGGAATCGGCCGAGTCGTATTTCAAGCGCTACACCCGCGCCCGCAACGCGGCGGTCGAGATCGCCGCACGGCTCGAGACCGTGAGGGCGGAGATCGACGATCTTGAACGTCGGCTGCGAGAGCTGGACAGCTCGACGGCTGACGCCGAACTTCCCGACACTTCACAAGCCGCGGGCAAGACCGCCGAGACAGCGCCGCGGCAGAAAGAAAAGACGAGGGCAAAGGCTCAATTCAGGGGAGCGAGGCGATTCCGTTCGAGCGACGGCTACGACATCCTTGTCGGCAAGAAGGCTGCCGACAACGACCACCTGACATTTCGCGTCGCCGGCCCAAACGACCTATGGCTGCACGCCGCAGATTATCCGGGGTCGCACGTCGTCGTCCGCAATCCTAACCGGACGGAAGTTCCGCAAAAGACGCTGTTCGAGGCGGCGCAGCTCGCCGCCTTTTACAGCAGCGGCCGCAAGCAGACAAAGGCGGCCGTCAATTACACGCAGAAAAAATTCGTCAACAAGCCAAAGGGCTCGGCACTGGGACTGGTGCGGCTCGCGAGCTTTAAGACCGTGCTGGTCGAGCCGCGCGTGCCGCCGATCGAGCGGGCTGAGGATTAGATCGAGGCGTTACTTTTTGGACGGCGCGTTGCTCCGGTTATCGGGGCTGCCGGGCGACTGCATCGGCGCGGCCTCGGTCTGAGCGGGGCCGTTGCCCGGCTCGTCCTGCGGCAGGACGGCCGCATCTTCGCCGCGAACGACCTTGCCGACGAGCTCTTCCATCTTGCGGATGTCGGCCGGATTCGCTCCCTTAAAGACGCCGCGAAGATTGCCGTCGCGGTCGACGAGGAAGCTCTGCGGGATGCCGGGAAACTTGCTGATCTTGAGCAGCTCGGCCTGCGTCCTCGTGTCGGGCCAGGCGATGGTGTAGTTGAGGCCCATCGACTGGGTAAACTCGTTGATCTGCTCGACGGTCTCGTCAGCGGTATTCAGACCGATGACCTCAAATCCCTGATCGCGATACGCGTCCTGCATTCGGACAAGGGCCGGCATTTCCGCGCGGCACGGGCTGCACCATGTGGCCCACATATTCAGCAGCACGACCTTGCCCTTTTTGTCTGCGACCTTGAATGTTGAACCGTCAAGATTCTTGATGTCGGCCTGAGCGACGGCCGAGGCGAGCGGCGGATATTCCGAAGTCTTTCGGGCCGGCGCCGCGGACCTGTCCGGAGCGCCGACAGAGCCCGATCCGCCGCACCCGGTCATCGACGAAACCGCGACCGCCAAAACAAAAAAGAGAACGTGCTGAAATATCCGCTTCATATAATATATGCCGGGCCGACTGACCTCGAAGCCGACGTCGGACCCGATATTCAGAACATTAGCATCCGGCCGCGTCGATCTAAAAGTCCGCTCGCTCCCGGCCCATCTGTATCGGCAAAGAATAAAAAAGCACGGAGCCTGCCGACCCCGTGCCGATCAAAGACCGATGCAGCTCATTACGGCGACCTCACGAGCCTGAAGCCCAGCTCGGCCAAGGTCCTCTTTGCCGGAACCTCTTGGCGGAAAGTCGCGGTGATCGCCAGCGGGCCGGTCGACTTGTACAGCGCCGAGCCACCGCGGACCATATAGTACGACTCGCTGAGAGGCTTGAGCGTGCCCGGGCTGCCCGGATAGAGCGACGGCGGCGAGCTCGTCCATTCAAAGACGTTGCCGATCAGATCGACGACTCCCCACTGGTTGGGGCAAGACCTTGAACCGACGGCTTTAGGCTCGTGGCTCGGCTCGTCGAGCACGGCGCATTTGGCGTCGTACTTGTCGCCCCACGGGTACAGATCGGCCTTGGCGCCGTTGCGTGCGGCAAACTCCCATTCTTCTTCGGTCGGCAGGCGGTACGCCACGCCGTCGCGCTGCGAGCGCCACTCGGCAAAAGCCATGGCGTCGTCGTAGCTCACAAAACGAACGGGCATTTGCTCCTGCCCGGGAATGGGCTTGTCGTTGACCCAATGCGCCGGCGTCGGACGGCGGCCGGTCGCGTTAACAAACTCGAAATACTCGGCGTTGGTCACCTCGGTCTTGTCCATCATAAAGGGCTTGACCGTGACCTCGTGTTCGGGGCGCTCGTTCTCGCGTCCATCGTTGCGTCCCATTTTGAATGTGCCGCCCGGGATCAATACCATCTCGGCCCTGGTCGCCGGGCCCGTCGACGAGGCCGGCGATGGCGAGGCTGTCGGCCGGGCGTTCGCATTAGTCTGCGTGTCGGCCGGCCGCGACGGCCCAAAAACGCCGAGCAGATACGCACCGGCAAGGCCCGCTCCCGCTAAGCCGACGAGCCCTACGACGACGAGCATCGCGATGACGAGAGGCGAAAAGAATGTCGAGCGCGCCGGCCTTTCGGCGTCGGAGAAGATGCCCGGACCGGTATTTACGTTTTGAAGTATGGTCTGGTCGCCCTCTTCGATCTCGGGTGTCGTTCTCGAAAATCCGCTCGTCGTCCCGATGCTGCGGCTCCCGCCGATCGAACGCTGCCCGACATCAGCCGGCGCGGCCCCGCCTTCGCCGCGTGCGCGAAGCTCGGCCTGCACCATCTGCGGTCGGCCGTCGCAGACGACGTCGCCGAGCCAGTCTTCAAATCCGTCGTGACTGACGCGGACGAGATGATTGCCGCTTTGGATGCCGTTGAGCGTGATCCAGCCGTCCTCGCGCGTCTGGCCGACCGGCACGTTGTCAACGTAGACGTTCGAGCCCGGCGGCTGCGTGCGGATATTCAGCGACGAAACGGGCAGGCTGTGTCCGCCGCCCGCCGTTTGAATGCCGATCCCCGCCGGATAGATCGCCGCGCGGAGCTCGTCGACCATCGCCTCGACGGTCGGCGTCCGGTTGTCCGGATCTTTTTGCAGCGTGTGGCGGACGGCCTGCTCGATCTCGGGCGTGACCGTGAGTCCGACCTCGGCAAATGTCGGCGGCGGATCGCTGATGTGCTTTTTCATGATCGCCGGTATCGACGAGCCCTTAAATGGCACATCACCCGTCATCATCTGAAAAAGCATCACGCCGAGCGAGTATATGTCTGACCTCGCGTCGGGGTCGTCGTCGGACCACTGCTCGGGGGCCATATAGTAGGGCGAGCCCATCAGCCCGGTCGTCTGTGCCTGTATGAATGACCCGAGCAGCTCGCCGGACTTGATCTTTGCCAGACCGAAGTCGAGTATCTTCACCGCCTGTGAAATGCTCGGCTTGTCCTTGCAGATCATTATGTTCAGCGGCTTGAGGTCGCGGTGAACGATGCCCTGATGATGCGCCGCGCCGACGCCCGCACAGACGGCCGATATCAGCTCGAAGGCCATCTCGGGCGACAAGCGCTTTTCGCGAGCGAGCAGGTCGTGGAGCGACTCGCCCTCGACGTACTCCATCACGAGAAACGGAATCGAGCCCTGTATCACGCCGTAATCGGTCACGGCGACGACGTTCTGATGACGAATGGCTGCGGCCGCGAGCGCCTCTTGACGAAAGCGCGTCACGAGCTGCGGGTCGTTGCCGACCAGGTCGGGCAGGATGATCTTGATCGCGTGATAGGTCTTTAGGTATGCGTGCCGCGCCTTGTAAACGACGCCCATCCCGCCCTGCCCGAGGCGGAGCTCGAGATGGTATTTGCCTTCGAGCACCGGTTCGCCGTTGATGGTGTGCGCGGTGGGCATACCATCATTCGGGCAGGCGGCGACGTCGTCGGTGAAACAGTGCTTACAGAGCTGACACTCTCTCATTAAGTACGATCAAACCTGCAAAACTACTGATCTATCTTGCAGCGCGGAGCACGTAAAGGATCGGGCCTGTCGGCATTGAACAAACAACGGCTAATTCTAGTTTTTTTACGGTTGGCAAGCAAGGTAAACGTCTGTCGCAATAGAGAAACGGCTCGGCGGCTTGGGCGAGCCGGCCGGGCCGTCCAGTGTGCATCCGACTCGTTATTCTCCGAGCGCCTTTGCGGCGTTGATCCGGCCGCCGCTCGCGACCTTGCCCGCAAGCGCGTCGATCTTGTCGACCGAATTCAACAGCCGCTTGCGGAGCTCCGCGACGGTGATCTTCGGGTCGCTGGCAACGATCAACGCCGCCACACCCGAAACATAAGGCGTCGCCATCGAGGTGCCCGAAGCTTCGCGATATTGATCGCCGAGCCAGGTCGAGAGGATCTCGCGGCCCGGTGCGGCGATGTGCACGGTCTTTGCGCCGAAGTTTGAGAATGACGACAGCTGATCTGTATTGTCGAGCGACGCGACGCTGATCACGTTCGGCAGGTCGTAGTTTGACGGGTAGTGCGGACGCCTGTCGTTATCGGTGCCGTTATTGCCCGCTGCGGCGACGAACAAGATCCCCGCGTCGCCCGCCGCGCGGATGACGTCCTCGAGCGCCTTGGACCTCGACGTCGAGCCCCAGCTTGCGTTGATGACGCGGATATTCACGCCCTTGCTCTTGCGGTCGATGGCGTAGTTGATCGCGGCGATCGCGTCCTTTGCCGTGCCGAAGCCGCCGCGGCCCAGGAACTTGAGCGGCATGATCCGGACGTTCCAGTTCACGCCGGCGATGCCCTCGCCGTTGTCGCCCTCGGCTCCGATGATGCCCGCGACGTGCGTGCCGTGGCCGTTGTCGTCCATCGGGTCGCCCGAGACGCCGGCATCGACGTCAAATCCGCGTTCGTCGTCAAACGAGCCGAGCTCGTCGTCGATATAGGCCGGCATCCGCTCGGGCCGCATCCACATATTCGACTGCAGATCGAGATGCGTATAATCGACGCCGCTGTCGAGCACGGCGACGACGACATCCTCGCTGCCGTGCGTCCTCGCCCACGCCTTGAGCGCGTCGATGTCGGCTCGCTGTTTGCCGCCATTTTGCCCGACGTTGTGCAGCGCCCACTGATCGGCGAACTGCGGGTCGTTCGGCTGGCCGTACTCGTATGTATTCGGATCGCCGTCGGCGGTCGAACGTCCGGGAGCCGGGTCGTCAAGCTCGATCTCGAAATTCGGCTCGGCGTACGCGACCAGATCGCTCATACGCGCGTACTGGTCTGCAACCGCCTGCGGGTCTGCGTCGTCGAGATCGTCGATCGCGACGAGCCCGCCGACCGACTCGATCTCGTCGGCGACGGCGTCGTGATTACGGGCGGTCACAAACCTGATCGCACCGAGCGTCACGCCGGGCTTGAATCTGACGAGGACCTCGGGCTCGCCGGTTCCACGACCTGCAGGCTCGGCGTCGTCCGATGCGCGGAGCATGACTTCGGAGCCGCTCGGCGTGCGAAGCGAGTTTTTCCAGCGGTCGATCTGCCCCAGCACGGCGGCGAACGTGATCACGACGGCCGCAAGACCGATGTGTATCCAGATGTTACTGCGGTTCATATTGGTACTGCTCCTGCGGCGTTTCGGCCGTGCTGAAGTATCTAGGAGTTTATGACGTAATTCCTACCTTTGAAGTTGCGCAGGCGAAGCTGATATTTGTCGGCGCGGTACTCGTAATTTTGTCCGTCAGCCGCAAGGTCGATGCGCCAGCCGGTCGCGATCATCTGCGCTGACATCTCACCGTCGACCGGTGCTCCGAGCGACATATCCGGGAAATCGGTCTTGACAACCGAAACCTCGTCGATCGTGCTCTCATCGACACCGAGCCTGGACGCCAGATCGCGTCTGGCCGCAGCGACCGCCGAATCTTGTGAAAAACCCATAATCGAGCGTCTTCCTTTTCGTAATCTTCCACCTTTTACGGAGGGCAGTCAACGAAAGTTCGGCCGTCGAAGATTCACAAGCCTTGCCAAACCAAAAGCGTATGGTTAGAATGAAACTTACCATCGAGGGGTGCCCGACAGGCACTGCCGAACACGCTATCGAAAATTGATATCGGAAACGGATTTAGATTAGCTTGAGGCCGCCAAATTTAGGCGGCCCTTTTTAATGCCCGTCGATATGCGAGGCTTCGGACGAGCTCGACGGCGGCCGGCACGATGTAGAACGCACAGACCGCGCCGAGGATCGCGCCGGTGCCGAAGCGTGAGAGGTGCGTATTGTCCCAGATGCCCAGCACTCCCGACGCCCAGTCCGCGCCGATCGGCAGGAGCGACGCGAAAAGCCACAGCCGCGAACGCGGCTCGATCGCATCGACGGGTTTGAAGAGCGGATAGACCAGCACCCCCGCAAACAGACCGAAATACACTCCAAAGCATCGCGAGCACACAGCTAAAGGCTCACCTGCCAAATGCAGCGAACGCTCCGGCATCTGGTGACATAAGAACCCGAAGAAGCCGTAGACGAGATCGGCGAGCCCGATCCGGCCGGCCGTTCGAGACACCGGCGCGATCGCGATGAGGATCAGCCACGCAAACGTGAAGATCGCGGCCGCCGACCAAACCTGGCGGGCCTGTCTGCGAAACCGCGAGCGCGTTTCTCTGGAAATGTAGTTTTCTGCGGTCCCGGTCACGCTCGTTAGCTCTAACCGGCGCTAGCTCGCGACGGTCGTGCTCGCTTCGATGCCGGCCCGATCGATGCCGAGCCGCTTTTCCGTTTCGAGGATGTGCTGCGTCGTCCGGATGACCGTGTCGGGATTGAGCGAGATCGAATGGATGCCGCGCTCGACGAGAAACTCGGCAAACTCCGGATAGTCCGAAGGTGCCTGCCCGCAGATGCCGATCTTCTTGCCGTTGCGTTTCGCAGCGTCGATCGCCATCGCGACCATCTTCTCAACGGCACCGTTCCGCTCGTCGAAAAGGTGCGCGACCATCTCCGAGTCGCGGTCGAGCCCGAGCGCGAGCTGTGTAAGGTCATTCGACCCGATCGAGTAGCCGTCAAATACCTTTAAGAACTCGTCGGCAAAGACCACGTTCGCCGGCAGCTCGCACATCGCGTAGATCTCGAGGTCGTTCTCGCCCTGCACGAGACCGAACTCGGCCATCAATTGAATGACCTTTTCGCCTTCTTCGACCGTGCGGCAGAACGGGATCATCGCCTTGACGTTCGTCAGGCCCATGTCCTCGCGAACACGGAGCATCGCCTGGCATTCAAGCTTGAAGCCCGGCCGGTAACGCTCGTCGTAATAGCGAGACGCGCCGCGAAAGCCGAGCATTGGATTTTCCTCGTGCGGCTCGAATTCGCGGCCGCCGATCAGCATCGCGTACTCGTTCGATTTGAAGTCCGACATCCGCACGATCACAGGCTTGGGATAAAAGGCGGCGGCGATGCGGCCGATGCCCTCGGCGAGCTTGCGGATAAAGAACTCTTTAGGATCTTCCTCGAGGATGCGTTTTGAGATCTCCTCGACGTCCTCCTTGCGGCGCAGGTTCGGATAATTGCAGAGCGCCATCGGGTGAATGCCGATGTGGTTGTTGATGATGAACTCGAGCCGGGCAAGTCCTACGCCGTCATTCGGCAGACGCGAGACGGCAAAGGCGTGGTCCGGGTCGCCGACATTCATCATCACCTGCGTTCGCGGCCGCTGCTTGTCGCTGATCTCCTGCCGTTCGACCTCGAAATCGACACGGCCGTAATAAACGTTTCCCTGATCGCCCTCGGCGCACGAGACGGTGATCTCCGTTCCGCTGCGAATGACCTCGGTCGCGTTGCCGGTGCCGACGATGCACGGGATGCCGAGCTCGCGGCTGATGATCGCGCTGTGACACGTACGGCCGCCGCGTTCGGTGACGATCGCCGAGGCGCGCTTCATGATCGGCTCCCACGCCGGGTCGGTCATCGTCGTGACGAGGATCTCGCCCTCGCGAAAGGTGCGCAGCTTTTCAGGATCGTTGAGAATGTGCGCGGTGCCTTGGCCGATCTTGTCGCCGACGGCGACGCCGGTCACGAGCGGAGCTCCGTGAGCGCCCGTGAGCCTGTACCGCTCGATATAGGTCTGGTCGCTCTGCGCGTGGACGGTCTCGGGCCGTGCCTGCAGGATAAAGAGCTCGCCTGTGACGCCGTCCTTTGCCCATTCGATGTCCATCGGCTGGTGGCGGCCGGCACGCTGCGAATAATGCTTCTCGATCGCGCACGCCCATTTGGCGAGCTGGATGACTTCAAAGCCCGCGAGACAGAAGCGGTTTCGCTGCGTCTCGACGACGTCCTTGACCTGAGTGCCCGGGCCCTCCTCGGCAAAGATCATCTTGACCTCTTTGCTGCCGAGCTTGCGTGTGACGATCGGGCGAAATCCGAGATCGAGCGTCGGCTTGAAGACGATCCATTCGTCGGGCGTCGTCATTCCCTGCACGATCGCCTCACCCAATCCCCACGCACCGTTGATCACGACCGCATCGCGAAATCCGCTCTCGGTGTCGATGGTGAACATCACGCCCGAGCACGCCGCGTCCGACCGCACCATCGGCTGCACGCCGATCGAGAGTGCGACATCGAAATGATCGAATCCTTTTGTCTGACGGTATGAGATCGCGCGGTCGGTCCAGAGCGAGGCGTAACACTGGCGGCACGCCTCGATCAGCCTTACGCGGCCCTTCACATTCAGGATGGTGTCCTGCTGGCCGGCAAACGAAGCATCGGGCAGGTCCTCAGCCGTTGCCGACGAGCGCACGGCGACCTCGCATTCACGCTTCCCCACACGCTCGCATAGTCGGTCGTAGGCGTCGACGATCGAACGTTCCACCTCGTCGGGAAACGGCGTGTCGAGTATCATCTGCCGCGCCTCTGCGCCGACGCGCTCGAGTTCTGCGAGGTCGTCGACGTCGAGTCCCTTGAGCAGCTTTTGCAAACGCTTTCGCACGCCGCCGGTCTCGAGCAGCACCTCGTACGCGTGGCTCGTCGTCGAAAATCCGTCGACCGCGCGCACGCCCTGCCCGGTCAGCTCGCGAAACAATTCACCAAGGCTCGCGCACTTGCCGCCGACGAGCGCGACGTCGTCGGCACCCACCTGGTCGAGATCGAGGACGTAGGGTCTTGAATCGGTCATACAGGTCGCATCGGTCCTATAGGACCTACGGGTCCACTAGAATCTGATCACCGCATCCGGCCCGCCCTCGACGTGAACCGTGTCAACAAAGCGGATCATCTTGTTCTCGGTGGTCATCACGAGCGAGTGCGTCCGCTTGCCCGCGCCGAAGAATCGAACGCCCTTGAGCAGCGCTCCGTCGGTCACGCCGGTCGCGGCGAAAATTATCCGCTTACCTGGAGCGAGGTCGTTGGTGTCGTAGATCTTGTCGGGGTCGCTGATGCCCATCTTGTGGAGCCGCTTCATGACCTCGGCCTCGGGCGGCACCTTTGTGCGGTCGATTCCGAGCCGCGACGGGTCAAAGACGAGCTTGGCCTGTATCTCGCCGTTGAGGCACTTCATCGCCGCGGCGGTCAGGACGCCTTCGGGAGCGCCGCCGATGCCCATCAGTGCGTGAATGTTTGTGCCTGCGACCGCAGCCGAGATGCCCGCCGAGAGATCGCCGTCGGAGATCAGGCGGATGCGGGCCCCGGTCGCTCGCACGTCCTGTATGAGCTGTTTGTGCCGCGGCCTGTCGAGACAGATGACGGTCAGATCGTCGACATCGCGGCCGAGGCGGCGGGCGATATTCTTGAGATTGTCCTCGACGGGCGCGTCGATGTCGATCGCGCCTCGGCACGACGGGCCGACGACGATCTTGTCCATGTAAATGTCGGGAGCGTTGAGCAGGCCCCCTCGTTCGGCGGCGGCGAGCACGGCGATCGCGTTATTCGCGCCGAGCGCGCAGAGGTTGGTCCCCTCGAGCGGGTCGACCGCTATGTCGACCTCGGGAAATCCGTCGCGAGCCTCCGCCGAAAACGAACCTCCGCCGACCTCTTCGCCGATGTAGAGCATCGGGGCCTCGTCGCGCTCGCCCTCGCCGATTACGATGCGGCCCTTCATCGGCACCGTATCCATCACCTCTCGCATCGCCTCGACGGCAACGTGGTCGGAATGCTTGCGGTCGCCCTGGCCCATCGTCTTTGCGGCCTCGATGGCCGCGGCCTCGGTCACGCGCAAAAAGTCCAGCGCCAATTCATATTCAGCTTTGATCTTTTTCATCCGATTTCGCAGTGGAACTACAACTATTGTCTAAGCTCGGGTTTAGGGCATTCTATCATTTGGGCCTTTAAGTTTGACAAGTTTTGTTCTGAATATTAGCTTCTAACTTTGGTTTTTCGATAAGTTAAGGAGACTTTCGAGACAAGATGACCTACATCGTCACCGAGCCCTGCATCGACTGCAAATACACCGACTGCGCCGCGGTCTGCCCGGTCGAGGCCTTTCACGAACTGCCCGATCGTCTGCTCATCAATCCGGACACCTGCATCGACTGCGACGCCTGTTTGCCTGAGTGTCCGGTCGAGGCGATCTATTCGGATATGTCATACCCGCCGGAGTACGCCGAGTGGCTCGAAAAGAACAAAGAGGCCGAGAATTACCCCATCATCAGCACCAAGATCCCGGCACTCTACGGGCCGAACTGCAAGGGCCAGCCCGAATAGACACGCACATCTTTTTTGAACGCAGCGAGCGAGGCCGCCTTCGCTCGCTTTTTTTGTCGGCGTGGCATTTTGCCGACGCTCGTTTTAAACTGACGACAGATCAGATCAGTGATATTCAGGAGAATTGAGCCCGAGATGGTTGATTCATTCGATCCGAAGATAAACGAAAGGCCGCCAGCTCGCTGCGACGAGTGCGACCGCGTGATGGAGCATTACAACGAGTGGCTGCTGCCGACCAATGAACGGCGCGTCGTGTGCTGGGAGTGCGTGGCGCGGATGGAGAAGGGATTCAATACTCATCGCGGCTTTCGCCGCAGCTCGCGTCAGGGCGTGATCCCCAGATAACGCCGATGGCGATCAGAAAGATCAGCGAATATCCGGCCGAAGTGCTCGGCAAGGTCGGGCAGCCGGTGACCGAATTTGGCGACGAGCTCGAGGCTTTGTGCGCGGACATGTTCGACACGATGTACGACGCCGAGGGCGTCGGCCTCGCGGCGCCGCAGATCGGCTTGAACCTTCGACTTTTTGTAATGGACTGCGACGGGATCAAATTGATCGCCGCCAATCCCGAGATCATCCACACCGAAGGCGAGCAATCGGGTCACGAAGGCTGCCTGTCGGTCGGCAAGGTCCCGGCTGTCGTCGTCCGGCCGATGAAGGCGACCCTGCGTGCGCAGGACGAGAAGGGCGAATGGTTCGAGCGCGAAGCCGAGGGCTACGCGGCCCGCGCATTCCTCCACGAGACCGACCACTGCGACGGCAAGCTATTCATCGATCACTTGCCAAAGCTCCGCCGCGATATGGTCGTGAAGAGATTCAAAAAGGAAAAGAGCTGGAAGTAGCTACCGCCGCTCAAACATCGCCCGATACACGGGCAGCCCTTTGTCCTCGACCGCTTTTTCCCTTTCCGTCTTTACCGGGAAGGGATTTTCTTTTGCCTCGATCTCGCTCAGCCGCTCGTCGGCGCGGAACATCCCAAACATCTCCTCGGCCAAGAACTCGATGTCGGTCTGCACGAATATCCGGCCCCGGTCGGCGAGCTTTTCCATCACGGCCCGGATCAGATCCGGATTCACCATCCTTCGCTTGGCGTGCTTTTTCTTGAACCACGGATCCGGGAACTGGATCGTGACCATTTGCAGCCGTCCGTCGGGAATGTCGCTCAGCAGCCGGTCGAGCCAGAGCATCGCGTTGCAGAAGACGTAATGCAGATTGGTCAGCCCCTGTTCGGCAGCGATGCGGTTAGCTTCGGCGACGAGCGGCTCGCGGATCTCGACGCCGAGATAATTCCACGACGGCTCGGCGGCCGCCATTCGCAGCAAAAAGCGGCCGCGGGCGCAGCCGATGTCGAGCAGCAGCGGCCTCTCGGGGTCGGCGAACGCCGTTCCGAGGTCAACCGGCTGCGGGGCCTGGCGGTAAAACGGAGCAAGCGGATTGACGTGCTGGTGTACTCTGACGCGCGGCATCGTTTCGATCGGAAGATCCTGGGCCTAGAGCCATTTCAGGATAAGGAGAATGCTGAATATCGACGCGGCGATATACGCGCCGAGACAGATCACGCCGGCGACCTGTGTCGCGGGCGACGCGACGGCGGGATCGACGTACGGGTCGCGAGGTATCTGCACAAAACCGTAAACCGCTCCGGCGATAAGCCCGCCGATGTGTCCCCAGTTATCGATCAGCTGATAGAGAGCAAGGCCGAACAATATTATGAATCCGATATTGATCAGCAGGCTGCGTCTGAATTCGGGCGAGATGAACTGGTACCGCTTAAAGGCGTAGACCGCCAGATACGACAGCAGCCCGACAATGCCGCCCGACGCGCCGACCGAGATGCCCTCGGGCACGAAAGCAAAACTAAGCAGACCGCCCGCGACCGCCGCGATCAGCATCACTATCGCGAGGTGAGCGCGGTTTGAGAGCAGCTCGAATATTCGGCCAAAGCTGTAGAGCGCGTAGCCGTTCAGCGCGGCGTGAGCGAGACCGCCGTGCGCCGTCGCTCCGGTAAGGATGCGCCAGTACTCGCCCCGCGCGAACTCCGGTTTGACAAAACCCGCCGCCAGTATCGAGCCGTCAAGATCGGTCGCAAGCTGCGCGACCGTCACCGCAAGAATGCAGATGACGAACGTATATGTGTACCACGGCACCGGCACCTCGCCGCGGCCCGCAAGCTCCTCGCCGATCTCGACCGGCTCGGGGCCGGTCGTCTGGTCGATTTCTTCTCGTACGTTCTGGATCGACATTTTGAAGCGCGGTACTACATCGCCAGGCCGCCGTCAGCCTGGATCACCTGGCCGGTGATGTACCGGGCCGCGTCCGAGAGCATGAAGCACGCGATCTCGGCGACCTCGCCGGTCTTGCCGAGGCGGCCGAGCGGGATCTGCGCGAGTATCTTTTCGCGATATTCGGCGTTCATCTCCGACGCCATTTCGGTCTCGACCAGGCCGAGCGCAAGTGCGTTGACCGTGATATTGCGGCTCGCGATCTCTTTGGCGAGAGCTTTGGTGAGACCGATCATACCGGCCTTGGAGGCCGAATAGTTGGTCTGGCCGAGCATCCCGACCACGCCCGAGATCGATGTGATGTTGAGGATCGAACCGCCCGTCTCGTTGCGCATCATCGGCCGCAGCACGGCCTTTGAAAAGTTCCATGCGCCCTTCAGATTGGTGTCGATGACCGCATCCCAATCTTCTTCTTTCATCCGCATGATGAGCTGGTCGCGCGTGATGCCCGCGTTGTTGACGAGGTGATCGATCGTGCCGAATGCGTCCTTGACCTGACCGACGAAGTCGGCCGCCGCGCCGGTGTCGGCAACGTCGCACCGCGCCGCAAACGCCCGCGCGCCGAGCTGCTCGATCTCGGCCTTAAGCCTTTCGGCCTCGTCGGCGCTGCGCACGTAATTGAATGCGACGCTGCCGCCGCGCCGTGCAAATTCAAGTGCGATCGCCTTGCCGATACCGCGAGTGCCGCCGGTAACGATCGCGGTCTTTCCTTCAAATTGTCTTTCGTTCAACTCTATCTCCAATTCGGTGGTTTTGTAGAGTTTAGCAATTCGGGTCCGAAAGCTGAATCGACGCCGCAGAGCAAGAGACCGGTCGGTCATTTTTCGTGCGATAATCCGACGCGATGACGAAAGATCCGAGGTTGGACACGATCCCGCGCGGCAATACCTGCCGAGGCGTTAACCGTTCTGTTATCGAGGCCTTTCTTGGATCGGCCGACGCGAACGGCGCGTTCAGCATTCTCGACGTGCCGTGCGGCGACGGCGATCTCCTGGATGCGGTGAAAGTATTTTTCCCGAATGCCGCGACTTTCGGGATCGATATCTCGAGCCCGGACGAAAAGTTCGCTCATCACTTTACCCAGGCCGACGCGGCCTTCCTTACAAGAGACGACCTGCCGGCCGAGCCGTGCAGGCTGATCAGCTGTATCAGCGGCGTGATGGAATTTGACAACTCACTCAATTTTTTCAGGCTGCTGAGAGATGCATTGGAGGATGACGGCAGGCTCGTGGTCACAAACGACAACCTTTTGACCGTCAGAGACCGATTTCTCTATTTTCTCTTCGGGCGGTTTGGACAGTACAAGGCTTTTCTGGATGACGACGCTCAAACGTGGAAGGTCGTCCCGATGCACACCCTTGTGCGGGTTCTGAAGGACGCGGGTCTTGAAGTAGAGTCGGTCAGGTACGTCGTAGGGAGGTCGGTGGATTGGCTCTGGCTCGCCATCGGGCTCCCGATCTACGCGATCCAGTTGTTGTATTTCATCTTTGGTGAATCGAACCGGGGCCTCGACCACAAACTCCGCAACTATCCGCTGCGCTCGCTCATTGCTCGGCACTATCTGCTGGTATGTAAAAAGGGGCCGCAGCCTCGGCACGTCCGACCCGCCCTTCTCGACTCGGGCCAAGCAGCAGATCCAGAGCCCTGAGGGCCGACTCCCGGCCGCCGAGGGCTCGTCGCGTGCGGTTGAAACACTTCAGAAAGTGATAGAAGCGTCGGCCGCCGATCGGTATCCGGCTCAATTCCAAAAGACTCTCTTGATGGCGGCCGCTCGCGACGCCGCTGCGGGCGGTAACGGCAAGCTCAAATCCGCAATCGGAAACGATCCGCTTCGTTGTCTCGTCGTAACTGCCGTACGGATAAGCGAACGATCGGGGCCTGCTGCCGAGATTTTTGCAGATCGCGTCGATCGACGACGAAATGGTCGACAACTGCACCTCGGGCGAGTGCCGTGCGAGGTGAATATGCTGGTCGGCGTGACTGCCCACCTCCCAGCCCTTCGATTGGAGTAAGGCCAGATCGTCCCAGCCGAGCATATCGGACGGCAAAGGATCGCCGGCCTCGCTCCATGTGACGCCCCGTTTACCGACATCGCCGGTGATCACAAAGACGGTGGCCGGAATTCCCAGTTCTTCAAGGACCGGCAGACCGGCCGTAAGATTGTCGCGATAACCATCGTCAAAAGTTACGACCGCCGTCCGACGATCGGGCCGGGCGAATGCGCGCGAGAGGGTAGTGAATGTGTAGCCTGATCGCAGAAGCCACCGCAATTGAAATGAAAGCAGCGAAGGTGTCGTAAAAAGCCCGCGGATCCTGGCCGAGCGAGGCGGTGCTCCGACGTGGTGGAGGCTGAGGATCAGTGGACGTGAACTCTCTTTCATACCTGGTTATGCGGACCTGCTCGCTCTTGATCGAGTCGTGAGAGTGTGGGCGTAAGGGCCTTGTCGACTCGCGATCTGCACGCGGAAGCGGCACTCTTATCGGCGCCGCCCCCACGCTAGCGTCACATGCTTCCACCCAGCTTGGAACGCCATAGTGAGGATAGGACACGATAAGATCGCCCGCTATCGGCCCGATTCGGCATTTTGTGTAGTATTTTTTCAGCATGAATCTCGGCAGTTTCCTACCGTCTGACGGACGACGCGGAGCTCGCTTGCGGGCCTTGATTCGCTTGTAATGTCCTTGAGAGTTGCGGCGCGGCGTGGGGATTGTCGGCAGAGATCGGCGGAGATGTTTTACGGAATGTTACTCAACACAAAAAAAGCGGCCCTTTTGAGGCCGCTCCTGTACAGCGTCACAGTCTTCCACCCAAACTTAATGGACGCCAGTAATAAGGTAATTCTGATCGAGAGATCCGCCAATCGGCCCGTGTCCGATTTTATAGTCAGGATTTGCCGATATTAATTGTAGGCGATTTCCTACACCGTGACGGTCACGCGAGCCCGTGCTGCATGCAGTATTTTGTTATTGCCGCATTATTCGGAAGACCTGTCTTTTCAAGGATGCGGGCCCTGTATGTGCTGACCGTCTTGACGCTGATAAAAAGCTCTTCGGCGATCTCGGTCAGCGACTTGCCGTGCCCGATCATTACAAACACCTCGAACTCGCGATCTGAAAGCTGCTTGTGCGGGTCGTCGGAGTTCCCTTTTTGAATATGGAAGGCGAGCAGCTCTGCGACATCGGGACTGATGTACTTTTGCCCGTTGTGAGCTCGCTTGATCGCGGCGACGAGCTCGTCCGGAGCGCTCTCCTTTGTCACGTACCCCGAAGCTCCCGCACGCAGAACCCTGACCGCGTATTGGTCCTGCGGATGCATGCTGAGTATCACGACCGGCACATCCGGCCAGCCGCGCCTGAGTTCTTTTAGCGTTTCGAGTCCGTTGCGGCCGGGCATCGTAATGTCCATCACGACCACGTCCACACGATTGTCCCTGACAAATCCGAGAACCTCGTTGCCGTTCTGCGCCTCGCCGGCGACATGTATATCGTTGTCGGAATCCAGGATCTGCTTTAAGCCGTGCCGGACGATCGTATGATCGTCGGCGATCAGGACCTTGATCATCGGGCACCTCCCTGGGCAGGCAAGAGCTCGTTCGCGGCGCCCGGCACCACGAGCTCTACTCGCGTGCCTCCGGACGGGTCTGGTCTGACGTTAAGTTCGCCCCCGATGAGGCGGGCCCGTTCGCGCATCCCGATAATGCCGAGCGTCGTCTTGGCCCGCGATCCCGAAAAATCGATGCCCTTTCCGTTATCGCGGATCGTCAAGGCGATGTCGCCGCCGGCGGTCGCGAGTTCGATCACTACGAGGCTCGCATCCGAGTGCCGGGCGACATTTGTCATCGCCTCTTGATAGATCCGGTAAACGGCCGTGTTAGCCTCGGCACCGAGGTCGAGCGCCTCGGTGTCGGAGTAAAAGACGCACGGTATCGAGGACTTTTTTTCAAATTCGCCCGACTCCCACTCCATGGCCGCTACGAGTCCGAAGTCGTCAAGCAGCGACGGCCGGAGTTCGGCCGACAGCCGGCGAACGGTCGACATCATCGAGTCGGCCATCTCCTTGATCTCCTCGAGCTCGCCGACCACCTCGTCGCTAAGCTTCATACGCTGCTTCATTAGATGGATCTTCATCTTGAGGCCGGTGATCTCCTGACCCAGCACGTCATGGATCTCGCGCGCGATACGCTTTCGCTCGGCTTCGCGCAGCGTCTCTTGGTGCTTCGTCAATTCACGCAGCTCCTCGCGCGAGGTCGAGATCTCTTCGCTGGCGAGGCTCAGCTTCGACGTCAGCCATGCCAGTACGGCGCCCTCTACCACAAGCACGAGCGAGCGGATGATCTGGTCGCGGCTCCCGCTCAACGCATAGAATGGCGGCACGAAAAAGTATTCGATCAGGAAAGCCGCCAGCGGCATTGCCAGCGCGATCCCGTACCTGAATCCGAAGAGCCACGTCGACAGAACGATGGCCGCAAAGAACAGCGGCGCCGTCACCGGCCGGTCGGCGAGTTTCCACAGCAGCGACGTGACCACGAGCGCGATGAGCACGAGCGCGGTCGTGCCGATGACGCTGACTATCGGTGACGGATCTTTAGGCTTGAGCCGTGCAAGGTCGGCAGTGGTTATCCGTGTCGGCATAAGACCGCTCCCGAATCGGATCGGCAGAGCTCGCATCGCAACGGTGGAATTGCTGCGGAAGGCGCCAACGATTATAGCGCGAGTACGCTGCGTTGGATATCGAACAACTCACCGAGACCGACCTCGGCGAGGGCCAGCATATCGTCCATCTGCGCCCGTGTGAACGGCTCGCCCTCGGCCGTGCCCTGCACCTCGATGAACTTGCCCGAGCCGGTACAGACGACGTTCATATCGACCTCGGCGACCGAGTCCTCGACATAGGCGAGGTCGAGTATCGTCGTTCCCTCGACCACTCCGACGCTGATCGCCGCGACCTCGCTGATTAGCGGATTCTGCGCCAGATGCCCGTTGCGGACGAGCTTGCGGCAGGCGAGAGCGAGCGCGACGTATGCTCCGGTGATCGAGGCGCAGCGGGTGCCTCCGTCAGCCTGGATGACGTCGCAGTCGACGATGATCTGCCGCTCGCCGAGACGCTTAAGATCGACGACGGCCCGCAGGCTGCGGCCGATGAGTCGCTGTATCTCCTGCGTTCGGCCCGAGGGCCGCTGCGTCTCACGCTGCGTTCGAGTGCTGGTCGCGCGGGGCAGCATCGCATATTCGGCGGTGACCCAGCCCGTGCCCTTATTGCGCAGGAACATCGGCACGCGGTCTTCGACACTCGCGGTGCAGATGACCTTTGTTCCGCCGACCTCGATCAGGGCCGAACCCTCGGCGTAGGGCGAGATGTTGGGAGTGATCTTGGTCGGCCGGATCCGGTCGTAAGCTCTATTGTCGGTTCGTTGATAGGTCATAAAGGATCGCGTCCTCAAAGGCGGTCGCTGCCAAATACTTCGACGGCCTCGAGTATCGAGGGCTGGCTCCCGAGAAATCTTTCGGCGACGCGGGCAAATCTCTCGGCCGCGTCGGTAACATAAAAATGATCTAGATCGTCGCACAGGCGGCGCTCGCCTGAGACCACTCGACCGCTTGCGAGTCCGTCCTGCAAGAGCACCGTCTCGACCTCCTCAGCCGCGGCCTCGCCCGAATCGATCAGCGTCACGTCGCGGCCAACGGTGTCCTGTATCACCTGGCGAAGTATCGGGTAGTGCGTGCAGCCGAGCACGAGCGCGTCGGGCCCGAATGCCTTCATCTCGGCCAAATATTTTTCGGCGATCGAGTACGTCTCCGGCTCGGCTGTCCAACCCTCTTCTGCCAGAGGCACAAAGAGCGGACACGCCGTCTGCAGCACCTCGGCCGAGCTGCCGGCGCCGCGTATCGCAGCCACGTATCGCTCGCTCGCGACCGTCGCCTCGGTGGCGATGACGCCGATCCGCGAATGACCCTGAGCCTCGGTCACGGCCACAGCCTTGCGTCCGCCGGGGCCGATCACGCCGATCACGGGTATCCCGATCGTCGCCCTTATCTTGGGAAGCGCTAGTGCCGAAGCCGTGTTGCATGCGACGACGAGCAGCTTGATCCCATGCTTCGTTAGAAAGCGAGCATTCTCGATCGCGTATCGCTCGACCGTTGCAAGCGACTTGGTGCCGTACGGCACTCTGGCCGTGTCGCCGAGATAGACAAAATGCTCATTCGGAAGTCGGTCGTGCAGAGCGCGATAGACGGTCAGGCCGCCCACGCCCGAATCGAAGATGCCGATCGGAAGGTCGTTGTTCATCAAACTCGCCGCCACTGTGAGGCCCGGGGCCGCGCGGCCAAAAGACCTAGACTACAAAATGCACCGGTCGTCGGCAACCGCAGTGTAGTCCAAATGACCATCGGGCCGGCCGCCGGTGAATTAGTATCAAGATCGTGGGCAAAAGGTCATCTGCCGAGATCGTGATCTTTGATATCGACGGCACGCTCGCCGACATCTCGCAGCGCGAGCACCACGTGAGACATCACCCAAAGAACTGGGACGCTTTCTTCGAAGGGATGGCCGACGACAAGGCCGTCGCCTCGATGGTGCGGCTCTGCAATATTCTTTACGACGCCGGCGTCTACATCATCCTCTGCTCGGGCCGCAACGAGCGCCATCGAGACGAAACCGTCCGCTGGATGGAGCGTGAGGGCGTCAGATATCACGAGCTGCGTCTGCGTGCCGACGGCGATATGCGTTCGGACGTTAAGGCCAAACGCGAAATGCTGCGCGGCATCGATCTTTCAAAAGTGCTCTTCGTCGTCGAGGACCGCAGCCGCGTCGTCGAGATGTGGCGCTCGGAGGGGCTCGTCTGTCTGCAGTGCGCACCCGGCGAGTTCTGAGGGCGGCCGGCCGCATATGTTGCTCGCGATCAGCTTTTCTGCGACGCTGTTTGCCGCCCCCGAACAAATATCACAAATGAACAGGAGGTCGATATGCATATTGCAAGGTCCGACGTTCCCGAACGGCTGAACGTTCCCGGGGCGATCGCTCGTCAAGCCCTCGATTTCGGGGACGCGACCGGTTACGGCAAGTTTGCCGCAGAGTATTTCTCGCTCGCTGCGGGAACCGACATCGCACCGCTGCTGCGCGGACTCGAAGGTGATCTCTGCCAATCGCCGCATTGGGGCTATCTGATCGACGGGCAGGTCACGGTCACTTACGCCGGCGGCGAAGAAGAGGACGTCAACGCAGGCGATCTGTT
Source organism: Pyrinomonadaceae bacterium (assembly GCA_046313635.1). Taxonomy (GTDB): domain Bacteria; phylum Acidobacteriota; class Blastocatellia; order Pyrinomonadales; family Pyrinomonadaceae; genus OLB17. Next base: position 156,955 of record JBKBYA010000003.1, on the reverse strand, counting down.
TTACTGGCCGCCGGGACATTCGGTAAGAGTCGGAAAGGATGCGGAAGTGATCTTGTTCAGCCCGCAGACCGAGCACTGCGAGGTGGTCGATCACCTGAGGCGGCAGCTCGTCGGCGAATAGCTCCGCAGTTCCGGATAAGCGCGGCAAAGCCCTGCAAGACAGCAGGGCTTTTTTAGCGCCGATCACGGCGATAGATCTTGTTGGTGGAGGCGGCGGGAATCGAACCCGCATCCAAAGGTTGCGACCTGAGAAATCTACACGTTTAGTCGATTCTCTTTTTTTGTCTCACCGTCGAAGAGTAAGTGAATCGACAAGACCTCTTCGACAGCCAGCCCGGCTAAATTTAAGGCTCGTCCGCAGGCGGAGAACGTGCCCGAGCTTGTACTGAGTTATGCCCCGACCGGTCGCAACAAGCTGACTTCCGGCAGGACACTTGTGGCTAGTTTTTTAACTAGGCAGCAAGAGCTAATTCTTGATTAGCATTTGTGTTTTGCGTGTTGTTTTAACGAGCTAACAAGCAAGCCCGACGTGCATTCAAAGATCTGTACAAGCCCCTGTCGAAGCCTGTCGCCCCCATTTTCCCCGGCTCCCCTTCTTCCAAAAGAGGGGTTGCAGCCGCTTCGGCTGACGGGGTGGTAGTGTACGAAATTAAGATGAAAAATCAAAGGCCGAGGTTGCGCGCCGATTTTAACCCGCGGCCTTGCCGTTGGCGATGAGCGTCGGGTATTTGCCGCTCCAGCAGGCGGTGCAGGACGAGGCTGCGTCTATGCCGATGGCCTCGAGCATGCCTTCGAGCGAGAGGTAGCCGAGCGAATCGGCCCCGATGTAGCGTGCGACGTCCTCGATCGACATCTGCGATGCGATCAGGTCGCGCTGGTGCGGCGTGTCGACGCCGTAGTAGCACGAATGAGTGGTCGGCGGGCACGAGATGCGGACGTGCACCTCGGCGGCTCCGGCCTCGCGGACCATCTGGACGATCTTTTTCGACGTCGTGCCGCGGACGATCGAGTCGTCGACCAGGATCACGCGGCGGCCGCTGATCAGATCCTTGATCGGATTGAGCTTGAGCCGGACGCCGAACGAGCGGATCGACTGCGACGGCTCGATGAACGTGCGGCCGACGTAATGATTGCGAATGATCGCCTGCCGAAACGGTATCCCCGACTGGCTCGAGTAGCCGATCGCCGCGGCCACGCCCGAGTCCGGCACCGGCACGACGATGTCGGCCTCGGCCGGATGCTCGATCGCGAGGCGCTTGCCCATCTTGTGCCGCGATTCGTTTACCGACCTGCCGAAGATCGTCGAATCGGGCCGCGAAAAATATACGTGCTCAAACGTGCAGACGGCCGGCGTCCTTGGCTCGAACGGCTTCTGAGACCGCAAGCCGTTATCGTCGATCACAAGCATCTCGCCCGGTTCGATCTCGCGGACGTACTCGGCGTCGATCAGGTCAAATGCGCACGTTTCGCTCGCGACGCACCAGGCTCCGTTGAGCTTGCCCAAAACAAGCGGTCTGAAACCGCGAGCATCCCGCACGGCTATCAACGATCCCGGCGTCAGGAACAGCAGCGAATAAGCTCCCTCGGTATCGCGCAAAACTTTTTCGATCGCCTCGACGACCGACGCAGCAGGCGTGCGGGCGATGCCGTGCAGGACGGTCTCGGTGTCGGACGTCGATGAGAAAATAGCGCCTTCCTTTTCCAGCTCCCGCCGCCTCGCCGCCGCGAACGGCAGATTGCCGTTGTGACATACCGCGATGTCGCCGTGCTGGCAGGTGACGGCAAATGGCTGCACTTCCTTGATCGTATTGCGCCCCGCCGTCGAGTAGCGTGTATGCCCTATCGCGCTCGAGCCGCGGAGCTTGACGAGCACGTCCTCGACAAGAACGTCGGCGACCAGCCCCTGCGAGCGAAACTGGTGCAGGTCGGTGCCGTCGCTCGAGACGATGCCGCACGCCTCCTGCCCGCGATGCTGCAGCGCAAACAGGCCGAGCTGCGTCAGAGTCGACGCCTCGGGATGGCCGAAGATGCCGAAAACGCCGCATTCTTCTTTGAATTTGTCGAGTGTGAGATCCATCGAAAAAAGTCTCGCGACGTGAAGGGTAATTTTCGCACAAGTGCCGAGGCGCTCGCGAACCGACGATGCCAACTAAAAAGATCTAGCTTACGTTTGATGCTGTATTAAAAGCCCGTGCCGCTCGCAATCGACCGGTCCGCACGGTCGTCACTCCGCCGGCCCGATCGAGACGACGACGCACTTCGATGTCGGCGTGCGGCTGAATTTGGCGACGCTCGTCAGCGGCACAAGCGCGTTGCCCTCGGGAAAGTACGTCGCGCAGCAGTCGACCGGGATCTCGTAGGGCACGACGACAAAGCCGTGTGCGCGGCGCTGGCGGTCGGTGAAGTGGCTTGTGATGTCAACGACGTCGCCCGCGGCGAGGCCGAGGTCCGCGATATTTTTTTCGTTCATAAACACGACGCGACGACCGCCATCGATGCCGCGGTAGCGGTCTGACAGACCGTAGATCGTCGTGTTGAACTGATCGTGCGAACGGATCGTCGTCATCAGCAGGCGGCCCGGCGCGAGATCGATCTTTTCCATCGGCGAGGCGTGAAAGAGCGCCTTCCCGCCCGGCGTGTTAAAGACTCGTTCGCGCGGCGGATTGGGCAGATAAAATCCGCCCGGCACGCGGATTCTCTCGTTGTAATTCTCGCAGCCCGCGACGACGCGCGAGATCGCGTCGCGGATGTTGTCGTAATCGGCGGCCATCGCGTCCCAGTCGACGGTCGTGCGGTCGCCGAGCGTCGCCTTGGCAAGCTGCGCGACGATCCACGGCTCGCTCCGAAGGTGCTCGCTGACCGGCTCGTAGATTCCCTTCGACATCTGCACGTTGAGCATCGTGCTCTCGGTCGAGACAAACTGCTCACCCGACGCTTGCCGGTCGATCTCGGAGCGGCCGAGACACGGCAGAATGAGCGACAGTTTGCCCGGCACGAGCGCGGTGCGGTTGAGCTTGGTAAGCACCTGCACGGTCAAACGACAGTTTCTCAATCCTTCGGCGACCGTCTCGGTGTCGGGCGAGGCTACGAGGAAATTGCCGCCCATCGCAAAAAAGACCTTTGCCCGTCCGTCGCACATCGCCGCGATGCTCTCGACGGTGTCGTAGCCGTCGTGCTGCGGCGTCTTGAAGCCAAACTCCTTTTCCAGATTCAGCCGAAACTCCGGCTTCATCTTTTCCCAGATGCCCATCGTGCGGTCGCCCTGCACGTTCGAGTGACCACGCACCGGGCACAGCCCCGCACGCGGCTTGCCGATCATCCCGCGCAGCAGGTGAAGATTGACGATGTCCCTGATCACCGCCACCGCCTCGCGATGCTGCGTCACGCCCATCGCCCAGCACGTGACCATCGTCTCGGTCGTCGCGATCAACTCCGCAGCCTCGTCGATCTGCTCGCGAGTGAGGCCGGAATATTTAACGATCTCGTCCCAGCTCGCTTCGTCGACCGATCTGATGAGCTCGTCGCAGCCTTCGGTGTATCGATCGATGAATTCCCGATCGAGCACCGTCCCCGGATTTGCACGCTCACGCTCGAGGAGCGACTTCATCAATCCCTTCATCACCGCCGAATCGCCGCCGATCCGCAGCGGCAGATGCAGGTCGGCAAGCGGTGTCGCCTGGTCGGCAACGAGCGCGAGCGGGTACCTGAGCGGATTTTTGTAATGCTGTGGATTCGGGTCGACAAAGCTCATCAGCCCGACCTCGCGAAGCGGGTTGATCGCGATCATCCGAGCGCCGTTCTGCTTTGCCTTGCGCAGGCTCGAGAGCATCCGCGGCGCGTTGGTGCCGGGGTTTTGGCCGATGACGATGACGAGGTCGGTCGTCTCGAGGTCTTCGAGTCGAATGGTCGCTTTGCCGAGGCCGATCGATTCGGCGAGCGCGACGCTCGTCGATTCGTGGCACATATTGGAGCAGTCGGGCAGATTGTTTGTCCCGAACTGCCGCACAAAAAGCTGATACAAGAACGCCGCCTCGTTCGACGTGCGGCCCGAAGTGTAAAAGATCGCCTCGTCGGGCGAGTCGAGGTTGTTGAGTTCACCCGCGATCATTTGGAAAGCGTCGTCCCACGAGATCGGCTCGTAATGCTGCGAGCCTTCGCGCAGCACGACCGGCTCGGCAATGCGTCCTTGCGCGTTGATCCAATGATCGTCTCGGGCGGCAAGCTCGTCGACGCTGTACCGCGCAAAAAAATCGCGTCCGATCGTCGCGGTCATCGCCTCGTCGGCGAGCGCCTTGGCGCCGTTCTCGCAAAATTCGTTGATCGTCCGGTGCTCGGGATCGGGCCACGCGCACGACTGGCAGTCTATGCCGCCCTTCTGATTCAGATTGAGCAGACCGCGTACGCCGCGGACGACGCCGGCCTTGCCAAAGACCTGCTTCAGAGCGCTCTCGATCGCATGGCGGCCGGCCGAGGTCTCGGGCGGCTCGCTGACGTGCAGGTTAGAAAGCTCCGCTTGTTCGTTTTGCTCGCTCATCAAAAAGACGCTCCGTTCGCCGGCGACCTGACCCGCTCGGCGCCGGTGTAAATATTGAATCGCTCCTCGCGCACAAAGCCGATCAGCGTCATCCCGAATTCACTCGCCAGCTCGACCGCAAGACTCGACGGCGCGCCGACGGCCGCGAGGATCGGGATGCCGGCCATCAAAGCCTTTTGCACAAGCTCAAAGCTCGCCCGTCCGCTGACCAGAAGAATTCGGTCGGAGAGCGGCGTCTCGCCGATCAAAAACTTTCGACCGATCGCCTTATCGAGCGCGTTGTGGCGGCCGACGTCTTCGCAGACGGTGTCGATCTTTCCTTCGCGATCGAAGAGCACCGAAGCATGCAGCCCGCCCGTCTTCTCGAACGCAAGCTGCGCCGCAAGCGCCGCCGATGGCAGACGATGGATCACCTCGGCACCGACCGGCTCGAATGATCTTGAGTCGATCTTTGTTGCACCGGTGTGCAGCGCTTCGATCGAGCTCTTGCCGCACACGCCGCAGCTCGATGTCGTGTAAAAGTGACGTTCGAGCTTCTTGAAGTCGACATGGACGCCGTCAGCGAGATCGACGCGAACGGTATTCGATTGCGGATTGCGGATTGCGGATTTCGGATTTGAGATTTGTGAATTTGAAATTTGAGATCTGGAATTTGGAATTTGGAATTTGGAATCGGCTCCAGTCTTTGCATCCGCGATCCGCAATCCGAAATCCGCAATCGATCGGCAGTATTTGATCTCGGCGACCTCCGCCGGCGACTTGACGATGCCTTCGGTAAAGAGGAAGCCGGCGGCGAGCGAAAAGTCGTCGCCTGGGGTCCGCATCGTGATCGAGATCGCGCGGTGCTCGAGCTTGCCGTTCACTCGCAAGCCGATGCGGATCTCGAGCGGCTCCTCGACGGCGATGACGTCGGCGAGATCGTCGACCTCGCCTCGAGCGCCCACGCGCCGGACGTCCGCTTCGGTCAATCCCGTTTCGGTCGGCATGAGAATGATTCTAGCAAAATGGATTGGTACGCGGACGCCGCAAGAGATGTTTGGCCGCGGATCTGCGCGGATGGGCGCGGATCAGAAAAGATGGGTAAGATCTTTCTGATCTGTGGGCATCCGTGTCGATCTGTGGTCAATTCCCTGTCTTGTTCTTCTCCGTGCCTCGGCGTCTCGGCGGTGTAAGAACCCGCCCGCTGACGCGAGCCGGTTCTGACCTAATCCGCGGTCAAATTCCTGTCTTGTTCTTCTCCGCGCCTCGGCGTCTCGGCGGTGTAAGAACCCGCCCGCTAATGCGAGGCGGTTCTGACCTAATCCGCCGGGAGGATGCGGCCGCGGCATTCGCCTAGGCCGATGCGGCGAAAGCCTTCGCGTTCGCAGTAGCCGCGCATGATGATCTCGTCGCCGTCTTCAAGGAAGCGTCGCTGCTCGCCCGACGGCAGTTCGATAGGCTCTTTGCCGCGCCATGTGAGTTCGAGCATGCAGCCGCGTTCGTGCTTTTCACGGCCTGAGACGGTGCCGGTCGCCATCAGGTCGCCGGTTTGGAGGTTGCAGCCGTTCGAGGCGTGGTGCGTGAGCATCTGGCCGACCGTCCAATAGAGATCTCTGGTGTTGGAACGCGATAGAAGGTGCGGCTCGATATTCTCGGCACGCATCTTTTCGGTCTGGATGTAGACCTCGAGATTGATGTCGAGCCCGCCGAATTTTTCGTTTTGTTCATCGCTCAGATAAGGCAGAGGCCGCGGATCTTCGGGGTCGCGCTCGAACGCTTTCGTCCTGAAAGGCGCCAGCGCTTCCATCGTCACGACGAATGGAGAGATGGTCGTCGCGAAGTTCTTCGCGAGAAACGGCCCGAGCGGCTGGTACTCCCAAGCCTGAATGTCCCGCGCCGACCAGTCGTTCACGAGGCATACGCCGAAGATGTGCTCCTCGGCCTCGGAGATCGGTATCGGTTTGCCTAGCTCATTCCCACGCCCGACAAAAAACCCGAGCTCCATCTCGTAATCGAGATTTTTGCACGGCCCGAAAACGGGCGGCTTTTCCTGGTCGCTGCGGTTCTGCCCTTTCGGCCGTTTAATGTCCGTCCCCGACACCACTATGCTCGAAGCGCGCCCGTGATACCCGATCGGCACCCACTTGTAATTCGGCATCAACGGATTGTCCGGCCGGAACATCGAGCCGACATTCGTGGCGTGGTAGATGGAGCAGTAGAAGTCGGTGTAGTCGCCGATCAAGGCAGGAGTGAAAAAGCTGCAAGCCGACCGGTCTTTTAGGTGTGGGGCTAGAGCATTCCGATCAGCATCGCCCGCCGCCTCGGACAGCAGGTGCGCGAGCCTGCTTCGCAACGCTCGGTAAGAGTTCTGATCGGAGGCCAGCTTGTTTAGTGAATTCTCAGACCCCGCAACTGCTGCGGCACGCGTTGTCGAGTCGATAAGCCCGCTGCTGTACAAGCCCCACAGGTCCACGACCTTGTCGCCGATCGGGATGCCGACTCGAGGCATATCCCTGTTCTCCGGAATCGCAAAGATGCAAAAGGGCAAATTCTGTATCGGAAAATCGCTATTCGGGTCGTTGGCCGATTCGACCCAGCTGCGCAGGTTCGGGTCGTGGGTTTCGTTGATCTCGTAGGTCATCGTCTTTCTTGTCTTTTGACACCCTCCCTACCGGTCGGGTTTCTGCCTATCTCGCACAACTGAGTGTCTCTGCCATTTTCGGTCGGGTCGGCCACGCAGGCGGAAACCCGACCGGTAGGGAGGGTGTTCTTCTTCCCTGAAAACCAGACCGGTCAATCCATCGCCTAAAACTTCGGCAGGTCCTCGCCCTGGCCGTACAGCACGTATTCGATCGCACGGTCGACGTGACTCGGCTTTCACAAATATCTGGTACTGCCGCCTCGCGACCAGACCAGTTGGTCGGGAGATATTAGTCCCGCGGCGCGAAGTTCGCGGGTCGCATTTGCCTTGAAGGAGTTCATTACCAACTCCGGCCGTTTCTGCGCCGATACCACGGAATGAACGTGATTTGTTCTGACATTCAAGGCCGGTAAGGCATAAACCCGAACCTCACAGACCGCACGGATCGCAGATTCGACGACGGCTCTTTGTCTGCCGTCCAACCTAAAATCGTCACTCCGCTGCTTTTCGGACATGATCGCCGTAAGCCTTTCGTTCGGAGCGATCTTCGGAGCACCGTAGATAGTCTTGCCGTGCCGATCGACCGAGTATCGATCGTCGCCATGCAGCCACGTGCCGAAGGTGCGAAACGTGATCAGATAGGCGAGCGGAGCTTCGTTGGCGTCCCAATCAAGATTGGGCATTGCGTTAATTCCGACCTCCTCTCGAGCGGTCAGGTTTCCACCTTCGGGAAGAACACCCTCCCTACCGGTCGGGTTTCCGCCTTTGTCCTATCCAGGTTGGGCATCGCGTTGATTCCCACTTCTCTCGAGCGGTCAGGTTTCCACCTTCGGGAAGAACATCCTCCTTACCGGTCGGGTTTCCGCCCTTGGCCTACAGCAGCCCGAGTGCTTTTAGATCCTCGACCGGCTCTTCGAACGAGCACGAGCCGAAGGACTGGATGCCGAAGCGGCGGGTGCGTTCGAGCTGCCAGAGAGCGAGCTCGTGATCGCGCCAGGCGACGTGCGTATCCGAAAAACTGAAGGCCTCCTCAAACTCCTCTTCCATCAGCTCCTCGAGCAGCCCGGGCGGAAAGCTTTGCCGGGCAAAGGCCGTCATCAGAAACAAATTCAGGAAGCCGTGCATCGTGCCCTGCGGAGCGTCGGGCTCGTACGTGAGCGGCTTGAAGCACCGGATCGGATGATGCAGACCGGCCGTCGCCTTGAATGGCACGTTTGCCGCCGTGCATGTGCGGACAAAGCGGATCACGTCGCGCGACCGCGGGAATGCGTCGGCCGTCACGCCGCCCGTTCTGATCTTTGCACGCTGCTTGTTGACTGCCACGGTCGAGATCAGCTCGGCGAAGTGCGGCGCGTCGATCGGCAGCTCGAAATACGCGATAAGCCAATCAGGCAGCGCGTCGACCGTATTCTCGATCTTTGAAGGCGTGCTCGCCCTGACCTCAAAAGAGTCGGCGATCACTTGCCCGGCGTTGTCCCGATTAAAATCAACGATCGTCTTGATCGACTCGTAAACGTCCTCGCCGGCGAGCACGCTCAGGTGCCAGGGCGAGCGGCCGGGATTCGCGACGTAGGGTTCGGCATGCTCGCGAAATTCGGCGAGCCTCGCGGCCGGCACGACAAATCGTCCGAGCATCCAGCTGTGGACGCTCGCTCGGTTGAGTGCGTAATTCGTCACCGCGTCCGCCATCGACAGCTGCGACGGCGGAAAGAGCCCGGCGTAGTCGATCGCACCGTTGAGCAGCGTGCGCGCCGAGGCTCGCAGAGGCGTGACTGATATTGCGGTATCGTTCATTGGGGTTCGACTGCTGCTGACGACACGGCGATATTATTGCAAAACGTCAGGTGATTTAGAAAACGCTTGCTTTGCCGCAGGCGGTTTTGTAAGCTTTGGGGCAAATTTCAGTCGTCATCCGAATATAACCGAATGCGCGTTTTAGGTATCGATCCCGGGAGCGAGACGCTCGGTTGGGGCGTTGTCGAAGGGAGCGGACTCAAATACACGCTTATCGACTTTGGCACCGTCAGATCGAGTCCGGGGCAGCAGTTCTCAAAGCGGCTGCTCAATGTTTACAAAGGTGTCGACGAGATCGTCGACCGCTATTCGCCGGACGTTCTGGCGGTCGAAGATACCTTTTACGCGGTCAACGTCGGCGTCGCTCTTAAGCTCGGTCAGGTGCGCGGTACGATGCTGCTGCTGGCCGAGCAGAGAGGCATCGAGATCGCCGAGTACAGCCCGCGTTTGATCAAGCAAACCGTCGTCGGTTACGGCAACGCCGAAAAGACTCAGGTGCAGGAGATGGTCCGCATACTGCTCCGTCTCAAGGCGATCCCACAGCCGCACGACGCTTCTGACGCTCTCGCGATCGCTATCTGCCACTTTCATCACGCCGGGATGAAAAGCAGGATCGAGAGTGCCAAAGGACGGTCCCCCGGCCGCAGGCGGTAGATCTGGTCCGCCCCCAAAATAATGAACATAAAGCGTCTGACGACCCCATTGTTTGCCGCTGCCCTTCTGATCGCCTGTTGCTCGACGGCATCGCCGGCCCAAACCCGCCAGGCCGGGCCCCGTCCCGGCGGTCGAACGGCAATTCAACAGACGGCACGCGAGATCGGCTCGACCGCCGTCGTGATCGACGAATGGCTGTCGGTACTGCGCACGCGGCCGAGCCTGTTTGCAACGCCCGTCCAGCGGATGAGCCGCGGCCGCCGCGTGCAGATCCTCGCCGCGGCCGAGGCCGACGGTGTGAGATTCTACAAAGTCTCGGCACCGCCGTCGGCCGGCGGATGGGTGCAGGCGGACGCGGTCTTTGGCAAGTTTCGTGCGGGCGACGAGGAGCGTCTCGCGCGGCTCGCACAGGCCGAGGACGGGTTTGACCAGATCGAGCTCGTGCAGGCGTTTTTTGAGCTTTACCCTAATTCGCGATTTCGCTCCCCGATGCTTTTGCTGTACGGCGATCTGCTCGAGCAGATCGCGGCCAAGCTATCAAGGGACGCAAACAGCCGCCTCGATCGACGCGTGATGGCCGCGGGCGGTGCACCTCAGCACAGTTATTATTTGAATTTTGTGAGTCTCGACCGCTATCGCAGATTGGGCGTGATCTTTTTGTTCGATCCGGCGAAGCGTACGTTTCACTATGACGGGGCGAGCTGGAGCGAGATCGTCAGACGCTTTCCCGAGTCGAGCGAGGCTCCCGAGGCTCGACGCCGGCTCGACTCGCTCAAGCAGAAGATGTCGGCCGCCGTCGCGGGCCGTTAATCGCAACGCCCGGCCGTGATCGCGGCCGCGATCTCGGCGGCGACACTCGCGTTGTTTTTGAGAAGCGCGACGTTAGACTCGAGCGTGCGGCCCGAGCTGAGACGCGAGAGCTCCGAGAGCAAGAAGGGCGTGACGGCCTTGCCCGCGATGCGTTCTTTTTCGGCCGCGGCGAGCGCAGCGGCAAGGATCTGCTCGATCTCGGCACGCTCGATCTCGTTCTCCTCCGGCACGGGAACGGTAATGACGATCGCGTTGGTCAGCTCTGCCGCGTCGCGTGCATCGCAGACGGCCGCGACCTCGACCGCCGACTCGACACGCTGGTCGATCGCAAGCCCGCTCGATCTGGAATAAAAGGCCGGCATCTCGTCGCACCGCCATCCCAGCACCGTCACGCCAAACGTCTCCAGCCACTCGCGCGTCGCTTCAAGATCGAGGACGATCTTCGCTCCCGAACAAACTACCGCGATCGGCGTCCGCGCCAGTTCGACGAGGTCGGCCGAGACGTCGTGCGAGTATCCGCGATGAACGCCGCCGATACCGCCCGTCGCAAAGACGCTTATCCCGGCGCGATGCGCGATGAATGCGGTCGTCGCGACGGTCGTCGCGCAGTCGAGCCGCCGCGCGGACGCGATCGGCAGGTCGCGCCGAGAGATCTTGCGGATAGTCTCGTCGGTGGCGAGTCGCTCGATCTTATCTGCGTCCAGCCCTACACAGAACTCACCGTTAAAGATCGCGATCGTCGCCGGCACGGCGCCGGCCGAGCGGACGATCGACTCCATCGCATGCGCCGTCTCGACGCTGCGCGGGTACGGCAGGCCGTGAGCGATGACGGTCGATTCGAGTGCGACGACGGGCCGATTTTGTGCAAGTGCCGCGGAGACCTCGTCTGAGAACTTTATCTTCATAATGCCGTTCGCTTCAGCGAACGGTTATGTGTGAACTCGCCGCCGCCTGAAGTCAGCGGCAATACGGACAACTCCACAGCCGATCGCTGCGAGCGCAGCCCTATTTTACGAACTTGCCGATGCGGCTCAGTCGCGGATGCGAGAGACAGCCAAAGAAGCTGCCGTTTGACGCGGCGCGGTCGCACGACCAGTAGACAAACATCGCCCGGCCGATGATCAGCTCTCGCGGAACAAATCCCCAAAAACGGCTGTCCTCGCTGTCGTCGCGCGCGTCGCCCATTACAAAGAATTGATCCGGCGGCACGACCATCGGCTTATTCGGCACGGCAAACTCGTACTGAGCGACACGCGCACGTGACAGGTGCCCGGTCGTCTTGATCTCGTCCAACGAGTCCGAGTTGTAATAGACGTCCCACTTCTGGTCGGGCTCGCGCGGCTCGAACTCGCGCGTCTCGAGCGCCGCCTGCGGATCAAAGTTGTCGCCGATAACGCGATGCTCCGGCAGCAGCTGACCGTTGATATAGACGTGATTGTCGCGAAACTCGACCGTCTCGCCCGGCAGGCCGATCACGCGCTTGACGTAATTGATCTGGTACGGCACGAGAGGCGGCCGGCGACGCCGGTCCATCTCGGGCCGTGCGCGGTTGCCCGGATACTTGAAGACGATTATGTCGCCGCGCTGTATCTCTCGCTGCGGCAGGAACGGCATTTCGTTGCCGCCCGGCGTAAAGATGAATTTGTTGACCAGCAGATAGTCGCCGACAAGGATCGTATTCTGCATCGAGCCGGTCGGAACGGTGACCGCCTGCCCGATGAAGGTCATGCCGAAGATCGCCATGATGAGCGTCACGACAAACGATTCGAAGTACTCGCGCGCCGTCGATTTTGGCGGGGCCGTCGGCTTCTTTTGTCTCTCGGTTGATGCCTCTGCTTCTGCTTTGCTCATTGGTTGCCGTTAGAGGAAAGAGTCTCGTGATGGTCGTGTTCCCAGCCGCTGCTTTCGAGGATCTTTAACGCTTCGCAGGCGGCCATCATTTCTGCCGCCTTGATCGAGCGGCCCGTTCCCTCGGAGCGGCCCGTCTCCCAGACGGCCTCGACCGAGAATGTGCGATTGTGCGGCTTGCCTTCGGTCTTGATGACGTTGTATTCGGGCGCCGGCGACTTTCGGGCCTGCAGCTTTTCTTGCAGCAGGGTCTTGTAGTCGACCGAGGTCTCGGGCTTCGCCGCCTTGAGCTCGTCGCGAAAGATCGACTTGATAAAGTGCCGCGCCTTGACGTAGCCGCCATCGAAAAAGACCGCGCCGATCACGGCCTCGAGCGTGTTTGCCAGCAGCGCACGCTTTTTGCGGCCGCCGGTCTTTTCTTCGCCGTAACCGACGCGGAGGTGCTTGCCGAGATCGAGCTCGGCGGCGACCTTGGCCAGCGTCGCCGTACTGACCAGGCGATGCTTCATCAGCGTCAGATCGCCCTCGGCCAGCGTCGGATTTTTGATGAACAGCTCCTCGGCGATGACAAGCCCAAGTACCGAATCGCCGACGAACTCGAACGACTCGTTGTGGGCCTGCCGCACGCTTTCCTCACCCGCGGCCAAGTGGTTCTCGTGCGCCCACGAACGGTGCGTCAATGCCCTCTCGAGCAGCTTGACATCGTTGAACTTGTATCCTAGATCTCGTTCTAGACTTCCCAGATTCGCCGACATTTCGACCAATTGTAAGAATAACGAAACCAAAAAGAAAGCCGGCCCCCGCTCGCAGCGTGACCCGGCTCATCTTTGGATCCGATCTTTAGATTTTTGAAAAGCTCTCGCCTAGTTAGCTCCCGCGCGGCGGGTGCCCTTGGCGGCGACCGACGTCTTTGCCGAAGCGGCTCCGGCCTTAGCCGACTTTCCCGCCGGTGTCGACTTGACGGTCGACGACGGCTTGGTCGGGTTAACAGCTGGCTTTGCCGCAGCCGGCGTCGCCGTCGCAGGAGCCGTCGCAGGAGCCGTCGCAGGCGTGGTCGCTCCTGTCGAATTTGCCGCATCCTTTGTCGGCTCCGGATCGGAGACCGGCTCGACCGGGGTCGTCGGATCGGTGAACGGCTTAGCGACAACGGCTGTCAGGTACTCGTTGATGCCCGCGTCCTTGTCAAAGCGACGCTTGTAGAGTTCCTGAAGCGTTTTGTAGACGTTATCTTTATAAGCCTTGGCCGCAGCGTCTTTGTCATCCGACATCTTCCACGCCCGAGCAAAAGCGTCCATTGCCCTCTCGACATAGCCGTTATAAAGGGCGATCTTCGCCTTGATCTCGGCGTCTTTGGCCTTTGCCTGCTCCGGATCGGTAATGCCCTTTGCAGACTCGATCAGCTTGGCGATCTCCTGCCCCTGTGCACCGATCGTCTCGAGGTAGTAGCCGCCGATCACATCATAGGCAGCGATCTTGCGCGCCGGATTTGAGGACTTGACGACTTCGTAGAAGTAAGGCAGCGCCGCCTGCTTATTGCCCTGTCCGAAATAGGTCATAAAACCGATCCCGAAATTAAGCTGATTGAGGCAGTCCTCCTTTGACGCGCATGCGAACTGAAATGCGCCGTACGTACCGTCCTGCTTGGGCTTGACGCCGGCCTGCAGCTGGCTGATCGCGAGCTTGGAGTACTTGATCGCGTCGGCGTTGTACTTGTAGTTCTTCGCCGCGGATGACGACTCGTCACGACCGATGAAGGCTAGCGGGATAAGCTTGTTGATGAGGCCCGGATCGTTTTGGAACTTGGCCGCATATTCGTTGCCTGCAGCATAGACCTCATCCCAATTCTTCGCCTTGATCGCGTTGTCAAAACGCTCGGTCAGCTGAGCGGCGACCTTGCGCTCGGAGTCTCGCTGATAAGACTTCTTCCATGCGTCGAGGCTCTGGTTAAAATAATTAAGCTGCGGATCGAGCGCCGGCGTGCAGGTCTTGTACTTTGCTACAAACTGCTCGCCCGACTCGATCATCGACTTGAGCGGGCTGAGGTCGAGCTTTTTGTAGTCGATCCGGCCCTGCGCGTCTTTGGCCTTTTGGTACTCTTGCTCGCTGCCTTTCTGGAACGCCAGGAATTGGTTGTAAAGTTCGGCCTGGCCCTTGTCGTCCGCACACGGATTGTCCTGTGCAAAACCGGCGGTGGTTCCGGCGGCGACGAACGCCAGCGCAAGAACCGGTAAACTCAAAAATCTAAAAATCGTCTTCATCACAATCGCTTCCTCCAAAAACGCGTCTGTTCCTTCCCTAAAAATCAACCTGCATAACCGCGTGAACCGCTCCGGTTTTGCGTGAACTCAGATGTCCTCGCAAAACCAAAAGTTGTACTTGGTTTGGACCCAGTACAGCCAGAGATGTCTGCGCTTGAATTGCCTGTGGGACCCGCTGAACAGAAAGGTAAATAATCACGTAGAGCCCGCGACGGTGTCAAGCGTGTGAAACAAAGGACAAACCAAAAAAAGGCACCGGCAGCATGACCCGCAGGTCGCTCCGGTGCGTTAGCGGAGAAACTGATCTTTGGCTACTTGTTCTTTATCACGCGAGGCCGCTGGCTGCCGCTGGGCTGATCCGCTCTTTTAGTATTGGTCGAGCCGTCCTTTTTGTACGTTATGACGACCGGCGGAAACTTTGGCTGCGACTGCGCCGTCTTGGTGACGAGCGGCTTGCGGACGGGCTCGACCGCTTTCTGCTGGAGCTTTGGAGCGACGGTCAGTGGAGCTGCCGCCGCATTCGGATCGACATCACCGGAAGCCGCCTCATTGGCGGCCGCCGCGTCGTCGTCGACCTCGTCCTCGTCGGCAACTGATCTGGCGACGTTGTCGGGAACGCGCGATCTGGTCTTAAAACGCGCCTCGGCCAGCGCAAGGTTGCGGCTCGGCCTGATCTGAGGCGCGAGTGCCTGATAGACGCGGCCGGCGACCGCCGCTGCATATTTGCCGCGTTCGCTCTGCCCGCGGGTCACAACGACGACGGCGTATTTCGGATTCTCGATCGGGGCGACCGACGTAAAGAGTCCGATCCAGGTACCTTTGGTGATGCACGAACCGGTCTTGCCAGCTATGCCGAGGCTCGCGTCCACGCCGCGGTGAGCGGTTCCCCACTCGGCGGCGCCGATCATGCCGGGAATAACGCCCTCGACGTCGCGGTCGGGCACGTCGACCGTCTTTTTGACTAACGGCCGGAACCCGACCTTGCTGGCCGCGGCGGTGACCGGCACCTGGGGCACGACTCGCTTGCCGCCGTTGGCGATCGCCGAGGCCATCACCGCGAGCTGAAGCGGCGAGATCTCAAAGCTGTCGCCGTGCGAGTAGATCTTGAGGTCGCTGTTCTCTTCCGGCACGCGGCCCGACGTCTCGCCGTCGAGGTTGATGCCGGTCCGTTCGCCGAGGCCGAGCTTCTTGGCGTACTCGACCATGCGGCTGCGGCCAAGACGCGAGCCCACACGCTGAAAGTAGACATTGTTCGAGCGTGCAAGAGCCGTGTCGAGACTCATCCCAAAATTCGAATCGTTGATCTGACCTTCCTGATCGATCACGCCCTCGGTAAGTCCGGCGACGCCGGTCACAAGCTTGATCGTCGAGCACGGCCGGTACGCGGTGCGGATCGCCCAGTCCTGATTGACGATGGTGAGCACCTTGCCGGTCTGCGCCTCCATCACGACGACTGTGCCTGCCTTGTTCCCGAGCGCGTTGATCGCCGCCGCGCGAACGCGAAGGTCCTCGCCCTCGGTGTTGTCCTTTGCAATATTGTTCTCGGTCTCGGTGCGAAGACCGCGCTGAAAGGCGATCGCCCGTTCGCGTGCGATGCGTGCGGCCTCTTCGCGGCGGCGCTTCTCGGCGAGGATGGCCTGACGACGCTCTTCTTCGGCCCGGCGGCGTTCGGCCTCGTACTTTCGGCGCTCGGCCTTGGACATCTTCTTGATGTCCTTTGCCGACGCGGTCTCGCGGCTGCTCTTGGCCTCTCGGCCCGCACGGTCACGCTTGTCTTTCTTATCGTCTTTTTTAGCGTCCTTCCGGTCTTTGGCCGAGGCTCGCTCCTTTTTCACCGACTCGCGGCGGTCGTTCTTTGACTTCGCCGAATCCTTCTTAGAGCTTTTTGAACTGGGCGCCGCGGCGTCCGCCTTTTTGCGGTCCTTTTTGACGTCGCTTGAGGATTTCGCGGTCTTGCCCGCGGCGGCCGCGCGTGAGGACTTTTTGGATTGGGCCGAGGCGTTGGCCGAAACCGCAAAAAACACGAGTGCCAGTGAAGCACACACCTTGAAAAGACGACTCGTAGGACACATAAAAATCATGCTTTACCTCGGGTTGCGGAGCCCAAATCGGGGAAGAACGCTGGGTGGCGCCGCGGCTGTCTGAATTGTGTTTACTAAAGGGTTGTGAAGCGTTGCGAATTCGCTGAAACTGAAGATACCATTCCGCCGTTCGCGATGGCAAGGACAAAATTAAGCGATTGCTTATATAAAACTATTTTATGAGTTTTTTTAGGACGTTCAGGGCGAGACTGCTGCTGATCCTTGGATTCCTGCTCGTCGCGACGCTCTCGGTCCAGTACTATCTCAATCTCCTCACGCAGCGGGAGAACGACGAATTGCGCGAGATACAAGGGCGAACTATCGTCGCCGGGTTTCGCCTCGGCGTTACGAGCCTGACGCAGCCGGAGCTGCGCATCCAGGACCTGATCGCCGAGCCGGGGCAGACGTTTCTCGATGACAACGCGCGACAGCGGATCAAGGACGTCCTCGTCGTTGACAACCAGTGGCGCGTCTACGACAGCCTGAGCGACGAGTACCTGCCGACCACCGACGACGCCGGCAACGCCGTCTTTGTAGACCTAAAGGACATCAGAGACCTCCCGCCGCTGATGGAGGCCGACCGACTGGGGCCGGACGCGGCGCAGTTCCCCAACGCCGCTGCCGCCGCGAACGCGCAGACCGCCGACGAGTCTCACGCGATCCCGATCGAAACGAGCAAAGGCCGCTGGTACATCGTCGTGGTGGTAAAGAACGATCCTACAGCGGCCGCTCGCCGTGCGGCCCGGCCGCTGATCTTTACGCTTGCGATCCTTTTGATATCGACGGTGGTGACGGTGATCCTCGTTTGGCGATTCACGCGGCCGATCTCGTATCTCTCCAACGCCGCACGCGAAGTGGCCGAGGGCAATCTCGCCGTCCGCGTGCCCGGCGGCCAACGCTCCGACGAGATGGGCCAGCTCGCAAGCCGCTTTAACGAGATGACCGCCGAGCTCGAAAAAAAGAGCGAGCTTGAGGCTAAGCTGCAGCAGGCTGAAAAGTCGGCGGTCGTCGGCCGGCTAGGCTCGGCCATAGCGCACGAGATACGCAACCCGCTCAACTACATCAACCTGACACTCGATCATCTGCGATCGAAATTCGCCCCGGAAGAGCCGGAAAAACGGGCGACATTCGAAAGATTGACCGGACAGCTAAAATCCGAAGTCGCGCGCATCAATCAACAGATCACCGACTTTCTCAACTACTCGCGTCCGGCGAACGTAAAGCTCCGCCCGCTCGATCCCCGCGAAGTCGTCGAGAACTCGCTCCGGATAGTCGAAGCACAGGCCGCCGAAAGCGACATCAGGATCAACCTCGTCGAGCACGAGAACGTGCCCGAGATCTCGGGCGACCCCGAATATCTGCGATCGCTCTTCAACAACCTTTTCATCAACGCCGTTCACGCGATGGAAAGCTCGGGCGGCAACCTGAATGTAAAGATCTCGGCAAACGGCGACCGGAGATTCGTCGACTTCGAAGTATCGGACACCGGCGTCGGAATCCCGGAAGAGAATCTGACAAAGATCTTCGAACCGTACTTCTCGACAAAAGAGACCGGCACCGGCCTCGGCCTCGCGATCGTGCAAAAGATCGTGGACGTCCACAACGGCGCGATCGGCGTCAAATCGACCGAGGGCGAAGGCACCGTATTTACGGTAAGATTGCCGAGTAGTGATAAGAAGTGACGAGTGACGAGTGACAAGTGGCGAGCGGTGATCCGGAAAAAATTCCTCACTCGTCACTCGCCACTCACAAGACATATGGCAAGAAAAGCGATCCTCGTCGTCGATGACGAGAAGAACCAGCGGGAAATTTTGGAAACGATTCTCTCGGGCGAAGGTTACGACGTGACGACCGCGAGTTCCGGCGAGGCGGCGATGAAATTCGTCGAAGCTCGTCGATTCGATCTCGTCCTCACCGATCTCAAGATGACCGGGATGAGCGGGCTCGACCTGCTTAGGGAGCTGACGAATTTCGACAAGTCGATCATCGTCATCCTGCTGACTGCGCACGGCTCGGTCGACTCGGCGGTCGACGCGCTGCGTTTGGGCGCGTTCGATTACCTGCAAAAGCCTTACGACCGCGAAAAGCTGCTCGACACGATCTCTCGCTCGCTCAACAAGCTAAACACGCTCGACGCAGAGATCGTCTCGGTCTCGCCCGAGATGGACAAGGTCAAAAAGCTGATCCTCAAGATCGCGAAATCGAATTCGACCGTCCTGATCCGCGGTGAGAGCGGCACCGGCAAGGAGTTGATCGCACGCGCCATCCACACGAACAGCCTCCGTGCGAACGAGATCTTTCAGGCCGTCAACTGCGCCGCGATCAACGAGAATCTGCTCGAGTCGGAACTCTTCGGTCACGAAAAAGGCTCGTTCACCGGCGCCGTCGGCGAAAAGAAAGGCCTGTTTGAAGTGGCGAATAACGGCACGCTCTTTCTCGACGAGATCGGCGAGCTCGACATCGCGCTCCAGGCCAAGCTGCTCCGCGCGCTGCAGGAGAAAGAGATCCGACGCGTCGGCGGCATCAAGGACATTCCCGTCGATGTCCGCGTCATCGCCGCGACCAATCGCGACCTGCTCAAGATGGCCGAGGAGCAGCGGTTTCGCGAGGACCTTTACTATCGTCTGAACGTGCTCTCGATCGACCTGCCGCCGCTGCGCGAGCGGCGCACCGACATTCCCGTGCTGATCGATTACTTCATCAAAAAGCACACCCGCGGCTCGGCACGCGAGATCAAGCTCGACACGCCGGCTCGCGGCCTGCTCGAGGACTACCACTATCCCGGCAACGTCCGTCAGCTCGAGTCCGCTCTCGAACGCGCGATCCTGCTCTGCGAGAACGACACGATCACGCTCGACGATCTGCCGCCCGAGATGACACAGCGAGGTTCGTCCCCCGCGTCGTCGGCATCCGGCGGCAATGCGCTCGGCGACAACTTTAAGCTGCCGGCCGAAGGCGTGAACTTCGAGGACGTCGAACGCAGCCTGATCCTCCAGGCCATGGAGCGTACCGACAACAACATCACGAAAGCGGCGAAGCTGCTCGGTTTGACGTTTCGGACGCTGCAGTACAGGCTCGAGAAGTTTGGTATTAAACGAGCCGATGGGAGTGACGAGGGACAAGTGACGAGTGACGAGTGACAAGGGGCCAGTGACGAGAGAAAGGCAGGAGGCTTGGGATGGAAAAGGCGGCCGGCTATCGCGATCTGATCGTTTGGCAATGAGCATCGCTCTCGTAAAACGCGTCTACTTGCTGACCGCCGCGTTTCCTGGCGAAGAAAAATTCGGTCTCGTGTCTCAAATGCGGCGAGCCGCCGTGTCGATCCCTTCGAATATAGCTGAAGGACAGGCACGACGAACGACACCTGACTTTATTCGTTTCATTTCGAATGCGGAAGGGTCACTTGCCGAACTCGGAACGCAGTTCACCATTTCGATCGAGCTACGATATTTGCCCGACGAACAAACAACTGAAACTTTTGCGCTGATGGATGAAATACGGAAGATGCTCAATTCGCTCCGCCGAGCACTCGGTGAAAAGGCATCGAACGGACCGCAGTCGACTCGTCACTAGTCACTAGTCACTTCCTGTATACTTGTCACTCGTCACTCGTCACTTGTCACTCGTCACTCGTCACTTTTCCTATGGACTGGTTCGCCACACTATCGCTTGCTCTCGGCTCGGCCTGGACGAGCGGGATCAATCTTTACGCGACGGTGACCGTTCTCGGCCTGCTGCAAAAACTTGCGGGCGTCAAATTACCCGGTGGCCTGGATATTCTCGATAACTGGTGGATCATCGGCGTCGCTGCATTTCTCTACACGGTCGAATTCTTTGCCGACAAGGTGCCTTACGTCGACAGCGTCTGGGACGTGATTCATACCTTCATCCGCGTGCCGGCCGGCGTCGTCGTGGCTTATGCGGCGACGAATGATCTTGACGCGAGCATCTACATCCCGGCCGCGCTGGTAGGCGGCGGGCTTGCCTTCTCGTCGCACGGTACGAAGGCGGCGGCACGCGTCGCGGCCAACGTCTCGCCGGAGCCGGTCTCTAACTGGATACTCTCGCTCGTCGAGGACGTCATCGCCATCGCCGGCACCGTGATCGCCGTTGTCGCCCCGGCGTTGATCGTCGTCATCCTTTTGCTTTTCGTGATCTTTTTTCTCTGGTCCTTTCCAAAGGTCTATCGCGCCGTCCGCCGGCTTTTCCGCGGAGCCGCGGCACTTTTACGCGGGGAAAGTTTTCGCGAAATAGCCCGCAAGGCAGGCTGACCGCGTTCGTTCTCTCCGCCGAAGTACAAACTTCAGGAGGAACGAACATGAGAAAGATCGGGATCTTCTTTATCCTTTCCATCGCCGCGCTGGCGGCCGCCTGCGGGAGCACCGAGCGGGCTTCCAACGCCGCTTCAAACTCGTCCGCCAGTTGGGCGAGCTACCCCCGAACAGCCGAGGTCGCCGACGCATCGCCGGCCGCCTTTGCGGCCAATGCCAACACTTCAGTGACCTCGACCACGGCGGCCGGTGCCCAGCGGCCGAGACGCGAGACGGTCGGCCAGTCGGTCGTCCGCAAGGCCAATCTGACCAAGGCCGAGGAAGTCCACGATTCTGAGTACACCTTTGATCGCAAGGTCGTCCGTAACGCCGACCTCGATCTCGAGGCCGCGTCGCCCGAGGAGGCCCAGCGGCGCATCACCTCGATCGCCGAGAGCAACGGCGGCTTTGTCGTCGAGTCGCAGCAGAATACGAGCGATATTAAGTCAAAGTCGCGCGACGTCGTGACGATGACGCTGCGCGTGCCGTCGGACAAATTCGGGCAGACGCTCGACGAGATCCGCGGCGTGGCCGACCGCGTCGTCACCGAGACCGTTAAAGGCCAGGACGTGACCGAGGAGTTCATCGACATCGAGGCGCAGCTCAAGGCCAAAAAGGGGCTCGAGGCGCAGTTCATGGAGATCATGAAACGAGCGACGACCATCGACTCGGCCCTCGACGTACAGAGCCAGCTCGCCGATGTCCGCGGCGAGATCGAACGCATCGAGGGCCGCAAACGATTTCTCGAGAATCAATCGTCGCTCTCGACCATCAAGCTTCGCGTGCAGACGCCGCGCGTGATCGCCGCAGCGGCGGCGTCGACCGGCTTTGCGGAGCGACTCGGGGCCGCCTTTAACAACGGCCTCGATGTCGCCGCGACCTTCGTCCTCGCACTGCTGACGTTTGCCATAGGCGTGCTGCCCTTTGCGGTCTTTGTCGGTTTGCCGGGCTTTATCGCGTTCAGGTACCTTTGGAGAAGACATTCGCGACCGCGTTCGATCTCGGAGATCGCGGCCGAGGAGATCAAGGATACCGGCGACTGATGCACACACCTTTTCAGATCCTGGCGGCGGTCCTGCTTGGGGTCGCCGCTTATTATTTGCTCGTCCGCGACGACAGCGAGATCGCGTTCGTCACCGGCGTGCTCGGCGTGTGCTCGTACTTTCTCTCGCTGCGTGTGCAGATGAAGCGGCGCATCGACGAACGCGCCGCCGATGATCTCGATCACGGCGAGATCGACGAGCAGGGCCGCGAGGCGGAGTGAGCGGACATCGCTTTTGCATTCACGGCGGCACGGCTAGAATTTATTTTTGGGACAAGCTTGCACCTCGCGTCTATGAACCGGGCATTTCTTTTTTCGATCATCCTGGCGGCCGTCGCCTTTCAATTCGCGACCGTTAGCGCGCAGCCTTCAAAGGGCGCGGACATCGCCGGACAACCGGCCCGAGCCGGCACCGACGCGCGGCCCGACGCGCCGCAGATCGCTCGGGAACGTGTCGGGTCGCGAAGCGAATTTGACGCTCTCGCACGCGTCTATTCCGACGGCGTGCCGTACGCTCTGCCGCACGTAATGTTCGTGATCGACCGTGCGGCCCGAGACAAGATCTACTACGTCGACACTAACCGGTACCGCTTTCACAAGGACTTCCTGCTGGCGAATTATCTCGTCCCGCGCGGCGCCGATGTTTTCAAACCGATCTACATAGACGAGGACCGGCGCTTCATCGTCGGCACGATCGCCTGGCAAAAGCCGGTCGAACGATTTACGTGGGAGATGTGGGAGGGCGACCTCGCCACAGCCGAGCACATCCGGCTGGCTCATGAGCTGATCAACCGCACTTTCTTTGCTCCGGTCGCCTACAAACCAAATTCGAGCAGGCAGGACGACGTCTCCGCCGCGCTCAAGATCGACCGCGTCTCGCAGAGCGAGATCAATAAGAATCAGGAGTACCTGCCGCTCAATACAGGCTCGGCCGTCGGGCGCATACACATCATCGACAAGCTCGACGACACGGTCGAGATCGGCGACAACGAGATCGTCGTGCTCAAGGAACTGCCGATGTCTCTGCCGCCCGTTCGCGGCATCATCGTCGCAAAGCCGTCGTCGCCGCTATCGCACGTCAACATTCTCGCCCGCGGCTGGGGCATCCCGAACGTTTACATAAAGGACGCCGACAAGCTCCTGCGAGAGTACGACACCTTTGTCTACCGCCTCGACGCCGGCCCGGCGTCGTACAAGCTCGAGCGTGCGTCGCTCGAGGAGATCAAGGAAAAATTCGCCTCGCCCGACGAGCAGGTGCCGCCGGTGAATTTAAAGGTGACGCGGCTCGCGGGCCTCCGCGAGATGCGCCGGACCGACAGCATCATTTATGGTTCAAAGGCGGCCAATCTCGGCGAGATGCTCAACGCCCGCATACCGGGGATGACCGTACCCGACGGCTTCTCGATCCCCTTCTACTGGTACGACCGCTTTGTCCGCGACAACGGGATAGACAAGGTCATCGACGAGATGACGAGCGATTACAATTTCGTTCACAACCCGCGCGTGCGGCGGCAAAGGCTCGAGGAACTTCGGGCGATGTTTCAAAACGGCAGGTTCGACGCTCGCCTGCGCGCTCATGTCCTGACCCGCTGGCGCGTGCAGCTCCGCGGGCGGACTGTGTTTGTGCGGAGCTCGTCGAGTTCGGAGGACCTGCCAAACTTCAGCGGGGCGGGCCTGTACTCATCCGTCGCTAACGTCCGCCAGGCCGACAAGCTCATCGACGCGATCAAAAAGGTCTGGGGCTCGCTCTGGAAATTCGAGGCTTACGAGGCGCGGGTCCGCAATTACGTCAGCCAGTCGGACGTTTATATGTCGGCCCTCATCCAGCTCGGCGTCGATATGCAAAAGGGCGGCGTGATGATCACTCGCGACCCGTTTGACGCGAGCAAGACCGACTCGGTCTACATCAGCGCGGTCTGCGGGCACAACTCGCGCGTCGTCGACAACGCCGGCATTCCGGAGCAGGTGCTGTTCAAAACCGATTCGAATTCGGTCGTCGTCAAAACGCTCTCGCAGCAGGAGAACGCTCTCGCCTTTGATCCGAGGGGCGATCTGCGGACGACGGCCGACAAGTGCGCGAATGCTCAGGGCCGCGTGCTCACCGATACGGAAGTGCGTTCGCTGGCCCGCGTCGCGACACGGATCAAACAGGCATTTGGCGGCGAACAGCCGCAGGACATCGAGTGGGGCATTTTGAACGGCCGCATTTACATCGTTCAATCGCGGCCGTACATCGACAAGCGATAGATATATGAAAAACTCAATACTGATCCTGGCCGCGGGCTCGGCGGCGCTTTTGTATTCGGCATGCGGCAACGCCGCCGCGCCGGTCGCAAATTCAAACGCCGCCGCGACGACCAACGCCGCCGACCGTACGCAGCGGTCCGAGACCGTGATCGCGCATTCGAGCGAGAACCAGCGGCCGTCCACGTCGGTCCCGGCCGACGGGCCAAAAGGTAAATGGACGCAGAGCGGCGACCCGATCGACACCAAAGACTTTGACGCCGCCATCGCCGCCGCCGAAAAAGAGCTGAAAGCGAAACCCGCCGACCCGGCCGCTAAAAAGGCACTCAGCGAGGCCTACACAAAGCGGGCGGTCGCGCTCACCGACGCTCGGCAGTACGCCTCGGCTCTCGGCGATTACCGCAAGGCCGTAAAGTACGATCCGGAAAATTCCGAAGCGAAGAATTGGATCGAGCAGATCGTCTCGATCTACGGCACACTCGGCAAGACGCCGCCCGCCGAGGGCGAAGAGCCGCCTCCGCTGCCCTTCAAAAAGAACTAGATCGGCAGGCCCGGTCGCACCGCACGGGTGACCGCGCCGCGAGCTGCGGCATGCGCAGGCCGGACAGCCGCTTGCGCTCGCTCTGGCCAATCCATAAACTACGGCTTTTGATTTTTGACGTCTTTTTCAAACAGTGGAGATCTGAACAACATTTATGGCAATCCAGGCTAACGATATTAGAAAAGGAATGGTGATCCTCTTTGAGGGCACGCCGGCAAAGGTGATGGAGTTTCGCCATCACACGCCCGGCAATCTGCGCGCGATGGTGCAGACGCGGCTTCGAAATCTGCTGACGGGCAATTCGTTCGAGCACCGGTTTCGTTCGGCCGACACGCTCGAGGTCGTACGGCTCGAGCAGCATGAGATGGAATATCTCTATTCGGACGGCTCGCATCATCACTTTATGAACTCGGAAAATTACGAGCAGATCGCGCTCACCGAGGAGGAGCTCGGCGACGCCGCGCAGTGGCTGATGCCGGGGCTCAAGATCGAGGTCGAGTTTTACAACGGCACGCCGATCGGCGTTCAGCTTCCGGCTTCGATGGAGTTGACGGTCACGCAGACCGAGCCCGTGATGAAGGGCGCTACCGTCTCCAACTCGAACAAGCCGGCGACGCTCGAGAACGGCGTCACGATCTCGGTGCCGCCCTTCGTCGTCGAAGGCGAACGCATACGCGTCAACCCCTCGGAGGCGCGTTATATCGAACGCGTGAAGTAAAGTTGCGAATAGTTGCGAATAGTTGCGAAGTTGCGAAGTTACAGGAAGTGCGTCGTTCAGTAACTCTGTAAATTCGTAACTTCGCAACTCCGCAACTTCGCAACTCCGTACCTCTGCAACTCGCTCCGACTTCCGGTAAACTTCCCCGCGGATGTTCCCGCTCTACAGCCTTCTCTACACGATCGCCTTCGTACTGATGCTGCCGCTGTTTCTGCTGCGGCGCGAAAAGTACGCGGCGGGTTTTGCGCAGCGTCTCGGCAAATATCCAAAATTCGGGTCAGACGATCGTCCGGTCATCTGGCTGCACGCGGTCTCGGTCGGTGAGGCAAATGCCGCGCGTCCGCTCGTCAAGGCGATCCGCGAGCGCTTTCCCGGCCACCGCCTCGTCATATCGACGACGACCGCAACCGGACAAAAGCTCGCGCAAGAGATCTTCAAGGGTGAGGCCGACGCGGTCGTCTATTTCCCTTTCGACTGGAAGTTCTCGGTCCGCCGCGCGCTGCGCCAGTACCAGCCCGCGGTCGTGCTGCTGATGGAGACCGAGATCTGGCCGCGGTTCATCCACGAGGCAAAGCTAAGCGGAGCAAAGGTCGCGATCGTCAACGGCCGACTTTCCGAGCGCTCTTACCGCCGCTACTCGTTCGTCCGAGGATTTATCGAAAGGGTGCTGCGCGACGTCGACCTCGCGCTGATGCAGGACGAGACGGACGCGGGCCGCATCTCGGCTCTCGGCCTCGGATCTTCAAAGCTCGACGTCACGGGGAATTTGAAGTTCGAGATCGGATCGATCGCCGGCAGCGAGACGACCGAGTACTTTCGCTGGCGGTTTGATCTGAAAGGCTCTCCGCTGCTCATCGTCGCCGCCAGCACGCACGCTCCCGAGGAGCGGCTGATACTCGAGGCGCTCAAGGACGTCGATATTGAATACCGGCTGATGATCGTGCCGCGCCATCCGCAGCGATTCGACGCGGTCGCAAAGCTGATCGGCGAATTCGGGTTCGATCCGGCCCGCCGCTCCCACGTCGAGAGTCAGCGCGACTCGTCGGCAAAAGTGATATTGCTCGACTCGATAGGCGAGCTGCGCGCGGTCTATCCGCTCGCCGATATCGTCTTTGTCGGCGGATCGCTCATCCCGCACGGCGGCCAAAGCGTGCTCGAGCCCGCCGCCGCCGGCAAAGCGATCGTGACCGGCCCGCACACGCACAACTTCGCGGCGGTGATGAAAGAATTCTTGAGACGCGAGGCGGCGATCCAGATCCCGCCGCAGCGGTCGGACGACGAGTACGTCGAGCGCCTGTACGAAGCCTTCACCGATCTCGCTCTCGACCGCGACCTGCGAGACCGCCTCGGCCGCGCGGCTCTCGAGGCGATCGACAGCAACCGCGGAGCGACGGAGCGCGCCGTCAACGCTCTCGATCGACAATTAATTACTAATTATTAATTGATCAATTATTAATCAGCCTTCGATAACGTGCTTTACGTCTTTTACATTCTCGCGGCGGTGTTGGTTTGGTTCAGCTGCAAGTCGTTTCGCGGCGGCATCGAGTATTTGCGATATTTTCGCGAGGAGCTTGCAAGGCCGGCGGGCGAATACGCGCCGTTTGCGACGGTGATCGTTCCGTGTCGCGGGCTGGACGACGGTCTGGCAGACAATCTGGCGATGCTGCTCGAGCAGGAGTATCCGTCTTTCGAAGTGATCTTCGTCGTCGACGACAAGAATGACGCGGCCGTCCCGATCATACGGGACGTATTGGACAAGTGCGCGCGGGTACCGACAAGGCTGGTCGTCGCTCCGCGAGCTAACGGGATGAGCCAAAAGGTCGAGAATCTGCGCGAGGCCGTGCTGCACGCTGACGCCCGCTCGCAGGTCTTTGCCTTTGCCGATTCCGACGCGCGGCCGCAGCGCGACTGGCTGCGGCGGCTCGTCGCGCCGCTCGCGGACGAGTCGGTCGGCGCGGCGACGGGCTATCGCTGGTTCATTTCAAAGCGGCCTACGTTCGGCTCAGAGATGCGCTCGGTATGGAACGCCTCGATCGCGTCGGCGCTCGGCCCCAATCTCAGATCGAACTTCTGCTGGGGCGGCTCGATGGCGATCCGCCGCGACGTTTTTGAGAAGGTCGGTATGCGTGAGCGTTGGCGCGGGACGCTGTCAGACGACTTTGCCGTCACGCGGGCGATGAAGGATGCGGATCTCGCGATCAGGTTTGTGCCGCAGGCCTTAACCGCGACCGTCGAAGACTGCACGTTTGCCGAGACGCTCGAATTCACGACGCGGCAGATGAAGATCACACGCGTCTATGCGCCGCAGCTGTGGGGTCTGTCGTTCTTCGGCTCGGGCCTTTTTACCTTCGTCATGATCGCGGCACTTGCGATCGTGCTCCTTAGCCGCAGGAATGACGCGGCCGTCATTGTTTCGCTTGCGACGCTCGGGGCCGTTTCGGTCTTAAGCATCGGCAAGTCCTGGCTGCGGCTCGCGGCCGTCAAGCTCGTCCTCGGCGGCCGCTGCGAACGCGAGCTGCGGGTCCAAAACCTGACGCAGAACACGCTCTGGCTGCTCTCGCCGCCGCTGTTTCTCCTCAACGCTTTCGCGGCCCTCGTCTCGCGGCGGATGACGTGGCGCGGCATCACGTATGAATTGAAATCGCCTACCGAAACTGTCATCATTAGCGACTGAGAAACGCCGAAAAATGCAGGGCTTATTCGATAACGAAGACGCGAACGACGCCGCCGGCCAGACGGCCCGCGAGCCCCAGGCCGCGGCTTTGGCCGACCCGTATCCCGAGCTCAGCCAGCCCGAGGGGTCGATCGACACGCCGCCGGTGATGACGGCGTTTGAGCCCGAATCGACCGCCGTGAACATTCGCCGCTTCGGCCTCGCGTGGTCTGCCGGCATGGCTTTTTTTGGGGCGATCGTCTTTATGCTTTTTATCGGCTGGATGGCCGACCTCATCCTCGGCAGCAGCCCCTGGGGCGTGATCGGCGGCATCGTGCTTGGCTCGATCATCGGCTTTTTGCAGTTCTTTCGCATCACCTCGCAGATATTCAGGCCCAAGGCCGCCGACTCGCTGCCGCTGAGACCGCTGCACGTCGCGGACGAGCCCGGAACGGGCGAAACAAAGCTGCCCGAGTAGCCGTTCGGTTTTGAGTTTTCTGTTTTCCCTAGTAAAATTTTCGTTTCGCAATGGGCGAGGAATCTCATCCTTCGGGGACTGCGCAGAATATTCGAGAGATCTCGCACCGGCGGATACTGTTTGAAATGGCGGCGATCGTCTCGGCCGCGACCGTTCTGGGGGCGATCTTCGTTTCGGCCCGTTTCGCGATCGGCGTTGCGGCAGGCGGCGGATTGGCCTTTGCCAATTACTTTTGGCTGCGGAGCTCGACCGCTGCGATCTTTCGCCGGGCCATCGACGGCTCGCCCGGCATCGCCTGGCCGGCCGCGGGCTTTCTGCTCCGGTACGCGGCGCTCGGCAGCGTTCTTCTTGGGATCTATCTTCTCAAGGCACTGCCGATGGAAGCGGTGATCCTCGGCCTCGCGTCGTTTGCGCTCGCGGTCGTTGTCGACGGTTTGATCGGGATTTTTACAAGCACTTTTAAGAAGGAAATTTAACGATGTTCTTATTTGCGGAAGGCGGCGGTCACCATACGCCATTGATCGTTGAGTTCATCAACCATTATTTCGGCAAGCCTGTCCACGAGTTTCAGGTCGCTTATACCAAGCCGCTCTGGGACAATCTGGTTTTCAAGCATCTCGGCACGTCGGCCGAAAAGGTCTTTGGCCCGTACACTGTCGAGAACGCCATCCCTTGGTACACGATCATGTTCGTGATCGCGTGCATTCTCACGATCGTCGTCGTCAACGTGCTCAAGGGCAAGCTGTCGCAGGACGACCCGAGCGGCGGGCAGCTGACGGTCGAGGCTGGGTTTCTCGCTATCAGGGACATGGTCACGAACGTGATCGGCGAGCACGGATTCAAGTACTTTCCGGTCATCGCGACATTCGCGGTGCTCGTGCTCGTCTCGAATCTGATGGGCCTCTTCCCGCTCTTTATGGCGCCGACCGCGTCGGTCAACGTTACCTTCGCCCTCGGCATCGCGTCTTTCGTTTATTACAACTACGTCGGCATCAGCGAGAACGGGCTCATTAATCACGTCGCTCACCTCGCCGGGCCGCGGCTGCCGCTGCTGATCGCGATCTTTATCACGCCGCTGATCTTCTTTATCGAGACGGTCAGCAACCTGATCCGCCCGATGACGCTCGGCATACGACTCTTTGCCAATATGTTTGCCGACGAGCAGATATCGCTGCAGATCGCGAATCTGTTCCCGCCGTACACGCAGCTCTTGCTGCCGGTGCTGCTGATGCCGCTCGCGGTCTTTGTCGCCTTTGTACAGACGCTTGTCTTTACGCTGCTGTCGACGATCTATATCAGCGAGGTCACACACGCGCCGCACGATCACGATCACGGCGGCATTCATTCGGAGAAGACGGGCGAGGCGATCGCCACGGCTCACGTGTGATCAAAGGTTTCGCGGCCGCATCGCCGGCCGGAAAAACAGAAGAGCGGAATGGGACGCCGACGCTCACGGCTGTCATTCATAGCAGATAAGCCCGCACGCGACAGGAGCCTTGACTCCAACGAGAGTCGAAATCAAGGCATACCGGAAGTGAGGCGAACTAATACCCCGGCAGCCGGGCTGCGACGCGAACGGTTCCGTCTTCTGATCAAAACAAAATAGGAGATAGCAAATGAACAAGATCAAATACGCATTTTTCGCAACGCTCGCGCTCGTCGTGTCGGCGCTGCCGGCCCTCGCCCAGGCGGGTGCCGCCGCGGCCGACAACGAGTCGACGGTCAGCTCGTCCAAGGCCCTCGCGGCCGGACTCGGTTTCGGTCTCGCCGCCGGACTCGCCGCTATCGGTCAGGGTCTCGTCGGCTCGCGTGCCGCCGAGGGTGCCGCCCGCAATCCCGGAGCAGCCGGCACCGTCCAGACGCTTATGATCATCGCCCTCGCGCTGATCGAGTCTCTGGTGCTGTTTGCGCTGGTCATCGTCTTCGTTAAGCTCTAATTCAGAGCTTCGCCGGGAGCTTGATGCGGACAAGGCTCGATCGAGCTTTGTCCGCATTTTGTCTGCGGGGAGAGTGCGTCGATACTATCGGCAAGACGTGCAAATCGAATTGCAACCCGGCAGCGAAAGCGTGCTTTCTAATCGATGATGGCAAACGAAAATCTTGGACCGGTGATCGACGGCAAGTATCTCGTCGAGGAACTGATCGCTCAGACCCGCCTCGGCCCTCTCTACCGCGGCCGCAATATCGCGGTCGAGCGGCCCGTGGCGATCAAGGTTTTGGATACGGCCTCAGCTGACAACGACGAGGCCCTCCTGCAGTTTGAGCGCGCATCCCGTCTCGAAGCACGGCTCTCGCATCCGAATGTGCTCGCGCTGACCGACGTCGGGTCGGATGGCCGAGGTCGTTATGCGATCTACGAACCTCCGCCCGCGACGACGCTGCGCGAGCTGATATCTCGCGAAGGCGAGCCTTTTGCGACCGACCGTGCCGTGTCGATCATCCGCGGTGTCGTTGAGGGCGTAGCGGCGGCACATTCAAAGGGCGTCGTGCACGGAGCCATCTCTCCATCGGCGGTCCTTGTCGACGATGCGGACGGCGGCGCGGTGAAGGTGTTTGATTTTGGCAGCTCGACGACCGAAGAGGTGCGTTACACCGCACCCGAGCTCTTGCGCGGAGGCGAACCGGATACGCGGTCCGACGTTTACTCGCTCGGTGTCACGGCGTATGAAGTACTCGCCGGACGTCCGCCCTTCGACGCCGCGGACGCGGACGAGATCGCTCGGCTCCAAGATGCGCCGCCGGCTCCGCTGTCGTCGTTTCGACAGGACCTGCCAGTCGGTCTCGAGGCCTCGATCCTCAAGGCGCTCGCGATCGATCCGGAGATGAGATTTGCCTCGGCTGAGGAGTTCGCAGCCGAGCTGACAAGTATCGGCGGCGACGCTGCGCGGGCAAACGCCGCGGCGTTAGGCCGTGATCTTTGGAAGACGGCATTCATCGTCATCGTCGGCATAGGGCTGCTCTCGGCCGTGCTGATCTACGCGACCTACACGAGACGCACAGAGCCCGCGACCGTGCTGCAGCCGGACGCGAACGGCCAGCCCGTACAGCCGCTCAGCCCCGCGACCGGCACGCAGGAAGAGAGCCTTGCGAACCTGCCGCCGAACGCGGCCGAGCTGATGATGAATTCGAATATGTCGATGCCGCCGGGAACGATGCCGGGAGGCGACGGCTATAATCCGTGGGCCAACGGCGGGACTCCGCCGGCGGGCGCACCGCCGCAGACTTACGTCCCGCCGGGCGGCCAGGTCATCACGATCGACCCGAACAACCCGAGCCAATTTATGCCGACCGAGGGCGGCGTGATCCTCGTTCCGGTCCCGGCAAATGCGAATACCGCAAAACCGACGCCGTCACCGAAGAATTCACCGGCGGCAAATGCCAACGCCGCGGTACCGCCGGCGAACACCGCCGCACCAAAGAGCACGCCGACACCGCGAGCGGGCGGCACACCGCCCGCGACGCCAAAGCCGCCTGCCGCGAACAAGCCTGAGGATCTCGACTGACGAGAGGACTCGCGGGAAGCATTCGTGCCGGCGGCGACGATGGTCTTAGCATAGCCACGCCCTTCAGGCCGGGGTGACGATCCAAACAGAATTCGGCAGCCCGTTTCAACGGGCTTATCAGGCGACGAGCGAGAAGGGCGTTAAAACGCCCTTTGATTTTTTTTCTCGCCTGGCCTCGCCGTGAACGGCGGGGCTATGCCGGGACACCAAACCTGCCGCAAAAACTAATAGAGGCTGCCCTTCCGGACAGCCTCCAATATTCGATCCTGACAAACGTCTATCTCGGCACCTCGACCGTCCGAAGGATGTCCGAGATGACGGCGTCGGTGGTCGCTCCGTCGAGCTCGGCCTCGGCCCTGAGCGCGAGGCGGTGACGGAGCACCGGGAGCGCCACGTCACGTACGTCGTCCGGCGTCGGAAAGTCGCGGCCGCGGATCGCGGCCAGCGCCTTTGAGCAGACCAGGAGCGCGACGCTCGCGCGCGGGCTGGCACCGTAGAGTATCGTCGGGTGGCTTCGGGTCTTGCGTACGACGTCTACGACATACTGCCGCACGCCCGGCTCCATCCTCATCGCACGTATCTCGGCGCGGCAGTGCTGGATCGCCGCGGGGTCGGCGAGACTCTCGATGTTTACCTCATCCAAGTGGCGCGAGTTGAAGCCGTCGTCCCAGCGCCGCACGATCTCGAGCTCGGCCTCCTGCTCCGGATACTCGATAAGTATCTTCAGCAAAAAGCGATCGAGCTGCGCCTCGGGCAGCGGGTACGTTCCCTCGTACTCGATCGGATTCTCTGTCGCGAGCACCGTAAAAATGGGCGAGAGCTGATAGCGTTCGCCGTCGATGGTGACCTGCCGCTCCTCCATCGCCTCGAGCAGCGCGGCCTGCGTCTTCGGCGGCGTGCGGTTGATCTCGTCGGCGAGCAGTATGTCGGTAAAGACCGGGCCGTGCCGCAGGGTGAACTGCGACGTCTGCATATTAAAAACGTTGGTTCCGGTGATGTCCGACGGCATCAGGTCGGGCGTGAACTGTATCCGCGAAAAGTGCGCGCCGATGGCGGCGGCGAGCGTCTTGATCGTGAGCGTCTTGGCCGTGCCGGGGACGCCCTCGAGCAGGGCGTGGCCCTCGGCCAGGATGGCGATCAGGATCTGCTCGATGACCTCGTCCTGGCCGACGATGGTCTTGCGCAGCTCGTTGAGGATATGGGCGACGGTTGCGGGCGTGTGGTCGAGCATTGCTGGTATGGGTGTCGTGAACTAGAAGAAATCATAAAGCGTTTTGACCGCCAGCAAAAATACCGCCGCGAGGAAAATGCGCTTTAGCCAGACGTCGTCGAGGCGCGTCGCGTAATGTGCCCCGGCGTACGCTCCGGCAAACATCGCTGCGCCGAGGATGGCGCCGAGCTTGTAATCGACGAGCCCCTGCAGCATAAAGACGACCGTCGCGACCAGTGAAGAAAAGACGTTGATCAGCTTGGTCGAGGCGATCGACTCCGAAAACGTCATCCCAAAAAATACGACGAGCACCGTCGTCAAAACCGTCACGTAGCCGCCGCTGTAAAGTCCGCCGTAGATGCCGAGCAGGAATGTGAGGATGTAGGCGGCAGCGAGCTTCCACGCCGACGGATCGCCGGGCTCGATGCCCGCGTTTCGCCGTGCGAGCGTAAATGCGGCGACGGCGATCATCGCGATCGATACGATCAGCTTGATGCCCGCCGACGTGATCATCCCGACGAGCATCGCGCCGAGCGCCGAGGCGACGAGCGTGATCACGATGAGCGGCGAGACCTTTCTGACGTCGATCGCGCGCTTTCGCAGAAAGGGGATCGTCGCTCCGACCGACATAAAGGTCAGGCCGAACATATTCGTCGCGACCGCCACCTTTGGATCGATGCCGAGCTGAAACATCGCCGGGACCGCGATCAGCGAATTGCTGCCCGTGACGACGCCGACAAAGCTCGTCGCGACAAAGATCGCGATCAGGATGATAAGCGAATAGATCTCCACGTCGGATGGCAGATGCGAACGATCTCAGTTTAGCCGATTGACCGCCGCCGCGGCGACGGCCGGCGCCAAAAACAAAAAGGCCTCCCGCAAATGCGGAAGACCGCAGCCGTTTCTACCGGTCAGTGATCCGACGTATCGGATCAGAACTTGCGATATCGCGTCGAGCTCATACCCCGCGGTCTCACAGCGGGAGATCGCCGCGGAGCGGCCGGCCGCTGCCGCCGGGCCGGGCACTCGATCGATGATCAAATTTGTCTCTGAGATCTGGGAGAGACCAAATTTCAAGGACGGCGACCCTTCCGAAATAAACCCATCGGGCTTGGAGAGAAACGGAAATTGGTCGGCTCACGAAGAGCGGCAATTGTTATGCCCGCAGCCGCCGGCGGCCTCGCGGGCGGGCCGCGGTTCATTCTAAGAATTTGAAACCAGAGAACCTAGTGCCTCGCGCCGCCGATCGGGCGAGTTCGGGCAGCCGCCCCCGCGCGACCGCGGGCCATCCGAGATCTCGGGAATATCTTCAAAAAAGTGAATCTCGTTCTTTAAGCGCAGCGTGCGAGAGGATTCAAAGGCGGTATTTCAGCCGCTGGCCGATGCCGAGCCGCGTCTCGATCTCGCGGAGCCGCACGGTCAGCCCGAGCACCTCGTCGGCCGACGCTCGGTCGCCGTGCATGACCGACTCGCAGCTGTTCATCAAATGCTCGATCTCGCGTGCGTCGCCGTCGATCCGCGCGGCGACGGCCTCGGCGAGCTGTCTTCGGCTGGCGGTGGAGTTGTCGAGGCCGACCGCGCGTGCCGCACGCCGTCTGAAGTCGACAAAGATATTCTCCATCGCGAGGTCGTATGCCTTGAGCCGCCGCTGCATATCGGCCATCGCCGAGACGTACTCCAGCTTTGAGAGCCGGTCGGGCGATGCGTCGGGCAGCGGCCGCGCAAATCGCCGGCTCTGCGAAAACATGATCAGCGCCGCCAGCAGAGCAAGCTGCATAAAGATCGCGATCACCGGCGTGCCGGCAAAGTACTCGAGAAACCGGTTGTTGTCGGCCCCGTAGCCGTGATGATACTCGTCGATGGCGATCGGCCCGCCGGCGGCGGTCAGGATGTTGGTCGCGAGCCGTGCGTTGTCGACGAGAGCGATGCCTGCATTGGAGACGATGTAAGGGTCGGCGAGATAGACGATACGCCCCGAGCCGAAGGGCACGTCAACGAGCAGGTTCTTTTCGCCGCTCGTCAAATGCACGACCGGCGCGTCAAAGGTCGGCTCGAACGCGTCCGGCAGCGGGTCGCTGGCCACGTCGGCCGGCGTCGGCGCGGCGTAAAGACCTTTGTCGTCGCCATAACGCTTGTCCTGCGCGGCCAGGAGCTCGCGCTTCACGGGCGGCGGCGCGACCGGGCCCTTAAGATCGTCAGGCAAGGACGAGGCTGCCGGAGCTCTGTATCCGGTTCCCAGATCGTACTCCTCGTCATATCGCTCAAAGCCGACCCACGACGAGAACCGCGAGGGCTGCGCCGCGTTGACGCCGCGCGAGAATCGCGTCGGCTGGACGAACCGGGCCGCGTCCGCGCCTTTTGTCATCTGCACGATGTCGAGCGGATCGACCGACAGCAGCTCGACCGCCGGGTTGCCTGAGAGCCAGACCTTCCAGCTCGAGGTCGTCGTCACGAGCTCTTTTGGCGGGTCGCGGTCGATCAGCACGAGCGTGCCGCCGTCGGAGACGAACTCGAGCACCTTCGTCGCCTCGGCCTCGGTCACCTCACGCTTGAGCGGCCCGATCATTACGAACGTCGCCGGGCGGTCTGCGGCGTCGGCAAGCGACTCGATGCCGCGCTGCCAGCGACGTACGGGCCGTCCGGTCTCTTTAAGCAGCGTAAAAAGCGCCTGCGTGCCGGTCGCGCCGGTGTTGAAGCTCGACCGGTTCGGCATCGCCTCGCTGTCGGGCGTTCGGTCCTTTTGCACGTACGACGCCGCGTTGAGCACGACGAGCACGACGAGCACGACGACAAAGGTCAAAAGGATGAATAGACGCTGCTTCATTTGTGAGATGCAGATCTGGGACTCGCTCGGGCAGCCCTTTTACGAGCCCGAGTCCTGCCTGAGCGCTTCGTGATAATCCTTGCGAAAGCTCTCCCATTCGCTCTCGCCGGCGGGCCTAAGGCCGTACCAGTGCCGCTCGAAACGTGCCGTGAGCGCCTTCATCTTGTCAAAGAGCGGAGCACGCCGCCGCCTGACGTCGCGCAGCAGGTCGCGATTGGTCTTTTCGCGCGAGAGGCTGACGAGCTTGCGGTCGTGCAGCTCACACAGAAAAGCGATGTAGCCCTTGCGGATCGCGCCGCGCACGTCGCCGGCGCGGGCCAGCTCGTCGGCCTCGTTCATAAGGTCGCGGGCCGAGCGCTCGGCTCCGACACGCTCGCCTAGAATTATGCGTTCTCCGTCGGTCTCGCCGTCGCCCTCGCCGCCGAGACGCCTTAAAAGCCGCGGCGCTAATTTAAAGATCGCAAAGCCGAGCAGTCCGATGATCGCCGCGTAAACGACGACCTGCAGCACCTGCGAGATCGCTCCAAAACCGCCCGCCGACTGCTCGCCGATCTGCGGCTGCGGGAATAAACGTGCGAGCCACTCGAGCAGCTCGCGGATCCAGCGCTCGATCAGACTCTCGCGCTTGGGCTCGGGCTTTTGATACTCGTCGCGAGCGAGTATCTCGGCGAGCTTTTGCTTGTCAGAGTCTTTTGACGGCTGGTCGGCACGGGCCGGGCCGCCGGCGAGCTGGCTCGCGATGGCCGCGAGACGCTCGTTGATCTCGAGTGCGATGCGGGCTCGCCGCGAGTTTGACGATTCGCGCTGCAGGTCGTCGAGGCTCGTCCGCAGCCAGCGGTTTGAGACCTCGACTTCGCCGCCGTCGAATGCTACGGTCTCGCGCTCGGGCAGGGCCGCGCGTATCGACCTGATCGTGTCGGCGACGTAACGATCGACGTCGGCACCGCGCGAGTCGCCCGCGAGCATATTGTGTAGTCCCTCGGATAGTTCAACGGCCCTTTTTACACGCGAGCGGTAGTCGTCGAGCGTGCCCGCGGCCGCTACCGACAGCGCGGCAAGCAGGAGCGCGGTCGCGACGCACGCGAGCCGTCTGATCGAATTTGCCGGATAAGGTCTGTTCATCGATCGCTCACCCGAGACCCAGCGTCGTCAATCGCCCGCCGTCATCCCGTGCCGGGGCCGACGCCTGCGTGCCGGCCAGCGCCGGCTGCAGCGGATTGACGTGATCCGGCGGTACCGCGGGTATCTCGCCGAGCGAGCGAGCGGCCATCAGTTCGATATCGTAGCCCTCGCTGCGGACGCGCTCGTCGACGTATAGCAGACACAGTCCGATCATCCAGACCGGCGACATAAGGATGACGCTCGCCTGCCCGATCAGCTGCGACGCGAGCTCGTACCAGGCCGGCACGCTGTCGGCGTTGCCGGAGATGATCTCGACGCCCTCGAGCCAGCCTATCCATCCGAGCGGCACGTAGAGAATGGCAAGCGCCGAGTAGGTCGCGACCGTCGTAAAGATAAAGAGCGCGGCAAGACGCTTCAAATTGCCGCTCGCGAGCGAGGTGCTGCGTGCGATCGCGGCGCCGACCGACTGCCCCTCGACCATCATCACCTGCGGCACGTATGCGAATCGCGACGCCGCGAGAAAGAACAACGCCCCGCCGCCCAGTACGATCACCGCGGCGGCCAGGACCACGGCGATGACGAGCAGGAACGGAAGCGCTTCAAGCGTCGCCGCGATGAGTACCATCGACACGCCGAGCGCAAGCATCGAGAGATAAAAGACGACCACGCCTACGACGGAGAGCACAAAGGCGATCAGCATCGACGCCACGGTGAGACCGGCGAGACGCGATCGGACATTGCGATACGTCTCGCGGAAGGACAGCGGCTCGCCAAAGAGCAGGCTGCGGACAAAGTTTCGCGACGCGCCGCCCATCACGACCAGCGTCGCGACCGTCTCGAGAAACCAGATCAGAGCGCTGCCGAGCGCCGTGAAAACGTAATAAAGGACCAGCTCGCCGCCCACCGCTGCGCTCGACGAGATGCCGA
Organism: Pyrinomonadaceae bacterium; assembly: GCA_046313635.1. Classification (GTDB taxonomy): domain Bacteria; phylum Acidobacteriota; class Blastocatellia; order Pyrinomonadales; family Pyrinomonadaceae; genus OLB17. The sequence continues at coordinate 118,784 of JBKBYA010000003.1, read as the reverse complement.
ACATCTCTCTCATTGCAAACCGCCACACGACCAGGAACGCCGCCCCGACCATCACCGGCGGCGCCGCGATCAGCAGCAGCGTCCTGAAATTCTGCCTGTACAGTCGCACTGCGCGATCGATCAGGTCGCCCGCACCGAGCGGCTTGATAGAGAGGTCTTGCTGTCCGTTTGAGATGTGCGGATCGGGCATTGGGATCGATGGGCTACCCCGGCATTATAGCCTCGCCTGCGGCGACGGAGAAAGGCCGGGCCCCATCGGCGATGCGCGGCAGCGGAAGCGCGAAAAAAGGCGCCGCCCTCGAGAGGACGGCGCCGAATGTTACAGGAAGTCCCTGCTCCTAGAAGCTCAGACGTCCGGCAAACTGGATAACGCGAGCACCGACCGCGACGCCGGTGATACGGCCGAACGTGGTGCTGTTGATATCGATGAACTGCCCCGGCGCAAAGTACGGGGTGTTCGTAAAGTTATAGGCCTCGCCGCGGACCTGGAACGTGACACGCTCCGTGATCCGGAAGTTCTTCAACAGCGAGATGTCAGCGCTCAAGTAGGTCGGACCGTTGACGATCGCTCGCCCGAGACCGCTGGTCTGCAGCGGGCCGTTGTTGAAGAAGACCTGGCCGGTGAACGACGGCTGGCCAAAGCCGCTCGATGCGGCTCCGCCGACCGTGCCTGTCGGGACGCCTGCCGTCAGAGCCGTGCAGTTGCCCGCCGCCAGGTTGGCTTGGTTGATGTTGATGAAGATCGGATTGACGAAGTACACGCCGCACGGTGTGCGGAATACGCCGACAATACGCTTGAGTTCGTCACCGGTCAGGGTGGTCAGAGCCGTCTGACGGCCTGAACGTCCCGAACGGTTGAGCGTGCCGCGCGCGTCCGTGAACGTGATCGGCGAACCCGAAGCGAGACGCCCGACAAATCCAAGCTGCCAACCGCCGATCACATAATCGACCAGCGTATTGTCATTGAACCACCGACGGCCTTTGCCGAAGGGAAGCTCGTAGATCGCGTTGACGTTGAGCACGTGTGTCTGATCGTAATCGGCACGCGCGACGTCAAGCTTGCGATTGGCGTTGTCGAGGAACGGTTCGACACGGGTCTGAGCCGTACCGATCGCGTCGGTCAGCTCTTTGGAGAACGTGTAGTTCGCCTGGACGAACAATCCCTTTGAGAACTGTCGACGCAGCTCGAACTGGCCGGAGTTGTAGTGGAAGCTGCCGCCATTCTCAAGAACGTTGACGACTCCCGCATTCGGATTGGCCAGGAAGAGCGAACGAAGCGCTCCGGTCGGGACCGGTACGGTGTTCGGGTTCGGAATGTTACCGTTGATCAGCTGCTGCCAGATCAGCTCTGCGATCTGACCCGTGCTGACCAGCGAGCCAAACGTATTGGTCGCAAGCACGCCGCCGGCGTTGACCATCGACTGGAAGAGCGGAGCACCGGTCGCGCAAGCGGCGTTGGTCGCGCAGCCTGCGAGCACGTTAGCCCGAACGACGGCAAAGTCCGCGGCGTAAGCGGCCGGGATCTTGACCTGGTTATAGTCGATCGTCCGGAGCATGTTGCTGCTCTGGCTGCCGACGTATCGTGCCTCAAAGACCCAGTCGCCGAACTTTCGCTGGATGCCGATCGAGTAGTCGTGCTGCATCGGCGTCTTCAATTCGGGATCGATCGCGAAGACCGTTCCCGTATTGCTGAAGGCCGCTGTGTTGTTCGTCGTGTACGAACGCGACGAAACGAACGTCGGGACCGCGACCGGGGTCAACGTGCCGCCGAGCCGGTCATCGAGGGCCGTCGACGTGCCGCCGCGAAGAGCGGCGATCGTCGAAGAGAATCCCGGATGGTTGCCCAGGGCGTTGTCCGGAGCACGCACCAGTTCGTCGTTGACATAGCTGAGGCGATAGCCGCCGCGAAGCACGAAGTCCTCGCCGAGCAAGCCCTTGAAGAAGCCGCTCATGTTCTTCGGCGCCCAGGCGACACCGATGGCCGGGGCCCAGTTGTTGGTATCGGCCTTATAGAAGGTGTTCGCCTTTCCTGAATTGCCGCCGATGAACTGGAACGTGCCCGCCGGGTCGAGTACCGCATCGACGACGCTCTTGCCGCTGGGGATAGCCGGCTCCCAATAGAGACCGTTCTTACTCCTCAGCGGAGCCTGATAGTCGAAACGCAGACCCACGTTGACCGTGAGGTCCGGGCGTGCACGCCACTGGTCGGTGACGTACGGAGCAAGCATCCAATATCGGAACTCGCGGAGGTTTGTCGCACGATTTACGAATCCCGAATCGCGCGAGGTAACGTTGAACGTCTGCTGACCGGAGCCGATGATCCCGCCGAGCAGTGCAAACAGATTGCGGGCCGTCGTCTGCTGCGTGGCGGTCAACGCAGGCCCGCCGGCAGCGGTCGAGAGCACGCCGGAATTCAAAACCGGTCCGGCCGAGCTGATACCGAAGTTGTAATGCGGCAGGGTGCCGATATCGTTGTAGGCGCTGATATCGACCCGCTGGTACTGGACACCGAGTCGGAGCGTATGATCGCTGACGATCCAGGTGAGCGTATCCTGCGCGTTGACCGTGCTCACGCTGCGGCCCTGGTTGAGACCGGCGGCCGTCGTTGCGCCCGGCTTAAAGTTGACAAGGGTCGGAGCGTAGGTAAAGCCCGGCAGATTGTCGGTGCGCAGAAAGTCGGGCCGGCTGAAGATGCGCCCGATACGAAACTCGTTGTTCAGATTCGCCGTCGGGGTGAAACGCCAACCGCCCGAGAACAGCACGTTACGGGCCGGCTGAAGAACGACCGGGATGACGCTGAACGTGTCGACGTCATTACGGAGATTCTCTTCGTAATTGTAGTCGCCTACAAAATTGATGTTGTTCTTACTGTTGAGGTCCCAATCGATGCGGCCGGTCAGGCTCTCTCGTTCCGAATTGGCCTGCTGGAAGTAGCGTGCCGATTGCGTGTTGAGGCCGTCGCCCGATTCAAAGCCGTTGCCGGCCGGAAGCTGCGAGAGGATCTCGTTGGCCACCACCGTGTTGATACCGGTCGGAACGGTCCCGCCGCCCGAGCCGACGGTAAAGGCACCGGGCGTGAAGATGTTCACGCTGTACACCGTTCCGCCCGCCGAGTATCTGAAAATGCCCTGCCTGGCGGTAGGCGTAAGGGTGGTCACAACACGCGAGGACTGCACGATGTCCTTAAGTTTTTCACCAAAAGCGAAGAAAAAGAGCTTGTTCTTCAGGATCGGACCGCTCACCTTCGTTCCGTATTGATTACGGTTGCGATAAGGCCTCGGGTTGATGGGTTCACCGGCCCGGCGGAATCCGGCGATGACGGCCGGGTGGTCCGGCGGATAGCTTCCGCTGGCATTCGCAAAAAAGCTGTTAGCTCCAAAAGCCGAGTTGCGGTTATAGATCCAGCCCGCGCCGTGAAACTCGTTGCCGCCTCGCGGCGTCACAAAGTTGACCTGAGCCGCGCCGAAGCCGGTATCGAGCGAGCTCTGCGATGAAAGTGTAAATTCTTCGACGTTGTCGACGCTCGGGCGGCCCGGAGCAAAGTCGGTCGCGTTCGAGCGAATGAAGTTGTCCTGGATGTTGACGCCGTCACGTGTGATATTCGTCGCCGACGTGCGGCTGCCGTTGATCGATGTGTTCTGATTCGGGTTCGATCCCGAGCCCGCCTGGGTAAGGATCAGCGCGAGCGGATTCCTCGTTGCGAGCGGCAGCTCGGTGATCTGCCTATTAGAAAGCGTCGAGGTTAGCTCGGCATTTGTTGAATTGATGATATCGGCGCCCGCGGTCACGGTCACCGTCTCGCTGACGTCGCCAACTGCGAGCTGGATCGGCAGCGAATATTCTTGTCCGACCTGAACGGTCACCGTGGCCGTGGTCGTCTTAAAGCCTTGGGCGGTGACCTTTACGGTATAGACACCTACGTCGAGGTTCGGGATGCTGAAGCCGCCCTCCTCGCTGGTAGTGAACGTCCTTTCACGTCCCGTCTTGGTGTCGGTCAAGACCACGCTGGCACCCGGCACCACAGCTCCGTCGGGCGTCGAGACAGTGCCGACGATGCGTCCCGTGGTCGTTTGTGCCTGCACCGCAACCGTGGCCGCAAAGGCCAGCAGCAGCAGAGCGAGACAGTGGGTAAATTTCCTCATTGATACTCCTCCAGATTTGGTTTCACTTAACTACAATAAGTGCGAAAAAGTAGGCGAAGGCCTGCCGATGCAGTCAGTGGCCCGAACCCAATTAAATCGGGAACTCTTGAATATGAAAATTAATTAAGAGCCGGACGGTCCAAAAATGGGTGAAAGTCTGAAATTTACGAGGCAACCGCGGTGCCACCCCGCGGCGGCACGAAAAATTATGAAAATACAGAGGTTACCGGTTTGAGCTCAACGCCGCGATTACGAAGCTTTGCAATAATTTCCAGAATTTTGAATTAGTGTGCTATTTCGGCTCGCGTGGGGTGAGGTTGTAGCTCTTGATCTTTGAGTTGAGCGTCGTCGCGTTGAGGCCGAGCAGACGCGCGGCGCGCGACTGGTGCCCGCCGGTCTGCTCGAGGGCCCGGCGGATGAGATCGATCTCGAATTTTTTGACCTCGTCGTAAAAGTTGACGCCTCGCGCGATATCGACGTCGGCGGCCGTGCCCTCGGTCGCACGAATGCGCTCGAGCGCGGCGTGCGGGTCACGGACCTCGGGCGTGAGGCACTCGAGCGTCAGCTCGTCGGTCGGCGCGATCACGACCGCACGCTCGATAATATTCTCGAGTTCGCGGACGTTGCCGGGGAAGTGGTAATTCTCGAGCAGCGACAACACTTCGGGGGCGAGATTCTCTGAAATGCTGCGGCCGTTCTCCTCGTTGTACTTTCGGATAAAGTGCTGCGCGAGCGGCAGGATGTCCTCGCGGCGCGTCCTGAGCGGCGGCAGCTCGATCGGCACGACCGAGAGGCGATAGTAGAGGTCCTCGCGAAACGTGCCGTTCTTGACGGCCTCCTTCAGATCGACGTTGGTCGCCGCGATGATGCGGACGTCGACCTTGAGCGGCGTCGTGTCGCCGAGCGGCGTGAACTCCCTCTCCTGTATGACACGCAGCAGCCGCACCTGAGTCTCGGGCCTGAGGTCGCCGATCTCGTCGAGAAAGATCGAGCCCGAATCGGCCACTTCAAAAAGCCCTTTCTTCGCCGCGACCGCGCCGGTGAACGCGCCTTTCGTATGGCCGAAGAGCTCCGACTCGAGCAGCTCGGACGGAATGTTAGAGCAGTTGACGACGACGAACGCATTCCCGGCGCGCGGGCTGCCCTCGTGGATCGCCTTGGCGACGAGCTCCTTTCCGGTCCCGCTCTCGCCCGTGATCAGCACGGTCGAGCGTGCCGGTGCGACGCGCTCGACAAGGCGAAAGACATTCTCCATCACCTCGGAGCGGCCGATGAAGCCCTCGCGTTTGACCGACTTGGCCATCGCCTGGCGCAGCGTCTGGCGTTCTTCTTCCTTTTGCCGCTTGCGGATGCCGCGGGCGACGAGGGCGAGGATCTGCTCGTTCTGAAAAGGCTTGCGAATGACGCCGGCGGCGCCTTTTTCCCAGGCCGAGATCGCCGTGTCAAAGGTCGCGTAGGCCGTGATCATCAGGACGACCGCTTCCGAGTCCATCGCGATCAGCTCCTCGAGCGCGGTGAGGCCGCCCATGCCGGGCATCGAGACGTCCATCAGCACGACGTCGTAGGTCTTTTGCGAATAGCACTCGACCGCCTCTTCGCCGGTCTTGGCCAGATCGACGCGATAGCCCGCTCCGGTAAGGATCGTCTCGAGCACGTCGCGCATGATCTCTTCGTCGTCGCAGACTAGAACGGAACCTTTCTTTGCCATATGGTGAAAGCGAAGGCTTAATTGTAAAGGGTTAGCTGGTAATTGTTAACCGCGGCGAACTTTATCGACAGCAGCTTGCCGGCGGCGGATCGGGGCTGGTCGACGCGCGGCGGGTTTCACCGGTTTGACGACAGCGCCCTTCGCGATATCGAATGCTTTACGACCGCATCGCAAGCCGTTACGACCGCTGCATCGAGCCGCTCGAGCGGCTCGGTCTCGCTCGCTGGCGGGCCGAGGCGGCCGCCGAGCTGCCGCCGGGATCGCGCGTCCTCGAGATCGGCGCCGGCACGGGGCGAAATCTGCCGTTCTATTCGGCCGCGGCCGGCGAGATCGCGTTGACGGAACTCTCGCTGCCGATGCTCGAGACCGCCCGCACGCGGGCCGCAGCGTCTGTGCATCTGATACAGGCCGACGCCGTCTGCCTGCCGTTTGCGGACGACACCTTTGATGCGGCGATCGCGACGCTCGTCTTTTGCTCGATACCGTCACCGCAGAAAGCTTTTGCCGAGCTCATCAGAACGGTGAGGTCAGGAGGAAGCGTCGTTCTGCTCGAGCATGTCAGGCCGCCAGGGCTGCTCGGTCTTGCTTTTGATGCGATCAACGTCGTGACCTCTAGGGTCTTTGACGATCATTTCAACCGCCGAACCGCAGAACTTGCACACGATGCCGGGCTGCGCATCGTTGCGCTCCGGCCAAAGCTGGGCGGCGTCGTCAACCTCATCGTCGCCGAGGTGGCGAAAGGGCGACGGTAGATCTGGATGCTCCGAACGGCGCCCTGCTTCGCAGCGAATTGAACGCGACGCCGCCGACCGACAAAATATACTAATGCGACAGTCCGCCGCGGATGAACGGATCAGGATCGGCTGCCAGAGCTGGGGCTACGAGGACTGGGTCACCAGGCCGGCGGGCGATCACATCTTTTATCCGCCCGGAACCAAAAAGGCCGAGATGCTGGCGGCATACTCGCGCGTCTTTGACACGATCGAGGTGGACGCGACGCTCTACGGCATACCTGCATCCACGACGCTCGAGAAATGGCATCGCGAGACGCCGGACGATTTCAAATTCAGTCTCAAATTCCCTCGCGAGGTGACGCACGACCGGCGGCTTGCACCCGAATCGCTGCCGGTGATGCGTGAGTTCTGCGAACGTGCGCGGCTGCTCGGCGACAAGCTCGCGATGATGCTCATCCAGCTGCCGCCGAGCTTTGAAGGGAGCAAAGAGAACGCGCAGAATCTGCGGCGATTGCTCAACGAGCTTCCCCGCGATCAGAAGTTCGCCGTCGAGTTCCGTCATCGCGACTGGTTCATCGACTGGACATATCGCGAGCTGGAAGCCGCCGGCGCTTCGCTGTGTCTCGTCGAGGGGCCGTGGCTGCCGCGCGAGGTGATGTTCGACGCGATCGGCAAGGTGACGGCAGATCGCTGCTACATCCGCATCATGGGCGAGCGCGATCTCGAGAGATTTGACCGCATCTATCGCCGCCGCGACGACGTGCTCGAGCAATGGGCGGCCAACATTCGGCGCATCGAGGCTGACGAGATCTACGTGTACTGCGACAATTATTTCGAGGGCTTCGCGCCGGCGACGGCCAATAAGCTCCTGCGGCTGCTCGGACTCGGTGAGAGAGACTTTGACACCGTCACGCGGCAAAAGTCATTGTTTTGACGCGTCAAACAATTTCGCGGGCCGACGCGTACTAGTCGGTGATTCACCAAATGGCACTTTCAAAAACTTCGAAAATCATCCTGATCGTCGGCGGCGTGATCTTTGTTTTCTTTCTCGTCGCGATCATCGCCGCCGCCCTTCTTTTTGAGCGAATGGGCCGCCCGAGCGTACCCGAGAACAGCGTCCTCGTCCTGCGCGTCACCGGCGATCTGCCCGACTACGTTCCCGAGGACCAGCTTGCAAAGGCGTTCGGCATCCAGCAGAAGCAGTCTTTTACAAGCCTGATGACGCAGCTCCGCAAGGCAAAGGTCGACCGGCGCATCGGCGCCGTCTTTCTCGATATCGACTTCCCGTCGATCGGCTGGGGCAAGGCCGCCGAGCTGCGCGACGCGATCCGGGACTTTCGCTCGTCAGGCAAGCCCGCCTACGCCTATATGGAGATCGGCACCAATCGCGAGTACTACATCGCGACCGCCGCGGACAAGATCTTTTTGCCGCCGCCGGGCGATCTGTATATCAACGGCTTCGCGGCCGAGGCGATGTTTTACAAAGGCACGCTCGACAAGCTCGGCATCGAGGCCGACGTCATCCAGATCGGGCCAAAGTACAAGACGGCCCCGGACCAATGGACCCGCAAAGAGATGGGCGAAGGCCAGCGCGAGGTCATCAACGCGATCCTCGACGAGTATTACGGGCAGATGTTGAATGCGATCGCCGAGGCCCGCGGCCGTTCGCCCGAGGACGTCAAAGCCGCGATCGACAACGCACCGCACAATGCGGCCGACGCCAAACAGCTCGGCCTCATCGACGACGCGCTCTACAAAGAGCAGATCTACGACGAGCTCAAGACCAGACTCGGCTACAACCAGAATGACAAGCTCCGCACGGTCGGCGCCGGCGAGTATCGCGAGATACCGTCGGACTCGCTCGGGTTGAATAACGGCGACCGCGTCGCTGTCATCTACGCCGCGGGAGCGATCACGGGCGGCAGCTCGAGCAGCAGTCCGTTTGGCGGGCAGATGGTCGGCTCCGACACGCTCGTCAAAGCCGTAAACGATGCGGCCGCCGACACAGCGATCAAGGCGATCGTCCTGCGGGTCGACAGCCCGGGCGGGTCGGCGCTCGCATCCGACCTGATCTGGAAGGCGATCGAGGACGCAAAGGCCAAGGGCAAGCCGGTCGTCGTCTCGATGTCTGACGTTGCGGCGTCGGGCGGCTATTACATCTCCTGCAATGCCGACAAGATCGTTGCCGAGCCGACGACCATCACGGGCTCGATCGGCGTGTTTCTCGGTAAACCGGTGATGCGAGGCTTTTACGATTGGGTCGGGATCACCAACGAGTACATTATGCGCGGCAAGAATGCCGGCATATTTCGCGAGACCGAAAAATGGACGCCCGAAGAACGGGCCAAGATGCTCGAGGGCGCCAACGACATCTATTACAACAACTTCGTGCCCAAGGTCGCGGCCGGCCGCAAGCTCAGCGCCGAGCGTGTCAACGAGCTCGGCCAGGGCCGCGTCTGGACCGGCACGCAGGCAAGGTCGAATGGCCTTATCGACGAATTCGGCGGTCTCGAAAAAGCGATCGATATCGCCAAGCAGCTCGCCAACCTCCCGGCCGACCGAGACGTCCGCCGCATCGTCTTTCCGGCACCGAAGCCGTTCATTCAGACCTGGTTCGGCGGCGACGACAGCGACTCGGCCGACGCCAAACAGCAGGCCGCGCAAAAAGCTCTTATCGACTCGCTGCCCGCCGACATTCGCAAGAGCCTCAAGTACGCCGAGCTCTTTGACCGTATGCAGCGCGGCGAGGCGATGACGATGATGCCGTTCGAACTGAACATCAGATAGACGGACGCTCTCTCCTGACAGGCGAAGGCGGGGCGGGCCCGCCTTCTTTGTTTTGCGCCGACGCCGACGCTGAATATAATCGTCGTCGTTTTCACGCGCAGATCTTGCTTTACATCGAGCCGGGGCCGGCAGTCACCGATACTTCTCGATCAAAAAAAAACGGAGGCTAGAAATATGCGTATCGTCATCGCCGGTGTCGTTGCCGGCCTTTTGATGTTTGTCTGGAGCTTTATCTCGCACACGGTGCTGCCGCTCGGCGAGACGGGCGTCCGTATGTTGCCGGCCGAGCCCGCGATCGTCGGAACTCTCAAACAGAACGTCCCCGAGTCGGGACTCTACTTTTATCCGGGGCTCGATATGGCGCACGGCGACGTTTCACCCGAGGAGCAGGCAGCCTGGGCCGAACGGTATAAGGCGGGCCCGCGCGGCATACTCGTTTACAGAACGGACGGCGACGAACCGATGGGTGCCAAGATGCTCTTGACCGAACTCGCGTCAAACATACTGGCGTGCATTGTCGCCGCGTGGGTCATCGCCTCGATCGGCGGATCATTCGTTACGCGTGCGATCGCCGCGGGAATGTTTGGAGTTATCGGATGGCTCTCGATCGACGTCTCGTATTGGAACTGGTACGGCTTTCCGACGTCGTATGCGATCGCTCAGGGGATCGATCAATTTGTCGGCTGGCTCGTCTCGGGTGCGGCGATAGCGCTGTTGGTCAAGCCTCGTCTGCAATAGCTCGGGCAAGGGCGAGAGGCAGCGGCAGCGGCGCATGTCGGGCACCGTACACGCGAAGGTTAAGACGGTGGACAAATAGCTCGGCCTCGTCGAGCAGCTCGTCGGGCGGCACGTCCGCTCGCCGCTCGTAGCACGCGTGCTGTATGCACGGGAACGGCTTTGCCTCGGCGTGAACGAGGCAGCCGTCCGAGGGCTCGAACAGCGGACACGCAAACCTCTCGCCTCCGTCCTTTAATCCAAATCTCTCGATCGCCGCTTCGGCCCGGCGCCGGACGGCGATCCGTTTTTCGTCCGTCAGCTTATCGACCGCGCGCCGGATCGCGGCGGCCTCGAGACGCGTTATCCGGACGTTGACGAAGTGCTCGTCCGTGCAGCACGCGCCGCGCGTCTCGCACGTCGAGCAGGGCTTTGCTCGGTGCTCAAAAGTCTCTGCTATCTGCGCGCGAAAGGCCTCTCGCCGCTCTCGCAGCATTTCGATCGCACGTGTCTCGCCGAGCCTTTTCATCGCAATTCTCCGGAGTGATATCATTCCGAGAGCCTCCTCACTTTGCGTGCTTTGCGTCTTTGCGTGAAACAGATGTGTCTCGCGCAGAGCTCGCCAAAACCGCAAAGAGAGAGCCAGATTCACTGCCCGATAAATTCTACAGTTCACCGGAGGATTATGTTAAAAGAAGGAGACAAGGCTCCTGATTTCACGGCGAAAGACCAGGACGGCCGCACGGTCAGGCTCTCAGATCTAAGGGGCAAGCGCGTCGTGCTCTACTTTTACCCGAAGGACGACACGCCCGGCTGCACCAAGGAGGCGTGCTCGTTCCGAGACTCGTACGACGTCTTTGCCGCGAAAGGCATCGAGGTGCTCGGCGTCTCGATCGACGACGAAAGGTCGCATCAGAAATTCGTCACAAAATACGACCTGCCATTCACTCTGCTCGCCGACACCGATAAAAAGATCGTCAACGACTACGGCGTCTGGGGCGAAAAATCGATGTACGGCAAAAAGTACATGGGCACACTGCGCAAGACCTTTTTGATCGACGAGACGGGCAGGATCGTTAAGGTTTTTGATAAAGTGAAAGTGGCCGAACATGCCGACGAGGTGCTGGCTGCGTTTGGCGAGAAGTGATCAAACTTATTTTTTTCAGGAGAGATCGATGTTGAAGTATCTAACGATAACGGCCGTCGCGTGTCTGGCATTCGGCCTCGCATGCACCGATGCCGCCCCGCCCATCGGCGTCGCGCCATCGCCGGCGCCGACCGCCGCGGCCGACCCGCACGACCACGACGGCGACAACGCTCCGCGGATCTCGCTCGCGGATGCGAAAAAAGCGTTTGACGACGGCTCGGCCGTGATCGTCGACGTCCGCGACGAAAATTCGTACCGGCAGGAGCACATCAAGGGCTCGATCAATATCCCGATCGCATCGCTCGCCGCGGAGGCCAGCAAGATACCAAAGGGCAAAAAGGTAATTGCCTACTGTTCCTGAGCGAACGAGCATTCGAGTGCCAGTTGGGTATCTCAAGCAAAAGAAAACGGTATCGAAAACGCATACGCTCTCGTCGGCGGAACAAGGGCCTGGAAAGAAGCGGGCTTCCCGATGGAATCGGCCCCGGCAAGCGGAAACACGAACGCACCGGAGAAGAAATCGGAAAACAAAAAACCATAAAAGCCAAGAGGCGGGCACCAAAGCCCGCCTTTTGTTTTCTACCGACTTCCAACTTCAAAACATCAGGAAGCGAAAATTGAATTTTCGATTCCTCCCGTTGAATCTCTCTTCAGTTTTTCCCGCGGCTTGACGCCACGATGAGCGGAAAGGCTTGCCTTTCGGAAAAGCTCTGAATATCATCGCGGAGGCTTGCCTCCATATGACGCGGATTTCGTTCGACACGCCCTGTTACTATTTCACCCCGGTCACGCACAAACGACTATCAGTCTTCCGCACAGACAGACTCAAACAGGTCATGTGCCATGCTCTCGACGAGGCACGCCGCTCCTCCGGAATGATGTTGTTCGCTTACGTAATAATGCCCGACCATCTCCACATCATCACTGATGGAAAACTCTCGACCGCAAACTCACTTAGGTAACTTAACGGAATCACGGCACGGCGGGTAATCGGCTACCTGAAGGAAGGCGGATTCGATTCGTCGCTTGCAAAACTTCGACTGGCCAGGAAGCGGGACGATTACCGGTACTCTCTGTGGGAGCATCACTGGGATAAATTTCTGCTAACGGCGGAGTCGACGTTTATGCAGAAGGTCAGATACATCCACAATAATCCAGTCGAGGCGGGATTGGTCGAACGTCCCGAGCATTACCTGTACTCGAGCGCAAGAATCTGGCAGCGGCGACCGCTTGATAATGAGCCGCTCGAAATGAACATCGACCGAATCAATTGGCGGCGTTCTTGAAAAGAAAATCGGAGGCAAGCCTCCGATGATTTTTGATAGAACTCACGGAAGGACCGAGCCCTTCCGCTCATCGTGGCGGCAAGCCGCGCATTTCCTCACTGAAAAGTCGCGCAGCACTCGCCAACGAAATGATCACCATAAACAAATAGAGATACCGAGAATCTGCATCGATAAAAACCATCAGCGAAAAGTACCCCGCAAACACCATCCCGAAAATCGCCCGCGTCCGCGCCGAAAAAAATCGACCGCCGAGGAAACTCGCACCGACGAAGGCGGCCGCGAGGATGAAGGGAAAGATATTGATGAAAACATTCTCCATAATTCAAACCTCCATCGGTACAACTTTCAATTTTACACTCACAGTCAACCGCGGCGGGGACGGCCGAGCCGCATACCGCGGTTACAGCCGCACGATCTTTCCCTTACTGCCGTTCCGGTGCTCTTCCTTAAGAGCGTTGCGGGTGTCGACGACCAGCTTCGAGAGTTTGCACACGCGTTCGTACTCGACGTTGCTGTGCTCGGTGCAGATCACGACGCAGTCGGATTCGCTTAATAGTTCGTCGGTGAGTTCCTGGTTGTAGAGCGGATCGTCCGCACGACGGGCAGAAAGGGCTGTCGCGCATCTATGCATTCCGGAATACACGACTGTGCGCTCAGGCTCCGAACTGCTCTAGTATGTCTAATCAGGAGTCGGTATCAACGACATTGACACTAACTTCTGCTTGACCTCCCTGACTGACTTGCCCTTAACCTTCGGGTTACTCGACGAAAGGTAATTTCGTAAAGCATCGTCGAACCCGGCTTGTTTGAACCTTACCGTGAGCGCGCTCGCCGCCAACTCTCGGCGAATGGTGTCGGCATCCTCCGATTTATAGACAATATCCATCAAGTATCCAAGCCATTCGCGAGTGAGCGGAGCGCGGTCCAGCGCAGCAAAGATGTAGAGCGCATATTTCTTGTCATCGTCGCTAACCTCACTCCCGGAAAGTAAAGATATCGCCTCATCCCAAAATGCTTTTTGCCTGTTGGAATCCAAGTCTCCAAAAGTTTTCGGATTTATCTTCAGCTTACTTTCCATTATCGAGATTATGTCGCTGGTCGACACCGGCGCCCCAGATCGCTCACGCAATTCCTTGAGACCTCGCAGCAACACCTCCAGCGGAGCCTCGACACCGTTCCTTTTTGCACGTTCGACAACCTGCCGGACCAACTCGTACGACGCCCCGTAATAATAAATTTCGTTGCTCAAATCGCGCTGCGAAATCTTAAAAAATCCAACACCTGCCTCGCGCCACGCGAAGATATTTTCTCTAATATCTTGCCGGTGCAGCGACATCTCGGGCACATAACTTCGAAGCTTGATTCGCAACTCGGTGGGGTTAAAGCGTTCAAGGATGCTATTGCTGACGTACTCGGCGAGGCCATCATCAAACCAGCGTGTTTGCTTCCGAGTTATCAAATTCTCCAGAACAGGATGCGTAAGCTCATGCGGGGTAACACTAAAGATCTCGGAACAAAACCCTCGCGGGTGACATTTGGTAAGATCCAACTCTTCGGTTCCTCGGAATAACCAAAGCGAAACGTAAAACGGTTTCCCTCCTGAGATTTCCCGCATCTTGTAATTGATTGGAACCTTGTCAACTTGCAAAAGGTACAACTTAACGTCCGGCGGCGTCAGCGGGTGAAGTAGCTTTTGAGTTTCACGAATGACGGCCATTAACATGTTTGCCGCCGTCTCCGCTCTCTCTCGATAGCTGGGTTGGAAGTGTACTGATAGGCGAACCGCGCCGATGTCTTTCGCGATTACCGCGCCACAGGAATCTTTTACTTGGGATGTTAGGTCAACTATCGGTTGACTCGAATCCGAAAACTTTATGAATTCGACCGGATTGCTGCGCGGGATCTGCGCGAGACATTCAAATAAGTCCAGCGCCGGGGCGACCAAGAAAATCCATGTAAATATCACGAACACAGAAAGCCTCTGGTTCGGCCTGAATCCAAACGTGCGCATAATACTTACTCCATCTTTACTCCGATGCGGAGCCGGTGGGAGGTACAATAATCAGCAGCTCCGCATCTCGGACTTCGACTATCAACTACTCAATGGTGATAGTCGCCTGTTCACACCTGTTGTTACCCTGAACGTTATCAGGAACGTAGTAGTTGAAATAGAAAGAGTCGAGATACGTCACGCCCGTCGAGTCGACCCATCTTACATGGTTGACATACTTACCGGATGGGATCGTGCAGTCAGCCTGATAGGTGGAAATGACATTCTCGATCTCGATGTTGGCGTTCTCTTCACCGGTAAGCGCCTGTCCGGCGAAAGTTTCAACCGAACTCGGATCCGAGAATGCGTATATCCGGGGAGTTGTATCTTTGTCGACCTCACTAACAGTTCCTAACACCGGTTGAATCGGGAAACTCGACTGTGCGATCCGACCGTTTTCCTTAGTCAATCACTCGAGGGCTGAGCGAAATGTCAGATTACGTAGCTTCGTTTTGAATTCGGAATCAAATTTGTGTGCTTCTTGCTGATGCCCGCTTCTGACCCTTTGTTGAAGCGCGGTCGCGGCCAACCCCCTAAAAATATCAGGCTGCTGTGTGTTGTTTACGATCGATACAAGTAGTTCAATTGTTTCAGCCGACACTTCTCCGTCCAAGCATGCCAGAATGCTAAGCGCATAAAACGTTCGATCTCGGGTCTCGGAGGATTCATCGGAAGGATGCGAAAGAATTTCGATCGCAGTCTTTATCAATTCCTTCTTCTCTTCGGAGGTCAGCAAGCCAAGGTTCCTGATATCGGTCTTCAGAGTGGTGTTAACGATAGAGATGATATCTTCGCTATCAAGGGAACGCTTGCCAGCCATTTTGTAGACGTTTTTAAGTATTAGTTTCAAAGGGTTCTCGTAGCCTTGCCCGTTTGCGCGGTTTATTACCAACCGAAACACCTCTGCCGAAGCACCATATAATGACATCTCATTCCATTTCTTTTCCCAAGTGCTCAAACTGCCGACCGAGTCGACTGTATTTACAGGCTTCCATTTCCATATCTGACTTCGAACAGAGCTGCGATTAAGGCTCACCCGCGGAAACGTGTTCCAAAGCTTTCTTTCAAACACCACCGGAGCCAAAACTCGCGACACTTCCTGCTCGACGTAATTGGCCATCCCCTCGTCAAACCAGCGAGCCACTTGAGATTCTCTGCCGCCGACAAGCTTGCCAAGTGACAAATGTGTGATCTCGTGCGGGGTCGTCGCGTAAAGCTCCTCACAGAATGTGGAGTACGTCTTACATCCAAGATCCAACCCTCTCGGATCTTGATAAAGCAGAACGACGGGAAAGGCAGCATCTACTCCCGGCTGAACAAATCGATAGTTTTTAGGCACCTGCTCAAACTTGCATACGAGCAACACTATGGGGCGCACCTCTAAGGGGCTCAGCAGCCTGCGGATCGTTGCGGACAAATCCAACAACAGTCTACCAAGTGATTCCTTGTCGGCCTCGCCAAGAGAATCGAACCTTATTTCGCCAGAGATCCCGTATGCTTCAACACGATAGCTATTGGCACAGCGGGTTCTTATTTGTTCGCCCAGGTCGACGATTTCTATGCTTGGATCGGAAATCTTATTAACGATGATCTTGTCGCGTTCTATTTGGACGACCGTTGATTGAAACGTTTGGGCGGCTACTGAGAGCGAGAGTAGGGCGATGCCAAGAATAACTCCAACGAGTCGACGCAGCCATTTAAAACAAGACATCATGCGAGCGGTCGCCTGAACCGGTCAATACTGGTTTCCATTGGGTGGTGGAAGCCAGTACCCGGGAATCATGTCAATCCAGCCAGCCTATTTGAGCGTTATCGTTGCTTGCTCGCAGCGGTTGCTTCCTTGAACGTTATCCGGCACGAAATACTGGAAGGTAAACGAATCGTAGTACGTTACTCCCGAGGAGTCTTCGTGACGCAAGTGGCTCGTATAGTCGCCGGTTGGAATCGTGCAGTCTACCTGCAGCGCTGTGAACACGAATTCTGCCTCAATCTCGGTATTGGTCTGTCCGAGCGATTGTTGACTTACAAAATTGGTAGCCGTCTCTTGATCGTCTAGAACGTAAAAGTATGGGGTCGTGTCGCTGGAGACTGCGGGGACGGTTCCCGACACAAGATGAGCATTAAACGTAGATGATGCAAATTGTCCATCTGATCCTCTTACCTTGATGACCGCATACCCGGAAGTAGCGGAATCCGGTTGCCAAGGATTTGCGAGATCCAAGATTCCTTTCCCCTGATTAGAGCTAAGTTGAGCATTTATCTCACTCGTTGGCGCGAGCCAGTTTATCGTGTGTCTCACGACAACCCGGTTTGGATTGGTCTGAACTTCGATGGTTGTGCTTTGACTTCTCGGCCTCGGACAAGCCGTCGTCAACAGAACCACAATGGAAGTTGTGACAAGCAAAGCACTTATTCCAAAGCGTCGATTTTTTTGCATATTCTTCCTAACTTTTGAAGAGAGGAAAGGGCCTCAGGTTGAGCCGTCTGTTGTCCTAGACACGGCAGAAGCAGTTAAAAGCAATGCCTCGAGACTATCGATTTAGTCTCGAGGCATTTTGGTAAGGCAAGTGCTTCCCAAGCTCAAGATTACCTACAATTGACGCCGCGATTCGCGTGGGATCAAAGGTCAGGCAATTGAGAGCGTTGGGGTACATATGCCTTGAAGTTGAAAATTTGAGACGCGATTATAGAGACCTGGAGCATTTGAAATCAAGTCTTTTTTAAGTAGAACCAACAAAATTTTGAAAAGTATCGTTGCGCACCAAACTCGTCGTTTATAACCGCACGATCTTTCCCTTACTGCCGTTTCGGTGCTCTTCTTTCAGGGCATTGCGCGTATCGACGATCAGCTTCGACAGCTTGCAGACGCGGGCGTAGTCGACGCTGCTGTGTTCGGTGCAGATGACGACGCAGTCCGAGCTTGTCAGCAGCTCGTCGGTCAGCTCCTGGTTGTAAAGCGGTTCGCCGTCGCCGATCGTGTAGGCGTGGTCAAAGGTGACCTCGGGCACGTGCGGGTCGTGGTAGACGACATTCGCCCCGCGCGAGCGCAGCAGGTCGATCACCGAGAGTGCGGGCGACTCGCGCATATCGTCGATGTCCTTTTTGTACGCGACGCCGAGAATGAGGATCTTTGCTCCCTTGACCGACTTTTCCTGCTCGTTGAGCGCGTCGCGGACGAGGCCCGCGACGTAGCGCGGCATCGACGAGTTGATCTGCTCGGCGAGCGTTATGAACTGCGAATCAAAACCGTGCTGACGCGCCTTCCACGACAGGTAGTGCGGGTCGAGCGGGATGCAGTGCCCGCCGATGCCCGGCCCTGGATAGAACGGCATGAACCCGAAAGGCTTGGTCGCCGCCGCGCGGACGACCTCCCACGTATCGATGCCGAGCGCGTTGCAAAGGCGGGCCATCTCGTTGGCCATGCCGATGTTGATCGCGCGAAACGTGTTTTCCCACAGCTTGCACGCTTCGGCGACGCGGGCCGACGAGACCGGATGTACCTGCTCGACGATCTGGCCGTACAGCAGTGCGGCCGTCTCGGTCGAGTCCGGCGAGACGCCGCCCACGACCTTTGGGATGTTGTGCGTCTGGAACTGCGGATTGCCCGGATCGACGCGCTCGGGCGAGAAGGCGAGCAAAAAGTCGTGGTTGATCCGGCTGCCGCCTTCCTCGAGCATCGGCAGCAGCACTTCGTCGGTCGTCCCTGGATAGGTCGTCGACTCCAGGATCACAAGCTGCCCGGGCCGCTTGTAACGCTTGATCTCGTCGCCCGCCGCGAGAATGTACGACATATCCGGGTCTTTGGTCTTACGCAGCGGCGTCGGCACGCAGATGATGACAACGTCGCATTCGGCCAGCCTGCTGAAGTCGGTCGTTGCCGCAAGAGTGCCCGACTCGACGCATCGGCTGACATTCTCTGACGGCACGTCCGGGATGTACGACCTGCCGGCGTTGATCTGCTCGACCTTTTTGTCGTCGACCTCGAAACCGATGCCGGCAAATCCCTTTGCGCCGAATTCAACGATCAAAGGCAGTCCGACATAACCAAGCCCGATCACGCCGATGCGGGCGCTCTTTTCCTCAATGAGTCGTTTTAGTTCGTCTTTTAGCATTATTTGATTTTCTTGAGTTAATGAAATCCTACGACACGGCCTCCGAGGGTGTAAACCTGTTTGTCCCGCACCGCTCGCGCCGGCCCAAAAGCACGTTGTGCTAAAATCGTTGCCGGCATCCCGCCTGGCCTGTCGCGGCCGCATCTGCACGGTCTTTTCGATTCAAATTCAAGTATGCCGCACGATATCAGGTCCAAAAATCCGGCCGCTCTGTCGGTGATCGACGGCACGGCCCCTCACTTTGCGCGGATGTCTGCCGCGCGCGGCATCCTGCCGCTGCCGCAGAGCGACCTGATCGAGGTTTTGGTAGCCCTCGCCGAGGGAACGGACCAAGAACTCGCCTCTGTCGCTCGCGAGACGCTCGCCGCGCAGTCGCCCGCCGACCTTGAGCGGCTCGTCGAGTCGGGCGAGGCGGCACCGTCGGTGCTGGGCTGGCTGCTCCGCCGGCCGTCGCTGCCGGCCGCCCTCTGCGAGAGGGTGGTGACCCACGCCGATACTCCGGATGACGCGATGATCGAGTTTGCCCGCTCGACCAGCCACACCGCTCCGCTCGAACTGCTCTCTCTCAATCAACAGCTGCTGATACGTTCGCCTGAGCTGATCGACGCCATCCTCAGCAACCCGAACCGCTCGGCCGAGGCAGAAAGACGCGTCGTCGAGACACGGCGCGAATTCTTTGAAAAGGAACGCGGTGCCGCACAGGCTGCGAGCGAGCTCAGGGCCCAGGGCAATCACGCCGCGGCCGAGTTTATCGAGCAGGCCGACTTTTCCGAGGGCGGCCTCACCGTCGAGGACGCGATATTCCTGTCGCAGCACATCGAGGTCGAAGACCGCGATACCGACGACTCGTGGATGGGACTCGAGTATCTCGAGGAGATCTACGAGGAGACCGACGCACAGCGCCGTGCCGCATTTGAAAAGATCCTCGGGGAGATGAGCTCAGAAGAGGGAACGGCGACCGCGGCCCGCGTCTCGATGCTCAACCGCGTGATGAAGATGGGCATGAAGGACCGCATAAAGCTCGGCATGAAGGGCGACCGCGAGGCCCGCAACATCCTCATCCGAGACCCGAATCGAATGGTCGCGAGCGCCGTCATCAACAATCCGCGCATCACCGAGCAGGAGGTCGAGTCGGTCGCCGCCATGCGTACCGTTCCCGAGGACGTGCTTCGCCAGATCGCCATGAACCGCAGCTGGATGCGCAACTACACGATCGTGCAAAACCTCGTCAAAAATCCGCGAACACCGATCGGCAACTCGATGAGCCTGATGAACCGAATGCAGTTCAAAGACCTCGTCGCGCTGACAAAGAACAAGAACGTCCCCGAGGCCGTCCGCCGCCACGCGCTTCGGCTGTCAAAGGCACGCTCGGGCGACAAGAGCTAAATCAGCCTCGACACGCGGCCGGTCTTGACGTACGTGACCACGACGTCAAGCAGCGTGTGAACGAACGCTCCCGTCCATACGCCGGCAAGTGCCGCGATCAGACCTCGGTTTCCGAGATAAGCGCCTGTAAAAGCTCCCAGGTAACGCCAGCCTCGCGAAAAGTCGACAAGAGTCGCGACCCGCGCTTCGCGCACGGTCGCGACCACGAGAGCAGAGGCATACGCGACGAGCGTCACCATTCCTAAAAAGTAGATCAGCCGCAGCAAAGTGCTCGCGAGCAGGCCGTGCGTCCACGCCGAGCGGTGCGCGAACGCCCACCGGTACGGCAACCAGATGAATTTGAATATCGACCAGCGCGCGTACGGCCGCGACCTCGTGTCGAGATCGGGGCCGAACATCAGCCCGCCGAAGAGGTACGCCGTGACAAAGGCGAACGTCCATTTTGCGTCGCCAGAAAAATATTGCGCCGCCATCGCCGCGGGCACGGCGAGCACAACGGTCGCGATGTCATGAGTTTTTCCGATTGGCATTTCTAGAGTGAGGCGGGCCGGTACGAGACGCTTTGCGACTTTGCGATCTCTCTTTGCGTACTTTGCGGTTATTTCTTACCACGCGGAAAACAAACCGCAAAGATCGCCAAGCGAAAGACGCAAAGGACGCAAAGCTCTCGGTCCTCGCCGCGGGCTGAAATCACACTGCCGCTTTGATAGAATCTCGCCTTTACCGCACCGCCCGAAATGTCGACCGTCTGGCACAAGTTAAAAACCACGCTCGAGATGATCAAGTTCGAGCACACGCTCTTTGCACTTCCGTTCGCGTTCCTCGGCGCTGTGATGGCCGCCGAAGGCCTGCCGTCTTGGCGGCAGATGCTCTGGATCACGCTCGCGATGGTCGGCGCGCGTTCGGCCGCGATGACATTCAACCGCATTGCCGACCGCGACATCGACGCAAAGAATCCGCGGACCGCCGGCCGAGAGCTCCCGAGCGGCAAATTGTCGGTCGGCTTTGCATGGATCTTTCTCTACGCTTCGATCGCGCTCTTTCTGCTCGCGGCGTACTCGCTCAACTGGCTCACGTTCGCGCTCTCGCCCGTCGCTCTGCTTAGTGTGCTGGGCTACTCGTACGCCAAACGCTTTACCGCGCTCTCGCACATCCTGCTCGGCTGGGCGCTCGCGATCTCGCCGACCGCGGCGTGGATCGCCGTCCGCGGCGCGATCGATTCGGAAACTCCGATCCTGCTCTCGCTGCTCGTGCTGATGTGGACGGCCGGTTTCGACGTGATGTACGCGTGCCAGGACCACGATTTTGATCGCCGTGCCGGCCTGCACTCGATCCCGGCCAAGGTCGGCATCGCACGCTCGCTGTGGATCGCGCGGCTGTTTCACTTTCAGGCCTTTGCCGTGCTCGTGCTGCTCTACGGACTTACAGACCTCGGCTGGCTCGCCCTCGCCGGCGTCGTCGCCGTCGGCGCGCTGCTGGTCTACCAGCACACCCTCGTGCGGGCGAACGACCTCAGCCGAATGAACGCCGCGTTCTTTACGACCAACGCCTTTGTCAGCGTGATCCTGCTGCTCACATTCGGCGGCGCGGTCTTTCTTGGTAAAATGAACTAGCGAGAGATAGTTCACCAAATCTATGCAGTTTTCACACGACAGCCGGCTGAGCGCGATCGCCGAAAAGATCGACAACGGCGAGCGCCTGACCTTTGACGAGGGCGTCGCTCTCTACAACACGACCGATCTCAACGCGCTCGGCAAGCTCGCCGATACTGTTCGCCGCCGCAAGCACGGGCTGACGACGTACTACAACGTCAACCGACACTTTAACCACACGAACATCTGCGTCGCGGACTGCAAATTCTGCGGCTTTTACAAACGTGCCCGTCAGGAAGGTGCTTACACGCACTCGATCGAAGAAGGCATCGAGATCGCACGCGCCGCCGTCGCCGAAGGCGCGACCGAGCTGCACATCGTCGGCGGGCTGAATACCAAACTTCCCTTCGAGTACTACACCGATCTTTTCTCGTCGCTCAAGCGCGAATTTCCGCGGCTGCATCTCAAGGCGCTGACGATGGTAGAGCTCGATTTCTTTGCACGCTTTTACAAGATGAGCGACGAAGAGGTGATCGAAAAACTCAAAGCCGCCGGAATGGACTCATGCCCCGGCGGCGGCGCCGAGATCTTTGCCGAGCCGACGCGCTCGCGCATCTGCGATCACAAGTGCGACGGCGACCGTTGGCTCGAGCTTGCCGGCAAGGTCCACAAAGCCGGCCTCAAGACCAACGCCACGATGCTCTACGGCCACATCGAGTCGATCGAGGACCGCATCGATCACCTCGTCCGTCTAAGAGAGCAGCAGGACAAGACCGGCGGCTTCCAGTGCTTTATCCCGCTCGCGTTCTATCCGCCGGGCACTGCGCTCTCGTCACTTCCCGGCCCCGACGCGATCGACAATCTCAAAACGATCGCCGTCTCGCGGCTGATGCTCGACAACTTTGACCACATCAAGGCCTACTGGGTCATGCTCGGCAAAGCCACCGCCCAGACCGCCCTCCACTTCGGGGCCAACGACCTCGACGGCACCATCACCGACGGCGGCGAACTCACCCACAGCTACTCCGTCGAGTCCGGCGGCGAAGTCAAAATGTCCAAACAAGAGATCATCCAAATGATCCAGCGTGCCGGCTTCGACCCCGTCGAACGCGACACCGTCTACAACCGCGTCGCTGTAGTGTAAGTTTGTGACCGAGTCTGGCGTTGGGTGAAGTGTGGGTGCTGAGTTCTTATGGTTAGAGCCGTGAACATGATTATCGAGGAAGATCGACCTCTTACGCAGGAGGAAACGGACCTTCTTAGATGGCTCGTCGAAAACAGACAGAGCGGACCCGACGAGTATCTAGAGCAGATCGAGCACCTACGTGTTGAATCGCGTTGCGTTTGTGGATGCGCGAGCGTCGATTTTAGTTTCGATGGGGTTATCCCGAACAGGACGACTGGCCTCGACATCTTTTCAGATTGGTATTGGGGAACTGAGGGAATAGACCTCTCGGGCGTTTTCGCATTTTCGCGTGACGGACGTATATCCGGCATTGAGGTCTGGTCTGTCGATGGATCACGAACACCGACCGAACTTCCCAAACCTACGGACCTGCGAGAATTCGCGTAGCTCGAAGGTTGCGAAACCTTCGCCGAACCTCTGCAAGCCGAAGCGAAGTCACTCCCTCACGAACCATTGCAAATCTTTCCCGACGCGTTTAGATTGCCTCGCGAAGCCTAACTCATCGCTACCGAGGCCCTGCAAAGCGTCTGGCCAAGGGCCGCCATCACCTCCTCTGCTCGCTTTACATCTAAGTTATAATGCGTCGATGACTATGGACTTCAACGCTGTGATCGTGAAAGAAGGCGATTGGTATGTTGCCCAGTGTCTCGAGCTCGACATCGCTTCACAAGGGGAGACGGAAGACGAAGCAATGGCAAACTTAAATGAGGCCCTGCTACTTCATTTCACTCCGCCGGTCGCAACCGTTCTCCCGCGAGTCCGGTATTTTGAATTGAACATCGCTGCGTGAAGCCGATCTCCTATCGCGAACTCGACGCAAACTCCTGAGGGCCGGTTTCCAGGAAGCTGCTCAGTCAGGAAGTCACGTGAAATTCGCTAAACAGATCGCGAATGGCATGATCACCGCCGTTGTCCCGAAACATCGAGAAGTCGCGGGCGGAACGCTCCGCAGCATTTTACGGCGGGCCCACCTGACCGAATCTGAGTTCGATGAACTATGATGTCAAAATGCCACGACTCACACGGCACCATCACCGACGGCGGCGAACTCACCCACAGCTACTCCGTCGAGTCGGGCGGCGAAGTAAAGATGACCAAACAAGAGTTCATCGACTTGATCCAACGGGCTGGGTTTGAAGCTCTGGAGCGAGATACTGTTTGCAATCGGGTAAAGTCTGTCAATATGAGAATATTCGAAGCCGGCAGCTGATCCATTCGACAGCCGAATTCACTCAGGACCGGGATTCGCGGAGCATGAATCGATGAGGAAAACACTCGCGTTATTGTTGCTTATTCTCTTCCCCGGATCGTTGTTGGCGCAAACGACAATTCCACCGGTGCGCACGCTCGTTTTGACGCACGTGACCGTGATTGACGTAACCGGCGCGCCATCCAGCTGCGATATGACGGTCATCGTCGAAGGCAATCGCATTGCGGCTGTCGGTAAAGCGAGCAAGATAAAAATCCCGAAAGACGCGCAGGTCGTTGACGCCAGGGGGAAATTTCTGATCCCAGGTCTGTGGGATATGCACGTGCATACTCTGCGGGAGGAACGGGTCGGAACATTCTTTCCTTTATTCATCGCTAACGGCGTTACCGGAGTGCGTGATATGGCGATGCCGCTCGGAAACCTTGAGCTATTGAAACAGTGGCGCAAAGAAATTCAGGACGGCAGACGCGTTGGTCCGCGCATTTTTGCGTCGGGTCCGATATTGGGCGGGGCAATCCCACAGATTAGATTTCCGATCTCAACCGAAGCTGAGGCACGCCAAGCGGTCGTCACCCTCAAACAGAGAGGTGCTGACTTTATTAAGGTCCATTCTTTGCTCCCGCGCCCGCTGTTTTTCGTTGTCGCCGACGAAGCAAGGAAACAGGGGCTAACCTTTGTCGGGCATGTGCCCGCATCGGTTACCGCAGCCGAAGCCTCCGACGCCGGTCAGAAAAGCATGGAGCATCTGTACGGCATTCTGGAATCCTGTTCCGCTAACGAGGCCGAGGTCAGGAAAGAGGTCGAGCAAGCGGCGAATAATCCCGACACTTGGAGCGCGTGGGGCGCAATCGTCCGAACTACCGACCGCCTGTACGGACGGCAGGCGCGAGAGAAGACATACAGCAAGGCGAAGTGCGCGGCACTCTTCGCCCGCTTTGTCAGAAACGGCACCTGGCAATGCCCGACGCTCGTCATGCGTCGTGCGCTCGCTCTGCGAGAGGACGAGAGTTTCAGGAACGACGCCCGGCAGCGGTACATACCGCAGTCTGAGTTGAAGGGCTGGACCGCTAGAACAGACACACGGAACGTGAACCTCGCGGCGGAGGAGATTACGAACAGGAAAATCCGTTTAGAGAAAGAGACTGACCTCGTCGGAGATATGCATCGTGCGGGCGTAAAAATTCTCGCCGGCACGGATTTAGGTAACCCATACGTCTATCCAGGCTTCAGTCTGCACGACGAGTTGGCGTTATTGGTTCAGGCCGGACTCACGCCGCTCGAGGCGCTGCAAAGCGCAACCATCAATCCCGCAAAGTTTTTGGACCTGGAGAATGAACTCGGCACGATCGAGAAGGGGAAGCTCGCCGACATGGTTTTGCTTGACGGTGATCCGCTTGCGGACATTAACAACACTAGAAAGATAAATGCCGTCATTCTGAACGGGATTCTTCTGGATAGAGCAGCTTTGGACAAGTTACTCTCCGGCGTGGAAATGGCGGTGAGATCATCGACAGCAATTCCGTCGAGTCCGGCGGCGAAGTAAAAATGTCGACGCACGAGATCATCTCCATGATCGAACGCGCCGGGCTTGAAGATCCATTCGTCGCTACGCGACGAGATCAAATTTTGCCCGCACTCCAAGGTTTGAAACACAAAGCTAAATTCATTGCACCGCCAACCGGCCCGAGAATAGGGCCTAATTAAAGAATTACTAAGTTACTTTCACAAAAAGGCGGCAAATAAACTCGGTGAGACAAATAACGGCCAGCGAATTCATGACGCTCGACGGCTCTTCCAGCGCGGCACGATACCGGCGGCATTCAAAGTTACAAGCAGCAAAGTAGCTCCAAAGGGCATCGTCATCGCAACCTACGAACGCAATGGCGACGTCGAGAGCGGAGCGCCTCGGATCGATGTGAATGATCGATGATCGCCATGCGATAATTTTGGTATGAAACCAGCTAAAACCACCATCTGTCTCTGGTTCGACAAGGACGCCGAAGAAGCGGCGCGCTTTTATGCCGAGACGTTTCCAGACTCGAGCGTTGATGCGATCCATCGGGCGCCGAGCGATTATCCGGCCGGAAAGGAAGGCGATGTGATCACTGTGGAGTTCACTGTGATGGGCATTCCGTGCCTGGGGCTGAACGGCGGTCCCGAGTTCAAGCACAGCGAGGCGTTCTCTTTCATCGTCGCGACCGAGACGCAGGAGGAGACCGACCGGTACTGGAATGCGATCGTCGGCAGTGGCGGCGAGGAGAGCATGTGCGGCTGGTGCAAGGACAAATGGGGCGTCTCGTGGCAGATCACGCCGCGGGCCCTGACCGAGGGCTATACCGATCCCGATCCGGTGGTCGCCAAACGCGTTTTCGAAGCGATGATGCCGATGAAAAAGATCGACGTCGCAGCGATCGAGGCCGCCCGCCGCGGCGACGCCTGATCGCCTCGCGCACACACCCACGCTTCCGCGTACGAGCCGGCGTTGAAGGCCGCGGAGGGCGGCCCGACGACCGTTCTCACGCGAGCTGCCTGCGCGGGACGGCTCCGATCGCGATTGGCGAGCAAGGCCTCCAAAGCTGCGGAGGAGCGGCGGCCCCGTCGCCATCGGGCGTTGCGCTCGCCCGCTCGCGGAGAGTAGTATCTTTGGGTACCGACCCGACCCGGACATGGCTAAAGCAGGTAGATCCGAGCCGACCAGCGCCGGTCCGCTCCGCCGCAGATCAAGAGAGCTCCGCGCGGCAAAACGAAGGGCTGCCGGGTCGATCTCAGCCAACAGCGTCTCGTGCATTGCGTCGGCACGATCCGTCGACGATCGATGATCACCCGTTCGGTTCTGTTTCGCTATCTGTTTGCCGCAGCGTCCGCTCTCGCGGCGATAGGCTTGCGCGCGGCCCTCGACCCTCTGCTCCAAGAGGGACATTTCACATACAGCCTATTCTTCCTGGTCGTGCTCGGGGTCGCGTGGTTAGCCGGGTTAGGCCCGTCGCTGGCGGCGCTGATCGTGAGCTTGCTCGGGGCCTTCCTGCTGATCTTTCGCCGCGAACATGATCATTCCGCCGGCGGCCTGATGCCGGCTGTCGAGCTCGCGGTCTTTTTGCTGCTCGGCCTCGCGTTCGCGGCGGTCGGCAGCTCGATGCGCCGCGTGCGTATCGAGCGTTCGGCGGCGGATGAGGATGCCGCCCGCGGGCGCTCGGCGCGTCTGTCGCGGGCCGATCCGATACTTGCTCCGATCACGATCTTTTTGATCTCGCTCGCCGCGACGGCCCTGATAGCCCAACAGGTCTGGAAGAATGCGGGGCTAAAGGACCGAGAACGATTTCAGAATATTCTCGAGCGCACCGAGGACCGCATCGATCAACGTATCGAAACGTACATCGCGATCTTGAACGCGGGCCGAGGCCTCTTTGCCGCGTCCGGCGACGTAAGCCGCGAGCAGTTTCACGATTTTGTCCGGCAGTTTGACATTGCCGAGAGCTATCCCGGCATTCAGGGCGTCGGATTTTCGCGTCGTGTGCCTGCGGCCGAAAAGGATGATTTCGTGCGCGGGCTCGCCCCGCCGGGTCCGGGCGGCGGCGAGCGGCTGCCTTTCAAGATCTGGCCCGAGTACGAGCGGCCCGAGTATCACACGATCGTTTACCTCGAGCCTCTCGACCGCCGCAACCGCGCGGCGATCGGCTACGACATGTTCACAGAGGCGTCGCGCCGCGATGCGATGGAGCGCGCCCGCGATACCGGCGCGGCCGCCGCATCGGCAAAGGTGACGCTCGTGCAGGAGATCGACGAGCACAAGCAGGCTGGCTTTCTGATCTACGTACCCGTGTATCGGGGCGGCCGCGTCCCGGATACGGTCGAGCAGCGGCGGGCCGATCTGATCGGGTACGTCTACAGTCCATTCCGTGCCGAGGACCTGTTTAGAGGAATATTCGGCAGCGAATCGCGGCCCCGGATCGAGTTTGAGGTATACGACGGCGATCGCGTCACTCCCGAGGCTCTTCTGCGGCCCGGCGGCGAGAACTATCGACCGCAGGCCGCGTCGCAGACCGAGGTCGTTACGATGAGCGTGGCCGGCCGGCCGTGGACCATCGCCTTTGCCACACGGCCCGAGTTTGACGTGAGCTCGAGCCGCGCGTTCGGCTGGATCGTGGTCGTCGGCGGCTTTCTTGTCAGCCTCTCGTTGTTTGGCATCGCGTGGGAGCAGGCCCACACGCTGGCCGAGCGGCAGAGGAGCGAGCTGGCGCTTCGAGCGAGCGAATCGCGGCTGCGGGGCACCCTCGAGAGCATTACCGACGGATTTCTCAGCGTCGACGGCGAATGGCGTTTTACGTACGTCAACGCAGAGGCTGAGAGGATCTGCAACTTTAGGCGAGAGGACGTGATCGGCCGCACGTGGCAAGAGGTTTTCCCGCCGGCGGTTGGGAGCGAGGTCGAGCGATCATTGCGGCGATGCGCGACCGAGCGCGTCCCGGTAGAGCTCGAGACTTTTTACGAGCCCTGGCAGCGGTGGTTCCAGTTCAGGGCGTACCCGACGCCCGACGGCGGATTCTCGCAGTACTTTCGTGACATAACGCAGCAAAAGTTCGACGAGGAGCAGCGGGCCCGCTGGCAAGAGATGTTTTCGCGGCTGATCGACATTTGCCCGTTCGGCATCTACATTGTCGATTCCGATCTCAGGATCGCGCAGATGAATATCGGCACCCGCGACGGCGCGTTTGCCAACGTCAGGCCGATCGTCGGCCGGCCGCTCGACGAGGCGATGCACATCATCTGGCCGACCGACGTGGCCGATGAGATAGTCACCGCGTTTCGCCGCACGCTCGAGACGGGCGAGCCTTACTTCTCGAGAGATTTCGTCAACCCGCGGGCCGACAAGGACGCGGTCGAGGGCTACGAATGGCAGCTTCACCGGCTGGTCCTGCCCGACGGGCGGCCCGGCGTCGTGTGCTACTACTACGATTCGACGCGGCTGCGGCAGGCCGAGCAGGAGCTCGTAAACAGCAACGAGCGCGAAAAGCAGCTTCGTGTTGAGGCCGAGTCGGCGAGCCGCGCCAAGGACGATTTTCTCGCGCTTCTCTCTCACGAGCTGCGGACGCCGCTCAATTCGATCTACGGCTGGACGCAGCTCATCCTGCAGTCTCGCGACGACGACGCGACCGTCGAGCGCGGCATCGAGATCATCGCCAAGAACGTCCGCCTGCAGAACGCGCTGATCGAAGATCTGCTTGACGTGTCGCGGATCATTTCGGGCCGGATGCAGATCGCGACGAGGATCGAGCCGCTCGTACCGATAATCCAGTCGGCCGTAGAGGCCGCCATCCCGTCGGCAGAGGGCGCGGACCTCTCGCTGGTGATGAATATCGAGGACGACCCGGGGCCGGTCGCCGCCGACCGCCAGCGTCTGCAGCAGGTGATAAGCAACCTGCTCACCAACGCGATCAAGTTCACGCCCGCCGGCGGCACGATCACAGTCTCGCTCGAGCGCTCGGATGCCGGAGCGCGGATCGTCGTCGCCGATACCGGCATCGGCATCGAGCCGCAGCTGCTGCCCGAGATCTTCCAGCCATTCTGGCAGGTCGACGCGACCTACAAGCGAAAGCACGGCGGACTCGGCCTCGGTCTCGCCATCGTGAGAAATCTCGTCGAGCTCCATCACGGCACCGTCGCCGTTCATTCGGACGGTCCCGGCCGCGGGACGAGCTTTACTATCGAGCTGCCCGCAGCGCCGCAGGCCGAGCCTGAGACGGGCGTGGACAAGCCCGCACCGATCGCCACCGGCCGCGGCGATCACTCGGCCGAGACCAACGGCTTCCCGAATATTAAGGTGCTGATCGTCGATGACGACCTCGACAATCGCGAGCTGATCAGGACCGCGCTCGAGAGCTCGGGTGCGCGCACGGACGTGTCGGGCAGCCCGGCCGAGGCTCTCGAGAAGCTCGCCGCCGGCGGCTACGACATTCTGATCTCGGATATCGGGATGCCTGAGATCGACGGGTTTGATCTGATCTCGGCGGTGCGCTCGATGGACCCGCCGCTGCGGGACATCCCGGCGATCGCTCTCTCAGGCTACGCGTCGGCCGGCGATCGCAGACGAGCGCTCGATTCGGGCTTTCAGGCCCATCTCTCAAAGCCCGTCGATCTCGTCCTGCTGCGAAGGCGCATCATTGAGCTCGCAGCACCCCGCTCGCGCTAGGCTGCGATGCGGCAGCGTGACTCGCTGAACCATTTGACGAATTTCGGTATCCCTTCCTCGATCTTGGTCGCCGGCGCGTAGCCGAGCATTCGCTTCGCTTTTGATATATCCGCAAATGTGACGGGCACGTCGCCGGGCTGCACGGGGTGGCTCTCGACCAGAGCGTTTTTTCCGAGCGCGTCCTCGATCAGCTCGATCAGACGCCGCAATTCGGTCGTCTCCGATTCGCCTAGATTAAAGATCTCGTGCATCGACGAGTCGTAGTCCATCGCCGCCCGCACGCCCTGCAGGATGTCGTCGATATACGTGTAATCGCGGCGCATCGTGCCGTCGCCGAACATCGGCACCGGCCGCCCCTCTGCGATAAGCCGCGTGAATTTATGTATCGCCAGGTCGGGCCGCTGCCGCCGGCCGTACACTGTAAAAAATCGCAGGCAGACCGTGCGAATGTCGTAGAGGTGCGAGTAGGTGTGACAGATCAGCTCGCCCGCGGCCTTGGTCGCCGCGTACGGCGAGATCGGCTGGTGAATGCGGTCGTCCTCGGCAAAGGGGATCTTGCAGTTGATGCCGTAAACGCTCGACGACGATCCGAAAACGAACTGCCGCACGCCAAACTCCCTCGCCAGCTCGAGCAGATTCACCGTGCCGTTGATGTTTGTCTCGGTGTATAGCTTGGGATCGGCGAGGCTCGGCCGCACGCCCGCACGCGCGGCGAGATGCACGATGCAGTCAAACCCGCCGCCGGCGAACGCCCCGGCCCTGAGCTCGTCGGCATTTCGGATGTCGCATTCGACGAGTCGGTAATTCGGGTTATCGAGATGCTGAGCGACATTGGCCCGCTTGATGTCGGGCGCGTAAAAGTCGTTAAAGTCGTCGACGACCGTCACGTTCCAGCCGCCCTCGGCCAGCAGCAGATCGACAAGGTTCGAACCGATGAATCCGGCCCCTCCGGTTACTAATATTCTCTTGTTCACGATCCGAATGCGTACAAGTCAAGGTGAAAGAATTGCGGCAGTGCTCAAATTATCACACCGGAAGACAGGCGGCAAAAACGTCGGCGCCCGCCGACGTGCAGCGGGTCGGCCAGCAGCTCGTCAGTTAATGAAGCGATCGCGCGCGTGCCGGCGGTAGAGAAGCTCCTCGAGAAATCCCTCGTACGAAAAGCTCTCGATGCGGTAGCTCGGCTTGAGCTTGTACATCAGCGGCAGGGCGACGCGCCAGGCCATCCAGCTTCGCTGTCGATCTTTGAGGTCCCAGCGGCGCCGCAGAAACGCCTCGACCACGCGCATCTCCTCGTCGGTCAGACGCGAGACGTCGACCACGCCGTCAAACCGCGGGTGCAGCCGCCGAAACGCGGAGTCGCCGATCGTATCCGCAAAGGTCTCGTCAAAGGTCGGTGCCTCGTCCGTCCGCTCGCGGATGACGACCGTTCCGGCAAAGTGGTCGCCGACGCGCTGGTCGCGCCCGCTGATAAAAACGACGATCAAACCGACCGAGTAGACCGGTAAAAAGAACCCGGGGGCCGCGTCAAAGATCCGCAGGAGATTCCTGGCGACGGCTTCCCACAGCGTGATCGGGCGGCCGTCGTCGCGTATCACGCGCAGCTTCATCAAACGCTTGCCGGGCGTCTGCCCGTTCCACAGCCATTCAAAGAAAATGAAGTAGCCCGTAAAGAGCAGAAAGAGCACGATGATCATCACCGCGATCGTCCACTTAGGCGCGTCGACGAGCCAGCGCTCGACCGTCACGCTGTTGTCCGACGGGCCCGACGCGAGCCAGTAAAAGAACCACGCGGCAAAGAACATCGATCCGAACTGGATCGCGTGATCGATCGCGACCGCGAGAAAGCGGTTGCCGATCGACGCGAGCGAAAAGGCGATCTGCACGCGCTCGGGCGTCTCGATGATGAGAGCTTCTTCGGTCTCGATGAATGGCGTCGACATCGCGTCTTCGGGCTGGGGCGACGTGTATTATTCAACGTTTCGGCCGGCGTTTGCAAAAAACGGGCGTTATCTTGCTAACGCGCTTTTCGATTACATATACTGAAACTTATCGAGGCGTCGGCCTTGAGAGGAGATCAGATTGAAGCCGAAGATCCATCGCGGAAAATTTACGATCGAGTCCGCGCGGTTTGCCGTCGTCGTAAGCCGCTGGAACGACCTTTTGACCTCGAGACTGCTCGACGGAGCGCTCGACGCGCTCGAGTCGGCCGGAGCGTCGAGCGAGTCGGTAGAGGTCTTTAAGGTGCCCGGCGCGTTTGAGCTGCCGCTTGCCGCACTCAAGGCCGCGCAGAGCGGCAAGTTTGACGCGGTCATCACGCTCGGCGTGGTGATCCGCGGCGAGACGCCGCACTTCGATTACGTCGCCGGCCAGGCCGCGAGCGGTGTCTCGACGGCTTCGCTGCAGACGGGCGTTCCGGTACTTTTCGGCGTCGTGACGACAGACACTCTCGAGCAGGCCGTCAATCGCTGCGGCGTCAAGGCCGGGAACAAAGGATACGAGGCCGCGATGTCGGCGATCGAGATGGTGAATCTCCTTCGCGAAATGGAAGGCAGAAAGAAGCCGGGTAAAGGTAAAGACAAGGTTTTTCCGCATGTCGTCTGACAAGTCCGCCAAGAATACCGGTACCCGGCACAAGGCCCGCGAGTGCGCGCTTCATATGCTGTTTGCGTACGACCTGGTGCGTCCCGCCAGGTACGATCTCGCCGATTATTGGGGCGAGCTCGGCCTCGAGGAGCTTCACAAGGGCATTACGCAGCTCGTCTGGAGCTTTGTCGACGAATCGGCGAGGCT
Organism: Pyrinomonadaceae bacterium; assembly: GCA_046313635.1. Classification (GTDB taxonomy): domain Bacteria; phylum Acidobacteriota; class Blastocatellia; order Pyrinomonadales; family Pyrinomonadaceae; genus OLB17. The sequence goes on along the minus strand of JBKBYA010000003.1, from coordinate 85,750 downwards.
CGAGCGCGTCGTCAGCGACCTTCGAAACTTTTTCAAACAGCTCGAACCGCTTGAGAAGTCGACCAGCCGCACCGACAAGCTCAAGAGCATCAGCGTGCAGATCGAGCGTCTCGTCAAGGACTACCGCGCCTTTATCGCGTCGGTCGAGCGCGGCCGCGACATCGACAGCCAAGAGGTCTACCGCGGCCTGCAGGCGATCAGGAACACGTTCGCCGCGCTCGCGCTCGACTTTGAATCCGCCGTCTCGCTCAAGCTCATCAGGCCGCAGCGCAGCGATCTTGCAGACTTCAGCGACCTTCAGAAACAAGCCGCTCAGAGTTTAGACAAAATGGCCGACTCGATCCTGCCCGAGGTCGAACGCACGGTCGATCTTACGGCCAACTCGCGTGCCTTCTCCGATCGGATAGTGACCGGCACGCTCCGCGAACTTGCGACGATCGACGACCGCATCCGCACGCGCGCCGAGCATTGGCGCATCGAGCGAATGGCCGTCGTCGACCGCAACGTGCTGCGGCTGGCGGTCTACGAATTTCTCTACGAAGACACGCCGGGCACGGTCGTCATCAACGAGGCGCTCGAGATCGCGCGGCGGTTCTCGACCTTTGAGGCAACGCAGTTCATCAACGGCATCCTCGACGCGATCCGCCACGATCTCGAAAAATCGTCCGGCGGCGCAGAGACCGGCCGCACGCAGCAGGCGTCGTCGTCATAACGGTCAGGATCTGATCTGAAAGTTCGAGCTAAGAAACTGATCTTGGGGAGCAGCATTTCGCTGCTCTTTGCTTTTGCGGCACACGCTCAACGGGCGCCCAGGCGTCCGCCTTATAAATTCGTTCGAACTACGTTAAAATCACAGCTTGCACTATTGACGAGATCTTTTGAGGTTTTTACCTATCGTGAGCAACAAAATTACCGACCTTAGCTCTTATATCCAGGACAATTTCGGGGCCAACGCCAACTACGTCGAGGGACTGCTCGAACGCTACAGGTCCGACCCGTCGTCGGTTGACGAATCGTGGCGAGAATATTTTGGCGAGCTGCTCGCCGGCTTCGAACCGAGCCTCGACGGCGGACGCTCGTCGGCGACGAATGGTCAACCGTCCGCGGCGGCTCCGGCGACCGAGACAAGGTCCGCGCCCGAGCCCAAGCCGGCGGCGAAGCCGGCCGCTGCTCCGGCAGCGCTCTCGCCCGACACCGAGGCCAAGCCGATCTTTGGCCCGGCAAAGAAGATCGTCGAGAACATGGAGCAGAGCCTCACGGTCCCGACCGCGACGAGCGTCCGCAGCGTGCCGGTCAAGCTGCTCGAAGAGAACCGCATCATCATCAACGAGCATCTCGTGCCGCGCGGCCGCGGCAAGGCCTCGTTCACGCACATCATCGCGTGGGCGATCGTCAGGGCGGCCCGCGATTATCCGCAGATGAATCACGGCTTCGGCGTCGTCGACGGTACGCCGTCGCGGCTCGAGCATAAGCACATCAATCTCGGCATCGCGATCGACGTCGAAAAAAAGGACGGCTCGCGCAGCCTGCTCGTGCCGAATATCAAGAACGCCGAGTCGATGAACTTTGCCGAGTTCTTTGCAGCCTACAACGAGCAGGTAAAAAAGGCCCGCGAGGGCAAGCTCGAGATCGCCGACTTTCAGGGCACGACCATCTCGCTCACAAATCCCGGTACGATCGGCACCGCGGCTTCAAACCCGCGGCTGATGGCCGGACAGAGCGCGATCATCGCGACCGGGGCGATCGAGTATCCGGCCGAGTACCAGGCGATGACGCCGGCCGCTCTGTCGCAGCTCGGCATCAGCAAGACCGTGACGCTCACCTCGACCTACGATCATCGCGTGATACAGGGCGCGGAGAGCGGACTATTTCTGGCGCGCATTCACGAGTTCCTGGTCGGCAAGCACGACTTTTACGACGAGATCTTTGACTCGCTCGAGATCAACTATCTGCCGCTGCGATGGTCGCCCGACTACAACCCGAGCCTGCTCGGCGGCGACCGCTTCAGCGAGCTCGCCGAGAAACAGGCCAACGTCCTTCAGCTCATCAACGCGTATCGCACGCGCGGCCACCTGCTCGCCGACATCGATCCGCTGAATATGACCAGCCATCTCGACGCCGATCTCGAGCTCGAGAACTTTGGCCTCACGATCTGGGACCTCGATCGCGAATTCATCACCGGCGGCCTGCACGGCGAAAAGACCGCGACGCTCCGCCGCATCCTCGGCATCCTCCGCCGCGCGTACTGCGGCAAGGTCGGCATCGAGTACCGGCACATTCAGAGCAAGCAGGAGAAGGAGTGGATCCGTGCGCAGGTCCGCGAGCAGTTTGTCGACACTACGCCGCTCGCGCCCGAGATCAAAAAAGAACTTTTGCAAAAACTGATCGAGGCCGAGCAATTCGAGCAGTTCCTGCACAAGAAGTATCTCGGTCAAAAGCGGTTCTCGCTCGAGGGCTGCGAGACCGTTATCCCGATGCTCGACCAGCTCGTCGAGGGAGCGGCCACGCGCGGCGTCGACGACATCTACATGGGCATGGCCCACCGCGGCCGCCTGAACGTGCTGTCGAATATCGTCGGCAATCCGGAGACCGGCGATCTCGCCGAGCGGATCTTCACGGTCTTTGAAGGCACGTCGCACCCCGACTTCCCGGCCGACGAGGGCGACGTAAAGTATCACCAGGGCGCCGTCAGCACACGTCACACCAGGGCCGGCAAGGACGTGACGATCACGCTCTCGTCAAACCCGAGCCATCTCGAATTCGTCAATCCGGTCGTCGAGGGCATGGCCCGCGCTCGTCAGGACGAGCTTCGCAACGGCGAGGGGCTCGACCGCCAGCAGGTGTACGACCGCGTGCTTCCGGTGCTGCTGCATGGCGACGCGGCATTCGCCGGGCAAGGCATCGTGATGGAGACGCTGCAGCTCGCCGACCTGCCGGGCTACCGCACGGGCGGCACGGTGCATATCGTCATCAACAACCAGATCGGCTTTACGACCTCGCCCGAGTCGTCGCGCAGCTCGATCTACTCGACCGACGCGGCTCACATCATTCAGGCTCCGGTCTTTCACATCAACGGCGACGATCCCGAGGCGGCGTATCGCGTCATCCAGATCGCGCTCGGCTACCGTCACGAATTCAAAAAGGACGTCGTGCTCGACCTCGTCGGATTTCGCCGGCTCGGGCACAACGAGGGTGACGAGCCGACCTACACGCAGCCCGTGATGTACGCCCGCGTCAAGGCCCATCCTGGAACGCGGCATCTGTACGCGCAGCAGCTCATCCGCGAGGGCGTGATCGGTGAAGACGATCTCAAGGCGATGACCGGCAAGGTCGTCGACAAGTACGAAGGCATTTTGCAGCGTGCCAAGGACATCGCCGCCAAACGCCCCGCAACCGAGGTCGCTCTGCCGGCGGTTGTCGAGGAGGACGGATCGGCCATTTTTGAGAGCGGCGCCGACGGCTCTCTGCTGCAAAAGGCGTCGGAGGCCGTGTCGCTCGTTCCGGCCGGATTCAACATCAACCCGAAGATGGTCAACCAGCTCGCGCGCCGCGCCAAGATGGGCACGGGCGAGGTGCCGATGGATTGGGGATTTGCCGAGGCGATGGCGATCGGCACGCTCGTGCTCGAGGGTTACCCGGTACGTTTGAGCGGACAGGACTCGGGCCGCGGCACCTTTTCGCAGCGGCACGCGTCGATGTACGACACGCTCACCGGCGAGCGCTGGTCGCCGCTCACCGAGCTTCGCAACGACGCGAACCCAAACGCCAGATTCTACGTCTTTGACAGCTCGCTCTCGGAGCAGGGCGTGCTCGGCTTTGAATACGGCTATTCGGTGAACTCGCCCCGCAGCCTCGTGATGTGGGAAGCGCAATTCGGCGACTTCTCTAACGGAGCGCAGGTGATCATCGACCAGTATGTCACCGCTTCGGAAGACAAGTGGAAGCAGACCTGCCGGCTCGTGATGCTGCTGCCGCACGGCTACGAGGGCCAGGGCCCAGAGCACTCGTCGGCGCGTCTCGAGCGCTACCTGCAGCTCTGCGCCGAAAACAATATTCAGGTCTGCTACCCGACGACGCCGGCGCAGTACTTTCACCTCCTGCGGCGGCAGGCAAAGCAGGAAGTGATGCGTCCGCTCGTCGTGATGACGCCGAAGAGTCTCTTGCGTCTGCCGGCCGCGAGCTCGACTATCGACGAGCTCAAGACCGGCGGATTCCGGCCCGTGATCGACGACGCGCGGGTCACCGACCGCAACGCCGTCAACCGCGTCGTGCTGTGCAGCGGCAAGGTCTTTTACGATCTCGAAGCGGCGCGGGCCGAGCAGTTCAGCGGCAAGGTCGCGGTCGTGCGGCTCGAGCAGTTTTACCCGACGCCCGTCGAGGCGCTCAGGAACATATTTGCCTCGTACCCGAACGCACGCGAGATCGTCTGGACCCAGGAAGAGCCGAAGAATATGGGCGGTTGGACGTTCATCCAAGACCGACTTCGCGAGATCAAACCGGAAAGCGCCACGATCCGGTACGCCGGCCGCAAGGCCTCGGCGTCGCCCGCGACCGGCTCGTACGCCATCCACGAACTCGAGCAAAAGACGCTCGTCGACGAGGCGCTCCGCACCGACACCGACGAGATCGCCGCCGCCAGCGAACCCGAGGTCTCAAGCAAGATCGCTCCGGCGAGCTCGTAGTCTGTGTACGGGCTACAATGCCAGGTAAGATCCTTCCTCCTGCGGCCGACGACGCTGCGGTCCGGAGAATTGATCAGCCGTCGTTTTGTATATCGGCGAAGCGTGTTTTAATACCGCTTCGCCGATCATCTTTATGCCCGAGCTTGAGTGGCTGCTGCATCTAAGCACTCGAGCGTCACCGGCAGCGGCGAACTAGTTCCATGCGGTTGAAATTCCTTTTAACAACGTCCGTCGCGCTCGCCGCGGCCTTTATTCTGATCGTTGCGTGCGGCGGCAGTGCCGAGGTAACGACCCCGCGTGCAAGCGCCGAGCAGATGGCCGAGGCTTCGCCGACGCCTAACAAGGCGGGGTCGATCACGATCGCCGCGGTCGGCGACATAATGCTCGGGTCGACGTCGATCAACGAGACTTTTCTGCCGCCGAATGACGGCCGCGATATGCTCGACGAAGTCGCTCCCGTGCTGAGTGCGGCCGACATTGCCTTTGGCAATCTCGAAGGCCCGCTCATCGACGGCGGCGTGAGCGAAAAGTGCGGCCCGCCGCCGCGGCCCAAAGCCGAGACAGGTGTCGAACCGGCCGCGCCACCCGTCAAATCTCCGGCACCGACAAAACCGATCCGCTGCTTCGCCTTTCGCACGCCGACGCGTTACGGGCAGTATCTCAAGGACGCCGGATTTGACGTCTTAAGTCTGGCCAACAACCACGCGAACGACTTCGGCGAAGAGGGCCGCGCAAGCACACGCCGCGTCCTCGACGCGCTCGGCATCAAGCATGCGGGCTCCGACCGCTCGCAATTCCCTACAGCGTATCTCGACGTCAAGGGCGTAAAGGTCGCGGTCGTCGCATTCGCGCACAATGCGATCGTGCCGAACGTCAACGAGCTCGACGCGGCGCGCGACTACGTTGCGGCCGCGCGAAAGAAGGCCGATATTGTCATCGTCTCATTCCACGGCGGAGCCGAGGGCGAGGCGTACCAGCACGTGCCGCGGCGGCTGGAGATGCTCGGCAACGAAAAGCGCGGCAACCTGCCGCTATTTGCACGAACTGTGATCGACGCCGGCGCGGATCTCGTCCTCGGCCACGGCCCGCACGTGCTGCGCGGGATCGAGTTTTACAAGGGCAAGCCGGTTGCCTACTCGATGGGCAACTTTGCGACGTACGGAATGTTCAATCTCAAAGGCGCGCAGGGCATCTCGGCGATCTTCGAGTTCACGCTCGGCTCTGACGGGCGATTCATCACGGGCAAGATCGTTCCGACCAGGCAGGAAGGCCGCGGCATCCCCGCACTCGATCCAACCGGCGCGGCGATCAGGAAGCTGCGTGAATTGTCGACCGCCGACTTTGGCCCGTCGGCGGCGCGCATCGCCGACGATGGAACCGTAACGATGAAATAGCCACGGCTCGATCAAGTTGAGATCGGCGGCGCTAGTGTGCGCCGCCTTATTTTTTGTCCTTCTCTATTTTTGCGGCGAGCTTGGCGGCGTGGTTGCGTGCGATCAGCGGAATGCGCTCGTCATTCGCGAGCCGCTTCAGCAGCGGCAGCATCTGCGGCGGGTCTGAGATCTCGCCGCGGCGGAGGAAGCTGTCGAGCGTGTCCATCAGCTTCGGTGCCTCGAGCGGCTGATTTTCGAGAGCGACCGCCATATCAAACTGCCAGACGTACTGGTTTGAGATCTTGCGATATTCGTCGGCGATCGTGCGGGCGTTGACGTTGGTCGTCCAGTTGAATTTGACCGTCCGCTCGCGGTCTGCCTTGCGGTAAGTAAACGTGATGCTGCCGAGATGCGAGTAATCCTTTTCGTACTGGTAGTTTGCCGTCGAGTCCAAAAAGTCGAGCGCGGCCAGTGCGTCGTTGATCTTTTTCAGGGTCGCGTCGGCAAGCGCGACCGGGTCGGTCTGTTCGTCGTCCGAGCCTTTCCGTGCAAAGGTGATCGTGCCCTTTCCGGTCTCGTCGTGAACGATCAGGACGTGCGGGACGGGAAATTCGGGCCGCGAGAATTCGTACGTGTAGCGCGTGCCGCTCGGCGACGGCGCCGCGTTCGATCTCGAACGCGTGTCTGCCGGGCGCCCGTTCTTCTTCTCGGGTGCGTTTGTGCCGCTCGGCGCCGACGGATCGGTCGCGGCCGCAGGTGTGGGCGAAGGCTTGGTCGCAGGAGCTGCGGGGTTTTGCGGCCGAGAGTTTCGCTTGGTCGTCTGCGCGTGTGCCGCGGCCGCGGCAAGCAATACCGCAGCCGCGACGCACAAAAACAAACTGGTGATCCGAGAATCTCTCAACATCGATACATCGCCGCAGCCCCCGCGTTCAGCCACAAACTTCGATGCCGCGGCGAGAGGTCAAGTTCGGCCGCGGCATTCGCCAGATCCAAAATGAACCGACCGAGCACAAAGGCTCGCGTCACCTTTTAGCCGTCATTCGAACTTGACCGAGACTATCTTTGAAACGCCGGGCTCCTGCATCGTCACGCCGTAGAGCGCGCGGGCGGCCTCCATCGTGCGCTTGTTGTGCGTGATGACGATGAACTGCGTGCGCTCGGCCATCGTCGCGATCTTTGTGACAAAGCGGCCGACATTCGCGTCGTCGAGCGGCGCGTCGACCTCGTCGAGCAGGCAGAACGGCGAGGGGCGGTACTTAAAGATCGCGAGCACGAGACCGATCGCGGTCATCGCCTTTTCGCCGCCCGAGAGCAAAAGGATATTCTGCAGCCGCTTGCCCGGCGGCTGCGCGACGATCTCTATTCCGGCCTCGAGAATGTCGTCGGCCTCGAGCAAAGACATTTCGCCGCGGCCGCCGCCGAAGAGCTCCTGGAAAAACTCTTTGAAGTTCTCGTTGATCGCCTCGAAAGCCTGCTTGAATCGCTCGCGTGAACGCTCCTTGATCTCGCGCAGCGCCTCTTCGGCGGTCGCGATCGAATCGATGATGTCCTGCCGCTGCGACGTCAAAAACTCGAGCCGCTCCTCGGCCTCGGCGAGCTCCTCGACGGCGAGCATGTTGACCGCGCCGAAATTCTCGAGCCGCTCGCGCAGCTCATCCGACTGACGACGGGCTTCGTCGAGAACGAATGTCTCGGGCACCTGCTCGCGCTCGACGAGATCGAGCAGAGTCAGGTGCAGCTCCTGCGCGCATCGCTCCTTGATATTCTCGAGGCGTGTCGCGGCTTCCGTTTGCCGCACCTCGAGCTCGGCCCGGGCGTTGCGGGCCTCGGCCGCGGCGTGATTGAGCTCGACGAGCTCGTCATTCATCCGGTCGGCGGCGGCGCGCATCGAGCTGACGAGCTCAATGCCGGCGGCGAGCTCCTTTTGCTCGTCGCCGATCTCCGTCTCGGTCGCGGCGATGCGCTCGGCGATCTCCTTGAGCGACGCCGAAAGCGTCGAAGCCCGGCCCTCGCCCTCGGCGATCTCGAGCTGAAGGACGCCGAGGCGGTTGTGAAGTTCCTTTTGCTCGTTCTCGACACGCCGCAGCGCCGACTGCGCCGAACGCGAACGTTCGGCCGACGTCGCTGCGGTCATCCGCTTGTCGTTGAGTATCGCGGCCTCGGTCTCGGCCTCGGTCCGCGCGGCGCCGAGACGTTGGGCGATCTGCTCGAGCTGCTGCGAAGCGGTCGTCTTGAGCGACTCGGCAGACTCGACGTTGGCCTGCGCCTCGGCGATGCGGCCGCGAACTTCGGCGATCTCGGTCTCGGTCTGCCGCGTCTCGTCGGCGACGACCTTGCGATGGCGCTCGGCGCGTTCGATCTCCTGCCGGGCGGCCGTCTGCTGGATCTCAAGCCCGTGCAGTCCGCGCTCGACCTTGATGATCAGCGACTGGAGGTCGACGATCTTTTCTTCTTTTTCGGCAAGCTCGGCGCGGGCCTGCTCGACGCGTTTGGCTGCGGCGTCGACATCGGCGCTCAGGCTGTCGCAGGCCGATTCAAGCTCGTGCAGCTCGCGTTTGAAGGCGAGCAGCGAATCGTCCGCCTTGCCGTTCGCCGACGTCTTGCCGGTGACGATCAACCCGCCGCCGAAAAGCAGATCGCCTTCGCGATTCACAAACGTTTTGCCCGGCCCGGCTTCAAGCGAGTCGAACGAGTCAACCAGCTCTGCCGACATCTCTCGCGGGAACGCCCGACGAAGCACGGCGGCCAGACGCGGCTCGACGCCGAGCACGCTCTCGATTCCGGACGGCGTGTGTTCGACCGCGGCTTCGCCTTCGGGCAAAACGAGTATCGCCGTGCGGCCGATCTCGTTCTCGCGAAGCCAAGCCGTGATCTTGCCGACATCCTCGCCGCTCTCGACGAGTATCGTCTGCAGGTACGGGCCAAAAAGATTCTCTACCGCGCGCTCGGCCGTGCGTTCGACGCTGAGCCGGTCGGCGAGTACGCCGGCGAGGCGAACGCCGATCTCGTCCTGCGCGGCAAAGAGCTTCTGCACCTGCGGCGCGTACACGGCACGCTTCTGCTCGAGCTCCTGCAGCGTCTCGAGGCGGTTGCGCTTGCGCGAATATTCGTCGCGGACCGTCGAGAGCTCGGCCTCGGCCTGCTGCAGCCGAGCGCGAGCTTCGTTTGACTGCTCGACAAGCAGGGCCTTTTCGGCTTGGTAATCGGAGAGCTTTTGCCGCTCTGCCTCGAGCTGTATGCGAAGCTCTTCGGCCTCGCCGCGGTGCGTCTGGTGAGCGGCCTCGGCGCGTTCGGCCTCGCGGCGGAGTCCCTCTAGACGCTCGTCAAGCTTTGCCAGATTGGCCGTCAGTTGACGCTCGATCTCGGCAAAGCGTTCGGCGGCGGCGGTGTGCTGGAGCAGCTCGCGGCGAGTCGATTCGGCCTCGGCCTCGATCACGGCGAGCACGTCGAGCTTGGCCTGGTACGCCATCTCGGCCTCGCGCAGGACGAGCCCGCTCTCGCCCGCAAGCTCGCGTTCGCGTGCGTCGTCCTCCTGCAGGCGCTCGATCTCGAAGGCGAGATTCCTGAGCCGCTCCTCGGCGGCGGACGTCTCGGCACGCAGGGCTTCGAGCCTCGTGCTGATCTGCTGAAGCTGCTCGGTCTGGTATCGATGCTCGCGCTCGGCGCGGTCGCGCTCGAGGGCCGCGTCCGAGTGCCGCTTGCGGATCTCGGCGAGCGTTTCCTCGGACTCGCGTGCCTTTTGCGTCGCCTCGCGAAATGCTGATTCCTTTGCCTCGACCTCGGCCACGAGGCTGCGCTCGCGTTCGGCGGCGGCAGCGAGATCTGCGTCGAGCGCGGCGATGGTCTCGGCGAGATGACGGCCCTCGGCGGCGAAGTAGTGCCGCATCAGCTCGCGATATTCCTCCTGCAGGATCTTGAAGCGGCGCGTCTTTGCGGCCTGACGGCGAAGCGAGTTGACCTGCTTTTCGATCTCGGAAACGATGTCGGAGATGCGGCTGAGGTTCGATTTTGAAGATTCGAGCCGAGCCTCTGCGGCACGCTGGCGTGTGCGGAATTTTGAGATGCCGGCCGCTTCTTCAATGAGGTTGCGGCGGTCGGCGGGCTTGGCCGAGAGGATCTGGCCGATGCGTCCCTGCTCGATGATCGCGTAGTGCGAGCCCGAGAGGCCGGTGCCGGCAAACAGGTCCTGAATGTCGCGCAGGCGGCAGGTCTTGCCGTTGAGCAGATATTCGCTCTCGCCCGAGAGGTAAAGCCGCCGCGTGACCGACACAGCCTCGCCCGGCGCAAAGTCCAGCGCGAAGGTGCGCGGCCGCCAGTGCCGCTTTGTCTTTGCACGCGCGGGTGCGGTCTTGACCGTGCCGACGGCGACGCCGGCCGCCGCGGCCTGGACGATCTCGACCTCGCCGACCTCGGGACGATCGCCGTTGCCGTTCGATTCGGCCGCGATCTCGACGGGCTCTGACGGTACGGTTTCGACGACGCCCTCGTCGCCCTCAGCCGGAAGCCCTTCGATCTCGGCCATGTCAACGGCCTGTTCGTCGAGCTCAGAGAGCGTCTCGTCGATGTCCTCGAGTTCGTTGTCGTCGATGTCAAAAGCCTCTTCGTCACGGACAAGATGCAGTACGACCTCGGCCATTCCCGACGGCTTGCGGTCGCGCGTGCCCTGAAAGACGACGTCCTTCATCTCGCCGCCGCGCAGGCTCTTGGCCCGCTGCTCGCCGAGCACCCACGAGATCGCGTCGGAGACGTTGGACTTGCCGCAGCCGTTCGGGCCGACGACGGCGGTGATGCCATTGCCGGTGAAGACGATCTCGGTGTAATCGGCAAAGGACTTAAAGCCCGTTATCTCGAGGCGTTGGAGCTTGAACATCTTTTAGTACTTGTAAATGGGCTTATCCTGCTGGACAGCCCTATATTTTGTGGGTCAAGGGCGGCGAAGTCAACCAAACGCGGCCCGAATTCCGGCTCGCTCTGACCGTGAAAATGCATAAGTTCGGAGCGTGGCGGCGGCTGTTGGGAGCACTACGAGAGACGTCGGGCGCGTCGAACGTGCGAAGTCGTCTTCCACCGCCGGCGTGATAAACCGCGGACAAAGCAGAAAGCGCGGATCAAGAGACGGAATGTTTCTGCTCTTGATCCGTGCTCTCCGCGTCATCTGCGGTCAAGCTCGCGTTCGCTTGGGTGTGTCTTGGGCGGCCGTTGCCTACCACTCGATCGATTCAGGTTCTTTTTCCTTGAGGCCCTGGGCTTCGGCTCGTTCGTTGTCGAGCTCGGTGAGGACGTCGAGCATAAAATTCGTATTGCTCGAGACGTTTATCACGACGATAAACTCGTGTTCGGAGGTCGTAAATTCGAACGTGCCGACCGATATTTCGATGATGTCTTTGAACGCCTTGTGACCGTTCTTGCCGTCGCATTCGGCGTCGACGATCTTGCCCTCGTTGAACGAGACGCTCGCAAAATGCACGTCTGATTTGATGACGAGCAGGCCCGTCATCTTTGAATTCTCGATCACCTGCACGGCGTCAAAGATCGACACGTAGCTCAGGTTGCCGGCAAACGTGACATCGGTGCGAACCTTTTGCGGCACCTTGTCGCGGGTCGAGAATTCGGGCCGGCGGGCACGGCGGATCGCCTCGAGGCCGGGCGCGACAGAGATGCGCGGGTCGAGCAGCTTCGCCTCTTGCAGGCGGTCGTAAGCGATATTGAAATCCTCGCGAGCGATGTAGAGACTGACGAGCGCGAGGCACTGCTTGGCGGCCTCCTCGAGATTTTTTTGCTTGATGCACAGGTCGCGCATCTTCTCGCGAAGCGGTATCGAGCGCGGGCTGCGGTCGAGCGACTCGCGCAGCAGCGAGAATGCCTTGTCGGGCGAGCTGTACTTGATAAAAAGGTCGGCGTCGAGCAGTACAGACTCGACCGACACTTCTGTAAACGGGACGGAATTCCTATCGACTGCCTGGTTCATACTGCGAGGGGCGGGGGACGAGGGCGAAAGCCATAAATAAGCTACCATACCGGCCGTCGGTTGATAACCACCTTTTCGGGCCGCCGCGGCGCCGGAATCGGTCAATTTGACAGCCACTTTTGCCTCCGCAAAAGAGGCTGTCCGAAAAGAGCAGCCTTTTGCATTTGGCAGCGCCGCATCCCGGAGGCTAAGCCTCGGTCCTCGGGAGAGGCACGGCCTCGAAGAGATGGAAGCGCGAAGCCGCGTCAAGCCAAACGAACAAGAGGCTGCCTTTTCAGACAGCCTCTCTTTCGATCTGAAAGCGGGATCAGAAATCCAGTCGCAGGCCAAACCTTATCGTTCGAGGCCGCAGCGATCTCGTCGGAACCAAAAAGACGTTCTGCTGCAGCGCCCGTATCTGGTCGTCGGTCAACGTCGGGCTGGCGTCGGGGAAATTGATGAATTCCGAGCCGTAGCTGTAAACGGTCCAGTTCCCCACGTTGTTGATCTCGGCCGACGGCCGCAGCTTGACCCTCTCGCCGAACTTGAACTCACGGCTGACGTTCAGGTCAAAAATGAACTGCGAGGGGCCGCGCCCGGCGTTTCGCGGCAGGTTGCCCGCCCGGCCGATCGGGGCGAGCGAGAACTGCCGGAACAGCGAGACGTCGAAAGGATCGGTGACCCGACGCCAGTTGATATTGTTCGGATCGCCTGCAAAGTTTGGGCGGTCGCTGTTCACGTCGTCCAAATTCCGATCGTCCGATGTCTCGCCGCCGTTCGAGATGTTGAATGGTGCTCCCGACGCTATCCGAACGAGCGGCGAAAACCTGAGCCGGCCGAGCCACCACGGCGTATCGAACGTGCCCGACAGCGCTAACCGGTGACGGCGGTCGATCAGACTGCGCGACCACTCGGCGTCAAAGTTTCCGGGGATCTGTGCCGAGGAGGTGTTGACGATGCCGTCGTCGTTGGTCCACGACAGCGTGTAGACGGCGCGGAGCGAGCCGCCAAAGCCGTAGCCGAGCTTTCTCATTCGGCGCCGAAGTTCAAAGATGAATCCGCGATAGTAAGAGCTGCCCATCGAACCGACCTCCTCGGTCTGCCCGACAGAAGGTCTCGGCCTAAGAGAGGCGGCGATCGCAAGCGCTCGCCCGTAAGGCGTGGTCGATGCGGTAGAGGTTCCCTGGTCGTTCAGGTTGTAGTAGGTCACGCCGCCGTCGACCCTGGACGGCGGAGCCGTGACACCGGCAAATTCGAAGCGCGTCGTTCCCGTCGTTATCCCGCGGACGAGGTAGTCGGCGAGATCGGTGTAGCCCGCCGGTATCACCGGAGCGTTGGTATTGGTCTCACGCCACAGACGGACGGTCTTGTTGAGCGTCGCATTCGCCTCAAAGACAAAACCTCCGCCGATCTCACGCTCAAAGCCCAGATTGAACTGATAGCTCTCCGGGATCTTGATATTTGGATCGAGGCTCCGGAAAAAGCTGTTGTCGTTGAGGCCCGCGGCGATGTACTGCTGCACGAGCGGATGATCCGGCGTCAGCACCGCGGGGAACATATCGCTCAGCGCCCGCAGATAGACGTCGCGGGCGTTGCCGGTCGTCGTGACGCGATTAGTGTCAAAGATGATCTCGTTCTGGCCGCGTCGATAATCGTCGACCGTTCGAAGCAGAACTCGATTGTAAAAGATGCCGGCGCCGAAACGGATGACGCCCTTGCGATCGCCCCACGGCGACCACGCCACGGCTGCACGCGGCCCCCAGTTGTTGTTGTCGTCGACCACCGATTCACGCTCGTAGCGAAGTCCGAATGAGAGATTGAGACTGTCGTTCAGACGCCAATCGTCCTGAACAAAAAAGCCCGAGTAGGTATTGGTTATGTCCGAATTGGTGAAAAAATTGTGCCGGTAGCGCGTGACGCAGCTGCGCGGAAACGTGTTGACGCCGCCGCGAATGCGCGGATTGCTCGGCCCCGGCGGCTGCGAAGGATTGGTCAGGCATTGGGGCACCGTCGTGGTCGACAGCGGGTCGGCGAAGTTATACGTGCCCGTCGCGTCGCTCAGATCGATGTAGGTCGAGTCAACGCGCTGGACGTCAAAGCCGAACCGCAGCGAGTGGCTGCCGACGATGTGTGTGAACGTATCCTGAAACTGCATCCGCTCTTCGCGCCGGTCGGACGTGCCGAGCGTGGACGAGCCCGACGTGAGCGTCGTATTAAAGGTCAGCCCTGGTTCGCGAAAACTGATCAGGACGACCGGATTGGTAAACTGCCCCGACGCGACGAAGGCGGGCGAGAGCCTCGACCACTGGAAGCGGAATTGGTTCACCGACTTTGCGCTGAGCACGAGATTGTCCGTGAAGTTGATCGCGTGCGTATTGCTTCTGCGGCCGATGAGCGCCTCGGCGAGACGGTTGCCGCCGTTGAACTGCCGCTTGTCGTTCGTCTTGCCAAACTGGTAGCCGACCGTGATCGAGTGATTGCCGGTAAAGTTATGATCGCCGCGTGCGGTAAAGCGATGTACCTTTCGCGGCGTGTCGCTGCCGTCGACGTAACGGCCGAGCGGACTGCCAAAGTCAGTGATCGTCTCGCTCGACGTCGGCGCGGGCAGCGGAAAGCGCGGGTTGGGAGCGAGCGGGATCCAGGTATCGGTGATCGTCGTGTCGTAAATGTAATCGTACTCGTACGACGTAAAGAAAGACGTCTTGTTCTTGAAGTACCCGACCGGTATCGGCCCGCCAAAAGTAAATCCGGGGATATGCTGCTGAAAGGGATAGCGAGGCACGTTGCGCCGGTTGTTGCTCCACGAGTTTGCATTGAGGCTCTCGTCGCCGAAAAAGTAGAAAGCGCGCCCTCGAAACTTCCGGCCGCCGGCCCTGGTGCGGATGTTCACGCGGCCGCCCGACGCTCGCCCGTATTCGGCAGAGAACTGATTGTTGATCACCTGCACCTCGGCGATCGACTCGATCGACGGCTGAAAGCGGTAGCCCGCGACGCGATCGTCGTTGTTGTCCAGCCCGTCGATCGTGATGTTGTTAGAGTAGGCCGCGCCGCCGCTCAGCGAGAAGACGCCCGCCTCCTCGGGCGAATTGCGGGGCGCGGTCTCGCCCCTGCCGCCCTTGTCGGTCGAGAGATCTCGCGTCGACAGCGGCTCCTCGGTCACGCCGCCGAGCGTAAAGATCAGGTCGAGAGCGTCCCGGCTAGTATTTGGCAGCTCCTCGACCTCGCGCTGGCCGACGGTGCCGCCGACCACCGTGCGCGTCGAGTCGACGGCCGGAACGTCGTCATCCGCCGCGGTCACGGTCTGCTGAGCGGTAACCCCGGCGGGCAGCATCGTGAAGTCGAGCTGGACGTTCTGGCCCGAGATGGTCTGGATGTCGATCTTTTCCTGGACGCCGAAGCCGGGCGATTCGACCTTTACCCGGTAGTTGCCGGGCCTGAGTTCGATGACGCGATATCGTCCCTCGTCGTCGGTCGTCACGGTGCGGGTCGAGCCTGAGTCGACGGACGTGACGGTGACCGTTGCGCCCGCGACCGCCTGGCGATTAGAGTCGGTGACCTTGCCGGCGATGGTCACATCGTCGAGGTCCTGGGATGAGGCCGAGAGTGAAAACGCCAGGGCCGTGACGATGCACAGCAAGACGCTGCGGAACTTATTTCTCATCAATTTACTCCTGAGCTATGGGTGTAGGTCGAATGACCGAAGCTTGTATTTTTATCCGGTATCGGCGGCTTTTGCAACGAAGCGTCCGCGTGTGCGACGCCTTTTTTGGCCGGCAAAAAATAAAAGGCCCGTCGAGCGAGCCTTTGAGGTCCTGCCGGGCGCTGACGTCCGCTACTCGGAATCGGGAGGAACTTTTGTCCGGCGGGTGGCCGCGACTGCCCGCATGCGTGAGACAGGTATGAGCGCCTCGGAGCCGGCAAGGGCGTCCGCTCCGGGAGAGAATTCACCGGCATGCGTTCGGATGTAATTGAAGAAGCGCTCAAACTCCTGCTGCATGTCGTTCATCTTCTGCCGCATATTGAGGATGATCTCGACGCCCGCGAGATTGACGCCGAGGTCGCGCGTCAAAGAGAGGATGATCTCGAGCCGCTCGAGGTCTTGGTCAGAATACAAACGCGTGTTGCCGTCCGAGCGCGAAGGCTTGAGCAGCCCCTCGCGTTCATAGAGCCGAAGGGTCTGCGGGTGAATGTCATACATCTCCGCCACCGCGCTGATCGTGTAGGTTTTGACCCGTTTTTTCATACGCTTTCAAGTTGCGAAGTTGCGAAAGTTTCGAAAGTTGCGAGGTCGGAGTTTGGTCAGTTCCCCTTTTCCCTAAGGTACCGTGCAAGCGCCAAGGTCATCCGGAAGATTTCCGACAGTGAGGCGTAGATCGCCTCAAATTCGGGCCGCTCGATGTAGCCCAGTCCAACGGCGATATGCAGATGGCTTTGAACCTCGTGAGCTGATCCGCGGGCCATATTCAAAAAATTGGCAAATTCGATATTGCTTTTGCGGCCGTGTCCTTCGGCGATGTTTGCCATCACGGAAACGGCGGCACGCCTGATCTGGTCCTTCAAGCCGAAATCTCTCGCGAAGGAGCCATTGTCGGTTATCCGATATACCTGAAGCGTGACTTCGTACGCTTTCTGCCAAGCCTGTATATCTTCAAACCCGTCGAACTTCGCCATAAGTCAGTCCGCGACTTTCAAAACTTCGCAACTTTCGAAACTTCGCAACTGTCGAAACCTCGCAACTTTCGAAACCTCGCAACTTTCGAAACCTCGCAACTTTCGAAACCTCGCAACTTTCGAAACCTCGCAACTTTCGAAACTTCGCAACTTCCCCGTCACTCCAGCCCCATCGCCTTTCTCGGGTTCTCGGGGTTTTGCTTTTCAAATTCCCGGAGAGTTTGTTTTGTTTCTTCAGAGATCACTTTTGGCAGCGTGATCTTGACCTCGACAAATTCGTCACCCCGCAGATTCGGGTTCCGCAAACTCGGGAACCCGCGCTCGCGGAGGCGAAACTTCTGCCCGCTCTCGGTACCCGGCGGCACGCGGAGCTGCGCGCGGCCCTCGACGGTCGGCACCTCGATCCTGGCGCCGAGCGCGGCCTCCGGCACGGTGATCGGGACGGTCACGTACACATTGTCGCCCCGGCGCTCGAGAAAGCGGTGCTTGCCGACATTCGTCACGATGTATAGATCGCCGGGCTCGGCGCCGAGTCGACCGCCGTGACCTTTCTTGGGAACGCGGACTCGCGAGCCCGTATCGACCCCGGCCGGGATCCGCACCTTGACCTGCTCGGTCTTTGGCGTAACGCCCTTGCCGTGACACAGGCTGCACGGCGTGCGACGCCGGCCCGTACCTTCGCAGTCTGGACAGGCCTGCGAGAACTGCAGCCGTCCGCCGGTACGCATCACCTGGCCCGTACCCTTACAGGTCGTGCACGTGACGACGGGTCCGCCCGTATCGCCCGCTCCCTGGCAGCGCGAGCACTGCTCGCTGCGTTCGACCGTGATGTTTGTGGTCAGACCGCTGAACGCCTCTTCAAAGCTCAGCGCCAGCGGGATCTCGATATCGCGGCCTTTCTTCGGAACGGGACGCGGCGGTTCGGGTTCGCGGCGAGCCCCGGCCCCGCCGCCGAAGAGATCCGAAAATATATCTCGAAAGCTAGACCCGCCGGACGTCGTTCCCGTGTCCCATGTGAAACCCGAAAAGTCGAATCCCGGAGCTCCCGCGCCGCCGGCGGCGGCACCGGCGCCGAAGGGCGCGTCGGGATCGAGGTTGTCGTTGTAATAGCCGAAGCGGTCAAAGACCTTTCGCTTCTTTTCGTCCGAGAGAACGTCGTACGCCTCCTGGACCTCTTTGAACTTTTCCTCGGCGGCCTTGTCGTTCGGATTGACGTCCGGATGATACTTGCGCGCGAGCTTGCGGTACGCCTTTTTGATCTCGTCAGCCTTGGCGTCCTTTTTTATACCGAGTATCTGGTAGTAGTCCTTTTTCGCTGCCATTTCACGATCGATTGAGCCAAAGAGCGGCGGACCGAGGTCCGCCGCTCGCCGCTCGCGGCAAGCCGCACAGTTGTCAAAAAAAGTTCACAGAAAAGCGGCAGCAGTGAACGGTCTCGGTCCACCGCTTGCCGCTCACTGCTTACCGACTATTTTTTGTCTTCGTCCACGTCGACGTATTCGGCGTCGATGACGTTGTCGTCACCGCTGGCCGCACCCGCGCCGTCGCCGGCTCCGGCTGATGCCGACGACGCCTGTTCGCCGCCGGCCGCTCCCGCATCGCCGCCGCCCGACGCCGTCTGCGTGTAGAGCGCCTCGGCCAGCTTGTGCGAGGCCGTCTGCAGCCGATCGTAAGCGTTGTTCATCGCGTCGGCATCATCGCCGCCGAGAGCGGTCTTGGCCTCTCCGATCGCGGTCTCGATCTCGCCGACCGCCGCCGCGTCGACCTTGTCGCGGTTTTCGCTAAGCGACTTTTCGACACTGTAGACAAGCCCGTCGAGCCGATTGCGGGCCTCGATCATGGCCTTGCGCTTCTGGTCCTCGGCCGAGTGCGACTCGGCATCCTTCATCATCTTGTCGATCTCTTCCTTGGAGAGGCCCGACGAAGCGGTGATCGTTATCTTTTGCTCACGGCCGGTGCCGACGTCCTTGGCCGAGACGTTGACGATGCCGTTCGCGTCAATATCGAATGTCACCTCGACCTGCGGTACGCCGCGCGGTGCGGGCGGGATCCCGACCAGATGAAACTTGCCGAGCGTCTTGTTGTCGGCCGCCATCGGCCGCTCGCCCTGCAGCACGTGCACCTCGACCGAGGTCTGATTGTCCGACGCGGTCGAGAAGATCTCGGACTTGCGCGTCGGGATCGTCGTGTTGCGCGGGATCATCGGCGTCATCACGCCGCCGAGCGTTTCGATACCGAGCGTTAGCGGTGTGACGTCGAGCAGCAGGATGTCGGTCTTTTCGCCGCCGAGCACGCCCGCCTGTACGGCGGCGCCGAGAGCCACGACCTCGTCGGGATTGACCGACTTGTTAGGCTCCTTGCCGAAATAGTCCTTGACCATCTGCTGCACCTTCGGGATGCGGGTCGAACCGCCCACCAAAACGATCTCGTCGATGTCCTTGGCCGTGAGTCCCGCGTCCTTGATCGCCTGCTCGACCGGCGGCATCAGACGCGCCAGGATAGGCTCGATGAGCTGCTCGAATTTTGCACGGGTGAGCTTCATCACGAGGTGCTTCGGGCCCGATTGGTCAGCCGTGATGAACGGCAAATTGATCTCCGTCTCCATCGCGCTCGAGAGCTCGACCTTGGCCTTCTCGGCCGCCTCTTTCAGCCGCTGGAGCGCCATTTTGTCGTTGTGCAGATCGATGCCCTGGTCCTTTTTGAATTCGTCGATGATCCAGGCGACAAGAGCCTCGTCGATGTCGTCGCCGCCCAGATGCGTGTCGCCGTTGGTAGATTTGACCTCGACAACGCCTTCGCCGACCTCCAGGATCGAGATGTCAAACGTTCCGCCGCCAAAGTCAAAAACCGCGATCGTCTCGTCCTTTTTCTTGTCAAGCCCGTACGCGAGGGCGGCCGCGGTCGGCTCGTTGACGATGCGCAGGACCTCGAGCCCCGCGATCTTGCCGGCGTCCTTTGTCGCCTGCCGCTGAGCGTCGTTGAAATACGCGGGGACGGTGATGACCGCCTTGTCCACCTTTGTGCCGAGATAATCCTCGGCTGCCTTTTTCAATTTCTGCAGGACCATCGCCGAGATCTCCGGCGGGCTGTACTGCTTGCCCTGGGCCTCGATCCGGACGTCGCCGTTCGGGGCCCGCTCGACCTTGAAGGGCACCTGCTTGATCTCGCCCGATACCTCGTCATATTTGCGGCCGATGAAACGCTTGATCGAGTAAAGCGTATTCTCCGGGTTGGTCACCGCCTGCCGCTTCGCGACCTGGCCGACCAGCCGGTTGCCGTCCTTTGTGAAAGCAACGACCGAAGGCGTCGTCCGACCGCCTTCCTCGTTGGTGATCACGACCGGCTCGCCGCCTTCCATTACGGCGACCACAGAGTTGGTCGTGCCCAAGTCGATACCGATTATCTTGCTCATCCTGTCTTATCTCCTGATTAAAATGACTTCGCTCGTTATGAACTAATATGTTGTTGAGCCTGGGATGATGATAAAGGTTGAGTGCGTTGTTGTCAACTTTTTTTTCGGACCCTTGAAGCTTGGGTGAGAGGCATCCGGCGGCATCGCCAAATGCTTGATTCGGCGGACAAAAACCTTACAATAAAGGTGCTTTTGACCTCAGAGTGACAGGGTGGGAATGACCAGCAAGAACAAGGGAAGGAGGGCCGCGGTCCCCAAGAGCGGGACAGCCGGAGATCCGGCTGCCGACCCGTCCGCGAACGGGTCGACAACAGAGGCCTGCACACCAGCCGACGCCTCCGATCAGATCCGAGACAGGTATCACTTGCTCCTGATGCAGGCACGCGACGTGATCCTCTTTATCGAACCCTCGACCGGACGGATCATCGAGGCCAATCCGGCGGCCGTGAGCGAATATCGCTACAGCCGCGACGAACTTCTCTCAAAGACGATCCGCGACCTTCGAGCTCCCGAGACGCTTCCCGATCTGGAAGAGCAGTATCAAAAGGCCACGGCTGCGGGCATCCGGTTCGAGACCGTGCATATCCGAAAGGACGGCACTCGGTTTCCGGTCGAGGTCAGCTCGGCCAGCTCCGAGGTCGGCGGCGAGCGCCTTATCGTCAGCATCATCCGCAACATCACCGAACGCAAGGCGGCCGAGGAGGCGTTCATTCAGAACCAGGCGATCCTGACGCTCGCGATGCGGAGCAGCCGGATGGGCGCGTGGACCCGCGATATGCGGACCGGTGTCGTCTGGTGGAGCGAGGACCTCGAGGAGATCTTCGGGCTGCCGCACGGAACATTCGCCTCGAACGAGAATGCTTTTTACGAGCTGGTGCACGAGGATGATCGCGAGGCGGTGTTTCGCGAGGTCGAAAGGGCGATCGCCGAGCGGCGCAGCTATTCGGTCGAGTTCCGCTTTTATCACGCAGACGGCAGCGTCCGCTGGATGGAGGGCCGCGGCGAGGCCGTTTACTCCGACACGGGCGAGCCGATCCGCATATACGGCGTCGGCATAGACATTACCGACCGCAAGACCGCGCAGGCAAAGCTCGATCAGAGCGAGACCGAGTTCAAGAGTCTTTTTGACCTTTCCGGCGTCGGGATGGCCCAGGCCGATCCCAAAACCGGCCGCTTCGTTCGGGTGAACAGCCGCTTTTGCGAGATAACCGGTCTCACCGAGGCCGAACTGCTGCAGAAGCCTTTTAGCGAGATCACGCACCCCGACGACCGCGAGGCCGAAATGGCCATCGTCGGCCCCATCCTGCGCGGCGAGGCCGAGCGCTGGAATATCGAGAAGCGGTACCTCAGGCCCGACGGCGAGATCGTTTGGGCCCACGTCTCCGGCCGTCTGGTCAAGGACGCCGCCGGACGGCCGGTGCGCACGGTCGCAGGCATCGTCGATATCACCGACCGCAAGCGTGTCGAGGAAGAGCTCCGGGCGGCCATCGAGCGGATCAACGTCGCCCTCGCCGCATCGGAACTCGGCGACTGGTCGTGGGACACCGAGAGCGATGTAGTGACGCTGTCTGACCGTGCGGCGGCGATCTTGGGCGTGCCGCCCGGCCCTTCTATCAAATGGGCCGAACTGCAGGATCTGATCCATGACGACGATCGCGGAGCGGTGCGTGCCGAGGTCGAGAGTTCGGTCGCGCAAGGCGGCAGGTACGAGGCGCAGTACCGCATCGTTCAAGAGTCTGGCCGCGTCGTTTGGGTTTCGGCCTGGGGCCGTGCGAGATATGACGACGCCGGCCGCGTGCTTGGAATGTACGGTGTCGTCCAGGACATCACCGAGCGACGCAATCTGCAGGACGCGCTGGTCGAGAGCGAAGAGCGCTTTCGCAGCCTGATGGAGCAGGCGCCCTTCAGCGTACAGATCTTTGACCCGTCCGGCCGGCCGACGCAGGTCAACCGCGCGTGGGAAGAGCTGTGGGGCGTCACGCTCGACCAGATATCGGAATACAACATCCTCAAGGACCCGCAGCTCGAGGCCCGCGGGATCGCCGAACACATCCGTCGAGCCTTTGCCGGCGAGGTCGTCGAGCTGCCGATCATCCGGTACGACCCGAACGAGACGCTGCCCGGCCGGACGCGGCACTCGAACGCACGCCGGTGGGTGTCGGCGGTCGCTTATCCGCTTCGGAACGCGCGTGGCGAGATCACTCAGGTCGCGCTGGTGCATCAGGACGTCACCGAGAGAATGGCGGCCGAGGCCGCTCTGCGCGAGAGCGAGGGACGATTCCGCGACGTCGCCGACGCGGCCCCGGTCCTGATCTGGGTCTCGGACGAGCGCGGCGGCTGCACGTGGTTTAACAAGCCCTGGCTCGATTTTACGGGCCGCAGGATGGAGGACGAGGTCGGCAGCGGATGGCTCGAGGCGGTGCACCCTGACGACCGCGAGACGTGCGAGCGGACGATCTCGGGGTCGGTGAGCGCCCGCGAGGCGTTCTCGATCGAGTTTCGGCTTCGCCGGTACAGCGGTGAATTTCGCTGGGTCCTGAACAACGGGGTGCCGCGGTTTGGGCCCGGCGGCGAGTTTGTCGGCTTTATCGGCTCGTGCATCGATATCGAAGATCGCCGGCGGTCGGAGTCTCGGCTCGACGTCCTCGCGCGCATCAGCGACATCGTTCGCACTCAGACAGATGTCGACGACCTCCTCTATTCGGTCGCTGAGGCCCTCGGCCAGTACCTGCAGGCGCAGCGGTGCCTCTTTAACGAGATCGATCTCGAGAACGACGTCGAGCGAGTGCACCGCGACTATTGTCGGGATGTGGAGTCGGTCGCCGGAGTGCACCGGGTCTCGGACTACAGCGCGGTGACGACCTCTGAGATGCGCCGCGGCATTACGGTCGTCAATCGAGACTCCAAGATCGACCCGAGGACAGCCGCCGACTACGAGCGGACATATCTGCAGAGCGGTGAGCGCTCGTACGTCGCCGTGCCGCTGATGCGCGACGGGCGTTGGGTGGCTTCGCTGTGGGCGAGCGACACCGAGCCGCGCGACTGGGACGAGCAGGACGTCTCGCTGATCGAGACCGTCGCCGAGCGGACCTGGACCGCGATCGAAAAGCTCCGCATCGACGCCGCCCTGCGCGAATCGGAGGAGCGATTTTCCAAGGCATTTGACTCGAGCCCGCTCGTGCTCACGATCTCGTCGCTCAAGGACGGCCGGCTCGTCGAGGTGAATCAGACATTCGTCGACATCACCGGATATTCGCGCGAGGAGGCGATCGGGCGCACCACCGTCGAACTGGACCTGTGGAAGCGCATCTCCGATCGCGAGGCCGAGCTCGAAGCCGTGCGGCAGGCCGGCCGCGTCAAGGATCTCGAGTACGAGTTCACGACACGCGACGGGCGCGAGATCGTCGGCCTGCTCTCCGCCGAGCGGATCGACATCGCGGGCGAGCCGTTCGCGCTGACGGTCATCCAGGACATCACCGCCCGAAAGCGTGCCGAGGAGGCCGCTACAAAGGCGAATGACCGATTCATAGTCGTCGCCCAGGTGACCAACGACGCGATCTGGGACTGGGACCTCGCCACCGATACCCTTTGGTGGAACGACGGCGTCCGCACGCTGTTCGGCTACGACCCGAGCGAGGTCGGCGAGCGCGTCGATTGGTGGTACGAGCACATCCACCCGGACGACCGCGACCGCGTAATGAAGGTCATCCGGAGCGTCATCGAGAGCGGCGCTCAGGAGTGGACCGACGAGTACCGCTTCTTAAAGGCCGACGGCAGCTCGGCTGAGGTGCTTGATCGCGGCTTCGTCATTCGCGACGAGGCCGGCAGGCCCGTGCGTATGCTCGGCGGTATGACCGATCTCACGACGCGCAAGATCGCCGAGCGGCAGATCGCCGGGCAGAACGAGGTCCTCGAGGCGGTCATGGTCGGCGAATCGCTCGAGGAGATCCTCAGCCGCACGACCGCCGCGATCGAGGGTCAATTGCCGGGCTCGGCCGCCTCGGTGCTGCTCGCCGACGACGAGGGCAAGCGCCTCTTTCTCGGTTCGGCGAGACGTCTCGCCGAGGAGTACAACGAGGCGATCAACGGCATCGTGATCGGCGACGGCGTCGGCAGCTGCGGAACGGCCGCGTACCGCCGCGAGCCGGTCGTCGTGTCGGACGTAATGACCGATCCGCTCTGGAAGGATTTTAAGCATCTTGCCGAGCAGTTCGGGTTTCGCTCGTGCTGGTCAAACCCGATCGTCTCGCCCAGCGGAAAGCTTTACGGCACGTTTGCGATCTACTTCGACGAGCCGCGTTCGCCGAGACCCGAGGAGCTGACGATCCTTGCGTCGGCGGCACGCATCGCCGGCATCGCGATCGAGAGGCGCGCCGCCGAGAACGCCCTCCGCCGATCCGAAGAGACACTGCGGACGATGGCCGACACGATCCCTCAGCTGGCGTGGATGGCCGACGCCGAGGGATACATCTTTTGGTACAACCATCGCTGGTACGAGTACACGGGCACGACGCCCGAGCAGATGGAGGGCTGGGGATGGCAGTCGGTCCACGACCCGGAAGTGCTCCCCGAGGTCGTCGATCGATGGAAGCTTTCGCTGGCGACCGGCGAGCCGTTTGAGATGGAGTTTCCGCTCAGGAGCGCGCGGGGCAAATTTCGCTGGTTCCTGACGCGTGTCAATCCGCTGCGTGACGGCGACGGGCGCATCACGCGATGGTTCGGCACCAATACCGACGTGGACGACAGCCGACGAGCACAGCGCAACGCCGAGCTGCTCGCCGAGATCAGTCGCGATCTGAGCATGCTTGCGGGCGAGGTCGAGATAATGACCGCCGCATCCGAAAAGATCGGCCGCTTCTTTGCGGCGAGCGATTGCGTTTTTTCAGAATTCGACCGCGAAACCGGGCGCGTCCGCATACTCAAGATCTGGTCCCGCGACGGCAGCACCCGTACAAGTCCGCCGTCGATCGACCTCGCGGACTTTTTTGGCGGGCCGACGGTCGAGACGGTCGCGTCTGCCGAGCCGGTCGTCATACGCGACACCGATACCGACCCGCTCACCGCGGAACACGCCGCGAGATTCCGCGACGAAGGCGTGCGGTCATTCATCTGGACCAAGTATCTCGAGCTCGGCGCTCCAAAGTACGGGCTGTCGGTCAACGACTCGGTGCCGCGCGACTGGGCCGCCGACGAGATAGCCCTGCTCGGCGAATTGTCGACCCGCCTCTGGGCCAGGATCGAGCGGGCGCGGTCTGAAGAAAAGATCCGGCAAAATGAGGCCACGCTCCGCGCCTACTACAACAATTCGCCGCTGATGATGGGCGTCGTCGAGCTCGACTCCGACGATGCGATCTATCACGTTTACGACAATCCGGCGACGTGCGCATTCTTTGGCATCCCGCCCGGCGCGACCGCGGGACAGAATACGGACGGCCTCGGCACCTCGGAGAGCGTCAGGCGTCTCTGGGCGCAAAAGTATCGCGAGAGCCAGCGTATCAGCGGCCCGGTAAGTTTTGAGTTCAGCCAGCCGGTGCGCGGCAAGACACGCTGGATGTCGGCGACCGTCTCGCCCATCGGCGAGGGCGAGCAGGGCAGAGCTCGCTTTGCATACGTCGCCGAGGACACGACCGAGCGCAAGCGGGCCGACGAAGAGATCCGCTACCAGCTCGATCTGACCAAGACCATCACCGACAATACGCAGTCGGCACTCTGGCTGATGGACCTCGACGGCCGTGCGACATTTGTCAATCACGCGACCGAGCGGATATCGGGCTTTAAGGCCGAGGAGCTGATCGGCGAGATCATTCACGACAAGATCCATCACACGCGGCCGGACGGGTCGCCCTTTCCGGCCGACGAATGCCCTCTCGGCGGAAAACTGAACAAGACCGAGCCGGTCGTCGGGTACGAAGACCATTTCATTCACAAGAACGGACATTTCTACCCGGTCAGATGCAACGCGAGGCCGATCTTCAAGGACGGCGAGCTCGTCGGGACGGTTCTCGAGGTCCAGGACATAACCGACGAAAAGCGTGCCCAGCGTGCGCTGCTGCGGGCCGAAAGAAAGGCGGCCGAGGAGTATCTCAGGCTGCTTGAGCGGATCATCCCGCTCGCCGAGGCGCTCGGCACGGCCCGCGATCTGACGTCGGTCTACCGTTCACTCAAGGATTTTATTCACGCCTCGATGACGGTCTCGGCCTTTTTTGTCTCGTTCTACGATAGCGAGCGCCGCCTGTGCCTGCCCGCATACGTCTGGGGCGAGGGCGCGGAGATCGACATCTCCGAGCTGCCGCCGATGCCGATCTCGCCGGGCGGCGGGCCCAATTCGCAGGCGATCTTTGAGCGGCGGGCCGTGATCACCAATAACTATTGGGATCAGCAAAAGAATCGGCCGCATATCGTCGTCAACGACAACGGCCGTGACCCGAATTCGTCACTCGTCGTCCCGATGATGTTTCAGAACGAGGTGATCGGCACGCTCGAGGTCCAGGCGCACGACGACGGGATGTTCAGCAGCGAGCACGCCGTTGCTCTCGAGATGGCCGCTAATCTCGCCGCCGTCGCGATCCAGAACGTCCGCCTCATCGAGACCGAGGCCGCCGCCCGCGCCGAGGCCGAGAACGCGAATCGGATGAAGGACGAGTTTCTCTCGGTCCTCTCGCACGAGCTGCGCACGCCGCTCAACGCGATGCTCGGATGGATCAGGCTGCTCCGCGGCGGCGGGCTCGACGAGCAGCGCTCGGTCAAGGCGCTCGAGGTCATCGAGCGCAACACGCGCCAGCAGAGCAGCCTGATCGAGGACCTGCTCGACGTCTCGCGGATCATCTCGGGCAAGATGCGCGTCGAGCACGAGCTGCTCGATCTCAACACCGCGATCAATATGGCCGCCGAGACGATCCGCCCGCTGGCGGTCTCGCGCGACGTGATCTTTCTGATCGAGGGCGACGACGAGCCGCTTTACCTGAGGGGCGACGTCGTCAGGCTGCAGCAGGTCGTTACGAATCTGCTGCAGAACGCCGTCAAGTTCACGCCGGCCGGCGGCGTGGTCACACTCTCCAAACGTCGATCGGGACTCTCGGCCGAGATCGCCGTACGCGACACGGGCATCGGCATCGACCCCGAATTCCTGCCGCACATCTTTGACCGCTTCAGCCAGGCAGACCTCTCGACCAAGCGCACGAATACGGGCCTCGGCCTCGGCCTGACGATCGTCAGGAACATCGTCGAGCTTCACGGCGGCCGGATCTCGGCCGACAGCGCAGGGCCGGGGACCGGGGCGGCATTCACGGTCGTCCTGCCGCTCGCCGCCGAGCTCTACGACGTGTCGAATGTCGGTCGCCCCGTCCAGCCGCAGCCGGGCCCCGACTCACGTCCGCTTGACGGCGTCCGCATTCTGACGGTCGACGATGACGAAGAGAGCCTGCTGCCCACGCGTCTGCTGCTCGAACGCGAGGGCGCGATCGTGCTCGCGACCACGTCCGCGGGCGAGGCGGTCGAGCTGCTCCGCACGCGCGAATTCGACATCCTGATCAGCGACGTCGGCATGCCCGGACTGGACGGCTACGAGCTGATAAGGCTGCTCCGCTCTGATACGGCTTCGCCAAACCGGCGGATCAAGGCCGTCGCGCTGACCGCCTACGCCGCCGAGGACGACAAGCTGAAGCTCATCGCCGCGGGCTTTGACGCTCACGTGACCAAACCGCTCGATTTCGATCAATTGATGGCCGCGATCCGCCGGCTTCGTGCGGCCGTGTAAGAAGGTTCAAGACGTCTCGCCGCCCTCGCGCTCGTCGTCGCGCATAAGCCTGCCCACCTGAAAGATGTAATGCACGCCCGAAAAAACGGCCAGCGCCGCGACGCTCGTGTACACGGTCGGCAAAAAGCCGCTCACGCCGGTGATGGCGGCGACGAGGATAAGCACCACCGCGACGACCTGAACGAGCGTGCTCAGCTTGCCCAGCCACGACGGCCTGAAGCCGCGAAATCCCGTAAACAGCGTGATCGCCAGCGCGACCGTCACGATCAGCACGTCGCGGCCGATGACCGTCACGGTCACCCAGAAAGGCACCGGCAGATGCCGCACCGGCGGCAGGACGTTGGGAAAGGTCAGCATCACGAAGGCGGTCGTCATCAAGAGCTTGTCCGCGATCGGGTCGATGACCCGGCCGAGATCGGACTGCTGATCGAAGCGCCGCGCCAAAAATCCGTCAACGCCGTCCGACGCTCCCGCGACAAAAAAGACGAGCAGGGCCCAGTGCGAGTACCCGTAATAGAGCAGGCTCGCAAAGACCGGGATCAGGCCCATCCGGAGAAAGGTGAGAAGATTTGGGACCGTGGCGACGCGGGAAAACATTCTACGGAACGCAAAGCTGAAGCAGCGAGATCTCGGGCGGACATTGATAGCGCACCGGCAGCACGACGGTACCGATGCCGCGGGTAATGTAGATCTGCGAGCCCTTACGCTCGTGCAGGCCTGCCGTGAGGCGTCGCCGCGGCAGCAGCTTGCGAGACGCGTCGCGCAGCTTGACCTGCCCGCCGTGCGTATGACCGCTCAGCATAAGGTCGACGCCGCGGCGTACCGCCTGGCGAAAGATGATCGGGTTGTGCGCGAGCAAGAGCTTCATCTCGTCGGGATACGAGCCTTTGAGCGCCGACGCGAGATCGGTCTTGCCGACCATGTAGTCGTCCACACCGGCCAGCCAAAAGCCCGCGCCCGGTGCGGCCTCGATACGCAGGCCCTCGTTGATAAGTACGTTGATGCCGGCGCTTCTGAATTCGTCGGTCACGATCTGCGCGTCGGTCCAGTGATCGTGATTGCCGAGACACGCAAAGGTGCCGAGCGGCGACCTCAGCCCGCCGAGCACGCGTGCGACGGGCGCGATGTACTCAGGCTCGTGCGAAACGTAATCGCCCGTCAAAACAAAAACGTCCGGCTTGAGCCGGTTGGCCACGCGAACTGCCCGCTCGATGTGCTCGAGCGGCGTAAAAGGGCTGTGATGAATGTCCGACAGGTGAATGATCCGCAGCCCGTCGAGCCGCTTGGGGAGGCGCGCGAGCCGGATCTCGACACTCTCGAGCGAGAGCGTACTTGCCTCGGCGATGGCGTGCCGCGCAAGCTTCGAGACGTTCTCGGCAAGCGTCCTCAGCGGACGCTCGGCCTCGACGTACGGCCGGAGCCGATCGGTGATCTTTGCCCTTCGTTGTCTGAGCGGTCCCATCGGTATCAACCAGATTATTCAAACGCGGCCCAAATTGCGAATGGCCGTGCTACTTGCCCGCCACCTTGAGGAATCTGCGTTTGCCGACCTGAAACACGATCGGCTCGGCCGCGACGGTCACGTCGGCCGCCGAATTCGAGGCCTTTTCGCCGTTGACGCGCACGCCGCCCTGCTCGATCAGCCGTCTGGCCTCGCCTTTTGACGCGGCCAGCCCGACCGACGCGAGCAGCTCGGCGAGCTTGTAGCTGCCGGCGTCGATCTGTTTTTCTTCGATCTCTTCGGGCGCCTGCTTATCGACAAAGCGGCGGCGAAATTCCTCTTCCGCCGCATCGGCGTCGGCCGCGGAATGAAAGTCAGCGATGATGCGTTTGGCGAGCTCGACCTTTGCGTCGCGCGGATTTTCGGCGCCCGACTCGCAGCGCGATCGACGCGCGTCGATCTCGTCGACCGACACGTCGGTCAGCAGCTCGTAGTACCGCCACATCAGCTCGTCGGAGATCGACATTATCTTGCCGAACATCTCCGCCGCGGGCTCCTCGATGCCGATGTAATTGCCGAGACTTTTAGACATCTTCTGCACGCCGTCGAGCCCCTCGAGCAAAGGCGTCGTCAAGATGACCTGCGGCTCCTGGCCAAACTCGCGCTGCAGGCTGCGGCCCATCAGCAGGTTAAATTTTTGGTCCGTCCCGCCAAGCTCGACGTCGGCCTCGAGCGCGACCGAGTCGTAGCCCTGCACGAGCGGGTAAAGCAGCTCGTGCAGCGAGATCGGCTTCTCCTCGGCCATACGTTTTTCAAAGTCGTCGCGCTCGAGTATCTGTCGAACGGTCGTCTTCGCGGCGAGCTTGACGAAGTCGGCCGCGGTGAATCTGTCCATCCACTCGCCGTTGAATCTCAGCTCTGTCTTCTCCGGATCGAGCAGCTTGAACATCTGCTGCTTGTAAGTCTCGGCGTTTGCGTTGATCTCGTCACGGCTGAGCGGCGGCCGCGTCGCAGACTTCCCGGTCGGGTCGCCGATCTGGCCCGTAAAATCGCCGATCAAAAAGATCACCGTGTGGCCGAGGTCCTGAAACGCTTTGAGCTTGCGGATGACGACCGTGTGGCCGAGGTGGATGTCGGGCGCGGTCGGGTCGAGGCCGAGCTTCACGCGCAGCGGCTTGCCGGTCTTTTGCGAGCGGTCGAGCTTGGCCTTGAGGTCTTCTTCGCGAATGAGGTCGACGGTGCCTTTTCGGAGAACGTCGAGTTGTTCGTCGATCGTCATGGTGATTAAATCTCTAACGTAAACACGTATTTTGCACGAGCCACCGACGGATAACAAAAGGGTTCGCCCGCGACGCTCGATCGAATTTCCTTTGCGGCCTTTGCGAGCTCTGCGTGAGACAGATCGGTTTCACGCAAAGCCCGCAGAGATCGCAAAGACAGCGGTAGACCAATGAAACAAGAAATTAAAAGAGCCTCGATCGCATTCATCGGCTGCGGCGTGATGGCCGAGTCGATGATCGCCGGCTTGCTGCAGCAGGAACTCGTGGCCGCGGAACAGATCGCGGGCAGCCACCCGCGCGAGGCGAGGCGGGATGAGCTTGAGACGAAGTACGGCATTCGAATGTTCGAGTCGAACGCCGATGCGGCAGAGAGCGTTCGCGACACGGAGAATTCGGCCGTCGTTCTCAGCGTCAAGCCTCAGCGTCTCGGCCGCGTGCTTCGCGATCTGAAGGGCGCGGTCGCCCACGACGGCCTCGTCATCTCGATCGTCGCCGGCGCGACGATCGAGACGATCTCGCGAGAGCTCGGCACCGAGCACGTCGTCCGCGCGATGCCGAACACGCCGTCGCAGATCGGCGCCGGGATCACGGCGTGGACCTGCGGCGAAGCGGTCTCAGAGAACGAACGCTCGCAGGTACGGCACTTTTTGAGCGCTCTCGGCAAAGAGCTCTTTGTCGAGACCGAGAATATGATCGACATGGCGACATCCTTGAGCGCGACCGGGCCAACCTACATTTTTATGGTGATGGAGGCGCTCACCGACGCCGGCGTGCACCTCGGCTTTTCGCGCGACGTCGCCCGCGAGCTCGTTCAGGAGACGATGCTCGGCTCGGTCAAATTCGCGATGGAGTCGCACAAGCACCCGGCCGAGCTCCGCAATATGGTCACCTCGCCCGGCGGCACCTCGGCCGAGGCCATCTACCAAATGGAAAAAGGCACGCTGCGCACCGTGCTTTCAAAAGCCGTGTATGCAGCGTACCGTCGTGCTGTCGAATTGGGAAAGAAGAGTTAGTTAGTTACTTCCCTCCGAGATACTTCTCAAACCAATCCAAATTTGCCTGCATCGCGGCGAGCTGCATTCGCGGCTCGGTGGGGCCGTGCGGCTGTC
This sequence comes from Pyrinomonadaceae bacterium, assembly GCA_046313635.1. Taxonomy (GTDB): domain Bacteria; phylum Acidobacteriota; class Blastocatellia; order Pyrinomonadales; family Pyrinomonadaceae; genus OLB17. The sequence goes on along the minus strand of JBKBYA010000003.1, from coordinate 54,079 downwards.
GCGGGAGGACGAGCATTCTGGTCGGCACGTTCTGCGCCTTGAGGGCGTTGTACAACTCGTAGCCCTGCGAGATCGGGACGCGTATGTCGGCGTCGCCGTGGATGATCAGCGTCGGCGTATATACGCCTTTGATATTGAACATCGCCGAGTGCTTTGCATAGACCTCCGGCACCTCCCACGACTGCCCGCCGAAGTAGTCAGGCACGAATGACGGAATGTCCGCCGTGCCGTTAAAGCTCATTAGGTTTGTCACCGGAGCACCGGCCGACGCGGCCTTGAACCGCTTGGTCTGCGTGATGATCCACGACGTCATATAGCCGCCGTAGCTCCAGCCCATCACGCCAAGGCGTTCCGGGTCGGCGACGCCCATCGCGATAACGTGATCGACGCCGGTCATCAGGTCCTGATAATCCATCCCGCCCCAGTCTTTGATATTTGCACGGCGAAATTCGACGCCGTAGCCGCTTGACCCGCGCGGGTTGGGCCGCAGTATCGCGTAGCCCTTTTGCGAAAAGGTCGCAAGCGGATAAACGCCGCGGCCGCCGATGAACGTCTGATTAAAAACGCCCGCCGGCCCGCCGTGGATGTTGAGAATGAGCGGCACTTTTTTACCCGCGACGTAGCCGACCGGATATGTCAGCAATCCCTCGATCTCGCGGCCGTCCTTGCTCTTCCACTTGACGACCTCGGTCTTGCCGACCGCCATCCTTGCAGCGTCGGAGTTTGCATTGGACAACTTTGTCGGGGCCCTGTCGGCGAGCCTTGCCGCATAGAGTTCCGGCGGCATGTCGGCCCGCTGAAGGACGCCGGCAAATACGCCGCCGCCCTTCTGCATCGCAAGCGCGCTGATCACGCCGTGGGTCGGTATCGCTTCGGCGATCGTGTCGGTATCGACGTCCAGAGCGTACAGAGCGGTATTCGTTCCCTTGGCCTCGGTAAAGTAGATCCACCTGCCGTCAGCTGAAAAGCCGACGACATTCGGCTGCGAATCGAAAGTAACAGCGAGCTGCTTCGGCGCCGCCGCCGTGGTCGGCTTCGATGGATAGAGGGCGAGCCGGCTGGCCCGCGCCCAGCGGGCCGGCACGTCGCTGACACTCAGGAGTATCCACCGGCCGTCGGGCGAATAGATCGGATCGTTCTCGGCCGCCTCGCTGGCGGCAAGCGGTGCGGCGCGGCCGCTGGCGACGTCGATCAGCGAGACGTCTGCCGTCGGCCAGTAATTCGCGACCGGCGAGGCGACGTGACTTACGGCGATCGTCGAGCCATCGGGCGACCAGTCGAACGCGCTGATATGCCGGCCGTCGATGCCGAGCCTGCGCGGCTCGCGTTTGCCGCTCGCGTCGTTTTCGACCGGCAGCACGTAGAGGCGTGCCATCTTTACGTTCTCGTCGACCCAGCGAAAGTCGTTGCGAGCCTTGTCGGCCTTTTCCTCGTCATCGGTCTTGGCGTCGGTCATCGTGTACGCGATCCACTTGCCGTCGGGCGACCAATCGAAATCAGCGACCGAAGAGCCTTTGAGGTCGGTCAGCGGCTCGGCCTCGCCGCCGCGCAGGCGGAGCAGGTAGAGATTGTTGCGGTTGTCCTTGCGATTAGAGGTGAAGGCGATGGCCGTGCCGTCGGGCGACCATCTTGGGTTGGTCGACGACTTGTCGCCGAATGTGACCTGGTAATTCTCTTTACCGTCGGAGCTCGCGATCCAGATCTGCGTGACATACTCGCTGCGGTCGGCCGTCATCACCGGATCGCTGATCGTGTACGCGACCCGCTTGCCGTCAGGCGAGACCGCCGGGCTGCCGACGGCGCGCGTCCTGATCTGCAGCTCAGGCGTCCAGACATTTTGAGCAAGGGCCGCTGTCGAAAGGAGAATGAGAAGCACAAGGCTTCGAAAAAGTTTCGTCATACGTACGCGGGCCTCCGGTTAGATCTGAATTGTCGGAATAAAGAACGGCCGTATTGTGTATCAGCAGCCGCACGATAACAAGCCGATCTCAGCTCTCGGCCCGGTGCAGCGTGAAGCGCCAAACCATTCGTTCGCGCGTGTCGTCGAAAACATACTCGCCGTGCGCGACGCGGTAGCGGCCGACGTATTCCCAACGTCCGACGGCGAGCTTGTTAAAGAGCGGAACGCTGTGTCCCGTCTCGACGGCGTCGAGCAGCGCCCGATTGGCTGCGTCGAGCCTCTGGTCGCCGCGGCGGCCCGAGCCGGTGTAGACGATGGTCGTTCGATCGTCGGCGCCGCGATCCGGATAGCACGGATTGATCCGGCCAAAGTCTGTCAAAAGCGAGACGAGACGCCCGCCCCGGTGATGGATCCCGTTGCGGATCGGATGGATCCTCGCGACCTCCGCCCACGTGATCGTCTGCCCCGGAAGCAGCTCATCAACTTTTTTTATATCTGGTATAGAAAAACTTGACCTTCGGCTTGACACAGCGAAACCGCGCTCCTAGAATCGTCCAATCGTTTGTTCGATTGCCCCCCGAATTTTAGCCTAAGTCGTTCCGGCCATCTCCTGGGTCGGCAGGGTTTGTCTCTAAATTAGCCCACTTCACTCCTCGGACTCGGGGTTTATTTCGATCCATATTTTTGCGGCCTCATTATTTGCGGCAAATCAAAAAAACATCCCGGAGCGAAACACGAGTGAAAAAGATCTTAACTTTCATCGGAATTTTGGGCCTCGCCCTTGTGGCATTTGGCCTGTTTACGAGCGGCTCTAACGCGCAGCGTACGGTATTTGGCAAGGGCTCGCCGGACGAGAAGGAAACGGCACGTCGCCTCAGTCTCGACGTGCTGCGACAGCGGGCCAGCCTCCGCCCGATCGGCGACCCGACCGAATACAAGGTCAAGAGTACGGACGTCGATGAGCGCGGAATGGCGCATACGAGATTTCAGCAGACGGCCGGCGGCGTGCCGGTTTGGCAGGGCGAGGCGATCGTCCATCTCAAGAATGACGGCTCGCTGCGTGAGGTGACCGACGACATCAAGGAGAACGTCGCGGTCAACACGTCGCCGAACTTCTCCGCCGAAGACGCGGTGCGGCTTGCGATGGATATGTACAAGGGCTCGGAGCATTTGACCGAAAAGCCGACGGCCGACCTTTGGATATATCGCGGCGAAGACCGCGATCACCTCGCCTACCGCGTTCAGATGCGTCGCGAGGACAACACCAAGGACACGGCCATGCCGGTCATCTTTGTCGATGCACACACGGGCGAAAAGGTCTTTGAGTACGACAACCTCCAGACCGGCAGCGGCCCGTCGCTCTACAGCGGCACCGTCACCATCGGCACGAGCGTCTCGGGCTCGACCTATTACATGGAGAATACGACCCGCAAGGTCGGCACATTCGACAATCGCAACACGACCGCGAGCACGTATCGCTTCACGGATACGAACGACGTCTGGGACGCATCGGCGCAGCGCGCCGGCGTCGACGCCCAGTACGGCGCCGAAAAGACGATGGACTATTTTCAAAACGTCCACGGCCGCAACGGCATCGACGGCTCGGGCGGGCCGGCCTATTACACGTCGGCGGTCGGCGGCGTCGGGCTCATCAGCTCAAAGGTGCATTACAGCACCAGCTACAACAACGCCTTTTGGAACGGCCAATATATGACCTACGGCGACGGCGACGGCACGACCTTTACGCCGCTCGTCACGATCGACATCTGCGGCCACGAGATGACCCACGGCGTCACCGAACGCACGGCGAACCTCACCTACTCGAACGAGTCGGGCGCTCTGAACGAATCGATGTCGGACGTTTTCGGCGCGATGGTCGAGCGTTATGCTCGCGGTGCGACCAACTCAAACACCTGGAAGATCGGCGAGGACGCATACACGCCCGGCACGCCCGGCGACGCGCTTCGTCTGATGGATAATCCGAATGCGGTCGGCGACCCCGATCACTACAGCCTCCGCTACACCGGCACCGCGGACAACGGCGGCGTGCATACTAATTCGAGCATCGCGAATCATGCGTTCTATCTGATCGCGGCCGGCGGCACCAACCGCGTCAGCGGCGTGGCGGTCCCGGCGATCGGCCCCGACAACGCGGCCAAGATCTGGTACCGCGCGCTGACGGTCTATATGACGTCCGGAACGACCTTCTCCGGAGCCAGGACGGCGACGCTGAATGCGGCGACAGACCTTTTTGGCGCATCGAGCTCGCAGTACAACTCGGTCGCGACCGGGTGGTGTGCGGTAGGCGTCGGCTCATGCCCGAGCGGCGGCCCGAGCCCGACACCGACGCCGGGCGGCAGCGAGCTGATCGTCAACGGCGGCTTTGAGGGCAGCGCGAGCCCCTGGGTCGGCTCCGGCACGGGTTACTTTTACACCTCGGCCGGCAACTATCCGCACGGCGGGACCGGCTATATCTACTTCGGCGTGAACAACAGCGTCACCGGGCAGGCGTACCAGCAGGTCTCGATCCCTTCGACCGCGACCGGGACGCTGACCTTCTGGCTGAATGTGACGTCGAGTGAAACGACGACGACCACGCAGTACGACAAGCTCTTTGTCGAGGTGCGCGACACGGCGGGCAATCTGCTGACGACGCTCGCGACGTACAGCAACCTCAATAAGGGAGCGGCGGGAGCCTATTCGCAGATCTCGCTAAATCTCTCGGCGTACCGCGGCCAGACCGTCAGAGTGCAATTCCGCTCGACGACGGACGCGTCGGTGACGACCACCTTCCGCGTTGACGACGTTTCGCTGAAGTAAATAAAGCTCAGCCGAAAATGAAGGAGGCTGCCCCGCAAAGGCAGCCTCTTTTGCATTTCCGTAAGCTGCGCCGCGGGTGAGATCGTGCGGCATTCCGCAGTGCTGTGCCGGTGGTCTGCTCCGTCCAGCGATCAGCTTCTTGCGGCATGGCTGCGCCTCCGTGCGGGTGGCGGCGAGTGAACGCGCGATCGACCGACCAAATGACAAAGGGGCTGCCTCCTCGGTCAGCCCCTTTTTTGACTTGTCCGCCTGTTCGCCTAGCGGACGTATGCTCCCTCGACCGGCATGTCGCCTGACAGCCCGAATTGCTGTGCGGCAAATCCGCCGGTGCTGCTGTTGAGTCGGTACCAGACGCCGCTCACGGGCCTGAAGACCGAGACGTCCGCCCGTCCGTCGCCGTCGTAGTCGCCGACCGTCGGGATGTCGCTCGACAGGCCAAACGTCGCGGCAAAAAGGCTCCCCGACGCGCTCTGCAGTACGTACCAGGCGCCGCCGGCGGGCCGCCACACGGCGATATCGGTCCGACGGTCGCCGTCAAAGTCACCGACCACAGGCTTGTCGCCCAGCATTCCAAACTGAGCACCGCGCTCGGCCCCGGTCGAGCTGTCGACGCGGTACCACGTACCGTTCGACGGCCTGAAAACGTTAAGGTCCGCCCGTCCGTCACCGTCGTAATCGGCCGGCACCGGAACGTCGCCCGCGACGCCCCACTGCCGCGAGTCGACGCCGCCGCTCGAGCTGTAGAGCGTGTACCAGACACCGTTTGTAGGCCTGAAGACGACAAGGTCGGCCCGGCCGTCGCCGTCGCGGTCTGCCGGCACGGCGGTGTCGGTCGCGACGCCAAACTGAGCGGCGCTGTACGTTCCGGTCGAGCTCATCAGACGGTGCCACGTCCCGCCGCGATACACCGCCGCGTCGGTTCGGCCGTCGCCGTCGTAATCCGCCGGAACGGCCGTATCGCCCGCCTGGCCAAACTGAAACGACGCGATCCCGCTCGTGCTGCGGCTGAGGTACCATACGCCCGTTCCCGGCCGCCAGACCGCGATGTCCGAGCGCGAGTCGCCGTCAAAATCGCCGACCGCACGCACGCCGCTCGACGGCGGCCACGGCGTCGGCGTCGGAGTGATCACCGGTGTGGGTGTCGGAGTGATCACGGGCGTCGGCGTCGGAGTGATCACGGGCGTCGGCGTCGGGGTCGGATTGCCGTTGGGCAGACATGTGCCGTTCGCCGTGACAAAGTTTGCGATCTCGGTCCGCGAGAACGTGCAAAAAGTAAAGGCGGTCGTATTCGAGAGCGACGCGTTCATGATCGTGCTGGCGCAGCTCTGGGTCGCGTCGACGTGATTCGCGTTCAAGTTATGTCCGATCTCGTGTGCCGGGATCATATATTTCCCGGGAGCCCACCCGACATATCCGCTAAGTCCGTATGAGTTGAGCGGCGAACGGCAGATCACCCCGACCCAGGCCAGTCCGGCCGAACGCGCCGACGACTTGCCGCTAAACAGATGTGCCGCGTCGCGCGGGACGCTCGTCGAGCTGATGTTGGCGTTCCAATAGCTGCCAAAGCTCGACAGGATCGTGCTCATCGACGTCGGGTCAAAGCCGTCCGGTGTCGACCACGTGTGCTGGAAAACGACGCTGAGCGCGATGCCGAGCTCGCTCTGGTAAACGCCGTCGGCCATATTCAGGATGCTGAGAATGTCGCTGTTGGCCTGCGACGCTCCGCCGAGCGTGGTCACCCATTCGTAGTCGGCCTCGGTCGCGATCTCCAGGATCCGCGCCGCCGGAGCCAGGGTCGCGGCCTGTGCCGTGATGCCTGACAACCCGGCCTCGAGCCTGCCGGCTGCGTCGGCGTCGCATGAGAAGGTGTTGTCCACGAGCGAATCTTCTTCGCGATAGACGACATAGTCCGACTCGTCGGCCTGGTTTGTGTACTTGCGCGCCTGCTCGACAAAGAGCTTTTCGCCGCCAGACACGAGGTAGCCCTCGATCTTGGGCCCGTCGATCGACAGGCGAACGATCGACGACTCGTCGCCATCGACCATTCCCTTAAAGGTCGTCACTTCGCCGCCCTGCCGCCCGACGCGCACTCCCGGAGCTGTCGAATCCTCGGTCTTGTACCGGTAAGACCTCAGATCGTTCGGCACGAGATCGACGTCCATCCGCCGGCCGCGTGCACTGATCTGAAGCCGTGTCTCGCCTCGAGCGCTCGCCCTGCGGGCAGGTTCGCTGATCCTTACGAGGTCAAACTTTCGGAATGACCGCCCGAGGTCTTGTTTGGCCCGGTCGCTCTGACCCGCGGCCCCGATGACGCAGACGATGACCGCGAGACTCGCCGCGGACATACCCTTGAACTGCAAGAGTAAAGATCTCATGTTTAGAATACTTCTCTTTGAAAATGGTAAGGTTTACGGGTTCCGGCGGACTTGTGAAGCTGTGGGCCCGGCCGCCGGCGTGATAACTGATATCTGTGAAACTTTGCCGGCCGAGCCGGCTTGTCGGACGAGCCGCTTTTCGTACCGCGGCCGCCTGTTCGCTCCTCTAGAAATGTTTCGTAAATCGCTCGGCTATATCTGGAAAGCGCTGCCTCGGCCCGTGAGAATGAGCGTCGTCCGGGCGACGCAGACGACATTCACTGTGTCGGTCGCGGCGATCGTTCTCGACGACCGTTCGCGAGTGCTGCTGCTTGAGCATGTTCTGCGTCCAAGTTGCGGCTGGGGCATTCCAGGCGGCCTTTTGGATTCCGGCGAGCAGCCAATCGATGCCCTAAAAAGAGAGATTCGCGAAGAGATCGGGATCGAGCTGACGGACGTCCGTCTGGTGAGCGCCGCCACGACGCGGCGTCACGTCGAGCTGCTCTTTTCTGCCCGGCCGGTCGGGGAGCCGGTGGTGCTGAGCCGCGAGATCTATCGTCTCGGCTGGTTTGACGTCGACGCGCTGCCCGAGGGAATGGCCGCCCCGCAGCGCGCGGCGATCGAGAGGTTGGTCAAGCGAGCGGTTTGAATTACGGCGATGCGGCCGATAGAATCGAAAACTTGCTGAAACGGTTAATTTTGGTCAAGAAGTTTCAAGGAGATAAGAATGGTTGATCTCGTACCGTCGCCGGAGTCCGTGATGGACATCCTCGTCAAGACCGGCGCCTACCGCAAAGGACATTTTTTATATCCGAACGGCAAGCACGCGTCGCATTACTTTCAGATGCCGCTTGCGTTTCGCTACTACGACAACGCGCGGATCCTGTCGGTCGGTCTGAGCCGGCTTTTCCGAATGGAGAAATCGATCTCGAGCCGCCTGCCAAAGGTCTCGGTCGTCAGCCCGAGCCCGGGCGGCATCATGGTCGCCTTTGGCGTCCGCGAGGCTCTCGGCGCCGAGCAGATCTACTGGGCCGAGCTCGAGAACGGCAAGCGGCAGTTTAGGCAGTACATCAACGGCGACGACATCCATCCGGCGATACTGGTGGACGACATTATCCGCTCGGGCAACGCTATGCGCGAGGGGATCGACCTGCTGCGCGAGTTGGGCGTAGAGGTCATCGGCTGCGGCGCGATCGTGCGGTTTGAGGACGGGCCGACGGATTTTGACGGCATCCCGGTCAAGAGTCTCTTGACGTTTGACGTCAATTTCTACGAGGACGAGGGCGAATGGAAAAAGTCTCGCAACGCGTCCGAGGCCGAGGCCGAGGTCGTCAGGTTCTAATCGCCGATCTCGCTCAGGTGCCGCTGCAGCCTGAGCCGCTCGACAAACAACCGCAGGAACTCTTCACGGCGGGTGAGGTAAAGCCAGACGGCCTTTGCCCACCCGCTTAGCTCTGTCGCCTCCTCCAGCGTATAAAGCGCGATGTAGCCGAGCGCGGCCGACGCCGGCAGCGATGCCAGCGCCCATTCCCAGCCGAAAAACTGATAGACCACGACCGCCGCGACAAGCCAAGTGAGCGGCATGAAGATCATCGCCGCGAGCACTTTGACGGTCGACGCGACATCGTCGGCGCCGTGGTGCGTGATCAGATACGCGAGCAGACGGCACATCTCGTAAGCCGGCAGATGCAGCAGCGCTCCCGCGGCGGCCGGCGGAGCGAGCAGGACGAGCGGCCACGTCTGAACGATCGCCTGCCGGATGACGAATCGTTTAGAAAAGCGCGACAGCGAAAGGTGCTCGGGCTCGATGCCCCGCGCCGCGAGCCGCGCGTCGAATCTTTTCAGCTCGGCGTCGAGATCGTACGAGCCGGACGTGTCCTCGCCGCGCGCGACGTACGTCTTGAGAAACTCGAGTCTCTCGCCGAGCGTCTCTGACTCGGCCGCGGCGGCAAAGATGCGTTCGGCGATGCGGGCCGTCTGCAGCTCGGCATCGGACTCGGCATTGAGCGTCACCTCGCGAAGCGCTTCTTCGATCCGCTGCGTCAGCCGCCTGACCTCTTCGCGGGGCGGCTGGCCATCCGCGTCGAGCTCGACGCGCGGCACCGCGAAAGGCTCGCCAAAGTGAAGCAGTGCCTCGCTGCGAAACGTCGTCTTGCTCGTGTAGTAAAGCCCGACCGGCACGATCAGGACGTCGAGCTTCTGCTCTTCATCTCTCACATCGTTCGCCGCCCCGAGCGCGATGCGGGCCGCGCCGGTCTTGATCGGCAAGAGCTTTGGCGAGTTGTGCGAGACGCCTTCGGGAAAGAGCGCGATCGAACCGCCGCGTTTAAGGAGCTCGCGGGCCGCGTCGAATGTCTTTTGATTTTGCGAAACGTCCTCGCCCGCATCGATCCTGCGGTAGATCGGCAGCGCCTCGGCCGTCTTGAGGATCCACGAGATGACCGGCATCCGAAACAAGGTCGACTTTGCAAGGAACGAGATAAGCCTCGGCAGCGCGACAAAGACGAGGGCCGGATCGATCAGACCGTTTGGATGATTGAGCACGAAGATAACGCCGCCGCGTTCGGGGACGCGATCGGCGTTGACCGTCTCGATACGCCGAAAAAAGAGTCGAAGCGCGATGCCGAAAGCTCCCAGCAGCAGCCGAAAAGCAAGCGGCGCCCGGCGATCAAGTATCAGGTCCGGCAGCCGCAGCTCTTTGATTTCCGTCGCCATGGGTGGTCAGTCGTGAAGTGTGAACGGTGAGGTGTAAGGTGTAAGCGGTAAACGGTAAGTGGTAAATGGTAAATGGTAAATGGAAGATCGTAGTTACTGGTCGAGACGGGATGATCAGCTGGTCGTGAGCCGTCGTAAAATGTTCCGCACAGCCCCGATCAAAAACTCTGCATTTACCATTTACCGCTTACCGCTTACCATTTACCGCTTACCACTTACCGCTTACGGTTCACACCTCACCACTCCCTAGATCTCGTGACGATTCGCCAGCGCCTTGTCCATCGTGACCTCGTCGACGAATTCGAGATCTGACCCGACCGGCATTCCCATCGCGATGCGCGTGACGCGCACGCCGAGCGGCTTGAGAAGCCGTGCGATGTAGTTCGCCGTCGCCTCGCCCTCGGTCGTCGGGTTGGTCGCGATGATGACCTCGCGCACATCGACGCCGTCGTTATTCTCGGGCATCAGACGCGGCAGCAGATTGGCGAGCATCAGCTCGTCGGGCCCGACGCCGCGGATCGGCGAGAGCGAGCCGTGCAGCACGTGATAGAGACCTTTGAATGAGCGCGTCTTTTCGACGGCGACGAGATTGTACGGCTCCTCGACGATGCATATGATCGAACGGTCACGCTTCGGATTTGCGCAGTAAAGGCACGGGTCGACGTCTGTGAGGTTGTTGCACGTCGAGCAAAAGGTGATCCTTTCTTTAACCTCGAGGAGAGCGTTTGCAAAGCTGCGCACCTCGGCCTCGGGCCTTCGCATCACATAGAACGCCAGCCTCTGCGCCGACTTCTGCCCCACGCCCGGCAGGCGCTTGAATTCGTCGATCAGCTTGGCGACGGGTTCTGAGTAATCAAGCATGTAGATTTTCGAATTGCGATTTTCGATTTGCGATTCGGCCTCGGCGATCAGCTCTCCGCAATCGCAAATCGCAAATCTAAAATCGAAAATTCCGTCACATCATCCCCGGCGGGAGCATGCCGCCGAGCTTGCCTTTGAGCGATTCTTCGACCTTGCGTCGGGCTTCATTGAGGGCCGCGACGGTGAGGTCCTGGATCATTTCGACGTCGCCGTCCTTGACGAGATCGGGCGAGAGCGTGAGCGAGACGACCTCAAAATCGCCGCGCATCTTGACCGCGACGACGCCGCCGCCGGCCGACGCCTCGACGGTGGTTTCCTTCATTTCGCGGGCCATCTTTTCCTGCATCTGCTGGGCCTGCTGCATCATCGCGTTCATATCAAAACCGCCGGGAAATTTCATAATTGACCTACCTCTAAGTCGTATTTTTGCTGCAAAAAACCGTCCTTCGATTGTAGCATCCGGCCGGGCGAAAGTCTTAGATCTCGACGCCGCCGATCACACGCTCGACTTTAGCTTTCTTTTTGTCGCGACAGGCGTATGATGAGCTTGAATTTCACCTCGATGCAAAGGAGCTTCAATCTATGAATGGCGAACGTAGCGGCGGTTGGTTCAACGCCGGGGTCGCGATCGCGATCGGCCTGATCGTGTCGTCACTGATATTCGGCTGGTTCTTTGCAAAGGCTCGAAAACCGGACGAGGCGATCACCGTCACCGGCTCGGCCAAGCGAAGAATCACGTCCGACCTGGTCGTGTGGACGGCCGGAGTCTCGGCCGAATCGGCGACGCTCGCAGACGCGTACAGGCAGATCTCCGACAGCACGCCGCGGATCAAGCAGTACCTGCTCTCCAAAGGCATTCCCGAAAACCAGATGACCGTCTCGTCCATCACCACGACAACCCAAAAGCGGCGCGACAACGACGGCAACGAGACCGGTGAGGTCACAGGCTACTCGCTGCAGCAGCAGATCGAGGTGCGCTCGAACGACGTCCAGAGGATCGCGCAGATCGCACGCGAGGCGACAGAGCTGATCAACCAGGGCATCCTGATCGAATCAAAGCCGCCGCAGTACTATTACACGCAGATCGGCGATCTCAAGATCGAGATGCTTGGCGAGGCGGCGCGAGACGCCAAGGAACGCGCCGAGCGCGTCGCCGCCAGCACGGGCAGCTCCATCGGATCGGTCCGCTCGGCGAAGATGGGCGTGCTGCAGATCACCGCGGCCGACTCGACCGACGTCTCGGACTACGGCGTTTACGACACGACGACGATCGAAAAAGATATGACCGCGGTCGTCAATATCAGCTTTGCGGTGAACTGAGCGGCATCGGCTAAGGCGTTTTTGATGCGGCCCGCGTCGATCGCCGGCGCGGGTTCGAGAGGCCGTTTGGCGTGTGCTAATCTTGGCGTCAGGTGAAGAAGTACGTCCTCAAACGCGATGCAGGCTCGGCCCTGCCCGAACGCCTCACACGCTACAAAAGCGAGCTTAACGAAGAGCAGTTTCGCGTCGTCACCGCGCCGCCCAAGGCTTCGCTCGTCGTCGCCGGCGCGGGCAGCGGCAAGACGCGCGTGATCACGTATCGCGTCGCATATCTCATCGAACAAGGCGTCTCGCCGCAGCGGATAATGCTCGCGACTTTCACCAATCGCGCGGCCCGCGAGATGCTTCGGCGCGTAGAGGCTTTGACCGGCAGCCAAAACGTCCATCGCGTCTGGGGCGGCACGTTTCACCGCATCGCGAACCTTCTGCTGCGCCGTCACGCGACGAGCATCAGATTTGATCAGAACTACTCGATCCTCGACACCGAAGACGCCCGCGACCTGCTCAATCTCTGCATCGAAGACGCGGCGATCGACACAAAGGCAAAGCGGTTCCCAAAGGCCGAGGTCCTGCAGGACATCGTCAGCTACGCGACCAACACGGATATGCCGATCGACGAGGTGATCGTCCGCAAGTATCCGTACTTCGAACCGCTCACCGCGCAGATCAAACGCATCGACCTCATCTATCACCAACGCAAACGCGAGCGTAACGTGATGGATTACGACGACCTGCTTCTCAATCTCAAACGCCTGCTCGTCGAGCGGCCCGAGGTCTCGAATGTTTACACCGAGCAGTTTCAGCACATACTCGTCGACGAGTATCAGGACACAAATCGCCTGCAGGCCGAGCTCATCGACCTGCTGGCTGTAAAACATCGCAACGTAATGGTCGTCGGCGACGACGCGCAATCGATCTTTGCGTGGCGCGGCGCCGAGTTTACGAACATTTACGAGTTTCCCAAACGCTATCCCGAGGCCGCCGTCTACAAGCTCGAGACCAACTACCGCTCGACGCCCGAGATACTCGGCCTCGCAAACGTCTCGATCGCCAACAACCGCCGGCAGTTTCCAAAGATGCTCAAGGCGGTCAGGCGTTCGCGCGACTTCAAGCCGGCGCTCGTTCCGTGTTCAGACGTCGATCAGCAGGCGGCCTTTGTCGCGTCGCGCGTGCTCGAGCTTCGCGACGAAGGTACGAGCCTCGAGGACATCGCCGTCATCTACCGCTCGCATTACCACTCGGTCGAGCTGCAGCTCGAGCTCTCGCGACGCAACATTCCGTATCGAGTTCAGTCGGGCGTCAGATTCTTTGAACAGGCGCACATCAAGGACGTCGTCGCATACCTGCGCGCCATCACAAACCCGCGCGACGAGCTCGCCTGGAAACGCATTCTAAAGATGATCCCCGGCGTCGGCCGCGCCACGGCGAATCGAATTTACGAAGCAATTGTCAGAACCGCCTACGGTAGTGGGCGGTTGAACACGGACGCTTCTCCCGCTGAATTCAACGAGTCGATCGAAGCGCTTCAGCCACCCGCTGCCGCAGGCGGTTCTGACTCGCTCGCGATCGTCCGGAGCATCGAGGCTCCTGCCGCTGTCCGCTCCAAGCCGGCTTGGACAAGCTTCGTTGCACTGCTCGAGATGCTCGTCGCCGACGAAAACCGCGACAAGCCCACAAAGCAGATCGAGATCATTCTCGCTAACGGCTACGAGCAGTACCTGCAGGAGAATCATGAGAACGCCGAGTCGCGCGCCGAGGACATCCGCGGCCTCGCACTCTACGCCAACCGTTACCGCTCGACCGAAGAATTCCTCTCCGAGCTCGCCCTGCTCTCGACCGAGCGATTCAAGGAGCCGCAGCCGCTCGTCGGCGAAGAGGTCGTCTCCGGCGCCGAAGAGGACGAGCTGCTGACGCTGACGAGCGTTCATCAGGCGAAGGGTCTCGAGTGGAAGGCCGTCTTTCTGATCTGGGCGGCGGAAGGTAAATTTCCGAGCCCGAGGTCGCTCAAAGAGATCGACAGCGAAGAAGAGGAGCGTCGTCTCTGGTACGTCGCTCTTACGCGCGCAAAGGACGAGCTCTACATCACATATCCGCTGATGATGACCGATTACAATCGTCAGACCGTCTTGCAAAAGCCTTCGCGATTCGTGATGGAATGCCCGCCCGCACTCTTTGAGATCTGGAACCTCGAAGAAGAACAGCGGCCGGCCGACGCGCCCGTCTCGATGATCGACGACGGCGGCGGCGAGAGCGAATACATAAATTGAGGATGGGTCGCTCCCAACGTCCGAGCAGGCGACGACCGACGGCCGGATTCTTAGGCTTAAACGAACCGTGCTAGAATCCAAAAGCGTTCAGGCTCTGCCCGAAAAATACGATGAAATACTGCCCGACCTGCGACCGTCGCTACGACGAAGAGATAATGCGCTTCTGCACGAAGGACGGCACGCCGCTCGTCGACGAGGAGCAGCCGAAATTCGTCGCGATGCCGAGCGACCGACTCGCGGACGAGATGGCGTCTGACGAGCCGGACGAGGTCACCGTCGTCCGCCGCGGCGCAGGCGCGGCGGCAGTAGAGAGCCTCGACAGTTCGCCGCAGCCCAGACCGAGATCCGGTGACCGGATCGTCATCCCGACCTACGACGATCGCCCGGCCGAGCCTCGGTCGCCGTCGCGTACGAGAGCTGCCGCGGCGTATTACCCTCCGCCGGCAAGGCCAAACACTTTTAAGATCGTCGTGCTGACGATCATCGCCACGCTCGCCGTGCTCGGTCTCGGGCTCGCCGGATTCTGGATGCTGCAGGGCGACCGCGCCGCAAACCGGAACGCGAACGTAAACGTCAACACCAACGCAAATCTCAACGCGGGATTTGACGCCAACGTCTACTTTAACGGCGCGACGCCGACGGTCAGCGCCACCAAGACCCCGACGCCGACGCCCAAACCGAGCCCGAGCCCGAGCGAGTCGCCGAGCCCTACCGCGACACCGACGCCCGAGCGGACGGCCACGCCCACGCCTGAGCGCACGGCCACGCCGACTCCGCCGCCCACGCCGCGGCCTTCGCCGACGGATGGTCGTCCGAGGGTGACGACGCCCCCGCCCGGCGGCCCCGCGGGCGAGATGCGCCCAAGCCCGCCGCGTCCTCCGGCCAACCGGCCTCGTTAATTTTTATCTGGAAAAGTTCTCTGCGGCCGCTACCGCTCGACGCGGGTCGATCACGCCCCAGCCCTGGCGATCGACCTCGATGTGCGGCAGCCGCTCGGCCGTCGTGATCAAGATGCGCTTGATCTGCGATGGAGTTAGACGCGGGTTCGCCTCGATCATCTGCGCGACGAGCGACGAGACGATAGGCGCCGAAAAGGATGTGCCGTCAACGTACTTGTAGTTACGTGTGATGACGTTCTCGCGGCGGATCTTGAGCACGATCATCTGCCGGATGATGTGCGGCGGTCGGTCGGCGGCGGCGTCGAGTTCGGGGTCGACGCCGGCGTGTTTTTGAATGATCGAGTTCAGATCGTCGTCCGGCGCGCGGTCGAGCTTCTCGAGCAGGGCGGCCTGCTGCGCGGTGGGCGTATTGGGCAGTATCGGCGCCGGCACCCAGATCGACGGGGCGATCACCTCCGGCTTTTGCAGGCCGTCGATGGTCGGGCCGTACGACGAGCGATACATCCCGCGACGCGCGCGGTTGATCGAGTTCTGGTCGTCGAGACCGCCGACGGCGATCGCCGACGGAGAGCTCGCCGGCGGCACGACGGGATGATCCGGCAGGTGGCCGGCGTTGCCGACCGCGCAGACGACCGCGATGCCGGCGCGGCTGCATTCCTCGACGGTCTGCGAGAGAGGGTCGTCGAGATAGCTCTTTTCGTCGTCGCCGCCGGCCGAGATATTGACGACGCGAATGTTGTACTTTTCGCGATTGGCGAGCACCCATTCGAGCCCCTCGCGGATGTTGTCGTCGGTGATGCGGCCCGTACGCGCAAGCTTGACGAGCACGACGTCGGACTCGGGCGCGAGGCCGCGGTAAAAGCCGTTGGAGAGATGCCCGTTGCCGGCCGCGACGACCGACGTCATCATCCCATGCCAGCTCGCGACGTCGGGCTTGAATAGCGACTCGAGCGAGCCGTCCGGCTCAAGCAGGCTGCGGTATGCGAGGATGCGGTTTCGCGGCGTCGTCAGATCGACATGCGGGTAAAATCCCGAGTCGAGAAATGCGATCGTCACGCCCTTACCGGTGTATCTCGTATCGGCGTCGAGCCTGAGCGGCGTCGACAGAACGTGCGAGCCGTCCTTGGTCACGGCGGCCTCGGCGACGATCTGCTCTTTTGCAGATTCAAATAGTCCGACGCAGCGGCGGCAAATCCATTGCAGCCGGTCGACCGACGGAGCGTTGGCCTTTATCAATCCAAAAAGTTCCGGCTCGAGTTCTGACGACGCGATCCGATCCGCGGCCTGCATCTCGCGGCCGCAGACCGGGCAAGAGTCGTCCGCGACGGCGATGTCGTCGAGATCGTGAGACTTGTAGGTCGCTGCTTCGTGGAGGGTCATCTCAAGGGCGGGTTTAAGTTTTTCACACGGGATAGCTAAAATCAACGAAACGCTCCGGCCGCTGCAGACCGATGCCGGTGCGTCACGAGATGCAATGAAAGTCGGCCTCGCTCTATCGGGCGGCGGAGCCCGCGGTTATGCTCACCTCGGCGTGCTGCGCGAGCTCGAACGGCATTCGGTACCGATCGATCTCATCGCCGGCACATCCGCCGGATCGTTTGCCGGCGGCGCTTATGCGACCGGTCTGTCGGTCGACGAAATAATCGCCTTCGGCAGCAAGCTGAGCTGGTTTGCGATCGCCGGTTTCTCGTACTCGCCCCGCGGGCTGCTGTCGAATGCAGGCCTCGCCGCTTTTATCGAACGCAACTTTCCGGTACGCCGCTTCGAGGACCTCGCGATCCCGTTCGCCGCGGTGACGTGCGATCTCGAAACGGGCGACGAGGTCGTGCTCAGCGGACGGGGCGATCTCGCGCAGGCGATACGCGCGAGCTGCGCCGTGCCGGGCGTTTTTTCTCCGGTCGCGGCCGACGGCGGCCGGCTGCTGATCGACGGCGGCGTGATCACGCCGACGCCGGCGCAGACCGTTCGCGAGATGGGCGCGGATGTCGTGATCGCCGTCGATCTGATGGCGTGCGGAGCGACGTTTCACGGCGTGCCGCGGACGCTGGTCGGCACACTGTTTCAATCGGCGATGACGCTGCTGCGCGCGGCATCGCGGGCGCAGCATTATCACGCCGACGTGATCATCCAGCCCGCCATCGCGCACATCCGGCCCGACGAGATCCGCAAGCGTGAAGAATTGATAGAACTTGGCGAAAGGGCAGCGAGAGAGAAGATCGGCGAGATCATGCAGCAGCTTGGCGGCGCAAAGCGTTAAAGCGTCTTGCGAGCCGGTCGGGGGCGGCGGCCGGTAGCTGCCGGCTTTGGCCCGAACGATGCCGGCGCCGCGGCCGCGGGCTCCTTTCTCACCGCGGCGACGACCGTAAATTCTCGGCTCGCCGCGGGTTTGCCGTCAATAGACACATCGACGCGGTATTTGCCCGGAACCCACAGCCCCTCGGGACGGCCGGTGAAATAGACGAGGTCCTGGCGCTCGCTCGTCGTGTAACTCGTCGAGACGACCCGCGAGCCCGGCCGCACTCTCGCGACGCTGACCGCGAAGAGTTCCATTTTTACGGTCACCGGCGAGCCGTTCTCGAGCTGCACGACGCAGTAGATCGGAATGTCTCTCGGCGCAAAGGACGTCGCCGGTTCGCCGTAGCTCCCCGCGCCGTTCTCGCGGGCGAGAAAGATCTCGGTGACGCCGTTCGCGACCGCCGAAGATGCCGGAGCGCTCGACACCTGCCGATCTGCAGCGGCCTGCTGCGCGACCGCCGACGCCGCGGCCGCGAGTACGAGGAGTATTGTCGAGATGATGCCTTTCAAACTTTTGTTCTCCGCGGATGCCGCTGAGACTTTGAGAAACGAGCCCTAGAATTAGTTGCACATCTGTCGGACAAATTAATTCAACCAAGTGCGGATCGGGCCCGGTCAGAGACCGCACGCTCGACGGCCTCGCGAAGCGCGTTCGGGTCACCCGACCGGACGACCTCCAGGTTCGCCGCCTCCGCACTGATGCCGCACTCGTGTGTGGCGATGACGGGGACGCCCGCACAAAGGGCCGCGAGCAATCGCCGAGGGCGATGCTCGACAAAGGCCGGGAGCACCACGACATCCGCAGTTTCGAGCCAGTCTTCGCCGCCTCTCGACGTGTCAAACCCGCTCCAAAAGTCCGGCGATTCGATCAGCGGGCCGAGCAGTACCACTCTGACATCCGATCCGCGCAGCGCCTCGCGCAGCTCATAGCAGCCTTTGCGGCCGACGGTCGCGGCGGGAAATACGACATTCGGCCTCACGCGCTTTTCGGTGCCCGCATTTCGGACCGAATGTATCGGCCGCGAAGTCTCGGGCATATGCCATTCGATGAGGCGGGCCCGACGCGGAAACATATCGGCGATCTGCACGTGCGGAGTAATTATCCTGCGCGCGTTGGCCAGGGCCTGCGATTCGGCGGTGACGATATCGTCGCTTGCGCGAAAGTCGCCGAGCGTAGTGCTCGTCGGATGCAGAGACCGCGCCCGGTCGAGGTTTCTTTGCAGTTCGGCCATCGGCGCGGCGGTCATCAGGACGTCGAACGTCCGTCCGCCGAGATGCCCCTTTTTCCAGAGAAAGGGCAGTAGGTTTTGCTGCACGACGACGTGCAGGACGTCGTGTCCGAGCTTTCGGGCAAGATCGTCGGCCAGCCGCTCGTGCATTCGGAGCAGATTTTGCTGCCGGGCGGCTCCCTGCGCCGCCAGACGGCGCGAGCGGTACGATCGCTCGATGGTCACAAAGACGCTCTGCCGTACCGAGCCGAAGGCCGAGCTGGACCAGGCATAGTTCGGTCTGCCGTAGCGGCTCCCGTCGAGCGGGACGAGGAGAATGTCGCGGTCGGTACGTTCGGCCTGTACGTACCGGTCAAACTCCGGCCAAAACTCATCCACGAGGTACGCCGTGCGGCCAAAATTCGAGTATTTGCCCGGCGCGACCGCCCGGTGACATTCCATCTGCCCGCACGACGCACACGAGTTGAGAGACTGTACGCCGAGCGGTGCAGCCTGGCGGCCGATCGACGAGGCTCGCTCGGTGACGGTCTCGCGCGATGGGGTTTCGCCGCGAAACCGAACGGTCAGGTCATTGCTGTCAAGTTCCGCTTCGATCAGAAACGCACGGTCGGAACGAAAACGCAGGTCGATGTAGTTCCAGAAGACGGTCGCGTCCCGCCGGCGTTCGGCAAGCGAACCGGGGATCACGCGCGAGTGTGCGTGCCGCTCGACGATCTCGAAGCCGGCCTGCAGCGCGGCGTCGTACAAGGCGTTGGAGAGCTGACAAAGCCCGCCGCCGACCGAGGGGATCACGCAGCCCTCGCGAAGCTCGCGGCCCGCGACGAAGCCGCGCCGTCTGCTTGCCCGCCCGATCTGTTTCCAGAAACTGAATATCTTCCCGGCCGGCACGACCACGCCGTCCAGCCGTCTCAGGGCGAGCCGCAGATTCTCGATCTTTCCCGCGACCAAATAACGTTCGGACTCGGCGGTCTCGCTCCAGAGCGGCGTTTTGGAAGTCGCGATGACCGGCCCGAACGCGCGGTCGGCCGCATTCGGATGCCTGGCGATATCGGGATCAAAAAGGTCGCGCACCGACCTGCGGGCCTGCAGCAGCTTTGCCTTTGCGGCAAAAAGCATGGCTTGGGCTCGCGTCGGCAGCTCGTTCGGGTCGGAAGGTGCGTTGGTCGGGGGCAGCGGCTGCATCGTTTTTGGCTGAGATAATCAAACACAAAGCACGGCAAAATACAACATCCTTTTTTACAATGCACCTGCCGCGTCGAGCGGGCTGCAGTTAAGCTTCGCCGGCCGATGGTATAATCCCGCGTCTGATGCAATTCGTCTTCGCACGACGCTTTTATATTCTGCTGGCCTTCGGGCTGGTGCCGCTGTCGCTCTCGTGGGGTCTGCCCGCGCTGCGCTGGCTCGTGCTGGCGTACGATCTCGCCCTGATCGCCGCGGCCTTCGCGGACCATCTCGTGAGCCGCCGAGCGATCGACGGGGTCGAGTTCGAGCGCCGGTTCGGGTCGCGCTTCGCGATCGGCGACCGGACCAGGGTGAGCCTCTCGCTCGCAAATGAGTCGCCCGCATCGCTCACGCTCCGCATCAAGGACGAATATCCGCCGCAGATGACGCTCGACGACGAACGCGAGGCTGAGATCAAGCTCGGGCCTTTTGCCACGGCCGAGTTCTTTTATTACCTGCGGCCTCCGCGTCGAGGCCGCTACTCGTTTGGGCGAACGGCGGTGCGATACCTGTCGCGATTTGGCCTCGTCTGGTCGCAGGCGTATCTCGGCGAGCCGCAAGACGTCAAGGTCTATCCGAACATGCGCCGCGCCCGAGAGATCGAGCTCAAGGCGCTCGGCGCGCGTTCGTTCCTCGCCGTGCAGCGGCGCTCGGCGCTGCGGGGCGAAGGCCGCGAGTTCGAATCGCTCCGCGACTACGTGCTCGGCGACGAGCTGCGTCACCTGTCGTGGACCGCGACGGCGCGGCGCTCAAAGCTCACGACCCGGCAATTCCAGATCGAGCGCGATCAGACCGTCCTGATCGCGATCGACGCGGGCCGGCTGATGACCGGCCGCATCGGCGGCGAGACAAAATTTGAAACGGCGGTCCACTCCGCTCTCGCGCTGATGTCCGCATGCTCGCGGTCGGGCGACAACTGCGGCATTCTCGTGTTTGGCCGGCGGGCAAGGCGCTTCATCCCGCCGAAGCGCGGACTGGAACATATCGACGCGGTCCTCGAGGCGCTGCACGACGTCGAGCCCGAGTTCATCGAGCCGTCGTATGCACGGGCATTTCAATTCATCTCGACGAATTCAAAAAAGCGTTCGCTCGTCGTCATACTCACCGACGTCGTCGACAAGGAGAGCTCAAAGCAGCTCATCACCTCGCTCAAGCTTTTGCGGCCCCGTCACCTGCCGCTCGTCGCGACCATCGGCGACCGCGACCTCGGAGCTCTCGTTACGGAAAGGCCTGCCGACATTAAAGACGTCTTTATGCAGTCCGCCGCCGAGGAGATCATTCTCCAGCGTGAGTCGGCGCTCCGGCTCGTCCAAACCCTCGGCGGCCTCGCCCTCGACGTCACGACCGAGACGCTCGGCCCAAAGCTCGTCGAGACGTATTTGCGTGTGAAGGAGAGAGGGTTGTTGTGAGGTGAGGGGTTGGTTATTGGTCATTGGTCATTGGTCATTGGTTTTTGGTTTTTTGATTTGGAATCTGGAATTTGGAATGTGAGATCTGGAATCGTATGAAGTCCGCACGCACTACAGGCGACGGGAGCGAGCGCAGCGCTCTCGACTTCTTTCCGGCGAGGATCTCGTACCGCAGTCTGGCCGCGGCCTCCAAGGGCTGCATGGGCTGCGACCTGTACAAGCTCGGCACGCAGACCGTTTTTGGCGAGGGCAAGGTGTCGGCGGCGGTGATGTTTGTCGGCGAGCAGCCCGGCGACGAAGAGGACAAGACGGGACATCCTTTCGTCGGGCCCGCCGGCCGCCTGTTTGACAAGGCCCTCGGCGAGGCCGGCATCGACCGCGACGCGGCGTACGTAACGAATGTCGTCAAGCACTTCAAATGGACGCCGCGCGGCAAGCGGCGCATTCACGACAAACCGAATGCCGCCGAGATCCGCGCCTGCGCGCCGTGGCTCAACGCCGAGATCGCGCTCGTCAAACCAAAGGTCCTCGTCTGCCTCGGCGCGACGGCTGCACAGGCGCTGTTGGGCAAAGACTTTCGCGTCTCAAAAATGCGTGGCCGATGGCTCGACGCAGAGTACGCCAAACGTGTGATGGCGACGCTGCACCCGTCGGCGATCCTCCGCGCGCCCGACCCGCAAGCGCGCGAGCGGCAGTATCGCGAATTCGTCGGCGATCTCACAGCGATCGCAGGCGTGCTCGCGTAGGCCTCGCGAGCTGAGGCGAAATTTCTTGTCTGCCCCGCGGCTTTCCAATAAACTCAACGGCTGTGACCAACAGCAGCGGAGCCTCACGACGCAATTTCTGTCTCGTCCTCATAAAGCCCTCTCACTATGACGACGACGGCTACGTCATCCAATGGTTTCGCTCGGCGATACCGTCGAATTCGCTTGCCTGCCTTTACGGTCTCGCACTCGAAGCAAAACAAGACCGCGTGCTCGGCGACGACGTCGAGCTGGAGATCCACGCCTTTGACGAGACGAATACCGTTATTCGTCCCGAAGGCGTCGCGCGGCTGATCGAACGCGCCGGAGGCCGCGGGATGGTGATGCTCGTCGGCGTGCAGTCAAATCAAATGCCGCGGGCACTCGACATCGCGCGGCCGCTGCGCGAGCGTGGCATCAGTGTCGCTGTCGGCGGCTTTCACGTCTCGGGAACGATGGCGATGCTCGCCGACCGCGACCCGCTCGTGCAGGAAGCTCTCGACCTCGGCGTGACGGTCTTTGCCGGCGAGGCCGAGCGGCGGTTCGAACAGGTCTTGAAAGACGCCTTCTATGATCAGCTTCAGCCGGTTTACAACTTTATGCACGACCTGCCGAATATCGAAGGCGTCGCGTCGCCGGTGCTGCCGGCCGAACGCGTTCATCTGACGGCGGGTGCGACGACGAGCTTCGATGCGGGACGCGGCTGCCCGTTCACGTGCTCGTTCTGCACGATCATCAACGTGCAGGGCCGCAAATCGCGACGCCGCTCGCCCGAGGACATCGAGCGGATCGTCCGCGCCAATGTCGCGCAAGGGCTGCATTCGTTTTTCATCACGGACGACAACTTTGCGCGTAACAAGGATTGGGAAGCGATCCTCGACCGGCTCATTCAACTGCGCGAGGTCGAGGGGCTCAAGATAAGCTTCATCATCCAGGTCGACACGCTCTGCCACAAGCTGCCCGGCTTTATCGACAAGTGCAGACTCGCCGGCGTCAAACGCGTCTTTATCGGCCTCGAGAATATAAATCCCGAAAGCCTGCTGGGCGCGCAAAAGCGGCAGAACAAGATCACCGATTACCGCCAGATGCTGCTCGCGTGGAAGCAGGCCGGCATCGTCACGTACTGCGGCTACATACTCGGCTTCCCCGGCGACACGCGCGAGTCGATCATTCGCGACATCGGGATCATCAAGCGCGAATTGCCGGTCGATCTGCTCGAGTTCTTTTACCTCACGCCTCTGCCCGGCTCAGAAGATCACAAGCGGCTCCACGAAGCCGGGATCGAGATGGACGCCGATCTCAACAAATATGATCTGAATCACGCCGTCACCGGCCACGCCGCGATGTCCAAAGCGGAATGGGAAGCGGCGTACCGCGACGCGTGGGCGACGTACTACACCGACGAGCACATCGAGACGGTGCTCCGCCGCGCGATCGCGACGGGGACATCGCCGGGCAAGACGATGTTCTTCATCACGTGGTTCAAGGGATGTATCGGGATCGAAAAGATCCATCCGCTCGAGGGCGGATTCTTTCGTCGAAAGGTGAGGCGAAACCGGCGCTCCGGCCTGCCGCTCGAGAGCCCGCTGGTCTTTTACCCGCGCTACTTTGTCGAGTCGCTCGCCAAGCAGATCCGCTGGATCGCGCTCTACAGCCGCCTGCGAATGATCTATCGCAAGGTCAAGCACGACCCGCTCAAGATGCACTATACCGACATGGCGCTCGAACCGGTCACGGACCACGAGGAGGAACGCGAGCTCTTCCAGTCAGAGGCCGCGAAAAGCTATCTCGACAAAGTGCACCGCAACGACGCCATTCGCCGCGGCGAGGTAGTTTGAGCCGGCGGGCGCTAAAACGGCGCAGACCGTATCAGGCAATGTGTGATCGCGACGGGCCTGCCGTTTCAGCCGCGGGCTCGTCGCGGCCTGCGAGCACGAGATACGAGTACAGCGCGAGCCCTGTACCGACGCCGGTCGCGTATTTGAAGACGCTCGGGATCTCGGCCGGCGACAGAAACCCCTCGATCAGGCCGGCGACGACCAGGAAGCACGCGCAGCCGACGACGATCCGCGCCGCCTCGACTCCCTTCTCTTTCAGTGCCTGCGTACGCGTACGGTCTCCCGGTGCGATGATCGCGTAGCCGATCATCATCCCCGCCCCGCCGCAAAACAGGACCGTCGAGATCTCGAGCACGCCGTGCCCAACGATGAACGCGCCGAGCTCGCCCGCAAACGGCGGGTTGATCCGCGCCGCCGCGCCAAAGATCGACCCGACATGCGCCCCGAAAAAGGCGATGTCGTAGATCGCCCCGACGCAAAGCAGCGCTCCCATCGCAAACGCGCGGATCGAGACGATGATGTTGTTTGACAGGATAAAGCTCGCGCCGATCTGATTGGCGTCGTTGAGCGATCGCCACCAGTATTCGTTATTGCGAATGTTGTCGACCACGCCCGAGAGCATCACAAAATTCGTAAAGTCGGTGTCGATGTACGTTGCGATAAACCCGAAGACAACGAATAGAAAAAAGACGCCGCCCGAGATCGCCATATACGTCCAGTTGCGGCGAAACGTGCGCGGCAGATCGCGTGCGAAGAAATCTGCGATCAGGCTCGTGCCTTCATTCTCAGCGCGGTAGAGCTTGCCGTGAGCGCGGATGACGAGGCTGTTGAGATAGTTGATCAGCTTCGGATCGCGGGTCTCGGCCCGGGCGATCGCGAGGTCGGCCGCCGCGCGGCGGTACAGCTCGCCAAACTCGCGCACCTCCATCCGCGAAAGCCCGCGGAGAGATCGCCCCTTAAGGTTGTCGAGCAGCTCCTCAAGCCGCCGCCAGCGGTTCTGTTCGCGCGTGAGAAATCGGTCCATGGCGAAATGGATTTTAGATTCTCAAGGTCTGGCAAACAAGTCACGCACCACCGAGGGTGGGCCTCCATGTCAGAACCACCCTGCGTGAACGGGTGGGCTCTTGGGCCGTCAAGTAGAACTGTCCGCGAAAGACACGAAAGAACGCGAAAGAAGAAATTGTTTGCCGCGGATCACGCGGATAGCTCGGATCAGGAGATCTCTTGATATTTTCTGATCCGCGCGATCTGCATGATCGGCGGCAAGAAACTCTCCTTTCTCAGCCTTTCGCTTTTGAAGGGCTGTTACTGACCGCGGATCAAGAACCCGCCCGCTGACGCAGGCGGTTCTGACTTGTTTGCTAATCCAAAATCGGAAATCTAAAATCTACAATTCACACGTGTCCAACGAAGCCGTCCGCAAATATCACGAAGAGGAGGAGATCGGTAAGACCTACGACCTCCGTGTGACCCGGCGCCTGCTTCGATACCTCAAGCCGTACTGGCCGCTCGCCGCCGGCGCGCTGGTCCTGACGCTGCTGACCAATATCCTCATCTCGACGCAGCCGTACTTTACAAAGGTCGCGGTCGACGACTTTATCACGCCGAAGCGCACGGACGGGATATGGCTCTTTGCGCTCGCATTCTTTGGCGTCTTTTTGTTCCGATTCATCTTTTCGTACGTGCAGGAGATCCTGCTCAACAACGTCGGTCAAAAGGTGATGTTCGACCTTCGGACCGAGCTTTTTACCAAGCTGCAGCGGCAGGAGGTCGCGTACTTTGACCGCTATCCGGTCGGCCGGATAATGACCCGTCTCACATCGGACGTCGACGCGCTCAACGAGCTTTTTACCTCGGGCGTGATCGACGTGCTCGGCGATCTGGTCATCATCTTTGCCATCGTCGGGATGATGTTCTGGCTGGACTGGCGGCTTGCGATCGTGTCGCTGATCACCGTGCCGCTGCTGTTTGCGGCGACCAACTGGTTTCGCAAGCACGCCCGCGTCGGCTTTGACAAGGTGCGGACGCGCAACGCAAAGCTCAACGCATTTCTGCAGGAGTACATTTCGGGCGCTCAGACCGTGCAGCTCTTTAACGCCGAGCGCAAGGCGATGCGGCGCTTCCGCGAGATCAACGACGACTATCGGCGGGCCAACATCGAGACCATCTACTACTATGCGATCTTTTACCCGCTCGTCGACTTTATCGGCGCGGTCGGCATCGCGGTAGTGATCTTCGCATTCGGATACGAGTACCTGAGCGGCTGGACGGCGACGGGCCAGGCGTTGACCGTCGGCATTCTCGCGTCGTTCATTCAATACTCGCTCCAGCTCTTTCAGCCGATCCGCGACCTTTCGGACAAGTTCAACGTGCTGCAGGCGGCGATCGTCGCCTCGCACCGGATCTTTATCCTTCTCGACCGCGAGGTCGAGGTCACGACGCCCGCAGACCCGAAACGGCGCGGCAAGGTTGTCGGTGATATCGAATTTCGCAATGTCTGGTTTGCCTACAAAGATAACGAATGGGTGCTCAAGGACGTCTCGTTCCGCATCGACGCCGGCGAGAGTGTCGCGCTCGTCGGGCACACGGGCTCGGGCAAGACGACGGTGACCAATCTGCTGATGCGCTTCTACGACGTGCAGCAGGGGCAGGTCCTGGTTGACGGCGTCGATGTGCGCGAATGGGACCTGCACGACCTGAGATCGAATTTTGCGGTCGTGCTGCAGGACGTGTTTCTCTTCAGCGGCACGCTCGAGAACAACATACGTCTCGGCAACAAGAATATCGACGACGAGACCATTCGCTGGGCCGCCCGAGAGGTCCGCGCCGACGAGTTTATCCAAAAGCTCGACGGCGGCTACCGCGCGCAGGTCCGCGAGCGCGGCGCCGGCCTCTCGGTCGGGCAAAAGCAGCTGATCTCTTTTGCCCGCGCGCTCGCCTTTGATCCAAAGATCCTGATCCTCGACGAGGCGACGAGCTCGATCGACACCGAGACCGAGCAGCTCATCCAGCAGGCCGTCGAACGCGTGATGGAGTCGCGCACCTCGCTCGTCGTCGCGCACCGTCTGTCGACCATTCAGAAGTGCGACCGGATCATGGTCTTTCACCACGGCGAACTCCGCGAGGCCGGCACGCACAACGAGCTGCTTGGCGTCCGCGGACTGTACTGGCGGCTCTACCAGCTGCAGTATTCCGACGAGAAGATCCACACCTCCTACTCAGGCGCCACACTGTCGGGGCCCGAGATCAAACCGACGGTCGGATAGAACCCTCACGAGATAAAAGATCTCCATCTTTGTCCGAGGCCGGTGCTATCGGGCCGCGGGCCTCGTGCATCTAAGCCTCGCGTAACCAGCTACTGTCTGATGGCCGCTGTGTGAAACCGATGCGCAGCGGCGACCGAAATTGTTAGTTCGGATCGCCGCCCGGTAGAGTTACAATTAGTTCATAGAGTGGAGTAAACTTAGGTGAATTCACAAGCCTTGGCCGAAGTTACCAATGACTGCCCCTGGGAGGAGAGGGCAAAGACAGTTGAGCACGTCGCGACGGCAAAATTGCCCACGGCGACGGGCGATTTTTTCATCGCCGGCTACCGTTCGCTCATCAGCGACGAGGAATTTGTCGTGCTGTACAAGGGCCGGATGGAGGCCGACGTCCCGACACTGGTCAGGATCCATTCGCAATGCCTGACGGGCGACGTCTTTGGGTCGATCAAGTGCGACTGCGGCCCGCAGCTTCATAAGGCGATGGAGATGATCGAGGCCGAGGGCCGCGGGGCGATCGTGTACCAGCAGCAGGAAGGCCGCGGCATCGGCATCATCAACAAGATCAGGGCCTACGCGCTGCAGGACGAAGGAGCCGATACCGTCGAGGCCAATGAAAGGCTCGGATTTGCCGTCGACGCCCGTGAATACCAGCAGTGCGCCGAGATACTCTTCGACCTCGGACTGTGCAAGATCCGCGTAATGTCAAACAATCCCGAAAAGCTCAGGGCACTCGAACGAGCCGGTCTGACCGTCGTCGAGCGCATTCCGATCGAAATACAGACCAAGGATCCGGCTGCTCACTATTTGAAAGTGAAGAAGGAAAAGCTAGGGCACCTTCTCGATTTTGGTGATTAGACGGCGGCCGGCATTCACATTGGTCAGCGAGGTGATAGAAATGAAACGTAATCGCTCAATCGTTGCAAAAGCCTTCGGCCACCTGCTCCTACTTCCGATCATCTTCCTTTCTTTCGCCCCTCTCTCGCTCGCGCAGCAGTCTTACCGAAATACGATCAGCGGATTTGTCTGGGGGCCCGAGCGATTGCCTGTCGCCCACGTCGATATCGAGCTCTCGAACGAGGTCGGGCAGATCCTGCAGAGGACCCGCACCGACGGTTCCGGAAGGTACTTCTTCGGGGGACTGTCGTCAGGGCGATTTACGATCAAAGTACTTCCCTTCGGCACCAATTTTGAAGAGCAGACAGGTGAGGTCGAGATAATCAACATAGCTCGCGGCAGCGGCCCGACATCAGACAGTGCGTACAAGGACTTTACACTCCGGGTTCGCAAGACGGGCGTGGGAATCAGACAGATAAACGCGACCGTCTACGCGCAGGACGTGCCGCCAGAGGCGAAACGGCTGTACGACAAGGGGCTCGAGGAGCTCGGGGCCAACCGCACGGACGCAGGGATCGAGTCGCTTCTGGCTGCGGTAAAGATCTTTCCGGAGTACCATGCCGCTCTCGAACGGCTCGGTCGCGAGTATGTGCTGAAAGAGAATTACGAATACGCCCGTGCCGTCTACCTAAAGCTTGTCTCAGTTAACGAACGAAATTTCGCGGGCTGGTACGGCCTAAGCTTTGCGGCTTATGCCCTAAAGGAACCTGAGATCGCCATTCTGGCGGCAGAGAAGGCCGTCGCCCTCGAGCCCAGATCGATCGACGCACTGATAATCTTGGGCATCTCGCAGCGGCGGGCAAAGCGTTTTCCAGATGCTGAAAAAACTCTCCTGAGCGCAAAGAAACTCGCCAACGGGCAATCGGCCGATGTCCACTGGAACCTTGCGCTGCTGTATGCGAACGACCTTCACAAATACAAAGAAGCGGCGGACGAATTGGAGAGCTACCTAAAGGTCGCTCCGAGTACGGCAAAGGTCGACAGCGTGAAAAAACTGATCACTAAGCTGCGAGAAAAGTCGCGAGCCACGACCTAGGTACGCAGCCCGACCCGCAGATCGGTAAAAGCCATTTTCAGCTGAGCGCTCGTGTGTCGGCACCGTAGGCCGCGACCTGCTGCGTCCGCTGCTTGCGGTCCGGACAGCAAGCGAGACGTCACCGCTCCGGCTTGTCGGATCGCATCCTTCGCCGCCGCAGCCAGCACGGCCCCTTCTTTCGACAGCCGCTTGCTTTGACCCTCGACGGAATATTGCGCGCCTAAAGCCCGTGGAAGACGGCTTCCGGCCCGTTTCGGTTGCGGTCTCGGGCATTTCTCTCAAAGGTCGATCGCAGCGGCCGACTCTCGCCCTGACGGCGCGGCCGGGACTTCAAACAAAAAACTCGCCCGGCCGAAGCCGGGCGAGCCAAATTCTCAATACTCTTGAGAATCAATTAGAACAGGAGTCGGAATCCGAAGCGGACGGACCGTGGTCCTTGGTATCCGTTCGAAAGCCCGTATCGACCGTCCTTACGGTTCGGAGCACCGTTGAGGTACGTCTGGACCGCGTTATACAGCTGACCCGAGGTCAGGGCGTTGGTTGCCGCAACCGGGTTGCTGAAGCCCAGAGCCGCCTCGGTAACCGCGACCGCGGAGAGCGTCGTGAACCGGCTCGTGACATTGGCCTCGTTGAAGAGGTTGATGATGTTCAGGTCGCCGGCCAGCGTGAACCGGTTGTCCCGACCGAAACGGTACTTGTGCGAGACGTTGACGTCCGTCTGCGTGAACATCGGCGTGCGTCCCATATCGCCGCGTCCATTCAGCGGGATCGGTGTACCGCTGGAGTGGAACGAAACGAGTGTGGTCTGCGGCGTTCCCGACTGGA
Source organism: Pyrinomonadaceae bacterium (assembly GCA_046313635.1). GTDB lineage: Bacteria > Acidobacteriota > Blastocatellia > Pyrinomonadales > Pyrinomonadaceae > OLB17. The sequence continues at coordinate 24,187 of JBKBYA010000003.1, read as the reverse complement.
AGGTCGTGAAATAGCCGAAGTCGGTCGAGTTGGTCTTGCTGCCGAGCCAATCGAACGTGTAAGCACCGTACGAATTGACCACGTGCGTGCGATCCGTCGCCAACAGGCCGTTGTCCGGCTGACCCTTGTAGGTAAAGCCGATGTACGGCAAGTCGAAGAAGCGGTTAACGCCCGGGCTTGTACGGCCGTTCTCGTCCGAGCTTGCGAGACCCGAATAGTTGCCAAACAACCGGCTCCACGTGTAGTTAACGTTGAAGTAGAAGTTGTTGGCCAAGCGACGATCAAGCGAGAGCTCAAACGCCTTGTAGTTACGCTGCGGCTCAACCGACTTGGTGTAACCGAGCTGTCTGAGGACCTGAGCGTGGAGGCCCGATCCCGGGTTGCCGATGATGTAAGCTTCGCTGAACTCCGGCGTCAAAATGCCCGCGTCCTCGATCGCCCACTTAACATCCTTCCAGGTGAAACGGGCTCCGAAAACGTAGTTCCGGAAGAACTGCTGCTGATAACCGACAGTGACCTCGTCCTGCTGGAACGGCTTCAGGTTCGGGTCGACAGCGCCGGTGTAGATGGTCGCATTCGGGTCGTTCGACGCGATGCGATAGTCAAACTGGCAGCGGCTCAGTGCGCCCGGTGCGATGAAGCCGGTGTTCGGGCAACGTCCGCCCGGAGCATCGTTCCACGATCCGATGATCTGCGGGATCGTGAAGGTGCGCCAGTTCGGGCTGGTCGGGAAGATCTCGAAGTAGTCCCAGCGGTAGAAATCGCCGCCGAACGAACCACGCGGGAGCTCGAACTTCAGCCGGTCATAGAACTTGCCGTAGCTGGCCCATGCCTTGGCCGTGCCCGACTTGTTCAGACCGATCGAGACTCCGAGACGCGGAGCGATCTTGTCACCGAGACCGAAATTGATCGGCGGAGCAAGATTGTTGAATGACGGAAGGTCTTCCTTCTCGGCGCGGACGCCAACGTTGAACGTGACGCGGCTGCCGAACTGAAGCCTGTCCTGAATGTACAGCGACTGGTTGGTGTTCTCACCGCTTCCACGAGTTCCGAAACGGATGAGCTCGCCGGCACCGATCGCGTTCGGGTCCGGGGTTGACGAGGCACCGATGTCCTGAATGGTATAGCCCATCCAGATGCGGATGATTCCGCGGTTGATGTAACCGGCGTTAACGTCGTTCCTGATCCTGAACCACTGGTAGCCGCCCTTGATCTCGTTGCGGACACCGGCGATCGTCGCGAAGTACGTTGCGTCGCCTTCGATATTCGTTCTGACCGAAACGTCATAGTCGGTGACCGACGGTGACGGATCTGACTCGCCGGTCGGGCAGTAGCTGCCGCCGACGATGCAGCGATAGCTGGTCGCGAGGAACGGCGTGTAGTTGCCGAGCTTCTGATTAAGGAAGCCGCGCGAGTAGCGTCCCGTAGCGACGAACTTGCTCGTCGGGGTCCAAGCGGCCTCAAACCGGACGTTGTTGGCCGTCTGACGGCCGCCCTGCCGGCTGTAGAGATCAGCACCGCGCAGACAGTTGGTCGACGAGGAGGTGCAGATCTGACCGTTCTCCTGGATCGCGGCCTCAACGCCGCCCAGGCTGACGGTACCGAACGGGATCACGCCATCCTGGATGAGCGGATTCCAAAGGAAGCTTCCCGTCAAGCGAAGCGTCTGCGTCGGCTGAGCGTCGAGCCGCAAAAATGCGTACTCGTACCGGGTCGTGGCCTTGTAATTCTGCGAGAACCGATATGCCCTCGGGGCCGCCGTGCCGAGCTGGGTCGCCGACGCGTTCGTATAAAAGTCCGTCGTGACATCCTGGGTAAAGATCTGAGGCGTGTAGCTGCCAAAGAACCACAGTTTGTTCTTGACGATCGGACCGCTCATGTTTGCGGTCGGGAAGAAATCAGTACCACCGGCCTTCGGCGGCTTGATGTACTCCGCCCGCTGCACGAACGAAGCGCCCGAACCGTTGGTGAAGCGGAACAAGCTCGGGCGGGGTCCGCCATTAAGCTTCTGCGTGTTGAACGCGACACCGAATTCACCGTGAAAATCATTGCTTCCGCCCTTGGTGACGACGCTGACAACACCGCCCGTAGCACCGCCGAACTCGGCTTCGAAGCCGCTCGACTTGACCTGCACTTCCTGGACGAACTGCGTCGGAATGGCGTTATTGCCGTTCAGCGTACCGGTGCGGAAGTTGGTGACCTCCTGACCGTCGATGTAGAACGTATTTTCCGAACCGGAAGCTCCATCGATCGAGAAGCCGCCGGCGAGACTCTCCGGACGCACGCCCGGAACCGTTCTCAGGACGCTCGTAAAGTCGACGCCCTTCGGCAGCAGTTCGATACGCTGCGAAGTGATGTTTGTCTGAACCTTGGTGCCGCCTACATCGATGGGCGGAGCATCGTCTGCTGAAACGTTGACTGTTCCGACAGTACCTGCCACTGACAGCTGGATGTCGGCTCGCGTGGTCGTATCGACCGAAACGCGGACATTCGGCAAACGGCCTTCGCCGAAACCGGAGATCGGGGCCGTCGTGACCAGGTAGCTGCCCGGGGGCACCTGCTGTACACGGAAGAACCCGTTGCTGTCCGTTGTAACAGTGCGCCTAAAACCGGTCGTGACGTTGGCTTCGCTGCCTGCGCCGGCCGATTGGGCACTGACGATCGTGACCGTTACATTCGGTACAACGGCGCCTTGCGGGTCCGTGATGGTACCTTCGATATCACCGGTCGTCCTCTGTCCGAATGCAACAGCACTGAAACAGAGCACGAGCGACAACATCGTGATCACAAATCTGAAATTTGTTTTCATCTTTCGCTCCTTAATTAATTCTAATTCAGGCCATAGCCTGAAAATGGCAAGATCGTCCATTGACAAGATTGTCCATTGAGTGGACGTTTCGCAGATTTTAGGCAACTTGAAAGCCAGTGGGCACACCGGCCCGGCCGGCAACGGTAACTCTATGAACCGAGTCGATTTAGCACGCGGCAAACCATGCCGGACGCCGCTCTCTGAATGGCCTTGGGAGACCTGCTTTCCGAGATTTTGTATTTTCTACAATTAATTGAATCGAGGGGGACTAACGTCGTGAAAAAAGCTCGTCGACCGGTCGGTCAATGATTGTTGCCCCGCGACAACTCTTGTATTCTTTGAACTTAGCTCAGACACCGCCCGGCTTATCAAAGATGCCCGAGAGAATTTACCGCGATCCCGTCCATAACATCATTCGTGTCGAGACCGACACCGACGAGGGCCGTCTGCTGGTCGCGCTGATCGACTCGCGCGAGTTTCAGCGTCTGCGGCGGGTCAGGCAGCTCGGCCTCGCGCACTTTGCTTATCAGGGTGCTGAGCACTCGCGGTTCACGCACTCGCTCGGCGCTCTGCACTTGGCGACGCGGATCCTTGACCGCTTGGGCGACAAGTACGACATTTCGCCTGCCGAGAGGAACGCTGTCCGCGTTGCGGCCCTGCTGCACGACGTCGGACACGGGGCCTTCTCGCACGTGATCGAATCGATCCTTGGGTTTCACCACGAGGAATTTACGATCGAGGCCGTCACGAGCCGCGAGACCGAGATCGGCCGCATCATCGCCTCGTACTCGAGCGGGCTCGGCGGTGACGTCGCGTCGATCATCCGCGGCGACTTTCGAAACGTGGCACTCGCACAGATCGTCTCGTCGCAGCTCGACGTCGATCGGATGGACTATCTGCTCCGCGACTCGCTGATGACGGGCGCAAAGTACGGCATTTTCGATCTCGAATGGATCATCAAGTCGATCGAGATCAACGAGGACGCGGGCCACTTGTACGTTTCCGCTCCGGGAATATACGCCGTCGAGGACTATCTGCAGGCCCGCTATTATATGTTCAGGCAGGTCTATTTTCACCGCACTCTGCGGGCGGCCGAGGCGGTGCTGCGGGTCTTGCTGCGGCGGGCTCTGGACGTTTTCGGCTCGGGCGGCGCGTTCTGGTACCGGCCCGACTCGGCGATGGAGGCCATCCTGCGGCGCGAGCCGCTCAGCCTCGAGCAGCACCTCTCTCTCGACGATTCGGACGTCACCTTTTACATCAAGCAATGGCAGCACTCGGAGGACGGCGTGCTCGCCGATCTCGCAAGGCGATTTCTCAACCGGCGACTGTTCAAGGCCTACGATCTCGATATGCCGGACGAGGAAAAAGCGGACTTTATCAAGGCCGCGAGAGGTGCGGTCGCGGCGGCGGGCTTTGACCCCGAATACTACTTTTTTGACGACGCCGGCGGCGGAGCTCCGTATTCGTTCTACACACGCAACGGCGGGTCGCCCAAAGATCTGATCTTTGTGCAGGACGGGTTTTCGCGCCCGCGCGTCCGCGAGATCTCAGAGGTGAGCGCAGCCGTCCGCGGTCTGCAGGAGGGCTACCGCGTGCACCGCATCTGTTTCCCGGCCGAGGTCCGCGATGAGATCCAGAAGCTTTATAAGAATTAGCGCCGCCCTTCTCGCCGTATCGGTCTCAGCGGCCGCCGCGGCGTACGGCCAGAGGGTCGCGGTGGTCGCGCCGGCGTCCGACGGATTTGCCAAACTCGTTCGTGACGATCTCGCCGGTTCGCTTGCCGCGCCGATCAGGGTCCTCGACGACTCGCTCGCCTCGATCGCCTTTGCCTCGCAGGCTCTCGACAACGGCCCATTCAATATGACGACCGAGCAGGCACGCCAGGCGGGCGCGGTGATGGGCTGCGATATTTTCGTTCTCGTGCAGGCCGGCAGCAGCCGGCGCGCCTCACTTGAGCGCGCGGACCATTTCGAGGCGTACGCAGCGATATTCGTCGTCAGCTCGCGGACGGGCCGGCTCGTCCGCTGGCGGCTCGAGAGCGAGACGGCCGACACCGAGCCGGACGCGCGTGCGAGGCTTCGTAGCCGTGTCGCAAAGGCGGCAGGCGAGGTCGCCGTCGATATGCAAAGGACCATCGCGGCCGAGGCGGCCGAGCCTCTGCGTCCCGCCTCGGTGCCGCCGCGTACGGCCGCTCCCGATCCGACGCTGCGAGAGCCCGTGCCCTACCGTCGGATCAAGCCCGAATACACGCGCCAGGCTTATCTCTACGGCGTCGCCGCGACGGTGGACGTACAGGTCGACCTCGACGCCGGGGGCCGGATCTCGTCGGTCGAGGTCGTCCGCTGGGCCGGCTTCGGCCTCGACGGATCGGTGCTCGACGCCGTCCGGAAGATGAATTGGCGTCCTGCCGAGCGTCAGGGCAAACCGTTGTCGTACCGCTTTTTACTGCGATACAATTTCAAAAAGCTCGACCAGCAATAGCTCCGACCTTTCCTCATGAAGCTCCTCCGATCTCTATTTCGATTTGCAGCCTTTTTTATCTCGACGATCGGGCTGTATTCGATCTGGTGGCTCGGGCGTCTTGTCGTTCCAAACAAAGAGTACTGGCGCGAGACGGTCTTTACGCTTTGGGCCAAGAGCTTTGTCGCGGTCTCGAATATGAAGATCGAGATCGTCGGTCAGCCGCCCAAACCGCCTTTCTTTTTGGTCTCAAATCACCTCAGCTATGTGGACGTCGGCGCTCTGCGGGCGGTCGTCCGCGGAGTGTTTGTCGCCAAGCGAGAGATCGAAGATTGGCCGCTCGCCGGCCGGCTCGTCCGCGATATGGGCAACATCTTTATCGACCGCCAAAATCGCCGCGACATCCCGCGAGCGGGCGAGCTGATCACCGAACGGCTCAAGATGGGCCAGGGCGTTATCGTCTTTCCCGAAGGCACGAGCACCAAGGGCGAAGAGATCCTGCCATTCAACTCATCTTTTCTGCAGTTCGCGGCCGAGACCGATCTGCCGGTCTCGTACGTCGCGATCAGCTACCTGACGCCCGACGGCGAGATGCCGGCGAGCGACGCCGTTTGCTGGTGGGACGACACGACGTTTCTCGCTCATCTGCTGCGGCTCTTCTCGGTACGCGAGTACACGGCCGTGCTTAACTTTGGCGACGAGCCCGTCAGAGTGAACGATCGCAAACGCCTCGCCCGCGAGCTGCGTCAAAAGGTCGCCGAGAGGTTTGTGCCCGTACTGTAAAAACCGCGGTCGCGGTTAAACCACCGCCGCTGATTCGCGTATTATCACCTCGACCCAACCTTTTCAGGAGACTTACAAAACGATGAGATCTTTCCGATTCATTGCGGCGCTCGCGGTCGTATTTTCGATCACGACCGGAGCGTTCGCGCAGAGCAAAGGGTTTGACCCGAGCCGCATGGACCGCAGCGCCGACGCATGCGACAACTTTTTCCAGTTTGCCAACGGCACGTGGGTCAAGAATACGGCGATACCGCCGTCCGAGGCCCGCTGGGGCAGCTTCAACATCCTCGCCGACAACAACAACAAGCTGCTCCGCGAGGTACTCGAGACCTCGGCCAAGGCCAAATCGCCCGCGGGCAGCGACGCGCAGCTCATCGGCGACTTTTACGCGACGTGTATGGACGAGGCGGCGATCGACAAGGCCGGAATAAGGCCGATCAAGCCGTACCTCAAACGCATCGAGCAGATCAAGACGGCCGCCGACGTGCAGCGTGTGATCGCCGAGCTCCACAACGCCGGCATCCCGGCGGTCTTCGGCTTTAATGCCGGTGCCGATCTCAAGGATTCGAACGCCGTGCTCGCCGGTGCCGTTCAGGGCGGACTCAGCCTGCCCAATCGCGACTATTACACGAATACAGACGCCAAGTCCGTCGAGACGCGCGAGAAGTTTGTCGAGTATATGACCGATATGTTCAAGCTCGCGGGCGATAAGCCTGCCGCGGCAGCGGCTAATGCTAAGGTCGTGATGGCCCTGCAAACACGGCTCGCCAATGCATCACTCACGCCGGTCGAGCGCCGCAATCCGGACAACAACTACAACAAGATCTCGCTCGACGCCGCGCAGCAGCTGACGCCGAACTTCGCCTGGTCGGACTACATCGCCGGCCGCGGCGCTCCCGCGATCTCGACGCTCAACGTCGCGCCGCCGAAGTTCTTTGCCGAGGTCAACGCGATGTTCAAGGACGTCTCCGTGCAGGACTGGAAGACGTACCTTCGCTGGATGACGATAAACTCGACGTCTGCGTTTCTCTCTAAGCCTTTCCGCGATCGCCGCTTCGACTTTTTCGGCCGCTACCTGCAGGGCCAAAAGGAGCAGCAGCCGCGCTGGAAGCAGTGCGTTAACGCCGTCGACAGCAATCTCGGCGAAGCGCTCGGCATGGAGTACGCCAAGCGTGCCTTTACGCCGGCCGCGAAGGCGCGAATGATGGAGCTGATCGACAACCTGCTCGCCGCGATGAGATCGCGCGTCGAGACCAACACGTGGATGAGCGACGCGACCAAAAAACAGGCGCTGCTCAAGCTCTCGACCTTTAAGCGCAAGATCGGCTACCCGGACCAGCTTCGCGGCTATCGCGGGCTGACCATCGACCGCTCGTCGTACGCGGCGAATATTCTCCGCTCCAATCAATTCCAGGTGCGCCGCAACCTCGCTGACCTCGGCAAGCCGCGCGACAAGATGCGTTGGGGATTCACGCCGCCGACGGTCAACGCTTCGTACTCTCCGGTCGACAATACGATCACGTTCCCGGCCGGGATACTGCAGCCGCCGTTCTTCAATTTCGAAGCCGACGACGCGATCAATTACGGCGCGATCGGCGGCGTGATCGGCCACGAGATCACGCACGGCTTTGACGATCAGGGCAGCCGCTTTGACGCAGAGGGCAATCTCAAAATGTGGTGGACGCCCGAGGACCGCAAGAATTTTGAGGAGCGCGCGGCGTGCGTCGTCGAGCAGTTCAACGGCTACGAGGTGCAGCCCGGCCTCAACATCAACGGCAGGCTGACGCTCGGCGAGAATATCGGCGACTTTGCCGGATTGACCATCGCGTACGACGCTTACCAGCGCTCTCTGCAGGGCAAGCCGCGGCCGGCCGATATCGACGGCTTTACGCCGGAGCAGCGTTTCTTCTTAGGCTGGGCCCAGGTCTGGGCTGCCAAGGCGACGCCGGAGTTCGAGCGTCAGCAGGTGCAGACCGACCCGCACTCGGCCGCCCGCTACCGCGTCAACGGCCCGCTCTCGAATATGCCCGAATTCGCCAAGGCCTTTGGCTGCAAACCGGGCTCGAATATGGTCCGTAAGGATGCGTGCCTTATCTGGTAGCGGTGTTTGGCGATCGGTAAAAATGTGGGGCCGCCGTCTCGGGGGCCCATATTTGCGCCGAGCCTCTGGCCCATTTCGAGGCGGCAACGCGGCGATATTCTCAGATTTGCGTTGCCGTTTACTGTTATCCAAGGTCTAATAGAATTATCAGCAGGTTTGACCGGGGCTCACATCGTTTTATCTTTATCGACCGGTAGATCTCGCGCGAACAAGGTAAGGCATTGGGCGACTACATACTCACTCGCAACAACGTAAAACAATTTGGCCGCGGCCGACGGGCGATGGTCTTTGCCCACGGTTTTGGCTGCGACCAGAACATGTGGCGATTCATCACGCCGGCGTTCGAGGACGAATATCGGATCGTGCTATTTGACTACGTCGGTTCGGGCGGGTCGGACCTCTCGGCCTACGATCCGAAGCGATATGCCGAGCTCGGCGGATATGCCGACGACGTGCTGGACGTCTGCGACGCCCTCGATCTCGAGGGTGCGATATTTGTCGGGCATTCGGTCAGCTCGGTCATCGGAATGCTGGCCTCGATCAAGCGGCCCGACCTTTTTGAACGGCTCATTCTCGTCGGGCCGTCGCCGAGCTACATCGATCATCCGCCGGATTACGTCGGCGGATTTGACCGTGCGGACATCGAGGGACTGCTCGACCTGATGGATAAGAACTATATCGGCTGGGCCAACTTTCTCGCGCCGACCGTGATGGCAAACCCGGAGAGGCCCGAACTCGCACGTGAGCTGGAGGAGAGCTTTTGCTCGACCGATCCGGTCATCGCGCGACAGTTTGCCGAGGCGACCTTTTATGCCGACAATCGTGACGATCTGCCGAAGGTGAGCGTTCCGTCGCTGATCATGCAGTGCTCCGAGGACGCCGTGGCGCCGCTCGAGGTCGGACATTATATGCATCGCCATCTTGCGGACAGCACGCTGCGGATAATGAAGGCGACAGGCCATTGCCCACATATGAGCCACCCGGAGGAGACCATCCGGACCATCAAGGAGTACCTGGCCGAAGCGGGCCCGCACGGCCGTTCTATTTGACCTACGACCGAAAGATGGAAGGTCTACAGGACATCGCCCCCTGCGGTTTTGTCCGCTTTGACGACAGCGGGCATATCCTGCTCGTCAACTCGACGCTGCTCGAGATACTGGGGTACGACGCCGAGGGCGAGCTGGTCGGCGCTCACATCGACCGCATCCTGCCAGTGGCGAGCCGCATCTTTTACCAGACCCATTTCTTCCCGCTGCTGAAATTGCATGACCGCGTCAGCGAGGTCTACTTTTCGCTGAAGTGCCGCGACGGCGAGACCATTCCGGCGCTGGTCAACGCTGCACGCCGTACAGCGGACGACGGCGATCACGTCAACGACTGCGTCTTTATCCAGATGCGTCAGCGCAGCGAGTACGAGGACGAGATACTCAGGGCCAAGCGACGCTCGGAGCAGGCCGTGCGTGCAAAGGACGAGTTTCTTGCCATGGTCTCGCACGAGCTGCGCACGCCGCTCTCGGCGATCCGGGGCTGGAGTCGGATGCTGGCCCGCGGCTTCCTGGGCCCGGAAGGAGCGTCCAAGGCTCACGAGGCGATCGACCGCAGCTCCGAGGCACTGCAAAAATTGATCGAGGACCTTCTGGATTTTTCGCGGATCATCTCGGGCAAGCTGCGGATAAATGTCGAGCCGGTCGATCTGACATCGATCATCGGCACGACACTCGACATCGTCGAGCCCGCGGCGGTCGCCAAGGACATTCACATCGAGACGATCGTCGACGGCGACGCGGCCGCGCCGGTCTCGGGCGACGTGTCGCGGCTGCAGCAGGTACTCTGGAATCTGCTGTCCAACGCGATCAAGTTCACGCCGAAGCACGGCCGCGTACAACTGCGCGTCAGCCGCGTCGATTCGAGCGTCGAGCTGTCGTTGAGCGATACCGGCGAGGGCATCAGCGCCGACTTTCTGCCGTTTGTCTTTGACCGCTTTCGGCAGGCCGAGGCTGCCGCGACACGCAGTCACGGCGGCCTCGGTCTCGGGTTGGCTATCACACGTCACCTCGTCGAGCTCCACGGCGGCACGATCCGCGCCGAGAGCCCGGGGCCGGGACAGGGAGCGACTTTCACGGTCCGTCTGCCGGTGCTTCGCGGGGCGACGAATTACTCCGCCGAGGCTGCGAGCGTCGCCGCGGCCGGGGGCTCCGACGAACTTGCAGGCTTGCGGATCGTTGTAGCAGACGACGACGTCCGGGCGCGGGAGATGCTCGTCAGCGTACTGGAACGCAGCGGCGCCGACGTCGCCGCCGCTTGCTCGGACGGCCGCGATGCCCTGGCAAAGGTCCGGCAGGTCCGGCCCGACCTGCTGATCAGCGACATCGAGATGCCCGAGGCCGACGGCCATTTCCTTATTCGCTCGATCCGGGCTCTTGACGACGAGATCTCAAGCATCCCGGCCATCGCACTCACGGCACACACGCGCCGGCGCGACCGTGTCGCCGCCCTCGGCGCGGGCTACCAGATGCACATCGCCAAGCCCGTCGAGCCCGTCGAGCTCATCCTCGCGATAGCCAATCTTACCAACCGGCGTTTTCAACGACGCTCGACCGAATGAGTCGTCCTTTCGACCGTGGACTCACGCGACCTCCGCACGGAGGTGCAGCCTCGAAGAAATAAGAAATACCGCGACCGGAAGGGCGAAGCCCTCCCGCACAGCACTGCGGCACAGCCGCAATAACCCCACCTGAGGCCCGGCCAAATGGAAAAGGCTGCCTTTTTCAGACAGCCTCCCTGATCTACGCTTGCTGACGGCGACTAAAAATCGTCGTCGACCTCGACGCCCTGTGTGCCGAGATTCTCGTCATAGACCTCGTCCGACTCGAGGCTGAGGTCGTCGATCGTCTCTTCGGCCGCGTCGTAGCCCTCGTCGGTGTCGACACCGGGGACGTCCGCGGGCGGCGGCAGTTCAAAGCCGCCGCGGATGTCGTACATCTCGTCAAACTCGTCCTCTTCCTTGCGGTTCTCGGTCGGGTCGGGGTCGACCTTGACGTTGCGGTAGTACTTCATTCCGGTGCCGGCCGGGATGAGGCGTCCCATGATGACGTTCTCCTTCAAACCGCGGAGGAAGTCGATGCGTCCCGAGATCGCCGCTTCGGTAAGAACGCGGGTCGTCTCCTGGAAGCTCGCCGCCGAAATGAACGAGTCGGTCGAGAGCGAAGCCTTGGTGATGCCGAGCAGCAGCGGTTCGGCCGTCGCCGGCTGGCCGCCCTCGTCCATCACGCGGCGATTCTCGTCCTCGTAACGGAAGCGGTCGACCTGCTCCTCGAGCAGGAAGTCGGTGTCGCCGACCTCTTTGATCTTTACCCAGCGGAGCATCTGACGGACGATCACCTCGATGTGCTTGTCGTTGATGTTCACGCCCTGCAGGCGGTAGACCTCCTGGATCTCGTTCACGATGTACTCCTGCAAACGCTCCATTCCTAGAACGCGAAGGATATCGTGCGGGTTGAGCGGGCCGTCCATCAGCGAGTCGCCGGCCCGGACGTGATCGCCGTCCTGCACGGTGATATGCGTTCCGCGCGGGATGTCGTATTCACGTTCGCTGCCGTCGGTGCCGGTGATGATCAGCTTGCGCTTGCCTTTTGAGATCGGGCCGAGCGTGACGGTGCCGTCGATCTCTGACATAACGGCCGTCTCCGCCGGTCGGCGAGCTTCAAAGAGCTCGACGACACGCGGCAGACCGCCGACGATGTCCTTGGTCTTGGTCGTCTCACGCGGGATCTTCGCGATGATATCGCCCGCCTCAACTTCCTGACCGTCGGTCACGAGCAGGTTTGCACGGACGGGCATCTGGTAGGTCTTCAGTACCTTATTGCCCCTGCGTATCTCGAGACGCGGCTGATGCTTCTCGTCCGAATCCTTGACGACGAGACGCATCTGGCCGGTGACCTTATCGATGTCCTCTTCGACGGTGCGGCCTTCCTTCAGGTCCTGGTACTTGATCGTTCCGGACTCCTCGGTAAGGATCGCAAAGGTGAACGGGTCCCACGTTGCGAGCGGGTCGCCCTCTTTGACCTTTTGGCCTTCTTTGACCAGGATGTGCGCGCCGTAGACGATCTGGTAGCGAGCTACCTCGCGTCCGCGTTCGTCCATCAGGCCGAGCTCGGACGGCTGCCGCCGCATCGAGATCGTCTCGCCCTGGCGGTTCTTGATCACGCGCCAGTCGCCGATGAACTTGACCGTACCGTCCATCGCGGCGTTGTGCTTGGTCTCCTGCTCGAGCCGTGCGGTACCGCCGACGTGGAAGGTACGCATCGTGAGCTGCGTTCCCGGCTCGCCGATCGACTGGGCCGCGATGACGCCGACCGCCTCGCCGATCTCGACCGTCTTGCCGGTAGCGAGATTGCGGCCGTAGCACTTGACGCAGAGACCGCGGCGGGCCTCGCACGTGAGCGGGCTGCGGATGCGGATCTTGGTCAAGCCCGAAAGCTGGACCGCATTCGCAAGGTCCTCGTTGATCTCGGTATTGGCCTCGACGATGGTCGTGCCGTCGACCGGATCGACGATGTCGTCGAGCGCCGTGCAGCCGACGATGCGGTCGCGAAGAGACTCGACCTCCTCGCCGTTTCGGATGATCGCCTCGGCCCAGATGCCGCGCAGCGTGCCGCAATCTTCTTCAGAGATGATCACGTCCTGAGCGACGTCAACGAGACGGCGGGTCAGGTAGCCGGAGTCGGCCGTCTTGAGCGCCGTATCGGCGAGGCCCTTGCGTGCGCCGTGCGTCGAGATGAAGTACTGCAGTACGTTGAGGCCCTCGCGGAAGTTAGCGACGATCGGCGTCTCGATGATCTCGCCCGAAGGCTTGGCCATCAGGCCTCGCATACCGGCGAGCTGCCGGATCTGAGCTTCGGAACCGCGGGCTCCCGAGTCGGCCATGACGAGGATCGGGTTGAGCTCGTTACGCTCGGCCTCGCGTGTGTGCATCGCGCGGAACATCTCTTTGGCGACCTGGTCGGTAACTTCTGACCAGATGGCCGTCACCTTGTTGGTCCGCTCGAGGTCGGTCATCGTCGCTTCTTCGTACTGCTTTTGAAGCTTTTCGACCTCCTTGAGCGCCTTGTCGATGATGTCCTTTTTGCTGGTCGGCGTGACCATATCGTCGATGCCGATCGACACGCCCGCACGCGTCGCGTACAAGAAGCCCATCGTCTTAAGGTCATCAAGCAGGACGACTGTCTGCTCATGACCGAGCTTCAGGTGGCTGAATGTGACGAGCGACTGCAGGCCTTTTTTCTTGAGCGTTCCGTTGACGTACGGCAGACCGTCACGCGTCAGTCGCTCGTTAAAGATGACGCGGCCGACGGTCGTGTCGATCACCTGGTCGACGTCCTTGCGGATATTCGCACGCATCAGGTCTTGCGAATTGTGCTCGACGGTGAGGTCGATCAGATCGCCCTTCCAACGCATCTTGATCTTGGTCTGAGTCTCGACGACTCCCGCATCAAGGGCGAGCAGGACGTCGTCCATCGAGTTGAAGATCTTGTTCTCGCCCTTGAGTCCGTCGCGGCTTAGCGTCAAGTAGTAACAGCCGAGAACGATGTCCTGCGAGGGAACGGTGATCGGCTGGCCCGACGCCGGCGAGAGCAGGTTGTTTGACGCGAGCATCAGCACACTCGCTTCGATCTGAGCCTCGGGCGAGAGCGGGATGTGCACGGCCATCTGGTCGCCGTCAAAGTCGGCGTTGAACGCCGTACAGACGAGCGGATGGATCTTGATCGCCTTGCCCTCGACGAGCACCGGCTCAAAGGCCTGGATGCCGAGCCTGTGAAGCGTCGGCGCGCGGTTGAGCAGCACCGGATGCTCGCGGATGACGTCCTCGAGGATGTCCCACACGATCGGCTCCTGACGCTCGACCATCTCGCGGGCCTGCTTGATCGTCGCGGCGTGCTGCTCTTTTTCAAGCCTGTTGTAGATGAACGGCTTGAAGAGCTCGAGCGCCATCTTTTTAGGCAGGCCGCACTGGTGCAGCTTGAGCTCGGGGCCGACGACGATGACCGAACGGCCCGAGTAATCGACGCGCTTGCCGAGCAGATTCTGACGGAAGCGTCCCTGCTTGCCCTTGAGCGTGCCCGAGAGCGACTTGAGCGGGCGATTGTTTGCACCGCGCAGCACGCGGCCGCGGCGGCCGTTGTCGAAGAGAGCGTCGACCGCCTCCTGCAGCATCCGCTTTTCGTTGCGGACGATGACCTCGGGAGCGCGCAGCTCGATGAGCTTCTTCAAACGGTTGTTGCGGTTGATGACGCGGCGGTACAGATCGTTAAGGTCCGACGTCGCAAAGCGTCCGCCGTCGAGCGGCACGAGCGGGCGAAGCTCGGGCGGGATCACGGGGATCACGTCGAGGATCATCCACTCGGGCTTGTTGCCGGAACGCAGGAACGAGTTGGCGACCTTGAGCCGCTTGGAGTACTTGAGCTTTTTCTGCTGCGAGGTCTCGTCCTTCATCTTCTGGCGAAGGTCTTCGACGAGCTCCTCGACGTCGATCTTCATCAGCAGCTCTTTGATCGCCTCGGCGCCCATCTTCGCGACAAAGCCGCCCGGATGGTCGCGGCTCAGCTCGCGATAGCGTTCGTCGGTCAGCAGGTCGCGCTCTTTGAGATCGGGGACGCTGCCGGGATCGATGACGATGTACGTCTCGAAGTAGAGGATCTTTTCGAGATCGCGGAGCGTGATGTCGAGCAGGTGGCCGATGCGCGACGGCAGGCCCTTAAAGAACCAGACGTGCGAGCACGGGCTGGCCAGCTCGATATGGCCGAGACGCTCGCGGCGGACCTTGGACTGCGTCACCTCGACGCCGCACTTGTCGCAGATCACTCCGCGGTGCTTCATCCGCTTGTACTTTCCGCACAGACACTCCCAGTCGGCGACCGGGCCGAAGATCCGTGCACAAAAGAGACCGTCGCGCTCCGGCTTGAACGTGCGGTAATTGATCGTCTCCGGCTTGGTGACCTCACCGTGCGACCAGGAACGGATCTTGTCGGGCGAAGCGAGGCTGATGCGGATCGCCTCGTAATTGGTCGTCAGTGTCGATTTGTTTTCGTTGTTGAATCCAAACATTCTTCTCTCCAAATAAGTTGCCGAAGTTGCCTAAGTTTCGAAGTACCAGAGTGACGAAAAAAACAGCTTCGCAACTCCGGTACTCTCGCAACTTCGCAACTCGCTAGTCCGCTCCCACGATCGCGTCGACGCCGGCGACGATCTGTTCGGGGTCGATCTCGTCCTCCTGAATGAGCTCGACGTCGAGACAGAGCGACTGAAGCTCGCGCACGAGAACGTTGAACGACTCCGGAATGCCCGGCTCAAAGTTTGAGACGCCCTTGACGATCGTCTCGTAGATCTTCGAGCGGCCCGCAACGTCGTCGGATTTGCAGGTAAGCAGCTCCTGCAGGATGTGCGCCGCACCGTATGCCTCGAGCGCCCACACTTCCATCTCGCCGAACCGCTGTCCGCCGAACTGGGCCTTGCCGCCGAGCGGCTGCTGCGTGATCAGCGAGTACGGCCCGATCGAGCGTGCGTGGATCTTGTCGTCGACAAGATGCGAGAGCTTGAGCATATAGATGTAACCGACCGTTACCTTTTGCTCGAACTGCTCGCCCGTGAGGCCGTCGTAGAGACGCGTCTTGCCCGACGGGCCGACCGACGGCGGCAGGCCGAGCTCGTCAAACTTGCCGTTGGCCTGCTTGATGAACTCCTTGATCTCGGCCTCGCTCGCGCCGTCAAATACCGGCGTCGCAAAGTGCACACCGAGAACTCGTGCGGCCCAGCCGAGGTGCGTCTCGAGGATCTGGCCGACGTTCATACGCGACGGCACGCCGAGCGGGTTGAGAACGATCTCGACCGGCGTTCCGTCCGGCAGGTAAGGCATATCTTCCTCGGGAAGGATGCGTGCGATAACGCCCTTGTTGCCGTGACGTCCGGCCATCTTGTCGCCGACGCTCAGCTTGCGCTTCATCGCGACAAAGACCTTGACCATCTTGATCACTCCCGGCGGCAGCTCGTCGCCCTGCTTGAGCTTTGTGATCTTCTCTTCGTAGATGTCCGAGAGAATGTTGATCTGACGCTCGGTGCGCTGCTCGTACTCGCGGATCTCTCCCGCGATGTCGATCGAGCCGGACGAAACTTCCGCCTTGCGGAGAAGCTTCGGCTCGATGCCGCGGAGCGTTTCACGGTCGAGGACGGTTCCCTTCTTGATGAGGACCTCCTTGCCGTCCATCAGGTCCTTGGTAAGCTTGCGGCCTTCGAAGAGCTCGTAGATGCGCTCGTTGCGCTGCTCCTGGAGGATACGGATCTCGTCCTCGAGGTCGCGCCGCAGAGCGTCCTCTTCCATTCCCTCGATCTCGAGCGAACGGCTGTCCTTCTCCTGCCCCTTGCGGGTAAAGACCTGAACGTCGACGACCGTGCCGTCGATCCCCGGCGGGCAGGTCAGCGATGCGTCCTTAACGTCGCCGGCCTTTTCGCCGAAGATCGCACGCAGAAGCTTCTCTTCCGCGGTCAGCTGCGTCTCGCCCTTGGGCGTGACCTTGCCGACGAGGATCGATCCCGGCTTGACCTGAGCACCGATGCGGATGATGCCCGACTCGTCGAGATCGCGGAGCATGTTCTCGCCGATATTCGGGATGTCGCGCGTGATCTCTTCAGGCCCGAGCTTGGTGTCGCGGGCCTCGATCTCGAGCTCCTCGATGTGGATCGACGTGTAGTAATCCTCTTTGACGAGCTTTTCCGAGACGAGGATCGCGTCCTCAAAGTTGTAGCCGCGCCAGGGCATAAAGGCGACCAGAACGTTGCGGCCGAGTGCGAGCTCACCGCGGTCGGTACAGGGGCCGTCGGCGATCACCTGGCCCTTGCGGACGCGTTCGCCGACCTGGACGATCGGCCGCTGGTTGATACACGTGTTCTGGTTGGAACGCGTGAATTTGACCAGCGAATAGATGTCGGCCGTCACCTCGCGAGAGATCGTGCCGTCGACGTTGTGATCGGCCTTGATGATGATGCGTTCGGAGTCGACGTAATCGACCACGCCGTCGCGCTTGGCGACGACCACGGCACCCGAGTCGCGGGCCGCGACCTTTTCCATACCGGTCCCCACGTACGGCGACTCGGCACGCAGGAGCGGCACGGACTGCCGCTGCATGTTCGATCCCATCAGAGCGCGGTTGGCGTCGTCGTTCTCTAGGAACGGGATCAGCGACGCGGCGACCGAGACGAGCTGCTTCGGCGAGACGTCCATGTACTGGATGTCGGCACGGTCGGCGGTGATGAATTCGCCGCGGAGCCGTGCGGCGTTGCGCTCCTTGACGAGGTTGCCCTTTTCGTCGAGCTCGATATTGGCCTGGCCGATGATGTACTTGTCCTCTTCCCAGGCGGTCAGATAGAACGGGTACGGCTCGAATTCAGCCTCCTTCTCGCCGTTGCGCTTGGCCTTGCGGTTGGCCGCCAGGACGTCGTCCATCGGCACGTGATCGCCGGGCTTGAACTTGGTATCGCCGCCGTTGTGCACCTTGACGTACTCGACGACGCGGCCGTTCTCGACCTTGCGGTACGGCGACTCGATAAAGCCGAATTCGTTGATACGCGCAAAGCACGACAGCGACGAGATCAGACCGATGTTCGGACCTTCGGGCGTCTCGATCGGACAGATGCGGCCGTAGTGCGTCGGGTGGACGTCGCGGACCTCAAATCCGGCACGTTCACGCGACAGACCGCCGGGCCCCAGCGCCGACAAGCGGCGCTTGTGCGTGATCTCGGACAGCGGATTGGTCTGGTCCATGAACTGCGACAGCTGCGACGAGCCGAAGAACTCGCGGACCGCCGCCGTGACCGGCTTGGCGTTGACGAGGTCGCGCGGCATGGTCGTGAACATGTCCTGCTGAATGGACATCTTCTCCTTGATCGCACGCTCCATACGCTCGAGACCGATGCGGAACTGATTCTCGAGCAGTTCGCCGACCGCGCGGACGCGGCGGTTGCCGAGGTGATCGATATCGTCCTGAGCATAGTTCTCGCTGTCGCGCTTCATCCGGAGCAGGTAATTTACGACGTCGATAAAGTCGTGCGCGTTGAGCAGCGGATCGTCCAGACGGTCGCGCTCTGGGCGGCCCATCTTGATGTTGAATTTGAGGCGGCCGACCCGCGACAGATCGAAGCGCCGAGCATCGAAGAACATCCCTTCGATCAGCCGGTAAGACGTCGGCACGGTCGGCGGGTCGCCCGGCCGCATCTTGCGGTAGATCTCGAGCAGAGCGTCGACAGGCTTGACGATCGTGTCCTTTTTGAGCGTCTGGGCGATGACGTCGCCGATCGGATCGCGCTGCGGGAAAAAGACATTAAAGCTCTCGATGCCCTCTTCGATGATCTGCTGGAGCTTTGCCTGCGAGATCTCGCCCCCGGCCTCCACCAGCACCTCGCCCGACTCGGTATTGACGACGTCGTCGACCGCGAAGGCTCCTTCGAACTCGGTCTGCGAGACCTCGACGCGGTCGACCTTCAGGCGGCGAAGCTCTTTGATCGCCGACTGCGTGATCTTTTTGCCCTTGCGGGTGACCTCCTCGCCCTTGTCCTTGATGTCCTGCTCGGCACGCATGCCGGCGAGATTGGTGCTGCCCTCTTTGCGGACGGCGACAAAGACCTTGCCCTTCTCGATCGAGACCGTGTCGGTCGTGTAAAAGAGCTTGAGAATGTCGGCGTTGGTAAATTCGGCGTTCTTGACAACCTCCTCGAGGATGCTGTCAGAGACCGTCTTCATATCGATCTGCGGATTGAGCCAGAGGCCGAGAGCCCGCAAAAAGATCGTCGCCAGGATCTTGCGCTTGCCGAGGCGAGCGTGCAGCAGGCCCTTTTGGTCGTATTCGAACTCGACCCAGGAGCCGCGGTACGGAATGATCTTCGCGAGATACTCGTCGCGGTCGCCCTTGAAGAATACGCCCGGCGAGCGATGGAGCTGCGAGACGATCACACGCTCGGTGCCGTTGATGATGAACGTGCCGTTATCGGTCATCAGCGGGATCTCGCCAAAGAAGACGTCCTCTTCCTTGATGTCGCGGATGGTCGAGACGCCCGTCTCGGCGTCCTTGTCAAAAACCGTCAGACGTATCTTGACCTTGAGCGGGACGCTGTAAGACATTCCGCGCTCTTGGCACTCCTGCTGGTCGTGCTTGTGCTTGAGGCCGACGGGCTCGCCGCAGTTGTTGCAGAGATTGGGGCGAACTTCATTGAACGTTCCGCAGTTGTTGCACAAGACCTCTGCCGGGTTAAAGGGGTCGACCTTGATCTTGGACCCGCAGTTCTTGCAGTTTGAGCGCAAGTGCTCGAGGCCTTCGAGGTTTCCGCACTTGCACTGCCAGTTGCCGATCTGATATTCGACAAAGTCGAGCGTCGCGGTCTCGCGAAAGTCCGATACCGGAAAGATCGACCTAAAGACAGACTGCAGTCCGATGTTGTCGCGCTCCTCCGGGATCAGGTCCATCTGCAGGAACCTGTTGTAGGACTCCCGCTGGACCTCGATCAGATTGGGGATCTGCGCGGAGGTGTAGATCTTGGAAAAATCGACACGCTCGGGCGATTGGCTCGTCCTTCTTCCAAGACCGTTTGGACTATTCTGAAGCGGATTGTTGATCATAAAATTTGAATCGAAGGCGGCGAAATTACCTGTTGCAATAACCGCGTTTTGTTGGTACGATGCCCGAAAGTTTTACCCCGTCCGTCGACAGCCAGAGACGGCAAATGCGGTCGAGGGCAAACTTTACCCAGACCGCTTTTAAGAGCAGTTATCGACCGTTGGTCAAATTGTTCGAGAGTCCCGAAAGAGACACCAACTCTCCCGCAAACGCGACAGCTTATCGCACTAATTCCATTAGAAACCTACGCAGCCGCAAAGTTTCTCATCCCGATAGGGCAAGCTGCGCCCATCCTATTACATTAAGCGCCGAACTTGAGTCTACCAATTAAGTTTCCCGACGGCAAACAATTGGTCTGCCGTCGGGATCGATCGTAGTTTGAGGCCTACTTGACCTCTACGGTTGCACCGGCTTCGGTAAGCTTGGCCTTGATCTCCTCGGCCTCGGCCTTCGAAACGCCTTCCTTGAGCGGTTTCGGAGCGCCGTCGACGAGATCCTTTGCTTCCTTGAGGCCGAGACCGGCGACGACCTCGCGGACGACCTTGATCACGCCGATCTTGTTGCCGCCCGCGGACTGGAGGATAACGTCAAACGAATCCTTCTCCTCCGCAGCCGCGGCACCGTCACCGGCGGCCGGTGCCGCCATCATCATCGGTGCAGCCGCGGCAGCGGCCGACACGCCGAAGACCTCTTCCAATTCCTTGACGAGCTCCGACGCCTCAAGCAGCGTCATTCCCTTCAAATACTCAACAACATCGTCTTTCGTAATTGCCATGACTTTTCTTTCTATCTCCTAAATAGGGTTCTTAGTTCACTTTTGCGGTCGTCGTTCGTTGTTCGTGGTTCGTTGCCAAGCAGCAACGAACGACAGACAACGATCAACGATCGTCTGCATTGTCAGCCGCTAGAACCCATGGGACTCGTCGAAGCGGGTGCATCTCCCTCGTCGTCGCGTCCGAGCAGCACAGGCGACCTGACATATCGCCCGGCTCGTTTTCCTTGAGCACGGCCTGGAAAGGATCTCTCGATCCAATTTCAAATCGAGGCCCGGGGCCTCAAAAGCTATTCTGCGTTCTCGGCGTCGGCCTGCGCGGCCTGCTCGCCCTCGGGCGAGGCGGGGTTATTCTCCGCCTCTTTGGCTTCCTGCGTCTCCTCGGCCGCGGCGGCCGGAGCTTCCTCGCTCGACGCCGGCTCGGCGGTCGTCTCCGGCTCGGCCGGCGCGGACGATGCCTGAACGGCGTCTCCGCCACGCGACTCGGGAGCCTTTTCGCCGATCTGCTTGATCACTATGGCGAGGTCACGCGGGACAGCGTTGATGACCGTCACGATGCGCTGTGCCTGAGCGTTGAGAACGTACAGAAGCTTGGAAATAAGCTCTTCCTTCGACGGCAGGCTGGCGATCGACTCGACCTGCTTGAGGTCCACGAGTTTGCCGTCCACCACACCCGACTTGAAGGTGTAAATGTCGGCGTTGTCCTTCATGAACTTCGAGATCGCCTTGGACAGAACGACCGGGTCGTTCTCGGTCCACGCGATCGCGGTCACGCCCTTAAACGATTCGGTCGCCTGCTCGAACGGCGTCTCTTTGACCGCGATCCGGGCCAGGGTGTTCTTGACCACCTGGTACTTCGCACCGGCCTCACGCAGACGATTGCGGAACTCCTGGTCCTTTGCTACGGTCAACCCCGAAAAGCTGACGACCATCGCCGATTTTGCCTTCTGCAGCGACTCGGTGAGGGCGACCAGATCTTTTTGTTTTGTCTCTCTTGTTTTCATCTTTTTTCCCTATCGCTCCTCACTTAACTGAATGCGAGCTCGTCGAGCAGAACGCCCGGGCTCATCGTAGCGGCCAGGTTGACCTTTTTGACATAGCGTCCTTTGGCGGTCGTCGGCTTTGCCTTGACGACGGCGTTGATGAGCACTCGCGTGTTCTCGACCAGCTTCTCCGTGTCGAACGACACCTTGCCGACCGGCGAGTGAATGACGCCAGTCTTGTCGACGCGGTATTCGACCTTACCGGCCTTGGTCTCCTGGATGGCCGTCTTGACGTCCATCGTGACCGTTCCTGTCTTGGGATTTGGCATCAACCCTCGAGGACCGAGGATCTTTCCGAGCTGGCCGACCTTGCCCATCATATCGGGCGTTGCGATCAGGGCGTCAAACTCGAGCCAGCCGCCTTTGATCTTTTCGACGATGTCGTCGCCGCCGGCAATGTCCGCTCCGGCCTCTTGTGCCTCACGGATCTTGTCGCCCTGGGCGATGACGACGACCGTCTTTGCCTTGCCGCCGAGACCGTGCGGGAGGACGATCGTCCCTCGGACGAGCTGATCGGCCTTTCGCGGATCGACGCCGAGCCACATCGTCAATTCGACCGTCTCGTCAAATTTGGCGAACGCGATCTCCTTCACTTTGGAGACCGCTTCTTCAAGCGTGTGTTTCCTGTTCGGCTCTACCTTTTCGAGAGCCGCCAGATACTTCTTTCCTCGTTTCATTTTACCTCCAGGTGATAGCGGGAATCTTGCGATTCCCTCCCTATTGAGTCACACGGGACCTTTTCGTCCCGTGCCCCTTAGTTTTAGCCTTCGACGGTCAGTCCCATCGACTTTGCAGTGCCCTCAATGGTGCGTACCGCGGCCTCAATGTTTGTCGTATTGAGATCCGGCATCTTCTTTTCAGCGATCTCGCGGATCTTGTCGCGTGAGATCGAGCCGACCTTCTCGCGGTTCGGCTTGCCCGAACCTTTCGGAATGCCCGCTGCCTTGCGGAGCAGGTCGGCGGCCGGCGGCGTCTTGGTCTCGAACGTGAACGAGCGGTCGGCGTAGACCGTGATCACGACCGGGATCTTCATATCCGGATCGTCGTTCTGCGTCTTGGCGTTGAAAGCCTTGCAGAACTCCATGATGTTGACGCCGTGCTGGCCGAGAGCGGGGCCGATCGGCGGCGCCGGATTGGCCTTGCCCGCCGGGATCTGCAGCTTGATGTAACCAGTTATCTTCTTTGCCATTTGTCTTTCGATTTACGATCCCGAACGTCTCGCTCGGGAATGTCCTCATTTATTAATCTTCTTCGGCGAACGTGACCTTTTCGACGTCGAGGAAATTGAGCTCGACCGGTGTCGATCGTCCAAAAATGGTCACCGTGACCTTGAGCGTCGATTTCTCCTCGTTCACCTCTTCGACCTTGCCGGTAAAGCTGGCGAACGGGCCGGACTTGATGCGGACGACCTCGCCGTTCTCGTATGAGAATTTCGGCTTCGGCTTTTCGGTCGCGACCTCGATGTTGTGAACGATCTGGTCGACCTCGCCCTGCGAGAGCGGCGTCGGCTGCTTGCCGCCTAAAAAGCCCGTGACCTTCGGCGTAGACTTGATGACGTGAAAAACGTTATCGGGTATCTTTCCCTTGTCGTCGCACTCGATCTCGACCAGCACGTAGCCCGGGTAGAACATCCGCTCAGAAACGTATTCCTTGTTGCCGCGCTTCTCGATGACCTTTTCTTTAGGCAGGAGAACGTCGGTGATCTGCTCGCCGAGCTCCATATCGCGAATGCGCGCCTGGAGGCTCTCAACGACCTTATTCTCGTGTCCGGAATACGTGTGGATGAAATACCACTGCTTCATTGCCAAAGATCCTCTAAACGCCGGCGATCTTGTTGATCACCCAGGTCAAGCCGTCGATCGCATACGTCCATGCGTGATCGACAACAAAAAGGTACGCAGCAAAGAACAGCACGCTGACGACCACGATGATCGTGGTCTTTTTGACGTCATCGGAGGACGGGAACGTGGTCTTGTCCAACTCGGCGCGCGTCTCGCGCACGAATTCGCCGATGCCTTGCTTCTGCTTTTTTTCTTCTAACGCGACTGCTTCCGCCACGGGCGTTTTCTCCTCTAAAAAATGCTGGCAGGGGTACCAGGATTCGAACCCGGACCTAAGGTTTTGGAGACCTCCATGCTAACCGTTAACACCATACCCCTGAGTGAATTTCCAATTTTCGATTGCCGATTTTCGATTGCGGCATGACCGCTTCGATCACGAGCTAGTCGCAAATCGAAAATCGCAATTCGAAAACTCCCTTACTTGTTCTCTCTATGCACCGTATGGCAGCGGCAGCGACGGCAGAACTTTTTGAATTCCAGCCTTGCGGGCGTGGTCTTTTTGTTCTTGGTCGTCACGTAATTGCGCTCTTTGCACTCGGTGCACTGCAAAATAATGTTGTCGCGCGGCATAAAACTCTTTAATTCCTTTTGTTGTTCTCGGCCAATCGGCGGTTGTCAGCCTTTCAACCGACAACCGCCGAACCGAAACTCGAGGCCCAGAAACTAGTCAATGATCTCGGTGACCGTGCCGGCACCGACGGTGCGGCCGCCTTCGCGG
>JBKBYA010000002.1:0-561903 GCA_046313635.1 Pyrinomonadaceae bacterium | reverse complement strand
AAGTGGCGATAGCGGTAGGTTAGCCATGGTAATGCGAATCAATAATTTATACTGCATTTTTACGGTATTATGGTATCTAACTGGACAAGCAGTGATTTGGCTGTCATTTCTCCGGTTCCCCAAAAAGGAACCTTATCTACCTTAGGAAATTGCAGTTGCCGGACAAATTGATTCCGCAAGCTAATACCATACTGAGAGTCATTATATGCGGACGCACCAGCAGCGTATTCCAAGTGGGGCTAGAAAACAGCGCTTACCATTCGCTGAATCGGCTAAAGGACGCAAACGAGATGGTCACTCCGAACGAAGGTTCACAGAGTCAGTCGTGGAAACACACCTTTACTTTTGATAGACACGGCAACAGGCGGTTTGATTTTGCGAACGGGAACACGACGTTCCCGGACCCGAACTGCCCCGAAGCGATCTGCAATCCGACCATTTCGACCGCCAACAACCGACTCACCTCAACTGGCTGGCAATACGACGCCGCCGGCAATACAACCGCGGACCCCGAAGGCCGCACGTTTATCTACGACGGCGAGAACAAACAGACCGAAGTCCGAGACCAATACAACACAGTGATCGGCCAATATTTCTTCGACGGAGACGAAAAACGTGTCAAAAAGATCGTCCCCGGAACCGGTGAAGTAACGATCTTCGTCTACGACGCCGGAGCAAAACTCATCGCTGAATACTCAACAGTGGTCGAATCCGTCGAGAACGCCAAAGTCAACTACCTGACAACGGACTATCTCGGCTCTTCGAGAACCAACACAGACGAGTCCGGGAACGTCACGGCACGTCACGACTATTATCCGTTCGGACAGGAAATCAGTACGCCTCAGCGAACGACCGGACTTGACACAGTCCGGCGAAGATTCACAGTCTACCAACGTGACGAAGAGAGCCCCGATCTCGATTACGCCAACTTGCGAAGGTATTCGAATCACATAGGCCGTTTTTACAGCGCCGACCCCGTTGCGCCCGACATCTATTCCCCTGCAACTCACAACCGATTTCAGTATTGCTTGAACAACCCACTTGGGTTTATTGATTCTGGGGGCGGTTACGAAGAGGACGTTCACAGAGATTTGACTGCTGCACTAGCGGTTGTCGTGGGATTTAGCGAGGCGCAGGGAAATGTTATTGGCAATGCGAATCAATGGCTCGATGATCCGGAATCGGGACTCGGTGCGATGCCCACGGATAGCTTGCTGGATTTTGGGTATCGGAATAGAGTCAATTGGCATTTCACAACAGAGGGTCGGCGGTATCACCTTTGGGGACAATTTGAAGGAATAGCTATGAGAGGCTCGGGCGACGCTGCATTAGCCGCGTTAGGAACTTATCTTCACGCTCAGCAGGATTCTTTTTCTCACGAAGGCTTTAACGCACTTTTAGGACAGGGCACAGCGCTTCCGGATAATTGGGATTGGCAACATCCTCTCGATAGCCTTAAGAAGGCTTACGACGAAATGGCAAAATATGACAAAACGACATTTGACCCAGAGAAGGCAGTACGTATGGCGCGAGATACACTAGCGAAACTCCTTGCAGCAAGAAATGCGCTTGTTGCTTCCGGAAGGCTGACGGCATTGAGAAGACCGATTCCATGGGAAAATGATAGGTTCATCAACGACAAGCTCTTAGAGTGGGCGAAAACTGAAGGACGCAATGAGAAGCGGCAAATCCTTTTTGAGTTAATGCGTTACGCGGTTAACTATGGGAAACCCGCTGGTGCGAGCGGTCAGGTAAAGCGACGAAAAAAGAAGACCAAAACGGAAGTTAAGGTTCTTGACGATGAGTAATCGATTTTAGGAGCAAGTATGGGATTGTTTTATAGACTACTTTTCACCGTTCTTTACCTTGCGGGTTGCTTCGTGTTTGCAGTAACGATGTTGGGAGGGGGACACGGTACGCTGTTGTTCGCGACACCGTTGCTCACAGTTTGGGCATTTGGCGCCGGAATTCTTCTGCTGAACCCGGACGCCAAACGAGGTAGACGGGTTTTAGCAGCCGGACTCGTTCTTTTTCACTATGTGCTAACACCGATCACCGCGTATCTCGTGGAAACCGGGGACGGATTTAATCATACCGTAATGGTACTAAGGTATTCTCCTTGGGCGTTCGCCCTGCCCTCAATTTGGTATTTCGCCGGTAACGCTGTTTTCTGGATATTATTCTTCAGAACCCGGTCAGCACCTGATCCCCTCCCTTAGCTGGGTCTCAGATTTCGTGAATGACAATTCTCTACTCTCGACCTCCTCCGACCCCCTCGGCTCGACCCACTAGGCAGAAACCGGGGTCATCTATGAAGTGATCTCGATAGTCGCGCGCACGGGTGCGGCCGGCTGTTTTGGCCGTTTAAGGCATCCGAGCTGAGTGACAAAAGAACATCCCAGCATCCTTTTTGGATCAGTAACTTTTCAAAGTCGCAGTTGCTGCAAACGCCCCTGCCAACCGACGCAAAATGTGAGTTATTTCTAAGACGGTGTGAATGTCTCGGGCGGCATTTCATCCAGCAAAGTCAAGCTGACGAAAGTTAGCTCGTCCGTCTCAACAACCGAATACACCGCCTTCGACATCCTTGGTCGTGTGACGGCGCACAAGCAGACGACCGCCGGGGTGAGCTACACGACCGGCTACACGTGCAATCTTGCCGGCGCCTTGATCGAAGAGACTTACCCGAGCGGGCGGGTGGTGAAGAATGTTCTCGACATGAGCGGCGATCTCTCGATCGTGCAGAGCGGCAAATGCCTTGATGCCAATCCGGCGACGAACGCCGCGTGCACAAACCGAGCCGGTCTTTGGAACTATGCCAGCAGCTTCACCTACAACGCCGCAGGAGCCGTCACCTCGATGCAGCTCGGCAACGGGCTATGGGAATCGACCGTCTTCAACACCCGCCTGCAGCCGACACGGATCGCTCTCGGCACGACGCAGGTGGCGACCAACCTTCTCAAGCTCGATTACGAATACGGAGCCGTAGCGGCGGTCAATAACGGCAATGTGACAAAGCAGACGATCACCGTGCCGACGGTTGTGAAGGATGGCACGACCCACAACGGATTCACCGCGGTGCAGACTTACAATTACGATTCACTCAACCGGTTAAAGTCCGCGACCGAGAACATCGACGGCAACCCGACGCCTTCGTGGAAACAAACCTTTACCTTCGACCGCTACGGCAATCGGCGGTTTGATGAGGCGAATACGAAGACGCTGCCGAAGAACTGCGGCACGCCGCCGAATCAGACTGTTTGTCCGGCGGACGTTCCAATCGTGAATCCGACGATCAGCACGAGCAACAACCGCCTGTCCTCAACCGGCTGGCAATACGACGCCGCCGGCAATACAACCACCGACCCGCAAGGCCGCACGTTCATCTATGACGGCGAAAACAAACAAGTTCAGGTAACTAACTCAAGCGGCGTCGTCGGCCAGTATTTTTACAATGGCGATGGCTTGCGAATAAAGAAAGTTGTTCCGTCCACAGGCGAAACAACCGTTTTCGTCTATGACGCGTCTGCTAAGCTAGTTGCAGAATACTCAACAATCGTCGAGCCAGCATCAACGGCAAAGACCAGCTATTTGACAAACGACCACTTGGGTTCACCACGAATCAACACTGACGCAAATGGAAATATCACCGCCAGGCACGATTATATGCCGTTTGGAGAAGAGACTTACACGGCGCAAAGAACCCAATCTCTCGGCTACACTGCTGACACCGTTCGCAAACAGTTCACCCAATATGAACGTGATAATGAATCTTCTCTCGATTTCGCGCAGGCTCGCTACTATGGATACAATCACGGACGCTTCACTTCGCTAGATGCTCCGTTTATCGATCAGCAACGGATAACGCCCCAATCTTGGAACCTGTATATACGAGCATTAAATAATCCGCTTAAATTCACCGACCCTACTGGGATGTGGCATACGGATAAGGACGGAAATGTACTCGGAGACTATGACGGAGAGTGTGTCGATGATCTCGGGGCCTGTTGGAACGAGAAGAGCGGAACCTGGGACTTTGGTGGCGACAAAACCCCGGTGCAATCTACGTCGGAATCGGAAACCATTGATACGGGGCCGATGTCGTTAATGGACTTTGGGCAGAACAGTACTTCGCCCTTTAGCTCCCTTAATCCGAATCCATCAGCAGGCCTAGCGTGTACTGTTCCATCAGGCGGCAACAGCTCTTCCTCTGGAAGAGATTGTAGTATTCTGCGCGAAATCGCTAATTGTATTTCTCGTTGCTTGAACACCGCACGTCCCGACCTTGCTGCGCGAGCTTTAGGAGATGCGGTGGGACCCGAGGGAACTGGTGAGGTTCTGCAAGGGCTTACTGTTACGGGCACTGTGGCGGCGGCTCTCAATCAAGGAGCGAACCTTCTTTTTGGACAGTACCCAAGAACTCCGATTGGTGGCGCCACACCTTCAGGCCAATCTAGTTGGCAGCACAGAGCAGCCTCTGCTCTTAGAGGCACACCCACAGGAAGCAACAGATGGGTTAGCAATCTTGGCAAAACCGCAGGTAGAGTCAGTGCCGTCCTTGCCGGTGGTCTATTAGCCCTTGAAGCAGGTTTTGCAACGGGCGCTTTCGCAGCGTGCCAAGCTGAATGTGGATACAGAGCAGGAGACAACTATGGAAGATGCCTCTATAAGTAGCTTTGGGTCCCTTTCCGAGATTCTGACGGATCTCGCCGAACTAGATCCAAATATGCGTGGAGCCTTTTCGCTCGACAACACCGACGTATTCAAGGAAACCTTAGCAACAGAGCTTGGTGTAAATATCACTGACGAGGAACTACGATCATGCAAAAGCTTGGACGACCTCACGCGAGTCGTCTATAGCAAGTTGGAGGTCGATGCCTCTGGCAATTCCATGATTGACGTGTTCACCCAAATTGAATCAATTGCCAAGAGTGAGCTTCATCATTCGGTTCATCTTCGGTGGTTCGCCGAGTGGCGCGAGTATGATTCCTCGGGCAACTGGTTTACGAAACCAGACTGGCTCGATTACTTTGAGATGTTCGACAGGATACGAGAAGAGCTCGGCGCTGACCTAGGAGTAACAACAAAGTCGTTCGAGCAAATGCCTCTGACCGTCGGAGAGACGGTTAAGCGTGTTTGGAGACTAAGGCTTGCTAACGCCAGCAGCCAAAGTACGACCGGAATCAATAAATAAAACCCACAGCCTTTCTTGTGTGGCGATCTTTTTGCTCACGTCTTTTGCTTTTGTTGGTTGTCGAGGACGGTATCGAGGAATTGGAGGAAGAACTTTTGCTTTTCGCGGGGGAGGAGCTTGACCAGTTCGAACTTTCCCTGAGGATGCGAAGCCGGCCTTGGTGTGCTTATGGCGGATACTTAATGCAACGAATCTGCTGAAGCTTGATTATTCCTACGGCACGACGGAGAATAACGGAAATGTTTTAAGTCAGCAAATCACTGTGCAAAGAAGCAACCAATCACCGCTAGTTTTCACTCAAAGCTACGTGTACGACTCGTTGAACCGACTTAAATCAGCCGAAGAAAAAAATGCTGCGAACTGACGACTTGGCGGCAGACCTACACATTCGACAGATACGGCAATCGAAGATTTGACCAATCAAATACAACATTTCCCGCATCTTTTTCGAACCCGAACGTCACAAATCCTCAGATAGACGCGACGAAAAATCGTTTCACAACCGGTCAAGGCTGGACATACGATCTAGCCGGAAATGTCATCACTGACGCTGAAGGCAGAACATTCACGTATGACGCCGAAAACAAGCACGTAGCAGTTACAAACGCAAGCAGCGCAACGCTTGGAACTTATTACTTTGACGGCGACGGAAAACGAGTGAAGAAAGTCGTGCCAAACGGAGAGACTACGATTTTTGTTTACGACGCCGGAGCGAAACTTATTGCTGAGTATTCAACCGTCGTCGCGCCGGTGCAGGATGCCAAGGTCGCATACCTCACCGCCGACCACCTCGGCTCCCCGCGAATCAACACCGACGCGAATGGAAATGTCACCGCAAGGCATGACTATCATCCATTCGGCGAAGAGATCTCCACCGCCCAACGCACAACGGGCTTAGGTTACGACGGCGACACCATCCGCAAACAATTCACCGGCTATGAACGGGATAATGAGATCGATTTGGATTTCGCGCAAGCTCGTTACTACGGCTACAACCATGGGCGTTTCACTTCGCCCGACCCATATAAAATTGTTGCGGAAGTTCAATACGAAAGAGATGAACAAAAGGCGAGGGCAATGCTGAACCGATACCTCAGCCAACCGCAGCAGTTGAACCGATATCCATACGCGATAAATAACCCGCTGAAATATATCGACCCATCAGGGGAGATAATCTGGCTTACCGGGAACGAAGAAGAACGAAAAGCGGCCCTTCAGCGAATCAGAAATACGCTTGGCGAGGAGCGATTTGCCCTCGTTAAAGTAGATGCTGATGGTCGAAGACTTTCGCTTTCAAACGAGAACGTGGCGAAAATGCAAAAGATTGGAGACGATGATCTAAACAAGGAATTTAGCACCGGAATGGCTGAAATGCTGAATTCAAGCGCGGTTGTAGAATTTAGCGTGACTGAGAAATTTACAAACGTGAACGGGTATGAGATTGACCTAAATACTAGAACTTACGCCGGCGGGCTCACAGTGTCGGGGAAAGACAGTTCTTCAGGCAATATTCAGATTTTCGTTCATCCCCGCGCTGGCGAAATAGTGACCCAAGAGGCAAAGAATCGTGGAGGTCTAAAGGACAAAACAAGCGACGGAAACGCACTTACGGTTACCAATGAAATGGTTGATGCCCATGAATTTGGACACGCTTGGGACAGGATGAGAAGCCAAGGTACTCCGGCAATGTCAGGAGGTCGCTTAAGGGAAGCAGGCTGGCAAGTCTTTGAAAACGCAATTCGATCAAGAAATCCAAGCAATCCTCAAAGACGTACTAAACACTAAGTATGAAATTTCAATTCAAATCAAAGTATTTTGGTGCGAGTTTTGCTTTTGGAATCCTGATATTTACTGTGCTTAATGGCTTAAGCTATTTGCACAACGTTTGTCCTGCGACCATAGATGACTGTGGCTGGAGTTTTGGTTTTCCGATGCATTTTTACTTGGAAAGCGGGTTGTTGACTTTTAAAGAAATTCTTTGGCTTGGTTTGGTGATTGACATTTTGTCAGCGTTCGGGTTCAGCCTATTAATCGGCCTTTTGTTTGATCGTCTTTGGTCAAAGGTTAACATGCGTTAGCGAGGGTAAGAATCTCTTTCCCAGAACATGTTGGCCGGGACGGATGAGTAAGGGGTCAGACTTGCGATATTGCGATTTGTTGGCTCTGCTGGATGAGATCGTCGGCTAGATATGGCAAGACAGATGAGGATCGAGGTCGAGGGCGGGCTGTATCACATCATCACTCGCGGGGTCGCCCGGCAGGACATCTTTCATGATGCAGATGACCATGCGAGGTTCATGAAGCTGCTGGCTGCGCTGAAAGAGCGGCTCCCGTTCTATCTGTACGCGTATTGCCTGATGACGAACCATGTTCATCTGCTGATCGAGAGGATGACGGACGATGTCGGGCGGATCATGCAGCGGCTGCTGAGTAGGGTATGCCCAGTACTATAACCGTAGGTACCGACGTGTAGGTCACGTGCTGCAGGGACGGCACAAGGCCTGATCCTGACCGGCAGACGGGCGGGCCTGAACACTAAGGCGCTTTCAGAGATCACCGGGCTCGGCATCGCCACCATCAGCCGCCGCCACGCCGCCGCACTTTCGCGCATCAAACAAGATGGCGAATTACGAAGGATCGCCGATGATCTCCTTGACCGACTGCGATGATCGCAAGAATCGTCAAGAAAGTAGGCCCGACCCGGTTGTTCGCATGAGGCACATCTTCGGTGAGGCGGTTCTTCATCTTGACTCGCGCGTGATATCGGATACAATTCGTCTCGATCATGCTAGGTCGATTCCGGATAGGCAAGCCGCAGCTTTTGACCGGAGTTTTACTTTCATTCCTTTCGATCGTTCCGGTCACAGCCCAAACTCAACTCACTGCCGGCGACGTGCAGTCGATAATCGCTCGCGCCGTATCGGCCGCCGTAGCGCTGAATCAGCGCGTGACGGTCTCGGTGACCGATCACGAGGGCCATCTGCTCGGGACTTTTACGATGACGGGAGCTCCGTCGACGACGCGCGTCCGCAGCGTTGGCCGTGCGGGGCAGGGCCTCGAGGACCTGCTCGTGTCGAGCGCGGCGGCGTCGCAGTCAAAAGCGGGCACGGCAGCGCTCTTCTCGACCGCCGGCAACGCTTTTACGACGCGAACGGCGGGCTTTATCATTCAGGAGCATTTCCCGCCGGGCGTTAACGATCGTCCCGGCGGGCCGCTTTACGGCGTGCAGTTCTCGAGTCTCGCATGCTCCGACATCGCGATCGCGGGCCTGCCGCTCGGTCTCTCGGCCGATCCGGGCGGGCTGCCGCTTTATCGTAACGGCGTCTCGATCGGCGGCGTCGGCGTCGAGGGTGACGGCCTGTACACGGTCGACCGCGACCCGAACGATCTCGATCAGCCGGCCGAAGAGCTGATCGCCGCCGCCGCTGCCCGAGGCTTTGAGGCTCCGGCATCCATCCGGGCCGACAACATCCTTGTCGAGGGCATTCGGCTGCCGTACTCGAATGTCGCCGATCCGCCGACGCCGGCACAGATACCGTTCGGCAGCCTGCCGGGCGTTGTTACCTCGCCGATCAGCGGCGCCTTCCCAAGTGATTTTGTCGCCTCGACGGCGGGCGGCGTCGCGGGCGAGAGGAGTTCGCGCTTTCCGACCGTCGCCGGAGCGACGCTCACCGCCGCCGAGACCGACCAGATCATCGCCGACGCGGCCGTGATGGCAAACATCACACGGGCCGCGATCCGCCAGCCGATCGGCAGCAACGCGCGCGTGACGGTAGCGGTCGTCGACGTCAACGGCGCCGTGACCGGCATCTTCAGGCAGCAGGACGCGCCGGTCTTCGGTCTCGACGTCGCGGTGCAAAAGGCCCGAACGGTCGCCTTTATGTCGCGCGCGGACGCGGCGGCAAAGCTCTCGGCGGCCGGATTCGGATCGTGGGTCTCGCGGGCCGCGGCGGACGGCATCGCTCTGAACGGCGCGATCGCCTTCAGCGACCGCGGCTTCGGATTTTTGCACCGGCCGTTTTTGCCTGACGGGATCAACACTTCGAATGCCGGCCCCTTCAGCACCGCCTACGCGGACTGGAGCCCGTTCAACGTCGGCCTGCAGCTCGATCTCGTGCGGACGGCGATCGTGTCGCCGCCGATGATGTGCGCTTCGTCAGGGATGAAGAAACGTTCGATGCTCGTGCCATGCCCGTGCACAAACGTCGCTGAGCTTAAGAACGGCATACAGATCTTCGCCGGCGCCGTCCCGCTCTATCGCGGCGGCACGCTGATCGGGGGGATCGGCATCAGCGGCGACGGCATCGACCAGGACGACCTAATCGCCGCGGCAGGAGCCAACCGGTTTCCGCCGCCGGATGCGATCAGGTCTGACAGGTTCTTTGTCCGCGGCGTGCGGCTGCCTTTCCTCAAATTCCCGGCGCGTCCGACACTGCCCTGAGCCACCCGAGATGCGACGAAAGATCCTCACTATTGCCGTGACCCTGACGCTCTCGTTCACGAGCGGCGCGATATCCGTCAACGCTCAGGGTGCGACCGGCTCGCTTAGGTTCATCGGACAGTTCAGCAACGCGGGCAAGACCGAAAAGCTGGTCCGCAAACGCTTTTATCTTTTCCGCGGCGGCCTCGCCGAGAACAAGGCGCTCATCGACCGCATCCGCGCCGCCGAGCCGCTCTCGCGCGACTGCTATTACGCCGAGGTCAAGGCGAGCGGAGAATTCATCTGCTGGCTCGAGACCGAGGATTGCGACTCGCCATTCTGCCGCAGGTTTGGCGAGGGCGATATCGAGCGCGTGCCGGAATTCAAGGCCGCATACCAGACGGGCCTGACCGCCTTTGCCCGAAAGCCCGAACTCGCACGCGACTGGCTGCTGACGAATTTGAGCCCGCAGCTTACGACCGGCTTTTATCGACGCCGCGACGCTCTGCTCGCGCAGATCACCGGCGAAGCGCGTCCGCTGCAGTCGTCGATGACTGGGACGATCTCTGTCGAGACGCTCTTTGTCGATATACCGGTCGCGCCGCCGGCAGGCAAAAAAGGCGAAACGTTTCTCGTGACCAACCTTGTTCCGATCGAGCTCGGCGGCAAAGGCTACGTCTGGAATTGCCAGATCGAGATACAGCCCGACAAGCGCGCGACGCTGCGGCTGCCCGACGTCGGCAAGACCGTCAAGGCCTGCGAGGTGATCGTCAAAGATCTCAAACGATGCTCGACCGGAGGCTGCGGAGCGAAATGAAGAACGCCTTTCGCATCGCTGTCATAGTCATGACCGCGGTCGTCTTTGCCGCGGGGCTTCTCGACCGCTCGTCGGCGCAGCAGCGGCGCGGCGGATTTGACCACGCAACGGCGGCGCATAAAAAACAGAGCTGCAATTCGTGTCACAAGGTCCCGACGCCGAACTGGTCGACCGCCCGCGGATTCCCCGACGTCGCCGACTTTCCCGGCCACGCGTCGTGCGTCAATTGTCACCGGCGCGACTTTTTTAATCCGCCGGCGATCTGCGCCGGATGTCATACCAATCCCGGCCCGCGCGGCGTCGCGCGAAAGCCTTTTCCGCCAAAGGGCGCTCAGAGCGATTTTGCCGTCGCGTTCCCGCACGACAAGCACCAGAACATCCTCGCCTTTGTCGACACGCGGCAGACGCGTAGCGAGGCGGTCGCCGTCGCGCATTTTGCGCCGATGCGCGGGCCGTCGGCCGACGTCGACGGCGCTCGGCAGTACAACAGCTGCGCGGTCTGCCACGTGCCGTACGCGCAGATGCCGAAGTTCAAGGCCCGCGACCTCGTCCGCGCGGGACAAACTCCGCTTGCTGCTCCGGCCGCCGAGTCGTTGTCGCCAAAGCCCGAATTCTTTATGACCGCACCTTCGTCGCACGCGTCATGCTTCACGTGCCATTACCAGACGGTCGAGCCGATCCGCTCGAACTGCGCGGGCTGTCACAAGCTTTCGCCGTCGCCGGTCGCCGCAAGCGAGATCATCCGGCGATACTCGATCAAGTTCGACCACCAGCAAAAGGACCACGCCGGCCGCGACTGCGCGAGCTGTCACATCCGCATCACGCAAAATACCGACGTTCGCACAATGTTGGACGCCGACGTGCCGATCCTCACATGCAGCACGAGCTCGTGTCACTCCAAGCATCTCGGCGAAGAGATCGGCAAACGCGAGGACAGCATCGCGGCAAAGCAGTCGCCGTTTCAATGCACCTACTGTCACTCGACCGAGATCGGACGCTTTCCGGTGCCGGCGACCCACCGCCCGCAGTAGGCAGCTTTGCATCGCAATGTATATACAGCTTGCCAAGATACTCCTTGTCTCGATAGCCGCTTCGATCTTTGTCGCGAGCTGTCTGGTCAACTCGTCGAACCGTACGGTGCCTGTCACGCTCACCGGGACCGAAACGCCCGTGCCGCCGCCGGTGAGGAATGTCTCGACCGACTTCAGCACGTTCTCGCACGAGGTGCCCGAGCATCGTCAGTTCGCATGCGACTCGTGCCACCGGCGCGAGGGCGGCGTCGAGATACGATTCGCCGCTCACGAGGCGTGCGTCGGCTGTCATCTTAATCAGTTCACGAGCACCGAGGGGCAGATCTGCTCGATCTGCCATCAGGAGACGCGCACGCAGCCGCCGCCGGTGAGGGCCTTCCCGGCGAAATTTGAAGAGGGCTTTAACATGAAGTTTGACCATTCAAAGCATCTCAGCGGCGAAGGCCGTCCGGCCGAGGGCTGCGCGTCGTGCCACGCGCCGCGCGGCGCGGGCAAGACGATCCCGGCCGGCATACAAGCGCATTCAAACTGCTACGAGTGTCACACGCCGCAGAGCAAGATCGGCTCTTGCAGCGTCTGTCACGAGCTCGCGCCGTACAGCCGCACGCCGCAGTCGAGGTATCTCTTTACGGTCATCTTCAGCCACGCCGACCACCGGATGAGCTGTACC
The DNA here is from genome assembly GCA_046313635.1 of Pyrinomonadaceae bacterium. Classification (GTDB taxonomy): domain Bacteria; phylum Acidobacteriota; class Blastocatellia; order Pyrinomonadales; family Pyrinomonadaceae; genus OLB17. The sequence continues at coordinate 549,771 of JBKBYA010000002.1, read as the reverse complement.
GAATGCCACACCGTCAGGCCCGGCGCTCCGCAGTCGCGACAGGTAACGTCGGCCGTCGCGTTCGAGCATCCGGAGCGCGGGCCCAACCCGGGCGGCGTGACATGCTACACGTGCCACAACGGCACGCGGGCATTCGGCGGCGGGATAAACGATTTTTCAAATTGCCGACGCTGTCATACGCGCGACGACTTTAAGGTTTTCTAGCCGGGAGGTCGGCCTTTGCCGGCCAGCCGTCTGGCGATCGCGTCGAATTGTTGACATTCTGAAATCAGGCGAGTTCTAATATTTCAGCATTTCAGCAGCGGACCGCCTCGCTCAACTTATGAAAAATAAAGCCAAATTCGGCGTTATCGTCGTATTTGCCGCCGCCTCGGCCGTGCTCATCGCGGGCTCGGGCGTCGCCGGCCGTATCGCCTCAACAGTATCGGCCCAGGTCGCGCCGACGCCGCCCGCCGCCAACGCCGCACCCGCGGCCCAGCCGTCGCCCGGCGGCCGAACCATACCGAGGCACTTCACGCTCGGCAAGGACAGCGTCGATCCTCAGTACGGCGAAGTTCCTTTCGATCACGACACGCACGCCTTTCAAAAGTACAGTCCCGACGGCAAGTCTGTCGTCGGCTGTGTCGAGTGTCATCACACCGACCAGCCAAAGTCGGCGCTCAAGCCGCCGCTCAAGACCTCTGAGCGCGACTTCGTGCTGACGCTCGATCTTTGGAAGTCGTCAAACTTCAAAATATCGAGCTGCCGTGACTGCCACTTTCAAGACGGCGCCGTGCCCGAGGACAAGACGATGCCCACCGCGACCTACGACGAAAAGGGCAAGTCGGTCACCAAGGACCTCAACAACGAGCTGGCTTATCACATAAACTGCAACACCTGTCACGACGCGGCGGCGGCACTTCGGCCGGATCTAAAGGGCAAGCCGGGATTTGCCACGTCCAAAGACTGCACCATTTGTCACAAGAAGCCGCAATAATCATGGAACAGCGACAATGCGCTCAATGCGGTGGATCGGTCGATGCCGCAAAGGCATTCTGCCCCGAGTGCGGTGCCGCGATGATCGCCGAAGAGTCGCGCCAGGACGCGTCCGACTACGACGCCTCGCCGCGGACGGTTCAGTTCGGGCAGACGATGTTCAACCAGGTCCTGAGCGATATGGGGCTCACCGACGCCGGAGCGCGGACGGACGACAAGACCCCGACGACCGGCCAAGCTCCGCCGCGGCCCTCGTCCGTCACCACTCTGAAGCCGGTCGCAAGCAGCAGCGCGGATGAGGCTCCGCCGCGGCCTCCGTCTGCCGCGCCGTCAGCCGAGCGCGGCCCCGGCAAGCCGGGCCTCTCCACGAAGTGGATCGTCGTGCTGGTCGCCTCGGCGGTCGCTTTGCTGCTCGCTGTCGCCGCGCTCGCGGCGGCGGCCGTTATCCTTTATCTTTTGTCCCGCGGGTAGCCGCGTGCGGGCCGCTGCAAAGTTCGATCAGAGATGCCGCGAGTGATCAACAATCACGAGCAGATCGTCCAAGCCTTTGAACGGGTCGAGATCGTGTCGGAGCTTGTCGACAAGCTGCCGAACGGCGAGTTTCGTCACGAGCTCGAGATGGACATCATCCTCTTCGGCCGCGGCTATCGCGGTCACAAGGTCGGGCCGTACGTGCGGCTGCTCGAATATTTGCCGGGCGAGACGATCGTCGAGGAAGGCACCTGGGAGTCAAACATCTTTTACGTCCTCGTCGACGGCCGGCTCGCGGCCTCAAAGCGTACCGACGGCGGCGATCCGCTCGTGCTCGGCGAGGTCAAGCAGGGAAATTCGTTCGGTGAAATGGCGATGCTTGCGGGTGCGCGGCGGAGCGCGACGATCTCGGTCACGGGCGACCGGCCGGCACTCGTGCTCGAGCTCGCGCGGCCGGCGCTGCGCCTGCTCAGAAAGCTGCCCAAGTTTGCACGCGCGATCGACCGCAGCTATCGCGAATACGGCGCCGCTCTCACGATCAGCGAGCTGCGCGACTTTGCCGGCGGACGGCTCGATGCCGACGTTCTCGGCCGGCTTGCCGACGCGTCGCGATTTGTAACGTACGAGGACGACCACGTGCTGTTCCGGCACGGCGACCCGGTCAACCGCGTCCTGTACCTGCGCCGCGGCTGGATACAGCGTGTCGCGGGCACCGACCTCGACCCGAAGGCCGCGGCCTCGCTGCTCGAGACCGAGTCGGGGGCCGCGCTCGACTTTGTCGGCGCGGGCAATTGCCTCGGCGTCGAGGCGGCAGAGGCCCCGTCCGCTCGATGGCCGTTCTCGGCCGTCGTCCGCGGGCGCGCAGAGGTCTTTGAGATCGCGGTCTCGCGGCTGCGCGAGGACGAGGCCCTGCGCCGCGGCGTACTGCCGGTGCTCAGAGAGGCGTCGGTGCGCGACGACGCTCCAAAGGCCGAGGCCGCCTCTGCCGCACTTAAAGCCGCGAACCGCGAGATCGAGACCGACGTCGTCGACGGAGCCAACCTTCTCGTGATGGACATGGCAAAGTGCGTCCGCTGCGGCAACTGCTCTTATGCGTGTCATCAGGTACACGGGCATTCGCGGCTCGTCCGCAGGGGCATTCATATCGAGCGGCCCGTACGGCCCGGCCGGAGCTCGCTGCAGAACGTGCTCGTCCCGACCGTCTGCATGCACTGCCACGATCCCGAATGCCTGACCGGCTGCCCGACCGGAGCCATCGCGCGACGGCCTGACGGTCACATCGATATCGATCCCAAGACCTGCATCGGCTGCGGCGACTGCGCGACGCAGTGCCCTTACAACGCGATCTCGATGATCGGCCGAGGCGATGCGGACGACGCAGGCCGCGAGGTCTCTTTTGGCGGGCGGCTCCGCTCGATCTTTGCTTTGTCGCCCGCCGTTCCGCCGCCGCCTGTCGCGACGACCGACGACCTGCTCGCGATCAAGTGCGATCTCTGCCGCGGCACGCCGCTGAACCCGCCCGGCGCCAAGCGGGCCGCTTACTCCTGCGAAGAGAATTGTCCGACCGGAGCGCTCGTTCGGGTGAATCCGCTCGAGTATTTCGACGAGATATCTCGAACGGTGGGAGTCGTCAAAAAAGGCCAGACCGTTGCGCTCGGCACTAACATTCACCGCCGCGACCGGCTCGCGACCGCGTGGCATGTGCTCGGCCTTGCGGCCGTCGTGCTGACCGGCGGCCTCGCGCTCTGGGCGACGATGCGTTTTGGTCAGGATTCGGCGCTCATCGCGGGTTCGTGGCTCACAATGCGGTGGGCGACCGGACTCGGCGGCCTCGCGGGCATCGCGTGGGTGATGGCGTATCCGTGGCGAAAGCAGATCTATCGACGCCGCGCAGGAGCGCTGCGTTACTGGATGTTGTCGCACGTTTACATCGGCGTCGCCGCGGGCGTCGTGCTGCTCGTCCACGGCGGCGGCGATGCGGGCGGACTCTTGACGACGCTCTTGATGATCTCGTTCGATCTGGTGATCGCGTCGGGGCTCGTCGGCGCGGCCGTGTATCTGGCCGTACCGAGATTGATGACGCGGATCGAACGCGAGCCTCTGCTCATCGAGGACCTCGAGCAGCGACAGTCGGAATTGCGCGCCGACCTCGCACGCATCGCCCGCGGGGCGACCGATCCCGAGCTGCCCAGACTCATCGACGGGCCGCTCAGCCGCCGATTCCTCGGCATCGGCTATCTTTTGCGCCAGTACATCAAGCGGGAGGACCTCAACGTCATGCTTGCCGAGGCCCGACTGGAATTTCGTCCCCTCGCCGAGGGAATGAGCAGGGCCGGCGAGGCGCGTTTGATGGAGGCGGTCGAGGCGGCGGCGACGCTCAGGCGCGTCGACGCCCTCTGCTACCTGCACCGAATGCTCAAGGTTTGGATCGCTCCGCACGTGCTCTTTACGGCGCTGATGCTCGTGCTGATGGTCGTGCACATCGTGCAGGCCGTGTACTTCAACGTGAGATAGGGATGAGCGACGAGAGCGCGACATTCAACGTCCGATTCGCCGACGGCTCGCGTCCGGCGGCGACGCTGCGCAAGGACGCCGTGACGATCGGCCGTCTAGCGTCGTGCGACGTACGTCTGGAGCACGCCGCCGTCTCGCGCGTGCACGCGGGCATCAGCCGCATCGACGAACGCTTTTATCTGATCAATCTCTCGGCGTCGAACAAGCTCACGATCAACGGCCGTCTCCTCCGCCCGCAGGAATCGGACGTGATCGTCGACGGCGACATCGTTCAGGTCGGGCCTTTTGCCGTCACGATCTCTCAGGCTGCTGACGACGAATTGGAATTGAATGTCTCGCTCGCTTCGTCGGCAGCCGTACGCCTCTCGCCGCCGGCCGAGCGTGAGACCGCCGCCGCGCCGAGCGTGGACCGCTCGGATATCCTCAAGGTCTTTTGGGAAAAGCGAAAGCGCGAAAAGGACGACTGGGGCTCGCATCTGCGGCCGACAGCCAGGCCGCAGCCGGGCAAATACCTCATCAACTGGCGGCCGACCCGCGATCTCGTGCGGACGTGGCGCGGCGGACTCTTTGTGTGGGCGTTTGTCCTCGTCGCCGGGCTGGCGCTGATCGCTTATCGCGTCTACCCCGACTCGTACGCGCCGGAGCCGCTCGCGTCGCCTCACACCGCGCGATCCGAATCGAGCCGGATCGCCGTGCGCGAAAATCGAAACTCCTGCACGACGTGTCACACCGCCGACGGCGCTCCGGTCGAGCAGGCGTGCGTCTCGTGTCATCAGGCCGAGGGATTTCACGCCTCCAACACCTTTGCTCACGAGCAGGCCGGAGTGACGTGCACCGCCTGTCACAAGGAGCACCGCGGTGCGCAATTCGACCTCACGGCGTCGGCCGTCGCGAGCTGCGCCGAGTGCCACAGCGACAACAATCACGAGCTCTACAACGGCCGCGGCGTGCGTACGGCGCACGGCGGCTCGTTTGGCTATCCCGTCACCGGCGGCACGTGGCAATGGAAGGGCGTGTACCGCGAGATCGCGGAGGCGATACCAGAGATCGGCGGATCGGCGACCGGCGACCGCGACGAGCAGGCGCGCCTGAGCCGGCAGTTTCATTCGGTGCACGTCGCGCGTCTGACGGTGCCGAATGGTTTGAAGGGAGATTCGAGAGGACTCGTCTCATGCTCGACCTGCCACGCGAGCTTTGACCCGATCGATCGCGTGACGCCGCGGCAGACCTGCGGGGTCTGTCACACGACGCCGGCCGCGACGTCTGCCGGCGACGCGCGGTTTGCCGCGGGCGGCGTCAACTGCATCTCGTGTCACGTGCAGCATCCTTTCAGCGAGCGACGCTGGTCTGAATTTTTGACCGTCGATGCGCTCGCCCGGCGTCGCGAGGCGGTCTCGCGGCAGATACGAGAATTGAACGGCAAATGAGGTTCGTCAATATCATCTTCGGCATCGGTCTGCTTGTGGCGCTGACTTTCGTCAGCGGAGCTCTGTCGCCGCGCGGCACGGCCGTGGGCGGGCTGACCTGGCCGGGGTGGCTGGCGCTGCTGTCGGCGATCGGCGCGACGGCCGTGCTGTTTCTCGCCTTTGACCGCCGGTGGTCGCGGCGCTCTCTAAAGCGGGTTGACGGCGACGAGCGGCGGCCGGTCCGCGTGCTGGATCGAGAGGAGCTCGCAGAGTTGGGGCTCACGAAATACCGCGGTCCCGAGTATCCGCATCCCGTCATCTTTCCCGACCGCTGCATCGGCTGCCACGCGTGCGTCGACGCCTGCCCGCACGACGTGCTCGCGATCGTCGACGGCCGGGCCCGTGCGGTCGCTCCCGACCTCTGCATGGAGGACACCGCGTGCCAGGCCGAGTGTCCGGTAAATCCAAAGGCGTGCATCGTCGTCAACACGACCAAAGAGGTCCGCTCGATACCCGCTCCGGTACGCGACGGCGCAACATTCGAATCGAACGTCGCCGGCTGCTACATCGTCGGCGACGTCTCGGGCGTGCCGCTGATCAAGAACGCCGTCAAGGAGGGCAGCGAGGTGATCCGCCATATCGCCGGCGAGCTGCGCGCGGCGGCGTCGCCCGACTCGGTCGAGTACGACGTCGCCATCGTCGGCGTCGGCCCCGGCGGAGCGTCGGCTGCGGCGACCGCACACGAGCTCGGGCTGCGGTACGTCGCGATCGAGCAGGAAAAGGTCCTCTCGACCATCCGCGCCTATCCCAAGGGAAAGTACATCTTTTTCAAGCCAGACACTCGCGAGTGGACCGGCGGTCTCGACGTCACAGGTCTCGGGCTCGCCGCTTCGCGGCAGGCTGACGACGACGGCGGCGGGACGCGGCCGCTTGCGGCTGACCTTCGGCAAAAGATCGATGAAGCGGTACGCCCGGCGGTAGAGGAGCTTCGCGAGCGTCTGCTGCGGAGCGTGCCCGCTGCCTTGCGCGGGCGCGACGCGGCGCTTCTTGACCGGGAGCTGACCGGCGAATTCCGGTCGCGTGTCGTGACGGCCCTCGGCCGCGGGGCCGGCGCGGACCTCGCGGCGAGTTTTGAGAGGAGCTTTATGCCGCGGCGCGACGAGATGCTTGCGGCGTTTGCGGCAGAGATCGAGGCCCGGCTGCGCTCACTCGTTCCGGGCGACCTGCGCGAGACGATCCTCGAGCACTGGACCGAGGCCCTCGCCGAGCGCGGCGTCCGCGTTAACGAGGAGGAGAGCTGCAGAACGATCGAGCGGCTGGAGGGCGGCGACGGCTTTGCGGTCAAGACCGTACGCAGCTCGGACAATGCCGAAAGGACGTACACCGCGCGGCGCGTCGTGATCGCGGTCGGGCTCCGCGGGGCTCCAAACAAACTGCGCGTGCCTGACGAGGATATGACCGTCACGGTTGACCCGGCGGTCGGGCCCGAGCCGAAGGTGCTCTATTCGCTTTCGAATCCTGCCGCGTACCGCGATCGCGACATCGTGGTCGTCGGCGGCGGCAATTCCGCGGTCGAGGCCGCGATCGACCTCGCCGCAGTGAGGGTCGGCCAGTCGATCGAGCCGCGTCCCGCGGGCGACGGCAACCGCGTGACGCTGCTCGTCCGCACGATGCTTGCGCCGACCGTGAAGTTCGGCAACAAGTATCTGCTCTACAAATGCGCCGACAGCGGTCTGATCGACATCCGATACGGCGTCGCGGTCAAGGAGCTGCGCGAGCGCGAGGTCGTGCTGCAGGACGCGAGGTCGGGCAGAGAGCTCGATACGATCGCGAACGACTACGTCTTTGCATTGATCGGCGGCGAGCGGCCCGACCGCTTTCTCAAGTCGATCGGCATCGAGATAGGGGGCAAATAACTTATGAAGGACAGATTGATATTCGGCTTGATCGGCATCGTCATCGGAGCGGTCGGCGGGTTTATGCTCGCAAACAGCATCAACCGCGCCGAGACGGCCCACACTTCTCCGGCCGCCGCCCGGCAGTCTGACGCCTCGGGCCTGCCGCCGAATCATCCGCCGATCGGGCAGGACGGCGCCGACGGGCAAGGGCAAAGCGGCGGTGCGGCGGCGATCGCCGAGGTGACGGCCGCGATCGAAAAGGCTCGGAGCGAGCCCTCTAACTTCGAGGCCCAGATGACGGCCGGCGACCTCTACTACCAGATCCAGCGTTTTGACGATGCGGCCCGATTCTACGAGGCGGCCTCGAAGCTCAAACCTCGCGACGCCGAGCCGCTGATCAAGATGGGCAACTCGCTCTTTGACGCTGAAAAATATGTCGAGGCCGAGACGTGGTACCGCCGCGCTCTCGAGATAAAGCCGGACGACGCGAACGTCCGCAGCGATCTCGGGCTGACATTCTTCCTGCGCGAGCCGCCCGACTACGACCGCGCGATCGCCGAGTTCAAGCGCTCGCTAGCCAACCGGCCCGATCACGAAATGTCGCTGCAGAATCTCGCCCTCGCCTACAACGAAAAGGGCGATCGCGAGAGTGCTCTCAAGATCGTCGAAAAGCTCAAAAAGATCGACCCGTCAAACCCCGCCGTCGCGAGAGTCGAGGGCGGCGTAAGAACTTCGCCGTGACGCCGCGCCCCGGGCTCGCCCCGTTTGATTGATGTTGCGGGTCTTATCGTTTATTTTTGGCTCTGAGGTTGAGGAACACGCTCCGGCATCGGCCGCAAAGACGGTCCGCGGTGCGGCAGATCCGACCGCAGCATAGATCCGTAAGGAGCATTTCGCAGTGAAACCTACCGACATTGCAGATCCCGAATATTTCCATCGCGTCGTCGACTGCCAATACGCCTGCCCGGCTCACACGCCGGTGCCCGAGTACATTCGCCTGATCGCCGAGGGCAAGTACACCGAGGCGTATATGGTCAACTGGGACTCGAACGTCTTTCCGGGCGTGCTCGGCCGAACGTGCGATCGCCCGTGCGAGCCGGCCTGCCGCCGCGGCCGCGTCGAAGAAGAACCGGTCGCGATCTGTCGCCTCAAGCGCGTCGCCGCGGACAATAAGGGCGAGGTCAAGCCGCTGATGCCGCGCGGGCCCTTTGAACCGAACGGCAAAAAGGTCGCACTCATCGGTGCGGGGCCGGCGTCGCTCACGGTCGCTCGCGACCTCGCTCCGCTCGGTTACGAGATCCATCTGTTTGACGAGCAGTTCAAGGGCGGCGGATTTATGCTCAGCCAGATCCCGGCGTTTCGCCTGCCCGAGACTGTACTTGACGAAGAGGTCAACTACATTCTCGACCTCGGCATTCACACACACTTCAAGCATTACGTCTCGTCGCTCAGGGACGTGCTCGCACAGGATTACGACGCCGTCTTTGTCGGCACAGGGGCTCCGCGCGGAAGGGAATTGAAGATCCCCGGCCGTGAAGAGGGCGCGGCCAACATCCATATCGGCATCAACTGGCTCGCGAGCGTCGCATTTGAGCATACGACGAAGATCGGCAAGACGGTCATCGTCCTCGGCGGCGGCAACACCGCGATGGACTGCTGCCGCACGGCGCGTCGCCTCGGCGGCGAGGACGTAAAGGTCATCGTGCGTTCGCCCTTCGCCGAGATGAAGGCGAGCCCGTGGGAAAAAGAGGACGCGATGCACGAGGACATCCCGATCATCGACAACCACGTGCCGAAAAGATTCGTGGTCGAAAGGAACGCGGACGCCCCCGTCCGCAATGGCCGCAACGCGGCCGCGACCGGACAAGAACACTCGGCCTTGGGCAGCGATCTGAGCGATGAAGCATCGCTCATTGCGGACGAGGGCGTCCGCGCTCCGTACCGGCTCGTCGGTGTAATGTTCGAAAAGGTCGAGGCCGTTTACGACGAGAACGGCAAACGCTCGCTCGTGCCGACCGGCGAGCCGGAAGTTTTTTATCCGGCCGACGACGTGCTGGTCGCGATCGGCCAGGAGAATTCGTTCCCGTGGATCGAACGCGACCTCGGCGTCGAGTTCGACAAATGGGAGATGCCCGTCGTCGATAAAAAGACCTTTCAGTCGACGCATCCCAAGGTCTTCTTCGGCGGCGACGCGGCCTTCGGCCCGGAGAATGTCATCACCGCCGTCGCTCACGGTCACCAGGCCGCGATCTCGATCGACCTTCTTTGCCGCGGCAAGGACCTCGTCGCCGATCGCCCCGCGCCGCACGTCAATCTGATGTCGATGAAGATGGGCATTCACGAGTGGGCGTACGACAGCGAGATCGATCACGACCCGCGATACAAAGTGCCGCAGGCGCCCAAGAGCAAGACGCTCGTCAACCGCCGTCAGGAGGTCGAGCTCGGATTCGACCGGCTGACCGGCTACGAGGAAGCGCAGCGCTGTCTCAACTGCGACGTGCAGACCGTCTTTAACGCGCCGAAGTGCATCGAGTGCGACGCGTGCGTCGACATCTGCCCGACGAGCTGCATCTCATTTATCCCGGACGGCGAGGAATCGGACATTCGCCAGCGGACCAAAGTTCCGGCGCTCAATCTAACCCAGCCGCTCTACGTCGCCGACGGCCTCAAGACCGGCCGAGTCATGGTCAAAGACGAAGACGTCTGCCTCCACTGCGGCCTCTGTGCCGAACGCTGCCCCACCGCCGCCTGGGACATGCAGGCCTTCTGGTACAACGTCACCAAAGCCGGCGAGAAAAAGTACGGCCCGACCGTCGTCGGCAACCTCGTCCAGATCACAAGGAATGGAAATGGCGCGGTCTAGTTCTCGTTGAGTGAAGTGTGGGTGCTGCGATCCGTGAGCTAGCGATATGTCGAAGCAACGAATACTCCTATTTGTCGTTCTTCTTCACAAATGGGGGATTGGGTTTTCGGCAATCCTTTTTACGCCTGCCATACAGGTCGACCAGCGAGGCCGCGTAGCGGCAAAAGAATTTAGCCGTGGGTTTCAACCCACGGACACGATGCGATAAGGTTTTCGTCGCGTAGCGACGATTGAATTACATCTTGGGGATCGTTCAACCGTCGCTACTACGCGACGACAACGTTTTCATTCGACGTTTCCGTGTGTTGAAACCCACGGCTAAAATCATGCGACCGCTACGCGGCCAAACGACGACGGCTGCACCGCATAGATGGCAAACACCTATTCAAACCTTTTTCACCATTTCGTCTTCAGCACCAAAGGACGTGCCGATCTCATCCACCGAGATATCGAGGAACGCGTTTGGGCCTACATCGGCGGCATCGCAAGACAGCACGATCTCACGGCCGTCCAGGTAGGCGGGATCGAAAACCACATTCACATCTGTACGATGTCCGAACCGATACATTCTCCGAGCCAGATCGCGCAATGGCTGAAAGGCGAATCGTCGAAATGGATGAATGAGACTCACGGGAACTTTGGATGGCAGGACGGTTACGGCGTCTTCACCGTCAGCAAGTCGAGTGTACCGTCGGTGGTTGAATACATTAAGAATCAGCGGGATCATCACCAGCGACATTCGTTTGAGGATGAATAGGTCTCGCTATTGAGGCTTCACGGGGTGAATTATGATGAACGGTATTTGTTTGATTGATGCATCGCCTGACGTTTGCCGCGATTCCGAGGCCGCGTAGCGGCAAAAGAATTTAGCCGTGGGTTTCAACCCGCGGACACGATGCGATAACGTTTTCGTCGCGCAACGACGAATGAATCATATGCCGGCGTTATTCAACCGTCGCTACGCGACGACAATGTTTGTATTCGACGTTTCCTAAATTCACGAGACCGCTACGCGGTCGAATTTGATTCGGAGAGTTCATCTAATTTGAGAACATAGGAGCTACTCAACACCTAATCACCGGCCCCGTCTGCGGCATCCGCGTCGAAAAATCGAATACCGCGCCATGATCGAGATTATGAAATATGAAGAATTCCTGGAACAGCTAAAGACTAAAGCATCTCGCCTCACAGGTGAGGACTCATTTAGGGCCAGGGTCGCTGAGCTTGCAAAGAACTTCAGCGGCGAATCGCTCGACGAGCTTAACGCCGAAATTCAAACGGTTGTGGAAAGTCATAATCGCGCTCCGCGGCATGAGTTTGCCGGCTTATCGTCGGATGAAATGCACTTCCTTTTTTATTACCCGCTGGAAAAGAATTCGCCGATCCAGTTCAGGCCGCTTATTGGTCATGACGTTCTCAACAAGATCGGATTCTTCCGCCTTGTCGAGGAATTTCTGAAGATCGTCAAGCGAGATGGCAGCATCAAGCTGACCGAGAAACTCGGTGCGCTGCCTCGCAAAACGCTTGTCGAACTCTACGATCATCACTTCGTAAGACAATGGCCGATTGACGAAGGCTTTATCAAACTCCGTTACGAAGACGATTCAAGTGTCATGCGAACGCTCCACGCCATTGTCCGTATATCCGGCCTTGTCAGAAAGCTTCACGGAAAACTCGTATTGACCAAGATGGGCGAAAAGATGCTTGCTCCGGCCGCGCGCAGCGAGCTTTTCCGTATTGTTTTTCACGCTTTTACAAGAAAGTTTAATTGGGCCTACAACGATTTCTATCCACATTTCTCACTGTGTCGCCAGGCCTTTGGATTTTCCTTGTATCTAGTGGCTCGATTCGGAGACAACGAGACGCACAAGGATTTCTACACTGAAAAATTTCTGACCGCATTTCCGATGGCATTGCAACAATTTCAAGGCGACTCCTACAGCACGCCCGAGAGCAATTTCAGAAGCTGCTATCGTATTCGGACTTTTGACCGCTTCCTGGAGTGGTTTAATTTTGTAGATGTCAGAAGTAATGAAGAAACGCTTAGCGGCAGCCAAATGCTGGTGAAAAAAAGCGAATTATTCGATGCCGTCTTTTACGTTGGATGATCTTACGCCGCCTCAAACGTTTGAGCGCGCAAAGACCATATACAAAGCACTCAAACGCCGGTTTTTCTAAATATGGGAAAGATAATCGCCGCAATGAACATGACCGTCGACGGCTTCTGCGACCACACGGCGGGGATCGCGGACGACGAGCTGCATGAGCATTACACGGAGTTGCTGCGTAGCTCCGCCGTCGCAATTTGGGGCCGGATCGCCTACCAACTCATGGAATACTGGCGGCCCATCGCCGAGAGTCCGACCGGGAACAAGGTGACGGATGATTTCGTCGAAGTAATCGACGATCTTTCCAAGATCGTTTATTCACGCACTCTCACGAGCGTCGACTGGAAGAATACCGAACTCAAACGGCAACTCGTCAAAGACGAGATACTCGACTTTAAGCGACGGGAACAAAGGGACATTATAGTCGGCAGCCCAAGCATGATCGTGCAGTTCACGCAGCTTGGCCTGATCGACGAATACCAGCTCGGCATTCAGCCTATGGTCATCGGTTCAGGCCTGACGCTGTTCAAGAACATCACCGACCGCCTCGACCTGGAGCTCCTCAACACAAAACCGTTCGCTTCCGGTGTGATCATCCTTTATTACGAACCAACACGGAGGGAGCCTCTATGAGACCAAGCACAAAACGCATCATCCTTCGCGTCGTGCACCTGTCTCGGTGATACCGGTGGTCGGATACGTCTATCAACCCGTGGCCGAGGCCGCCGAGTACCAGCGCTTTACGCAGATGGTGTTTATTCCGCTCGCGATCCTCACCGGCTACTGGATGTACCTCGGGCTAGTCTGGGCGGTGTTAGGTGCCGGGTCGTGGATAGCTTTGAATGCACTCGTCGGCGGCAACAACGGCTTCGGCTGCGCCCTGCTCGCACAGGTCGCGATCTTCGCCGGGAGGTTCGTTTGGAAGAAAGCGAAGAACACGACGCCTCAGCCGTCAGCCGCTTAGCGGTGTTTGAATTTAGCCGTGGGTTTCAACCCACGGTGATAAGGGAATATCGAACGTCGTCGCGTAGCGACGTTTGAATTTAGCCGTGGGTTTCAACCCACGGTTAGGATGAAAACAAAAACCTCGTCGCGTCGCGACGAATGAATCGAACGAACGTTGTAATTCAATCGTCGCTACGCGACGACAACGATATTTCTCGACGTTCCGTGGGTTGAAACCCACGGCTAAGATCATTTGACCGCTACGCGGTCGATAAGAATGAAAAAACTGCCACCCGCGCTGTCACCCGAACACGGAGCCGAGCTTCTTACCACGCTAAAGGAGCGTTTTGAGGAAAATACCGATCTTCACAAAGGCCTCGAATGGCCTGACATCGAGAAACGCCTCGATGACTCGGTCCTCGCAGTCCTCGCCGAGATGGAACGAACGGGCGGCGAGCCCGACGTGGTGAGGTTCGGCAATGAGATCTGCTTCGTCGACTGCTCGCCCGAGTCGCCCAAAGGCCGCCGCAGCCTGTGCTACGACCGCGCCGCATGGGAATCGCGAAGAGAACATAAACCTGCGAGCGACGCGATCACGACGGCCCGCGAGATCGGCATCGAGATACTCGACGAGGCCGAGTATCGAGCGCTGCAGGAACTTGGCGAATTCGACCTCAAGACGTCGAGCTGGGTCAAGACACCCGACGACGTCCGCAAACTGGGCGGGGCGATATTCTGCGACCGCCGGTTCGGCCGCGTCTTCACGTATCATAACGGTGCCGAGTCGTACTATGGAGCGAGGGGGTTCCGGGGAAAGTTGGTCGTTTGATATGACGTCTGCCCGCAACCGGGACGTCCCGACTTTAATCGCGGCCCGACCTGGCCTATGCTCGATGCGTGGAGCGAGACCGCACACAGCCACAACCGATGAGCACTGAAACCAAGATCAACGATTTTGTAGTCCGCTTTGCCAACGTCAACGGCACGGGTTCGGCGTCGGCGAACGCATTGTTTACCAAGGCCGTCTTTAGAATGGGCGTGCCCGTGACGCCGAAGAATATTTTCCCCTCGAACATCCAGGGCCTGCCGACATGGTACGAGGTGCGCGTCAGCGAAAAGGGATATCTCGGCCGCCGTGCCGGCATCGACCTGATGGTCGCGGTCAACCCGCAGTCGATGAAAAAGGATTACGCCGACGTGCTGCCGGGCGGATACTTCGTCTACGACAGCACCAAGCCGCTCGCTCCCGACTACGACCGCACCGACATTACCCACATTCCGATCCCGATGACGGCGATCTGCAACGCCGAGTACACCGACGCGCGGCAGCGGCAGCTCTTTAAGAACATCGTCTATATCGGCGCGCTGTCCACGCTGTTCGATATCGACTTTGCGGTGCTCGAGGGTTTGATCGGCGACCAGTTCAAGGGAAAGGAAAAGCTCATCGAGCCGAATATTAAGGCCCTGAATCTCGGCGTCGAGTACGCGCGTGACAACTTTGATTGCCCCTTCAATTTGCGCGTCGAGCGGCGAGATCTGCTTGGCGACAAGATTCTGTACAGCGGCAACTCCGCCTGCGCGCTCGGCGCCGTTTATGCGGGTGCGACCGTCGCGGCGTGGTACCCGATCACGCCTTCGACGTCCGTCGTCGACGCCTTTGCAAAGTACTGCGCGAAGTACCGCGTCGACGCCGAGACGGGCAAGAACAATTTTGCGATCGTCCAGGCCGAGGACGAGCTCGCCGCGATCGGCATGGTGATGGGCGCCTGCTGGAACGGCGCCCGCGCATTCACCGCGACGAGCGGGCCGGGCCTGTCGCTGATGAACGAGTTTCTCGGTCTCGGCTATTTTGCCGAGGTACCGACGGTTTTGATCGACGTGCAGCGCACCGGCCCTTCGACCGGGATGCCGACGCGGACTCAGCAGTCCGACATTCTGCTCGCGGCGTACGCTTCGCACGGCGATACAAAGCATCCCTTGCTCTTCCCGTCGACGCCGAAAGAAGCGTTTGAAATGACCGTCGATGCATTTGACCTGACCGAGCGGCTGCAGACGCCCGTCATCGTGATGACCGATCTCGATCTCGGGATGAACGATCACGTCACCGACCCGCTCGTCTGGGACGACTCGCGCCGGTACGACCGCGGCAAGGTTTTGACATCCGAGCAGCTCGACCAGATCTACGCCGGGGCGCGGACGCTCTTGTCCGCAGCGGGCGACGCTTCGTCGGCCGTAACAAACGGCAACGGCTTGCGCGCAAATCTTGAAGACGCCGCGCGAGAAGACACGTTCGATACAGCCGACGCGATATTGAGCGAGGCCGACGCCCAGCCGCACGGCGATCAGAACGTAACGCAGCCGCTCGAGCAGTTCAAAGGGAAGTTCGGCCGATACGTCGACATCGACGGCGACGGCATACCGTACCGCACTATTCCCGGCACGCACTCGACGCGAGGCGCATTTGTGACGCGCGGCTCGTCACGCGACGAGTACGCCGTTTACACCGAGGACGGCGAAGCTTACCAGCGAAACGTCGACCGGCTCGCACGCAAGTGGGAAACGGCCAAGCGGCTCGTGCCGCAGCCCGAATTTTTCCAGGCGGCGAATCGCTCGCCGTACGGAATGATCTTTTTCGGCACCTCGACCTACGCCGCCGAGGAGGCGATGGACATGCTCGCCGAAAAGGGCATCGTGCTCGACGCGATGCGGCCGCGGGCATTTCCGTTCGGTCAAGCGTTCGTCGAGTTTGTCGAGACGCACGAGCGGGTCTTTGTCATCGAGCAGAACCGCGACGCGCAGTTCCGCAGCCTGATGATGATCGAGTTCGGCGCGGACCCGGCAAAGCTGATCTCCGTTCTCAACTACGACGGTACGCCGATCACGGCAGACAACATCTACAGGCAGATCAAGGATCGCGTGTAATGGACCGTGAGATCGTCAATGACATAACTGTCATCGAGATGGGCAGTCGATATCGCAATTCGGATTTGAGTGGCGTGATAAGATAGCTTCAGAATGAAGAACAACTACACCGCAGTGGTTAAACAGGACGGCGATTGGTGGATCGGCTGGATCGCGGAAGTGCCGGGCGTCAACTGTCAGGAGGCGACGCGAGAAGAGTTGATAGAGAGCCTTCGTGTGACGTTACATGAAGCATTGGAGTTCAACCGCGAAGACGCACGCCGCATGGCCGGTTCCGGTTTTGAAGAAGCTCTCATCGCCGCGTGAAACGACGTGCATTCATCAGGCATCTGCAGGAACATGGGTGTGAGTTGCTGCGCGAAGGCGGCAGTCATTCGTGGTGGCATAATCCAAAACAGGCTCGCCGCTCGGCTGTGCCGAGGCATTCCGAAATTAATGACAACTTGATCATCAAGATCTGTAAGGACCTTGGAATACCGAAACCGTAACGATGACCTACGTCCGCTCCAAATTTCGCCACCCGGCACTCCCTAAGAACGATCTGGGCTACACGGTCGATTATTACGAGCATTCGCTCTCCACCCTCTCCGCCGGCTGCGGCCGCTCGATCAACGCGGCCTTATTCGTTGTATAATCCTCGCATGAATGATCAGGCGCTGCTCGAACGCATAACCCTCGATCCGAACGTGCTGACCGGAAAGCCTGTCATTAAGGGTACTCGTCTTGCGGTCGAATTCATTCTTGGGTTGTTGGCCCATGGTGCGACGGAGGCTGAGATACTCGACGAGTATCAAGGTCTCGAGATCGAGGACATACAGGCCTGCCTGCTATTCGCCGGTGAATCGCTGAGGCGGACCGATTTTATGCCGCTCGACGTGGAGAGAGCGTAAGCAGTGCGCTTCCTCGTAGACGAATCGACGGGTCCGAGCGTTGCGCGCTGGCTTCGCCAAAATGGACACGAAGTTTTTTCTGTTTTTGACGAGGCAAAAGGCGCGACTGACGGAGAGATTCTGACAAAGGCGTCGACTGAACGCTGAATTTTGATAACTAACGATAAGGACTTCGGCGAAATGATCTTTCGCGAAAGGCGCGCTCACCACGGGGTGATCCTGATCCGGGTCACAGACGAACGCTCGCCCAACAAGATCGAAGTCTTGAGTCGATTACTGCGTAATTATTCCGACCGATTGCCCGGCCGATTTGTGACCGTAACGGAAACAAGAGTTCGCTTCGCTTGACCTATGACCTACGTCCGCTCCAAATTTCGCCACCCGGCACTGCCTAAGAACGATCTGGGCTACACGGTCGATTATTACGAGGGTTCGCTCTCCACGCTCTGCGCCGGCTGCGGGCACGACTCGATCAACGCGGCGATCGTGCAGGCGTGCTGGGAGATGAATATCGAGCCTCACAAGGTCGCGAAACTCTCCGGCATCGGCTGCTCGTCGAAATCGCCGGCGTACTTTCTCAGCAACTCGCACGGCTTTAACTCGGTCCACGGCCGCATGCCTTCGGTCGCGACGGGAGCCAATCTTGCGAATCGCGATCTCATCTACTTCGGCGTCTCGGGCGACGGCGACACGGCGTCGATAGGGATGGGGCAGTTCGTCCACGTCATTCGCCGCAATCTGCGGATGGTGTATCTCGTGATGAATAACGGCTGCTACGGGCTGACCAAAGGCCAGGACTCGGCGACCGCCGACGCCGGTTCAAAGAACAAGTCCGGCCACGTAAACCTCTTTGAGGCGATCGACCTCGCAAGCCTCGCGATCGAGCTCGGGGCGACGTTTGTCGCGCAGAGCTTTTCGGGCGACAAGCAGCAGCTCGTGCCGCTGCTCAAGGCGGCGATGAAGCATGAGGGCTTTGCCTTTATCAACGTCATCAGCCCGTGCGTCACATTCAACAACAACACCGGCTCGACCAAATCCTACGACTACGTCCGCGAGCACGTCGAGGCGACGTCGACGGTCGATTTCATCCCGATAATGCGGGAGATCACCGCGACGTACGAGGCCGGCAGCGTCGAGGACCTGACGATGCATGACGGCTCGGTCATTCGACTGCACAAGCTCGAAAAGGATTGGAACCCGCTCGACCGCCTCTCGGCGATGACGGCCGTGCAGAGATCGAAGCAAAAGGGCGAGATCCTGACCGGCCTGCTCTATATGCACCCTGAGGCCGCCGACCTTCACAACGTGCTCAACACGGCCGACCGGCCGCTGAATTCGCTCACCGAGCGCGAGCTGTGCCCGGGCTCCGCCGCTCTGGCAAAGCTCAACGCCGCGCTCCGCTGACGTCGCGACGTGCGGCGCTCGCCATGACGCGACCGCTTAATGTAAACTCGCAGCAATTTTAGAGGCCCGGACACAACGCGCAGATGAACTTTGGATTCGTCATTGATAACCGAAAGTGTATCGGCTGCCACGCGTGCACCGTCGCCTGCAAATCCGAGAACGACGTGCCGGTCGGCGTCAATCGCACGTGGGTCAAGTACATCGAGAAGGGCACGTTCCCCGACACGCGGCGGCTGTTTTCGGTGATGCGGTGCAACCACTGCGCCGACGCTCCGTGCGTCGAGATCTGCCCGGTGACGGCGCTCTTCACACGCAAGGACGGGATCGTCGATTTTGACGACCGCCGCTGCATCGGCTGCAAAGCGTGCACGCAGGCCTGCCCGTACGACGCGATCTATATGCACCCCGACGATCACACGTCGGCCAAGTGCAACTACTGCACGCACCGCGTCGATATCGGCCTCGAACCGGCGTGCGTCAACGTCTGCCCCGAGCACGCGATCATCTCGGGCGATATGGACGATCCGTCGTCTGAAATTTCTCAATTGCTGGCCCGCGAGACCGTCTCCGTCCGCAAACCCGAAAAGGGAACCCAGCCCAAGTTGTTTTATATCGACGGCGACAAGGCCTCGCTCGACCCGACCGCCGCTCATCCCGACACCGAATACATGTGGTCGAGTCAGTCGAGCGGAGTCGGACATCATTGGAACGCGGACGCCTCACGGAACGCGGACACCCTCGTCCGCAATGAGGGCGACGCCCGAACACCTTCCCCCAGCACGACCCAGTTGCATGGCAACGACCTCCGCCGCGAGGCGGCGTTGCGGACGGGGGCGTCCGCGTTCCGCCGCGTTTACGACGCCCCGAACAAAGGCGTGCTCTGGGGCTGGGAGGTCTCGGCATACGTCTGGACAAAGGCGATCGCCGCCGGAGCGTTCCTATTCGTAAATTTTCTCCTGTCGCCTGCAGAGGTGCCGATCCTGCTAAAAATGGTCGGCAACGGACTCGCGCTTTTATTCCTGGCGGTCACCGGAGCGCTTTTGATCAAGGACCTCGGGCGGCCCGAGAGATTTATTTACACTTTGCTGCGGCCGCAGTGGCGTTCGTGGCTGACCCGCGGGAGCTACATCATTACCGCGTACGGGCTCGTGCTCACCGCGTGGTGGGCCGCGGTCTTCTCTAAGCAGTTCCACTGGCTGAACCTGATCGAATGGCTCGGTCTCGCGCCTGCGCTGATGACGGCCGTTTATACGGCATTCCTTTTCGCTCAGGCCAAGGGGCGTGACTTCTGGCAATCGCCGATGCTCTCGATCCACATGGTCCTGCATTCGCTCATCGCCGGCGGTGCGGCGATCATGATCTCGGACGTGTGGTTCGACTGGAACAAAGCGTGGATGGGCCCCACGAAGTCGCTCACCGCGGCTTTTATCATCCTCAACCTGCTCACAATCGCCCTCGAGCTCACGACCACGCACGCAACGAGCGACGCCGCAACCGTCGCCAAAATGATCACCCGCGGCCGCTTCGCGCTGCCGTTCTGGCTCGGCACGATCCTCATCGGCAGCATCCTGCCGCTCGCGATAATGATCTTGTTCACAGTCTCCGGCCCCACCGCCGTGGC
The DNA here is from genome assembly GCA_046313635.1 of Pyrinomonadaceae bacterium. GTDB lineage: Bacteria > Acidobacteriota > Blastocatellia > Pyrinomonadales > Pyrinomonadaceae > OLB17. Next base: position 529,754 of record JBKBYA010000002.1, on the reverse strand, counting down.
CGTCGGGTTGATGATCTTAATTGGGTTGTATTTCGGCGAACACATCTGGGTCAAAGCCCCGCAACTAGTGCCGTTGAGTTAAGCAGAGAGAAATGGGCATTATCGATTCAATACGATCAGCCGGAAAGTTAAGAAAGGAGCAGATTGAGCGACTTCGCGAAAGTATTTGGAATGCGCTAGCCGATGGCCAGGCTGCCCACTAATGTCCAAACACACACCTTCATTCATCGAACGGCTGGCGGAGACTCTTCACCTGATACAGGACCTTCGCGGGGCGGGTGAGGATGAAACTGCGCCGATACGGGAGCCGGGGAATTTGACCGACTATCCGCCGCCCTCAGAGGTTGGACGATTGTGTCGAGTATGAGGCGACGAGCGCTCAGCGACGGGTGATATAATTCGTCGGAAGGAGAGATTTTCTATGTCCGTAATTGCAGAAGCAGAAAAAATAGCGCTCAGCCTTTCGGCCTCTGACCGGGCGAAGTTGGCAGAGAAGCTTATCGCCTCGTTGCCATCGCCTTTTGTCGACGACGACGACGACGGTGTCGACGAAGCGCTCAGGCGGAGTCGCGAGATGGACGAGAATCCTGAGATGTCGCTATCGCCTGAAGAGTTCGACGACCTGATCAAGAAACAATTCCCTGAATGCGTGTCAGATTAAATCGCGAGGTTTACTCTGATATCCGCTCGATAATGGAGTATTACGTCCGCGAGACCGATTTGAGAATTGCAACGGATTTTTATAAGGAGTTTCGCCGCTGCATACGGGTGATCTCGCAGAGTCCGCAAGCCTATCCAGTTCTCCGAAATGATGTCAGACGGATGAATCTTCGTCGTTTTTCTTATCACATCATGTATCAGATCATCGATCAAGAATCCGTCAAGGTCCTGGTCGTTAAACATAACAGACGAAATCCTGAGTTTGGGTCGGAGCGAAAATAACAAAGCATGTCGCACAAACCCTCGTTCATCGAACGCCTCGCCGAGACGCTTCACCTCATACCGAACCTTCACGCGCCAAACGATGACGATCTGCCTCCGATAACGGAGCCGGGGAAGCTGACCGATTATCCGCCGCCGGAGAGGTGGGACGATTGGGTCGAGTACGAGGCGACCAGCGGGCTGCGGCGCGAGAAGCGTGAATATCAGATCGTTCCGACGACGTGCTTCAACTGCGAGGCGGGCTGCGGGCTGCTCGCATACGTCGACAAGCAAAGCCAGAAGGTGCGCAAGTTCGAGGGCAATCCGTATCATCCCGGCAGCCGCGGCCGCAACTGTGCCAAAGGGCCCGCGACGATCAATCAGATCAACGACGTCGACCGCATTCTCTATCCGTTAAAACGAAAAGGCCCGCGCGGCTCGGGCGAGTGGGAACGCGTCTCGTGGGACGAGGTACTCGACGATATCGCCGGCAAGATCCGCGAAGCGTTAAAAGACGATCGCCGCAGCGAGGTTGTCTATCACGTCGGCCGTCCGGGGCACGAGGGTTTTATCGATCGCATACTGCAGGCATGGGGCGTCGACGGCCACAATTCCCACACGAATATATGCTCGGCCGGCGCGCGGTTCGGCTACGCGATCTGGCAGGGCTACGACCGGCCTTCGCCGGATCATGCGAATGCGCAGTTCATCCTTTTGATCTCGGCGCATCTTGAGTCGGGGCACTACTTCAACCCGCACGCCCAGCGCATCATCGAGGGAATGATGAACGGAGCCAAGCTCGCCGTGATGGACACGCGGCTTTCCAACACCGCCTCGATGGCCGACTACTGGATGGCGAGCTATCCCGGCAGCGAGGCCGCGGTGCTGCTTGCGATGGCGAATGTGATCATTCGCGAAAAGCTCTACAACGAAAAGTTTCTCCGCGACTGGGTCAACTGGCAGGATTCGCTGGAGGCGCTGCGAAAACGGAACGCGGACGCCCTCGTCCGCAACGAGCGACGCTCCGTCGCTCGCAGTCGTTTTGACGCCGCCGTCTCTGGCCGCGCTGCGGCCATTGCGGACGAGGGCGTCCGCGCTCCTTTGTTTGAAGATTTCCTCTTCGAGCTCGAGCAGTTCTACTCAGAATACACGCCCGAATTTGCCGAAGCGGAAAGCGGCGTCCCCGCCGAGACGATCGTCGAGGTCGCGCGGCAGATCGGCCGCGCGGGGACGCGTTTCTCGGCGCACAATTGGCGCTCGGCCGGCAGCGGAAACTTAGGCGGCTGGGCCGTCGCGCGATGCCTGCACTTTTTGAGCGTGCTCGTCGGAGCCGTCGGCACCGAGGGCGGCACGCTCCCGAGCGCGTGGAACAAGTTCAAGCCCGCGAGCTACGCGACGCCGCCGGCGCAAAAGTTTTGGAACGAGCTGCATTTTCCCAACGAGTACCCGCTCTCGCATTACGAGATGAGCTTCCTGCTGCCGCACTTTTTGAAGGAAGGCCGCGGCAAATTGTCGGCGTATTTCACCCGCGTCTTTAACCCGGTCTGGACGTATCCCGACGGATTCTCGTGGATCGAGGCCTTGAGCGACGAGAGCAAGATCGGCCTGCACGTCGCGCTCACGCCGACGTGGAACGAGACAGCGTACTTCGCCGACTACGTCCTGCCGATGGGCCACGCGAGCGAGCGGCACGACCTGACGAGCTACGAGACGCATACCGGAATGTGGATCTCGTTTCGCCAGCCGGTGCTCCGCGAGGCCGCGCGGCGGATGGGCAGGGAAGTCGAATTCACGTACCAGGCAAATCCGGGCGAGGTGTGGGAAGAGGACGAATTCTGGTTCGAGCTCTCATGGCGGATCGACCTCGACGGCGAGCTCGGCATCCGCAAGCATTTCATCTCGCCTTACCGGCCGGGCGAAAAGATAACGATCGACGAGTACTACCGGTACATTTTCGAGAATACGAAAGGTCTGCCCGAGGCGGCCGCAAAAGAGGGACTGACGCCGCTCGAATATATGCGCAAGTACGGCGCCTTCGAGGTCGAGGCGACGGTCACGAATAAGCATCTCGACCTTGCGCCCGAGCAGGCGCTCGCCGAGGCCGAGATCGACGCGGAGCGCGCAGAGGTGCGAAAGAACGGCAAGACGATCGCCGCGATCGTTGACGGCAAGGCACGTGTCGGATTTAACACGCCGTCCAAGCGGCAGGAGCTTTATTCGAGCACGACGGCCGAATGGGGCTGGCCGGAATACGCTTTGCCGACGTACATCAAGAGCCACATTCACCCCGACAACTTCGCCGAGAACGAGGTCGTGCTCGTGCCCACATTCCGACTGCCGACGCTCATTCACACGCGCTCTGGCCAGGCCAAATGGCTCGCCGAGATCTCAAACCGCAACCCGCTCTGGATGCACACGAGCGACGCGGAACGCTGGGGCATCAAGACGGGCGATCTCGTCCGCGTCACGACCGAGATCGGCTACTTCGTCAATCGAGCATGGGTGACAGAAGGAATGCGGCCGAGCGTTGTCGCGTGCTCGCATCACATCGGCCGCTGGCGCCGCGCTCAGGATGCGAAGAACAATCGCTGGTCGACCAACCAGGTCGCGATCGACCAGGTCGAGCCCGGCAAATGGAAGATGCGAGTTGTCGAGGGCATCGGCGCATTCAAGAGCGCCGACCCTGATACGTCGCGCATCTTCTGGACCGACGGCGGCGTCCATCAGAACATCACTTTCCCGGTTCATCCCGACCCGATCTCCGGAATGCACTGCTGGCACCAGAAGGTCACAGTCGAGCGAGCACATCCGGGCGACGAGTACGGCGACGTTTTTGTCGACACGAATCGGTCCTTCGAGATCTACAAACAATGGCTCGCGATGACGCGCCCCGCTCCCGGCCCCGGCGGCCTGCGCCGCCCGCTCTGGCTGGCGAGGCCTTTGCGGCCTGCCGACGAGACTTTTTATCTGGATACCGAATCCCGATAGAGACGCTCCGCCGCGTCGAGCGGGAACCTGCGATCAAGATTCATGCGGCACAATTCCCACCCAATTTTCTTCACTGTCCAAAATGCCCGGCAGCATAGCGGCTCCGCACGCCTCACGAGCCTACGCGCGATGCCGTATTAATTGGGCTTTCGGCAGCCGGCGGCGCTGTCTGCCGTTGGAACATCCATTGCAACCTCTCTCTGGTGCGGCAGCCCTTTATCTTCCGCTGCGATATGGGGCCGCCGATGAATATTCGCCTCCCGTACCGGCCCGTTCGGCCGTCACGGCCGCGGACCGGACGGGGATTTGGCCCCGGATTCGGTGACCCCAAACTGCCCGCAGGCTCGATCGATCTCTTGACACGGCATGTTAGTTTCCCAGCCGGCCGGCGCGTCTGCACTACATGAAGCTGACCTCCAAACTCACGAGCCCGCCATGCACGTTCGAAGAGGCGCTCGCGGCCGACGCGCGCATTCACTATCGGGCCCCAACAGCCGACGACCTCGATGCAAGAAATTGAAACTCGATACCTGACTGTCCCCGACGCTCCGACCGAGGTCGGATCGGACGTCGAGCCGTCCCGCGACTCCGTCTTGATAGTTGACGACGTCGAGTCGCTGCGGCATTTGTTCGTCGAATGTCTCCGCAACCGCTACGAGTGTGTCGCGGCGGCAAACGTTACAGAAGCCCTCGACGAGCTGCGGCAGCGAAAGTTCTCCGTCGTGGTCACAGACGTGATGATGCCCGGCCTCTCGGGCATCGAGCTGCTGCGCAAGGTCGTCGATCTTTATCCTGACACGGCCGTGATCGTCGTGACCGGCATCGACCGCTCACAGCGCGCGATCGATGCGATGCGGCTCGGGGCGTTCGATTACCTGATCAAGCCGTGCGGCCCCGACGTGCTGCAGCTCGTCGTCGAGCGCGCGATCAAGCAGCGCGATCTCAAGATCGGCGCAGAGCGCGACCGGCTCGAACTGCGTCAGAGAAATGAGGAGCTCGTCGAGGCAAACGCCAAGCTGCGGCGTCTGCAGGCACAGATCGTCCATAACGAAAAGATGGCGTCGCTCGGCCAGCTGACGGCCGGCATCGCGCACGAGCTTAACAATCCGGTCGGCTTTATCCACTCAAATCTCGAGATCCTCACGACAATGCTCGAAAAGCTGCGCGCCGAGCTTCTTAAATGCACGCCGTCCGAGACCCAGCGGTCAGCTCAAATGCTGGACGAGGTCGGCGAGCTTGTCGCCGACTGCCGCGAGGGAGCCGTGCGGATCAGGGACGTCGTCCATAACCTGCGGCTCTTTACGCGGCTCGATGAGGGCGAGCCAAAGCGGACGAGCATCCATGACGGCATCGACTCGACGATCCGCGTGCTTTCAAAATACTTCAGTCAGGCAAACGTCAAGCTGACCCGCGACTTTGGCGAGATCCCCGAGATCGAGGCCTTCCCGGGCCAGTTGAATCAGCTCTGGATGAATCTGCTCTCGAATGCGGCCGAGGCTCTCGGCGGCGATCCGGGCGAGGTCGTCATCACAACACGGCAGAAAGGCGGCGAGATCGTCGTCGAAATACGCGACACCGGAGAGGGCATCGCGGCCGAGCATCTCGGCAGCGTATTCGATCCCTTCTTTACGACAAAGCCGGTCGGCGAGGGCACCGGCCTCGGCCTGTCGATCTCTTTCGGCATCGTACAGCGGCACGGCGGCACGATCGACGTGCGTTCGACGCCGGGCCTGGGAACGACCTTTACCGTCACGCTGCCGATCGACCGCTGTCCCCTGGACCCGGAAGTCCGCGGCGAGGCCTTTGACGACCACCACGATAGGGTGAACACCACAAGCTTATGAAACACAAACTCCTGCTCGTCGACGACGAGCCCGCAAATCTGAGAGCTCTCGAACGTCTCTTCAGAGACGACCATTCGGTCACCACGGCGACGAGCGGCCTCGAGGCGATCGCTCTGCTCCAGAAGCACGACTTTGCCGTCATACTCTCGGACCAGCGAATGCCGGGGATGACCGGGATCGAATTCTTGATGAAGGCCGCCGAGCTGCGGCCCCAGACCGTCAGGATGATCCTCACCGGCTACACCGACGCGGCGACGCTCGTCGAGGCGATCAACTCGGGCGTGGTTTACAAGTACGTCACAAAGCCATGGGTAAATGAGGATCTCAAGTTCACGATCTCGCGTGCGCTCGAGCACTTTGAGGCAAACAGGGCACAGCACCTCGCCGCTCGCGAGAATCTGCGTCTCGCAGCCCGGTCAAAGGCGGCGGTCGACGCCTTTGTGGCTCTCGCAACAAGCCTTCTCGACCTGCGGAGCCCTGGACGTTCGGCTCACGCCTCTCGTGTCGGGCTGTATGCGCAGGCGCTCGGATCTCAGCTCGAGCTCGAGGCGGAGGAGATCGAGCGGCTCGTCCTCGCGGCACGTCTTCACGAGATGCTGGAGATCTTTCTCCCGCCGGAGACCGGAGCGGCTCTCAGGCGGCGAGAGCCATGGCGGGCGAATAAGACCGAGCGGGAGGCTGCTGAAGCGATGCTCAAGGTCTTTGGGCCGTCCGAGAGCGCACTCGCCGAAGCGGCGGAGGCCGTCGCGAGCGTTTATGAGCGGTTTGACGGTCAGGGCGGCCCACAGCGACTATCGGGACAACAGATCCCGCTGCACGCACGCATCATCGCCGTTGCCGATCTCTATGACGAGTTTCTGCACTCGAGCGAATTTGGCGAGCCGGGCGACGAGCTTTTGGCGCAGACGCGCATTCGCGGCGAGGCGGGCAAGAGCCTCGATCCGGAGATCGCCGCGTTGACTGCATGCCTCGCCTGGGTCGATAGTATGATCAGGACCGACGTGACCACACAGGAACTAGCGGGAATGCTTACTTAACAGCTGAAAGCGCGACCGATCACAGTCCACCCTGTTATGAACGAAAGCTACAGCGTTCTATTGATCGGCCGAGATGCCGGGAGCCTCACGACGATCGCCAAAGTGCTTGGCGACGCGGGTTTTCGCGTCGACGTTAGCGCCGGTCTCTACGATCTCGCAGATGTGACCGGCGGTGAGGGGCCCGACCTGATCATTCACGCGGACGCGGATGCCGCTGCCGTCTGGCCTGGAAAGATGCGCCCGGACCTGGCCGCTCTCGTCGAGCTCGGCAGCCTGTTGGCCGCGGGCACCGAAGCTCGTCATCTCGACCGAGACCGGGCTGCCGCGTTGGCTTTCGTCGTTAATGTCACCCGCGCCATCGAGCGTCGCCGGGCAGATCGGCCTACCGAGGACAGCCTCCGCACGGGGCTGCGTCCGGCGGAGGCGGCGGCACGGGCCCAACACGATCTGGGAGTCCGCGTACATTACGGCCGCTCTGTCGAAGAGCCCCGGCGGCAACACGATGCGGCCGATCGCGACAAACTCATCGAGCGGCTCACAGACAAGCAGCGCCGAACCGAAGAGGAGGCGGCCTTTCAAGCCTTTTTGCTCGACACGGTCGAGCAGGCAGTCTTCGCGACCGATCGCGAAGGTCGCATCACCTACTGGAACAAATTCGCATCGAGGCTCTACGGCTGGGAGCGTGTCGAGGTCATCGGCCGCAACATTCTGGACGTCGTCCCGGACGACGGCTCGCTGCCCGCGGCCGAAGAGGTCGTAAGGCAGCTCAGGAACCGGCAGAGCTGGTACGGCGAGATCGTGTCAAAGCGAAAGGACGGCGACACTTTTCCGGCGTACCTGCAGGCCTCGCCGCTGGTCGATAGCGAGGGCAGGCTCGTCGGTCTGATCGGGATCGCGCGTGACAATACCGAACAGGCGCGTGCTCGGGCCCAACTCGCCGAGGCCAATCGACGCGCGATCGACGAGTACGTGGTACTGCTCGACCGGCTCGGCGCCCTCGGGCAGTCGCTTGCCGGAGCTCACGATATCGGCTCGATCTGCGACGCGGTGCTGCAGTTCACGGTCTCCTCCGTCCCGTGCTCGGCACTTTTTATCTCGCGCTACGACGCGCAGGCGCAGCAGCGATCCGGGATGTATCTGTGGTATAGCGGCCAGACGCTGCCGCCCGAGGAGCTCGGCATCGTGCCGGTCAGCGACGGGCCCGTCGGCAGAGCCATCGCGACCGGCGAAACGGCCATCGTCAACGACTATCTCGAGCTGATCGAGGACCGGCCCGAAAAGATCTGTTACGGGTTTGACGCCGACCCGAGAGTGCCTCGATCGGCGATCATCGCACCAATGGCGATCATGGGGCGAGTGATCGGGACCATCGAGGTGCAGAGCTACGAGCCGGGCGCATATACGCAGGAGCATGCGTCCGCGATGCGGCTGGCCGCGTCTCTGCTCGCGAACGCCGTCGAAAATGTCGATCTGATCGAGCAAATGATCACAAAGGGCGAGCAGCTCCGCCAGGCGCAAAAGCTCGAATCGGTCGGCCGTCTTGCGGGCGGCATCGCCCACGACTTCAACAATATGCTCACAACCATCAACGGCTATAGCGAATTGACGCTCCGGCGTCTTGCCCCCGACGATCCGCTGCGTCGAAATATCGAGGCGATCAAGAAGGCGGGCGAGCGCTCGGCCGCGCTCACCCATCAGATGCTCGCCTTTAGCCGGCGGCAGGTATTGCAGCCGCAGGTGATGAACATCAACGATCCGGTCGAGGAGGTCCGCGTCCTGCTCGAACGTCTCATCGGCGAGAACATCTCACTCGAGCTCGACCTTGCCGAGGACGCAGGCTTCGTCGAGGCCGACCCGAGTCAGCTGACGCAGGTGATCATGAATCTGGCGGTCAACGCCCGCGACGCTATGCCCGCCGGCGGTCAACTGCTGATACAGACGCGAAATGCGGATCTCGACGAGAACTTTGTCGAGCGGCATCTCGGCAGTGTCGCGGGACGCTACGCGCTGCTGTCGGTCAGCGATACCGGCACAGGAATGCCTGAAGAGACCCAGAAGCACATCTTCGAGCCCTTCTTTACGACAAAGGATCTGGGCAAGGGTACCGGCCTCGGCCTCGCCACGGTTTACGGCATCGTCAAGCAGTCGGGCGGCTACATCTGGTGCAAGAGCGTCGAGGGCGTCGGCACCACCTTTGACATCTATCTGCCGCGCGTCGCCGGCCCCGAGCCCGCGCCCGAGAGTCCGAGCAAGCCGGAGTCGGTCGGTGTCGGCAGCGAGACCATCCTGCTGGTCGAGGACGAAGATCTGGTACGCGACTTTACGGCGGAGCTGCTGAGGAGCTGCGGGTACGAGGTCGTCCAGGCAAGCGACGGCGTGCAGGCGCTGGAGATGTTTGAAGGCACAGGGCGGCATTTCGATCTGCTCCTTACAGACATGGTGATGCCGCGGATGTCGGGAAGGGAATTGGCAGCACGTTTGTCCGAGACCCGGCCGGGCATGAAAGTGCTCTTTATGTCGGGCTACACCGACGACTTTGTCGCACGCGACGGCGTGGCCGCCAACTCGAATTTCATCGCAAAGCCCTTTACGCTCTCCGACCTCGCGACAAAGGTGCGCGAGTGCCTTGACGGGCCGGCCCGTACAGGCGACGTGTCACCGTCTGCCGGTCGCTGACCGTTGACCGCAAACAAGTTTTGCAGGCATTATTGCGCCAGCGATTATGGATCCCGGGTCTAAGAGCCAGAACCGCGCGCTGGTGATCGACGACGATGCACAGGTCAGTTCTCTCGTAGCCGAAGTGCTGCGGACGGAGGGCTTTGACGTCTCCGAGGCGGCGAGCGCCGAAGAGGCGATGCACCTCTGGAGCGACAATGATTGGGACGTCGTCTTTTGCGATGTGGTCCTCGGCGGCAACGACGGCTATCAGGTACTAGCCAGATTCTCTCGCGAACGGCCCGAGACCCGCTTCATATTGATGACCGGCCACGCATCGGCCGCAGGCGCTCTGGACGCGACGGCGAAGGGCGCTTACGACTATCTGCTAAAGCCTTTCTCGATAGATCAGATCGCCTCCATCGCCCGTTCGGCGACAGAGCGAGTGGACAAGCGAAGTGCCGCCAGGAATTTGAGGAAAAGAGAGATCGTCGGGTACGTCTCGGACATTCGCCTGATCGGTAAAAGCCGTGAATTCGTCGAGTGTCTAAAGATGGTCGGGCGCGTTTCGGGCACCGAACTTCCGATCCTGATCGCTGGTGAATCGGGAACGGGAAAGGAGGTCGTCGCCCGTGCCATACACCAGCGCAGCCGGCGCGCCGCCGGGCCCTTCGTCGCCGTGAACTGCGGCGCGATCCCGGTCGAGCTGATCGAGTCCGAGCTCTTCGGTCACGCCAAGGGTTCTTTCACTGGGGCCGATCGCGATCGGGCGGGACTGTGGGAAGAGGCCGACGGCGGCACGATCTTTTTGGACGAGATCACCGAGACCGGATCGCTTTTTCAGGTCAAGCTGCTCCGGGCGCTACAGGAGGGCGAGATCAGACGCGTCGGCTCGAATCGTACGATCAAGGTCAACGTGCGGGTGATCGCCGCGACCAACCGCGACATCGAAGAGGAGGCGAGAGCCGGCAGGTTCAGGCAGGACCTTATGTACCGGCTGAACGCCGTATCGGTAAATCTGCCGCCGCTGCGTGAACGTCGCGGCGACATACCGCTGCTGGTCGACTTTTTTGCCGCGAACATCCGGCCGGGCGGGGTGGCCTTCTCGTCCGAGGCGATGGACCTGCTGTGCGCTTACGACTGGCCCGGCAACGTTCGCGAGCTGGAGAACGCCGTCTTGCGCGCGACCTCTCTCGCCGACGACGTCGTAAGGGTCGAGCACCTGCCCCCGCGTATCGCCGAGGCGCCGCGTCGTTCGGCGGCCGACTCGGGAAAGATCGAACGAGCTCTCGACGACGCCGCGGACGATACCTTTCGCCCGATCACGCTTGCCGCGCTCGAGGCCCGGTATGCGGCCCGGGTCCTTGAACACACCGGCGGCAACAAGCAGGCCGCCGCACGCATCCTCGATATCGATCGCAAGACGCTGACACGCATACTGCGGCGAGCCGGGCTTGATACTCCCTCGCACCCAGAATAGGCCTCTCTGCAAAAAATGAATACTGACGGGCAAAACATCTGGCCCACCGTAAAATACCGCATCGGCAAAGACGACCGCCTTTCATTCGTCAATGAAGCGGGGCGGGCGTTTGCCCTGGAGAACGATGCCCCGGAGCTCGCCGGCGGCGACCTGGTCGGCCGCAGCCTTTGGGACTTCATCGCAGATCCCGAGACACGCGAAGTGTATCGGATGATACTCGCGAGGGTGCGGGCCGGCCGAACGGTCGAGCTCGATGTGCGATGTGACGCACCGGATGTGAGCCGCCTCTTGCGGCTCGCGATCAGGCGGCACGATGACGATGAGATCGAATTCGAGTGCTCGACACTCGCCGTCGCTCCCCGGCCGCGCGAGGCGAGTCTTATCGATCGCGGGGCGCGGCGTGCCCGCGACTGGGTAGTTATCGTCTGCTCTTGGTGCAAACGCGTCCAAACGCCGAGGACCGGACAATGGGTCGAGATCGACGACGCCGTCCGCGATCTGGGACTTTTGGCGCGTGAGGTGCTGCCGGGCCTGTCGCACGGGATATGCCGCAGCTGCCGCGAGCGTGTGTCGGAGTTTGTCTAACTCTCGGACGTGCCTGCGCTCGCTAGCGTTTGATCGGCACGATAAATGACGGATGCGGTGTGCGGTGGGGTACGCGGGCTTCGGCGGCCGCCGCGGCGGCAAACGTGGCAAGTGCCGGGATCTCGTCAGGCGGCGCCGGCGGGCTCATCAGAAATCCTTGCCATTTATCGCACTTCAGGGCCCGAAGACGCTCGAGCTGCTGTTGGGTCTCGACGCCCTCGGCTATCACCTCGAGGTTCAGTCTATGTGCGAGGTCAAGGATCGCGGTCACGACGGCCGAGCACTCTTTGCTCTCGACGATGTCCGAAATGAAGGATCGGTCGATCTTGAGAATGTCTGCGGGCAGATTCTTGAGCTGCTCGAGCGACGACGCTCCGGTGCCAAAATCGTCGATCGCGACAGATATGCCCAACGCCCGGAGCCGCTCGACGATCGCCGCCGCGCGTTTGCGGTCTGACATCAGGATCGACTCGGTGATCTCTATATCCAGATACGACGGGTCGGCACCGGTCTCCTCGAACGCCTGATCGACCATCGCGACGAGATCTTGGCCGTAGAACTGCCGCGGTGAGATATTGACCGCGACTCTCAGCAGCAATCCCTGATCGTGCCACTCGCGCATTTGCCGGCAGGCCTCTCTCAGGACCCATTGCCCGAGTTCCAGTATGAGGCCGTTATCTTCGGCGATGCCGATAAAGTCCAGCGGAGCAATGTCGTCGATGCCGCCCCGCCGCCAACGCAGGAGAGCTTCGACGCCGACAATGTCGCCGGCAAAGACATTCACAGTCGGCTGATACGCCAGCCTCAACTCATCGCGCTCTATCGCACGGTAGAGGTCCGCCTCGAGCACCAACCGGTCAAGGTCGTCGAGATGCATCTCGGGCGAATAAAATGCGTGGTCGCTGTCCGGCGAGCGGATCGCATAAGCGAGCGCGGCTCCGGCGTCGGCAATCGCCAGCCTTGCCTCACGTTCAATTCCAAAAGCCCTGGCGATCCCAAACCTCGGCGCCGCAAAGAACTCATGGCCCTCGAGCACGAAAGGCTCGTTCAGAGCGTCTCGCAGGTCGCTGATGACATTCAGCACGACGTCGTCGGCGCCCCCGCGCACAAAGAATCCGAAGTCCGCCGCTTCGATGCGGCTAACGACGATATCCTCGCCCAGCACGTGACGCAGCCTCGCCGCGGCGTCGATCAGAATGCTCTGTGCGCAGGCCTGCCCCAGCGTATTGCGCACGTTGTCGAATCGCGGCATCGACACGCGTACGACGGAGAGAGCGTCGCCGCGCTTCAGCGCGTGCTCGATCTCGGTCTCGAAACGCGTCGCATTGGGCAATTGTGTGATCGGGTCAAAGCTTTCGATGAATCTGAGTCGGCTGCTGATGCGTTCGAGATCGTCCGAGAGGCGCTGCTTCTCTTTTCGACTGGCTCGTATCTCGTTGCCGCGATCGATCGCCCGGCGTACCGTATCGGCGATCACGTCGAGGTGAAAGGGCTTGGTAATGTAATCAAACGCTCCCAGCCTCATCGAGTTGATCGCGCTGTTGATGTCCATACTGCCGGTCACCATCACGATGACCGTATCGGGCGAGACGCGCGCGATCTCGCCGGCGAGTTGTATCCCGTCGGCGGTGCCCAGGTTGATGTCGATCAGCGCAAGATCGAACGAGCGCCGTCGGACCTGCTCCATCGCATCCGCGCCGTTCGCAGACTGTCCGCAGTCATATTCGGCGGTCAGCAGCTCGCAGAGAAGATTGCGCACCCCTTCGTCATCATCGATTATCAAAATTTGCGGTCTTTCCATTGGAGTTCACACAACCGGCCTGCCAGGCAGATTCAACAACAGCAGACCGTCAAATACTAGGGTGAATGAAGGGTGCGTCGTTACTCGATCGCAGAGCGATTATAACCGATTTTCATCTCGCAAGCCGCGTGCCGACCACGTTCGTTGAGCAAACGGCAGGTCTGCGCCGCGGCAAGCGCGAAAAATCGAGACATCCAGCGCGGCAATTCGCATCAATTGACGACAAATACCGCGCTTTCCGAGGCAAAAAAAGAGGCGATCGACGACCGATCGCCCCTGAACACGGTCTTTGACGGCCGTCTATTCCGCCGTCGATCTGACCGCCCTGCCGTCAAAGCGACGGATCTCTAAGCACGTCCGCGAGGCCGTTCAATCGCGAGCCTGCGGCAGGATCGGAGCTGCGTGAGCCAACGAGGGCATCGGCCAGCTTTTTGAGCCTTGCACGGTCAGACCGGCTCAAACGCGACGCCTCGGCCCGCTCGATCGCCGACCTGAGCTCCGCGATTCGGTCGGCCGAGAGCTGGCTCGACCGCTCGAGCTGATCGATGTATGCCTTGGCGACGACGAGCTTGCGCGGCCATTTCAGCGGCTGTTGGCTTTGGACGTTCAGCTCATCAACCCGCGCCGCCCGCGCGGCGTCGATCTCGTTCTGAGAGAGGAACTTTGTCGGCGTCAGCTCAAGGATGTCGAGCCCGCGAGCGATCTCGGACGAGTAGATATGGCCGTTGTACCAGTAGGCCGACCAAGATCCGCCGAGGATAACGTGTTTGCTGTCGATCGGGCCGCGGTCGAAATACGCGATCTCGACCGGAGCTTCCGGATCGCTAAAATCCATTACCGATATTCCGCCCTGATACCAGGCCTGCACTTTTATGTCGCGGCCGGGCACGGGGATGAGCGAGCCGTTGTGCGCGACGCAGTTCTCGGTCTCGCCCTGCGCGGCGGGCATCTTGTAGTAGCCGGCGAAGACGAGCTTTCTGTCGGCACCGAGCCGGAAGAGTGCGTTGGCTCCCCATTTCATCGGGTCATAGGGCCTGCATCGCGGGCCCATTCCGCCGCCCCACTCGTCGGTAAAGACGACCTTTTTGCCGTCATTCGAGAACGCGGCAGAATGCCAGTAAGCATAATTCGGGTCGTTGACCGCGTCGATGCGTTTCGGGTTGACCGGGTCGCTTATGTCCAGCAGGATGCCGTTGCCTTCACACGCGCCGGCGGCAAGTCCGATAGCCGGGTAAACGGTGATGTCGTGGCACTGGTCGGTCGGGGTCGGCTTGCCGACGCCGTGCGTCGCCGCGCTCGAGAGTCCGGCGATCGCGCCGGAACGCGTGTCCATAAAGACCCGCGGGCTCGAGACGATCTTTGCGTCGTGCGGCGCCTTGAGCGGCACCTTGATCACCTCGATGCGGAAAAGCGCCGTGTTCGGGTCTTTGCTCGGCTCCTCGGCGGAGCAGCCGGCGAGCTCCTCGGCGGGCCTCACGAATGACGTCCCGGAGACGTAGATATAAACATTCTCCTTGTCCTTGGGATCGACGAGCAGCGTGTGCGTGTGCGAGCCGCGGCAGGTCTGGACGGCGCCGACCTGCTTCGGGTTGCGAATGTCGCTGATGTCGAAGATGCGGACGCCGCGGAAGCGGTCCTTCTCGGCCTTTGGCATCGCCGGCTGGCCGTTGGCGGGCGGCGGCTCCGGTGCGAAGCCCTGCGTCCCGCAGTCGAGGCGGCCATTCGGCATCTCGACCGACATGAACATCAAGTTCTTATAGACCGACACATCGCCCTGCCCGCCCGGGCAGACCACCGAGGTGAGCAGGCGAGTCTTTGCTGGGTCAGAGATGTCATAAATGTTTACGCCGTAAAAATTTCCCTGAAACAATCTGCTGCCCTGGAACGCAAGGTCCGAATTGGAGAAGGCGAGGCCCGCCACGACGAGTCGCACTTCTCTCGGCATACCCGCGGCGTCGCCGATGCCGATCATTCCGAGCGCCTTGAGCACACGCGGGTCGTCCGGATCGTCGGAGCCGAGCTGGAAGGCGTCGGGCTTTTTCATCAGCAGCAGATGCCTCATTCCCATCGCGGCCTCGCCAGCGTCGTACAATCCCGGCGAAAGCTTGGCCCGCGGGTCGGCGGTGTCGGGGCCGGTCATTCCCGGCGGCAGCGTCGGAGCCGGCGACTGCGCGAGGGCGGCCGCGGACAAAAGCGCAAAAAGGACCAACGAAAGCGTGAACGATCGGACGGCTAAGGTAGGTTTTGGGTTCATCATCACTTCTTTTACGGAATCTTTTCCAACATTGTTTGCATGATCTTGATCTCGGCCCTTTGGCCGTTGTCGACGTCGGTCGCAAAATTGAAGATCTCGGCGTCCTGACCCGCGCCCGCCGTTTCAAACAGCTCTTTGACCATCGCCAGAGCTCCCGTGTGGTGCTGGATCATCCCCTTCAAAAAGAGCTTGTCAAACTCAGCACCCTTTGCCGCGCGCAGCTCGTCCATCTGCTGTTTGGTCAGCATGCCCGGCATCGTCATCGGATGTTCGTCCGAGCCGGGGCCCGAGCCGGGCATCGCGACGCGCGATGCCGAGAGCGGCTCGCCGCGGGCAGCTAGCCAGCGCTTCATAAAGTTCATCTCGTCGGCCTGCGACTGGCTGATCCGCGAGCCCAAAAGCCGGAGCTCCTTGTTCTCGGTCCGCGCGTCGATCAGGGCCGTCATCTCCACGGCTTGTGCGTGATGCATGATCATTCCCCGCATGAACTCGACGTCCTTGGCCGAACGCGGCGGGAGCGTCGCGGTCGTCGACGAGGGCAGCCGCCGCGTCGGCTGGCCCGGAGCTCCGGGCTGGACGACGACCGGCGCGTCTGCGGTCTGGCCAAATAGAGAGACTCCGGCAGCGAGCACTAGGGCGATCACCCAACCGGCCGGCACGCGGCGCGGCCGGCAAAGTTTCGATTCGAAAGATCTTATTCGCATTAGTTTTTGTGAGAGGTTATCACAAACATCGGGCCCAGGATGAGGAGCCGGACCGCAGCTCGCTGAACGCAGGACGTTCATCTTCGACCTATCGCAAGGCGAAGTTTCGCGGCCGATGATCAAACCTTTGACGGCCCGCGCCCGGCAAAACGTTGGACGCCGGCGCCGCAAGACGCGGGCGACTTCAAATGCGACCGCCTCGGCCGCCGAGAGGGTGCTTGACTCGATCTTCTATCGGGTATAGCGTGTAGGCGATGCGTCACACCCAATAGTCCCGGTCTTTGAGCCCCGTGGTCCGGCAACTTTCCGGACGTTTTTAGAGCATCGATCGAGACTTCCTGTGATCTGCCCGGCTGCACATTTTTAGGGGACGCCCGGCACGCCGGTTCCGCCGCGATTTGGCTTTAAGATGACCGATGCCGACCCGCCGCACCGACGGCAAAAAGGTCTAGGCAAGCGCCGTCCGAGTGGTAGTCAGGCGACGCGATGTGAGATCCAACATAGGCCTGTGGGACTGGGATTTATCGACCAACGAGGTTTATTTCTCGCCCGAGTGGAAGCGGTAGCTCTGCTACAGGTTCAGACGAGTTCGCGAGTTTGCGGTCGATACGCTGAGGGCGAGGGGCTACAAGACCCTGTCTGCCGCTGACGCAGCCGAGGCTCAGGCGATCGCGGCAGAATGCGGACACATCGATCTGCTCTTTACCGATGTCGTTATGCCCGGCTCGACCGGGCCCGAACTGGCAGCGGCCTTATCGGCTCGGCTGCCCGGCCTGAAGGTCCTCTTTTCGAGCGGCTACACCGACGACGCCGTCTTCCGGCAGGGAATGCTCGACGCCGGCACAAGCTTTCTGCATAAGCCGTACTCGACCCGGGCTCTCGTCAAAAAGGTGCGCGAGATCCTCAACGCAGGCGAGGCCGCCGAAAGCGAGTGATGCCTCGGCCGCCGAGCCTGTGCTCGCGACTGACGCGTCGCGGCGGGCCGAACCTTATTTGTCTAATGTGAAGAAGTTGGAGGCGGCGATCGGAATCGAACCGATGAATAAAGGTTTTGCAGACCTCTGCCTTACCACTTGGCTACGCCGCCGTCTGTCGAAAGGATAAAGGCTAAAGGATAAAGGCGAAACTTTTATCCTTTAGCCTTTGAAGCTTGGAGCGGGAAACGAGACTCGAACTCGCGACTTCAACCTTGGCAAGGTTGCGCTCTACCAACTGAGCTATTCCCGCGTCGCAAAGTGTAATTCTACACGCCGAAGATCGATTGTCAAGTAACCCAAAAAACGTGTTCGCCACGGCCGAAACGGCCTCGGTCGAGCGCGTTTCACGCAGTTAATTCGTCAGCGTCATGTCCTTTACAAAGCTCCAGTCGCCGCTCGGGCCGATCTTGATATTGCCGACCCGCTTGTTGGCGATGACGATGTTGTTCGGGTACCAAAGGGGCAGCAGCGGAACCTCTTCGCTGACGATCTGCCAGACCTGGCCGTAGAGTGCCTTGGCCTGCTCGCGGTCGGCGGCGTTGATCGCTTCATCGACAAGCTTGTCGACCTGCGCATTTACGTACCGGCTGCGGTTGCAGCAGCTCACGGCCCCGCCTGGGATCCTCGACGAGCTAAAGAGATCGCGGAGGAAGATCGGGTCCTGATTGCCGCCGATCCACACGCCCGTGTACATTTGGAAATCGCCCTGAGCGAGCTGCTGGCGGATGGTGTTGACCTCGAGCGTCTCGATCTGGACGTTGAGACCGACCGCCGCGAGAGAGCTCTGGATCGCCTGCGAATACTGATTCACCATCGCATTGCCGGAGCCGTATTTGAATTTGATCGGTTCGCCCTTGTAGCCCGCTTCGGCGAGCAGCTGACGGGCCTTTGCGGGATCGTACGAATATGTGCGGCCCGGGGCGTAAGCCCAAGACTGTGCCGGCAATATCGAATCCGCGGCTTTGGCCTGGCCCGAGAGGAGCTCGTTGATTATCTTTTGCCGGTCGACGCCGTAGGCGATGGCCTGCCTGATCTTGACCTTGTCGAGCGGCGCGGACTGCGTGTTAAAGACGAGATACTGAATGTTAGAGCCGTCCGACTGCTCGAGCTTCAGGTCAGGATTTGAGGTCAGAGACTTGATGCTGTCGGGCGGCAGGTTTGACGGGTTCGGCGCGATATCGACACCGCCTGTCTGCAGTTCGGCCGCAAGCGAGTTGGCGTCGGTGACGGTCTTGACGCGGATCTTTGCGACCTTGGGAGCGCCTTCCCAATAATCGCCGTTGGCGGCGAGCTCGACGATATTCTGCGACTGGTCAAAGCTCGTGAATTTGTACGGCCCGGTCCCGACCGGCTGCTCCTTTTGCTGTGCGGCCGTGCCCTCGGCGATGATCGGGATCGCGACAAGGTTTGAAAGCAGTTGATTCTTTAACGCGGGTCGGCTGACGACGAAGACGACCGTTCTAGCATCGGGCGTCGTGATCGACTCGATGTGCGCGACGCGGGTCGCAGCGGGCGACTCGGCTGGTTTTGCCGCTCCATTCGCGGGCGTCGATGAGGCAGCCGCGGCCGGCGGAGCCGTCGGCTTCGAGGCGGCGGGGACCGTATCAAAGAACGCTCCCGACTTGTAGCCGCCGCTCTTGAAGAGCTCGTCAAACGTGTACTTCACGTCAGCCGACGTGAACGGCTTGCCGTTGTGAAACTTCACGTTGTCGTGCAGCACGAATGTGATCGTCTTGTTATCGGCCGACGTCTGTATCTCCTGCGCGAGCTCGCCGACGTATTCAAAGTTCTCGTTCTTGCGGACCAGCGTGTTGAATATCATCGTCCGCAGGCGCTCGGCGGCGGCGTCAGACCCGGTCGATGTCAGCGTGTCGAGCGTGGTGAACTTGTCGGGCAAGGCGATCGTGACGGTGTCGCTGCTTGTCGCGTTGCGGCGGCAGGCAAGTGAGAGAGCGAGGGCTGCGAGTACGAATGAGATGAGAATTTTGCGCAAAGAGATCTTGTCCTCCGTGATTCTATTCGAGTCGTGCGTTGAGTTCGGCGACGGCGGCTGAGAGCTCGTCGATCCGCCGCGGATCAAAGGGGAGCGGCAGCGAAAGCGTTTGTTTGACGCCCGCGATACGCGCGAGCGATGTATCTATTCTCGCCTCGCTGATCTCGCCGCGGGCGACAGCCTCGGCGAGCGCATCAAACCCTTCGCGTACGGCCTCGGGCCGCGCGCAGATCGCGAGCATGTCTGCCCCGGCCGCTATCGCAAGCCGGCAGGCCTCGGCGATACCGAAATTCCTGACGATCGCTCCCATTTCGAGGTCGTCGGTGACGACCAAACCCTCGAAGCCGAGCTCGCGCCGCAGCAAATTATCAATGTATCGGGAACTGAGCGACGACGGGAGCAGTTTGCCATCTGCTCTCGACTCCTGCAAGGCGAGTGTCGGATAGGCGGCGTGCGCGACCATCACCGCCTGGACGCCGCCGCGCTCGATCAGTTCAACGTAGGGCGCCAGATCGACGCTGCGAAATTCGTCGTCGGAGACGGCGACCAGCGGCAGTTCCTCATGCGAGTCGACCTGCGAGGCGCCGAGTCCGGGAAAGTGCTTGATGCAGCCGACGACGCCGCACGATCGCAGCTCTGACAAAAACGTCCCGGCTAAGCGGACGACGTCGTCGGCCGACTTGCCGAACGCACGCGACACGAGTCCGCCATTCGAGTACCCGCCCCGCGGTCCGTCAACGACGTCGACGACCGGAGCAAAATCCATATTGAAACCGAGAATGCGCGCGCACTCGGCAATGATCCTTGCGAGCTCGGCCGCGTCGCTCTCGCTGCGCAGCTTGCTGGCGGACGGCATCGGCGTGACGACGCGGCGGAGGCGATCGACGAGACCGCCTTCCTGATCGAGGCTCAGCAGCGGCTCTACAGGCAGCGCTCCTCGCAGCGCGTCGAGCAACGCACGCGTTTGCGCGGCCTCGCGGATGTTGCGTGCAAAAAGACACACGCCGCCGGGCCGTATCTCGTCGACGAGCCGCGCCGCGTCGCCCTCGAGCTCGGTCCCGTGCAGACCGATGAAAAACAATTGGCCGATCTTTTCTTCGATCGCGAGCGATTTGAGTTCGGCCTGGAGCATATGAAGTATCGGATGAGCTGTGCCGGCGCCGACCGCTGAGGTCATCTCTTAACTACAAACTTAAACGATGCGGCCCTTGATGTCGCGCAGCAGCGCGAGGCCCTCGTCGGGAGAGAGCTTTTCGATATCGACGTCGCGCAGCACATCGATCGCGTCTTCGTTCGCGACGGCAAACAGCGAAGCCTGCGCGGCGGCCTTACTCGTGGCGGCCGCGGCGACGCCGCTGCGCTTGTCGTCGGCAAAGACCGCGAGCTCGTATCGCTCGAGCCGCTCGAGAACGTCCTTTGCGCGTTCGATCACCGAAAAGGGAAGCCCGGCGAGCTTCGCCACGGCGATGCCGTACGACTTTGAGGCCTTGCCTTTTTGCAGCTTGTGCAGGAAGACGACCTCGCCGTCTCGCTCGGTCGCGGTGATCTGGTAGTTCTTTGCGCCGGGGAGCTTTTCGGCCAGCTCGGTCAGCTCGTGATAGTGCGTCGCGAATAAAGTCTTTGCCGAATGCTGCGGCGAATTGTGCAGATACTCGGCGACCGCCCAGGCGATCGACAGCCCGTCGAATGTCGATGTGCCGCGGCCGATCTCGTCGAGCAGCACCAAACTTCGCGCCGTGGCGTTGTGCAGGATCGCCGCCGTCTCGGTCATCTCGACCATGAATGTCGAGCGGCCCGACGAAAGATCGTCCGAGGCTCCGACGCGCGTCCACACGCGATCGACGATCGGCAGACGCGCCGCCGTCGCCGGAACGAACGATCCGATCTGAGCGAGTATCTGAATGATCGCGACCTGCCGCAGAATGGTCGATTTGCCGCCCATATTCGCGCCGGTGATGATCGCGAGGCGGTCGGTCGAGTTGTTGAGATAGATGTCGTTCGGCACAAACTCAGACCCGATGAACGCCTCGACCACCGGATGGCGGCCGCTCCTGATCTCGATCTCGTCGCCGTCGTGCAGCACGGGCTGAACGTAGCCGCGCCGCGCCGCGACCTCGGCGAGCGACGCAAGCGCGTCGAGCGTCGCGAGAGCCCGGGCTGTCGACTGCAGACGTGCGGTCTCGGCGCGCACGCCCGCGCGTACCTCATTAAAGAGCTGCGTCTCGAGCTCGATTATCCGCTGCTCTGCGCCGAGCACCTTTTGCTCCCATTCCTTAAGCTGCGGCGTCGTGAAGCGCTCGGCGTTGGCGAGCGTCTGACGGCGTTCGTAATCGCCGGGCACTCGCGGCAGATTGGCCTTGGAGATCTCGATGTAGTAGCCGAAGACGTTATTGAACCTGACCTTGAGCGTCGCGATGCCGGTGCGGGCGCGTTCCGCTTCTTCAAATCCGGCGATGGTCTGCTTTGCGTTTCGCGAGATGGAACGCAGCTCGTCGAGCTCCGCGTTAAAGCCGTCGCGGATCGTGCCGCCGTCGGCGAGATTGACCGGCGGCTCGTCGGCGATCGAACGCGAGATCAGATCGCGGACCTCCGGCAGCTCAAAGATATTCTCGGCGAGCACCTGCAGCAGCAGCGACGAGGCGTCGGCCAGCGCCGAGTTGAGCGCCGGTGTTCTCTCGAGCGCACGATTCAGCGCAAGCAGATCTCGCGCCGTCGCTGTGCCAAGGTTTAACCGGCCGACGAGGCGTTCGAGATCGGTGACTTCCTTGAGCAAGAATCGAACTTTGTCGCGCAGCATCGCATCGCCGAGCTCCGCGACCGATGCGAGCCGCGTCTGGATCTCGCTGCGCTTGATCGACGGCCGGAGCAGCCAGCCGCGCAGCAGGCGCCCGCCCATTCCCGTAACGGTGTGATCGATCACGCCGAGTACGGTCCGGCGCGCGTTGCCGGAACGCGATTCGGTCAGTTCGAGATTCGACAGCGTGACGGCGTCGAGGACCATAAAATCCGCGTCCTCAAAAAAGTTGACCTGCGAGATGTGCTGGGCCGACGCCTTCTGCGTCTCGCGTGCGTAGCGAACGGCGGCGCCGGCCGCGCGGATCGCTTCGCATTTGTCGGCGAGACCGAAAGCTGTCAGCTCGCGCGTTCCGAACTGCTCATTCAGCAGCCGCTCGCAGTCAACGTCGAAAAAATGATCGTCGTCGAGCGTCGTGATCGTCACGCCGCCCGACGCACGCGCCTCGCCGTCGTCGGCAAACAAACCGCCCGGCCCCTCTTCGCCGCGCGAAGCAAAAGCCGCGGCGACCTGCGCACGCATCGCCTCGGTGCAGAGTATCTCTCGAGGCGCGTAGCTCTCGACGCTGCCGACGAGCTTTTCCCAGCCGCCGGCCCCGGCGATCTCGGTCGCAAAGAAGTCGCCCGTCGACAATTCCAAAAACGCCGCGCCGTATCGCTCTCCCGTCGCGGCGATCGCGGCGAGGTAGACCGGCTCCTTGCTGTCGAGAAGCTGCGGGTCGATCGCCGTGCCGGGCGTGATGACGCGCACGACCTCGCGGCGGACCAGCTTGGTCCCTTTTGTCGGGGCTTCGGCCTGTTCGCAGATCGCGACGCGGTACCCTTTCTTGACGAGACGAGCGATGTAGCTTGCGGCGGCGTGGTACGGCACGCCGCACATCGGGATCGGGTTGGGCGAATCTTTTTGCCGCGCGGTGAGCGTGATCTCGAGCTCACGGCTCGCGAGGACGGCGTCCTCGTTGAACATCTCGTAGAAATCACCTAGCCGAAAGAACAGTATCGTCCCCGGATGAGCGCGTTTGATCTCGAGATACTGCCGAAGCATCGGCGTCGGAGAATTGTCCATACAGAACGAGAGATGATCAGCGAGATTCAAAGTTTAGCTAAAAGGCCGGACGATTCAAAACAGCGGTTTCCAACGGCGGTCCAGTTTGATAGAATCTTCCTCGATCAAACGGTTTAAGGTATTGTTATTCGAGGATATACCAATCTCTCCGGCTCCCCGGTTTATTCGGACATTCGGAAAAATCAGCTGATCGGATCTTGAGTGAGGTGCACAGAAATGAAGCGTTTTTACATTCTGTCAGTCATTTGTCTTTTGGCCTGCGCCGGGCTCGCAGCGGCGCAGGAGCCGCCGGCCCCGGCCGATCAGAATTCCGCCGCGCAGCGATACCGTATCGGTTATCAGGATACGCTCGAGGTGCAGGTCTTCAGACATCCCGAGCTGAGCCGCCGCGTCGCCGTCAACCCCAACGGCACGATCAATCTCTTTAAGCTCGACCGGCCGATACTCGCCGTCTGCAAGACCGAGAGCGAGCTCGCTCGTGACATAGCCGCCGCGTATGCCAAGGATTACCTTCGCAATCCGGAAGTGAGCGTCGTCGCCGTCGATCAAAAGTCGCAGTACGTCGCCGTTCTCGGCGCGGTGGTCAAGCCGGGCAACTTTTACATCACGCGTCCCGTGCAGCTGCTGGAGCTGCTCGCGTACGCCGGCGGTCCCGATCCGGAAAAGGCCGGCTCGCGCATACTCGTCGCGCGGATGGGCAGCAACTCAAACTGCCGCACACCCGAGAATGACGCCGCAGCGGTCGCCGCGGCGGCCGGCGCATCGAGCGACATTCAGCTATTTGACTTCAGGATCAAGGACGTCCGCGAGGCAAAGCAGCGTCTCGTGATGCAGCCCGGCGACATCGTCTTTGTCTCAGACGCCGATCAGGTCTACGTTTACGGCAACGTCAATAAGCAAAAGGCCGTGAAGATGAAAGAGCCGATCACTCTCGTACAGGCGATCGCCGAGGCCGAGGGGGCCAAGTCGGCCTCCAATCTCGGCAGCGTCCGCGTGCTGCGGCAAAAGCCCAACTCGTCCGAGCGCGAAGAGCTCGTTTACAATGTCAAAAGCATCGTCGCCGGTAAGCAGCCCGACCCGTTTCTCGAGCCGAACGACATCGTCGCCATTTCGGAGGACAAGGCAAAGAGCATCATCAACAGTATCGGCAGGTCGCTGACCGGCGGTGTCGGTTCGATCTTCTACCGCGTTCCGGCGCCATAGGATCAAATGAAAGAAACGCGCGAAATCATCAAGACCTCGGTCGTCGAGACCGCCGAGATCGCTCGGCCGTTTGAGCCGCAGGTCGTCGCGCCGGGCAGGTATCCCGGCTACCGCGACAGTTACGGCTCCGAGGGCTTTCAGCTGCTCGATTACTGGCGCGCGATCCGCAAACGGCTGTGGCTCGTGATCGGGATCGCGGTGCTTTTCACGACGCTCGCCGCCATTTATATGGCGCGCAAACCCAATGTCTACTCGGCCCGGGCGGTCGTCCAGGTCGATCTCGAGCAGACCAATCCCGACCTCGTCACGACCGACCGCTCGCGCCCGCTCTCAAACCCCGACCCGGCGTATTTCAACACGCAGCTTCAGCTGCTCAGCAGCGAGAGCCTGCTCCGCCGCGTGGTCAAGGAACACAGTCTCGATACCAATAAGGAGTTTCAGCAGGCCAAGACCGAGGCAGCGGTGTCGCCTTGGCGCTCTATGCTCAAAACGGTCGGCCTCGCGAGCGACGGCAGCGGCGACAAAAAGAAGGACGCTGACGTCTTGCCCGATACCGGCATTGCCTCGTCCGACGAGGTAGAGGAGGCGATGAGGCTCTCGCCGTACGTGGACGTCATCCGCAAGAATCTCAGCATCGAGCCGATACGCGAGTCGCGAGCGACGGTCAAGGACACTCGCCTCATAGAGATCTCTTACCGCAGCAACGACCCGGAGCTCGCGGCCTTTGTCGCGAACGCCATCGCCGAGACCTTTACCCTGATGAACGAGGAAAAGCGGTCGGGCACTAACCGCAAGACCAGCGACTTTCTCGGCAAGCGCATCGCCGACCTGCAGAGCGAGATCAAAGCCGACGAGACAAAGCTCGTCGAGCTGAAACGCAGAGAAGGGATACTGCCCACCACCGGCGAAGGCACGATCGACCTCGAACGCCTCGCCGGCCTCAACAAACAGCTTCTCGAGGCCGAGAACGCGCGCAAGAATGCCGAGGCTCAGTACTTCGCCGTCCGCGACAATCCGACCGCCGTCCGCGAGATGGCGCAGGACCAGATGGCCCGCTACGTGACCGAACGCGAAAATTCGCTCCGCGATCTCAAGAACGATACACAGAAAAAGATCGCCCAGCTCCGTTCAGACCGGGACAAGCTGCTCCAGGAGTACAAAGAAACTGCCGATCCGGTCCGCGAGATCGATGTGCAGATCGAGAGTCTCGAGCGCTCGCTGGCGCGCGAGGTCGCCCGCAACACCGAGGACATCAACAATTTTGTCCAGCGTGCGACCAACACGATCTTGACCAACCTGCAGACCAAGTACAACCAGGCAAAGCAGCAAGAGGACAAGGTCCGCGCGGCCTTTAACGAGCAGTACAACATCGCCCAAGGTCAGAATCAGGGCGCTGTGCTCCTCAAGCTGCTGGAGCAGAATATCGAGACCAACAAGGGCTTTCTCAAAAATCTGATCGAGCAGCAAAGCAGCAACGACGTCTCGGCGAAGGGCTCCGATAACAACATCAGCGTCTCGGAGATCGCGATCCCCAACGACACGCCGGTCGCACCCCGCAGGCTGATGACGGTGCTGGCCGCGTTAATGCTGTCGACGCTATTCGGAATGGGCCTTGCGCTCTTCCTTGAGTATCTCGACGACACGATCCGCTCGACCGAGGAAATCGAGAACTACCTGCAGCTGCCGGCTCTCGCCGCGATCCCGACGATCGAATCGATGCCCAAGCGCCGCTTGCTGCTCGTGGGCGGCGAAGAGCAGGTCGAGGACCAGGGCCCGACCGAGCTGCTTATCTCGGCCGACTCGCGTTCGTCGCTGGCCGAGGCGTATCGCCAGCTTCGCACTTCTATCCTGCTCTCGACCGCGGGACACGCCCCGAAGTCGCTCCTGATCACGTCGAGCTTGCCGGCCGAGGGCAAGACCACGACGGCGACCAACACCGCCATCAGTCTCGCGCAGACCGGCGCCAAGGTGCTGCTGATCGACGCGGATATGCGGCGGCCGCGGCTGCATTCGGTCTTTAACATCTCGAATGCGGCCGGGCTCAGCACCATACTCTCGAGCGAGGTCGGCACGCCCGAGATCCTCGAGATCATCAAGCGCGACGAAGAGTCGAAACTTTATCTGCTGCCGTCGGGACCGATCCCGCCGAATCCGGCCGAGCTGATCGGCTCGGAGCAGATGGCGAATCTGCTCAAGATACTTCAGGACAATTTCACGCACGTCGTCATCGACTCGCCGCCGATCGCGTCGTTCACCGACGGCGTGCTGATCGCGTCGATGGTCGACGGCGTCATTCTTGTCGTCCACTCGGGCAAGACCTCGCGTCAGGTCGTGCGGCGTTCCAAGCAGCTCCTCTCGGATCTCGGGGCAAGGATCTTCGGCGTAGTGCTCAACAACGCCAATCTGCGGGCCGAGGACAATTATTACTACTACCAGAGCTATTATCATCGCGACAGCTACCGCCACGACGACGAGGCGTGAGGGCCGCGAGCGAACTGATTCAAAATATGACTTCACCAACAAAGGTGCTCGTGACCGGTGCGGGCGGATTCATCGGCAGCCACCTTGTCACTTATCTCAAGGACCGGGGCTACTGGGTGCGCGGTGTGGACCTTAAATATCCGGAGTTTGCCGAGACCGACGCGGACGAGTTCGAGATCCTCGACCTTCGGCGTTGGGACGCGTGCCTGCAGTCGACGAGGGGCGTCGACGAAGTTTACGCGCTCGCGGCCGACATGGGCGGGATGGGATTCATCTCGAGTCATCACGCGCAGATCCTGTACAACAATTCGCTCATCAACCTGCACACGCTCGAGGCGGCGCGTGTCAACGGCGTCGGGCGGTATCTCTACACGAGCTCGGCATGCATCTATCCTGAGCATCTGCAGGAGGACGCCAACGTGACGCCGCTCAAAGAGGAGGACGCATATCCGGCCGCTCCGCAGGACGCTTACGGATGGGAAAAGCTCGTCTCCGAGCGTCTCTGCATGCATTACCGCGAGGACTACGGCATCGAGACGCGGACCGTCAGGTTTCACAACATCTTTGGCGAGAAGGGCACCTGGGAGGGCGGCCGAGAAAAAGCTCCGGCCGCAATGTGCCGCAAGATCGCGATGGCAAAGCTCACGGGCGATCACGAGATCGAGATCTGGGGCGACGGCGAGCAGACCCGCTCGTTCTGCTATATCGACGACTGCGTCGAGGGCCTCTACCGGCTGATGAGGTCGGACTTTGCCGAGCCGCTCAACCTCGGTCAGGACCGTATGGTGACGATCAATCAGCTCGCCGACATCATCGCCGAGATAGCCGGAATATCGATCACCAAAAAACACGTCGACGGGCCGATGGGCGTCCGCGGCCGCAACTCAGACAACACCAAACTGCGCGAAGTGCTCGGCTGGGAGCCGCAGATCTCGCTCGAGGACGGCCTCGGCCGCACGTACCGGTGGATCGAGCAACAGGTTGCCCGGTCTCTAGGCGCCGACGGCGGCAGGCTCGTCGGCACCGTCGCGACAAGTTAGATCAAAAAGGGAAGACTCACTCACGATGATAGACAAAGTTTCAGTTATCGGGCTGGGCAAGCTCGGAGCAAGCATGGCGGCGGCATTCGCTATGCGGGGCCTCAGCGTGATCGGCGTCGACGTGAACCAGCGTTCGGTCGACGCGGTAAACGAGGGACGGGCGCCGGTACAGGAGACCGACCTCGACGCGACGATCGCGGCTAATCGCGAGCGCATCCGCGCGACCTCGAGCCACGAGGAGGCGGTGCTCGGGTCGGACATCTCCTTCGTCATCGTCCCGACGCCGAGCGACGAGCGCGGGGCGTTCTCGCTGCAGTACGCCGAGTGGGCGTTTCGCGAGATCGGCAGAGCCCTCGCAAAAAAGGACGCCTACCACAACGTCGTGATGACGAGCACCGTCTTGCCTGGCTCGACGCGTCAGGCGCTGCTGCCGATCCTCGAGAGAGAATCGGGCAAAAAGGCGGGCCGGGACTTCGGTCTCTGCTACAGCCCCGAGTTCATCGCTCTCGGCAGCATCATTCGCGACTTTTTGAACCCTGACTTCACCCTGATAGGCGAGCTCGACCAGCGCTGCGGCTCTCAGCTCGAAGAGATCTACTCGCGCGTGATGACCAACGGAGCTCCGGCCGCGCGGATGAGCCTCGAGAATGCGGAGCTGACCAAGATCTCGGTCAACACCTTCGTCACGACCAAGATCACCTTCGCCAATATGCTCGCCGAGATCTGCGAAAAGATCCCGGGCGGCGATGTCGACGTCGTAAGCAACGCGCTCGGGATGGACAGCCGGATCGGCCGGAAGTATCTGACCGGAGCGATAGGTTATGGCGGCCCGTGCTTTCCGCGTGACAACGTCGCGCTCTCTTTCATCGCACGCGAGCTCGGCGTCGAGGCCCGGCTCGCTCAGACGACCGACTCGATGAACCGAGCGGTCGCCGAGAACGTCTCTAACCGGCTGCAGAAGCTCATCCGAAAAGGCGCGACCGTCGCCGTGCTCGGTCTCTCGTACAAGCCCTTTTCGCACGTCACCGAAGAGTCGCAGGGCGTCTACGTCGCTCGTCACCTCGCAAAGAGCGGAATGCGCGTCGTCGCCTACGATCCGATGTCGTCCGAGATGGACCTCAGCGACATCCAGCGTCACGTCGTGGTGCTCGATTCGATCGGCGAATGTCTCAAGCAGGCCGAGGCCGTGCTCATCACCACGCCCGACCCGGCATTTGCCGAGCTGACCGCCGACGACTTTAAGAATCAATGGGCCGAGGTGATGGTCATGGACTTTTGGCGTCTGCTCAAGTCGCGGCTCGCCGGGCGCGACGGCATCCGCTACATCGCGATCGGCAACAGCGAGGACGACGAGGCCAATACCGACCGCCTGCGAAAGCTCTGGTGGGGCGAGAACGGAGAAGCGCTCAGCTCGACCGCGGAATGAGTTCCGACAACATTCGCATCGCAGTCGTCACGCCGGTCTATAACCGCCGAGAGATCACCCTGCAGTGCCTCCGCAGCCTTTCGCGGATCAACTCCGACGGGCTCGACGTGCACGTCATCGTCGTCGACGACGCATCGACCGACGGCACGGCGGATGCCATCCGGCAGGAATTTCCTGACGTCGAGATCGTCGCCGGCACGGGCGACCTTTGGTTCACCGGCGGCACGAACGCGGGCGTACGCGTCGCGCTCGAACGCGACCCGAAGTACGTGCTGATGATGAACGACGACCAGGTCTTTGACGCGGAATTTCTGCAGAGCCTGGTCCGCACGGCCGAGAGAGTTCCGCGATCGGTTGTCGGTTCGCTGCTGCTGCTTTGGGACCAGCCGCACAAGCTGTTTCAAACGGCGCCGGTTTGGCAGACGTGGCGCGGCGGCTGGCAGCACTGGGCCCATCAGACCGTCTGGACCATTCCTGACCGCCCGTGGGAGGTCGATCTGATCGTCGGCAACTGCCTGCTCGTCCCGACCGAGGCGATCCGCGAGTGCGGTCTGATGGACGAAAGGCGATTCCCGAATTTCGGTGACGCCGAGTACACGCCGCGTCTCAAACGCCGCGGCTGGCGGCTGCTGATCGATCCGGGCTCGCGCGTCTTTTGCCAGCCGAACAACATTCCGCCGAGGGTCAGAGAAAAGGACCTTCGCAGATTGTTCTACGACCTCTTTATCGATCTCAAGAACATTCACAGCCTGCGCCGCCGCTTCTACGCGTGTGTGCTCGGCGGGCCGTCCTATGCCAAGGGCGTCGCGGCGTTCGCATCGTTCCTGGCGCTCGCGATCGCCGGCCGCAGCGCAGAGAGCATGGCGGTCGCCGGCGAGCAGAAGGAACCGCCGCTGAAAGAGGTCTTTGCCGGCGCGGTGGTCCGCGACGCAGACTGACGCTCACGGCTTTTTTTGCGATCACGCGCATGACGACAGTTCTGACCAAATCCGGACCGGCGACCGCATTCGTGCTCCGTCTCGTGCGGGCCTACACGCGGCGTGCGCCGGTCGATAAGGGCAAGTATCGATTGATGACCTACGCCCTTCGCGTCTGCGGCGAGCTGCCGCCGCCCGAGGTCGTGGCGGTCCGCGACGGCCGCCGCATCCGCGCCGACCTGCGGACGGGCATGCACGACCTTGTTTATTTCTTTGGCGAGTACGAGCCGGCGATCACGGCGCTCGTAAGGTCGCTCGTCAGGCCAGGCGACGTCTGCATCGACGCGGGGGCGAATTTTGGCTGGTACACGACGCTGCTGCTGCGACTCGTCGGAGACAAAGGCTCGGTGCATGCGTTCGAACCGATACCCGCGACATTTGACGAGCTGGAATTCAACGTCGCTCTCGCCGGCTCTCCGGCAAATGTGCGTATCAATCGGCTCGCGCTCTCCGACGCCGAGGGTGAGGTGACGTTTCATCTTTTCGCGGGCGAGCCGACCGGGCACGCTTCGATGTCGTCGGGCGGACGATCGGACACGACCGCCGTAAGCTGCCGGACGACGACGCTCGATCGTTATTTAGAAGAAAGCGCGGTCGGAGCCGTCGACTTCGTCAAGGTCGACGTCGAAGGGGCCGAGCTGCTTATGCTCCGCGGTGCCGAGGCTCTCTTTGCGCAGGCAGACCCGCCGATCGTCGTGATGGAGATGGCGCTGAACACGTCGCGCAAGTTCGGCTGCACGCCCGACGATCTGATCCGTTTTATTCGCGACCGGGCCGGCTACTCGTTTTACGTGATCGACGAGGTTAGAAAGAAGCTTGACGAGATCGACGGTTTTGCCGCGGACGACCAAGGCGCGAATGTCTTGTGCGTTCCGCATCGCCGCCGCGAGCGGCTCGCGGGCGTGCGCAATTGGCTTGATCGATAACGGCGCGATGTCGAAACGAAAGCTCATCTTTTGCTGGAACTACCTCGAATGGGGCGGCGCCCAGATCTACTTCCTGGCGATCATGAAGCTCGCGCGGCAGGATTGGGACGTGCGTGTCGTGCTGCCGCGAAATTCCTATCCCGACATCCTCGCCTATCTCGACGAGATCGGCGTGCCGTACGAGTTCGTCGACGCGCAGACCGACTCCGCTCCCGCACCGACCCTTCGCCGCAAGCTCGAGCGGCAGTGGCGCCGCATACGCGCGCAGATCGTGACCTATCGCTATCTGCGACGATTTGACCTGCGAGAGAGCATCCTGCACATCGAGTCGCCGCCCTGGCAGGACTGGATCTTTCTCTCGCTGCTCTCGATGCGCCGAGCGAACGTCTTTGTGACGATGCACAATTTTTTGCCGAAGAGCTCGGCGTGGCGAGAGGCGATCTGGAAGGCACGCCTCCAGATCGTCTCGCGGCTGCCGGGATTTCACATCTTCGCGTCGAATCACGATACAAAGAACAAGCTCAAAGGCTGGGTCGAGGACGCCTTTCAGGAGCGGATCCCCGTCACGTACACATGCGTCAACCCGCCGCAGATCGACGCCGTCCTCGCGCGGCCGTTCGATCGGAGCGCGACGCGGCGCTCGCTCGGCGTCGGCGACGGCGACGTGCTCGTCCTCTGCGTCGGACAGTTTGTCGACCGCAAGGGAAGATGGACGCTGCTCGACGCGGCGGCAAAGGTCGCGGCTCTCCGAGGCGATATCAAGTTTGTCTGGGTCACGCCAAAGCTGCCGAATGAGACGGACAGCGCCCGTGTCGAATCTTACGATCTGGGCGAGAGGTTTCGGCTGGTTCTGTCGGCCTCGATCGGCTCGACGCGCGAGGAGGTGCTGAGCTTTTTTCGCGTCGCCGACATTTTTGCGCTGCCGAGCTTTGTCGAGGGGCTGCCGATCGCGATACTCGAAGCGATGGCCCTCGGCGTCCCGACGATCTCGACCAATGTTTATGCGATCCCCGAGGCCGTCAAGCATCGCGAGACCGGCCTGCTGGTCGAGGCCGGCGACAGCGACGCTCTCGCGGCGTCGATACTCGAGCTTGCCGACGATGCGGAGCTGCGTTCGCGGCTTGCCGCGCGGGGCCGCGAATTTGTGATGAAGAATTTTGACGAGCGCGAAGCCTCGCGGATCGCGATCGCCGAATATGAGAGCTGCTTTGTCAACGACCGAAAATAGCGCGTCGGCGACACGCTCGCGCACGCTGCGAAACGGCTTTTACAGCGCGTCGGCGTGGCTCGTCCCGCTCGCTCTCTCATTTGTCGTCACGCCCGTGATCGTCCGCCGGATGGGCAACGATATCTACGGGCTTTACGGCCTGATCGTTGGATTCATCAACTACTCGTTCGCCTTCGGCATCGGCCGCGTCGCGTCAAAGTACGTCGCCGAATATCGTGCCGCAGGCGAGCCTCATAAGATCAAAGAGTCGGTCTCGGCCGCGTTCTGGATCAGCATCGCGATCGCCGTGGCCGGGTCGCTGCTGGTAGCGATATTTGCGGGCCGCATCGTCGACGATGTGCTTGCGATCCCGGCGGCGATGCGGGCCGAGACGGTCACGGCGCTGTATCTCGCATGCGGAGCGATCGGCGTGACGATGGCGGGGCAAGTCTTTCAGTATGCAATTCAGGGCGCTCACCGATTTGACCGCAATCTGGTGCTGACCAACGCTAATGCGGTGCTGCTCAATCTTGGCACGCTCGGGTTCGTCGTCGCCGGCTTTGGCGTGGCGGCGCTCGTCGGTTGGAATCTCGCTGCCGCGACGATCGCGTCGCTCCTCTTTTATCTCAGCGCAAAGCGTCTCGTGCCGGGCATTCGCATCGTCACGCGGATCTCGCGAGAGAGCTGGAGCGGCGTCTCAAAGTACGCCGCGAGCATCGTCGTCTACCAGATCTTCGGCAACCTGATAGTCATCGTCGAGCGGGTCTGGATCACGCGGGAGTACGGCACCGAGGCGGTGACCTTTTACATCGTCCCGATGCTGCTCGGCATCTACCTGCACGGGTTTGTCAGCAGCCTGGTCCTCGCGCTGTTTCCGGTCGTGAACGAGCTGCTCAGCGAGCGCGATCGGCTGGTCGTGATCTATCAAAAGGCGACCCGGCTGATCGCGGCGATCGTCGTCTTTGCGGCGGCGGCTGCGGTTGTCGGCGGCGAGATGTTTCTCTCGCTGTGGCTCGGCGCCGACTTTGCTCGGCGCTCGCACGACGTGCTGATACTCCATTCGCTGTCGTTCGCGGTGCTTGCGATGTTCACGCTCGTTTGGCAGATCACCGAGAGCTTTCGGCAGGCAAAGATCAACTCGGTGATGATGTTTCTCTGGTTTATTATCACGGTGCCGATGATCTTTCTGATGCCGGTCGAGTGGGGCATCGACGGCATCGCCGCCGCGCGGCTTGCGGGCATCGCGGCGCTTGTGCCGATGATATTCTGGGTCGAGCATCGTTTTTTGGGAAAGGTCTTTGTCGGCTTTTGGGCGGCGGCGGCGGCGCGTTTGGCCCTCGCCGGCGGTGTCGCGGCGGCGGTGCTGTGGCTCGCGATGCGTTCTTTTCCGGCCAGCTGGCTGACGCTGATCGCGAGCTGCGCGGCGGCCGGCGTCGCTTACCTCGCCGTGCTCGCCGCCGCAGGCTATATCGACGCCGACGACCGCAGGCTGCTGAGGGCTTTTGCCGCGCGGCGTAGTTGAGGTCTCACAAATGAAAACCGTCCAGCGAGTCGAATTCATCAAGCAGATCTGTACCGGCAAAAAGGTGCTGCATCTGGGGTGTACCAATCACCCTTACACTCGCGAGGCGGTCGAGAACGACATGCTCCTGCACTTCGAGCTCGGCAAAGTGGCGAGCGAGCTCTACGGCTTCGACTACGATCAGGCGGGGATCGACGCGCTCGCCGCGTACGGCGTCGATAATCTCTTCGTCGCCGATCTGGAAAGGCTGGACGAGGTCGATCTCGCGGAGACCTTTGACGTGATCGTCGCCGGCGAGATGATCGAGCATCTCAATAACCCGGGCTTGTTTCTCACAGGCATCCGTCGATTCATGTCAGAGAGTACGCGGCTCGTCATCACGACGATCAACGCCTACTGCGGAATGCGCTTTTTGCTCTACGGCCTGAGAGGCAAGGGCGGCACGGCCGAATTCGTTCATCCGGACCACGTCGCATATTACTCGTACTCGACGCTGAAGCTTCTGCTCGAGAGACACGGGCTGCGGGTCGAGGAATTTATGTTCTATGATATTGGCAGCGAACATCGTCCTCACAATCGTTGGTATCTGAACGCGGTCAACGACGTCTTTGTCAGGATCGCGCCGCAATGGTCGGACGGCCTGATCGCGGTATGCCGCCTTGCGGAGTGAGATCGTATGCGCGGGCTGGTTTTTTCTTGAGCGATGGCAGTCAATTTTGCAAAGCGAAGGGTCAATCTCGATCTGAGCCCCGACAGGTCGTTCCTGCCGGGAGCGCTGGTGATGGGCCTGACGTTCCTCGTCGCGCTGTTTTTGCTGCTCCTCAACAGCGATCTGGCCGGCTCGTATCCGTACGCGTTCATTCTGCCGTGGCTCGCCGCGCTGGCGGTCGTCCTGGTCTCACCGTCCGCATATCTTTACTACCGCGGCAAGTTCAGCTTCGATAATCCGATCGTCTTTGCGACGTGGTCCTATTTCGTGCCCGCCTTTGTCATCGGCGGCTTTGTGCTTGCCGCGGGTTGGTCCGAGCCTTATTTTCTTGTTCTGATCCAGGACCCGGCGGTGGACCTGCCCTTTACGATCGTCCTGATCATGGCAGGATTTGCAGGACTGTCGGCCGGCTATTTTTTGCCCGTCGGCGAAAAGCTCGGGGCCGTCATCAGCCGCCGTTTGCCGAGTGCGACCCACGTTCCGTCGAGCTATCTGCTGCCGGGCCTGCTCCTGCTCGGTCTCGGCGTTGCAAATTCGTTCATCGCACTGACCCTCGGGCTCTTCGGCTTTCAGCGGGCGGACGAGATCAGCACCTACGACGGGCTGATCTTTCTGACGACGCTGTTTTGGCTGGAGGCGAGCTTTCTGCTCTGGTACGTGCTCTTCAGGCAGAATCGGTGGAATTTCACATCGTGGCTGGTCATCATGCTGCTCGTTGGAACGGCCGTCAGCAAGGCCTTGCTCGCGGGCAATCGCGGCAGTCTGATCCAGATCTTTTCGACGATCGTTCTCGCATACATTCTTGCGGGCCGGCAGTTCAAGGCGAGACAGGCGGCGATATCCGGCGTGCTGCTCGTTGCGATGATCATCGCCGGTATGATCTACGGCACCACGTTTCGCCAGGTAAAAGGCACCGAGGCCGCGCAGTCCTTTGACCGCTACGCCGAAAACGTCTTTACGACCATCGACCAGCTTGGCCGCAGCGACAACACGAAGCTGCTCGAGTTCGGCATTCGAAATCTCGCCGAGCGCATAGACGTGCTCAGCACCGTCGCGGTCGTCGTTTCGAATTACGAAAAGCTCGCCCCTTACGAGGCAAGCTACGGCATCGACAACAACATCTGGCGCGACACGACGACGTTCTTTATCCCGCGGGTGATCTGGCCCGACAAGCCGGTCGCATCCGAGCCTCGCAATTACAGCGCGCTGTACTTCAATTTCGGCGAAAACAGTTTTGCGATCACTCCCATCGGCGATCTCGTGCGCAACTTTGGACCGTGGGGCGTGCCGCTGGGGATGATGTTTCTCGGATTTATCCTCCGGGTGGTCTATCGGGCCCTGGTCGAGGGGCAGGCGCACGTCACATGGCGGGCGACGCTCTACTTCATGCTCCTGACGTCGGTCTCTTACGAAGCCTTTTACGGCACGATCATCCCGTATATGGTGAAATTCGGCTTTACCGCCGTTATCGGTGTGCTGATCGTCAATCTCTTCGCGACACGCATCAAGTCCGATGCGTAAGAGCCTTTGCCCGACCGCCCGATGAGCTTCGGTTCGAAAATCAACGGCCTCCGAGAGATCTGGAAGTTTGACAACAGGCTCTACCTCGCTTTCTCGCGGCTGGTGTTTCCGCACGAGACCGTCCAGCTGTATCGACTGGGCAAAGTCGAATTCATCTCGGACCATTCGGCCGGCGACGCGAATGGCGCTCGTGAGGTGCTGACGTCGCCGATGTATCGAGAGCTTTTGGAGCAGATCGCTCTGCCCGCGGAAATTTCGGTCATCGATCTCGGCTCGAATAACGGCGGCTTTCCGCTGCTGCTCAGATCGCTCGGGCACGACGTACGCAAGCTCGCGTGCGTCGAATTGAATCCGGAGACATACGGACGGCTGGAGTTCAATCTGAGGAGAAACTTCCGTTCCGGATTCGTCGCGCTCAACGCGGCGGTCGCAGGCCGCGAGGGCGAGTTGAATGTCTCACTCGGCCGCGGCGGCGCCGGCGACAGCATCTACGGTCGGCAGACCGACGACGGCGCGGCGGAGTTTGCGATCCGGGCTATCACGTTCGACGCGCTCTTTGACGAGGTCTTTTGCGGCGAGACGGTCGATATCTGCAAGATCGATATCGAAGGCGCCGAGTTTGAAATGTTTGCCGCAGCCGAAAGGCTCGGCTGCTGCCGGCATCTCGTCATCGAAATCCATCACGGCCCCGGCCGCGACCGGCGGGCCGTGCTTGACGAGCTGGCTCGCCGCGGATTTGAGGAGATCGCCGGCGAAGGGAAGTCGGACGAGCATCATCACGTTCACCTGTTTCGCAACGCCGAATTGTGAACGCGGCCATCGTGTGACCGCCGCGCCTTGTTTGTCTATAATTGTTCGGGTACTCACTTTCTCGCCAAAAGAAATGCTTGTCTTTACCAATGGCTGCTTTGACCTGATCCATCCGGGTCACATCGATCTGCTCGAGCGTGCAAAGGCGCTCGGCACGCGTCTCGTGGTCGGCATCAACA
This sequence comes from Pyrinomonadaceae bacterium, assembly GCA_046313635.1. Classification (GTDB taxonomy): domain Bacteria; phylum Acidobacteriota; class Blastocatellia; order Pyrinomonadales; family Pyrinomonadaceae; genus OLB17. The sequence goes on along the minus strand of JBKBYA010000002.1, from coordinate 492,655 downwards.
GCGACCGCTCGGTCAGAGCGATCAAGGGCGCGGACCGGCCGTTCGTTTCGCAGGAGGAGCGTCGCGCTGTGCTGCTCGCGCTCAAGCCGGTTGACGAGGTCGTGATCTTTGACGAATTGACGCCCGAGAACCTGATCCGCGAGCTCAAGCCGGACGTGCTCGTCAAAGGCGGCGACTGGAAGGAAACCGAGATCGTCGGCGCCGATCTCGTCAGGGCCAGCGGCGGGCAGGTCTACTCGCTGCCCCTCAAGCCGGGTTTTTCGTCGAGCCGCATCGCGGCGGCGATACGCGGCGACGGCCGCGACTCAGCGAGTACTCAAACAGTCGGCGGCTCGATACTTCAGAGATCACTTGAACAGCACCTTGAGGTGATCACGTCGTTAAAGGCCGAGCACGGCGGCAGTATCGAAAGCTGTGTCGAGATATTGAAGTCCACCTTTGAGAGCGGCCGAAAGGTGCTGATCTGCGGCAACGGCGGCAGCGCCGCAGACGCGCAGCATATCGCCGCCGAGTTTGTCGGGCGTTACGAGACCGAACGCAAAGCCTTACCCGCGATCGCCTTAACGACTGACACTTCGGCGCTTACCGCACTTGCAAACGATTACGATTTCGAACGCGTCTTTGCCCGGCAGATCGCGGCCCTCGCTTCCGAAGGTGACTGCCTGATCGCGATCAGCACGAGCGGCAATTCGCCCAACGTCATCGCCGCCGTGATGGAGGCCCGGAGCCGTGGCTGCCGTGTTATCGCGATGACCGGAGCGGGCGGCAAAAAGCTGGCTTCGCTTGCCGACGCCGCGATCCTCGTGCCGTCGGGCAGAACGGCCCGAATTCAAGAAGGCCATATCACCGTTGCGCACATCTTCTGCGAGATGCTCGACGATCACATCGCAAAAGCGACGCCTAACGCCTGATGATCCGCAAAGAACAATTCAAAGACACTTCGGTCCTCGTCATCGGCGACGTGATGCTCGACCGCTATTGGTGGGGCAGCGTAACGCGCATCTCGCCCGAGGCGCCGGTGCCGATCGTTCGACTGAAGAAAACGACCGTCGCCGCCGGCGGCGCGGCAAATGTGGCGGCGAATGTCGCCGGACTCGGCGCCCGGCCCGTGCTGGTCGGTATTGTCGGCGCGGATGCCGACGCGGGTCTGCTGCGGGCCGAACTCGAGCGAAACGGCGTCGCCTCGCAGGACCTCGTCGAGCTCGCTTCGCGGCCGACGACGGTGAAGACGAGAGTCATCGCGCACAGCCAGCAGGTGACGCGTGTCGATCAGGAGTTTGACGCCGAGCTGTCCGATGCCGAGGCCGATCGTCTGCTTGAGATGCTCATTCCCAAGATCGCCGCCTGCAGCGCCGTCGTTCTATCGGATTACGCAAAGGGAATGCTGACGCGAACCGTGCTCGATGGCATCATCGCCGCATCGAGGTCGGCGCAAAAGCCCGTGCTGGTCGATCCGAAGGGAAAGGATTTTTCCAAGTATTCCGGCGCGACGCTCCTGACGCCAAATAAGCGAGAGGCCGCCGAAGCCTGCAAGCTGGAGGAGAATGGCAGCCGCACGGTCGATCTCGCCGGAGAGCGGCTCCTTAGCGATCTAGAGATCGCGGCACTGCTGATAACCCAGGGCGAAGAGGGAATGACGCTCTTTGAACGCGGCTCCGGGGCCGCACACTTCCACGCTCTCGCGCGTCAGGTTTACGACGTGACCGGCGCCGGCGACACGGTGATCGCGACACTCGCGGCGGCCGTCGGCGCCGGTATGGACCTCAGGTCGGCGGCGCAATTGGCGAATATCGCCGCCGGCGTCGTCGTCGAGCAGGTCGGCACGACGACCATCACGTTTGACGCGCTGGAGCAGGCAATAAGAGAACACAAGTTTGCGTAAACGGTTTGCAGTTCAGGAAGCTTTTAATTTTCAGGACGGGCCACCTCGGCGACTTTGTCGTCGCGCTTCCGGCGTTGTGGGCCGTGCGGCAGGCGTTTCCTGATACGGAAATCGCACTGCTTTCAAACTCTGACGTCCGCAATCCAAACTACATCTCCGCCCAAAGCGTCCTTCCGCCAAAAGGTTTGATCGATCGGTGGGAGGCTTATCCGACCAACGCCGGGCCGTTCGTCTCGACGGCCGGTCTGCTGCGGCTCGCACTTCGGCTGCGAATGCGGCGTTACGACGCCGTGATCTATCTGATGACGAGAAGCCGGACGCCCGAGCAGATCGAACGCGACCGGCGATTTTTCAAACTTGCAGGCATACACGCGGTTCTCGGTGCCGAGCACGTGCGGGAGGCCTCGATCGGCAGCGAGATCAGCGACCCGCACCTGCCGCTTGAAAGGGAAGCGGACTTTTTGCTCGACGTGCTCGCGTCGGCCGGGATCGAGTTTGACCACGCACGCCCGTGCGCGGACCTGCGGCTGTCCGACGCCGAGAACTCAGCCGCGGATGCGTGGCTGAGGCGTCGCGAAATTTCGCCTGAGTTCCGACTGGTCGGCGTCGCGCCGGGCAGCAAGTGGGGATCGAAGGTCTGGCCCGAGGAGCGCTTTGCCGCGGTCGTCGGCGACCTGATCGCGTCACACGGCATCTATCCGGTCGTTCTCGGCGGGCCCGAAGATCGCGCCAAAGGCGAACGTCTGATCGCAAAATGGGCGACCGGCGCCAACGCGGCGGGCGAGCTCACGGTTCGCGAGTCGGCGGCATTGCTCGCTCGCTGCGAGCTCTACCTCGGCAACGATACGGGGACGATGCATCTCGCGGCGGCGGTCGGCACGCCCTGCGTAGCGATCTTTGCCGCGATCGACCGCGCCGGCCGCTGGGAGCCCTTTGGCGAGGGTCACGTCACGTTTCGCGAGGCCGTCGAGTGCCAGGGCTGTCATTCGCCGACCTGCTTTAACCGTAATAAGTGCCTCGACCTTATAACCAGCGACCGCGTCCTCGCGGCGTGCTCCGAAGTGTTGGCCCGAAGCGTGCCGCAAAAAGGCTAAAGTGATCTCTTAACGGTTGGATCGCAGACAGATGACAAATAGCGTTAACAAAAAAAGGCGCGTTCTCGTCCTCGGCGGGACCGGAATGCTCGGCCATAAGCTCGTTCAGAGACTTGAAGGCCCGCATGAGGTCTGGTGCACCGTCCGCACCGGTTTCGACGAAGTCGAGCGGTTTGGCATTTACACGGCCGGACGCACGATCGAGAACGTCAGCGTCGAGCGCGAGACCGACCTTCGCCGTGCGATCGAGGCCTCGCGGCCCGACGTCGTCGTAAACGCCGTCGGCATCATCAAGCAGCTCCCGTCGTCAAAGGACGTCATCACGACGCTGACCGTCAATTCGATACTCCCGCATCGTCTCGCACAGCTTGGCGAGGAGTACGGGTTTCACCTCGTGTGCATCAGCACCGACTGTGTCTTTAGCGGCGAGCGGGGAAATTATTCCGAGACCGACCCGGCCGACGCGCTTGACCTCTACGGCCGCAGCAAGAACATCGGCGAGGTGACCGCGGGCAATTGCCTCACGATCCGCACGTCGATCATCGGCCGCGAGCTCGCGACCGCTCACAGCTTGGTCGAATGGTTTCTCTCCAACCGCGGCGCAAAGGTAAAAGGCTACGCGAACGCGATTTACAGCGGCTTTCCAACGGTTGTCTTTGCCGATATACTTTCAGAGTTACTGCAGCGCGAGTCATATCTGACGGGGCTTTTTCACGTCTCGAGCGACCCGATCGACAAGTACGAACTGCTTAGAATGATCGACCGCGAATTCGGCGCCGGCGTAGAGATCGAACGCTTTGAAGACTTTCGAATCGACCGCAGTCTCGACTCGACGAGGTTTAGACAGGCGACCGGCTTCGCTCCGCTCCCGTGGGACGAGATGGTCCGTCTGATGGCCGCCGACGCTGCCCCGTACGCATCCTGGAGACAATGAATCAACTGGACGGAAAGAGAATACTCGTGACCGGCGGCACAGGCTCGCTCGGTCAGACGGTCGTCAAGCGTCTGCTCGCCGGCGAGATGGGCCGGCCGCGGCAGATCACGGTTTATTCGCGTGACGAGGCGAAGCAGCACTATATGCGGCTCGACTTTATGCATCGCGAGGCCGCGACCGACGACGTGATCTATCAGAATTCGCGCGAGCTGCTCAATTTCAGGATCGGCGACGTGCGCGATTATCCCGCTCTGCTTGCGGCGATGCGCGAGGCTGACGTCGTTTTTCACGCGGCCGCGCTCAAGCAGGTGCCGTCGTGCGAGTATTTCCCGTTCGAGGCGGTGCAGACCAATATCGTCGGCGCTCAGAACGTCGTCCGCGCCGTTCGCGAAAACGATCTGCCGGTCGAGATGGTCGTCGGCATCTCGACCGACAAGGCCTGCAAGCCGATCAACGTGATGGGCATGACCAAGGCGCTCCAGGAACGGATCCTCATCGAGGCCAATCGCGACTGCCCGCGGACGAGCTTTATGTGCGTCCGCTACGGCAACGTGATCGCGTCGCGAGGGTCGATCGTGCCTCTCTTTGTCGAGCAGATCCGCGAGCGGCGGCCGGTCACTGTGACGCTGCCCGAGATGACGCGCTTCCTGCTGAGCCTCGACCGTGCGGTCGACACCGTCTTTGCGGCCGTCGCGACGGGCCGGCGGGGCGAGACCTTTGTCCCGAAGGTCCCGTCCGCAAACATCACCGATGTCGCGATGGCGCTGATGGGCGATGAGCAGCTTCCGATCGTTTACACCGGCATTCGGCCCGGCGAAAAGGTCCACGAGATAATGGTCTCCGAAGAAGAGTGCTTTCGCACGACCGAGCGTGGCGATTATTACGCGATCCTCCCGGTGCTGCCGGAGCTGCGCGAGGCCGCGGACGACGGATTCGAACCGGCGCTCAAAACGGAATACTCGTCCAAGGACGCCAATCTCTCGATACCCGAGCTGCGAGACCTCCTCGGCTCTGCGAGCGAAGAGATCGGCCGCTTTCTCGCGGCTGCGGCGAAGTAGCTGCCGAAGATTTATCTATGAAAGTAATGACGATCTTCGGCACGCGGCCGGAGATAATCCGCCTCAGTCTCGTGATGGAAAAGCTCGACCGCTTTTGCGGCCCGGGCGAGCACGTCACCGTTCACACGGGGCAGAACTTTCACGAGAGCCTGAGCGACATTTTTTTCCGTGACCTCGGCGTCCGGACGCCCGACATCCATCTCGGCATCCGAGCGTCGGGCTTTGGCGACCAGATCGGACAGATACTCTCAAAGGTCGACGCGGTGCTCGACGAGCACCGGCCCGACCGCGTCCTCATCCTCGGCGACACCAACAGCGCTCTCTCGGCGATAGTCGCCGCTCGAAAGGGAATACCGGTCTTTCATATGGAGGCAGGCAACCGCTGCTACGATGACCGCGTTCCCGAAGAGGTCAATCGGCGCATCATCGATCATTCGAGCAGCGTGCTGCTGCCGTATACCGAGCGGAGCAAGGAGAATCTCGTCGCCGAGGGCATCGAGCGCGAACGGATTTTTGTGACCGGCAATCCGATCAAGGAGGTGCTCGACCGCTTTGCGCCCGAGATCGAGCGGAGCACTGTATTTGACGATCTCGGCGTGAGGCCGGGCGAATACTTTCTCGCGACGATACATCGAGCCGAGAATGTCGATCTCGAGGAGCGTCTCAAGACGATCTTTAACGGCATCGCCGGCGTTGCCGAACGATACAAGCGGCCGGTGCTGATCTCGGTTCATCCGCGGACTGCCGACAAGCTTCTTCAGTTCGGCATTCAGGCCAGCGAGGACGCGATCAAGATGCTCGACCCGCTCGGATTCTTCGATTTCGTCGCGCTCGAAAAGCAGGCCTTCGCCGTGCTGACCGACAGCGGCACCGTGCAGGAAGAATGCTGCATCTTCGGCATCCCGAATGTGACGGTCCGTGACGTGACCGAGCGGCCCGAGACGCTCGAGGCCGGGAGCAACATCATCAGCGGCGCCTCAACCGACGCGATAGCGCGTGCGGTCGAGGTCGCGACGGCCGAGAGCTCGGCATGGGAGCCTCCGCGCGAGTATCTCGCGGCAAATGTCTCGACCACCGTCGCCAAGATCGTCCTCGGCCACACGAGTCTCCGCAAGCACAGCTCATGAGCCGCCCGTTCGCCGCGGGGCGAAAAATAAAGGTCCTTATTTTTTGCGAGTATTATCGCCCTAGCACGAAAGGCGGCGGCGGGATGTGGACCGTAGCGAATCTCATCGACCGCCTGAGCGGCGATTTTGAGTTTGCCGTTTTCACGCGAGACCGCGACCACGGCGACAGAAAACGCTACCCGCGGATCGAGGCGGGCGAGTGGCATCGTCTCGCCGGAGGCGAATCGGTCTATTACGCTTCGCCGGGCGAGATCTCGCCCTCGGTCGCCCGGCGGATCGTGGACGAGGCCGCGCCGGACGTCGTCTTCCTCAACAGTGTTTTCGGCGCGGCGGGGATAGCATATCTGCGGGCCCGTCGGCGAAACGGGACGCGGACGCCGACCGTCGTCGCCCCGTGCGGCGAGCTGTCTGCCGGCGCGATGCGGTCGAGCGCTTTAAAGAAACGCTTGTTTCTCCTCTACGCAAAGGCGGTCGGACTCTACCGCGACGTCATCTGGAAGGCGACAACCGAGCTCGAGAGCGAAGAGATAAAGAGCGTCTTTGGCCGGCACGTCGCACCGCAGATCGCACCAGACCTCACGCCGAAGGAGATCTTGCCCGGCTATTCGGCTGACCTCAAGCCGCAAAAGCGTCCCGGCGAGGCTCGGTTCATATTCTTTTCGCGTGTCGTCCCAAAAAAGAATCTCGCCTATTTTCTTGAAGCTTTGTCTCAGGTCCGGCCGGACTCGAATGTGCATTTGACCGTCGCCGGCCCGCTCGAGGACGCCGCGTACTGGGCTGAGTGCCGCACGGCGGCCGGGCGTCTCGGAGCTAACGTATCACTTGAGGTCGCGGGCGGCGTCGAGCGTCTTGAGGGACTCAGGTTGTTGTGTGAGAATCATTTCTTCGTGCTGCCGACGCTGAACGAGAATTTTGGCTACGTGATCCTCGAGAGCCTCGCCGCGGGGACGCCGGCGATACTGAGCGAGAATACGATCTGGGGCGGCGTCGAGGCGGCCGGCGCGGGCTGGATACTGCCTCTCGCGTGCCGGCAGGACTGGACCAAATTGATCGAATACTGTGTTGCGATGGAGGCCGACGAGTTTCGCCGACGATCGACAGCGGCCCGCACATTCGCCCTGAACTACCTTGCTGAAAATTCTTCGGAGGATCTCACACGGCGGTTATTCACGCAGGCCGCCGCGCTTTAGAAAGCTGCCGCCGATCACCGATGCCGAATGAACATGCGCAAAAGAAGCGACTCTGGATCGTGACCGAGGTCTATTATCCGGAGATGATCTCGACCGGTTATTACCTCACGTCGATCGCCGAAGGGCTGACCGCCGATTTTGACGTCAAGGTCATCTGCGGCCAGCCGAACTATGCCGCCCGCGGCACGATCGCTCCGTATCGCGAGGTGCACAACGGCGTCGAGATCTTTCGCACCTGGAGCACCCGGCTCGATAAGAACGTGATCCCGTATCGCGTGGTCAATATGTTCACGCTCGGAGCGTCGATGTTCATGCGGTCGATAGCGAGGTTTGGCCCGGGCGACGAGGTGTTGGTGGTGACGGCCCCGCCGAGCCTGCCATTTACGACGGCCCTCGCGGCGCTGATGCGCCGCTCGACGTACACGCTTTTGCTGCACGACAGTTATCCCGAGATCCTCGTCGCGGTCGGAAAGACCAAGCCCGATTCCGCGCTCGTTCGCGTCGCGAACCGGCTTAACCGCTGGCTCTATAAGCACGCGCGGCGGATCATCGTCGTCGGCCGCGATATGAAGGAACTGATGGAACAAAAGGCCCGCGGCCTCGACCCGGCGATCGTGACGATCCCGAATTGGGCCGACCTCGACCTCGTCGAACCGGGCGACCGGCACAATAATCCGCTGCTCGAGCAGCTCGGCCTGCGCGACAAATTCGTCTTTATGTACGCCGGCAATATCGGGCACCCGACCGACATCGAGTCGATCATCGAATGCGCGTCGATGCTGCGCGACGACGAGCGATTTCACTTTGTCTTTGTCGGTTCCGGAGCGAAAAAGCCTTGGCTCGACGCGACGGTCGCCGAACGAGGGCTGACAAACGTTTCGATCCTCGGCACGCGGCCAAGAGAGGAGCAGCGCGTTTTTCTCAACGCATGCGACGTCGGTCTGATATCGCTCGTCGGAAATATGTGGGGCACGGCGATGCCCAGCCGCACGTACAACATCCTCGCTGCCGGCAAGCCGATACTCGCGCTGACCGACGAGGGCTCGGAGCTCGCGCGGGTGATCGACGAGGAGCGGGTCGGCTGGCACATTCGGCCGCACGATCCTGCCGCGCTGCGCGACGCCGTTATCGAGATCTACTCTCGCCGCGCCGAGCTCGACGAGATGGGCCGGCGGGCCCGCGCGGCCGCCGTCGAAAAGTATTCGCCCGAGCGGGCCGTAGAGAGCTATCGACGGGCGATGACCTCGTTTACCGATATCGTCTGAATGCGTTGTCTGGTCACAGGAGCAACAGGATTTGTAGGCCGGGCGGTCGTGCGCGAGCTCGCATCGCGCGGCCATCGGATCTTTGCCGCCGGCGGACCGCAGGGACGCGGCGCCGGGTCATTCGGCGAGCTCAACAGCGTCACGCCTCTCTCGCTCGATGTGGCGAGCTCCGAGAGCGTGGCGGGGCTCTCGCGTCATGCTCCCTTCGACAGCGTTATTCATTGTGCCGGTATCGCGCACCGCTTTGGCGCGGTCGCCGACGACGAATACCAGCGGGTAAACGTCGAAGGCGTTCGCAATGTCGCGGATGCCGCTGGCCGATCGGGCTGCCGGCGTTTTGTCCTTGTGAGCTCGGTCCTGGTTTACGGGCGTTCGGCAAGGACGAGCGGACGGCCGGTCGACGAGTTTGACCCGTGCCTCCCCGAGGACGCGTACGCCCAGAGCAAGCTCGAAGGCGAGACGGCGGCCCGCGAAGCGTGCCGAGAGCTCGGCGTGGGGCTGACGATCTTGCGTCCCGCTCCGATCATAGGCGAGGGCAGCCGGGGAAATTTTGCGAGGCTGATCAGGGCGATCGACCGCGGAAGATTTGTTAACGTAGGCCGCGGCGATGATCTTAAAAGCCTCGTCTACGTCGGCGACGTCGCGGCCGTCGCGGCGGAGCTCGCCGAGCGTTCAGCGGCCGAGCTCGAAATATTCAATCTCGCTGCGCCGCCCGAGTCGACCGGCGAGATCGTTCGGATCGTCTGCGCCGCTCTCGGACGTCCGACGCCGCGGCTGACCATCCCCGGCGGGCTGCCGAGGGCGATCCTCGGCGCGGCGGCGCGGCTGCCGCTGGCCGGCCGTCGGCTCGCGAATTTGAGAAGGTCGATCGAGACTTGGCTTGCCGAAGACATCTACTCCGCCGATCGGCTCGCCGCCGAATACGGCATCGTGCCGCGCGTCGCGATCAGAGCGGCCATCGGACGAGAGGTCGCGGCGTACCGCAACGAGACGAAATGACTTTTGCGTTACTGATCATCGGCACATTCGCGGTCAGCTGGTTCGGCGTCGGGCTCTTTCGCCGCTGGGGCCTGAGACGCTCTCTGCTCGACGTGCCGAATCATCGCAGCTCTCACGATCAGCCGGTGCCTCGCGGCGGCGGCGTTGTTATCGTGATATTGACGCTCGCCGGCTACGCGGCGGCTTGCTGGAGAGAGCCGGGCCTTTTTTCATGGGGATATCTCGCCGGTGCATTGCTGATCGCGGCGATCAGCATGGTCGATGACATAAAGCACGTGCCCTTCCTGATCCGTCTGGCCGTGCACACCGCGGCGGCAGTGATGCTGATCGCGGATCTCGGCGCATTCGCGTCCGTCGATCTCTTTGGCCCCCAGCGTTCGATCGCACTCGGCGCGATCGGCCCGCCGCTCACCGTGCTGTGGCTGGTCTGGCTCGTGAACGCCTACAACTTCATGGACGGGATCGACGGCATCGCGGGCATTCAGGCCCTCGCCGCGGCAGGAATGTGGGTCGCGGTCGGAGTGCTGTTCGGCTCCTACGGACAGACGTTGATGATGGCCGTGCTGTGCGCGTCGGTGATCGGATTCTTGGTGCATAACTGGCACCCCGCCAAGATCTTTATGGGCGATGTGGGAAGCGCGTTCCTGGGATTTACCTTTGCGTCGACGCCGATCTTGTTTTCCCGGCAGGCGGCGGACATGCGTGGAAGCTTTTGGGTCTTGGCCGCGATCGTTCTATGGCCGTTCCTGTTTGACAGCGTGTTCACGCTTATCCGCCGTGCCCTCCGCGGCGAGCGGGTCTGGACCGCGCATCGCTCTCACCTATACCAGCGGCTCGTGATCTCGGGAATGTCGCATTCATCGGTGGCCGCGATCTATGGAGCGTCGGCCTCGGTGCTGGCGGCGGCCGGGCTCGCCGGATTTTTTTTCGACACCGCGGCGCTGCTCGCCGTCGCCGCGGCCGCGGTCCTATTCTCGGGAGGGATGGTCGCATTCGCAGCGACACGGAGTGAATCGTGACCTCAACTCCTACTTTGCCGTGATCGTCCTCAAAACGGTCGGATAAGATGACCAATAACTCTCAGATGATCAATTCGCAGCCGGTAACGGCCTTCTGCATCGAGTCGTATGGGACGCGGCTCCGCGTCGAGTCGAACGACACGTCGGTGCTCGCCGACGCCCGGCGAGTCGTCGAAAAAGCGCTGCTCGGCAATTTAACTGAGATCGAATGCGGCCTCGCCGAGCATTGTTTCTCTTTGCAGATGGACGAGGAGGGAATATGTCGGATCATTCAGGACGGCGTCCAGATGAGTTTCGGCAAGCCGGACTATAGGTTTTGGAAATTCTTTGACAGCTTGGCCCGGATATTGGTCGGCGAATTCGCAAAAGAGTTTGCTTTCATCCACTCAGGCGTCGTCGCTTGGAAGGGAAAAGCGATCCTGCTGCCCGCGCACAGTTTTAAAGGCAAGACGACGTTGGTCCTGGAACTCGCTCGGCTCGGGGCCGAATACTACTCTGACGAATATGCGGTGATCGATACGAGAGGTCTCGTTCATCCTTTTGCCCGGCCGCTGTCGGTGCGCACACGCGTCGGAGAGGTAGTTGAAACGGATGTCCGTCCCGAACATCTGGATATTCGGGTCGGAAAGGAACCGGTGACGGTCTCAACGGTCTTGTTTACCGGTTTTCAACACGACGCGGAATGGCGGCCGAGGCCGCTTAGCGTCGGTCAGGCGTCGATGCGAATGATCGAATACGCTCTCGCGGCGAGGCGCTCGCCGGCGATGGTTATTTCGGCCGTCTCGTCCGCCCTGGCCGTTGCCAGGGCCTACGAGTCGCCTCGCGGCGAGGCGGAGGCCTTTGCCCGGTTTTTTTTGGAAATCGTTGACAAGTCATCGATTTAGGCTAGAATGTTTGTTAAACAAAGGGTAGGTGTGACCTTTACTTACTGTATTTGTACATTTGTACTTGGAGGAGAAAATGAATAGCTCGCAATTCCCAAAAGCTCGAAAGAGCGGCTTAGTCGTTCAGGAAATGCCTGACGAGGTGCTGGTTTACGACCTCAACGCCGATAAGGCCCACTGTTTGAATCAGACCGCCGCGACGGTCTGGAAGGCGTGTGATGGAAACACCTCGATCGCTGAGATCGCTCGCATCTGTGGAGCTGCGGGTAACGAGGACCTGGTTTGGCTCGCTATCGACCAGTTGAGCGAGAGCGAACTGCTGGAACAGAATGTCGCCCCCGACTTCAAAGGCCAGTCGCGGCGGGAGGTCATTAAAAAGATCGGCCTTGCATCGATGGTCGCGATCCCGGTGGTCGCGTCGTTGGTTGCTCCGAGAAATGCATTGGCGGCTCAGTCTTGCAACTGTGTCAACGACACTGAATGCCAAGCCTATCCGCCCGGTGCGTGCCCGACCGCCTTCTGTAGTTGTAGTGGTTTTTGCAACGCGCCAAATACGCAGACTTGTCCCCCACCATTAAACTAAACTGTGGTCGTTTAGAGGCTGTTAGGGCAGCGATCCGTCGCTGCCCTTAGTTCGTATATGCAGCGAAGCCCTGCTAACGACACCGATCGTCGATGGTCGACTCTGCAAGTCAGCGTGGTCAAGACGCGTTCGCGAGAGGCATTCCAAATTCTCACACAAGAGGGAATCGAGGCTATCATCTTCAAGGGTGTTGCAGCCGCAGCGAACTTTCCAGTGGAATATCCGCGGGCGATTGGAGATGTCGACGTTGCCGTAAACTCCGCAGATTTCGAAATTGCGAAGAACATATTACTTACCAGAAAGGTAGAATCGCTAAGAATCGACCTCCACGACGAATTTCGCCTCCTCGATACGGCGCCTTGGCAGGATGTTTTTGATCGCTGCGAGTTTTTAGAGATCGACGGCGTACGAGTGCGGGTGCCGGCGGCCGAAGACCACCTTCGCATTCTCGCTACGCATTGGCTGATCAACGGCGGGGTTTACAAGCATCGTCTCTGGGACATTTATTACCTGCTCGAGGCACGTCGGGATAACTTTGACTGGGACCTCTGTTTGAATGCCGTCGCACCTCACCGGCGGCGATGGATCCTGTGTGTGGTGGGCATAACGAGCCGATATCTGGGCCTCTCGCTCGCCGGAATGCCGATCGAGGAAGAAGCAAAACGGATACCGCCCTGGGTCGTCAAATGCATCGAGCGCGAATGGCGACTCGGCGGAGGTATCGAGCCCCTCCTAACGTCGACGCGCGACCTCTCGCTGCTGCTGAAACAGGCCCGCCGCCGGCTCCCGCCAAACAGGCTGCGAGCCTTGGTCGAGACCGAGGGCGATATCGACGCTCCGGGCCGGTGGAGGGCGCAGATGCGGGTCTTGTCGCGGCGGGCGGTGCCGTTTGCGAGGGATGGTCTCCGGTATTTTTGGAATCGCGTCTTCCCGAGAGATACTTGAACCGATGATAACAGTAGCGATCGAATCGGCCGTCGGCGGCGGCAGTGTTGCCGTGCTAAAGGACGGATCCGCCATTGCAAGCTGGTTTGGGACCGAAGGGATTTCGCGGGCCGAGGACCTTTTGCCGACGATCGCACGACTGCTCCGCGAATCGGGCCACAGAACGTCCGACATCGCGACCGTCGCGGTCTCGGCCGGGCCGGGAAGCTTTACGGGGATCCGGATCGGCATGTCGACCGCCGCCGGCTTGGGCCGCGGCCTCGGCGTACCGGTCCGGTCGATCTCCATTCTTACGGCGATGGCCGCAACGACGGTGTCGTCCGGTGAGGTAACGGCCGCGATCCCGATGGGACGCGATCTGGTGTGCTTTCAGACTACGCGGTGCACGCCGGATGCGGCCGAGGTCGTCGACGGGCCGACGATAGTCGGCGAAGCGGAGCTTTTTGGACGATTTGAGGCGGCGGGCGCGCTTCTTCTTTACGACGACCTTTTTCGCCGCAAGCCCGTCTGGTTGGACGCGATCTCTGTCGGGCCCGATCTCGCGGTCTGCGTCGGCCGGTCGATCGACCGCGGTCTCGGCACGTCGGCCGGCCCGCCGATCTTTATTGACCGGCGCCCGCCGGCGCAGCTTCCTCTCGTCGGAAAATGAAGATCTCGGAAATGCGAGCAGACGACGTCGACCGCGTGATCGAGATATCGCGATCGCTGAATCTCTGTCTCTGGTCGCCGATGAGCATCCTCCTGGAGATCGAAAAGCGAGACTCCGTGATGCTGACGCTCTCGGACAACGGCGTGGTCAAGGGTTTCGCGGCCGGACGAATGGTCGACCCGCATTCGCATTCGATGGAGCTGTTCAATATCGGCGTTCTGCCGGCCGTGCAGGGAACGGGCCTCGCTCAGGCACTGCTGGACGAATTCGTCCGACGCTCGCTGTGCTGCGGGGCACGAAAGATCCTTCTCGAGGTTCGTGTCTCAAACGCTCGGGCGATACGATTTTACGAAAAGAACGGCTTCGTCACGCTCGGTCGGCGGCCGCGTTTTTACTCTGATCCGGACGAGGACGGGTTTACGATGCAGCTCGTGCTCGAGGCTTCGCGCCGGCAGATAGAGCTTGATAAGCGGCGCGAAAGTAGGCTACCATCAGGGTGAACCCGGCATCTCGAACCCCAGCCTGGTATCGGGTCTAAATCTTTGAAAAGTGAGGTAATGCACGCTATGGACTTGTCAACTCCTGATGCCGTTCGGGACGAATTGATCAAACTGAATCCAACCTTTAAGGAATTGGTTAACCAGCATCAGGCATACGAAAGACGCTTAAGCGAATTGGCCCATCTGACGTACCCTAGCGACGAAGAGCAGCTCGAAGAGATTACCCTCAAAAAGAAAAAGCTGTTGATCAAGGATGAGATCTACTCGATGATGCACGACTACAGCGTTTCGCACTAGCATCCTCGATAATTAAAAAATTCCACATTTGAAAGCGGAGGCCGACGGTCTCCGCTTTTTCATTTGGACGGGCACGGACCGGTGCTGTAGAGAGCGACGCCTTCGGTCGTTGCAGCGATCACCCCGCCCGGCGAAGCGAGCGGCGGCTGGAGCAATTCGACGCCCTCGGCCAGCGTGATAGCCCCGCGAGCTTTGCCTCGACCGGCATCGATCAACTCGATCGCCGATCCGCCCGTCGAATATGCGGCGACAAGCCCGTCGTCGATCGCCACGACGTACGCGACGCGCCCCTGTTGTCTCTTTTTCCAGATAACGTGGCCCGTGCTCAGATCGACCCGGTAAACGAAGTTGTCGAATGAGCCGACGATCGCGTCCGAACGTGTCGTCGGAACGATCGACGTGATCCGCCCGCCGGTCTTAAGCGTCCATATCGGCCGGCCGTTCGAGAGATCGACCCGCACCAGAGCTCCGCGTTCGTCGCCGACGAGAATGTCGTCGCCCGTGAACTCCAATGCCGAGGGCGCGCCCGCCGCAGCGAGACTGGCGTCGATGGCCAGGTCGATGTCGCCCACATAGACCGTCCGTTCGCCGGCCACTCCGATCCGCCCGTTCGCTGCTTCTGCCGATGTGGCCTGCTCTCGCAGCGAACCCGAGCCGCGGCCATTCAAAAAGAGCCTGCGTTCCGCGATAGCGATCAGTCCGCGCTCCGACGGCACGAGTATCGCACCGGCGGCGGAGCCGAGCGGTGTCGAATCGACCACGATGCCGCTGACGAGGCTCAGCGACTTGATCGCCAGCTTGTTTTGTCGAGAGAGGACAGCGGCGGCCAGAGTAGAGCCGTTGACGACCAGGTTAGAAACGACCGGGCCGTCAAGTTCGGTCGACCAGACTCGAACGCCGTCAACGAGAGAGACCGCCGTTACGCGGTCGTTCTTTTCCGTAAAGTAGACATTTGCCGCGTCCACGACGCTCGGCCGCGCGTCGAGATCGGAGGTCGCGTAGCTCCAACACTGTCGCGGCACGACGACGCTGCCGTCGTGATCCTGAGCGCGCGCGGTGCCGAGACCGTGCAGCAGGCAAAGGCACATCGCGACCAGCATGTAGAGGGGAATTTTGAGATGTGAATTCATTCGGTGATCGAGGCCGCACGGCCGGCGCAATGACTTTTACGCATCTTCAAGCCCTATTCTAAGACCAACTTGACCGACCAGATGGATGAATGTAACATCCGAATTCGTTCGCTCAATCAATACAAGAGAAGGAGATCTTTCACAAATGTCCTTTAACAAGATCATTATTGTCGGCAATTTGGGTCGCGATCCCGAGCTTCGCTACACGCCGCAGGGCGTCGCTGTGTGCAGCTTTTCGGTCGCGACCAACGAGAAGCGTCGCGACAAATCGGGCGAGTCGCACGACGTGACGACGTGGTTCAAGGTCACGCTCTGGCGCCAGCAGGCGGAGAACGCCTCGAAGTATCTGACGAAGGGAAGCCCCGTCTATATCGAAGGCCGCCTCCGCGTCGAGGAATGGACCGACCGCGACGGCAACACGCGTTACACGCTCGACGTGCAGGCGACGGACATGCAGTTTCTCGGCGGCGGTTCGCGTTCGGAGGACTTTGGCGGCGATCAGGGCGAAGCCGGAGGCTTCGAATCGCAAAGCTCTGCCGCATCGGCGGGATCATCGACCGCGGCCGCTCCGGCGGCGGACGACGATATCCCGTTCTAGATCGGATATCTCAGGTTCGGAAACACAAAACCCTTGCTCCGTCGAGCAAGGGTTTCGTTCTTTTGTAGATCTACTCAGATCCACGATCCCATCTTTCTGAACTTTTGATAACGCTTGTCGACCAACTCCTCGCCGTCGATCTTTTTCAGCTCGCCGAGCTGGCGGACGATCGCGTCCTTCAAATCGCCGTTGATCTTCGCAAAACTCTCCTCGTCCTCGACCGTCCAATCGACCGGCTCGGGAACGATGTCGTCGATCACGCCGAACTCTTTGAGATCGTCGGCCGTCAGACGCAGGCACGCCGCCGCACGCGCAGCCTGGCTCGCGTCCTTCCAAAGGATCGACGCGCAGCCCTCGGGGCTGATCACCGAATAGACGGCGTTCTCCATCATCAGGATGCGGTCGGCGATGCCGATCGCGAGCGCCCCGCCCGAGCCACCTTCGCCGAGCACGACCGCTACGATCGGAACTCGAAGCGCGGCCATCTCACGCAGGTTGAATGCGATCGCCTCGGCCTGACCGCGTTCTTCGGCGTCGATGCCTGGATAGGCTCCGGGCGTGTCGATAAACGTCACGATCGGGCGGCCGAACTTCTCGGCCAGCCGCATCACGCGCAGAGCTTTGCGGTAGCCCTCGGGCTTTGTCATCGCAAAGTTGCGCAGGCGTCGCTGATTGATGTCGCGTCCCTTTTGCTGACCGATGACGGCGACCTCCTGACCGTCGAGCCGCGCAAAGCCGCAGACGATCGCCGCGTCGTCGGCGTAGCGGCGGTCGCCGTGGATCTCGACAAAATCGGTAAAGACCGTATCGAAAAGATCAAGCGAATACGGCCTGCTCGGATGACGGGCACGCAGCACGCGGTCAAAAGCTGTGATCTCGGTTGTAGACATTTCTTAAAGGACCCAATCGATGCTGCAGCCGCGGCCCTCGAGCTCGCGGGCGAGACGGCTCGACCCCTTGATCCGCAGCTGCGGCGGGCTTATCGTCGCGCATACGCCGTCGGCCTCGACCTTTAACGATACGCCGCAGTCGCCGCGCTGGCGGCTAAGCAGCTTGAAGATCTCCTCGAGAGTCGCCTCGTCGAGCGAGCGCGGCAGAATGATCGTCGCCTCTTTTGCCCGCATCGGCCCGACGTCGGCGAGCAGCTTGATCTCGTCGAGGATCAGGGTCTCGTCCTGATTCTCGGCTCCCTCGATGCGGCCGGTCGCGAGGATCACCTCGTCGTCGCGCAGCAGGTCTGAGAATTTAGAGAACGTCTCACCCCACGCGATGCACTTGATGCCGCCCGACTGGTCCTCGAGCCTGAACATGCAAAATCGATTGCCTTTCTTACTATAACGAACCTGAAAACCCGAGACCAATCCCGCCAGCTGGACCGTGTCGCCGCTCGAGAGCTGCTCGTAGTCGCCGAGCTTTTTGAGCTTGAGCTCGGCGATCATCTCCTCGTAGGTGTCGAGCGGATGCGCGGCGAGGTAAAAGCCGAGCGCGGACTTTTCGTATTTTGAAAGCTCGCCCTGCGACCATTCGTCGCACGGCGGCAGGCTGGCGACGTCCGCGGCCGGTGCGCTCGCCTCGGCCGCCATCGCAAAAAGGCCGCTTTGTCCGCGCGTGCGGTCTTCCCAGCTTCGCTGGCCGATCTGCATGATCTGCGCGATGCCGTTAAAGAGCAGCGCGCGGTAGCGGTTGATCGACATCTCCTCGGGCATAAGCGAATCGAGCGCTCCCGCCGTGATCAGACTCTCCAGCGCCCGGCGGTTGAGCGACGCGGGCTCGACGCGCGAGACAAAGTCAAAAACCGAAGTGAACGGCCCCGCCTTCCGGGCCTCGATGATCGACACGACGCTCGCCTGGCCGATGCCCTTGATCGCCGTCAGGCCGAACCGCACCGCGTCGTCGAGCGGCGTAAACCCGTCGTCGCTCTCGTTGACGTCCGGCGGCAGCAGCTTCATCCCGATCGACATCAGCTCCTTGGTGTACTTGTAGACCTTCGAGCTGTCCTGCGCTTCGTGCGAGAGAACAGCCGCGTAAAAGAACGACGGATAATGAGCCTTGAGATACGCGGTCTGAAACGCAAGGTACGCGTACGCGATCGAGTGGCTGCGGTTGAAGCCGTAATCGGCAAACTGCGCCATAAGGCGAAAGATCTCTTCCGCCTTCGCCTTTGGAATGCCGCGCTCGACCGCGCCCGAAATGAACTTTTCCTCGTGGACGGCCATCTCCTCGCGCTTCTTTTTGCCCATCGCGCGGCGCATCAGGTCGGCGTCGCCGAGGCTGTAGCCGGCGAGCTTTTGCGCGAGCTGCATGATCTGTTCCTGATAGACGAGCACGCCGAAGGTATTCTTCAGAATGTCCTCCATCTGCGGGACGAGATACGTGACCTTCTTTTTGCCGTGGTGGCGCGCGATGTAGTCGTCGATCATTCCGCCGTCGAGCGGGCCGGGACGATAGAGAGCGTTCAAGGCGGCGAGGTCTTCGAGCTCTTTTGGCTTGAGGCGGCGGCAGATCTCCTGCATGCCCGAAGATTCGAACTGGAAGATCGCCTCGGTGCGGCCCTCGCCAAAGAGCTTCATCGTCTCGGGATCGTTGAGCGGTATGGTGCTCCATTCGATCTCGACGCCCTTCTTTTCTTTGAGAGTCTTGAGGCAGTCGTCGATGATCGTCAGCGTCGTCAGGGCGAGAAAGTCCATCTTGAGCATCCCGACCTTTTCGAGATCGCCCATTGTGTACTGGCTCGTAAGTTCGCTCTTGGCCGAGACGGCGACCGGCACGATCTCGTGAAGCGGCTTTGGCGAGATGACGACGCCCGCGGCGTGGACCGAAGTGTGACGCGAGCAGCCCTCGAGCTGCAGCGCGAGATCGACCAGCTCCTTGACTGCCGGATCGGTCTTGAAGGCCGACGCCAGCTCGGGCACCTGCTCGAGCGCCTGCGAGATGCTGATGTTGCGGCCGCGAAACGGCGGCGGGATGAGCTTCGCGATCCGCTCGACGTCGCGCAACGGCATCTCGAGAGCGCGTCCGACGTCCTTGATCGCGGCCTTTGACGCCATCGTTCCGAAGGTGATGATCTGGCAGACCGATTCGCGGCCGTAGAATTCGGTCACGTGATTGATCACGTCGCCGCGGCCGCGGATGCAGAAGTCGATATCGATATCCGGCATCGATACGCGTTCCGGATTGAGGAATCGCTCAAACAGCAGGTCGTACTGGATCGGGTCGACATCGGTGATCTGCATGCAGTACGCGGCGAGCGAGCCCGCCGCCGAACCGCGGCCGGGACCGACCGGAATTCCTTTTTGCTTCGCGTAATTGATGAACTCCCAGACGATCAGAAAGTAACCCGGGAAGCCCATGTTCCTGATCGTGTCGAGCTCGATCTGCAGCCGCTTGTGATATGTGTCGAGGTCGTACTTGAGCATTCCGGCCGCCTGCATCGGCTGCCAGACGGTGCGCTCGCGCTCGGCAAATCCGTCGCGGACGACCTTCTCAAAATACTCGTCGGTCGTCGAGCATCCGCTGTCGACCGGGATGGGGAATGTCGGCAGCGTGAGATTGCCTTCACCGGTCGGGATCTTGAGCCGGCACATCTCCGCGATGCGGCAGGTATTTTTGAGCGCCTCGGGCAGCTCGTCGCCAAAGATCGCCCACATCTCGTCGGCGGACCTGACGTAGAAGTTGCGCGAGCCGAGCGCGGGCCCCGCGTTCCTGTCAAGCGTGCGGCCCTCGCCGATGCAGACGAGCACGTCGTGCGCGGCCGAATCTTCCGGCGTAAGGTAATGAGCGTCATTGGTCGCGACGAGCGGCAGGCCCGTCTTTTTGGAAAGCTCGACAACGCACCGGTTGATGCTGCGCTGCTCGTCGAGTCCGTGGTCCTGGATCTCGAGATAGACGCCGTCCCTGCCAAAGATGTCGGTGAGCCGGCCGGCGTATTCAAGCGCCTTGCTCTCGTTGCCGCTGCGGAGATGATGGCAGACAAAACCATCGAAGCCCGACGACAGCGCGACGAGTCCTTTCGAGCGCTCGGCGAGCAGTTCAAAGTCGATGCGCGGCTTGTGATGAAAGCCCTCGGTAAAGGCTTTCGAAGCGAGCCAAACGAGATTCTGATAACCCTCAAAATCCTTTGCCAAAAGCACGAGATGGTAGTACGGACGTTCGCCCGCGGCGACCGACGAGCCGCGGTCGAAACGGCTGCCGGTCGTCACGATCGCCTCGTATCCGACGATCGGATGAATGCCGCTGCCCTTCATCGTGTTGTAGAAGGAGACGGCACCGTACATGTTTCCGTAGTCGGTTATCGCGCATGCGCGCATCTCGAGTTCGGCCAGACGCTTCGCGAGAGGCTTTAGTTGGATTGCCGCCTGCAAGAGGCTATAATCGGTGTGCAGGTGAAGGTGAACGAAATCTCTCGATCTGAAGTTTAGATCGGCCGGGTCGAGCGCCATAGATGAAGAAAGTTTATCTGGAAACATACGGCTGTCAAATGAATGTCTCCGACTCGGAAAGGGTCGCGACGTCGCTCGTCTCACAGGGTTACGAGATAACTAAAGACGCCGATTCCGCCGACATCGTACTGATAAATACCTGCTCCGTCCGCGAAAAAGCCGAGCAAAAACTCTACACGCAGATCGGCCGCATCAAGAATTCAGAGAGAGAAACAAAACCGCTCGTCGGCGTGATGGGCTGCGTCGCGCAGCTCGAGGGCGAGACGCTCTTTTCGCGCAGCTCGGCGGTCGATTTCGTGATCGGAACGCGCGCCGTCGGACGCGTCGGCGACGCCATCGCAAAGGTACTTCACGACAACCGGCGAGTCTCCGATCTCGGCGAGCGCGACATCGATTACGACTGGGCGGTCGCCGAAAATCAACGTCATTCTAGGCACGTCGCCTTCGTCCCGATCATCGAGGGCTGCAACAAGTTTTGCACGTACTGCATCGTGCCTTTTTCGCGCGGCAGGGAACGCAGCCTGCTCGCGTCCGAGATCGTCAGGCAGGTGCTCGAGCTACGTCGTCAGGGCGTCAAGGAGGTTCATCTCATCGGGCAGAACGTCAACAGCTACCGGCCGCAGTCCGATTCGGGAATGGAGATGTTCCCGGGCAAGACACCGTTCTCGCGTCTGCTGCGCGCCGTTGCGGCGACCGGCATCGAGCGGGTGAAGTTCACGACCTCGTTCCCGCGCGACTTTCACGCCGACATCGTCGACGCGATGGAAGAGCACGAGAATCTCTGCAACTGGGTCCATCTGCCCGTCCAGTCGGGCAGCGACCGAGTGCTGCGCGCGATGCGTCGCGGACACACGATCGACTCGTACAAGAAAAAGATCGACCGCATCAAGTCGTCGCGACGCGACATCGCTCTGACGACCGATATCATCGTCGGCTTTCCGGGCGAGACGGACGAGGACTTTCGTCAGACGGTCGAGCTGTTCGACTACGTCGGTTACGACAGCGCGTACATATTCAAGTACTCGCCGCGGCCCGGCACGCCTGCTTACGAGATGCCCGACGACGTCACGCCGCAGCAAAAGACCGAGCGGTTTCTCGAGCTCGAGCGGCGGCAGCGTGCGATCCAGGATAAACATCTGCAGCGTTACGTGGGCCGGACGATCAAAGTACTCGCCGAGGGCGTCTCGGCCAAGTCGGCCGACGACATCACCGGTCATTCGACCTGTCACAAGGTCGTCAACTTCGGGGGCGGCGAAGAGATGATCGGAAAGATCTTTGACGTGCGGATCACGGCGGTCAAGACCAATTCGCTGTACGGGGAGGCTTGTTAATTAAGTGGCAGAAGAAACGGATCTGGTCGAGGTCAAGATCGGGGCTCTCATCATGGACCCGAACACGAATACTCCGATCGTCGTGCTCAAGGGGATCGAGTCCGAGACCGTGCTTCCGATCTGGGTCGGGGCCTTTGAGGCGAACGCGATCGCGCTCGAGATCGAGAAGATCGCCCCGCAGCGCCCGATGACGCACGACCTGCTTCGCAACGTCATCGTCGAGTGCGGCCTCACCGCCGCCAAGGTGACCATCACCGACCTGCTCGAAAATACTTTTTACGCGGTGATCGAACTGACAGACCGCAACGGCGAGCCCGTCACGCTTGATGCCCGGCCTTCGGACGCCATCGCGCTTGCATTACGACTCGATTGTCCGATATATGTAATGCAAAAGGTGCTCGACCTTTCTGCCAGTTCCAGTCAGCCCGAGCCCGAGGTTGACGCCGCGCCGGCCCAAACCGAAGATTGGCCCGACGTGATCGACTAGTTTCTTTTTCACCACAAAATGCTGATCGTAATAACGAACCAGAAAGGGGGCGTTGGCAAGACGACCACTGCCATCAACCTTTCCGCGGCCTGCGCGGCGGCCGGCAAGCGGGTTCTGCTGATCGACCTCGACCCGCAGAGCAACAGCTCGCTGTCGTTCATGGATCCCGACAGCGTGAATGGCGGCGCGTACGAGCTTTTTACCGAGAAAGAGCGCCCGTTCGCCGAGTTCGTTTATCCGACAAATGTCGAGCGGCTCGACCTCGTCCCGGCCCGCATCAATCTCGCAAAGCTCGAGGCCAAGCTCGTCGGCGACTTTGACGCGATCTATCGCCTGCGCGACCGCGTCGACCAAATTCGCGACCGATACGATCTCATCTTTATCGATACGCCGCCGACGCTCGGGCTGATCACGGTCAACGCTCTGGTCGCGGCAAACTATTTTATGATCCCGATCCAGTCGTCGTACTTTGCGATGGAGGGGACAGACGACCTGCTCGAGACGGTCGAGCGCATCAGGTCAAGGCCAAACCCGGAGCTCAAGCTGCTCGGCGTGCTCGTCACGCTTTTTGACCGGCGGACGGCGATCGCCAAGGACGTCGAGTCGTACATTCGGAATACGTTCGGCGAGCAGACGTTCGACACGGTCATCACGCGAAGCGTCCGTCTCGAGGAGGCCCCGGCCCACAAGAAATCGATCTTTGATCATGCGCCGCGATCTTCGGGCGCCGACGAATACACAAGACTTTCAGAGGAGGTATTAAGGCGTGTCGAAGAGAGGAGGACTGCCGGCATCCGTTCAAATGCGGCATGATTACCATTACGTCGAGGAGCTGTCGCGCGCCAACCGGCCCGTCGGCAAGATCATCGAGATCGCGCGCATCTCGCCCAATCCCGAGCAGCCGCGCGTGGAGTTTGGCGACCTCACGGAGCTGACCGATTCGATCCGCGAAAAAGGCGTCCTCGAGCCGCTCCTTGTCAAACCCAATAAAGACGGGACGTATATGATCATCGCCGGCGAAAGGCGTTGGCGTGCGTCGCAGCTTGCTGGTCTGACCGAGGTGCCGTGCGTCGAGCTCGACCTCGACGAGCACGGCGTCGCCGAGGTCGCGCTGATCGAGAACCTTCAGCGCAAGGACCTCACCATTTGGGAAGAGGCCGACGGCCTGGCGGCACTCGCTTCTAAATTCGGCTACACGCACGACGAGATCGCAAAGAAGATCAGCAAGAGCCGATCGACCGTGACCGAACTGATGTCGGTCGCAGGCCTGCCGCAGGAGATCCGCGACCGCTGCAGGGAACTCGGCATCGCTTCAAAGGCGACGCTGCTCGAGATCGCACGTCAATTCGATGAAGCGGCGATGTTCGAGTATCTCGACAACTACCCTGAGAACAAAAAGAAGAAAGAAGCGGCCAAGCGTTCCGCATCGAATGGCGGTGAGACCGTACCCCATGCGGGCATAACGCCCGACGCTCAGCATTCTGCAAAGAGCGCCGAGGCGAGCGGCCGCAAGTATGCGTATCGAGCCCCCGATGGGAGCTTTTCGCTCGAGATAAGATTCGCCGCTGCCGCCGAGGTAGGCAAACGCTCGATCCTGCAGGCGCTGAAGCAGGCCTTTGACGACGTCAAGGGTGAGACCGGCGAGGCCGGCAATACGTAGCGGCAAGAAGTCAGAGTACCGTTTGATACCGGCGGCGAGGGCACGTGTCCCGCCGCCGGTTTGTATTGCACGCGACACTTGGGCCGCTTTTCAATATCTATAATCGAATTGCGGTGTTTCCCACGCATCGATCCTATCAATCGAGCACCGGTCCATTCGCCGCAGATAAATCTGACCAAGGAGTATCGATCTATGAGCACCGCGGCACCGCAAACCGTCAACGGAGCATCCGAACTCGCGATGCTCAGCGCCGCCGGCGTCTCGGACCTGCCCGAGGCTCGCCCGGCGGCGGTCACATCGTCGTCCGATCTCGTCGAATTGAAGTACAGGGACCCGGCAAATTTGGCGGCTGGGAAGCTTGCTAACGGCCTGGCGATGTTCAGCATCGGCCTCGGACTCGCGGAGGCTCTCGCTCCAGGCGCGATGGCCCGATTGATCGGCGTGGATGAGGACCAGCGAAACAATATCCGTGCTCTTGGCCTGCGCGAGATCGGACATGGGGCCGCGATCCTGATGAGCCAAAAGCCGACCGCCGCCGTCTGGTCGCGAGTCGCCGGCGACGCGATCGACCTCGCGTACCTCGCCGCGGCCGCGAAAAGCGAACGCAGCAGCAAAATGCGTCTGACGCTCGCGGCCGGCGCCGTTCTGGGCGTGACGGCGCTCGACATCCTGTGCGGCAAGACGCTCAGCTCTCAGGACTGGACGCGAGACAAACTCAATCCGGCGGCACCGACCAACGTCGGCCAGCCGTCGGGCCGTAAGGCGGCGTAAGGGAACTCGGGTTTTGATCTCAAGGAGGTTTTAATGAAAGCACTTTGTTGGTACGGCCGCGGCGACGTGAGGATCGAGAATGTACCGGACCCGCGTATACTCGATCCGCGAGACGCGATCGTCAAGATCACTTCGACCGCGATCTGCGGATCCGACCTTCATCTCTACGACGGCTATATGCCGACGATGGAAAAGGGCGACATCCTCGGCCACGAGCCGATGGGCGAAGTCGTGGAGGTCGGGCCCGAGGTCAAGAATCTAAAGGTCGGCGACCGCGTCGTCGTGCCCTTTACCATCTCCTGCGGTGAATGCTTCTTCTGCCGCAAGGGACTCTATTCCTGTTGCGACAACTCGAATCCGAACGCTCTGACCGCGCAAAAGATCATGGGGCATTCGACGGCCGGACTTTTCGGATACTCGCATCTGACGGGCGGCTTTGCCGGCGGTCAGGCAGAGTACCTCCGGGTGCCATTCGCCGACGTCGGGCCGCTTAAGATCCCGGACGGGATCCCGGATGAGAAAGTTCTCTTTTTGTCCGACGTTTTCCCGACCGGATACATGGCCGCCGAAAATGCCGATATCGAGCCCGGCGACACCGTAGCTGTCTGGGGCTGCGGGCCGGTCGGGCAATTCGCGCTTAAGAGTGCCGCGATGCTCGGTGCCGAACGGCTCATCGCGATCGACAACGTGGCCGAAAGGCTTGATCTCGCCGCCCGCGAATGCGGGGCCGAGATCATCAATTTTGAACAGGACAACGTCTACGATCGCCTGATGGAGATGACCGGAGGAATGGGTCCCGACCGCTGCATCGACGCCGTCGGCTGCGAAGCCCTCGCCGGAGGAATGCCGGACGGCCTGCTCGACGCTTTTAAGACAAGCCTGATGCTCGCCACCGATCGCGTACACGTTCTGCGCCAGGCCATCTGGTGCTGCCGCAAGGGCGGCACGATCTCGATCCCGGGCGTCTACGTCGGCGCCGGAGACAAGATCCCGATCGGCGCTCTTATGAATAAAGGCTTGACGCTCAAGACCGGCCAGACCCATATGCAGAAATATATGCCCAAGCTGCTCGAAAAGATCGAATCGGGCGAGATCGATCCGTCATTCATCATCACGCACGAGGTGTCTCTGGACGACGCGCCGGCGATGTACGAGACCTTCAAGAATAAACAGGACGGCTGCATAAAGGTGGTGCTTAAACCCGGAGGCACGACGACCGTCCACTAAGACCCCCAGAACGAACTCCAAAGTAGAAGCGTCCCGCCGCGCGTACCGGCGGGACGCTTTCGCTTGTCGTTAAGAGGATCGGGCGCCAAGCACGAGAAAATGAGTTCCGGTCGATGGCGGGCAAGTCGACGGTGCGAAACTGCGCGAAGCCGAAGCAGGCCTCAACGAGGCTGTCCCGGCCGGAGGAACGTACCTATTACATAATCTCTATTATCGGACGCACAATATATGATCGGATCTCTGCGGAGCAATAAGGATGCGGCGGCGCTCGTTTGTTCCCTCGGCCGCGACTGCCAGTTTATCGGGACTCTATTTTGACACCACTACGACCAGCGGCTATCATTACCGTTTTGTTATCTACCCAGATTTCAAACATTCAGCCCAGATTTACAGGAGCTAGGAAACAATTGAGTAAAGGAAACTTTTTGTTCACGTCCGAATCGGTCACCGAAGGCCACCCGGACAAAATTGCTGACCAGATCTCAGACGCCGTGCTCGACGCGATCCTATCGCAGGACCCGACGGCACGTGTCGCCTGTGAAACCCTTGTCACCACGGGTTTAGCGGTCATCGCCGGTGAGATCACGACCACTGCAAAGATCAATTACAAGCAGATCGTTCGCGATACGATCCACGAGATCGGCTACAACGACGCCACATACGGATACGACGCAAATACGTGCAGCGTCATCGACGCGGTCGGCACGCAGTCGCCCGACATCGCTCAGGGCGTCGATACCGGCGGTGCCGGTGATCAGGGGCTGATGTTCGGTTTTGCATGTAACGAAACCGCGGAGCTCATGCCGCTGCCGATCCAGCTCGCTCACAATCTGACCAAGCGCCTCTCGGACGTTCGGCGCAATGGCGAGCTTCCCTATCTCAGGCCCGACGGTAAATCTCAGGTTACGGTTGAATATCGAGACGGACGTCCCTTTCGCGTCGAGGCGGTCGTTATCTCGTCGCAGCATTCGGACGACGTTTCCAATGAGCAGCTTCGCTCGGAGATCATGGAAAAGGTCATCAAGGCGACAGTCCCGGCCGAGCTGCTCGACGAGAACACGAAGTATCACATCAACCCGACCGGCCGCTTTGTTATCGGCGGGCCGATGGGTGACGCGGGTGTCACCGGACGCAAGATCATCGTCGACACTTACGGTGGTTATGCACCGCACGGCGGCGGTGCCTTTTCGGGCAAAGACCCGACGAAGGTTGACCGTTCGGCAGCGTACATGGCGCGTTATATCGCGAAGAATATTGTCGCGGCAGGTCTCGCGGAGAAAGTGACCGTGCAGCTTGCCTACGCGATCGGCGTCGCCGAACCCGTTTCGGTCCTGGTCGACACGCACGGCACGGGCAGGGTCGACGAGGACAAGCTCTCAGAGGCGGTGCGAAAGAATTTCGCGCTGACGCCCAAGGGCATTATCGAAACGCTCGACCTTCGCCGCCCGATCTTTAAGGAGACGGCTCGATTCGGTCACTTTGGCCGAGCACATAACGAGTTCACATGGGAAAAGACCGATAAGGCCGATGCCCTGCTCGGTTCGCTGAGCGATGCGGCCGCGGTCTAGCTGAACGTTGGTGGTTCGTTATTCGGCGCTCAGTGCCGCCGGGCAGCGGACCATTTGCTTTTACAAAGGACGACGAACTACTAACTACGAAGACTTTTATGGCAACTGAACATCCATCGATGCAATACGACATTAAGGACATCAATCTCGCTCCGCAGGGCAAACAGCGGATCGAATGGGCGGACCGCGAGATGCCGGTGCTGCGGCTGATCCGCGAGCGATTTGAGGCCGAAAAGCCGCTCGAGGGTGTCAAGCTCGTCGCCTGTGCACACATCACGACCGAGACCGCCAACCTTGCGCGCACGCTGCAGGCCGGCGGCGCCGAGGCGACACTGATCGCTTCGAATCCGCTCTCGACACAGGACGATGTCGCTGCGTCGCTCGTTGCCGATTGGGGGATCCCGGTGATGGCGATCAAGGGCGAGTCGACCGAAACGTACGTCCGACACGTCAAAGCGGCGCTCGAGACCAATCCGAATATGATCATCGACGACGGCTCGGACGTCGTCGCGACGATGCTCAAAGAACGACGCGAATTGACCGAGACGCTCATCGGTACGACCGAAGAGACGACGACGGGAATAGTCCGGCTTCGCGCGATGCAGAAGGCGGGGCTACTCAACTTCCCTTCCATCGCGGTCAACGATGCGCAGACCAAGCACTTTTTTGACAACCGGTACGGCACCGGCCAGTCGACGCTCGACGGCATCATTCGCGCGACCAACATCCTGCTCGCCGGCAAGACGCTGGTCGTCGTAGGCTACGGCTGGTGCGGCAAGGGCTGCGCGATGCGTGCCCGCGGCCTCGGCGCAAACGTCGTCGTGACCGAGGTCGATCCGATCAAGGCGATCGAGGCCGTTATGGACGGCTTCCGCGTGCTGCCGATGAAGGAAGCCGCGAAGATCGGCGACTTTTTTGTCACCGTCACAGGCAACCGTCACGTGATCGACAAGGAGCACTTCGAGGTGATGAAGGACGGAGCGATCGTCTGCAACAGCGGACACTTTGATCTCGAGCTCAACCTCGAGGCCCTGCGCGAGATGTCGCAGGCTCCGGTCACGCGGCGCCCGTTCGTTGAGGAGTACCGTTCGAAGGACAATTCGAAGAGCGTCATCGTCCTCGGCGAAGGCCGCCTGATCAACCTCGCCGCCGCGGAAGGACATCCGGCGAGCGTGATGGACATGTCATTTGCCAACCAGGCGCTCTCGGCCGAGTACCTCGTAAAGAACAAGGGCAAGCTCGAGGGCGGCGTCCACGTGCTGCCGGCCGAGGTTGACCAGGAGATCGCCAGCCTCAAGCTTCGCGCGATGGGCGTTTCGATCGACGAGCTTACGCCGGAAATGATCGAGTATATGTCGAGCTGGGAGACCGGGACCTAGTTTGCGACTCGCAGCAAACGGAAAGGGCGGCCCACGCGGCCGCCCTTTCATTTTGTTACGCAAAAAGTACCCTCACCTACCTGGCGACCAGTGTGTTGGATCCGACGCTGTCAAAAAACACGTCCATTTCTTCCAGCGTGAGAGGCTTTGCAAAATGAAATCCCTGCCCCGCATCGCAGCCCAGATTCTGTAGTTCCCTGATCTGTTCCGGGGTTTCGATACCTTCGGCGATCGTTCGCAGGTTGAGCGAGTCGCCCATCATTATGATCGCACGTGCGACCGCCCTTCCCTCGTTGTCGCGGCCTATCTTTTCGATAAATGACTTGTCGATCTTCAGGATATCGACCGGAAACCGCTGCAGATAGCTAAGCGACGAGTAGCCGGTGCCAAAGTCGTCGATCGCGAGGCGCACGCCGAGTCGTTTGAGCTCTTTGAGCTTAACGATCGTCGCTTCGGTGTCCTGCAGCATAAAGCTCTCGGTGATCTCGAGTATCAGCGACTCGGCCGGCAGGCCCGACTCTTCGAGCGCGAGAGCGACTATCTCGACGAGTTCTTTTTGCTGAAATTGCCGGATCGAGATGTTGACCGTCACCGAAATGTTGAGCGGCCGCTCACGGCCCGTCCGCCAACTCTGGACCTGCTTGCACGCCTGCCGGAGCACCCAAGCGCCCAGCGGCACGATCAACCCGGTCTCTTCCGCGATCGGGATGAATTTCATCGGCGGCAGCAGACCGTACGTCGGGTGTTCCCAACGCACGAGGGCCTCGACGCCCAGCGGATCTTCCGAATAGAGATCGACGATCGGCTGATAGTGGAGCACGAATTCGTCATTCTCGACGGCGCGGCGGAGGTCAGACTCGAGTTCCATCCGCTCCATCAATGCGTCATGCATCTGAGGTTCGAACACGACGAAGTGGCCCTTGCCCTGGCTCTTGGCTCGATACATCGCGAGGTCTGCATTTCGCAGCAGTTCCTCGGCCTGGATCGCCTCCGAGCTGTACGCGATACCGATGCTCGTCCCGACGCTGATCTCCTTGCCCTCGATCGAAAAAGATTGCCGTATTACATTCTTGATCCGCTCAGCGATCATCACGGCCTCGTCCGGGTGATGCATCGCCTCGAGCAGCACGGCAAATTCGTCGCCTCCGAGGCGGGCCGCGGTGTCGGTATGTCTGAGACAATCCTGCAGACGCTGCGCGACCGAGATCAGTAGCTTGTCACCGGCGGCATGCCCCAACGAGTCGTTGATCGCCTTGAAATTATCGAGATCGAGAAACAGGACGGCTAGTGTGGACTTGGTCCTCTGCAGCTTTGACAAGGCGTGGTCGACTCGGTCGCGGAAAAGAAGACGGTTCGCGATCTTGGTCAGCGGATCGTGCAGAGCCTGATGTGTGAGCTGGTCCTCGAGCGACTTTCTTTCTGAAAGGTCCATCATCGAACCGAGCATCCTGACCGGCGCATGATTCTCGTCGTACACGACGTAGCCGCGATCGATGACCGACGCGTAGCTCCCGTCGCGCCGCCGGAAGCGATATTCGCACGTCCAGTGCGTCTTGCCGCCGTCTATGTGCGACTGCAGGTCGGACGTCACCCGATCGACATCGTCGGGATGAACGCGCAGCTTCCAATATTCGATATCGTCCCCGACCTCCTCGGGCAGGTATCCGAAGAGCTTTTGGAAGCCTTCGTTCCACCAGAGCTTGTCGGTGAGAAGGTTCCAGTCCCATATTGCGTCGCTGGTGGCCCTCGTGACGAGGTCAAACCGTTCCTGGCTCTTTCGCAGCTTGTCGTCTGCCTGCTTTCGTTCGATCGCGAGTGCGACCTGACCGCCTACCGAGGTCAGAAACTCGAGGTCCTGCTGATCGTATGCGGCATCGTTCTCATAATCCTGCACGACCATCACGCCGATGACACCGCGCGGCGTCTGCAGCGGCACGCCCAGCCACAACGCGGCATCGCTGCCGACCGATTCGACCTCGCCGGCGTTGATCAATTCTTCGACGTCGGAAGAACGCAGCAGCATCGGGGTCTGCTGACGGAAAACGTACGCCGTCAATCCGCCGCCGACCTTGAGCGGCGGCGGGGGCGGATCGTACTTGTCGACGAAGAACTGCATCGTCAGCAGTTCGGTCTGCGGATCGAAAAGCGCGACATAAAAGTTCTCGGCGTTGACGATCCTGCCGATCGAGCGGTGAATGAGCACAAGCAGTTCGTCGAGGTTGGCGGTCGAGTTCACACCGTGAAGGATCCGCGAGATGAGATGCGACTCCATCTCGAGCCGCTTGCGTGCCGTGATGTCCTGAGCAAGTATCACAAGCTTCGCGGCCGTGTCCGTTTGGTCCTGGAGCTTTGATATGGAGAGCGAGATCGGGAAGCTCGAACCGTCCTTCCGCTTGCACACCGATTCGAGTCGCTTGCCGCCGTCGCTTTGCAGGTACAGGCGATCGAGCAAGCGTCGAAAGGCTCTCGGCTTCGGAGAAAGCACGTCCAAACTGCGGCCGACAAGCTCGTCGACGCCGAAGCCGGTAAGACGGGTTGTCGCGCGGTTCACCTGACCGATCGTAGTGTCGCGGTCGACGACGAGAACGGCTTCGTGAATGGCGTCGAGGATCTTTGAGTCCGCGCTCTGTGAGGCGAGAGCGCCGCCCGGCAGCCGGGCGCTGTCATACGTTTTTTCCATTCGAGTAGAAGGTTTGAAGGCGGTCTCAACAGCCTTCAGTGAGGGGGGTATGTGATCGTGTCGTGCCCTGGGAAAGGCCATTCTCTCGGCGGTTGGGGTGCTTCAACTAAGACAGCGAGCATCCGGAAGTTTTCCGGACGATCCTAAGAATTTTGAATCACGCAGCGTCGCCGTGTCAATCCTTTTATCCATCTTGACGGGGACGGAGCTTATGTTCGCACTCGCGACAACAAATATACACCGAGCATCGAAAAAAACATCAGCGGGCCCCAAATCGCCAATTCCGGCGCAAGAGCTCCGCTGGTCCCGATCTGTTCAAACACACTGACAACTGCAGTGAACGCGAGCCACAGTCCGACCGCGGCCCCAACGGTCAGGGCCTTTCCGCGGCGGCTGAGGTTAAGCGAGAACGGCGCCGAGAAGAGCGCTATCACAAACGGGACGAAGAGGGTCGAATACTTTCGCTGGAGCGCGACGCCGAGGATCTGCCGCTCGACCTCTGAGCCGCTCGCGGATATCAATTCCCGCAGCGACCGCGAGTTCATCTGTCCGGGCTTTCGCCTAACGGCTGCGAACGGGTTGACGTCCTCAGCGATCACGATCTCGTCTTCTCTACGCCTCTCAAACGCCCGGTCTCTGAGCTCCACTGTTTCACCGCTGCCCGTTAGTCTGATGCCCGATCCGGTCCATTCAGCTGAAGGATAGCGGTACAGCCGTTGCGCCTTCCCTCTCTCGTCAAATTCAAAGACGATCAGAGAATGCCCCGCTATTTCGTTATCAGACGCATCTGTCGCCGAATCGCCTGGCTGGGCCTTGAAGGCGTAGATACGATCTCTCGTCGCAAACCAAGTGTAAAGGGGGCCGGCCTTAACGGCTCCGTAATTCCGGATCTGGTTACGCAGGTTCTCCTGGATCTGATTCGAAAACGGCAGGAGCCGCTCCTGCACCTGCCAGTTAAAGAGCCCCAGGATCAGAGCTAGCGCGAAACACGGGATCAGCAGCCTGTAAACGCTCTGCCCCGCGGCCGACCATGTCACGACCTCATTCTGTCGTGATTTGATGACGTAGGTCGCCAAGACCGCGATCAATGTGCAGGAAGGCGCCAGCTGTATATAAACAAAGGGCAGGAGGAAGATCAGATACCATGTCAGCAACCTGACGCCACCCTCCATGTTGCCCGCAAACTTCCAAAGTTCAAATGCGGTGAATACCAAGAAGATCACCGCTAAAAATCCGAATGCCAAAGCGAAGTAGCGGACCAGATCGGTAAGGACGTCAAGATCGCGGAGCCCCGTGGTAACGTCTACAAGCCAGCTGCGAAATTGAAGTTTTGGACGAACTTTTACACGCCGGAACGAGTTAATTACGTCCTCGAGCGGGCTCATCCTATATCTTGCTTTATCTGCAAATAGAAAAAACGAAATCGCCCCGAGACTCAAGATCACCGGAAAAAGTGAACCGACCGGAACCGACACGACCCCGGTACGAGCGAGCTGCTCACCTAGAAAAGCTGTGAGGTAAAAACCGATAAGCCCGACGAGCGCCAGCACGACCCCGCGCCCGCGGCCCCCTCCGCCGACGCGAAGCACCATGGACGCTCCCAAGAGACAGAACAGAAGCGGCGTGACGGAGAGCAAAATGCGGCGATTCCATACGATCTCCGCTTCTGTTCGCTCCTTTCCCTGCTTTGTCGAGGCAAGCTCACTCAGCTGGGAAAGTCCCAGCTCTTCCGGCGCCTGTTCACCACTCGAAAGCTTTTGGACCAGATCGCTACGTCGCGTCTTTATCGCGAACCGCACGCCGTCGATCGACTCGGCGACGACCTTGCCGCTACGGTCGTTCGGGATCGAGAAACTCTCCGCGTCAAAGAGCACGAGTTCCGTCGCATCTCCCGAGACATCGACCCGCCCCTGCCCTGCCGTTATCAGACGCATCGCCTCGCCCGCCGGCTCCTGCGCAAATACCAGAATGTTGTTCCACCTTCCGGTCTCAGGATCTCCGCCGCGGACAAAGATCGTGTAGCCGGCAACCTCAGTATTGAAGACGCCCGGTTCGATCGGCGATTCAAGCTTTTTTATCGCCGCTTGGATCGCGACCTTGCGCACGATCGCAGCGGCGGCCGGCACGCCCAGCAGGTTTACGGCAAAAGCAAAGAGCGAAAGCAAAACTCCGAGCACCACGACCGGCAAAAGGATCTGCAGATTGCCGATACCCGATGCTCGTACCGCGGTCAACTCGCTGTCGCCCTTCATTTTTGAAAGGCCGATTATCGTCCCGACGAGCACCGCCATCGGACACGTAAAAGAGATGACGCTTGGAATGATCGCCAGCGAGAGCTGCCAGATCAGCCGGCTGGGAATGTTGACTGAAAAGAATATGTCAGAGAAGCGGCTTGCCTGCTGGACAAACAGGACGACCGTCAACAGCAGCCAGGAGGCCGCGAAGTACGGCAGTATCGCGCGGATGATATATCCTGGAATTATCCGTCCGAGTCGAGGCATTTCTTTGGGCTAGGCGCGGGCGGCCGCGGGGCCGACTTCGGCGATATCGCGGCCCAGGGCTCGGGATGCGATCCGCCGCATCACGTTTGACACGTCCCTGATCTCTACTTCCCGCAGGGCGTAGCGGTCGGCAAATTCACCCGGGCCGAGCCTTCGGCTCGAACCGAATATCTCTCGGTGTCCAGCCTCGATCCGGGTCGATCCACCCGAGCGGCGGCACGTGCCGCACACCAATTCAAAATCCGCTTTCAGAGACGCCGGCCCTCCGTCTCCGAGCTCCTTACCGCACTCAGCGCAGCGTGACCAATCAGGCAAAAGGCCGCTCAGCCGCAGCAGCCAGATCTCAAAATAGAGACCGATCGCCGGCAGCCTTTCGGACCTCGATGCGGCGCCGTCGAGGCACGCTGCGACCATCCGGTAGAGCGCCTCGTTCGGATCGTGCGGCGGCGAGAACGCCACTAGCAGCTCTACGAGATACGAAAACTTTGCCAAGAATTCCGGATCGCTCGCCGCCTCAAAGCGAGACAGCAATAGCTCGATCCTTTCGATAGAAACGAGCTCGCGAGACTCTTTTTCGAGATATGAAACGCGCACCGACGAAAAGGGCTCAAGAGAGCTTCCGAACTTGCTCTTGAGCCTCTTTGCTCCCTTTGCGACGCCGCGCACCACCCCGTGCTCACGCGTGAGCAGCAGGACGATCTTGTCGGCCTCGGCGAGGTTGTATGTCTTGAGAATGAGACTCTCGGTCTCGACTTGGGACATTTGAACAAAGCTGCCGGTCGACCCGCCTTAGGGAATGAAGTACAAGACCCAGGCGAGCACCAAACTGACGATAACAAATTGAAAAAAGGTCTTGATCCCGTAAACGACGCGGTCGCGCGTCGTGCCGCCGCTGATCGCCGCGAAAACAACCGAGACAAAGAGGCCAAAACCAAGCAGGTATGCGAAGTGGATCATTCCTTTCTCCCGATCGCCAGGTCAACAGCGTCCAGCGTTGCAAGGTAATTCAAAAGTCCCGCGATCTCGATATACCGTCCGGCATACTCGAATGTCGCCCGTGCAGCGACTCCCGGGTCCGGCATCGTTGACGCGAGATAACTGATAGACGCCCCGAGCCCCGTGCCGAGCCGAGCGAAGATATTGAGAATGGAAAGCAGCGCTCCGTCGCGAAACGGAAAGCCCGGGTAATAGGCTCCTCCGCCTGCCATTCCGATCACGAACATAAGCGAGACCGCCAAAAAGATCGCCGCCCCACGACCCCAGCGGCGCTGTGCAAAGTGTCCGGCACCGGGAAAGATCCACGCTATGATGCCGATTGCGATTGGGTTATTCATCGAAATAATGGATCGAGCCTTCTAAGGTCGTCTGTTAAGAGTCGATCTTGCGACTGCAAGACATCTCTCGAGTTCAGCCTAAGTAAATGAACTACCAAGAGAGTTTGGCCGGCAAGTGAGACGGCCTCACGTTATTCTTCACGATAATTGATCCGGCTCTTCAGCTTAGCCCCATACTTTGAAAAAGGCAGGTCGTCGGCGCATACGATACATCTAGCGGCATGCCTCAACAAACGATCGAAACAGTTCCGACGAAAGACGGTCTGTCGCCCATGAAAGTTCGGGATGCCACTGTACGCCGAGCGCCCACCTGTCCGCACGCGGATCTTGGATGCCCTCGATAACGCCGTCTTTTGCCCACGCGATCGCCTGCAAACCGTCTCCGAGCCGTCCGATCGCTTGATGATGGTGCGAGTTGACCCGCGCGCTATCGTCCCTGCCATTGGCTTCGCCGATCAGACTGTGCGGATCGATCGCGATCGAATGCGACGCACGGGCAGGTGGATTCCCCTGCTCGTGCTTCAAAGGCTCCTCGATCTGAGACTCGATGTCCTGGACCAGACTACCGCCGCGAAACACGTTGAGAGCCTGCATGCCGTAACAGATCGCAAAAACCGGCTTTCTTGCCGCCTCGCATGCCGTGAGTACCAGGCGGTCGGTGAGGTCTTTTTCCGGAACTACCTTTTTCAGTTTTGGATGCGGCTCTTCGTCGAAAAATGCCGGGTCGACGTCGGTATCGCTTCCCGGCAAGAGCACGCCGTCGACCGCCCCGATCGCGGCATCAATGTAACTCGCTTTCGGGATGAGACCGAGATGTACGGGGATACCTCCCGCCGCCTCGACAGCTTCCGCATAATCGCGGCCGAGATAAAACCTTCCGGTTTCGATCTCGAGCCGCATTGTGATCCCGATCACGGGGCTTCTCGGCATAAACAACTAGATGTTCAGCCATTTGAGCAAATTATGTCAATTTGAGCATTTTAGGCTAGTTCTTTATTATTTGGTTTTATGCCGTCAAGCCCTGAATTTCAACGGGTCCGCTCAACCACGGTGCTTCTCGTCAAGCGTGACGGAAAGACCGCTTTAGCGGCCGACGGGCAGGTAACGCTCGGAGAGACGATCATCAAGAGCAATGCACGCAAGGTGCGTCGCGTCGGCGGCGGACGCGTCCTCGCGGGATTTGCAGGCTCGACCGCCGACGCTTTTACCCTCTTGACGCGCTTTGAGACCAAGCTCGAACAATTTCAGGGACAGCTCGAGCGCGCAGCCTTTGAACTGAGCAAGGATTGGCGGACCGACAAGTACCTGCGCAACCTCGAGGCACTTATGATCGTCGCCGACCCGAAGGACGCCTTCCTGATCTCGGGCAAAGGCGACGTCATATCGTCGGACGAGGGCATCCTGTCGGTCGGCTCCGGAAGCATGTACGCACTGGCCGCCGCAAGGGCCCTGCTCGCGCACACGGAGCTCTCGGCGCGCGAGATCGCGGCTGAATCGCTGAAGATCGCGGGCGAAATCTGCATCTACACAAATTCCGAGATACTCATCGAGGAGCTCTAGTACTCTAATGGCGATCTACCTCGGCGGCGAAACCGCGCCGACCACAAAGCGAAACCTCGACGAGCTGACCCCGCGGCAGATCGTCGAGGAACTCGACAAATACGTCGTCGGCCAGAGCGCCGCCAAGCGCGCGGTCGCGATCGCTTTGCGAAATCGCATTCGCCGCCAAAAACTCCCCGCCGAGATCGCCGAAGACGTCCTGCCGAAAAATATCCTTATGATCGGCTCCACCGGCGTCGGCAAGACCGAGATCGCGCGCCGGCTCGCACGCCTCGCAAACTCTCCATTCATCAAGATCGAAGCCTCGAAATTTACCGAGATCGGATATGTCGGCCGCGATGTCGAGAGCATGGTCCGAGAGCTTGCGGATGTTGCGGTGGACATGGCAAAGCAGGCTGCTTACGAGGACGTGCGTGCAAAGGCCGAGCAGAATGTCGAAGAGAAGCTGCTCGATCTGCTGCTGCCGCCGTCGGCCCTTGGCTACGGCTCGTGGGACCCGGATGCGGACAGCGGCGACGACTCTGCAAAGCATTCGCGTACACGCGAAAAGCTCCGCCAGCAGCTGCGAGACGGCGAGCTTGAAGAGCGGCTCGTCGAGGTCGAGACCACCGACCGCTCAAACGCGACGATCGATTTTGTAGGCGGGCAGGGAATGGAGGAGATGGGAGTGAATCTCCGCGATATGTTCGGCAATCTCTTTCCTTCAAAGACGGTCCGCCGAACGATGCGGCTCAACGACGCTCGCGGCGTCCTGCTTCGCGACGAGCAGGAGGCGCTTATCGATACGGAACAGATCACGCGAAGGGCCCTCGAGATGACGCAGCAGTCGGGCATCATTTTTCTCGACGAGATCGATAAGATCGCCGGGCGAGAATCGGGCACCGGGCCCGAGGTCTCACGAGAGGGAGTTCAGAGAGACCTGCTGCCGATCGTCGAGGGAACCAACGTCAATACGAAGTACGGTATGGTCAGCACCGAGCACATACTTTTTATTGCCGCCGGCGCCTTTCACGTTTCAAAGCCGTCCGACCTGATCCCGGAGCTGCAGGGCCGCTTTCCGATCCGAGTCGAGCTCGAAGCTCTCACGGTTGACGACCTTAAGCGGATCCTGGTGCAGCCGAAGAATTCACTGATTAAGCAATATCAAGCGCTGCTAAGCACCGAGGGCGTCGAGCTCGAATTTACGCCGGACGCCGTCGATAAGCTCGCGGAAATGACCGAGGAGATCAACCGAAACACCGAAAATATCGGAGCGCGGCGACTCCACACGCTGCTCGAAAAACTGCTCGAGGAGATCAGCTTTCACGGTGCGGAGCTCGAGGATAAAAAGCAGGTGATCGACGCGTCTTACGTCACCGCCCGTTTAAGCGATCTAGTCGAAGATCGCGATCTCCGGCAGTACATCCTTTAAATTAATCGAATGCTTATCGAGGCAAATTTTAAGCACCGGGCCGGGAAGTATGCATTTAAGCAATTGCTGTCTAAAGCGTCGATAGCGCTTTTAACGGCTGTTTTGCTTATCGCTTACGGCTGCGGTAAGCGCGGCGTCCCGCTGCCCCCGACCGAGCGGGTCCAGCAGCGGCTCGAATTGAACGGCTTTCAGCGCGGCGATACGATCATCCTGTCTTGGCGGATGCCCGCCCGCAATGCCGACAAAGGAAGTCTTCTCAACATAAGCCGCGTAGATATTTACCGGCTTGCCGAGCCGGCAAGCTCCGGCGCCGAACTCTCGGAGGAGGAGTTCGCTTCGCGTTCGGTGCTGATCGCTTCGGTACCGGTCACCGATTCTGATTTTGCGCTGGCTTCCCTGACCTACCGCGACCGTCTCGAATTTGCCGGCCAGGCGGCGCGGCTCCGGTACGCGATCCGCGCCGTTAACGCTTCAAGTCAGAAGGCTGCGTTTTCCAACTTTCTCCTGATCGAGCCGGTGGCGGGCGTCGCCGCGGCCCCGACTTCCCTTGCCTTTGACGTCTCGCAAGAGGCCGTCACTTTGACGTGGGCTGCGCCGGCGGCCAACGTCGACGGGTCGCGGCCGGTCAATCTGCTCGGCTACAACGTCTATCGATCTGCCTCACCAAAAGAGCCGGGCCGTTTACTGAATCGCGCGCCGGTCCGCGACGAGCGGTTTGCCGACGAGTTCTTTGAGTTTGGCAAGGACCATTACTATTTCGTCAGGGCCGTCTCGTCAGGGCCCGACGGCGGCCCGCTCGAGAGCGGCGAGACGAATATCATCCACGTCAAGCCGGTCGATACTTTCGCACCGAGCGCTCCGTCCTCGATCTCGCTTGCCGCCGGTCAGAATGTGATCAGCATCTTTTTTGCGGTCAACCCCGAAAAGGACGTGGCGGGTTACAAGATCTATCGTTCGACCGATCCGGGCCGGCCTCGGCAGGAATGGCAGCTCCTGACGCCCGAAGCGATCAAGACAAACACATTCCAGGACCGGAGCGTCGAGTCGGGGGTCAGATATCACTATTTCATCATCGCGATAGACACAAGCGGAAACGTCAGCCCGCCGTCCGAGATCGTTTCGGAGAGCGCACCATAAGCATGAAGATCTGCAGGTTTGAATTTGAAGGCCGGATCGAGTCCGGCGTAGTTGAGGGGGAACGCGTGTTCCTATTTCGAGATAATCGACGGCAGGACGAATCCTTCGCTATCGAAGAGATTAGTCTGAAGCCGCCCGTCGCCCCGTCCAAGATCGTCTGCGTCGGCCGCAATTATGCTGAGCACGCAGCCGAGCTCGGCAACGACGTGCCGAGCGAGCCGCTTCTCTTTCTAAAGGCCCCGTCGTCGATCGTCGGCGACGGCGATCGGATCGTCATTCCGGCCGCTTCGCAGCAGGTCGAGCACGAGGGCGAGCTCGCCGTCGTGATCGGGCGAAAGTGTGCGGCGCTCGAGGAGGACGAGGATCCGCTTCGATATGTGCTCGGCTTTACGTGTCTCAATGACGTCACGGCCCGCGACCTCCAGCGACGCGACGTACAGTTCACGAGGGCGAAATCGTTCGATACGTTCTGTCCGGTCGGGCCGTTCATCGAGACGGGCCTCGACGTCTCGGATGTACGCGTAGAGACGCGTGTCAACGGCGTTATCAAACAGCAAGGGCGCACCTCGCAAATGGTCTTCCCTGTCGAGTTTTTGATACGATACATTTCGAACCAGATGACGTTATTTCCGGGCGACGTGATCGCGACCGGGACCCCGTCCGGCGTCTCAAAATTGAACTCGGGCGATGTCTGCGAGGTCGAGATCGAGGGAATCGGAACTCTCCGCAATCCCGTCGTCTGAGAACGCAGAATAAAAAAAAATGAAATTCTTTATCGATACCGCAAACCTTGACGAGATCCGCGAAGCGGCCGAGATGGGCCTGATCGACGGCGTAACGACAAACCCGTCGCTTGTCGCCAAGGAGAACGTCGCCAATTTCACAGACCATATCAAGGCCATCTGCGACCTCACGCCCGGCGACGTCTCGGTCGAGGTCACGTCTCTCGACGCCGAGGGAATGCTGCGTGAGGGGCGCGAATTTGCCGCGATCGCTCAAAATGTAGTGATCAAGGTGCCGCTCACTCTCGACGGACTGAAGGCGTGCCGGCAATTCCGCGCCGAGGGCACCAAGGTGAACGTTACGCTCTGCTTCTCGCCCGCGCAGGCGATACTTGCCGCAAAGGCCGGTGCGACGTACATCTCGCCCTTCATCGGCCGCCTCGACGACATCGCGACCAACGGGATGCAGCTCATCTCGGAGATCGTCCAGATCTATGAGAATTACGGCTTCGCGACCGAGGTGCTCGCCGCGTCGATACGGCATCCGATGCATATCGTCGACTGCGCCCTCGCCGGCGCCGACGTTGCGACGATCCCCTTCAAAGTGATCCAGCAGCTCGTCAAGCACCCGCTGACCGACAAGGGGCTCGAAGCGTTTCTCGCCGACTGGAACAAGGCCCAGGCGAAATAGTCCGGACCGCTCAGCGAAAGGAGGCTGTTCTGAAAAGGGCGGCCTTTTGCATTTCGCTGGGCCTCGGTTGGGCTATGCGCCTGCGGTGCCGCCGGGCTCTGCGGATAAGGCTTTGCCTTCCCGGCCGTGCTCCAAATTTTATCCGCGAGCCGGTGCGTCCGTCCGCGGCGGAAGCATTGCCTCGAAGAAATAAGAAATACCGCCGCTAGGAAGGGCGAAACCCTTCAACTCAGCACTCTTCGGCAAAGCCGCGTCTTGCCAAAAGATCAAGAGGCCGCCTTTTCAGGCAGCCTCGATTCTTGCTCCCACAAAGCGGCTTAAAGACCGCAGGTCTGATGGATCGCTTCAACAGTCACACTTTCGACGATTAAAGAGAATTCTCAAACCGATTCTCGGCAGCCTATTGAAACAGGGCCTCGAGTCGAGCGTGCGACGCTGCTGCGTCGGCGTCCTTGTCGAGAGCATTTCGGTACTTTGCTCTAAAGTACTCGTCCTCGGGCGACATATCCACCAGTTCCCTCACCTTCACAAGGTTGGCGTCGATAAGCTCGGCCGGGATGCCGTCCTTGAGCGCAAACATCTCGTCGATCTCTACGATCAGCATCGAAAACTTACGCAGCCAAGAGAAATCCTGGTCCTCCAGCAGTACGTTAAGGAATTGCCCGGCCGACAGCGGGCCGTTGATCCGCTCGTAGCCGCTGCGCTCAAAGTCGACAAGATTTTTGTGAAGCCCGAGGAGCAGGTTTCGCGCATATTTAAGCTTGTCTGAGTTGTCCATGCTTCAATTCTAGCTAATTCATGGCCAGGCTTTGCAATGTTGCTGAGCCGGCAAATCAACTCATATTAGCCGGCAAGCGATTGATTGTGAGCGAGCTAACCATATATAATTAGCGAGCCAATAGATGAATATTTGCTCGCTATTGTTTCTAGGTTTGCCGTCAAACGGTTTCTTTACGCTTACGAGCTTAAAGGTCTTTGCTTAATGGATTTTGAAGAGACAGTCAGCTACCTGCTGGCCAAGGTGAGTATTTCGTTTCGAAATACCCTGCAGCGCCATATGGAGCAGATCGGGCTTAACAGCGGCCAGGTCTTTTTGCTGTTTGAGCTATGGAAGGCGGACGGGCAGCGACAGGTCGATCTCGCCGCGAGGCAGGGCCTGTCCACACCGACGATCAACAAGATGGTCAAGGGGCTCGTCGATGCCGGGCTGGTGACTCGCGAGCGCCTGGAGGACGATGCCCGCTCGACGCGAATATTCTTGACCGAGCGGGGACGCGGCAAGGAGTCGGTCGTCGAAGATCAATGGCGCGAACTCGAAGAAGAGATCGTCTCAGGACTCACCGAGGCCGAGCGCCTGATGTTCTCTGCGATCCTCGTAAAGATGCGGCGATACTTCTCGGGTTCGGACGCGGAGGACGATGAATAGACCGGCGCGGGGCGACTTTCTAAACCCGGCGCCGGTTGGGCTACAATCGCTTTACGGAGGCAAGTTTAGATGAAGATCGTAGTTGCAACCGACGGCACCGCATACGGCGAAGCGGCCGTCGCCGCACTTGCGGCCTTTTCGCTCAAGCAGGGCGATGTCGTCAAGATCGTCTGTGTGGTCGATATGGCGATACCGATCGGTATCGATGTGTATGGCGGTTATCTGCCCGATACCTCGGCGCTTGAAAGCGCCGCGCGCGACAACGCCCAACGCGTCCTCGACCTCGCCGTCGCATCCGCGAACGCTTTATTAAAGGGCACCGACGCTCTGGTCAGCGGCGAGATATTGTTTGGCTCGCCCGACAACCGCATCGTCGAGGCGGCCGAGCAGCTCGGCGCCGATCTGATCATCGTCGGCTCGCACGGTTATAACCGCTGGGAGCGATTGCTGCTCGGCTCGGTCTCGGACTCGGTCGTGCATCACGCTCCCTGCTCGGTCCTCGTCGTGCGCACGCCGAAAGGTCGAGACCGGAATTGAACGGGCGGTGGAGATCACGGTCATCGCCCGGCATTTTGACCGGTCGCTTCGCCGAACGTGGAACTGCCGCGCCGTCGATACGATCGGTGACCTGCACGTGCTCGTCGGGGAGTTTGACCGCGAGGTCATTCACCCCGAGCTCGGCATTATCAGGCGCGGCACGCTCTCATACGAATTTTACTGGCTCGACCGCTGGTACAACGTCTTCCGCTTTCACGAGCCGGACGGCGAGCTCCGAAATTACTACTGCAACGTCAATATGCCGCCGAGCTTCGACGGCCGGACGCTTGATTATGTCGACCTCGACATCGATATCCTCGTCACGCCCGACATGAGCACCAAGATCCTCGATCTCGACGAATTTGAGACGAATTGTCGTCGATATCAAATTCCAGAGGATATCCGTGAGCGGGCGCACCAAGCCGTCCGAGACCTGCTCGGAATGGTCCAGAAGCGAGATTTCCCTTTCGACACTTAAACGCCGGAGTGTATTACGCAGCCCTCATCGCCCACCGCCTAAGCCCGCTGGACGCGAAGTACATAGCTGCAGACCACGAGGTTCGATCCGGGCTGCAGCGGCACGCGCTGACCGACCGGCACGTCGCGGTTATCAATGGTCGCGGGATTGCGGCCTTCGTTCGTGACCCAAAAGCTCCCGTTCCCGTCGGTCGTGATCGTCAGATGCCGGCGGCTGATCTCGGCGTCGCCTGTAAGGGCGATATCGACCGGCTTCGATCTTGATCCGCGACCGATCACGACCGAGTTTTGAAAGACCGGCACTACGTTTTGCCGGATGCCGTTTCGCCAGATCTCCAGCTTGTAGAGCTCGCTGACGCGGCTCGCGACGCGGGTCATCTCTTCGGCGTCGTCGGCAATATCTCGGGATCCGGACGAAGCTGTGCCGGCGACGAGACCGGTCTGGGGCGCGGGCCGGACCTGCTCTGTCGAGCTCGGCGCCCGGTCGATCTGAGAAAAGTGCGCCGGCGGCGGGGCCGGCGACCGCTCGCTCACCGGCGGCTCGTATGCGGGCGGGGCCGGTCCCAACTTCGGTTTTACGAAAACGCTTGTCTTGCTGCCGTCCGAGTCTTCCCAACTGTGCTGGACGCGCACCTCGCCCTTCTCGAGCGTGCCGTCGACGCGGAGCTCGAGAACGAACGATCTTGTCTCGAGCTTTCGCTTCCCGGCGATCTCCTTGGCACGCTCGCCGAGAATGTGATAGAGGCCCTGCTCGAGCCCCTTACGCTTGATGCCCTGCCATTCCTTGTCGTCGGCGTCGCTTAAAAAGATCGCGTACTCGGTCGGAATTATGCTCGTGCCCTGCGGCAGCGGAACGAGCTCGCGCTGCATCACGGCCTCGACCGCGCGGGCGATCTTGACGATGAACTCCTCGGCCTGACTGCGCGGCTTTACCTGCGCGTTGCGCGCCGCCTCTTCGAGCACCAGCTCGGCCGAGTCACCGTCGATCCATCGCCTGACTTTTTCTAATACGCTCAATTTTTACCTTTGGGCGACGAGCTAATCGTCGATATCGATGTACTTTCCGTTGAGCCAGCCGCGTGTTGCCGTGAGGTTTGCCGAGGCCCGCTGGCGGCCCTGTTCGACCACATCAACTTGATACCAATTATTTTGTGAATTGACAATGCGGACCTTTGAGTTCTTGGTCACGAGTCCGATCGGGTCGTTGTTGGTATTCGGCTCGGGGCGCAGGAATATGTCGGTATTCGCTGTCGCCGTCTGCTGTCGCCAGGGGTTAGAGATCTGCGGCAGATAGCCTCGGCCTCGGAGCATACTTCCGGTTCCGTACAAAACGCCGCCCAGCAAAACGACCGAAGCAAAGAACAACGCCGCTCGCCGGAGCGCTCGCCTCTTGTCACGTCTCACAACGGGCGCATCTCCGGCAAGGGCGTCGATCCCGATCGCGATCGGCTCGCGGCGGACCTCGCCGTTACCGACGGCGATCGG
Source organism: Pyrinomonadaceae bacterium (assembly GCA_046313635.1). GTDB lineage: Bacteria > Acidobacteriota > Blastocatellia > Pyrinomonadales > Pyrinomonadaceae > OLB17. Next base: position 447,678 of record JBKBYA010000002.1, on the reverse strand, counting down.
TGACGCCGGCGATCGGCCGACACCAAATGCCGGCGGAGAGATGTCTCGTGTCACCACCGACGGAACGGCAGTCGAATGCGGATCGCGCAGCCTGAGGCTGCCGGTCGATTCAAAGTTGGGCCTGACCGGAGCGAGCGGCGTGTAGCCGCGGGCGACATGCGGCTGCGGCAGATCCGCCGCTCCGGCGAACGCGAGGCGCGGCGCCGTCGTCTCGCACGCGATCTCTCTGAGCTTTGTCATTCCGATCCAGAATTCGTCGACCGACTGAAATCGCTCCGACGGCTCGTCACGCGTCGCCTTGCGAAGCAGCTCGAGCAGCTCGCCGGCCCACGGCTCGTCGCGCACGCCGATCGGCAGCGATCCGATCGGCTGATTGGAAAAGTAACGCGGCGTCTCGCCCGTGATGATCGTGTACATCGACTTGGCGAGCGAATACAGATCGGCGGCGGGCGTCAAGCGAGCGGCCGTCGCGCTCGCGTTCAGCATCGGGCTGTGCTCGGGCGGCGCGTAAATGTTGGTCCCGACACGCGTGATCGGCGAATCTGCTCCGCCCAAGCGCGCGACGCCAAAGTCAGCGATCTTGACGGTCTCGCGATCTTTGGTGAGCAGCAGATTCTGCGGCTTGATGTCGCGGTGTATCACGCCTTTTTCGTGAGCGTGCCGCAGGCCGGCGCAGACCTGCTCGATGTAGCCGAGGGCCGTGCGAATGTCGATCTTTTGCGCTCGGCAGAGCTTTTGCAGATCGCCGCCCGCGAGGTACTCGAGCACGAGATAATGAAACGTCGTGCCGTCGAGATCGCGTGCCGTGCCGTGGCCGAGACGGCTGATGATGTTGGGATGGCGAACGAGGTCGAGCGCAAGCGCCTCGTTCTGAAAGTTCTCGACGAGAGTGCGTTCGAGCTCGGGGTCGAGATCGTCCTGGAGAAAAACGTTGAGCGCCTTGATGACGACCGAGCTGTGCGGCGACTGCGGCGACGCGAGAACGTCGCGAGCGACATAGATCTCGGCATAGCTCCCGCGGCCCAAGAGCTGCTGGATGTCGTACCGCCGATCGAGCCGGCAATTATTCAGCGAGAGTTCCTTCATTCCGTGTCCGGCCGACGCGAACTTTTTACGCTGCGCGCTCGTCTGGGCTATACGAGATTATATTTCCAAAGTTCGTAAAACACACTGACCATGAGCGATGCGCAAACTCACGGACACTGCACGGAACGCGCTCGGGCCAGCCGCTTTGCGTCGAAGGACCTCTCTTTCGAATGACCGGATTTCTGTTTAGAATTAGGAGGTAAATTCTCTGCTCGACGATCACGCGATGGACGAAAAAGAAACGCCGGAAAGATCGCCTCTCACTATCGACTGGCTCGTCCGCGGCGTGCTGACCAAGGCCGGCGACGCGCTCGATCGATTCACGGGCCGAGGGTGGAAGCCGTCGAGTTCTCTCGCGACGAGCGAACTTGTCGAGCGCCTCAAGACTCTCCTAGACGCCGAGGCCCGTCACGAGCCGGGCCGCGGCACTTACGTCCCCCACAACATCAAGCTCAAGATGCAGTGGGACAAATTCTCTACCGACTCCGACGACTCGCTCCGGGCGCTCGAGACCGAGCTGCTGGTCGCCGCCGTCGACCATATCAACGATCGCCGTTATTACACCTACGCTCCGCTCAAGCTCGAGGTAAGACCGGATTACTTCACGTCCGGCGTCAAGCTGCTCGCGAGCTTTGAAAAATTTGCCGACGACGAGGACGAGGCCGAGATCGCGCTCGAAGCGTCGGCCGGCAAGGAGGCGGTGCCGGAGGCGTCGGCGCCCGTTGACGGGCCGCCCGCGCCCGCGACGGAATTCACCGCGGTCTTTGACTTGAACGGTCAGACCGAGCGGGTGCCGCTCCGCTTCGGAGACCTGCGGCGGCTCAGCGTCGGACGCACACGCGAGAACGATCTGCCTATCCCGGACACGAGCGTCTCGCGGATCCACGCTTCGATCGTCCTAAACGCCGACGGGCAGCTTGTCGTTTCAGACACGGGCTCGACCAACGGAACATATGTTCTGGGCGAGCGTATCCCGTACGGCCGGGCCGTAACGCTCGACAATGACGGAAAGGTCGTCTTTGGATCGATCGAGGTTTCTTTTGAGCGGGTCGCGCAGGAATCGGCGGCGCCCGCGGCCGAAGCTCTCGAGGAGCCGCACGCCGAGGCGAAACAACTTCCCTTTGCTACCTCGCGGATCGAGATCATCAAGGCGATACCGACCGGCGAGGAGACGGCCGTTCCTGACGGCGGCCGCGCCGACGAAGATGCGATAAAGATCGGCTGACGACCGCGACGGACGATGCTTTTATTTCTCGCACAGATCGATTGGAACAAGCTCCGGCCCGAGTACATCTTCGGCAGCCAGGTGCTCGAGCGCACGCCGGCGGGCCTGACGATCGTTTACATTGTCGGCGTCGGCATCGTCGTCGGCCTGCTAATTCTGAGCTTTCTCGATAATTTTCGGCGGCCGCCTTTTGCCTTCGAGTCGGGGCTGCCGCGCGAGGTCACACGCAAGCTGACGCAGACGATGACCAATCGCAGTTTGCGGGCATGGCAATTCGTCTTTGTCGGGCTGGCTCTGATGGTCTTCGGGTTTCAGGTCTATTGGACGTACTTCGCCGACGAGCAGAACGAGCAGTTTCAGGCGCTCGCTTACAAGGACCTTCGAACGCGCCGAACGACCGCCGCCTCGCTTCGCGGCTGGATGCTCGACCGCTCAGGCAGGCTCGAGAACGCCCTCGCTTATTATCGCGTCGACGAGAACAAAAACATCGCCCGCGTCTATCCGCTCGAGACCGAAATGGCGCATCTGCTCGGCACCGAGCGCGGCACGCCGGGTCTCGAACGAACTCTCTTCAAACGCAGCGCCGATCCGATGCCCGAGGCCTGGAAGACGCTGACGATGATCAGGCGTCCCGAGCAGGAGCAGCGTGACGTGCGGCTCACGATCGACCGCGATTTGCAGACCTTTATCGCAAAGCAGCTCGAGGGCAAAAAAGGCGCGATCGTCGTGCTCAACCCGCAGTCGGGCGACGTACTGGCGATGTATTCAAATCCGTCGTTCAGCCTCTCGGAAGCGCAGGACCTCGAGGGCTACCTTAGGCTCGAGGGCAATAAGCGCGACAAGCCTCTGCTCAATCGTGCGACGCGCGAGTTTTACGTGCCGGGCTCGACATTCAAAACGTTCACGGCGATCGCGGCGTTTCGCGGCGGCAAGTCAAACGCCGTCTTCCCGAGCTATCCGGGCGGCTTTGTTCCCTCGCGAGGGTCGCGTCCCATCGTGGACGCGACGCAAAAGCTCGGGCCCGACGGCTCGGTCTCGGGTGCATGCGACGGCGGCTGTCAAGATAAGAACATCGTCGAGGCCTACAAGGTCTCGAGCAATCAGTACTTCGCTCAGCTCGCGATCGAGCTCGGCCGCGACCGTCTGCGAGAGACCGCGCAGGTCCTCGGCATCGCGGCGGTCGACGACCCGGACCAGGCACTTCTGCAGCGCTTCTTTCCCGATATCTGGAATACGAGCAATCCCGCGATCGCTTCGTCCATTGCACCGCAGCAGTCGACGATCGTTACCGGCAAGGAGATATCGCTCTACGATCTCGGCCTCGAAGGGATGGGCCAGGGCTACGCCGGGCAGATGACGCCGTTTCAAATGGCGCTCATCGCGTCGGTACCCGCGAATATGGAAGGCAAACTAATGCGGCCGCGGATCGAGGCCGACCAGCCGCCGCAGCCCTTTGCACAAGTACTTTCGCCGCAGCAGGCCGCAGCGATGCGCGACATCATGTCGACCGTGACAGAGGAACCGGGCGGCACCGGAACCGTCATCTCGGCCAAGCTCGCGGGCACCGGGATCCGCGCCGGCGGCAAGACCGGCACCGCCGAAAAGCAGGCGCCGCTCTACGACGAGAAGACCGGCAAGCTAAAGACCGTCCGGAAAAAACGCAAGAACTCGCAGGGCGAATGGGTCGAGTACGACGCTCCGGTAATGTACGAGCGTACCGACAGCTGGTTCATCACGATCGCTCCGCTCGAGCGGCCGCAGGTCGCGATCGCCGTCGTCGTCGAGGGCGGCGGCTTTGGTGCTCGAACGGCCGCGCCGATCGCCGCGAACGTCATTCTACGCGCACGCGATCTCGGCCTGCTCGGCGAGCAGTACAAACCGAAACAGATCGCGCCGAAACCGGCTGCGACCGCACGGCCGAACGGCGGGAGGCGCCGATGAACAACCGCACCTCGTCTCACGTTTTTATGCTCGCCGGCATCGTCGTGCTGACGGCGATCGCGCATTACTCGATCTATTACGGCGCACTGATCCGCGGTTACGAAACTTCGGGGCTGACCGCCGGCAGAAACCTCTTTCTCCTCACCGTGCTTTCGCTGCTGCCGATCGCGATCAAAAGATTCTTGAGATATCAGGGCAGCTGGACGCTGTACACGGCGGCGGTACTTCTCTTTTCGATCGGACTGACGGTGCAGTACCGGCTCTTCAGCGATCCGGAATATACATCGCGGAGCGACAAGGCCGCGGCGCGGCAGGAAAAGATCCGGACGCAGCAGCTGCATTACATTCAGGAGAATTATTCTGCCGAGAAAAAGCGCCTGATGGGCCTGCCGCCGACCCCGCCGTCGCCGGTCGACCTCGACGCCGAAACGCCGCTCCCGGCGCCGCAGACGTGGAGAGACGTCCTTTTCTCGGGCAACACCATCAACCCGCTGCTCGGTATGCTGGGCCTGATCGCGGCCTTTGTCTTTATGCGGCGCGGCGACTTTCTCGAGCTGCTGCAGAAGCACGGCTTCCTCATCGTCCTGCTCACGCTCGTCCCGCTCGTCATCGCCGCGATCACGTCGCGCGCGGGCAAGGCTCTCGGCAATATGACGCCCTGGGAGCCCGCGAAGATACCGTTCCTGATCGGCTTTGCCGCGATACTCGCGGTGCTTTACAAGGACCTCGCGCGAACCTATTGGGGCCTGCCGCGGGCAAAGGATGTGCTCCCGCTGCTGGTCATGGCCGTGATCCCCTTCGTGCCCTTCTTTGTGCTGAAGGACTTTGGCCAAATGATGGTCTTCAGCGCCGTGTACGTGACGCTTTACGTTATCGCGGTCAGGCGCTTTCCGCAGCGATTCGTTTTGATCGGGAGCGTCGTGCTGCTCATCGGCGTGCTCGTCGTAGGAGCGCTGCCCGACTCGACGCAGGAAAAGATCCCTCTCCTGCCGACGCTCGCCAGGCCCGTGAGGACCGTTCTGCCCAATCGCATCCAGCAGCGCTTTCATCTCTGGCTCGACGGCTTTGATCCGCCGACGCCCGAGACGCCGTGGTGGAAGTCGGATTACGACGATTATTACAAGCGCCTCGTCGAACGCGACCCAAACCTGCCGCAGATGCTCGAGGCCGACCCTGAACTTCAGAGGACGATCAATGTCGACGCATGGTTTGACATACTCGCCTTTCAGCCGGCGCAGGCCACATTCGGCATCGCTTCGGGCGGCACGACGGGCCGCGGCCTCGGCCTCGGCTACCCTGAATTGATCCCCGTGGCCGCCTCGGATTATGTCTTCGCCGCCCTTGCCGAAGAACTTGGACTTTTCGGCGGCCTGTTGTTAACCTTGGCCCTGATCGTCCTGGTCAGCGCCGGTGTGAGGACCGCACTCGATTCGCGCGATATGTTCAGCAAGCTCTGCTCGATCGGACTCGCGGCCTTTCTCGGCTTTCAGGCGCTGGTCAACATCGGCGGCATCACGCGGGCCCTGCCGATGACCGGGATCACGCTTCCATTCGTAAGCCACGGCGGCTTCAGCTTGATAACGAGCTTCGTGATGCTTGGGATGCTGATGGCCTTTTCTCACCGCAACGCCGTTGACCGGCAGCTCGAGTCTCTAAAATAATTGCCTGAGAGCGTACGCCGAAGGTGCCGCTCGTCCCTGTATCGCATGATCGAAACTGTCGACATTTCTGACCGGATCATCTCTTCGTCGATCACTGACCGCGGGTTGAACGACAAGCGGCCGCAAAACGAGGACTCGGTCCTCGACATACGCGAACTCGGCATTTTTGCGGTCGCCGACGGCGTCGGCGGAGCGCAGGCCGGCGAGATCGCCTCGCAAATGGCGGTCGAGATACTCGCCGAGGCGTTCAGCAATCGGCAGCCTGGCGTCGAAGCCGAAACGGTGATGCGAAACGCGATCGAGCGCGCTAACGAGGCGATCTTTCAGATGTCGAACGATCTGCCGCAGCTTGCCCGGATGGCGACGACGCTCGTCGCTCTGCACATCGAGGGCGACGTCGCCACGATCGGTCACGTGGGCGACTCGCGGGCGTACCGGCTGGACAATCAGTTTCGGCTCTTTCGCGAGACCGACGATCATTCGGTCGTCGCCGAAGAGGTGCGCGCCGGTCGAATGACCGACGCGGAGGCGGCCGTTCATCCGAGCCGCAATATCATCAGCCGGGCCCTCGGCGCCGACGCCTCGGTCGAGCCCGACGTCAAGCTGCTGATGGTCGAGGCGGGAAATAAATTCCTGCTGTGCAGCGACGGCATCACTCGCCATATCGACGACGAGGAGATACGGCAGTTCCTCTTTGAGATGAGCGACCCGGGAGCCATCTGCGAGAGATTGAAGCAGGTCTGTTACGAACGCGGTGCCGAAGACAACCTTTCGGCCGTAGTCGTCAGCATTCCCGGTGAGGTCGGCTCCGCGGCGGACGAGATCCATTTTGGGTTTGACGACGACGAAGACACTATCGCAACCGCGCGCGCGCGTGACCCGAATGCGGCCGGCGACGCGACCGTCGAGATCCCGCGAGAGACCGTCTCGGATGAAGAGGAATTCGACGCCAACCATGCTCAAGACCATCCGGCCGATATCGCTCTCGAGAGGTCGGTTGCTGAAGCCGAGACCGTGCAAGACCCGGCCTCGGCACGGGTCACTCCGACCGAACCTTTTCGCACGGAGGCGACCGTCACACTTCAGGAGCGTCCCCGCCGCACCGGCGGCTTGGTACTGGCGGCACTGATGCTCGTCGTCGGCATGGCGCTTGGTGCCGCTGCGTACCATTTTTGGCAGCAGGCAAACCCGCCCCAGCCGCAGCTCGTGCCGGTACTCACCGAAAAGTCGACCAATCCGCCGCTCACCGCCTTTGAAGAGCAGCGGCGCATCGTCGACCGCGATCCGGCAGCATTCATTTCATCCAACGTGGCAGAGCCGCAGGACGCCGCCGACCATTACCTTCGCGGCCGGGCCTATCTGCTGACGGGCAAGATCTGGGAAGCAAAGCGAGAACTGCAGGCGGCTCGTTCAAAGCTGGGCGAGAGCGACACGACCGATCTGAGAACCCTCCAGAGCGAGATCGCTGTCGCCCTTGCGATCGCCAATTCGGTGAGCGCTCCCGGCATCCTCGAAAAGGAACTGAGATCTTTCGATCAACCGTCGATCGGGACTGATACCAACCTGGCAAACGACCGCTGAATGGAAAGCTCAGGTTTTACTTTAGCGCCCCGTCGGCCCGACCTGCCGTCGAGCCTCAAACAGCATGACGCCCGCAGCAACAGCGATATTGAGACTCTCGACCGGAGCCGCCATCGGGACCTTTACAAGCTCGTCGATCTGCGGAAGGATCTCTTCAGGTAATCCGTGAGCTTCGGAGCCGAAGATCAGCAGCCGCGGCCGCGACCAATCAAGCTCGACGTAGGTCACCTCGGCATGCCCGTCCGCGGCCGAGACAGACATCTCCCGCCGCCTTGCCCATTCAAGTAAATTCTGAAGTTCCGATCCCGCCGCCGTCGGCAGCCGAAGCAGCGAGCCCATCGAGGCCCGCAGGGCCTTCGCCGAGAACGGATCGGCCGAGCCTGTCGTGGTGATCAGCCCCGCCGCCCCCGCGGCCTCGGCCGTACGGGCGATCGCTCCGAGATTGGACGGATTACCGATCCTGTGAAGCACAACGACGATCGGAAGATGCCGTCCTGACGCGAGGCGTGCGGCGATCTTGTCCATCGCCCCGGTAGGCCGCCGGCAAATGAAGACGACTCCCTGCGGCTGCGGCGTGTCGGCGATCGACGCAAATAGGCTCTCGCCGAGCACGCGTACCGTGTGTTTGTCTTTGACGGGGCCGATCAGATCCGCAAAGCGCCTGTCCTCAACAAGGCTGTCCGAAACGTAGATCTCCTCGATCGCCGCATCCGACCGCACAGCTTCGCCGCACAGCCGCAGGCCCTCGAGAAATATCTCTTCGCGGAGGTGGCCGTCGCGCACCTTTCGGACTCTCTTCAGCCGTGCGTTGTCGCGACTGCTGATCCTCTCAAATCTCATTTATGCGGGTCATGGAGCGGCGCTTTCAACTGTTTTGAAAACGCCGTCAAACTAGCTAAACTTAGGCCTTATGTTGCCCGAAAGCAAAGCCATCAGCAAACTTGAGCTTCTCAAACAAAGGTCCGACGCGGCCGAGGAAGGCGGCGGCCGCGAACGGCTTGAAAAGCAGCGGGCCGCCGGCAAGATGACGGCCCGCGAGCGGATCGAGTTCTTTCTCGACGAGGGCACATTCGAGGAGTTTGACAAGTTTGTCGTCCATCGCTCGCGCGACTTCGGGCTTGACGAGCAGAAATACCTGGGTGACGGCGTCATCACCGGCCACGGGCTCGTCGACGGGCGACAGGTATTTGTATTTGCACAAGACTTTTCGGTGTTTGGCGGCTCGCTTTCGGAGACGCATGCCAAAAAGATCTGCAAGATCATGGACCTCGCGATGAAGACGGGCAAGCCCGTGATCGGCCTCAACGACTCGGGCGGAGCTCGCATTCAGGAAGGCGTCGTGAGCCTCGGCGGCTATGCCGATATCTTTTTGCGCAACACGCTCGCGAGCGGCGTCGTCCCGCAGATCAGCTGCATCATGGGCCCGTGCGCCGGCGGCGCGGTGTACTCGCCCGCGATCACGGACTTTAACATCATGGTGAAGGACACGTCGTATATGTTCATCACCGGCCCCGACGTGATCAAGACCGTCACGCACGAGGAAGTGACAAAAGACGAGCTGGGCGGAGCAATGACGCACAATGCTCGATCGGGCGTCGCTCACTTTGCCGCCGACAGCGACGAGCATGCGCTGCAGATGGCCCGTGAGCTGCTCTCTTTCATCCCGTCCAACAATATGGAACCGCCGCCGTTTGCCGCGACGTCCGACCCGGAAGACCGAGTCGACGAGACGCTTAACTCGGCCGTACCCGAATCTTCGAATCAGCCCTACGACATTCGCGACATCATCCACTCGGTTGTCGACGAGAACTATTTCTTCGAGGTGCAGGAGCACTACGCACCGAATATCGTGATCGGCTTTGCTCGACTCGGCGGATACTCTGTCGGCATCGTCGCAAACCAGCCTGCGTTTTTGGCGGGCGTGCTCGACATCGACGCGTCGGTCAAGGCCGCGAGGTTCGTACGGTTTTGCGACTGTTTCAACATCCCCCTGATCACGTTTGAGGACGTTCCGGGCTTTTTGCCGGGCGTCAATCAGGAGCACTACGGCATCATCCGTCACGGAGCGAAACTCCTTTACGCGTTTGCCGAGGCGACCGTGCCCAAGATCACCGTCATCACGCGCAAGGCGTACGGCGGAGCGTATTGCGTGATGGCCTCAAAGCACATTCGGACAGACGTCAACTTTGCATACCCGACCGCCGAGATCGCGGTGATGGGGGCCGAAGGCGCGGTCGGCGTGCTGTATCGCCGTGAGATCGCACAGAACGACGAAGCGTATCGCCGCCGCAAGGTCTCGGAGTTGGAGGAGAAGTTTGCCAATCCGTACGTCGCGGCCGAGCACGGATTTATCGACGAGGTCATCGAGCCAAAGTTTACGCGGCCAAAGCTGATCCGCGCGTTGAAGCTGCTCGAGAACAAACGCGATACTAATCCTCCCCGCAAACACGGCAACATCCCGCTTTAGAGATAGGTTTAACTGTCTCGGGCCCGACGGCTCAGACATCGCATTAGGTCCGCGCCGCTGCGACGACAATGACACGAGAGACCTCACGTCCTACATTAGCCGAGATAGACCTCGGCAGCCTCAGGTTCAACTTCAGATCATCCAGAGACTTCATCGGGAGCGGCGTTAAGTACATGGCCGTCGTCAAGGCCGACGCCTACGGCCACGGTGCCGTCGAGTGCTCCAGAGCGCTCGAGGCCGAAGGCGTCGACTGGCTCGGGGTCGCTCTCGTCGAGGAGGCCGTCGAGCTGCGCGATGCGGGCTGCCGCCTGCCGGTCCTATGCCTCGGCGGTGCGTGGGAGGGCCAGGAAGAAACTATCCTCAAGCGGTCGATCACTCCGGCGATATTCACCCTTTCGCAGGCCGAGCGGCTGCACGCCGCAGCCGAACGCCGCGGCGAATCGCTCGCCGTTCACATAAAGATCGATACCGGTATGGGCCGCGTCGGCGTGAGGCACGACCGCGTACCGGAGTTTGCGGAGAGGCTCGTTAAGCTCTCGCGCCTGACGGTCGAGGGGCTTATGACGCATTTCGCCGCGGCCGACGATCTCGCGGAGACGGACTTTACCCAGATGCAGACACGCCGATTCTGGGAGAGCGTCGAGACGTTTCGCAAGGTCGGCATCGAACCCGAATACCTCGACCTTGCAAACTCACCCGCCGCGGTGGCCCATCCGGCGACGCGGAGCAATATGGTCCGCCTCGGCGGCATCCTCTACGGCCTCGGAGGCGACGTACTTCCCGGCTCGGCACCGCGCCCCAAACTTCGCCCGGTCCTCTCGCTAAAGACGCGGATCGCTCAGATCAAGTCCGTTCCCGAAGGTGAGACTTTGGGATATTCGAGGGCGTTCAAGACCAAACGAGACTCGACGATCGCCACGATCCCGATCGGCTACGCAGACGGTCTCTGCCGCGGACTTTCGAATGTCGGAGAGGTGATCGTCCGTGGACGGCGGGCACCGATCGTCGGCAGGATCTCGATGGACTGGACGATAGTCGACGTGACCGACGTCGGCGGTGCGGCCGAGGGCGACCCCGTGACCATCATCGGCCGGGACGGCGGCGAGGAGATACTCGCCGAGGACGTCGCCCGCATGACCGAAACGATATCTTACGAGGTCACCTGCTCGATCGGCAGGCGGATTCCCCGCAACTACAAGGGCGGGCCGTGACCACGCGACGAAAGATCTATTGCCTGCCGAGGGACGCTTAACTTATAACTCGATAGTATGAAGGTCCCCGATATCGACTCTCTCAAACGGATACTCCACCTCGTCTACGAACGCGTTTTTGCCACCGACGTGCCGGGAAATGCCGCACAGGTCGGATTCTACTTCTCGTTCGCGATCTTTCCGCTGCTCCTGTTCCTGATCAGCCTCCTCGGCATTGTGCTCGCCAACGCCGACGATCTGCGCGCAGAGCTCTTCGTCTACCTGGGTCAACTAATGCCCAGCTCCGCGTTTGAGCTGGTCCGCTCGACACTCGACGAGATCAAGGAGAACTCGTCGGGCAGCAAGCTCACGATCGGCGTCGTCGCAACGCTCTGGTCGGCCTCGGCCGGGATCGATGCTCTCAGGCAGGCCCTCAATCAGGTATATGGCGAAAAGGAACGCCGCTCATGGTGGCATACCAAGCTCCAGTCGCTCGTTCTTACAGTTCTCTTCGTGCTCCTCATCGCGGCGGGTCTGGGGCTCGCCTTTTACGGTGAACAGGTTCTCGACTCGCTGATGCGAGGGGCGGGACTCGGCATCATCTCGACCGTGCTCTCAAATGTGGTTCAATGGGCGCTCCTTCTGTTTGTGCTGGCGGTCACGACGGCCGTGATCTATAGCTGGCTGCCGGCATTCGACAAATTCGAGTGGGTCTGGATCACACCAGGCGGCGTGGTGGCAATTCTGCTCTTCGCGTTGCTGACCACGGGGTTTCGCGTTTATCTTCACTACTTCAACTCGTACGACAAGACCTACGGCTCTCTCGGCGCCGTGATCATCCTGATGCTGTGGCTCTACCTGACCGCGATGGCGCTGCTTGTCGGCGGAGCTATCAACGCTGTTCTCAATGATTTAGAGGAGCTACCTGATTCTTCGAATGACGTCACTTAAATTGCTTGCTGACATCACTTCGAGTAAAGGCTCGTACTGTCGCTCGGGATGCATACTTTAGTTGTTTTGCATCAACACCTTAGCCGCAATTGTTAAAGCTATCTATTCGATTACTTGTCTCAGTTTCGACAATACGCCATCCTCCGACCGCTCGACTGATGCGACCCGGTTGCGCCACGCCAACCGCAAACTTTTACCGCCGGAGAGTTTACGTTAACATCAGTAACGTCCCACGCCACTAACCTATATGTCATTAATGCTTCAGGAGATCTCCGAGCAGCCGGCGGCTTTGGAGAAGACGATCCTCGCCGAGACGCCCAAACTCTCATCGTTAAAACGCCATTTTTCAGCGCGGGAGATCGACCTCGTGGTATTAGTCGCTCGCGGCAGCTCGGACAACGCGGCCCTATTTGGCCGGTACTTGCTCGAGATCACGTGCGGCATCCCGGTCTCGCTGGCCGCACCGTCGGTCCACACTCTCTATGACGCCGACCTTGATATGAGCCGGGCGCTGGTGGTCGGCGTCTCGCAGTCGGGCGAGGGGGCTGACATCAACCACGTACTCGAACGATCTAAAGCGGCTGGCGCATTGACGCTCGGCATTACTAACGAGGCAGGGTCGTCGATGGCAAAGATCGTCGACGACGTTCTGCTTATCCATGCGGGACGTGAGCGGTCGGTTGCGGCGACAAAGACGTATACGGGGCAGATGCTCCATTTTTACATGCTGGCTGAGGCGCTCGGCTCGACCCGCGTCGCTGAGTTTCGGCGCATCCCCGAGCTCACCGCGGCCGCCTTAGAGCTTAGACCGGCCATCGAGGAGGTCGTCCAACGCTACACGTTCATGGAAAACTGCGTCGTTGTCGGTCGCGGCCTCAATTACGGAAACTCGTACGAGCTCGCTCTCAAGCTGATGGAGACCTGTTACGTCGTCGCGGAGAGGTTCTCGTCCGCCGACTTCTTTCACGGCCCGCTCGCGATCGTTGAACGCCGTTTTCCGGTAGTGCTCTTCGGCCCGACGGGCCCGACGCGGACGAGCAATCTCGAGCTGCTCGCACGCCTCCGCGAGCTGCACGCCGATTCGCTTTCGATCACGAACGACGACGAGATCGCGAATTCGTCGTCGCGAGCCATCCGTCTGTCGCCGGAGATCGACGAGTTCCTCTCGCCGATCCCCTTCATCGTTCCCGCACAATTGTTTGCGGCGCTACTGTCCGAGGCTAAAGGTATCGACCCGGACGCCCCACGATCATTGTCGAAGGTAACCAAGACGCTCTGATGGGAGGCGGCCTCGAGTCGGGCGAATTCGACGGCCAGCCGTTTGGCCGGTCGTTTGCCGACCGCGGGCTGACAGCGCTCACCGGGCTCTTTGTTTTTGCGGTGGGTTTTGTACAGGTTCCGCTTCCGATCTTCGGCCTGCCGGTCCGACTGTCGGAGGCCGCGTTCGTGCCGGCGGTCGCGGCGGCTTTGATCGCAGGCGTAAAACTCCGCTGGCATCCCGCGTTATTTTGGATAACGGTCTATCTTGTCCTCGGATCGGCGGCGGCGGGTTTTAGTTCCGATCCGGTGCGGTCTTACAGGCACGTCTTCGGCGAGATCTATCTCGCGACGGCGTGTCTTTTTGTATATGCGGCCGCAATGCGATCCGGCCTCAGACCGCTCGTCCTGACCTGGCTGTTCGCGGCGGCGTGTTCGGTCTGTTTAGGTCTGCTGACGTTGATGCTCTTCTATGTTTCCCCCGCGAGCCGCTGGCTCGAACCGCTCACGTATCACCAGGGCTCGGTGCCGATCGACGGCGTGCCGAGGATCACCGCCGCTTTCGTCTCGGCGAGCATGTTTTTCAATTATCTGTCAGTCGGCATTCCGCTAGCGTGGCTCGCACGGAGCCGCGGCTGGATCAGCCGGCGGCTGTACCTGACATTGCTGATCGGGATCACGGCGGCGGCGGCATTCACTTTCTCGATCGGCCTCGGCGGGCTCCTCATCATCGCAGCGGCGGGTGTACTTGTCCGCAAGCGGGGCCGCACGACGACGGTCGTCGCGGCAACGCTCGCGCTGCTTGCGGCCGCATGGCTTGGGGCCGCATTTTTCACCCCGAGGCCGTATCCTGAAGCGGCTTCAAGGGTTTCCCTTCCGGTCGTCGGAGAGATCTTCCCGTCGGCCCGTTCGATGGTCTGGTCGGAAGCCCTCGACACGATCGCGGCGCATCCGCTGCTTGGGGTCGGCCCCGGAATGCCCGTCGTGCGCGTTCTCTTTACAAACCCCGACGGCACGCGGAGTTTGCTGACCGACGCTCACAATACCTTTCTCAACGTCTCGGCCGAGCGCGGGCTTGGCGGCGGTCTCGTGCTGTTGATCTTCTGCGCTGAGATCGTTAGACGCGGGCTGCGCTCTCGGCATCGCGGCGGCGGTCATACGGCCCTGGCGCTCGCGTGGTCGGTCGGATTCATCTATCAGGGAATGTTGGGATCGTTTGAAGACGCCCTTCACCTGTGGGTCTTGCTGGGAATGGTTTTGGCGGGAGAGGAACGAGTTGGCCCAGCGGGCGACGTCGAATGATCCGCTCAGAAAAATTCCCGACCGGCCCGCAGGAGCTCCTCGCGCATCTCGCCGGCCGAACGCCAACGCATCTCGACATGCTTGGCCAGCGCCCGTTCGATGACGGCGGCGATGGCGGGCGGCACGTCGGGCACGCGCGCCGACAGAGGAATGATCGGCTTTTCAAAGATCGCCTTGACCGTTTCTGAAATGCCGGCCCTCGGTCCGATATCGAGCGCGTGGGCTCCGGTGAGGAGGCTGTAGGCGGTCATCCCTGCGGCGTAGATATCCGATGGCGGGCGAACGTCCTTGAAGTCGCGCACCTGCTCGGGCGGCATATATGCGATCGTGCCGGCGACGTCACCGACCATCGTGACGCCGCTCATTCCGGTCTGCTTGTAGCTCTTTGAGAGGCCAAAGTCGGTCAGCTTTGAGATATAGTTCGGAAAAGTCCCATCGACGAGGATGTTCTGCTCCTTGATGTCGCGATGGACAAATCCCAGCCCGTGCGCGTAGTGGAGTGCCGCCAGCGTCTGCTCCATGATGACCACGACCTCGCGAAAGTCGAGTCGTCCGCCACGCGTCTTGGCCAGCTTTGCCGCGTCCATGCCGCCGACAAATTCGGTGACGAGATAGACGATGCCGTTGTGCGTGCCGTTCTCGATGTAGGTGACGATGTTGGGGTGCCGCAGAGACTCGGCCACCTCGATCTCGCGCAGAAAGCGCTTGAGCGACTGCTCGCTGACCGCAACCTCGGGCAAAAGGGTCTTTATCGCGACGGCCCGATCGTCCTTTACGGAATGAGCCAGCATAACGCTGCCCATCCCGCCCTGGCCGAGGACGCGGATCATTTGATATCCGGGAATGGGCTGAGGATTCTGCCTAAGCTTGTCGCGGCACGCGTCACAAAGATAGGAGAGTTTGGCGTCCGGCGATGACGCGGAGGCTTCGGCCGGAAGACCGCAGTTGAGGCAGGCGACGGTGATCAGCGAAGGCTCGGAATGGTAGAGCGGCCGGCCGCGGGTGTCCAGGCGTGACGAGTCGGACTCCACGGCCACCTGAAGGACCGTCTCACCGCCCTGAATGCGATCACCATCTTTAAGAAAAGCCGTCTGGACCTTGACGCCGTTGACGTAGGTGCCGTTCGTCGAGCCGAGATCGCGCAAGAACGCCTGCGGCGGAGCGATCTCCAAAATGCAGTGATGCCGCGAAAAGAAGCGGTCGTGAGGCAGACAAAAGTGCGCGTCCTCACTCCTGCCGATCATAAAGGTCTCGTGCTGATCGAATGTGAAGACTCGTCCGGTCTGAGGGCCTGCGACGACGTGCAAGGTAACGCGCATTTTGCTGAAGAGTATAGAGCAGTCTAATTCTAGCGCCCAATCGCGGCGCCGAATGCGATCAACAGCGAGATGAGAAACGAGACGGTGCCGAGTACAAGACCCGTGATCGCCATGCCCCGGCCGCCGTACAGCGCGGGCTGCGAGTCGGCGTTTCGCATTCCGATGAAGCCGAGAACGGCCGCCGGCAGTCCTAGCCAGAAGCCGCCATAACAGCAGGAGAAGAGCAGAGATCCGATGCCGAGCACCATCGCGACAGTCGGCAGGGTCTGCGACGGCTGCTGATATTGGAATCCGCCGGCGCCGTAACCGAACTGCGGCATTTGGGACTGAAGCGGCGAATACGATGCGATCGGCGGCCCCGCCGACCAGCCGATCGGGTCGGTGGGGCGGGGCGGGTCGATCACGAGCGTCGGCGGCGAGTCGTCGCCCGGCTGTTGGCCTGCGTTCGGCCCGCCGAGATAAAACGAAAGCAGCTCTCCGTCGCTAAGACAAAAATTGAGCTGGTCGTCGGCATATACCTGCCGACAGCGAGGACATTGCTTCATACCCAAAGGCCGGCCCGAAAGCTATCTGCTGATCTCGAGGTCCTTGAATGCGATCTTGACGTTGCCGCCCGAGTACAGGCCGGGCACGCCATTCTCGGCGCCGTCGCTGTCGTCAAATTTCTTGACGAGGACGTTGTTGATATAAAGCTCGGCGCCGTCGGGCCGGTCGCGGACCTCGATGGTGTTTGGCTCGCTTCCCTTTTTGATCGCCGTGCTGTTCGTCCACGGCACGACGACCTTTTCCATCCCGGGATAATGACGCACGACCCTGTAGCGCTGCTTCATCGTGTCGATCAGGAAGGCATAGTCCTGTATAAGCGGGAACGAAAGGCTGTGAAATACTAGCCCGTAACCCATCTGAGAACTGCCGGCGTCGACGTTTCTCAGCGTCACGCGAGTATTGGAGTCTGCCGTCGTATAGCCCTCCTTGGCGATGAGCACGTAGTAATGATCGTTGGAGAGAACGTTCATCATAAACTCGCCGCCCGTATACTCTGTCGCGACCTGGTCAGGATTGCTGTTGCTCTCGGCCCAGTCGGAGAGGTCTACCGATTGGACGTTGTCGCGGACCTCGCCGTCGCCGTCGGATGCTGCGGCCGGATCGGCAGCCGTCGTCGAAGTGTTGGTGGTCGTCCGCGTCGTCGAGCGATTTGCCTGAGCGTTGATGTTCGCGGCGATCTCGTCCATGGTCCGGCTGGCCTGCGACCCGACGAAGTAGATCAGACCGAGAATTCCGCCGCCGCACAGCACCAAGACGACGGCTAGGATCGCGAGTACCCAGATCCACGTCTTGGAGCCTTTCTTGCCCGGCGCTCCTGCAGCGGCGGGACCGCCCGGGTCCCATTGCTGCTGCGGAGCAATTCCCGGGGCGGCCGTCCGCGGGGGAGCCTGCGGCGGCATAACCGCGGTCGGCGCCGTATTCATCTGCACGGTCGGCGCTGCTTCAGAGGCGATCTGCAGGACAGTACCGTCCTCGATACAGAAACTAAGGTTGTCGTCGGCATAGGTTCGCTGACATCTCGGACAGATCTTCATTGTAATTTCCTCGGGTGAATACTGAGCGCGACTCGAATTGTCGCGAGCATTATACGCACAAAGGTGCGGCGGCAAAAGCGGGTCGGATGCGCTCGGCCGACGGGCGCGGCCGCTGAGCCGGCGCGTAACACAGCCCCGGAGCGGACCAAGGATAAAAGATAGGGCCGGCCCGACAGAGGAACCTCTCCCCAATTCCCCGCCGACCGGCCCGATGCAGTGTTTTCTCCCTTGTCTGAGATCGGCGGACGGCTACGCGTTTGAGACCGTATGACGCCGTCGCCTCAAGCTCGGGATGGGGACCGCGGTCTTGCGGCCCCGGTTCCCCGAATCGATGCGGGCACTCGCCCGGAGACGAGTCCTAGTTTGCGATCCGGTGATAATGGCGTCCGTCTTTCGGAATACTCTCCTGACCGGAGACAGCCAACGGCATCCAATGGGTCGAGCCTTTGCGTACCACTTATGCTTGGTTTCTCAGCATCTCATCGACCTCTTCCCTTCCGATCTCCGATATCAAAAAAATTGAAACTGCCGGACGATTAAGACTTCTAGCAGGGTAAATCGAAAAATTCACCCTGATCCGCGGCCGAGTGAAAAGCCGCGCAGAAGACGAACTATGAGCCCCATCTCGCCAAAAGTCTTGAAGCCGAATGGTTTGATCGAGATGCGAATCCCCGAAGCGGTCCGAAAGGCCGTTTACGAGCGCGATCGCTATACTTGCCGCGACTGCGGCGTCGCCGGCAGGCCCGGGCGCAAACAGGGATACGTCCAGGTATATCACCTGATCGCCATCCGCGACGGCGGCGATCATTCACCCGATAATTTGATCACCGTCTGCTACGCCTGCCGGCGGGCCCGCGACGAGGAAAAGCGGTCTCAGCGACCCGCATCCCGGAGCTCGCATCGCTGGCGTGCAAAGAGCTGACACCTGAGTACCGAGGGCGCTCGTCAACGGACTGTGTATGAGCGAATACAGCGACGGCCGGCACGGCTGACCTAAGCTGTCTGGGCTCCCAAATTTCCGAACCGATACGAGTGGTCATGCCTGAGATCGAGCGACTGCGGACCACGATCCGCGAAGAGGGACTATATAAGATCGTTACGCTCGAATGGGAAGAGAACGGATTCCCTTGCTTTTGTGATCTGCGAGTGTCGGCCGAGCTCCAATTTGACGAGTTGGACCTCGACGAGGTGACCGCCGAGAGACTCCAGCAGCTGCTCAGCTTTGTCTCGCCGGATACGTTTGACGAATTTATCGACGCCGACACCGACTCCCTTCTCTGACCGTCTTATAAAGCTCCGCCGCAACGGCCGCAAAAGCGGATGTGGGCTGCGTACGTTCCGCCGCATCGCTGGCAGACCCGCTCGGCCTGCCGAGGTACGTCACCGCCCGAACTGGCCGCCCGGAGCGGAGCTTCAGCCCAACGCGGCGCGTCCGGCGGACCCGTAATGTTCAGTCCGCATCGACCGCAGAATTTCGAACTTCCCGGCAGTACGGCCGCACATCGCGGGCACGGGAACGAACCCACATTCTGTACCGCCCCGGCGTACGGGCCCGAGGTCGCTCCGCGGCTGACCATGGTAAAAGCACGGCCGCCGCAGCGCCCGCAGAATCTGACCCCCTCGGCAAATCTCGCCCCGCAGTTGGCGCAGGCTACTATTCCCGGTACAACGCTCGACGGCTGGCCGCTGCCGCCCTGAGACGGGTGACTCGAACCCGTCGAGTGCCGCGGCCGCAGCTGGGCCTGGATGACCTGCTCATCCGATCCCTCGCGTATCTCGATCACGCGCTCGTCGTCGCGTTCGCCGGCTTTGCTTACGCGCAGTACGTGACGCCCGACCGGCACGTCCGACAAGACGATGCGTCCCGAATTGCCGATACTTCCTTTTCGCTCGTCGTCGATATAGACCTCTGCATCGAGAGGAGCGAGCACGACGAGTCGCGAACGGCCGCGATGAATGCTCTCGCCAATGTCTTCGGCGGCCGACTCGAGCTCCTCGATCCAAGCGCCTACGGTCGACGGACGATCGGCGGGGTCGATCTCGAGAGCGTGCATTATGACGCGTTCGACCGCACGTGGGACGTCGGTGCGGATGTTCGACAGCGGCGCGGGTTTTTGCATTACCTTCTGCATAACGAGCTGCATGAGGTCGCCTGTGAAGGGCGTCCGGCCCGCAAGCATCAGGTAGGCGATCGTGCCGAGCGCGTAGAGGTCGGCGCGGGCGTCAACCCCCGCGTCGGGCTGCATCTGCTCGGGCGACATGAATTCCGGCGTGCCGATAATGCCGCGAGACGCGGGTCCGGCACCCGAGCTGAGATCGGTCATCGCACGGTTGACGATCTTGGCCAGACCAAAATCGCCGACCTTGATAAATCCGTCTCCCCGGCCGCGCTGCATTATGAAGATGTTCGCCGGCTTCAGATCGCGATGCAGGATGCCGAGCTCGTGCGCCGCCTCGACGCCGTCGGCTATCTGCCGCAGCAATCGTACGGCCCGTTTTACCGGCAGCGTGCCCTCGCGGCGCAGCAGGCGATGCAGCGTCTCGCCCTCGACATACTCCATCACCAGAAAAAAGACGCCCTCCGGCGTTTCGCCAAAGTCCGTCACGCTGACCGTATTCGGATGCTGAATAGTGGCCGCCGCCTGTGCCTCGCGTTCGAATCGGGCGATCGCTTCGCCCTCCTGCAGGTCGTCGCTCGAGAGTATGTCCTGCCGGACCGTCTTTACCGCGACGCAGCGCGCGGCAAATTTTTTGTCCATCGCGAGATAGACCTGCCCCATCGCTCCGCGGCCGAGCCGGCGCTCAAGCAGGTAGCGCGAGGCGAGCAGCCTCGGCCCCGGCAGAGCGAGTTTTAGCTGCGAAGCGTCATTGGGGCAGGCGTCGAGATCATCAGAAAAGCAGCTCTCGCATTTGGGACATTCCTTCATGGGCAGGTGAAATTATAGCCAGTTGAGCAGCGAATGTCGTCGCAGCTCGCCCGGACGCGGCCCCGCTTTACACCGGCAAATCGCGGTTGTTATAATCACGTTTCGCTTTTGGGTCGATAGCTCAGTTGGTAGAGCAGCGGACTCTTAATCCGCGGGTCGCAGGTTCGAGCCCTGCTCGGCCTACCAGAATCGAAAACGCCGGCACACGCTGCCGGCGTTTATTTTTTTTGGTCAGCGCGGGCCTGCGTCAGATCTGCTCGCGCAGCCGCAGCACCTCTTCGCGCAGTATCGGGTTTTGCTGAAAGCTGCCTGTCTTTCCCTGTGCGGCGGTCGCGCGTTGGATATGCCAGTAACTGAGCCCCAGCTTGCCGATGGCTCGCAGGTACCGGCTGCGGGCGCGGTACCGCCCGGCCGTGAGCCCGCTCACGAGCCAGATCAAGCTCCGCGATGCTGACGTCGCGATCCGAATGTGATCTTCAGGGATCAGCCCGCGGACGACCTCGATCGCGAGCATGTCGTTCAGGATTCGCCGCTGCCGCCTCGTCACGTAAAAAACGAAACCAACGAACGCGAGGAACAGCGGGATCTCAAGCAGCAGGTAACCCGTGAAGAAGCCGCACAGCGACACGTCTTCGCCGCCGAGGCCGATCGCCGCGCATGACGGTTCGAAGCCGAGCGTGACGAGCAGTATCGTCAGCGCGATGCCCATCCCGTTCCAGATCCCGTGGAGCACGACGGCCAGCACGTAACCGACCACCGGCGCCGAAAGCCGTACAAATCCGTTGTGCGATTCGCGCGAGATGCCGCAGCCGATGCCGGTCATCGACGTGAACGTAACATGCGCGAATGGCGATAAGATCCCGCGCAGCGTGAAAAGGAAGAGAAAACTCCAAAGGGCCGACGACGTCCAGCCGAACTCGGCGATCGCTCGGTTCAGCCCCTCGCCGTAGTACATCACGTTCTCGACCGTTGCGAAGCCGAGAGCGATCACGCCGCCAAATACGATGCCGTCGAGAATGTCGTCAAAGTATCGGCGAAAAAACACCAGCAAGATCACGACGCCGAGCCCCTTTGACGCCTCTTCGATGATCGGGGCCGAGACGACCGCGCTCGCGACCGACGCGAGGCCGGCGCTTCCCGTTCCGCCGTAGACGACCGCGCCGAAGAGCGTGTTGACGACAAGCGAGACGATCACCGCGACGAGCGCTCCCCACGCGAATGCCGCCGCGAGCAGCCAAAACGGCTCGGGATCGTAGCGATCGATCGCCATAAGCGGCAGGATGTAGAGCGCCGCCGGCGTGAATGCGATCGCCGTCGCGACCACCGCGGGCACGACGCCTAGACTGAGGAACATTATTGCGACGACGATGAGCAGCATCGGGATCGCCAGTAAGACCGCCGCCCCGATCCCGACATATCGTCCGGTATTCGACTCCTTTGCGACGGCACCGCCGCCGACCCCGATCTGCGCCAGCGAAGCCTGTACGGTGACCGGCCTATCGCCGAGAGCCTCTCGGAATGCCGCGATCTCGGCCTGCCGAATGTCGGCGCGCGGTCCACCGCCGTCGATCGACACGATCGCGAGAGGCCCGCCTCGTCCGAACTGGAGACGGTCGCCGTCATTCAGCTTGATCGTTTGAACGCGCCGGCCGTTGACGAAAGTACCGTTGGTGCTCCGATTGTCCGTGAGGTAAAAGCCGTCTTGACGGGCCTCGATAAATGCATGCTGCTTTGAAACGACGCGGTCACGAGCCGGATCGAATCGAACGATGCAGTTGTCTCCTCGGCCGATCGTTAGAAAACCGGTCTCGAGATCGAACGTCCTCGTGCCTTTCGCATCGTTACCGAGGGTGAGCCGGAGCCTCATACGCAGCAATGATAAAAGCAAAAAGCCCGAAGTCAAACGGCCTTGCCGCACGACTCCGGGCTGAATTATCCGAGCGTGATCCGGGCTACTGCGGCTGCGCCGCCGAGGGCGCCGGCTGATCGCCCGTCTGACCAAAGACGCGAGCGTAGAACGCTCCGTCGCTGCTGTTAAGCCTGTACCAGGTGCTGGTCGACGGTCGGAATACCGCGATATCGGCGCGGCCGTCGCCGTCATAATCCGCCGCGATCGGCATATCCTCGGCAAGTCCGAACGTCGCCGCGAGCAGCGAGCCTGTCGACGAGCGCAATATGTACCAAATTCCCTCCGACGGCCGGTAGACGGCAAAATCGGTCCTGCCGTCGCCGTCAAAGTCGCCCTCGACCGGCTTGTCGCCGCTTGCGCCCCAGCTCGCATAAAGCGCGATGCTCGACGAGCTCTGCAGAACATACCAGACCCCGCTCGACGGTCTAAAAACGGTGAGGTCCGTCTTACCGTCGCCATCGTAATCGCCGACCACAGGCTTGTCGCCCGCGGCGCCCCATTGGACCGCGCGGAAGCCGAGCGTGCTCTGATTCATGTACCAAACACCCGTGGACGGTCGATAGACCGCCAGATCGGTCTTTCCGTCGGCGTCGTAGTCGCCCTCGACCGGGATGTCCCCGTTCATACCGAACTGAGCGATCGTTACGCCGCCCGAACTGTTGAGCACGTACCAGGCGCCGTTGCCGGGCCGCCAGACCGCGACATCCGATCTGCCGTCGCCGTCATAGTCGCCGGGCGTGATCACGTCGGTCGCGATCCCCCAGATCGGACTCCAACTCGACGAGTTAGAACTGCTCTCGATCGTCCATGCGCCGTTTGCGGGGGTAAAGACGGAAAGGTCGGTCTTGCGGTCGCCGTCAAAATCCGAAACGACATTCTTCGGCGTCGCGATCCGCGACGCGTCGACGATCAAAAGGCCGTTGGTCAAGTCGCCGAGCAGGACCTTGTCTTCACCAAGGAACGGATAGACGGCCCAGTTGCCGTCATAGCTGGTCGGGAGGCTCGACCTGAACTCGGGATCGCCGCATGCGATATCCCAGGGCCCGGCCGATTCCATCAGCTGCTTCTCTTCGACGGGTTGGGCAAACGTCGGTGAGTAGGTATCGTACTGCCCGATCCGTACCGGATTGGCCGGATTCGAGATGTCAAAGATCTGAACGCCCGCCTGGTACCACGAGACGTAGAGCTTGTTGCCCATCACGACCGGATTGTGCGGCGTGATCGCATTGAGTGCGTAGTCACCGGCGCGGATGCTCTTTACGAGCAGAGGCTGCTGCGGATTCTGCACGTCGTACACCCTCAGGTCGCCGTCGGTGGTCTCGCGGGCAGAGTAGAGATACCGGCCGTCCTCGCTCGTCCACGTACTGTGATTGGTCGAATTGCCGACGATGGTTCCCAGCAGCGTCGGCGCCTGTGTCGCGAGGTTGCTGATGTCGTAGATGTCGATGCGGCCGCCCCAGCCCGAGAGGTACATTCGGTTGCCGCGGATGTGCATCGCATGCACCCACGTCGTGTCGGTCGGGTTAAGGTCCCACTTGAAGACCGGCGCCGCCGGATTGGATACGTTTATGAACTTGATGATCTTTTGCGAACTGCTGAGCAGATTGTAATTCTCGACTAGGTAGCGGGCGCCGTTCTGATCAAAAACCATCATTTCGTGAATGATGTTATGGCCGTTTCCGTTGGTCGAGTTGACGATGCCCAGCAGCTGCGGGCTGTATGGATTTGAAAGATCGACGATATGGACCCCGCCGTTGCTGTTGCCAGCCCCGAAGTAGCCCCGGTTGCCGATCACGATCGCTTCGAGGAATTGTATGTTCGAGCCCGGATTGTACCAGCTCGCCAGCACCGGCGAGGCCGGGTTTGAGATGTCGTAGATGAACGCTCCGCGGCACCCGTACGAACCTTGCACCGCGATATTGCCGTCGCCGTAGATGTCGGCAAACTTCCAGCGGGTCGGCGAGGCCGACGACGGGCAGTTCGGCGTGATCTGCGAGCGCAGAGCGACGCGCTGGGCGGCTGCGTCGGCGGCCCCGAGGCAGAGGACCGCCAGAGCCATTTGCGCGGCGGTCAAAAAAATGCGAATAGATCTCATCCTTTTCTTGGTGGTCGCCGGCGGCCCGGTCGACTAAAAATAGTTAGGGCATTCTTACCCATTTTAACTGTTTAGACAAGGTAAGAACGCCCTTTGAATCTCGTATCGTTCAGTGATGTCGGCTTAAGAAGCAGCCTGCGAGGCCTCGCGGATCACGAGGTCGAAAGTTCCCGGATCCACTTTGCGAAATCGACGATTGCGGTTAAGCGAGACCGCGATCGAGATCGTTGGATTGTTGCCCTTGAACTTCATTCCGCCGGCGACAAGCAGATTGTAAAGTTCGTTGACGTGCATCGGCCGGCCGGCCTCGCGGAGCAAGAGAGTACAGGCCTGTGTGATCGTTCGGTCGCTAAAGCGATGACTGATCGGCTCGGTCCGCGACGAGATCGAGGGGACGTTGCGATTCTGATTAAAGTAGCTGACCGATCCGCTCTGCGAATACCCGCCACCCGTGCCGCGGCCGCGGCCATGATTCGTTACCGGCCTTCGCGGCTCGACAGGAGCGTCTAGTTCGTCCTCGATACGCAGCGTGCGACCGAGATTGAGCGAACGGCTGCCGGCGCGCATCGTGACAAGCAGACTGTCGATCGCCTGCTCGGTCTGCGCGGCGCTGTTCTCGAGGGCCTCGATCTCCTGACGCAGGTGTTCGGCCTCATTCTCCACTTCGCGCAGCCTTGCCATCAGACGGTTCTGTGCGTTGCGAGTCTGCCGGAGGCTTTGCTCAAGTGTCGCTATAAGGTTTTCGTCCAACATAGCTTAGATGCGGGCTTGCGAAGGTCAGGGCGTATGCAGCTTTATTGACGTATCAGCGGTTTCTTTCGACCACAAAATAAGGGATATCGCCCAGTGCAGTACGATACTCCGATTCGTGTAAAACATCAAGATTTTTCCCGGCTTTGGCCGCAAAGTCGTACGCGAGTTCACGTACCTCGTCAATTATTCCGTGCTCGACAAGAGATTCGTTTATGCGGTTTCTCGACGCCCCTTCAAAGAGTCCGCATTCCATCACATGCTCGATGTCTGACTTGATGGACGGCTGCCGTTCACGGAGCAGTATGAGAGGCAGCGTGACCTTGCCTTCGACGAGGTCGGCGCCGGCGGCCTTGCCGAGGGCCGTCGCGTCGGATGTGAGGTCGAGCAGGTCGTCGGCAAGCTGAAACGAGATCCCAAGATTCATACCGTAATCGCGCAATGCCCGCTGCCGCTGCTGGTCGGCCCTCGCGAGTATGGCCCCGATCTCTGCACACGCCGAAAATAGATACGCCGTCTTACGCTGCAGCACGTCGAAGTACTCGGCCTGCGTCACGTCTGACCGCCCCAGCATCGTCAGCTGCAAAAGCTCGCCCTCGGTCATCTTGCGCGTCAAGGTCGTGAGAATGTCGAGTATCTGCAGCGACCTTTCGCGGAGCGAGGTCTCAAAGGCCGACATATACAGCCAGTCGCCCATCAGCACCGCGGCCTGATTGCCGAATCTCGCATTTACCGACGGACGGCTGCGCCGAGTATCGGCGTTGTCGATGATGTCGTCGTGCACGAGCGTCGCCGTGTGGAGCATCTCCATCACCGTCGCCAGACGAATGACGTTGTCGTCCGATCCGCGACCGCCGGCGGCATAGTTTGCGAGGATCAGCAGCGCGGGGCGCACGCGCTTGCCGCCCGAGGCCCGCAAGTAGTCGCCAAGATAGCTGATCACCTGAATATTGGAATGCACCTGCCGCTCGTACTCGTCCTCGACCGCCGACATTTCATCGCTGATCAACTTGAATACGCGGCGGGCCACCGCCTCGGGAAAGATGCTTTCTCTTGCTGGTGCGAATCTCTGCATCTGACGATCAGTTTGAGCGGTAGTTGTCGAACTGCATATCGATGCCGAAATCCTTGGCTTTCAGCAGCGAGATCACTTCCTGGAGAGTGTCGCGGTCTTTGCCCGAGACGCGCACGGTCTCGCCCTGGATCGAAGCCTGCACCTTGAGCTTTGAGTCCTTGATCGCCTTTACGACCTCTTTGGCCTTGTCGCCCGGAATTCCCTGCTGGATCTTGACCGTCTGCCGCACGGTGCCGCCGGCCGCGGGCTCGACCTTTTGATAATCGAGCGCCTTGAGCGAGACGCCGCGTTTGACGAGCTTGCTCTGCAGGATGTCGTTGACGTTGCGGAGCTTCGTCTCGTCCTCCGCCGAGAGGATCAGGTCTTTGCCGACGAGCTCGACCTTTGCGCTGCTGCCCTTGAAATCGAAGCGCTGCGAGACCTCTTTGGTCGTCTGATTGATCGCATTCGTAACCTCGGCGTAGTCGGTCTTTGAAACGATGTCGAATGAATTTTCCTTTGCCATTGCGTCGTAGATGTTAGCACGCGCGGCCGTGCTGATCTGGTCAGGCCGCGAGTCTGTTTTCCAATTTGAAGAACTCGAAAAAATTCGCGGTCGTCCGCCGAGCGAGATCTTCCGCATCGACCGCGAGCAGCTCAGCTAGAAACCGCGCCGTGTGCTCGACGTACGCCGGCTCGTTGCGCTTGCCCCGAAAGGGCACCGGAGTCAGGAACGGGCAATCGGTCTCGATGAGCATCCGGTCGAGCGGGACCGCGCGCGCGGCGTCTCTCAAATTCTCCGCCTTTTTGAAGGTCACATTCCCGGCGAATGAGATCAGGAAATTCAGCTCGAGTATCTCTCTCGCCATCGCTGCCGACCCGCCAAAGCAATGCATGATGCCGCCGCGAAAATCGTCACGCGAGCATTCCTCCTTCAAGACCCGCACCGTCTCGTCGTCCGCGTCGCGGCTGTGAATGATGATCGGCAGATCGAGCTCGCGTGCCTTGCGGATCTGCCGGCGAAAGACATCTACCTGCACGTCACGCGGGCTGTGGTCGTAATAAAAATCGAGCCCGATCTCGCCCCACGCGATCACCTTTTTCGACGACCGCACGAGTTCGACAAGGTGAGCCTCGGCCGCGTCGTCGTAAAGCTTAGCATCGTGCGGGTGCACGCCGACGCTCGCATATACGCCGTCGTACTTTTCGGCGACCGCGACCGCGTTTCTAAGATCGTCCGAGTGCGGGTCGCCCGTGCCGACATTCAGCATCGCGACCACTCCGGCATCCTTTGCCCGAGCGACAACCTCGTCGCGATCGGCGTCAAACTGCTCGCCGTCAATGTGGCAGTGAGAATCGACTAACACTATCTGGTAGGTAATTCCGGTTTTTCGCGCGAGATTCGGATGTAGTCGCGAAGTGCTTCGTTGACCGACTCGTCGGTCGGGAAGGCCTCGGCAAGGTCGGGCTCGAGACCAACGCGGCGCACCATCTTTCGATATTCGTCGGCGAAGCAGTTCGGTCTGGACTTGGTGAAATCCAGATCGTATTCCGGCTGCAGATCTTCGTTCTCGTCAAGTTCTATTTGCATATTGCCGCCGTTCTTTCGGCGTTGCGGCCCGAGCGCTGATGATTCGAATAATATCATTTCCAGGCTCGGCGTAACTCACCAGAAGCAGTCGGCCCTGAGCGGAATGGCCAAAGATGGCGTGCCGCCGCTCGCCGATCGAGTGGATGTCGTCCTCGAATATTCTGGCGAGAGGGTCGCCAAAGACCGTTTCGGCCTCTTCAAAGCTGACGTCATGTTTCTGGACGTTAGCAGAGGCTTTCCTCTCGTCCCACTCGAATCTCTTTGAGCAACGCTTACACCTATTTCAGACGGGCGCCGATATCCACATTCTCGATGAAGGTCGCGATCGCAGGCTTTTCGCCGGTGCCGTCCTCGAGCGACGCGGCGCAGATCATGCCCTGCGATTCAAGCCCGCGCATCTTGCGGGGTTTGAGATTGGCGACGACGACGACCTTGCGGCCGATGAGCTTTTCGGGCTCGTAGTATTCGGCCAGGCCGGCGAGTATCTGCCGCGGCTTTTCTTCGCCGAGGTCGATCTCGAAGCGGAGCAGCTTGTCGGCCTTGGGTATCCGCTCGGCGGCCTTGATCTCGCCGACGCGAAGTTCGACCTTCAAAAAGTCGTCGATGGTGATGAAGTCGGTTTCTTCGCTCGTTGTTCGTTGTTCGTTGTTCGCATCTGTCGCAACGGCCGGCGCTGCGTCGCCCGCACTTTGGGTCGGCGCTTCGCCCTCTCTTTGCGTCTCAGCGTCTTGCTTTATCTCACTCATAATCTTGTTTTTGTCGAGGCGCGGGAAAACTGCCTTCGATTCGCCGATCGCGGTGCCCGCGGCAAGCTCGCCCCACGCGAGCGTCGCCGGGTCGACATCAGCGGCCTTGCCCGCGAGTCCGAGCTGGCTCCAGATCTCCTGAGCCGACGCCGGCATCACCGGATAGAGCATCACGGCGAGCCAGCGAAGCGTCTCGGATGCGCGGTATAGAACGGCGTTCAGCGTCTCGCTCTGCTTTTCGTCCTTGATGAGCCCCCAGGGCTTCGCGTCCGAGATCAGCTTGTCGACCCGGGCGATCACGGTCCACGCGACCTCTAACGCCTGGCTGAATTCGAAATTATCAAAATGCCTGATAAACGCATCCCGCGCGTGGCCGATCACCGAGACGATCTCCTGCCCGTCCGGGTCGACTCCGGCCCGCCGCGCGTGAATGTAATTCTCCTCGGCGATCTTGCCGTCGGGCACGCGGCCGTCGCGATACTTTGTGATCATCGACAGCGTGCGCGCGGCGAGATTGCCGAGGCCGCTGGCGAGGTCAGAGTTTGCGCGGTCGATCAGCGTCTCGTAGCCGAACTTCCCGTCCTGCCCAAAAACCATCTCGCGCAGCACAAAATATCTGACCGCGTCGACCTGAAAGTGACGGTGCAGCACATCGACCTCGATCACGTTGCCGATCGTCTTGCCCATCTTGCGCCCGTCGGCGTCGAGCCACATTCCGTGGGCAAAGACGGTCTTGGGGAGCGACAGGCCCGCCGCGTGCAAAAACGAGAACCAGTACACGGTATGAAACCGCAAAATGTCCTTGCCGACGAGATGCACTGCCGTTGGCCAGTATTTTTCAAAGCCGATACCGGCCCGCTCAGTATTGCCGTAGCCGATCGCGGTAACGTAATTCGACAGCGCGTCGAGCCACACGTACATCACGTGATCGTCGTCGTCGGGCACCGGCACGCCCCAGGCGACCGACGAACGCAGCCTGCTGATCGACAGATCCTGAAGGCCGCGCTTGACGAACGACAGCACCTCGTTGCGTCGAGCTTCGGGCCGCACGAGCGACGCGTCGCGTTCGATCGTATCGATCAGAAACTCGTCGTAATCCGACAGCCTGAAGAAGTAACTTTCCTCGTTCACTCGGTCGAGCGGCCGCTCGTGTATCTTGCAGAGCGGCACGTCGGAGCCCTCGGCGGTGTAATACTCGTCCTCGGTCTTGTACGCGGCACACGGAGCGCAAAACCAGCCTTCGTAAAAACCTTTGTAGATCGGGTCGTTGCCTTTCGGCGTCTTGCTCTTTGCGATCTCACGCCAGAGGTGCTGCACACCCTCGTAATGAAACGGCTCGGTCGTCCGCATAAAAATGTCGTAGCCGCCGTGCTCGCCGTCGAGGCCAAAGTCGCGAAACATCCGCTTCAGCTCGCCCGAGATAAAATCGACCTGTTCTTTTGGCGTGCGGCCGTTCTTCTCCGCCGCCCGCTGGATGTTGATGCCGTGCTCGTCGGTTCCGGTCAGGAAATACGTCTCAAAGCCGCGCTGCTTTTTGTAACGCTGGATCGCGTCGGCCACGATCGTCGTGTAGAGATGGCCGAGGTGCGGCAGGCTGTTGGCGTAATAGATCGGAGTTGTGACGTAAAAGGTCTTCATTTCAAAAGATAAAAGTGTAGCGTGGACCTTCGATTTTATCCACGACTACACTTTTCGGCTGCGGCGATCCTACTTTTTGAATCTCGCCCGGTCGGCCGCCGAGAATTCGTCTGTCTCGTTATATCGCGGCCGCACGCGGTCGTTGGCGATCCGCATTCCGATCGCGAGCGCGAATTCGGCCTCCTGCACCATTGCCGAAATGTCCCACCAGTCGTGATACTCGTCGGTCGCCTGGTGGTAGTACTTCGCGTTGTAGTCCTTGAAAAAGCTCGCCGCCTCGCCCTTGAGCGGCTCGATAAAGCTGTCGCCGTGCTGCAGCGACACCGCGGGCACGCCGACCTTTGCAAAAGGAAAGTGGTCCGAGCGGAAAAAGAATCCCTGCTCGGGCCGTGCGTCGCCCTCGAGGGTGAGCCCGCGTTCGTCGGCCGCAGCCTTGATCGGCGCCATCAGCGTCGAACGGTCGGCTCCGAGCGGCATCATATCGCTCACCTTGCCAAAGAAATTCACGCCGTCGATATTGACGTTCGCGACTGTCCTGCTGAGCGGGACGAGCGGGTGCCGGGCGTAATATTCGGCGCCGAGCAGGCCCTGCTCTTCGGCGGTTGGAAAGAGAAAAAGGAACGACCGCTTGGGTCTCTGCCTTTGCGGCATCCGGGCCAGCGTCTCTGCGATCGCCAGCACAGTCGCAACGCCCGAAGCGTTGTCGTACGCTCCGTTGTAGATGCGGTCGCCGCTCGAATTCGGCTCGCCGACGCCGAGGTGATCCCAATGCGCGGTGTAAACGACAAATTCGTTCCGCAGCCTCGCATCGCTGCCGCGCACCATCCCGACGACATTCGGCGAATCGAAAGTCTTGGTCTCGCTCTTGAGATCGATCTTTACCTTGAGCCCAGTATTAACCGGTTTGAAATCGCGGCTGCGTGCCGCCTTTCGCAGCTCGTCGAGATCGAGGCCCGCCTGGTCGAGGATCTCTTTGGCGGCCTTGTCCGTCGCCCACGATTTGAGCTGCAGGAAAGGCGTCGCATCGCCCGCCGAGCGCGCTATCTCGTATCGCCAGTTGCCGTTTGACGTGCGAACGACATTCCAGCCGTAGCCGGCCGACTCGTCCGTGTGGATCAGGATGACGCCCGCGGCGCCTTTGCGTGCGGCCTCTTCGTACTTGTAGGTCCAGCGGCCGTAGTACGTCAGCGCCTTGCCGCCAAAAAGCCCAGGCTCGTCGTCGGTCGCGGGCGGATCGTTGACCATGATCATCAAGACCTTGCCGCGATAATCGGCCGCGTCGCCCTTGTAGTCGTTCCATTTGTACAGCGGAGCGTCGATGCCGTAGCCGACAAAGACGAGGTCGGCGTCGACCGAGACGGCGCTGGTTTGGGCGCCGGTCGTCGCGACGAATTCGTCGCCGAACTTGTAGCTTTCCGCTTTCGACTTTCCCGTCACGGTGAGCGACGTATTCGGGTCGGCCTTTACGCCGACGAGCTTTACGTTTTGAAAGTAGCTGCCCTTATTTGCCGGCTCGACGCCGCTCGACCTCATCTGGTCGGCGATGTACTGAGCCGCGCGGCGGCCGCCTTCGGTCCCCGGGCCGCGGCCTTCAAAGTCGTCGGCCGACAGCCGCTTGACGCGCTCGCGGAGCTTTGCGGCGTCGAACTTCGCGGTCAGGTCCTGCGCCGCGAGCGGCGTGAGGTTTATGACAAAAAGCAGTGCAAAAACGGCAAGTTTCTTCATAGCTAAAGTGATACGAGACAGGTCTGCAATGAGACAGCTCAGGCTTTGCTTCAATTCCCAAGCGATCGATCCGCCGGCCGATCAGCCCTTGATCAGCGCCATCGCCTCGGCACGCGTTCGAGGGTCGCGGCGAAATCCGCCGAGCACGGCCGACGTGATCGTCATCGCTCCCGGCTTCTTCACGCCGCGCAGCGTCATGCACGTGTGCTCGGCCTCGACGACGACCATCACGCCGAGCGGGTCGAGCCGCTCAAACAGCGTCTGCGCGATCTGCTGGGTCAGACGCTCCTGCACCTGCAGCCGCCGCGAAAATATCTCGGCGATCCGCGCGAGCTTTGACAGCCCGACGATGCGGCCGCCCTTTGGAATGTACGCGATATGGCATTTGCCCACGAATGGCGCTAGATGATGCTCGCAGACCGAAGCGATCGAGATATCCTTTACCAGCACCATCTCGTCGTGCGTGTCGCCCGGCAGCGGCACGATATGTTCCGAAGCGTCTTCCCACATTCCGGCCGTCAGCTCGGCGTAAAAGTCGGCGACGCGCTCCGGCGTCTTTTGCAGCCCGTCACGGTCGGGGTCCTCGCCGATGCCTTCGAGCACGAGACGTATGCCTTGGGCGATCTTGTCGAGATCTACGTTGTTCGAAGATTTGTCCATAGAAAATTCAGATTAGGCCTTCGCGGTGAGACCGCGGCGGTTCATTTCGTCGAGCACCAGCCTTCGAGCATCGCTGAAAGAGAGTTCATTATTGCGCGCCAGGGATTTGACCTGATCGTACTCGGGCATCGCGTTAACTATCTCGCCGCTTAAACGAGCGATCTTGACATCGACGGAGCCAAGCGAGGTCTCGACGCGGACGACCTCACGCGGCAGGCACTCACGCTCGACCCGCAGCACGCGAACGCCGAGCGTCGTCGTCTCGCGGTAAAGCAATTCTTTAAGTTCGTCTGCCTTTGCCTCATCGCACAGTATCGAGATCATGCTCGCCGGACGGTTCTTTTTCATCTGGATCGGCGTGAACCAGCAGTCGAGAGCTCCGATCTCGAACGCCCGCTCCATCACAAAACCCAGTATCTGCGGCGTCGCGTCGTCGACATTCGTCTCAATCTGCACGAGCGTCTCGACAATCTGGCCCGACCTCGACGTGCCCGCCGCCTCGCCGAGCATCAGCCGGATCACGTTCGGAAAGTCCTTGTACTCCCGCGTCCCCGCGCCGTAACCGACGGCCGCGACCTTGAGGTCGGGGAGCTCGCCAAATTCGTCGCACACCGTCGAGATGATCGCCGCTCCGGTCGGCGTCGTCAGTTCGCCCTCGACCTGCGCCGAATAGATCGGAGCCTCTTTGAGCAGCTCGGCGACCGCGGGCGGCGGCACGGGAAAATTCCCGTGTGCCATCTTCACAAACCCGCTCCCGACGTTGATCCGCGAAGAGACAAACCGCTCGACCCCGAGCATCTCAAATGCGATGCACGCGCCGACGATATCGACGATCGCGTCCATTGCCCCGACCTCGTGAAAGTGCACCTTTCCCACATCGATGCCGTGCACGCGCGCCTCGGCCTCGGCGAGACGCGTGAAGATACGCACGGCTCGCTCCTTTACGCTCTGCTTGAGGTCGGAAGCTTCGATGATCTTTTGGATATCGGAAAGGTGACGGTGGGCGTGCTCGTGCGGAACTTTAATTTCCACGTGAAGTGAATTGATACCTGAACGGTCGACCTGCGACAGCTCAAGTGCGAATTCACCGATGTTCAATTTACGAAGCTCGGCCTCGAGCTCCGCGGCATCGACGCCCAGAGAGATCAACGCGGCAAGGATCATGTTGCCGCTCGCGCCTGCAAAGCAGTCAAAGTAAAGGGTCGGCATACGAAGGATAAAGTTTAGCTTTTTTCGAATGAAACAAAAAACACGTTGCTCAGAGCGAGATTCGCCACTCGCTCGCGCGCTTCGTCGACATAACGCCCGGGCAGCTCACGCCCGCGGCCGTCGCGACGCTGCCGTTTTTGCGAACGGTCTCGGCGGCCAATATAATTACGATTTTCTCCAGACGTGCATAAATACCGTAATGACCATCCTTGAGATACAGCAACAGCTTCGCGAGCGAATTCGCGAATCGGCCGCCTCGCTTTTTAACGTCGAGCTCGATCAGGTCGCGATCGAGGTACCGCCAAAGACCGAGCTCGGCGACGCGGCGTTCCCGATCGCGTTCGAGCTCGCGAAGCGTATCAAGCAGGCCACCGGCGAAAAGAAGAATCCTCGCGAGATAGCCGAGGCGCTCAAGTCGCGACTGGAATCGGCCGATCTTGTCGACCGCGTCGAGGTCGCCGGTGCGGGCTATCTCAACATCTTTTTTGACCGTGCCCGCTTTCTCGCCGCCAACGCCGCCGCCGATCCGCTCCCGAAGCGGCATCTCGCGCACGGTCCCGCTTCGCCCAAGGTCTGCGTCGAGCACACGTCGGTCAACCCGAACAAGGCCGCGCACATCGGCCACGTCCGCAATTCGGTCCTGGGCGATACGTTCCAGCGGATCCTCAAAGCCACCGGCAAGCGCGTCGAGGTGCAGAACTACATCGACAATACCGGCGTCCAGGTCGCCGACGTCGTCGTCGGATTTATCTATCTTGAAAACAAATCGCTAGACGACATCAAGCAGCTCGACGCCGAGCTAAAAGCTCAGGGCAAAACCTTTGACTATTACTGCTGGGACCTCTACACCAAGGTCGGCCACGCCTACGCCGCTGACGAGTCTCTAAAGGAAAAGCGTGCCGAGGTCCTACACCTCATCGAGGCCGGCGACAATCCGACCGCCGAGCTCGCCGACTACGTCGCGACGCGCAACGTCGAGTGCATCCTCGACACGATGGAGCGTTTCTCGATCCACTACGATCTGCTGCCGCGCGAGTCCGAGATCCTGCACCTCCATTTCTGGGACAAGGCCTTCGAGCAGATGAAGCAGCTCGGCGTCATACACTTCGAGACCGAAGGCAAGAATGCCGGCTGCTGGGTGATGCCCTTCGAGTCGCACGAGGGCACCGACGAGCACGAGGCCGACAAGATCCTCGTCCGCTCGAACGGCACCGTCACCTACACCGGCAAAGATATCGCGTACCAGATGTGGAAGCTCGGCATCCTCGGGATGGACTTTTACTACAAGCCCTTCCACCAATACGCCGACGGCAAGATCGTTTGGATTACGACCTCCCGGAACGCGGACGCCCCACGGAACGCGGACACCCCACGGAACGCGGACGCCCTCGTCCGCAATGAGGGCGAAGCCCGAAAACCGACGCCGGAGAATGAGCCGGACAATCCCCCGCATACTGTTCGCGTCGATGCGACGCTCAATGCGGACGAGGGCGTCCGCGTTCCATCCTTCGGCCACGGCGAGACCGTTTACAACGTCATCGACACGCGGCAGTCGTACCCGCAGGAGATCGTCAAAAAGGGCGTCGCCGCGATCTCGCCCGACAAAGGCGAGCGTGCGAGCATCCATCTCTCATACGAAATGGTCGCCCTCTCGCCCGCCGCCGCCGAAGAGCTCGGCTTCAAGCTCTCCGACGAAGACCGCCAAAAAACTTTCATCGAGATGTCCGGCCGCAAAGGCCTCGGCGTCAAGGCCGACGATCTGCTCGACCGCCTCGAGGCCAACGCGCTCGTCGAGGTCGAATCGCGCCACGCCGACATCGGCGACGAAGAGAAGCGCCACATCGCCCACCAGATCGCCGTCGGCGCTCTGCGTTACTTTTTGCTCAAGTTCACGCGTACGACGGTGATCGTTTTCGATTTCAAAGAGGCGTTGTCGTTCGAAGGCGAAACCGGAGCCTTTTGCCAGTACTCGGCCGTCCGTGCCAACTCGATCTTTCGAAAGCTCGACGAAAAAGGCATCACGCTAGAAGCCTGCCGCTCGCGCATCGCGTCCGCCGAAAGCTCGGCCGCCGTCGCCGAGATCTTCGCGTCGGATATAGGCAGCGACATCTGGTCGATGGCCGCCCTCGCCGCTCGTCTCGAAGACGTCGTCACGCAGGCCGCCGTCGCCAACGAGCCTGCGGTGCTGGCCAAATACACCTTCAACCTCGCCAAGGCCTTTAACGCCTTTTACCGCGATCACAAAATAATTTCCGAGCCCGACGCGACAAAGCAGGCCGTCCTCGTCACCATCGCCGACCTCGCAAGACGAGCACTGACCGCCGCCCTCGAAACAATGGGCATCGAAGTGCCGGAGAAGATGTAAGTGCGAGTTTGTAATTGACATGTCGATCGCCGATTCGCTTTAATGGACACACGATGAAGTTCACGATCAACAGCGCAACGCATCTCGGCCGCACATGGTGGTGGCATTTGGGGCGTTGTGCGCGGTCGGTTTGAACTTGTCCGAGAGTTTTACCGCTTCCCTGCACTTTAGGCGCCGCTTGAGAATCAAACTCGAGCGGCGTTTTTGCTTTTTGGGATATCAGTTTTGCCAGGAGAATGGGTTACCAGGTTATCGACCGCGGATGAAACGGATGACGCAGATCCATAAAACGATGATACCGCCGGATGAAATTTTCGCTCGTATCGGGTGGTCCGGGATCCGTCTCATCCGTGTCGATCCGCGGTCAAATGAGCTCTAGAAATGGACACAACTGTTCGCCAACAAATTAGTCAGGCCATTCCCGTTGTCGAGACGATGCCGGCCGATCTGCTGACGCCTTTGAGCGTATACCTCAAGCTGTCGGAGGGCGGCGGGGCAAACTCGTTCCTGCTCGAGTCGGTCGCCGGCGGCGAAAATCTTGCGCGGTATTCATTCGTCGGCGCCGATCCGGAATTCGTAGTTTGGGGCCGGAATCAAGGAACGGTGGTCACGGGTCGCGATGGGACGTCGATCAATGTCGGATCGTCATTGTTTGATTATCTCCGTGAACATTTCGACTCCGTCGGAGTTGATCGCGGAGAAGACCTGCCCAGCTTCATCGGCGGCGCCATCGGATACTTTTCTTTTCCCTGCATCAATTGGTTCGAGCCCGGACTCTATGAACTTTCGGGAAAGATCACACCTGACGCCGAGTTTATGATCTTTCGCACCGTCGTCGCGTTTGACCACGCGCGGCAGTCCGTCAAGATCATTACGCTTGTCTTCCCAAATGACGGCGAAGACACCGAGACGCTCATCGGCGAAGCCCAAACAATAAACAAACGTATCCGCGAACGCCTCGAAGACCCGAGCTACAATCTCCCAACGCCGCATACGATGAACAACGATCAACGATCAACGATCACATCAAACTTCCAACGCGCCGACTTTGAGGCCGCCGTCGATCAGATCAAAGAGCTCATCCGTGCCGGCGAATGCTATCAGGTCGTCCTCTCGCAGCGATTCTCAAAACCGACGACCGCCGACCCGCTCGCAGTCTATCGCGCGCTCCGCACGATCAATCCTTCGCCGTATATGTTTTTGCTGAAGTTTGCCGACAAGTCGATCGTCGGCGCCTCGCCCGAGATGCTCGTTAGGTCCGAAGGCCGCAAGCTCACGTATCACCCGATCGCCGGCACGCGAAAGCGCGGCGTCGACGCCGACGAAGACGGCCGCCTCGCCGAAGAAATGCGTCGGGATAAAAAGGAGGTCGCCGAGCATATGATGCTCGTCGATCTCGGCCGCAACGACCTCGGCCGCGTTGCCGAATTCGGTACCGTCAAGGTCGACGAACTGATGACCGTCGAAAAGTATTCGCACGTCCAGCATCTCGTCAGTACGCTGACCGCGGAGCTTCGCGACGGCTGCGACCGCTTTGACGCGCTCGCAGCGTGCTTCCCTGCCGGCACCGTCTCGGGAGCTCCGAAGGTGCGGGCTGTCGAAATAATCCGCGATCTCGAGCCGACGCCGCGCGGCATTTATTCGGGAGCGGTCGGCTATTTCGACTATTCCGGCAACATGGACACATGCATCGCCATCCGCACGCTTGTGCTCGAGAACGGCGTCGCCCACATCCAAGCCGGCGCGGGCATCGTCGCCGATTCGGTGCCCGCATCGGAGTACGAAGAGACGGTCAACAAGGCCCGCGTCTTGATCAGTGCGATCGAAATGGCCGAAGGCGGGAGTTTTTAGGGGTTGGTCATTTGTTTTTGGTTTTTGGTCTTTGGTTTTTGGTCTCGGATTGAGATCTTAATTTGGAATCTGGAATTTGGAATTTGGAATCTTGAATGAACGCGCCTCTTGCTGAGTATCTCGAGAAATTCAAAACCGGCCGCGAGCTTGCGGCGGGCGACGCCGAGGCGTTCTTCGATCGATTGATCGCCGAGGACGATGTCGATCTGCTGGCGGAGCTCCTCGCCGCGTGGCGGCAAAAGGGTGTGACAGAGAATGAGATCTTCGGGCTCGCGGCGGTGATGCGCTCGCGGATGGTGAGGATCGTTTCAAACC
The DNA here is from genome assembly GCA_046313635.1 of Pyrinomonadaceae bacterium. Lineage (GTDB taxonomy): Bacteria > Acidobacteriota > Blastocatellia > Pyrinomonadales > Pyrinomonadaceae > OLB17. Next base: position 409,283 of record JBKBYA010000002.1, on the reverse strand, counting down.
ACGAGCGATTTGTCGATTCGGTCGGCACGGGCGGCAGCCGTGCAAAGACATTCAACGTCTCGACGGCCGCCGCGTTCGTCGCCGCAGGCGCGGGCGTCGCCGTCGCCAAGCACGGCAACCGCGCCGCCTCGAGCAAGACCGGCAGCGCCGACGCGCTCTCGGAGCTCGGCGTAAAGGTCGACGTCGAGCCTTCGCTCGCCGAGCGTTGTCTCAATGAGATCGGCGCGTGCTTTATGTTCGCGCCGAAATTCCATCGCCTCTCGCCAATGCTTGCCGAAGCCCGTCGCCGACTCGGTACGCCGACGGTATTTAACAGCCTCGGCCCGCTTTGCAATCCGGCCTCGGCTCCGCACCAGCTCATCGGCGTCTATTCGCGCGAGCTCGTCGCGGTCACGGCAAACGTTCTCGCGAGACTCGGCACGCGCCGCTCGTGGGTCGTCCACGGCGAAGACGGCCTCGACGAGATCACTCTGCGCGGGCGGACGTTTGTCGCAGAGACCGACGAGTCTGGAGCGGCACGCGAATTTGAATTGAGCCCTCACGACTTTGGCTTGGCGAATGGAGAGGTCAACCTTCCCCGCGCCGCGTCCGCCACCGAGAGTGCCGCGATCATTCGTTCCGTGCTCGGCAACGAGCGGCTCGACGAGCCGTCCGAAAAGATCGTCCTGCTCAACGCGGCCGCGACGATCCATCTCGCCGGCACCGGCGAGACGCTCGCCGATTCGCTCGCCGCGGCACGCGAGAGTTTGCGTTCCGGCTCCGCTGCCGCAAAGCTGGCTGAGCTCGCGGCCATGACAAACAAGACGGATGAATAGCAGCTTTCTCACAACGATCGTCGAAAAGACGCGGACGCGCGTCGCGGCCGCCCGCGCCGACAAGCCGCTCGACATCGTGCGACGCGAAGCCGTCAACGCACTTGCCGACCGCGAAAAGCATCGGCTGCGCAAGGCTCTCGAGCGCGATGGCCTGAACATCATCGCCGAATTCAAACGCGCGTCCCCGTCCAAGGGCGTCATCAACGCCGACCGCGATCTCGCCGCGACCGTCCGCGCATACGAGTCGGCACGAGCGGCCGCCGTCTCGGTCCTCACCGAGCCCGAGTATTTCCGAGGCTCGCTCGACGACCTCCGCGCCGCGCGTGCGGCGGTCGATCTGCCGCTGCTGCGAAAGGATTTTGTCGTCGACGCGTATCAGATCTACGAGGCGGCCGCGGCCGGCGCCGACGCGGTGCTGCTGATCGTCGCCGCACTTTCAGATGGCGAATTGAGCTCACTGCTGCAGGCGGCCGAGGGCGAGCTCGGCATCGACGCGCTCGTCGAGGTCCATACGGCGAGTGAGCTCGACCGCGCCGCGGCGGCCGGAGCCAAACTGATCGGCGTCAACAACCGCGACCTCAAGACGCTCGCCGTCTCACTCGACGTTTCGCGCAACCTGATCAGACACAAGCCGGGCGGCGCGCTGATGATCGCCGAGAGCGGCATCTCTACCGCCGGCGATATCGCCGAGTTGCGGTCTTTAGGATTCGACGGCTTTCTTGTCGGAGAGACGCTGATGCGCTCGGGCGACCCGGCCGAGGTAATAAATGAATGGCGATCAGTGTCCGTTGGATCCGCTGGCGGCTAATCGGGCTCCGCCTGTCTATCTGCGGAAAAGCTCTGCTTTTCCGACAGCGGTGAAAATAGATCTGTTGCTTCGCCGCCGGTGATCAGGCGGGCGGCGGCAGAGCCGCAAAGCAGTAGAGGAACGAAGTTCGGGAAAAGCAAAGCTTTTCCGCAAATAGGGCGGCATAACCGCGGCAGATGGCGTTGTCAGTTCTTTAAAGGAAATTAGTTTTAGAGGCCCACGAATCGACAATGACTTTTGTAAAGATCTGCGGCATTACAAATCTCGACGACGCGCTGCACGCGATCGAATCGGGAGCCGACGCACTGGGTTTCAATTTTTACGAGCGAAGCCCTCGGTACATCGATCCCAAGGCCGCCCGCGAGATCGTCGACAAACTCCCCGACGGTGTAAAGCTCGTCGGAGTCTTTGTCAATAAGCCGCCTAGGCTCGTCGCGAGCATCGCCGCGTCGGTCGGTCTCGACGCCGTGCAGCTTCACGGCGAAGAGTCGAATGACGAAGTGCAGAGACTGCGAGATGCGACGGGCATCGAGGTGATAAAAGCGTTTCGTATATCGCCCGGTTTCGATCGCGGGTCGATAGATGCGTGCGGCGCAGACGCGGTGCTGCTCGACGGATTTTCTCCGACCGAGCACGGCGGCACCGGCATCGTGGCCGACTGGTCCGTCGCGAGATCGATCGTCGACGGCGGTCATCGAGTCTATCTCGCCGGCGGCCTGTCGGCCGAGAATGTCGCCGACGCGATCGCCGCCGTCAGGCCGTTCGCGGTCGATGCGTGCAGTCTGCTCGAATCGGAAAAAGGCAAAAAGGACCACGACAAAGTGCGAGCGTTTATCGCGAATGCGAGATCGATCTATGAGTAAATACGAACCAAACGACCGCGGATACTGGGGCGAGTTTGGCGGACGATTTGTCCCCGAGACGCTCGCGGCTCCGCTCGAGGAGTTGACCGACGCGTTCCTTAGCGTTCGCAGCGACGCGGAGTTTCGCGACGAGATGAACGCGATCCTCAGGGATTATGTCGGCCGGCCGACACCGCTTTATTTCGCGCGGCGTCTTACGGAAAAGCTCGGCGGTGCAAAGATCTACCTCAAACGCGAAGACCTCAATCACACGGGCGCGCACAAGATCAATAACTGCGTCGGGCAGATCCTGCTCGCTCGCCGGATGGGCAGATCGCGCATCATCGCCGAGACCGGCGCCGGCCAGCACGGCGTCGCAACGGCGACCGTCTGCGCGCTGTTCGGCCTCGAGTGCGTCGTTTACATGGGTACCGAGGACATGCGGCGGCAAGCATTGAATGTGTTTCGGATGCGTCTGCTCGGAGCGGAGGTTCGCGGTGTGGATTCGGGCACGCGAACTCTCAAGGACGCGATAAGCGAGGCCCTGCGCGATTGGGTGACGAATGTTCACGACACTTACTACCTGCTCGGCTCGGCGCTCGGGCCGCATCCTTATCCGCTGATGGTGCGCGAATTTCAAAGCGTGATCGGCCGCGAAGCTCGCGAGCAAATTCTCGAAAAGGAAGGACGACTTCCCGACCTTTTGATCGCATGCGTCGGCGGCGGTTCGAATGCGATCGGTCTGTTTCATCCTTTCCTAAATGACGCCGACGTTCGAATGCTCGGCGTCGAGGCCGGCGGCCGCGGGCCGACACTTGGCGAGCACGCCGCGAGATTCCTGAACGAAGGCCGCGTCGGCGTGCTGCAGGGCACAAAGAGTTATCTGCTGCAGGACGAGAGCGGGCAGATCGCGACGACGCATTCGGTTTCGGCCGGTCTCGACTACGCCTCGATCGGGCCTGAACATGCGCATCTACACGACACTGGCCGCGTCGAGTACGTTTCGGCGTCGGACGACGAAGCGCTGGACGCGTTTCGTCTGTTGGCTGAAACCGAGGGCATTATCCCGGCGCTCGAGTCGTCGCACGCGATCGCTCAGGTCGTAAAGGCCGCTCCGTCGATGTCCAAAGAACAGATCATCGTCGTCAACCTCTCGGGCCGCGGCGACAAGGACGTCAACACCGTCGCCGAAGAGCTGGAAGGACGCGGAATTTTATGAGCCGTATCGCCGATAGATTTGCGCAACTAAAGGCCGCCGGACGGAAGGGCTTCGTTCCCTTTGTTACCGCCGGCGATCCCGACCGCGCGACGTCTCTCGCGATCGTTCGCGAGCTTGCCTGGTGCGGCGCCGACGTGATCGAGCTCGGAGTTCCCTTCAGCGATCCGATGGCCGACGGACCGACGATACAAGCGTCGTCGCAGCGAGCTCTCGCTGGCGGTACGCGGCTCGCCGACGTGCTTGAGATGGTCGCGGACTTCAGAAAGACCGACCAAACACCGATCGTGCTTTTCAGCTATCTCAATCCTCTTCTGCAGTACGGTTTTGAGAGGCTCGTCGACAAAGCGGCCGAACGCGGCGTCGACGGCATACTGATCACCGACGCGATCGACGACGAAGCCGCCGCGATCGGAAAAGCGTTGAATGCACGCGGACTCGATCTGATCTCTCTCGTCGCCCCGACCACGAGCGACGCGCGTCTCGAGAGGATCTGCCGCGCGGCGAGCGGATTTATCTACGCCGTCTCTCGGGCCGGCGTCACCGGAGCACGAGAGGCGATGACCGCCGACGCGGAACGTCTCGTCGAGCGTGCGCGGCAATTCACCGATCTGCCGGTCGCGGTCGGCTTTGGCATTTCGACCGCGGCGCAGGTCGAGGACGTTTGGCGATACGCCGACGCGGCCGTCGTCGGTTCGGCCATCGTCGCCGAGATCGCGAGTGCATCGGCCGCGGGAAGCGACCCGGTCGAGAGGGTCGGCAGCTGTGTCCGCGGCTTGCTGCCATCGGTTGCAAATGCCGGTGCCGAAATCTAAAGTTTAGTTTTTCATTCGTAAGAGGTTTTTTCGCTATGTTGATCGTGATGAAGTCCGATGCTACCGAGTCGGATATCGAAAGGGTTTTAGAGGTCGTCGAGAAGCTCGGCTTTCGCGGGCATGCGATGCCGGGCGAGACGCGCACGGCGATCGGCATCACCGGCAATCGCGGGGCGATCGATCCCGCACATTTTGAAAATCTGCCCGGCGTCGCCGACACCATCCGCGTCACACAGCCTTACAAACTGATCTCGCGCGACCTGAGGCCCGAGAAATCGGTCGTCAAGGTCGGCAACGCCACCATCGGCGGCGGCGAGCTCGCGATGATCGCCGGGCCGTGCGCGATCGAAAATCACGAGCAGGTCTTCGCCGTGGCAAAAACGGTCGCCGAGAGCGGAGCAAAATTCTTCCGAGGCGGAGCCTTCAAGCCGCGGACCTCTCCGTACGCTTTCCAGGGAATGGGCGAGGACGGCTTAAAGATACTTGCCGAGGTCCGCGAACGGTTCGGGTTGAATATCGTCACCGAGGCGATGGACGAGCACGGCATCGATCTCGTCGAAAAGTACGGCGACTGCATCCAGATCGGCGCCCGCAATATGCAGAACTTCTCGCTGCTCAAATATGCAGGGCAGGCCAAGAAGCCGATCCTTCTCAAACGCGGCCTTTCGGCAACACTCGACGAATTCCTGCTTGCCGCCGAGTACATCATGGCCGAGGGCAATTACGACGTGATCCTCTGTGAGCGCGGCATCCGCACATTCGCCAATCACGCGCGAAACACGCTCGATCTCTCGATCGTGCCCGCGATCCGCCGTCTGTCGCATCTGCCTGTCATCGTCGACCCTTCGCACGGCACGGGCCACACATATATGGTCAACCCGCTCGCCCGGGCCGGCGTCGCCGTCGGCGCAGACGGTCTGATCATCGAAGTGCACCCGTGCCCCGAGCTAGCGCTCTGCGACGGAGCTCAGGCTTTAACGCCGCCGCAATATGCCGAATTGGCCCGCCAGGTCGCCGCGATCCACGAGCTCGTCTCGGACACTCAGCCCACATACGCCGCCGCATAATTCGCCGGCAGCCAAATAGCAAGATCCGCGAATGGTCCCGAGCCATTCGCGGATCTTTTTGTCGCCCTCGCCTTTTGCCTATTTTGCTGGACGAATTCTAAGAACCCCGTAAAACTGATTAAGACAGCAGACCGTCGACGCCAGTATCAGCGCCGTCATCGGAAAGAACCTCAAAGACTCGGGCAGCACGACGCCCAGCGAACTTGCGAACATCACGCCGATCGCGATGCCGAACAGCGATATCACCGCACGCCCCGCCGCCCACTCCGAGAATGCCGGCCGATCGTCCTCCGCGATCAGCAAGAAGGGCAGCACCGCGACCGTCGCCAGCGTGACGAGCATCAGCGCCGAGTCCATCGAATAGAGGTCCGCGCCCCGGCCCAGTTCCATCGCGAGAAAGAAAAGTACAAAACTCGTGTCCAACATTTGCGGCCGATTTTGGGCGTACCTTGCCCGCGACCGTGTGATCTCGATCGTGTTCATAATTTTTCTTTTAGGTTAAAGAGTGAACGCCGCCGACTTTCCGGCTTTACTTCCCGTGCTTGGTGAACTGCTGGTAAGCGACGCGAAACATCTCGGACAATGCCTTCGCCATCTCGGGCGTCAGATTCTTATCGGCTCGGAGGTGCGCCTCGACGATCTCGGTCGTCGCCTCGTGCGGATAATAGACGACCGCTTCGACGTCGGACGACGCCTGCTTTTTCATCACGCGGTCGACTGGCATATCGAGCCATGACGTAAGCCGCGCGATGTTGTCGGCGTCGGGCTTGCCCGTGCCGTTCTCGATCCGCGAAAGCGTCGACGCCGAAACGCCCGTCTCGTTCGCGACGTCACGCAGGCTGAGGCCGAGCTCTTCGCGGCGGCGTTTGATCGCTCGCCCGAGCTCCACCGTGTTTATCAAACTCTCGTTCTTGAATCCCATGTCTTTCGATCACCTCCGTCAAGGCAGTGTCACCGATGGACCCCGCATTTCACGGATAAAACATAACACGCTCGAATTTTAAATGCAACACCTCGTTTCATGCTTGCAACAAATAGGTCCGGTTGATACAATGTTTCATAGATGGGACAGCTAATTTCTCTGTCTTACCGAGCCAATGAAGGTTGAAGAGCAGATCAAAAACAAGTCGGCGCAGCAACGCGAAAAGCGTGCAAGGGCGATCTCCGCGATGGGACTCGTCGTGCGTGAAGGTGACAAATTTCTTGTTTCGACGCCCGCCCTGCGTGGGCAGTCTGTTTCATATGAAGTTCGCCGCGACGAGACGAACCGTGTCGTCTGCAACTGTCCAGAGTTTTCGGAATTCGGCAGGGCCGTTGGTTATCGCTGCGAGCACATCATGGCTGTGAAGTTTGCTCTCCAAGCCCGGAATACCGAGCGGGAGACGATCATAAAGGATGCCGAGGTCGCAGCGGTAAAAGGCGATGAAAAGCATCTTCCCCAGGTTAACGACCTTACTGAGTCGCGCGGCGGGTCCGAGCGCGGCGAACAGGAGACCGAGACGCACGAGACCGATGCGGCTTCTGACGGACCGGAAGCAGCGATCGAGGTCACGGCGACGAGGTCGAGGAACACACAAGGAGCAAAAGCAATGAAGAACATTGATCTTAAGGAAGTGGGAGGCGCCGATCTCGCGGGGCTGGACGAGCTGACCGAGCGCGAAGAGCACTCTAACGTTCTCGATTTTTCGGAGACGCTCAAGGAGCTTCGCCGGCACGTCGATCCGAAGCTCGTCAAGCAGCGCGAGGGCTGGCGCGACCGCAACGGGCACGTGCAGATGGTCGACTACGTCGAGTGGCACACGGTCGCCGACATTCTTGACGACTCGGCCCCAAACTGGTCGCACACCGTCAAGGACATTCGCCAGATCGGCGAGCTGATCACCGTGACGGCGGCGATCACGATCGACGGCGTGACCCGCGAAGGCGTCGGCACCGGCAGTGCGAACAGCGAGCCCGGGATCAAAAAGGCCGAGCACGACGCACTCAAGCGGGCTGCGGTCAAATTCGGCATCGCCCGTGATCTTTACAAAAAGGAATCAGACGTCATTGAACGCAACGGCGGCGTGCAGGCGCGTGATGAGAACGAGCCCAACTTCCCCTCCGATCCGGTCGCGAAGAACCTCGCCGATCTCGTCACGGCGAAGCAGCTCGGGATGATCCGCGCGATAGCCCGCGAGATGCGGATCAATGCGGACGAGGAGTGCCAGTCGGTGATGAACTGCCGTACGGACGAGCTATCAAAAAAGGCCGCGTCCGAATTCATCAAGCACCTGCAGGAGCTGCAGCGTCCGGCCGAGACCGACCGCACGCCGCTGCGCCGAGCAAGCTAAAAGCTCAATTCACGTTTTGGGCCGTGACGAACCCGTCTCCTGCATTCTCCATGGTGCAGCGATCACCTCACTCATGGCCCAAAACTCCAACTCAAGAGCAAAGACGCCGTCCGTTCGACCGGCGTCTTTTTTTTTTCGCGGTTACGTGCTACGCTCGCGGCGAAATTCAATAACGTCTATGAGCGTTCACCCCGATCTCGCAAAGCTCGCCGGCGAATGGACCGGCCGCAGCCGGCTATATTTGCCGCCGAACCCATTTTTTGAATCGCGCTCGGATCTGGTCGTCACGCTTCGCTCCGGCGGGCAGTGCCTCGATATCGGGTACGACTGGTCGCACGAAGGCGAGCGGCACGAGGGCGTTTATCTCCTGATGTGCGACCGTGCAAACCGCGCGGAACGCCTCGTCTCTCTCCAACTCTGAAAAACCCCGTCGCTGATCTTGCTCTCTCGGCTCCGCCGATATATTTGCGGAAAAGCTCCGATTTTCCGTCGGCTGCCCGCAAACATTATTGAGGCTCCGCCTCCCACGGCGGCCCCGCCGCCGGAGAGCTGGCGGAGAGCGGCTCGGAAAAGCAGAGCTTTTCCGCAAATAGGCGGGCGGAGCCCAGAGAGGTTGATTCTCGTTCGAGCGCCGTGTTCTCGGCGGCTAGCCCAAGTCCCGCGCGGGCGACGCTCTACCGCGAACAAAAACGAGACTGCCTTTTCAGGCAGCCCCTCATAGATCCAGCCTTTTAATTTGATCTCACCGCGAACCCGAAAAGCTGAGCGGCTCCGGGCTGATCGGCGCGGTGATCGTCCCCTTCATCGTCTCGCCGTCGACGGACGCGCTGATCGCGAGCTCAAGCGGCTGCCCTTGAAACTCGGCGATCGCGGTCGCCGACAGCCGATTTCCGCGTACCTTCGCTTCCTCGATGCGGCCGTCGCCGAGCATCGTCGAGATCGAACCGTGCAAACGATCGCCGTCCGACTCGAGCTTGAGCGCGACCGGAATGCTCTGCCCCTGAAAGTCGATCTCGAGCTTCCATTCGCCGGCCACATCAGCGGCGGGCGATCGGTCGGAACCGACATAATTCGATAGTTCGCGCGGCCGGCCGTCGGTATCAAATATCTCGACGGCCTCCGAGTAGCTCGCGGCCTGCGGCAATATCTCGGCCGCGTCGCCGACGAGCACGATCGCCGCCTCGGCAGGCCTCACGTATTTTTGCGCCGCGGCGAGGACGTCGTCGGCCGACACCTTTTCGATGTGCTCGCGATACGTCTGCAGGTAGTCGGCGGGCAGATCGTAAAGCTGCTGGTTGACGATCAGGTTGGTCAGCCCTTCCTGCGTCTCTGCGCGGATCGGGAATACGCCGGTCAAAAAATTCTTGGCGTCGCGCAGCTCTTCGTCAGAGACACGCTCGCTGCGGATGCGCTCGAGCTCGTAAAAAAGCTCCTTGAGCGAGTCGCCGGTGACGGCCGTCCTCACCTCGGCCGTCGCCTCGAAGCTGCCGCCAAGCCGCCGCGTGTCAAAACGCGTGTAGGCTCCGTAGGTGTAGCCCTTCTCTTCGCGAAGGTTCATGAAGACGCGCGACGAAGCTCCGGCCCCGAGCACCTGATTCATCACTATGACGGGAAAATAGTCCGGGTCGGAACGCGCGATGCCGAGGTTGCCGATGACGATATTGGTCTGCGCCGAACCGGGGCGGTCGACGATCGTGAGCGTGCGGCCCGCCCGCTTTGGAAAGTCCGGAAACTCCGGGGCCTTGTAGTCGCCGGCCTTCCATCCGCCAAAGAGATCGTTGACCTCGCCTAGAAAGGCATCGCGCTCGACATCTCCGACCACGACAAAGACGGCGTTGTTCGGTGCCATGACCTTCGCATGCAGTGCCAAAAGGGCCTCGCGCGTAAACCGCTCGACGTGCTCGGGCCGGGGCGCGACTCGCGAGTAGGGATGCTCGCCAAACAGCAGCCGCGACGCCTGCTCGTTTGCCAGGAAGTTGGGCTGCGAGCGCTGGAACTTCAGGTTCTCGATCGTATTGCGCTTGTATAGGTCGAGCTCGTTCTCCGGAAAGACCGGCCGCAGCGTGACCTCGGCCATCAGCTCAAGGATCGCAGAGCTGTAGAGCGAGAGCGACGAGGCCGCGACGATCGTAAAATCATCGGAGGCGTGCGCCGAGAGGTTAGCTCCGAGCCGCTCGACCTCCTCGGCGAGCTGCTTGCTCGTACGGTTGAGCGTGCCTTCGTTCAGCAGCGACGCCATTGCCGACGTGAGTCCCGAGACCTCGGCCGGATCGTCCGCGTCGCCGGAGAAAAAAGCAAGCCTGAAGCTCACCAGCGGCAGACGTTTGTCCTCAAAAATAACGATCCTCAGACCGTTATCGAGCTTCGTCTCGAATGGCTCCGGGAGATGGAACGAAACGGGGGCGAGCGGCTGGGGAGGAGATTGTCGTGTTGCGGTCATAATCTTAAGTCTTCGTACGAAAGGCGAAATGAAAGATGCGAACGATGTACCGTCACCGCTTCGATCGAGATGCTGAAAAGATCCCACGACCCGCAGCGCGAATGCTCAGGACCTTTCTTTAAAAAGCATAGGGCTCTCTCGTCTCTCGATTTTCAATTCTCAACTCTCAATTCGCTCTCAGCCTTTACCCGCGGGAACGACGTCGAGCAGAGCGCGGTTCTCGGTGTTGAGATACTTTGCGACGGCTTCGCGGATCTGGTCCGGCGTGACGGCGAGCAGCTCGTCGAGTTCGCTGTTGATGAGCGTCGGGTCGCCGTCGTAGAGAGCGAACTCGGCGATGTGCTGTGCCCGGTTCATCGACGACTGGCGCATTCGTACGACGTCGTTCACGAGTTGATTTCCGACCTTTTCCATCTCGGCGGCCGTCGGCCCGTTGGTCGCGAGATCGCGGATCTCGCTCATTATCACATCGCGGATCCTGCTCAGGTCCTGCTCGGGCTTTGGGATCGCCCCGATAAAAATGCTCGACGGACCTCGCCGCTCGTCGGTAAAGCCGAAAAGCTGTATCACCGATTCGTCGCCCTTCACAAGCCTTTGGTAGAGCCGCGAACTGTCGCCGTCGTAGAGTATCTTTCCGGCGAGATAGAGCGCGTTGAACTCGGCAGAGCGACGCGGCGGGACCTTCCAGCCGATCAAAAATGCCGGCAGCGGTGCGAGCGGGTCTTCCCAGCAGCGATACTGCTCGGCCACCTCGGGCGGCTCCGTGACGTCGATCGGGGGCGGCAGCGGCTGCGGCGGGATATCGCCGAAATAGGTCTCGACCAGTCGTTTGGCCTCGTCGATCTCAAAGGCCCCCGAGATCACGAGTACGGCATTATTCGGTGCGTAATAGATGCGAAAGAACTCTTGAACGTCCTCGACCGTCGCCTGGTCGAGGTCTTCCATCGAGCCGATGGTCGAATGTGCGTTGGCAAAGTTCTTATAGATCATCGACCCGAGCAGATCAAAGATCTGGCCGTAAGGCTGATTGTCGTAGCGGAGCCGCTTCTCTTCTTTGACGGCCTCGCGCTGGTTGTCGAGATTCTCCTGCGTGACGGCGAGCGAACGCATGCGGTCGGACTCGAGCCACAGCGCTAGCGGCAGTTGATCGGCCGGCAGGGTCTCGTAGTAATTGGTGCGCTCGCTCGACGTGGTGCCGTTCATCGTGCCGCCGGCCTTCATGATGTATTGAAAGTGGCCGGCCTTCGGCACGTTCTCGGACCCTTGGAACATCATGTGTTCGAAGAGGTGAGCAAACCCCGTCCGCCCCTCGCGCTCGTTACGCGAGCCGACGTCGTAATACACAGCCACGGCGACGACCGGGACCGCGGCGTCGCGGTTGAGCACGACCCGCAGGCCGTTTGAGAGCGTGTACTGTTCTATTTCGAGAGGCTTAAGGTCAAATGTTTCCGACATAGCTCTTGTTCGATCAGGGAGCACCGGCCAGGGCCGCATAGGGCGGCGGCCGATGCGGCAGCGCGGCGGCTGGATGACCATGTGTGATTTATCAAAACATTTTGACCTGCGGAAATCAAAGCCTTTTCAGGCGAGGGCGGTAATCGTGATCCGAACGTTGCGCTGCCGCTCCGCGATTAGATAACATCGCTCGCGTGAGTTACTTGAGAAAGCGGGCCAGCCTGATAATCGCGACCTCGATATTGGCGGCGGCCTCGGCGGCCGGCAACCTCGCGCAAACATCGTCCGCTCCGGTTGGCGTGGGAGCGTCCGCGGCGACCTCGGCGTCCGACTTTTCGCTTTCAGCGGGACAAACGTTCTCTGCCTCGCGACGGCAGCGGCCAAACGACGGCCGCGGCCGCGGGACCCATAAGTCGTCCGCCGACGAACAGCGTTCCGCGGCCAGAAAGCGGCTCACAGACGAGCTTGCCGACGCCCTGCGCATCATTGCCGACAACTACGGCGGCCGCCCCGACCTTGCCGCCGCGATGCGATCGGCGATCCAGGGCTCTCTCGAAGCGCTCGATCCGCACTCGTCGTATTTTGACGAAAAAGAGTATGCCGACCTGCTCGCCGAGGAGGACGGGCTCTATTCGGGCATCGGAGCGACGATCGCGAGCTACGAGCGCGACGGTACGCTCGAGACGTACATTCTCGCGACGGTCCCGGGCTCGCCGGCTCGAATGGCCGGGCTGCGTTTCGGCGATCGCATAGTCAGCGTCGACGGCGAGGCGATGTCGGGGCGGACGTCGGACGAGGTACGAGAGAAGGTGCGCGGCCGACAGGGGTCGCGGCTCCGGCTCGTTATCGAGCGGATCGGGTTCAGCAGGCCCGTTCCGGTCGAGCTCCGCCGCGCAAATGTCGAACAGCATTCGGTCGCAGACGCCTATATGCTGCGTACCGGCGTCGGCTATATCGAGCTGTCGGGCGGTTTTGACTATCTCACGTCAGGAGAGTTCTCAAAGGCGCTCGACGATCTCAAAAGGCAAGGTCTGCGGGGGCTGATCATCGACCTGCGCGACAATCACGGCGGCATTCTCGAGGAGTCGATCAAGATCGCCGAAAAGTTTCTGCCCGCGGGCTCGGTCGTCGTCACCCAACGCGGACGCCATCCATTCGACAACCGCGTCTGGAGGTCGGCGTCGCGGTCGCCCGAGACGGTGCCGCTGGTCGTGCTGGTCAACGAAGGGAGCGCGTCGGCATCGGAGGTCGTCGCCGGAGCACTGCAGGACAACGATCGTGCTTTGATCGTGGGCCAGCGAACGTTTGGGAAAGGGCTCGTCCAGAGCGTATTCGATCTGCCCGAAAAGAGCGGCCTGACGTTGACGACCGCACGATACTACACGCCGTCTGGACGTTCGATCCAGCGCGATTACTCGACGTCGGGGCTTTACGACTACTACAAGCGCGACGAGGTATCGGACCGCAGCGTCCGGCAGGAGACGCGGAGCCTCACAAATCGCCGGCTCTTCGGCGGCGACGGGATCACGCCGGACGAAGCCGTCGCTCCGCCGGCTCTGACCGCGGCGCAGCTGCGACTCATCGATCCGATCTTCGCTTTCGTGCGCGACACGCTGGCCCGGCAGGCACAATCAGGCGCCGGCCCGGCCCCTGCCGCAGACACGATCCGGGCCGAGGCCGAAGGGTTATTTGAAAAGTTTGAGAGTTATCTGACAGCGGCTTTCCCCGGCGTCCCGCCCGCAAGCGCACGGTCAAACAAGGAGTTTGTGATCGAGCGGCTCTCGCACGATCTTTCCCTCGCATTGCTCGGCCCCGAGGCCGCCGACCGGCTGCTCGCGGCCACCGACCCGCAGGTCCTGCGCGCCCTTGCGGTGCTGCCGAGAGCCGGCGAACTGGCGGCCCTCGCCGAAAAGGCCCGCAGGGACGGACGACGCATCCGTCGGCAGGTCAGATCAAAGGTCGCAAGCTCACAAAAAAAGCCCGCCGAGTGAACAAAGCTCGACGGGCTAGTACGAAACAGGAGGAATCAGAAAGATCTCACTCGCACCATGCGAGGCAACTCTCTATCCGTTCCAATAGATGAACAGGCCGCGATCGCCGTTGCCTGAACGCAAAAAGAGATGCCCGGCCAAATCTATCGGCCGGGCATCATCGTTCAGTTTTGCAGTTCAGATCAGAAGTTGAACTTGCCCGAGATCTGCACGCGTCGTGCAAAACTCGTCACGCTGTCCCTGATCCGGCCAAAGACCGTCGAGTTAAAGGTCGCCGTCGGCAGCCCGAACGAAGCGTTGTTAGTCAGGTTTTTGGCGTCCACACGGAGCTCCAAATTCATGCTTTCGGTAAAGCGGAATTTTTTCGAGAGCGACATGTCGGTCTGGAACGATCGCGGACCGATGAAGTAGTTGCGGCCCGTATTGCCGAGCTCGCCCGGAGCCGGCTGGCTGAACTTCGCCTGATCTGCTTCTGAGAACCAGTACCAGACGCCGTTGCGTTCCACCAGCCTGCCCAGATCGCGCGGACAGCTGCTGCAGTTAGCGAACGATTGATTGACGTTGCTGAAAGTATTGAGACCCGAGTAGACCGTGAACGGCCGCCCCGAACCCCAGAGGTAAGTACCGGCGATCTGCCAGCCGCCGATGATCCAATCGAGAGCTTTCGGAACGTCGGACGCGAATTTGCGGCCGCGGCCGAAAGGCAGTTCGAAGACGTACGTCCCGACAAGCACGTGACGACGATCGAAATCGGACCACGCATAGTTGAGGTCTCGATTGTTGATGTCGAAGGGCGTGCTTGACGCGGATTGGGCGTTCGCTCTCGACACGATAGTGAATGTGGGGTCGAATGAACGCGTGTCTTTAGAGACCGACCACGTGTAGCCGACCTGATACCCGAAGCCGTTCTTCATACGCCGTTTGATGATGAACTCGAGCCCGTTATAGAACGAGTAGTCGTTACTGTCGAGCACATTGAGCGCACCGGTGAACTGCGGGTACTTCTGGAAAAAGAACGGATTGCCGATCGTCGTGGCGATCATCTGGCTGGTGCCTGAGGTCCGCTGCGAGACGACCTGCGCCGCCGTCGCGACGCTGCCGCCAGTGTTTGTCAGGGCGAGCGTCGACTGGATCGCTGCGATCCCGCGGAATGTCGTCGTCCCCGCGGTGTTGGTCGGACTGCCTGTGAAGAGCAGATTGATCAGGCAAGGGCTTGAAGACGTGTCATTGCGAGCAAGAATGAACGCGTCCAGAAAGGTCTGTCCCGGGCAGCGCGGGTCTGAAGCGAAGATGTTGACCTGGTTCGCGTCATACCCGCCAAAAAGGTGAAGTCCCTTTTTGCCGATATAGTCGACCTCGACCACGTTGCCGCCCCAGATCTCTCGCTGGATGCCCGCGAACCACTGATGGATCTCGGGGTACTGCGTGTCAGGAGCGACCACCGTGATGCTGCTCGTCGAGAATGCCGGCGGCTGCCGGAGCTGGTCGGGAGTCTGCGACGGGAAAAGATTCGGCAGGCCGTTTCGCAGCAAAAGGTTCTGCTGCGCGATGCCGCTCGCCGACGCCGAAAAAGTGTTGCCCGGCGCGCTTTGGAAGATGCTGTTGGCAAACACCTGCGACGGGAATCGGTCGTACGAAAGGCGATAATTCGCCCTGATCGAGGTCTTGCCGTTCTTGAACGGGTCCCACGCAAAACCGACCGATGGACCGAAGTTGTTAAAGTCGTTCGGGAAGATCTTGCCCTCTTCCCAACGAAGCGTGTTCGACGGGGGAGCTCCGATCACGAAGTTTTGATTCGCTCTGAGGATCGGAAGGTCTTTGGACGAAGGACTGAGCTTCACCTCGTATCGCAGTCCGAGATCCAGAACAAAATTCGGCTTGAGCCGCCACGTGTCCTGAACGTAAAAGTCGTATTCAGGATAGTAGGCGTACCAATTCCAGCGCGTGCCGGCCGGCGCCCACGCGTTCGGGTTCCTCGGGTCCACGACAAATCCCTGGCTGTAGCTGCCGATGCGGCCGATCATGTTGTTTATCAGCGAACGCAGATTTGTCAGGTCGGTAGAGTTGATCGAGGTCGACCCCGCGGTCGGCAGCGCCCATGCCGAGAAATCGCTCGACCCGGCACCGAATCCGACCGCCGGCTCGATCGAACCGCCCGCGCTCGAGCGGTCGTCAAACTGACGGCCGAAACGGAAGTTGATGCCCGCCTTGATGATGTGCGGCGAAAAGTCCATCGTCACGTTGTCGACGAACTGGAACGTCCGCGCCGCGCGTGCGTTGTAGGCAAAGTTTGTGTACGCGTCGTTGATCGTGTTCAGCACGAACGGAACTTCGGGGTGAACTTCCGGCGTTGCGAATTTGAATCGGAAACGGCTGAGGCCAAAGATCGCCTCGTTGGTGAACTTGGCGGTCGGCGACCAGCGGTAGTTGAGCGCGTAGTTCTTGGGCCGCCGGAAAGTGTCGACCAGATTCGGAAAGCCCGGAAACGCTTGGAGGCCGCCGTTGGCGGAGTCGCCGATCGTATTCTGCTCGCCCTCTGCGTAGCGGAAATAGACGTGATTCTTGCTGTTGATCGCGTAGTCAAAGCGCATCACGAGGTCCCACTGCTTCTCGAGCTGCGGAGCGTTGAAGTTATAGCCCGCGATGTTCAGACCGTCGCCCCGCGAGAAATCATTCGGCAGCGGGTAGCTTCGGATGATCCCGGAGACGAGCGGGTCAAAACTGATCGGGCCCGTACGCGCGTCGTAGGTACGGATGCAGTTGGTCGTCACGGTTGAACTGCACGCCGGATAAAGCGGGTTGCCGGCCGCGTCGACCGACGCGGTCGCGCCGGAGCCCGCGGGCGAATTTCGCTGTCCGACTACATAGCGAAAGATCCCCTGACGCGCGAGGTCCGTGTAAACGGTTCGCTGCACCAGCCTGCTCTCCGTCGCGTAAAGCCGCTGGTAGTTGATAAAGAAGAATGCCTTGTCGCGCAGCGGCTTAAAGAAAGGCGTCCCCTCGCCAAAGCCGAGCGTCGGCACCGGGCCGCCGAGACTAAAGCCGTAGATATGCTGCACGAACTGCCGGCGGCGAATGCCGTTGAGATTGCTTTCCCATTCGTTCGCGTTGAAGTCCGGCGTCTGGTAGTACTCAAAGATGTTGCCGTGATACTCGTTCGTGCCCGATCGCGTGACGAATGTAACCTGTGCACCGCTGCTGCGGCCGAGCTCCGCGGTCGCGTTGCTTGTCACGATCTGAAATTCCTGGACCGAGTCGGGATTTGGCCTGAGCGGCGTAAAGTTAGATCCGCCGGCCGTCGACTCGTTGATGTCGATGCCGTCGAGCGTGAAGTTAAATGCGCGATCGCGCGAGCCGTTCACGTGGACGCCGCCTCCGGTATTAGCGCCGACGACCACGCCCGGCTGATAATTGAGCAGATCCAGCGGATTGCGGCCGCGCAAACCGACGATCGGCAGTGCCTCGAGCGAGCGTTGCTCGATGGTCGAGCCGACGTTGCCGGACGTTCCGGTCTGAACCTGTTCGGCGGTGGACTCGACGTTTACCACAGCTTCGACGCTGCCGACCTCGAGAGCGGCGTTGATCGTCGCGGGCTGATTGACGAGAACCTGGTTATTCGACGAAACGAGTTTTTTGAAGCCCGCCTTTTCGAATGTCAATGTGTACGTTCCCGGCTGCACGAGGTCGAAGACGAAGAGTCCGTCGTCGCCGGTCTGCGTCGTCAAGGGCGTAGCGACGCCTTCTCTGGTCAGCGAGACGGTAACGCCGGCAACCGCCGCTCCTGACGTATCTGTGACCGTACCTGTTACGCGCGAGGTCGTGCCCTGCGCGAAGGACGATACTGCCAGCAAACACATCAGCGCTATCACGGCCGACGCGAATGCAAGTGGTCTTTTACTCATCATCACTCCTCCAAAAGGTTAGGTTTATGTATAACGAATCCTTATCGACCGAAGGATTATGGGTTAGGAATTGTGATGTACGATAGCACAGGTTAACAAAAGTGTTAACCCTGGGATACAGGTCGTTTTTGTTTTGCCTTTATTTTAAATAGTTGACGAGCGTGCCGTCCGCTCCGACGGCAAATCCGAACTTTTTGGTCAGGAAGAGCCCGTAAAGGTTTGCGGTCGTGCGGCTCTCCTGCCGCACCCAGCTCCGGCCCCTGTCCGAGCTTCGCAAGATGGTTCCGCGGTGGCCGACGGCCCAGCCGTTCTTGTCGTCGGCAAAATCGACCCGCATCAGCGTGTCGCGCCAGGCGGTCTTGACCTTTTCCCATCTCGATCCGCCGTTGTCGGTCCGCAGGATCGTGCCGGTCTCGCCGACCGCATATCCCTCTTCGTCATCCCTGAAGTCGACGTTAAAGAGCGCGGCGGTCGTTCCGCTCGGCTGCACACGCCACGTGGCCCCGCTGTCGGCGGTGGCGAGGATCAGCCCCTGGTCGCCGACGATCCAGGCGCGGTCGCTGCCGTTAAAGTCCAGATGAAACAGCTCGAGCCGCGACGGCACACGCACACGCTTCCAGGTCTCGCCGCCGTCGACCGTGCGCATCACGAGCGAGTCGACGACGTCGCCCTTTGCGTTCAAAAGCGAGCCGATCGCGAGGCCGCGCTTCTTGTCGGCAAAACGGATGCTCAAGAATTCCGGCGTCGCACCGCCGAATTCTCGGGGATCGTGGATGCGTGTCTCGACCCACGAGCGGCCGCCGTCTCGCGTGATAAAGAGCTTTGTACCGGCGACCAGATACCCGTTGTCGTCGTTGCGAAAGTAGATCTCGTTGATGTTCTCGGTCGTCGAGATCGCCTGTCGAACCCAGGTGCGGCCGCCGTCGCCGGTCGCAGCCAGGTATCCGCCGTCACCGGCGACCCAGCCGGTCTTTGACGAGGTGAAATAGACGGCCACCAGATCGGCATTTGTGGGCGCCTTTGACGGCGCCCAGGCGGACTGCGCGGCGGCGGGCCCGGCCGCAAAGAACAGAAGCGAGATCATCGAAATTATGCTCTTCATGACGGCGTTCCGACTCCAAAAACAGAGGGTGATATTTCTCGATAGAATAACCGCACGATCGAGAAAAATCACCCTCGCCTAACGCACGCCTGACCGGCTACGGCCGATTCGTGATGCGATAGACCGTATCTTTCCAGACGAGGACCACTTCTTCGCCCAGCGAGAGATATTGGGCGAGTGCCGGCTCACGGCGGACGAGATCGAGGTACTCGGCGCTCAGGAACTGCAGCTTGCGCTCGGGCAGCTTTGTCTTGTCCGAATACTCGACGTCGACCCAGACGTTGTTTTGATTCTGGAAATTCTTGTTCCCGACAAACTGCGTCTGCTGGCTGTTGCGGATCAGGATCTCCTCGCCGGCGTCCTTTTTGGCGGCCTCGGCGGCGACGCGCATATTCGATTGCATCGAGTTTTGCTGAATGCTCATCTGCACCGCTCCGGCTCCGCTCTGAGCGCGCACTGCCTTAGCCGCGGGTGCCAGCAGCACGGCGTCCATCGATGCGCGGTCCGCCTGGCGGAAGCTGCCGTCCGTCGCGAGATACGACGTGTACGGCGTGACGATGCCGTAGCGCGTGCCGAGCTCGGTGACCTCGTCTCGCAGCTCTTTTGTTTCGCCGTTGAGGCGGATCTGCTCGATCAGCCAGCCGACGCGACGCGATGCCCACAGACGCGGGAGGAATGCGTTCTCGCCGCTCTGCAGCGGAAAGTCGGCGTCACCGAATGCAAAGCTCCGCACTTCGCCGGCCGATCGGCCTCTCACGGTGATCGCCATGTCGCGGATGTCGGACGAATTCTTGTATCGCCCGATGATCGCGATCTGCCCGCCGCGAAACAGATTGCTCACCTTTCGCGGGTATGTGAGATCGGTCTCGGCCCGGCCAAAGTCGAGCTCGATGTCGGAGAGCACGGGCGAGCTGACGCGCGAGAAGAAGTTTGAGACCTTGATCTCGAGGTCCTCTTTAGGCTGCACGTAATCCGAGACGCCGTCGTTCTCCGAACCGAGCCGGTCAAGGAGTGCGGTGTTGACGTCGTAACCGAAGCCGAACGGAAAGACGCGAATTCCCGCGCTCCTGGCCGCGCGCACGTTGGCGACGATCTTGTCGATATTCGCCTCGCCGACGGTCGGCAGCCCGTCGGTCATAAAGACGAGCATCTTCGGCCGGCCGCCGCGATCTGATCCGAACTGCTTGAGCGAGGCCACGAGCGAATCGTTGATATTCGTGCCGCCGCTCGGCCGGAGCGCGTTGACAAACTCTTCGCCGCGACGCTTGCCCGCCGCGTCCGCCGCGATCGGCCGGCGCTCCATCAGACGCTCTTCGCCGGCAAAGCTGATGACGTTAAAGCGATCGCCCTCGCGCAGCGACCGGATGCCGAAGAGCAGCGCCGAGCGCGCCTTGTCCATCTTGCCTTCGTCTGCCATCGAGCCGCTCGTGTCGATGACGAAAACGATGTCCTTGTTCTCGAGCTCGCGGTCCGACAGCGTGTCGCGAGGCGAGATCATCAGCAGAAAGTAACCGTCCTTTCCGGGTTCGCGGTAGGTCAGCAGAGACATCCCGACGTCTTTGTCCGACAAGCCGTAAAAGAGTTCGAAGTCGCTGTCGCTGCTGCTCGTCTCAAACGTCACGACGGCCGAGGTCTCCCCCTTTTTCTTGACGTCGATCGCGTGAGACGGCGAATAGATATTGCGGAGCGGCTCGCGCGCCGCGACCTCCACGCGGCCGGATACCGTCCCGAACTGCTGCGCGTTACCCTGTCCGCGAGGGTTTGCCGCCAGAGGCTCGGGCCGCGGCGTCCAGAGGTTTCGCCCGGTGCCGAGCGGGTACCTGTAGGCCGCCGTTCCGGACTCGACCTTGAGCACCTGCGTGTAGGTCAGCTCGAGCTTTTTGTCAGAATTTGGAGGGATCGGAAAGATCGACGCCTGAAACAGATCTTTGCCCGCGTACTCGAGCAGGCCCGGGTCGCGCTGGCGGCGAACGATCTCGTCGTAGATCCGACGAGCCTCGTCGCGCGAGCGCACCTCGCCGCTGAGACGCTTGCCGTTCTCCCAGATCGCGAAGCTCGAGATCGAGGCCGACTCGGCTATCGGGAAAAAGTACGTTCCCTCGAGCGTGTGCGGCGTGTCGTTCCTAAAGACCTGCTCGACGTGGGTCGTGGCGACCTGGCCGTCGATCTTGACGTCGATCTTGATCGACTTGACCGGCAGCACGTTTGGCAGCGGGACCGGACGAGGGACCGGACGGCACGGCCGTACGTCGCAGATGATCGGCACGATCACGCCCTGCGCGGGTGTTCGCTGACAAAAGACGAACGCGGCCAAAAGGGCCGCCGAGACGAATAAAAAAGCTCGTATCCTCATTGCAATCTCCTCTTTGACGAATTGACGCCGCGGGAGCCGCGACATTGTGTATCCGTAAAGCGGAACGGCCGGACGACCGGCCGCTTGCACGTGGATCGGAATTGTCGGTGACTATTGTTCGTCGGGCTTTTTTGCCGGCTCGATCGCCGCGTCGATCTCGACGTCGAGCTTATCGCGGAGCTTGTCCACGAGAGCCTCGGCGCGTTGGAGGTTGAGTTCCAGCTTCGCGCGCGCGGCCGTGATGTCGGTAAGCAGCGTCTGCAGGTTTCGCCGCTCCGATTCGAGGCTCCGCCGGCGCGCCTCCCGGAGCTCCTCGGGCCGCAGCGAGCCGGCCATCGCGGCTTGCCGCTCGATCATTTCCGGGCGAATGTCGATCTCTATCTGATCAAGCCGCGACTGAATGGCGTTCTGTTTCTCGATCAGCTCAAACCGCTGCCGTCTCATCGACTCGGCCCTCTGCTCGGCCTTGGTCAAAATGTCGAGATTGGCCGCGAGCGCCCGCTGCCGCTCGGCCTCGTCGCTCGGCTTGGCTGACTCGAGCCGCTTGACGCGCGATTGAATGTCCTTGATCCGCCGCGCGTTCGCATCGTCGGTCGGCGAGACGGTACTCGCCGCGCCCGCGGGCTGCGCCGACGGGTCGACGATGACCGAGTTCTCCTGATATTCGTCAGCTCGGCTGACGACGCTCGCGTCGCCTGCCGGCGGCGTCGGGAGCGTTGTGACGACGTTGGCGGTCGCACGCTTGGTCCGCTTCTTTTTACGGGTCTGCGCGTCGGCCGGCAGGCTCACTAGCGTCGCGAGCGCGGCGAGCGAGACCAGCGTGAGGGTGTTGAATCTTAAAGCTCTGAACATTTTCACCGCCTATTTCTTTTTCGGCGTCTTGTCTGGCAAAAAGTCGCCGGTAAAAAGCTCGACCGCATTCTTGGCGAGACCGATCACCGGGATCGCGTCGAGGCCCGAATTTATCACGCCCTTGACGACGCCTTTTTTTCGGATGTCGTGACCGACCAGGCCGACCGCCAGCACCGTTCCGCCGAAGGGCACCATCTTTGCCGCGCGCTTGGCGACCTGCCAGCCTCCGGCGTGAATGATCTTGCGTTTCAAAGACTTTTTCTGCTCAGCCATCGCGTCGACAGTATACTTGCTTTAATGTGATGACAAAAGCATACTTTTCTTTGCACGGCCCAGCCTCGATGGTGTTCCAAATTCCTTAAATTATGCCGCTTACGACTCGTAATCTTTCCCGGAGATACGGCGACACCTGGGTCTTTCGCGACATCACTCTCGACATCGAAAAAGGACAGGTCGCCGGCATTCTGGCGGCGAGAGGCGGCGGCAAGACGACGCTCCTTCGCATACTCGCCGGTGTCGAGACCCCGTCAACGGGAGTGCTCGGCGGCTTTGAACGCGCGCGGCTGGTCGGGCAGCCCAAGCTCTCGCTTCTGCAGCGGATTCTAAGAAATGATGCGGCGCGGCCGGGCCTTGACGACGCGGCGCTGGCGGCCGCGCTCGACGGCGAGGCCGGCACGCTTTTGCTCGACGAGCCCTTCGCGGGCCGCGACGAACAATCGAGGTTTGACTGGATAGATCGGCTGCGCTCGTCGACGGCTGCGGGAGCCCGCACGGTCATCATCGCCTCGAGCGACTTCGAAACGCTTTGCTTCGCGTGCGACAAGGTATTTGTCATCGCGAATGGCGAGGTCGCGCAGTCTGGACGACCGCAGGACGTGTACGAAAATCCCGAGACGACGGCCGTCGCGCGTCTCACCGGCCGCAACAATATCTTTGCCGCTCGCCGTCTGACCTCGAGCAAGGCCGAACAGCCCGAATTCGTCACGATCACCGGCGAGCATAGGCTCTTCACGCAGCGGGCCGATATCGCCCGCCTCGGCGCCATCAATCAAAACGTCTCGCTCGCGATCAGACCCGAGGACATCTCGATCTCATTCGGCGCGTCGTTCCCAGAGGACAATCTCCTCCGCGCCGTCGTCACCGCGATCCGTCCGCTCGGTGCGACGACGCTGGTCTCGTTCGACGCCGGCGGCCTCGCTCTCGAGGCGCGTGTCTTCCGTGTCGTCGGCCTTACTCCCGGCGTTGAGTGCATGCTCGGTCTGCCGCCCGACCGCATCCACGTTTTGCGAACGTAAAAAGCGGCTGTGCGAGAAGCCCCGGCCAGCGCGACCATCCGCTATCAACTACACACTGA
The DNA here is from genome assembly GCA_046313635.1 of Pyrinomonadaceae bacterium. Lineage (GTDB taxonomy): Bacteria > Acidobacteriota > Blastocatellia > Pyrinomonadales > Pyrinomonadaceae > OLB17. The sequence continues at coordinate 385,941 of JBKBYA010000002.1, read as the reverse complement.
ATGATCCAGTGGGTAGTTAATAGCGGATAGTGGATAGTTATCCCTTTTTTCGAAACGGCTTTCTCGACAGACCCTTCTTCTTTTGAAGTTTGATTCGCCGGCCTAGATCGTCGGCGTCAGGATGATCTGTACGCGGCGATTCTTTGCGCGGTTTGCATTGGTCGTATTCGGCGCGACCGGCAGCGATGCTCCGAGTCCCGCGGCCCTGATCCTTGTCTCGTCGATCCCCAGATCGCGCAGACGAGCGGCGATGGCTCCGGCTCTTTGCGAAGTCAGATTATGCATCTCTTCGGGCGGGCCGCCGGCGTCGGTGTGCGACTCGATCGTCACGGCGTAATCGGCGTTGCCGAGGAGAACGTTGGCGACGGCGGTGATCCGCGGATCGGCCGATGGGCCAAAGGCCGCCGAGCGAATTCCCGACCACATATTCTCGGGCAGCGTCACGACGATGCCGCGTTCATTCTTGACGACGGCCCCGACGCTCTTGAGCGCGGCGATGACCGACGGCTCGTTTGCCTGCAGGCGATAGGCCCGCTCCTGCCTTTCGGCCTCGCTGCGGACGGCGCGGTTCTCGCCCTCGAGCGTCGCGACGCGGGCCCTTGCCGCGTCAGCGTCGGCCCTTGCCTTGACGAGCTCGTCGCGGAGCCGCGCATTCTCGTTCTGCAGCTCTCTGATCTGGGCAAAGTAGTTCGCCTTGTCGCGCTCGCTGAGCTCGCGTGTGCGTGTCTCGTCGGCAAGCGCCTGGCGGAGCTCCGCGATCTGATTCTGCGCCTCGACGTATCGGTCCTCGGCCTTTCGGATCTCTTCATCGGAGCGGAGCTTTTCATTGCGCTTATCGCGGGCCTCTTTGCGTACTAGCGCGGTCGACTCGGCCTTGACCGCGGCGCTCACCGCCTGACGCGCGGTGATGTCCACGTTCTCTTCGGCGCGGCCGGCGCGCCAAGCGTCTTCGGCATTCTTCAGCAAACTCTCGGCCGAGCGGAGTTCTTCCGGAGCGTCGCGCTCGGCTCCGGCATACCGTGCAAGCGCGACGGCCTGCTTGGCCTGCAGGATCGTCGAAGGCGTCTTTGAATAATCTATCTCCGCGATCTCAGGCGTTCGCGGGTCGCGAAAGTAATCGCTCGAGTTGCCGAAGTACTGCACTGCCGCCGACGTCGAAACGGTCTTGCCGCTCGTCGTGTACGGATTTACATTCTCGAGCATGATCGCCTGGCTCGGCCGCCGGACGAGAAAGTGCGGCTCGGCCGTGATGATCAGCGCAAAGGTCTGCAGCGGCGTCGTCACGCTGATCCTGGAGTCAAACTCAAAGAACCCGCGACGCTTGATCTCGCCGAGATTGTCCACCTGCCCGTCGGGCGAGACGGCCCACAGGACGTACGTCGCATATCCCGCTCCGAGCTCAAAGGGCCGCGGCATCTTCGACACCGAAAGTTCGATCTCTGTACCGTTGCGGCTCGTGCGTTTCACCTTTGCCTCGCCCTTCATCCTCGGAAATCGCGTCGTGCCCCGAAACGGCACCATCACGACCTCATCCAGCGGGTACGTGATGGCCGTCGTCTTTCGCGCCACGTCGACCTGCGCGTGCGCCGCGGCGGCCGAAACGAACAAAAGCAGTCCCAGCGAAAGGAAAAAAGCGTTCAGTTTTTTCATATTTGATCTCCGAAAGGGCCGGTAAGTTCTGAAAAAAAGATGCCACATCCGGGACGCGAGTTGCAAAATCAAGTGTTTGGACTTGGGTCGGCTCGTAAAGTATATTCAACCTTCTTCGACGCGCGATGAACGACTTCCGACGATTGCTCAAATATGTCAGACCGCACTGGCTGACATTCGTCCTCGCTATCGTCGCGATGGTCCTCGTCGCGGTATTCGAGACGGCGACGGGTGCTCTGCTCGTGCCGATCTTTGACCAGTTCCTGCCGAATACGGCCCGCGAGTCCAAGACGCTGTTCGACCTGCACAGCCTGATACCGCGTGACGATTGGTTTCGCGCGTGGATGATGATCTCGGTGCTGCTCTTCGCGTTCACGATCTGCAAGGGCGTGGCGGAGTACTTCTCGTCGTATCTGATGGCGAAGATCGGCCAGTCGGCGATCCTGCAGCTGCGGAGCGAGCTGTACGACCATCTGCTCAAGCAGTCGGCGACATTCTTCGAGCGTCATCGAACGAACTTTCTGGTGTCGAGGCTCGTCGTGAGCTGCTCGGCGATCGAGCTCGCGGTGTCGGCAAACCTGCGCGACGTTTTGCGCGAGAGCTTTATGCTCATCTGCTTTTTTGCGGCGGCGTTCTATTTCAATTGGAGGCTGATGCTCGGCGCGCTGATCATCGCGCCTGTGATCGCCGTGCTGACATCCAAATTCAGCCGCGCGCTCAGGCGGATGGCCGAGGTCTCGTTCGAGGGCAACAAGCAGCTCACCGACACCGCGCAGGAGGCGATCTCCAATCACGCGATCGTCAAGGCTTATCTCGCCGAGCCGCGCGAGAAGGAACGCTTTGCACGCGTCGCGCGCCTGATCGCGCGAGCCAATCTTCGCTCCGGACGGATCGCCGCGACGTCGCCGCCGACGATCGAGATCATCGGCGTCGTGATGATGGTCGCGTTCTTTTATTTCGGTCTGCGAGAGATCAACTCGGCGCGGATGGACGCAGCGCAGTTCTTTACCTTTTTGTATTTTCTCTTTCGCAGCTACGACCCGATGCGGCGCATCTCGCGCCAGCATAACGAGATCACAAAGGCGTTTGCCGCGGCAAAGGACGTCTGGTCGGTGCTCGACGAGGACGACACGCTGCCCGAGCGACCTGACGCCGTCGAACTCAAGCCGCTTCAGCGATCGATCCGCATCGATCACGTCTCGTTCGAGTACGGCAGCAGCGACCGCAAGATCCTCGACGACATCACGCTTGAAGTTCCAAAGGGCTCGGTCGTCGCGCTCGTCGGCGAGAGCGGCGGCGGCAAATCCAGCTTGATCAAGCTCGTCCAGCGGCTATACGATCCGACCTCAGGCGCGATCTATTGGGACGACGTCGACCTGCGCGACGCTCGCCTCGCCAGTCTCAAGCGGCAGATCGCGCTTGTCACGCAGGAGACGGTGCTCTTTAACGACACGGTGCGTTACAACATCTCTTACGGCCGCCCCGATGCGACCGACGAGCAGATCGCCGAAGCGGCACGCATCGCATTTGCCGACGACTTTATCGACGAATTGCCCCACCGATACGAGACGCTCGTCGGCGAGCGCGGCATCTTTCTCTCGGGCGGCCAGCGGCAGAGGCTCGCTATCGCCCGGGCCGTGCTGGTGAATGCACCGGTGCTGATCCTCGACGAGGCCACGTCGGCCCTCGACGCCGAATCCGAACGTCTCGTCCAAAAAGCGCTCGCCAACCTGATGAAGGACAAGACCTCGATCGTCATCGCGCACCGTCTGTCGACCATTCGCCGCGCCGACCTGATCGTCGTGATGGAGCGCGGCCGCATCGTCGAGCGCGGCACGCACGACGAGCTGCTGCGGCGCCGCGGCCGCTACAAGAGACTTTACGAGCTCCAGTTTGCCGAGGAGCTACATCTTTCTGAGGAGCCGAACGTAATTTAGATATGAGATCGATGACCGGCTTTGGCCGAGGAGTTGTGGTCGAGACTGGCTTTGCCGTCACTGTCGAATTAAAGACCGTCAATAATCGTTTCCTGGACGTAGCCCTGCGCCTTAACGGCGAGATGCAGCAGCTCGAGTCGACCATCAAGCGCATTATCGGCAATCGCCTCTCACGCGGCCGCGTCGACGTCAACCTGCAATACGACCGCGTCGCCGAGGTCGCATACGAGCTTAACCGGCCGGTGATCGGCGGCTTTATCGCGGCGATGAAGCAGATGCAGGAGGAATTTTCGCTCTCGGGCGAGCCGGACCTCAACGTGATCGCCCGCCTGCCAAACGTGCTGACGGCGCGCAAGGACGACCTCTCGGACGAGTTCATCGTCGCGGTCGAAAAGGCCGTCGGCCTCGCGCTCGACGACCTCGAGAATATGCGCGCCAACGAGGGCCAGATCCTTCACAACGAGCTCGAGAGCCGCCTCAGCGAGATCGAATCGCGGCTCGGCCCGATCGAGGCCGCGAGCGAGACCGTTACCGACGAGTACCGGCAAAAACTGACCAAGCGGATCGGCGAGCTTTTGGCCAAGACCGACGCACAGATCGAGATCGATCAGGGACGCCTCGCTCAGGAGGTCGCATATCTTGCCGACCGCTCGGACATCTCGGAGGAGATCGCACGGCTCCGCGGCCACATCGAGCAGTTTCGCGGCATAATGAAAGACACACGCGACGTCGGCAAGCGGCTCGACTTTCTTACGCAGGAGCTCAATCGCGAGGCGAACACGATCGCGTCAAAGACCAACAATCTCGCGATCAAGGAGAACGCTCTCGCGATCAAAAGCGAGATTGAGAAAATCCGCGAACAGGTACAGAATGTTGAGTAGTTTCCGGCGGATACATCGCCCGCGGGCCTGCTCCGCGGCATCCCTCAGCGGTCATGAAAGGAAACCTGATCATCATAAGTTCGCCCTCGGGCGGCGGTAAAGGAACACTCATCAAAGAGGTGCTCGAGAGCGTGCCCGACCTCGGCTACTCGGTCTCGTACACGACCCGCGCTCCGAGATTCGGCGAAGAAGACGGCCGCCACTATCACTTCGTTTCTAGAGAGGAGTTCGACGACCAGATCGCGGCCGGCGGCTTTCTCGAGTACGCCGAGGTCCACGGCAATATGTACGGGACGTCGGCCTCATTCGTCGAGCGGATGACCGACGAGGGCCGCGACGTGATCCTCGAGATCGACGTTCAGGGCGCCTTGGCCGTAATGGAAAAGCGGCCCGACGCGCTCAGCATCTTTATCCTGCCGCCGTCATTTGAGGTGCTTAAAGCTCGACTGATCGCACGAGGCACCGAGGACCACGACGATCTCGAGCTGCGGCTCCGCAATTCGGTGGGCGAGGTGATGCAGTATTCGCGATTCAAATACGTCATCATCAACGACGAGATCTTCTCCGCCGCACGCAAGCTGGCATCGGTCATCATCGGCGATCGACAGCGTCCGGTTAGACAAACCGAAGCTATCTGCAGTATCCTTGGTAGTTTCGGAGTCACCCCGCGAGAGACTCCGTGATAAGGAACTCAAGATTATGGCCGCTAAAGCAAAAGAAACCGCACCGGAAACGGAAGAGGTCGATCTGACAAAGATCGATCCGCCCGAGATCGATTCCAAGTACCGCCTGATCATTCTAGCCGCACAGCGGAGCAAGCAGCTCCAACGCGGTGCCCAGCCGCGCGTCGACGCCGACCTGCGAAAGACAAAGCCGACACGTGTCGCGCTCAAGGAGATCAGCGAACGGAAGGTCAATTTCGAGATCCTCGATGCTGAAAAGCAGGGCCGCTGATCGGCCGTAAATAGCAGTGAAAAGAGGCTGTCTGAAGGGCAGCCTTTTTGCATTTGGCCGGGCCGCCGTCGGCTTTTGCGGCCGTGCGGCGTCGGGCATCGCCCGTTTTCTGATGTCTCTTCATAAAGCCGTTCAAATAGCGAATGACTGATCGACTGGCCAAATGAATAAGAGGCCGCCTTTTCAGACGACCTCTAGTCTGGTTTGGTTATGTAACTGTCAGCGATTTATCGAATCCTTCACAGAATCGAGCGTGTCGGCGACCCCGTGTTTGATCTTGCCCCAGCCCTCCTGTGCTTTGCCGCCGACATTCTGAGCCTCGCCCTCGGCCTCCAGATCCCGGTCGCCGGTGATCTCGCCGGCCTTGTCTTTAACGGTCCCCTTGACCTGCTCCCATTTGCCTTCGGCCTCGTCGCTGTTGCTGTTAAAAATGCCCATTTCAACCTCCTTGAATTGTCTCAAATCGAGACGAAAGTAAATTCGGAGGTTAGACGAGCAAGTTACATTCCCTTGTAATTCGGTCCGCCGCCGCCCTCGGGCGTGACCCAGTTGATGATCTGGTACGGGTCCATTATGTCGCAGGTCTTGCAGTGAACGCAGTTTGAGAAATTTACCTTCAGCTCGCGGCGTCCGGTGGCGGAGTTGACCTCCATCTCGTAGACCGCGGCCGGGCAAAATCGCTGGCACGGGTTGCCGTACTCCTCGGCGCAGCGAGTCGCGCACAGTTCGGTGTCGAGCACGTGCAGGTGCGACGGCTGGTCCTCGTCGTGGGCGACCGCGCCGTGATAGACGTCGGTGACCTTGTCAAAGGTCAGTTCTTTATCGAATTTCAGCGCACCGTAGCGGCGCGTGCCCGCGAGATGGTCGTTGGGGCCGAGGCCGTTGAGGCCGTCCTTGTTAGGCAAACCGCCGTTGAGCTCCTCCATCCGTTTGTGCCCGGCGACGTGATGCTCCTTCGGCATGAATCCCCACGACAAACCGCCCGTCACGTACTGCAGTCCGCCGTTGACGAGCGCCGACATCCTGCCGGCCTGGAACGACGCGTGAAAGTTCCGCACCGGATACAGTTCGTCGTAGATCCAGCTCATATTTACCTTGTCGTCGTAATGCTTGAGCGTCCGCGCCGAAAAATCCTGATGATCGAATGCCGCGACGATCGTCTCGGCGGCGAGCATTCCCGATTTCATCGCCGTGTGGATCCCCTTGATCCTTTGGCCGTTGAGGAATGACGCCGTGTCGCCGACGAGCAGCACGCCGTCGGCGTACAGCCGCGGCATCGTCCAGTAGCCGCCGGCGTTGATCGTCTTGGCGCCGTACTTGATCATCTTGCCGCCCTTGAGAACGGCGGCGACCTTGGGATGCGTCTTGAATTTTTGAAATTCCGCGTGCGGATCGATCAGCGGATCTTTGTAATCGAGACCGGTCACGTAGCCGATGCTGACGACGTTGTTCTTCATCCCGTAGATCCAGCCGCCGCCGTACGTGTCGTTGTCCGACGGGAAGCCGAGCGTATGGACGACCTTGCCCTCCGCAAAATTCCCTTCCGGGACCTCCCAGAGTTCTTTTACGCCGAGCGAGAACATCTGCGGCTCTTTGCCGTTCATCAGGCCGAGCCGCGCCATCAGCTGCTTGGCAAGAGAGCCGCGCGAGCCTTCGCCGAGGACGGTGACCTTTGCGAGGATGTCGACGCCGGGTTCGAAGTTGGGCTTTGGCTGCCCATCCTTGCCGATGCCCTTGTCGCCGGTGCGGATGCCGATCACGCGATCGTCGTCGCCGTACAAGACCTCGCTCGCCGGAAATTCGGGAAAGATGTTGATGCCCGCTTCTTCACATTTTTCGGCCAGCCACTCGCACATTTTCGAAAGCGACAGGATGTATTTCCCCTTGTTCTTGAGCGGCGGCGGGACGATCGGCGAATTGATCGAGCTCTTCTCGGTCAAGTACCAAAATTCATCCTCGGTCACGACCGTGTCGACCGGGCAGCCCTGCTCGAGAAAGTCGGGCATCAGTTCGCGGATTGCCCGCGCGTCCATCACGGCCCCTGAGAGAATGTGCGCTCCGACGAAGGAACCTTTTTCGACGATCGCGATCTCCAGATCGTCGATCACGCGGCCGGGCTTGATGCCGCTCTCGACGTATCGGTTATGCTCTCTGGTCTGGTTCTTCAGGTGTAGCGCCGCGGCGAGGTTTGCCGGCCCCGCGCCGACAAAAACCACGTCCATCTCGATCTGTTCGCGTTCGATCATAGTCTAAAAATGAATGGTCACTCGGTTGGCTGTCAGTATAGCACCTCAACTTTCGAACTGCTTTTTCAGGCTTTCCGTGTAAGGAGCTCTCGCGACGCCCTTTTCGGTAATTATCGCCGCGATCAGCTCGTTTGGCGTCACGTCAAAAGCGTAGTTGCCGACATCGATCCCTTCAGGTGCGAGCTGAATGTCCTTGACGTGCGTCACCTCGCGAGGGTCGCGTTCCTCGATCGGGATCTCGTCGCCGGTCGGGCAGTCAAGATCGACGGTCGAGAGCGGCGCGGCGACGTAGAACGGGATCCCGTGCTGACGCGCGAGAACCGCGACCATATACGTGCCGATCTTGTTCGCGGCGTCGCCATTCGCGGCGATGCGGTCGGCCCCGACGACGACGGCCTGGACCTTTCCCTTTTTCATCATATGACCGCTCATGTTGTCGGTGATGAGCGTCACGGGAATGTCGTCCTTGAGCAGCTCCCAGGCGGTCAGACGAGCTCCCTGCAGGTACGGCCGCGTCTCGTCGGCGATGACCGAGACCTTTTTTCCCTGATCGACCGCGCCGCGAATGACGCCCAACGCCGTGCCCCAGACCCCGCCCGTCGCGAGAGCCCCGGCGTTGCAGTGCGTTAGAACGGTCGAGTCATCCTCGATCAGCTCACCGCCGAACTTCGCTATCAGCCGCTGCGCTTCGATGTCTTCTTCGTGGATCGCTTTCGCTTCGTCGATAAGTATCTGCTTGACCTCGCTGACCGACTTCCCTTCCGACTTCGCACGTTGGAACGTGCGCTTCATTCGATCGATCGCCCAAAAGAGATTGACCGCCGTCGGCCGAGTCTTGCCGAGCACGTCGCAGATATATTCGAGCTCGTCCTCGAGATCTTCGACCGTCGTGCCGACGAATTGACTCGCGCCGAGCGCGACGCCGTACGCCGCCGAAACGCCGATCGCCGGGGCGCCGCGGACGACCATGTCCTTGATGCCTCGCGCGACCTCGTCGCAGGTGCGCAGCATCAACCATTTCTCTTCGGTCGGCAGCAAACGCTGGTCGAGCATTCGGACGCCCTCGTCGGTCCATTCGACGGGAATGATGTTCAGGTTCATAAGAGTGAAGTTGTCGATTGTCGGTGGTCGGTTGTCAGGCTCTCTTCCAAGCGGTCCGGATCAAAATTCACCGCTGCAACATCTGCACAAGATCGCACCGAAGAACAAATGTTACGTAAATCGCGGCACGCTCTCAAGAAAGCTGAAACTTTTGGTCCGCTCGCTTCCGTTAACGACTGGTATCGAGCTCAAATGATATCTTCGAGGAATGGCGATCACCGAATTCCTCGACGGCCGTGTGCGGATAAAAGTTGGCGACATCACTCTCGAAGCGGTCGACGCGATAGTGAACGCCGCAAATTCCACTCTGCTCGGCGGCGGCGGCGTCGACGGCGCGATCCACGATGCCGGCGGGCCCGCCATTCTCGAGGAATGCCGTCGGATACGCGAGACAAGATATCCCGCCGGACTCCCGACGGGCGAGGCCGTCATTACGAGCGCCGGACTGCTGCCCGCAAAATATGTCATTCACACCGTCGGGCCGATCTACGGCCGGCACGGCGGCGACGAGCCGCATCTGCTCTCGGCCGCGTACGTCAATTCACTTCGGCTCGCGGCCGAGCACTCGATCGGGTCGGTCGCCTTTCCCTCGATCTCGACCGGCGCATACTCCTATCCGAAACCTGACGCTGCCGCCGTCGCCTCGCGGGCCGTCGCCCAAGCGCTCGCCGAGCTCTACACGATCCGTACGGTCCGTCTCGTCTTTTTTTCGCGGGCCGACGCCGAGACCTTTATTCGACACCAGCGGTTCGATCTCTGACACGAGATCGGCGGCCGCCACATCGACGTTCAAATTTTGCCGCTCGGCCGCACGCCACTTCACGGCTGAATTTAGTATTCTGGAAACAACAGAAGAGGAGGTTTTACGATCCCTGGTGTCGGACAATATGCACGCCGCACAAGCTTCGGCCGACGAAACGGCCTCACATACGACGTTCGCGAGCGAGGGCTTTCGCCGCGACTTTTCGCTCCGGCGCGAGCTTCCTGCAAATCTCGCCGCTCTTGACCGCATTTCGCTCAATTTCGCGTGGAGCTGGCTGCCCGGCGGGGTCGATCTCTTCCGGCGGCTCGAGCCAAAGCTCTGGGACGACTGCGAACAGAATCCGCGCGAGCTTCTCACTCGCATCGACGATCTGAGGCTGCTGCAGGCATCGGCAGACGCCGATTACCTTCGCGCTCTCGCGGCGTTCGACGCGCGGCTTGATCAGTACCTCGCGAAAGAGTTTGGCGATCTCGGGCAAGTGACACAGGAGCGACCGGCAGCCTATTTTTGCGCCGAGTACGGCGTGCACAACTCACTGCCGAATTACTCCGGCGGACTAGGCATCCTCGCCGGCGATCATCTCAAGTCGGCGAGCGATCTCGGCGTGCCGCTGGTCGCCGTCGGGCTCTTGTATCGCTATGGCTACTTTCGCCAGCGCATCTCGCACGACGGCTGGCAGGAGGAGCGTTACCAGGACCTCTTTGCCTCCGAGCTCGCGTTGACACCGGTCGTCGACGACGCCGGCGAGCGCATTAAGGTCTCGGTGCATATCCGCGGCCGCGAGGTCCATGCTCAAGCGTGGCTCGCGCGCGTCGGCCGCGTACCGCTCTACCTGCTCGATTCGAATCTGCCGGAGAACGACGAGATCGACCGCCTGATCACGGGCCACCTCTACGGCGGCGATACCGAGACGCGCATTGTGCAGGAAAAGCTGCTCGGCATCGGCGGCGTGCGGCTGCTGCGGCGGCTTGACTGCCGCCCGTCGGTGTTTCATCTGAATGAGGGCCACTCGGCCTTTCTCACGCTCGAGCTCGCGACCGAGTACATTCACGAGCATCCCGAGGCGAGCTTTGACGACGCCCGGCAGGCCGTCCGCCGGCAATGCGTCTTTACCACGCATACGCCGGTCGAGGCGGGCAACGACGTCTTTGATCCCGAGGTGCTGAAAGCTTGCTTTCGCCAAGACTACATCGCGGCCCTCAAGCTGTCGCGCGAGGACTTTGCCGCGCTCGGCAGGACAGATCCGTCGAACGCGGCCGAGCCTTTCGGAATGACGCCCTTTGCCCTCAGAATGTGCCGCTCGGCCAACGGCGTCGCCGCCAGACACGGCGAGGTCTCGCGCAAACTTTGGCTCAAGATGTTTCCCGAGGTCGACGGCCCCGACCAGGTGCCGATCGGTCACGTGACCAATGGCGTCCATGCTCCGACGTGGATCGCGCCTCTCTTTGAGGACCTCTTTGAACGCCGGATCGGCCCGCGTTGGCTCGAGGTCGCACGCGACCCCGCAGCATGGAGGTCGGCCCTCGACACGATCTCGGACGACGAGATCTGGTCGGTGCATTCGACGCTCAAGGAGCTGCTGGTCGCCTTTGTCCGCGTCAGGACGAAGCGGACCGACATCGGCGGCCGCGATACGATCAACGAGCGGCTCGACACGAGCTCTCTGCTCTCGCCGTCGGCCCTGACGATCGGCTTTGCTCGGCGAGTCGCGGCCTATAAACGCTGGGATCTTATCCTTTCCGACGTCGAGCGCCTGCTCAGGCTTGTCGACGACGCCGAGCGCCCGGTGCAGTTCGTATTTGCGGGCAAGGCGCACCCGCAGGACCGGCCCGGCAAAGAGATGCTGCAAAAGCTGATGGGCCTCAACCACAATTCCGGATGGCAGTCGCGAGCGGTATTTATCGAGGACTACGATCAGGAGATCGCCCGCTACCTCGTGCACGGCGTTGACGTCTGGATGAACGTGCCGCGGCGGCCGCTTGAGGCAAGCGGCACGAGCGGAATGAAGGCCGCGATGAACGGCGTACTCAATTTTTCGATCCTCGACGGCTGGTGGATCGAGGGCTTCAACGGCGAGAACGGCTTTGCTATCGCCGGGCTCGATGACAGCGGCGACGCCGCCGCGACCGACGCGGCCGACGTCGAATCTCTGTACGATACGCTCGAAAGCTCGATCATTCCCGCCTTTTATGCCCGCGACGAGAGAGGCGTGCCGGTCGACTGGGTGCGGCGGATGAAGAACGCCATCGCGACTCTGACGCCGCAGTTCTCGGCCGACCGAATGGTAAGCGAATACGTCGAGCGCATTTACAACGGATAGCTTTTGCCGCCCGGCGGAACTTGCTTATGATATGGCCGCGAACCGCACGCTGCCTTTCGTTTTGGCCCGATCAGTCCGAGGCTCTGTCCTATGCATGCCGAATTCAATACCGACGCGATCGAGCCCATCGGATGCGCCAAAGAGGCCTGGGCCGTCATCAGGCCTGACTACTGGCTCGCCTTTGCCATAACGCTCGTCGGCATGCTGGTCGGGGGCGTGACGATGTACATTCTGCTCGGCGCGATGATGTGCGGCATCTTTTACGCGCTGCTCCGCAAGATGGACGGCGGCGAGCTCGCGCTCGACGACGTGTGGAAAGGACTTGAATTCTTTTGGCCGGGCCTCGTCGTGACGCTGGTGATCGTCGTGCCGATGGTGCTGGTCTGCGCGCTCATCTACGTGCCCATTGCGCTGGCGATAGTGACGGGCCCGCGGCTGAGCGAGGATGAATTGATCGCAATGATCGTCGGGGCCGCGGTGGTCGATCTGATCGTCATCGTCGTGATGGTCTGCCTGCACACGCTGCTGATCTTCAGCTTTCCGCTGATCGTCGATCGCCGGCTCGGCGCCGTGCGGTCGATCACGACGAGCGCCCGCGCGGTGCTCAAGAATCTGGGCGGCGTGGTCGGCCTCATTCTCGTGAATATGGGCCTTACGTTCGCAGGTCTGCTGCTGTGCGGCGTCGGCGTGTATCTCGCGATGCCTCTGATGCTCGCGACCAACGTGGTAGCATACAGAAAAGTATTTCCGCGGCTAGACACCGGCTCAGACCTGCCGCCGCCGCCAAATGCATATCGAGGACTATGACGATCCCCGCAAATATGAATCGCCTCGACACGATCGAAAAGCTCGAGCAGGCGATCAGCAACTCACGCACTCATCCGGTGCTGCTCTTCAAGCACAGCGTAACGTGCGGCATCAGCGCGAGCGTCTTTCGCGACGTTTCGGGATCGGACGCTCCGCTCAACGTCGTCATCGTGCAGGACGACCGCGAGATCTCGCGCGAGATCGAGCGCCGCACGGGCATCCGTCACGAGTCGCCGCAGGCGATCATCCTGCACAACGGCGAGGTCGTTTACCACGCATCGCACTTTGACATAACCGCCGACGATATCGCCTCTCGCCTCGCATAATGAACGCCCAGCCCGCGCAGATAATCGAAGAGAACGATCGCGAAATGACCATCGTCTGGTCGGACGGCGCCGAGTCGCGTTACAACGCCTTCGAGCTTCGCCGCTCGTGCCCGTGCGCCGGCTGCATCAACGAGTGGACCGGCGAAAAGATGCTCGACGACACGAGCATCCCGCGGGACATCTCGATCGAGCGGACGGCGATCGTCGGCCGCTACGCGCTCAACTTTCACTTCTCGGACGGTCACGAGACCGGCATTTTCAGTTTTGCATACCTAAAGCAGCTTGCCTGACGCCCGCCAGCGGCCGCGAGGCTATCATCCGACGCTTCAAAAACGCTACAATACGGGCATGCTCCACGAACGCGATATTTTTGACGAACGCAGCGAGATCAAGAAGGCGACATTCACATGCCCATTCTGCCGCGAGCGCGCCGAGTACGACGTTCGGTGGATCACGCGGACAAAAAAGAAGCAGGAGCCGCGGCGGCTGAGCGAGCAGGACCGCGCTCGATTTCAAAAGTCGCGCGACTACATGGTCCGCGTCGACGACGTGCTCGCGTGCCGCAATATGCGCTGCCGCAAGAGATTTGAGATCCCGACGTCGCAGTCGGTCGTCTTTATCTGATCACGAATGGGTTTGTCGGGTGCCGCGGTTTTTAGCCGAGCTGACCCGGGGCAAACGTTGCAAGGAGGAAATGATGGTCAACAGCAGCAAGCCTTTGGAGTTTTACGAGAACGAACCGGTGCAGAGCGAGGAGTTTCAGGAGTTCTTTGAGGAGGAGGTCAACCGAGCTCCCAAAGCTCCGCAGGAGCTGCTCGAGCGGCTCAACGCCAATCACGCCGCATCGCCGGCCGACTCGGGCGGTGACATCGACGCCGAGTGGGAGGAGGTCAACGACAGCGGCGCCGAGGCCGTCGGCGGCCACAATCCGACGCCTGACCAGTCGGTTGTCGAGGAGAACGCTCATGCGATGGGCATCGACTTTCAGGACAACGAGCCGCTCGACCTGCTCGAAAAGATCGAAAAGCGTGACCGCGACCGGTACGAGCTGGACGAGAATTCCAAAGGCGGCCGCGATATGATCTGAGCGCCGCCGCCAGTCAACGCGACGGAGGTCTCGGCTAATGAACTAGCAGGCTCGATCCTTAGCATAAGCCACGACCCTTTAGGGCGTGGTCGGCGACCGGACAACCCGCAACCCAATTTAACGGGCTTACAAAACCAAAGAATCGAAGGGCGTTAAAACGCCCTTTCGTAATTTTGAGTTAGATTCGACCCCGCCGTGAACGGCGAGGCACAAAAACAAAAAGCAGCGATAAAAAGAGGCCGCCTTTTCAGACAGCCTCTCTTAATTTTGCTATCGAACCAAGCGGTCAATAGATCGCGAACGAGAACTCGACGACCTTCGTGCTCGAGACCGGAACGCCGTTTACCTTCTTGGGCTCAAACTTCATCTGCCGCGCCGCGGCGATGGCCTGTTCAGTCAATCCGTACGGCAAAGTGCTCACCGGCGAGATCGAACCGATCGTACCGTTAGCATTAAAGGTCACGCGAAGGCGGACGACGCCTTGGACGTTATTTTGCCGAGCCGGGTCGGTGTAGTTCGCCCGGGCCTTGTATGTGATGACGAGCGGCGAGGTCACGCCGGTCGGCGGAGGCGGAGGCCCGCCGGCCGTACCCGAGCCGCGACCGTTGCCGTTGCCGTCGCCGTCACCGTCGCCGTATCCCGATCCTGAGCCGCTGCCCGTTCCCGTGCCGCTGCCGCTGCCTTGACCGGTGCCGGCGCCCGTGCCGATACCGCCGCCCGAACCGGGACCGTTGGACAGCTTGCCGAAGCGCGAATTCGGATCGCCGTAAACGCCGTAGATCTGCTCAAATTTCTTGTTGCCCTCGGTCGATGGCGTCGGTGTTTTTAGCTCAAAGTTATCGCTGCGATACGTGTTGACGTCCGGTGGGCGGACGGGGTTCTTGGTCTGGTTGGCGAGATCGCCCTGGTTGACCGGATCTTTTTCGTTCTTACCGCCGCCGCCGCCGCCGCCGGCATCGTCTTTCTTCTTTTGCTCTTTTTCTTCTTCGACCGCCATCGGCTCGGTAACGCCGAGATAAGCGATCATCGCGTCGTCGTCGCCGATGGCGCTCAGGCCGAGGTCCTTGCTGAAGAGCGAGTAAACCGTCGCCGACATCACAAAGAGGATCATAAAGACCGTCGCTCCGAGCAGCAGCCCGTTGCGCTGGCCGACATTCTTCTCTTCGATGACGGTGACGTGATAGCCGTCATCGTCAACGTCCGTCTTTGCCCTGGCCGTAAAGACATTCCCAACGTGAGACGACGCCGCGGCCGGCCGGTCAAAGTATGAGATCTCGTTCTTCGTCTCGTGCAAGTCCAGGTCGTCGTATTCGGCGACGATCTCCTCCTCGTACGAGACCTCCGCGGGCGAATCGTCCTCGACACGAAACTCCTCGACGACCGCCGCCGGCACCTCCTCCGCAGCGTCGGCCGTCTGCGGCTGTGAGACCGCGACGATCTCCGGCTCTCCGCCGTCGGTGACCGGCTTCATCTCGAACGCCTGAAGCTGGCCGCCGCAATCCGGGCAGAAGGTGAATTTCTCGGCGAATCCCTCTTCGCAAGATTCGCAATACTTAACTATCTTTCCCATCTCTGAGCCTCGTTTTGTCTGAACCTAAAATCCAGGACGACCAAACCTAACCTGATTATATCTCGATTCTATCGGATGTTAAGGTCTCTCAATGCTTTCCCGCCGGTGCGGACAAGGTCGGCTGCGAACACTCTTGATAGATGCCGGACGTGTTTGACCGAGATGCCCGCAGGCCTCTAAAATTTTGGTAAACCCGCGATGCTGACCCATTGCAGCGACAACATTTAACCCGGTTGCTGCAACTAACCGTCCGAAACCTGTATCGCTCTCTGACCGCTGATCAAATGAAAATCCGAAATACTGTCACCAAGATACTGCTCGCGGCCGGGATCGGACTGCTGCTCCTCTCGCTCGCTGCTCCCGCACTCTTTCCGCAGGCGACCGCGAAGCAGGAGAAACTGCTCAACGGCCTCAAGGTCGTAATGCTCGCGGACCAAAGATCGCCGCGCGTCGAACTGCGGCTTCGTATCCATTCGGGATCGGCATTCGACCCGCAGGGCAAGGAAGGCGTGATGCGTCTGCTCGCGGCAAACATCTTCCCGACCGAGGTCGCCCGCGAGTATTTCAAAGAAGATCTGGGCGGCGACCTCGAGGTCGTCACCGGTTACGACTTCATACAGATCAACGCGTCGTCAACGCCCGAAAATCTGCTTTCGCTGATCGAGACGGTCGCGAACGCGGTCACCAATCCGGCGATCGACAGAGAAACGACCGCACGCCTCAAGAGCGAGCTGCTGGCCGAGGTCGAACGCTCGTCAAAGGATGCGGCGGCCGTCGCCGACGCGGCCGCGGCAAAGCGTCTGCTGGGCACTTTCCCGTACGGCCGGCCGGCGGCGGGCACCGCCGCTTCGCTGCAAAAGATCGACTTCGCCGATCTGATCGAGGCGCGGCAGCGATTCCTCGCGGCCGACAACGCGACGCTTGTTTTGGCGGGCAGGTTCGATCGGACGTTTGCTTTCCGCGCGGTGCGCCGCAGCTTTGGCTCGTGGCTCAAGGCCGACAAGCTCGCTCCCTCGACATTCCGTCAGCCCGACGATCCAGAGGGCGGCGTGGAATCTGTCGACTCGCCGTCGGCTGACGCCTTTGAGGTCCGCATCGCGATGCGCGGCACGGCCCGCTCCAGTACCGATCTCGCGGCCGTCGAGATCGCGGCACGCATTCTCGAGTCGCGTCTGCGGTCGCAGGTGCCGGCCGAGTTTCGAGAGAGCGTTCGAGTCGCTCACCGGCCGCATACGTTACCGGGAACGCTGATCATCGGATTTGGCGGCACGCGCGCGGCGACGGGCAACAAGTTAGAAGCGTCGGAGCTGATCTCTCGGGCGCTGCGGGCTCCCGTTGCGGACGCCGAGTTCCAGTCGGCCAAAGCCGCATTCCTTGAAGCGTGGAACGGCCTTCCGCTCGCCGACCGCTGGCTCGATATCGACACATACAAGCTCGACGCGATCGAACGCGAGAATGCCCGCTTCGCCGCGACCACGCTCGCCGATGTACAGGCGGCGATAGATCGAATTCAGAAACTGCCGTCGGCGGCCGTCGTCGTGACCGCACAGGCAAAGGGGCAGGAATAGCCGTGCAGACCACCGACAACGCCGCAGCCAACGAGGCCGCGCATTCGCGGGCCGTACGCGAGATGTTTGCGGGCATCGCGGGCCGCTACGATCTCCTGAATCACTTCCTCTCGCTCAACATCGACAGGTCTTGGCGCCGCAAGGTCCGCCGCCGGCTGGCCGACGTGCTCGACGACCCGAGGGCGCTCGTTCTCGACGTCGCATGCGGGACCGGCGATCTCTCGTTCGAATTGCAGACCGGCGCAAAGGCACGCGTGATCGGCACAGACTTTTGCCGCCCGATGCTCGCCGTCGCCGCCGAGAAGGCGGAGGCCGCCGGCCCGCGCGTCCCATTTGTCGAGGCCGATGCGATGCAGCTCGGGTTTGCCGACGGGACGTTTGACGCGGTGACGATCGCTTTCGGGCTCAGGAACCTGCCCAATTTCGCCAACGGCCTCCGAGAGCTCCACCGCGTGATCAAGCCCGGCGGCAGGCTCGTCGTACTCGAATTTTCGAGTCCGGTCGTGCCGGGCTTTCGCCAGGTCTTCGATCTTTACTTCACGCAGATACTGCCCCGCATCGGCGGCATCGTCAGCGGCTCGCGCGGAGCGTACGAGTACCTTCCCCGTTCGGTCGCCAAATTCCCCAGCCAGCAAGAGCTCGCCGCGATGATGAGCGAGACCGGCTTCACCGCGGTCGAATACACAAACCTCACCGGCGGCATCGCCGCGATCCACACCGGCACAAAGGTCTGACCGTTTTGTCGCCAGCGGGCCGAGACGCTAAACTTTTGCTGGTTTTGATGAAAAATCGTCTCCTAAAACTGGCCCGGCGGCTCGGTCTGACACTGCTCGTGATCTGGACCGTCGTGTCTCTCGTCACGCTGCTGATCGAGATCGTGCCCGGCACGCCCGCGACGACGATCCTCGGCGAGACCGCGACGCAGGAGCAGATCGAGAATTTCGATCGCAGGCACGGCCTCGACAAGCCTGCGTTCTTTTTCGGCCGCGGTGACGACGGCGGTCTCCGGTGGCACGGCGTCGACAACCGGTACGTCGATTACTGGGCCGGCCTGCTTCAGGGCGATCTCGGCCGCTCGTTCCGCACAGACCGGCCGGTGCTCGAAATGATCCTCGATCGATATCCGACGACGATCCAGCTCGCGCTTGCGTCGATGATCGTCGCCGTCGGCATCGCCATTCCGCTCGGCGTCGTGGCGGGGACGCACAAGAATACGCTGATCGACAACTTCGCGTCGTTCGTCGCCCTGCTCGGCATCTCGCTGCCGACCTTTGTGATCGGACCGTTTCTCGTCTATCTGTTTGCGGTAAAGCTCCGTTGGTTCTCGCCGATGGGCAGCGCCAATCCCGAGGACATCGTCCTGCCCGCCGTCACGCTCGGAGCGGCGCTGTCGGCGATCCTGACGCGAATGGTGCGCTCGAGCGTGATCGAAGAGCTCGGCGAAGATTACGTCCGCACGGCGCGGGCCAAAGGCCTGAGCGAGCGAAAGGTGATCTACAAGCACGTGCTGAAAAACGGTCTGATCCCGGTCGTCACCGTTCTCGGTCTGCAGCTCGGCGTGCTGCTGGCGGGAGCGATCATCACCGAAAAGATATTCGGATGGCCCGGCCTCGGCCTGCTGCTGCTCGAGGACGGCATCGGCAAGCGCGACTATCGGCTCGTACAGGGCTGCGTGCTCGTCATTAGCGTGACGTACATCATCGCCAATTCGCTCACCGATCTGATCTACAGCCGCCTCGACCCGCGGATCAGACTCTCGTAAATGAATAGGCTCGCATACATCGGCATTGCGATCGCGTTGACGTTCATCGTCACCGCGATCTTTGCGCCGCTGATCGCGACCCACGACGTGACGGCGCAGGACCTCGCGACGCGATACGCCGCGCCGTCGGCCGGGCATTGGTTTGGAACGGACGCTCTCGGCCGCGACGTTTTTTCACGCGTCGTCTACGGCGCGCGCATCTCGCTCGAGGTCGGAGTAACTGTCGTTTTGGTCTCGTCTGTGATCGGCACGATCGTCGGATCGATCGCGGGGTTTTACGGCGGTCGGGTCGACCGGTTCTTGTCAGGCTACGTCTTTAACGTATTTCTCGCGTTCCCGGGCCTGCTGCTTGCGATCGCGCTCGTCGCGTTTCTCGGCGCCGGCCTCGGCAAGCTCATCCTCGCTCTGTGCGTGATCGGCTGGGTCGGCTACGCCCGCGTGATGCGCGGACAGGTGCTCAAGGTACGCGAATACGATTTTGTCACCGCCGCCCGCGCGCTCGGCGCCGGCAACCTGCGGATACTTTTCACGCACATCCTGCCAAACGCCGTTCAGCCGCTGATCGTTCAGGCCTCGCTCGGAATGGCAGGCGCCGTGATGTCCGAGGCTTCGCTCTCATTCCTCGGCCTCGGCATCCCGCCGCCGGCCCCGAGTTGGGGCACGATGATCGAGGAAGCCCGCGGCTTCGATATTCTCATCAACGCGCCGCACGTGCTCTTTTTTCCCGGACTCGCGATCGCTTTGATCGTCCTCGCCTTTAACTTTATCGGCGACGGGCTGCGCGAGTATCTCGACCCGAAACAGCGCCGCAGATGAGCGAGAGCGACCCCGTCCGCATCGTCCCGCTCGGCGAGGCCGCTGTCGTGGTCGAATTTGGCACGGTCATCTCGCGCGAGCTGAATGCGCGCGCGATCTCGCTCGCCCGACGACTTGGCGAGGACGCGGAAGATCTTCCCGGTTATGTCGAGTCGGTCCCCGCATTCGCCTCGACGACCGTATTCTTTGATCCGATAGTCGTCAGCCGAAACGCGGCTGCAGGCGGCGAGAGCTCGTTCGAATTTGTGCGCGGGCGGCTCGTCGAGAAGATCGCCGGTCTCGAGGCGACCGGCCACGCCGCCGGTCGCACGATCGAGATCGCCGCAAGATTCGGCGGCGAATATTCGCCCGACCTGTCGCGGGCCGCGGAGATGTGCGGCCTGTTGTCCGCGGACTTTATCGAAATATTTCTCTCGCGCAGCTACCACGTTTATATGCTCGGCTTTTTGCCCGGCTTCGCGTATCTCGGCGAGGTCGACGAGCGCATCGCGGTCGATCGTCTGCCGACGCCGAGAACCGTCGTCCCGGCCGGCAGCATCGGCATCGCCGGCAGGCAGACCGGCGTTTACCCGCTCGCGTCGCCCGGCGGCTGGCAGCTGATCGGCCGCACGTCGACGAAGATGTTCGACCCATCTGCCGAACGGCTCAGCCTGCTGCAGCCGGGCGACACGGTGAGATTTGTGCGCGAGTAGGTTCGACCGATGGCGATAACGATCCGCAAGGCCGGCATTCTGACCACCGTCCAGGACCTCGGACGCGGCGGCTGGCACCGGCTCGGTGTCGGTACGGCCGGCGCGATGGACGCCCGCGCAGTAAGGATCGTGAACGCGCTGCTCGGCAACCCGGACGGCGAAGCGGTCCTCGAGCTGCACTTCCCCGCCGGTGAGATCGCATTTGAGTCCGACGCCGTCATCGCGCTCGGCGGCGCCGACTTTGACGCGAGGATCGACGGCGAGAGCCTTGCGGTCTGGCAAACGCTCGGGGTCGCGAAAGGAGCGGTGCTCCGATTCGCCTGCAAACGCTCGGGCGAGCGAGTCTATCTCGGCGTCGCGGGCGGCTTCGCGATCGACGAATGGCTTGGCAGCCGCAGCACATATCTCGCGGCGGGCGTGGGCGGATCTTACGGCCGGCGTTTGCTCGCGGGCGACCGGCTGGAGTTCAACGTCGGCAGGTCGATGAGCTTTGTTCCGACGTTCGCGGCCGGCCCTTCGATGTGCGGCTTGAACGAAGGCGGGCCGATCCGAATACTGCCTGGTCCTGAATTTCATCTCTTCTCGGCGCGCTCTCTGCAGCGGCTCTTTGAATGCGAATTTATCATCTCGCCCGAATCTGACCGGATGGGCTGCCGACTCATCGGCGAATCGCTCGACACCCTTGAACATTCCGAGCTGCTCTCTTCGGCCGTATGCTTCGGCACGGTCCAGCTGCTGCCCGACGGCCAGCTCATCATCCTCGGCGCCGATCACCAGACGACCGGCGGCTACCCGCGCGTCGCCGTCGTCGCGTCGGCCGATCTGCATAAGCTGGCGCAGCGAGGCCCGGGCGAGAGCCTTCGCTTTGAATTGATCTCACAAGACGAGGCCGTCTCGCTGATGCTCGAATTTGAACGATCGCTCCGCCTCTTGCGCACGGGCCGGATGATCAGCGGCGGTCTGTGATAACCTTTTTGACCGAATGAGAGCTATCGATCTCAACTGCGATATGGGCGAGAGCTACGGCGCGTGGCGTATGGGCCGCGACGGCGAATTGATGGACCACGTCTCGTCGGTCAACATCGCGTGCGGCTTTCATGCCGGCGACCCGACGACTATCCGCTCGACCGTGGAGATCGCGCTCGCCAAAGGCAAGGCCGTCGGCGCCCATCCGTCCTACCCGGACCTGCAGGGGTTTGGCCGGCGCGAGATGGCATTGTCCCAAAGCGAGATCTTTGACGCCGTGCTCTATCAGGTCGCGGCCGTGCGCGGCATCTGCGAGTCGCTCGGCGGGCGCCTGAGCCACGTCAAGCCGCACGGCGCGCTTTACAATCGTGCTGCTCGCGATCGTGATGCCGCGGACGCGATCGCCGAGGCCGTGAGGTCGATCGACGACTCGCTCGTCCTCTTCGGGCTGGCGGGCAGCGAGCTGATCGAGGCGGCCGCCGCGGCAGGACTGACCGCGGCGTCGGAGGTCTTTGCCGATCGGACGTATTCGCCCGACGGCTCACTGACGCCGCGTTCGCAGCCGCGGGCCGTTATCACCGACACGAACGACGCCGCGGCACAGGTCGCTGCAATGCTGCAAAGCGGAACGGTCACGGCCATCGACGGGAGCTCCCTGCCGATCACGGCCGACACGGTATGCATTCATGGCGACGGTCCCAACGCGCTCGAGTTTGCCCGCGCGATCAGCTCGCGGCTGACCGCCGCCGGATATCATATTCGACCCGTCTCTCAACGATCGGAATGAAACGAACGCCCGTCGCCTCGGCCCTGCTCGGGGCCGCATTCCTGATGGCGACGTCGGCCGTCGGCCCAGGCTTTCTTACGCAGACCGCCGTCTTTACGGGTCAGCTGCTGGGCAGCTTTGGCTTTGTGATACTGCTGTCGGTCGTGCTCGACATTTTTGCTCAGCTCAACATCTGGCGGGTCCTGACCGTCTCGGGCAAGCGTGCGCAGGACGTCGCGAACGAGACCATTCGCGGCTCGGGCTACCTCTTGGCCGCACTCGTCGTATTCGGCGGACTTGTCTTTAACATCGGGAATATCGCGGGCTGCGGACTCGGCCTCAATGCTCTCGCCGGGATCAGGCCCGAATACGGCGCCGCCGCGAGCGCAGCCGTCGCCATC
Organism: Pyrinomonadaceae bacterium; assembly: GCA_046313635.1. Lineage (GTDB taxonomy): Bacteria > Acidobacteriota > Blastocatellia > Pyrinomonadales > Pyrinomonadaceae > OLB17. The sequence continues at coordinate 363,328 of JBKBYA010000002.1, read as the reverse complement.
GCGATCTTCGTCGTCCGCGAAGCAGGGCGGGCGATGGACCTCTTTGTAAAGCTGCTGGGCGTGCTGATGATCGGATTGATCGTCTACGTCGTCGTCGCGTCAGGGCCGCCGCTCGGTGATGCCGCACTCAAAACAGTTTGGCCTGACAAGATCGATGCGCGTGCGATCGTCACGCTTGTCGGCGGCACGGTCGGAGGCTATATCACCTTTGCAGGTGCCCATCGACTGATCGACGCGGGCATCGTGGGACGACATTCGCTGCGGTCGGTCGACAGGGGCGCGGTGACCGGCATCGCTCTGACGGCGGTGATCCGCGCACTTTTGTTTTTGGCCGCCTTCGGCGTGATCTATGCGGGCTCGACACTCGACGCCGCTAATCCGCCGGCCTCGGTCTTTCGGGCTGCGGCGGGCGATCTTGGATCGAGGATGTTCGGCGTCGTCATGTGGGCGGCGGCGATCACCTCTGTCGTCGGTGCGGCGTACACGTCGATCTCGTTCCTCAAAACTCTCCACCCGCGGCTCGAGAAGCACAATAACGCGGCGGTTATCGTTTTCATAGTCGTTTCCGCAGCCGTCTTTCTCGCGGTCGGCCGGCCTGTCCAGCTGCTGATCTGGGCGGGGACCGTCAACGGTTTTATCCTGCCTGTCGGTCTCTCGATCGTCCTGCTCGCCGCGAGGCAAAAGAAAATTACCGGCGAATACCGGCATCCGGTCTATATGTCCGCCGCCGGCTGGCTGGTCGTTTTGCTGATGGGATACTTTTCGGTCCGTGCGGTCGTTGACGCGTTGACCGCCTCTCGCTGAATACAAAAAAGGGCACGGGCCTTTACGGCCCGTGCCCTGTCAACCATCCCGATCTCTCGGGAATCACCTGTTAGAACGGCATGATCATGTCGCCAGCCGCGCCGAACGTGATCGTTGCGGGCGACTGCGAGCTGCCTGCGCCTGAGTACCGTACGGTCCAGGTCGAGGTCGAGCTGCGGTAGACCGCGGGATCGACCTTGCCGTCGCCGTCGTAGTCGGCCGGTGTCGGAGCATCGCTGCCGCCGCCGAGGACGAACGAGTCGACGCCGCCGGTCGAGCGCAGGATGTACCACTGTCCGCCGCGATAGACGGCCGCGTCGGCCTTGCCGTCACCGTCGTAGTCGGCCGGGATCGCCCTGTCGGTCGAGTTGCCCCAGCTGAGAGCGGTGTAGCCGGCGGTGCTGCGGAGCAGGTGCCATGTGCCGTCTCGATAGACAGCCGGATCCATGCGTCCGTCGCCGTCGTAATCTGCCGCGATCGGAAGATCGGTCGAGATGCCGAACGGGAACGCATAGTACGAGCTGTTGGTCGAGCGGAAGACGTGCCACGAGCCGTCCGACGGACGATAGACCGCAAGGTCTGCCTTGCCGTCGCCGTCAAAGTCGCCCGGCTGCGGGACATCCGTCGCGAGACCGAACGTGTAGCCCTTGTAGGTACCGTCCGAGCTCTGCTGGATATGCCACTGGCCGCCGCGATAGACCGCGTAGTCCATCCTGCCGTCGCCGTCAAAGTCGGCCGGGATCGGCTTGTCGCCGTCCGCACCGAACTGACCGGCACGCGGCTGTCCGTTGGCGGTGCTGGCGGCGTACCACCACGTTCCCGTCGACGGACGGAAGATGGCGACATCGGCACGGCGGTCACCGTCAAAGTCGAGCCTTACGGCCAGACTGCCCGGGTTCGGACCCGCTGCGGGCCGCGAGTTCGTAAAGATGTACTCGTTGATGCCCGCCGGCGACGGACCGTCGATCCGGTTGCAGATCAGCACGTTGCCGCCGTTGGTCGTTCCCGTTACGCTGCAGCCGGTCGGCGAGGTCACGACCGGAGCGTTAAAGCCCGTCGGGACGACCTCGGTGATGATCAGCCGCGTGTTGAAGTTGAACGTTCCGATCGTCGGATCGAACGCCGGGACCGGCGCGAACGGACCGTTCAGGAACACACAGTGTCCGGCCTGGATGTTCACAGACGTCTGCGTCAGCGGTCGGCTCACAAGCGGATCGGCAAGTGCGATGTTGAACGTGAACATACGCGTCGCATCCGCCGCCGTCGTGTTTGCTCCAAGTGCCTTACACAACTTGATCACCGCCGGTCGGAAGACGTAGTTGGTGAACGTGACCGTCGTCAGAGCGTTGCGCTGGACCACGTCTGCCCGCGAGATGACGCCGGTCTCGACCCGCGGATTGCCGATAACGGCATTCACGAGCGTACCCGCCGGCAGCGAGCTGATGTCGGACGTACGGACCATGTCGGCCGTGATTCCGCTCGGCAGACCCGTAATGTTGTCGGTCTCGTCGACGCGGACCGTGCTGCCAACCACGTAATTGTTCGCCGTGAACTGGCAGAAGCCGCCCTGCGACGCCGGGCCGGCCTGAACGGTCACGACCTCGGCAACAGGTTCGCCGCCGACAGAGGTGATGCCTCGTACGTTGAACCGGAAGACGGTTCCGGTCGGGATCGTCGAGGTGTCTGCCGTGATCTTACAGACCTTGATGCGGCCCGGGAGCGACCGATTGTTGAAGACGACCGTCGTCTGGTTGGTCGCCGTGCTGCCCGCGATCACCTGGATGTCGGCAAAGCCGCCGTTGTCGGGATTGAAGCCCTGGCCGACAAACCGGTTAGCCGGTCGGGTAAAGGCACTTTCGAACCTGTAGGTCTCACGTCCGAGCTCCGTCACGCGAATGACGAAGGGGCTTCCCGTCGCGACATTGCTCGGGATCGTAACGGTGATCGGCAGCGAGCATGAGCCTGTAAATACGGTAACCGTCGGGTTTGGCTCGACGCCCGTACCCGGAAGGGTATAGGTCCACGGTCCGGTGACATCAGTGTCGAGCGGATTCTTACAGATCTCGATCGTACCGGTACGCGTAGCACGATTGGTGAAGCGGACAAGCGTCTCATTCTCGACGCCGCCCACCTCGGGAACAAACACGACCGCCGTACGCGTCGCACGGTTGGTGCCCGCGAGCAGCCTGTCGGGAGCCGGCGTGCCGTTGGCCAGGAAGGTGCGAATGTCGCTGACCTGCGTGTTGGCAACGGTGCCTTCGGTGATCGTCACCGAGCCGCCGCCGGCCGGGACCGGAACCTGTATCGGGGCCGAGCACTGACCGGCCGGAACCGTGATCGTCTGGCTGCCGATCGTGAAGGTGTAGTTCTGGGTAGGTGCGGGGAAGGTCTGATCGAGGTCCTTACAGATCTCGACGTAGCCGCTGCCGCCGCCCAACTGAGCGTCGTTTACCGAGAGTTCGCCTTTAGCAAGCGCACGGCCGCCGACGGTCGAATCCCGATTCACATTGATATCGCCGCCAGAGATCAGGTTTGCGTTGATCTCGCTGTCGGCACCGATGGTGATCGTCTCACCGGCCACGATGTAGACGTTGCCCGTGCGAGCGCCGCCCGCCAAGCTGATGGTTGAATCTTCGCCCGTCGAGAACGAGCGAGCGACACGAAATACGAAAGCCGCGTTCGCGTTGCCGCCTGCGTCAAGTGTCATTTCACCGGCGAGACTGGCCGACGACAGACAGTAAACTCCAGGTCCGAACACGCGCCCCGACAGGTCGTTCGAGTCGACGACGGTACAAGGCAGCTGATTGACGAACGACATTACGTCGCCGAGCGCCTTAGCAGCGGCCTCAGGGTTGCCCGTATCGGCCCGAAGGCTGTCGCCGGTCACCTTGCCGGCCGAGCCCGCGTTGCCGCGGATGTCGACACTGCCGCCGCTGGCGGTCAGTCCCTTTTCGCCAAAGGCGTTGTAGTCGCCAGCCGCTCTGAGTCCAAGGGCGATGGCCAAGGCTTCATCAGAAACCCCGCTTCGCGCGTCTTGCTGTGCTGCGGCGACCTTTGTGGTGTCGGCCGCGGGGCCAAAGATCAATGCCCCCACAAGCAGCAATCCGACGCTGAGGGTCAGAGCAATGACAAAACTCCTCTTGCTCCAAAATGTGCGTCGGACACTATGACTGTTGTCCTGCATTTGAGTAATCCTCCCTGTGATCTAACTTGTTGACGGCACACCCCCGGCGGGATGAGGGTACCGGGAAAAAATTTGGGAACCGCAAGTATGCTGAAACACTCCCGCGTGCGGTATAGGCCTTCAAGGTTCAAAGGCGGTTCGCATTAAATTGAATGATTGAAAGGTAGGTTAATCGGCGCAGGCAATCTGTCTTCTGGAATACACAATCCAAATTACTGAAAATTAAATGGTTATTGGACCGGCTCGAGGCGAGGGCTCAACGAAAAAAAGACCGGTCTTGCCGGTCTCGACTATCAGAATTTTTGGTGATCCGACCAGGACTCGAACCTGGGACCCAATGGTTAAAAGCCATTTGCTCTACCGACTGAGCTATCGGACCACGAAGCAAAATTTTATAACGATGGCCTCAAACTTGTCTATTCCGCCGCCGGAGCAAACCAGCTTTCCATCGTCGACTGGGGCAGAATGATCGTCTGATCGCGCTCGGGCCCTGTCGAGATCAGACCGATCTCGACCCCGATCCTCTCGGAGAGGAATCTCACGTAATCCTGAGCTCGCGCGGGCAGCTCATCAAAATTTGTCACACCGAGAGTGTCGGTTCGCCAGCCCGGCAGCGTCTCGTAAACCGGCTTGATCTTTCGCAGGTCGTGCGAGACGGCCGGAAATGTGTCGATCCTTTGTCCGTCGATCTCGTAGCCGGTACAAACCTTGATCTCGGGCAGTGCGTCGAGCACGTCGAGCTTGGTCAGCGCGATCGAATCAAATCCGTTGAGTTCGGCCGCGTAACGTGTGGCGACGGCGTCAAACCACCCGCAGCGCCGCGGCCGGCGGGTCACCGAGCCGTACTCGTTGCCGCGTTCGCGGATCAGATCGGCGGTGTCCTCTTCGGCGTCGAGCATTTCGGTCGGGAACGGCCCCTCGCCGACGCGGGTCGCATAGGTTCGGACGATGCCGAGAACGCCGCTGATGTGATGCGGCGGGATTCCCGCGCCGACCGAGGCCCCGCCCGCCGTCGGATTGGACGACGTGACGTACGGATAGGTCCCGTGGTCGACGTCGAGCAGCGTTGCCTGCGCTCCCTCGAGCAGTATCTTTTTATTCGCCCTTCGCGATTCGGAGAGGAAATGCGAGGTCTCGCAGACGTACGGCCGGAGGCGCTCGATCAGCGGGGCGACCTCGTCGTAGATCTCGTCGGCCCGCAGCGGCTGGTGGCCGTAGAGCACGATGATGCGGTTTGCCTCTTCGAGATTGCGCTCGATCCGCATTCGCAGTATCTCTGGCGATAGAGCGTCGGCGACGCGTATGCCGCGGCGGCCGGCCTTGTCCTCATACGCGGGGCCGATGCCGCGCAGCGTCGTTCCGATCTTTTCGTTGCCGAGCCGCTCCTCGGACGTATGATCGAGCGCGCGGTGATACGGCATTATGAGGTGTGCCCGGCTCGAGACCTTGAGCCGGTCCGGCGAGACCTCGATCCCCTGTTCGCCGATCTGATCTACCTCTTCAAAGAAGGCCTTCGGATCGATGACCATCCCGTTGCCGAGCACGCAGGTCTTGTCCGGATGAATGATCCCCGACGGCAAGAGGCGCAGTACGAACGACTTGTCGCCCACATACACGCTGTGGCCCGCGTTATGCCCGCCCTGATACCGCGACACGACGTCAAAACGATCCGCGAGCAGGTCGACGACCTTGCCCTTTCCTTCGTCGCCCCATTGGGCCCCGATTATCACGATGATCATAGAATTCTGTTCCGGCGCGAATGCCACTCGTCGGCGAGCAGGCCGTAGATCGCAAAGTCGTGCAGCCGGCCGCCGCGCATTTCGACCTGTCGGAGCACGCCTTCGAGAGTAAAACCCAAGCGCTCCGGTATCGCGGAGCTTCTCACATTCTCGGTCGCGCACCGTATCTCGACGCGATTCATCTCGAGTTCGCCGAAGGCATATTCTATCAATACACAACACGCAGCCGAAACGAGCCCTCGCCCTTCGTACATTCTGTCGATCCAATACCCGATCTCGGTCTTTCGCGAAATATGGTCGATGTAGACAAGTGCTGCCGAACCGACGAACTCACCCGCTCGAAAAATACCGAGCGAAAGGCCCGCACGCTCGGCGACAGCTCTTCGGCCCTCGTCGACAAATCGTCGCGCGGACTCGAACGAATAATCCGGCGTCATCCAATGCATGAAAGGCGAAAGGTGGTCGCGGTTACGAATGACGCACGCGTAGATCGCCTCTGCGTCCTCTTTGCAAAAGGCGCGCATCGTCGTCTGGTCGTCAATGCGGAAATGACGTCTCAGTTCAGCGTCCATTTGTACAGCTCGACATACGCCGCCGCGGCGTGCTCCCACGAGTTGTCCTCACGCATCCCGTTGATCTGGATCTTTCGCCACGTGTCGGGGTCGGCATAGGCGTACATCGCCTCGTAGATCCGCTCGAGAAATCGGTCGGCGCGGTACGCATGAAACTTGAATCCGTTTCCTCGTCCGGTGACGACGTCGAATGTCTGTACGGTATCGTCGAGTCCTCCGACGGCGTGTACGATCGGTACCGTGCCGTAGCGGAGCGAATACATCTGGTTCAGTCCGCAAGGCTCAAAGCGCGACGGCATCATGAACATATCGGCCCCGGCCTCGATCCGGTGCGAGAGCGTTTCGCTGTAGCCGCGATAAATGCCGACCTGCCGTGGGGCCGCGTCACGCAGACGCTGCCAAAAGTCTTCGTATTTCTGCTCGCCCGATCCGAGCGAGATGATGTACGCTCCGGCAGCCAGGATCTCGCCGGCGACCTGCATGATCAGATCGATCCCCTTTTGAGCGGTCAAACGACTGATCGAAGCCAGGACCGGACGATCCAGATCGACGGGCAGCATGAATTCTTCGAGAAGGCGCCGCTTGCACTCTCGCTTGCCGGTGGGATCGTCGATGCTGAAATTCGCGGGTATCTCCGGATCGGTCGCCGGGTCCCACACTTCGTAATCGACGCCGTTCGTGATACCGATCAGGCGATCGGAGCGCTTTCGCGTCAGCCATTCCAGACCGTGACCGTACTCCGGGGTTTGGATCTCTCTCGCGTAACGCCGCGAGACGGTCGACAAGGTGTCGGCGACCTCGAGGCCGGCCTTCATCGCCGACGCATAGCCGTCGAAGGCGAACGCGTTCCTTGCAAACTCGCTGCCGAATCCGAACTTCCACAGCTCGCCCGCGTCAAAGCCGCCCTGGTACGCCATGTTGTGGATCGAAAAGACGGTTCGCGTGTTTCGCCAGTATTCGTCCCACCTCCGCCGCTCCGCGATCTCGACGGCGGCAAATCCGCAATGCCAGTCGTTGAGGTGCACGATGTCGGGCGAGGCTCCGAGACGCTTTATCAATTCAAGCGCCGCGTGGTTGAAGAAAGCGAAGCGCTCGTGATCCTCACGATAGCCGTATATCGAATCGCGGTGAAAGTAAGACGGCGCGTCGATCAAGAATGTCGGCGAGCCGTTGGCCTCGCTGTAAAACGCGCGGGCCCGGTACACGCCGCCGCGCCACTCGACATTCAGATCGTCAACCGCCGTGTGCCGGAGAAGCTCGCCTTTGGTCTGCAGATAGCAGGGCGTGACGAGGAAGGCGTCAACGCCGATGCGGCGCAGCGCCTTGGGCAAGGCCCCGGCGACATCGCCGAGACCGCCGGTCTTTGAGTAAGGGACCGCCTCCGCGGATACGACCGCTATTCGCATATCGAGTCGACCGATTCCAGTTTAATAAGGCGGCGCACGGCCGCCAATTGCCGAACATAAAAATGGCGGAAAGCCGACAACACGTCCGCCTTCCGCCGGTGTGACCGCATACCTCGCGTCGGCTACGACTGCATCGAAGCGAGGAATTCCGAATTCTGCTTGGTCTTGCCGAGACGTTCGAGCACGACCTCCATCTGCTCGACCGGCGACAGCGGGTTGAGCACGCGTCGCATGACCCAGATGCGATTGAGATCTTCCTTGCCGATGAGAAGCTCTTCTTTTCGCGTTCCGGATCTCTGCAGATCGATCGCCGGAAAGAGACGCTTGTCGCTGAGACGGCGGTCGAGATGAATTTCGGAGTTACCGGTTCCCTTGAATTCTTCAAAGATGACGTCGTCCATTCGCGAGCCGGTGTCGATCAGCGCCGTCGCGATGATCGTCAGGCTGCCGCCCTCTTCGATATTGCGGGCCGCTCCAAAGAATCGCTTTGGACGCTGCAGCGCGTTCGAGTCGATACCGCCTGAGAGGATCTTGCCCGACGGCGGCACGACCGCGTTGTGCGCGCGTGCGAGACGCGTGATCGAGTCAAGCAGTATGACCACGTCGCGCTTGTGCTCGACAAGGCGCTTGGCCTTTTCGATGACCATATCGGCGACCTGAACGTGCCGCGTCGGCGGCTCGTCAAAGGTCGACGAGATGACCTCGCCCTTGACCGACCGCTGCATATCGGTAACCTCTTCCGGACGCTCGTCGATCAGCAGGACGATCAGCGTGACCTCCGGATGGTTGTGAGTTATCGAGTTGGCGATCGTCTGCAGCAGCATCGTCTTGCCCGTTCGCGGCGGAGCCACGATCAGCGCACGCTGCCCCTTGCCGATCGGGGTGACGAGATCTATGACACGCGCCGATATGTTGTCGGGCGTGGTCTCCATTCGGAGCTGCTCGTCCGGATAAAGAGGCGTGAGATTGTCAAAGAATACTTTTTCGCGCGACTGCTCGGGTGCCTCAAAGTTGATCGCCTCGACCTTGATGAGCGCAAAATAACGTTCGCCCTCCTTCGGCGGGCGGATCTGGCCCGAGACCGTATCGCCGGTCCGCAGATCGAACTTCCGGATCTGCGAAGGGCTGACATAAATATCGTCCGGGCCCGGCAGGTAGTTGTACTCCGGCGCACGGAGAAATCCGAATCCGTCCGGCAGCGTCTCGAGCACTCCCTCAGAAAAGATAAGACCGCTCTTCTCGGTCTGCGCGGCAAGTACCTTAAAGATGAGCTCCTGCTTCCTAAGCCCGGTCGCACCCTCGATACCCATTTCCTTAGCGATATGCGTCAGCTCGCTGATCGACATATCTTTGAGGCCCGCGAGGTTGAGCAGTCCGTTCTCGGCCGAGGGCTTTTCCGCGGCTGCGGCCGGCGTAGCCGCCGGCTGCTCAGCGTCGGACGGAGCGCCTTTTTCTCCGCCGTCGGCGAGCACTTCGTCGGCTGCCTTTTCGGGGACTTCGTCTCCACTCGTGGTGGACCTGCCCCGCTTTGTAGTAGTTTTGGTTGCCATTGTTTTCCGTTTGATGTGGAATCGAATTGTCAGTGGTTTTTGTCTGAGATCCTCAAACCTGAACTTAAACTCGATCTCAAAATTGAATTTCTATGCGGAGAAAAACGTTGGGGTAGTTCGCAGTACTTCCGATGAAATAAGCCCTGGAGCTCTCTCAAGAAATCTCGAGTTTAAGGGATAGCTATTGTTTACTATATTTAGCTCGGCTACGCAACCCTTATCTAGAAATTATTTTCAACCGCCTCAAGTATCCTTGCCCAGAGCTCGTCACGGCCCATTCCGTTCTCGGATGAGTAGGCGATCACCTTCGCTCCGGGCAGGTGTGAATTGAGCTGTGCAAGGTTTTTACGCAGTTGGTTGGACGAGAGCTTGTCGGCCTTGGTTGCCGCGATTATGTACGGCCTGTCGCGGTGGACGAGCCACTCGTGAAGCTGCTTGTCGAGCATCGTCGGAGCGTGTCGCGAGTCGACCAGCTGAATGCATAGCCGCAGCTCTTCGCTGTCGCCGAGGTACTGCTCGGCCATTCGTCCCCAATCCTTTCTCATCGTCTGCGGCACGCGCGCGTAGCCGTAGCCGGGCAGATCGACAAAGTAAAACCGACGGTTGATCAGAAAGTAGTTGATGCACTGCGTGCGGCCCGGCGTATTGGATGTGCGAGCGAGCCCTCGACGCCCGAGGAGCGAGTTGATCAGCGACGACTTGCCGACGTTCGAACGGCCAAGGAACGCCACCTCGGGGAGCCCGTCGTCCACCCAATGTTCCCTGGAATAGGCACTCTTCACAAATTCGGCCGATACAATTTTCATGCGGTTCGGATTATACGACCGCCGATGCGGCAATGGGAAAATCGGATCCCACTCTTATCTCCATCGGCGGCGGCGGCGAGATCGCCGCAGTCCCCGAGGTCCTTGACGAGATCACGCAAGCCGCAAAGCGCGACCCGGACGCTCGGATGCTCGTTATGACCGTCGCGACGAACGAGCCCGAGGATGCCGCACAAAAGTACGACCGCATCTTCAGAAACGCGGGCTTCAAACACGGCAGCATCGCGTTTCACGAGAACTTTCTCAACGCCAGTAATCGGCATATAGACCTGCGAGGCCGCAAGGCCGAGGCACACGACGGCGGACGTTCTGACGAGGTCTATAAAAAGGGGACGGCCGGGCAGACCGTTGGGCCCGCCCGGCCGGATTGATGTATGGATCGTTGGGCCTTGCCGCTCGACAGGGCCTTAGCGTCCGAGCTGCCGGGCTACTCGACCGAGGTCGAGATGTCCGGCGGTTCCGCCGACCAGACCTTGCCCGCGGGTATCGGCTCGTCGGACTTCTTCGGCTCGAGCGCAAAATCGAGGACCTCGTCAAAGGTGTCGACGAGATGGATCGTCAGCTCGTCGCGGACCTCCTCGGGCACGTCGGCTAGGTCCTTTTGATTCTCCTTGGGCAGCACGACCGTCCGCATGCCGAAGCGGTGCGAAGCGAGAAGCTTCTCTTTGACGCCGCCGATCGGCAGCACCTTGCCGCGAAGCGTGATCTCGCCCGTCATCGTCAGATCGTGCCGCGCTCGCCTGCCAAGCAAGGCCGAGACCATGGCCGTCGCGATAGTGATGCCGGCGCTCGGGCCGTCCTTCGGGATCGCTCCCTCGGGCACGTGAATGTGCAGGTCGGTATCGTTGAACAGCTGCGGATCGATGCCGAGTGCCTCGGCCCGCGACCGGACGCAGGTCAGCGCCGCACGTGCCGACTCCTGCATCACCTCGCCGAGCTTGCCCGTAAGGGTCAGGTTGCCCTTGCCTTTGACGAGCGTCGCCTCGACCTGCAGCACGTCGCCGCCTACCTCGGTCCAGGCGAGACCGTTAACGAGACCGATCTCGCTCTTGCGGGCGATGTCCTGCTTGCGGAAGCGGATCGTGCCGAGCAGCTCCTGGACCTTTTCCGCATCGACCACCACGCGGAAATCGTCCTTGCTCTCGGCGACGACAAACTTGCGCGCGATCTTGCGCAGGCACGACCCGATCTCGCGCTCGAGATTGCGGACGCCCGCCTCGCGCGTGTAGTGGCGAATGATCTCGAGCACGCCGTCATCGGTGAAACTCACCTTTTCGGTATCGAGGCCGTTGCTCTCGCACTGCTTCGGGATCAGGTGACGCTTGGCGATCTCGAGCTTTTCGCGTTCGGTGTAACCGGACAGGTTCAGGATCTCGAGCCGGTCCTGCAGAGCCGGCGGTATCGTGTGCAGCACGTTGGCCGTCGCGATGAAGAATACCTGCGAGAGATCGTAGTCGATGTCGAGATAGTGATCGCGAAAGGTGCTGTTCTGCTCGGGGTCGAGCACCTCGAGCAACGCCGCGCTCGGGTCGCCGCGAAAGTCCCGGCCGAGCTTGTCGACCTCGTCGAGCAGGATCACCGGATTGATCGTCCCGGCACGCTTCATCAACTGCACGATCTGTCCCGGCAGCGCTCCGATATACGTTCGCCGGTGACCGCGGATCTCGGCCTCGTCGTGCACGCCGCCGAGCGCGAGCCGAACGAATTTGCGGCCTGTCGCCTTGGCGATCGACTTGCCGAGCGAGGTCTTGCCGACGCCGGGAGCCCCGACAAAGCATAGGATCGTACCCTTGGGATTACTGACGAGCTGGCGTACGGCGAGGAACTCGAGAATGCGCTCCTTTATTTTTTCGAGGCCGTAGTGGTCCTCGTTGAGCACCTTTTCAGCCTCGGAGAGATCGTTTATCTCCTCTGAACGCTGCTTCCAGGGCACGTTGATCAGCCAGTCGAGGTACGTGCGGGCGACCGTGCTCTCGGCTGACATCGGCGGCATCGCCTCAAGCCGCGAAAATTCCTGCAGTGCCTTTTCTTTGGCCTCCTCGCTCATACCGGCCTCTTCGATCTTCTTTTTGAGATCGTCGAGCTCTGCACGCTCGTCCTTTCGCCCCAGCTCTTTATGGATCGCCTTGATCTGCTCGTTGAGGTAGTACTCGCGCTGGTGCTTGTCCATCTGCTTTTTGGTGCGCGAGTGGATCATTCGGTCGAGCTGACGCTTGTCGATCTCGGCCTCGAGGATCTGTATCAACTTCGTCAGCCGCTCCTGCACCGAGAAGGTCTCGAGTATCTGCTGCTTTTCCTCGACCGAGATGCGCAGGTGCGAGGCCATCGAATCAGCTATCTGCGCGGCCGAGATGCCTCGCAGGCTCGCATGCAGCGCATCCGTATAAGCATCCGGCGAGACGCGCAGAAACTGCTCTACGAGCGTATGTATCTGCTGGAGCAGCCCGTCGGTGCGATAGCCCGACTCGTCGGTCGCGGCCACCTTGCGCACAAAGGCAAAGAACATCCCCTCCTCGTTCTGCTCGATGCGCACCGACTGGCCTCTTTCGCGGCCTTCGACGACGACCTTGATCTGCCCGTTGTCCTGCCGCTGTGCCTGGAGGATGCGGCCGATCGTGCCGATCGTATAGACCTGCTCGGCCGTCGGCTCGTCGATCGTCGCGTCGTGCTGCGTCGCGAGAAAGATGTCTCGCTCGCCGTTCATCGCCTGCTCGAGCGCCTTGACCGAGCTCGGACGTCCGATCTTGAACGCTACTTTTGTAAAGGGGAAAATGACGACATCGCGGATCGGCACCATCGGATACCGCTTAATGTCCGAAGGCATCTGGTCTGAGAATTCTTGCATACGTCTGGGAAAACTCTCTCTTAAATTGTCAGGAACGGGTATAGGACAAGACTCGCTAATATTTACGCAAATTGCCCTATCAAAAGCAACGTTTACGCGGCGGCCGGTGCCGGTCCCTGCTGGCGGAATAAAGGCCTAATCCGATGCCGTTTCTAAATTAATGCACGACGCGAAGCGTCACGATTCGAGGCTGAAAGGGTTGAAGTCGGTGTCGCGGTCATAGAAGTCCTCGTTCTCGGCGCGCTTGAGAAAGTTGACGATCCGGTATGTGAAGGGCGTGGCGAGGACCTCCCAACCGACCTTTAGGAAGTAATTGCCGATCATCACGCTGACGACCTGCTCGGTCGACCAAAGACCGTAAAACGCAAGCGGGTAAAAGACCAGACTGTCGACCGCCTCCCCGGCAAAGGTAGATCCGATCGTCCTGGTCCAGAGCCATCTGCCCTCGGTCAGGACCTTCATCTTCGCGAGAACGAACGAATTGGTGAATTCGCCCAGCCAAAACGCCAGCAGCGAGGCCACCGCGATCCGCCATGTCTGACCGAAGATAAGGTTGACGGCATTCTGCTGCTCGGCCGACATCGTCCGGGCCGCGGGCAGGCTCGTAACGATGAAAGCCATCGCCGAGGCGAAGATGAGCGCCCCGAATCCGGCCCAGATCACCCGCCGCGAGCGCTTGTAGCCGTAGACCTCGGTAAGGATGTCGCCAAAGAGATAGCTGATCGGAAAAAAGAGTACGCCCGCTCCGAAGATGTATTCGCCGGCCCACGGCAGATCGACGAACGTGACCTTTTGCACTCCGATCAGATTCGAGCAGAGCAGGACGCACACAAAGGCGGCCATTATGAGGTCGTAATATTTGTACCGTCTCACGTCGGACATCCGTCAGCTGGATATTAACAAAGGCCAAGGCCTTTTGAGGGCCGGCATAAAAAAAACGGAAGCCGATGATTCAAGGATCGACTTCCGAAAGGATAAAGGAGAAAACTATGTAGTTTTCGGCTTTGGGGAACTTATTTTGCCAGTTCGTTAACGTGCCGGGTCAGACGGGCCTTGTACCTGGCCGCGGTGTTCCGGTGAATGATCCCCTTGTTGACCATCTTATCGATGATCGACACGGTCGGCGCGAGCTGCTCGCCGCTTGCCGCCGCGTCGTGACCGGAGATCGCCGAACGTAGCTTTTTGATCTGCGTACGGAGCCGGCTGCGGTTGCGACGATTGATCTCGTTCCGCTTAAGCGTCTGCCGGACCCTTTTTTCTGCTGATTTATGGTTTGCCATTATCTACCTAAAAGCCCGTGATTTCGGGAAATTATAGAGGATAGACATCGACCGCAGCTTTGTCAAACGCGGCAGCTCCCTCGGGCCCGCGAGGCCTAGGCCTCAAATCCCGATACGATCCCGTGCATCAGGTCGACGAATAGCACGACGATCGGCGGATAAAAAACGAATTCGGGTTTGAGCGTCTCAGAGAACATCGAGGGCATCGATTCCGAGAGAATGTTGACGTAGCTGCCGATCAGCAGTCCGAGCAGCAGGCACGCCGCGAGCCCGCCGATCAGGAACGCCGCCGCCGAGAGCCGCGTGTACGGCTTCACTTTGGGTTCCTCTTCGTCGAGGATCGACTCGTGGATCTCGTGCTCGTCGTACGTGAACCGGTCAAACGCATCACGGATGCGGCCGATCAGATGGATCACGCCCGCGATAAAAAGAGCGACAACGATCGTCTTGCCGATCATTTCAGAATTGACAAAGAGCTTTGGTTTGAAAGCGACGACAAACAGCGTCGACACAAACAGCGCGACCACCGGATAGATCGCCCGCTCGCGCGCGATCGACTCGCGGCGCTCCTCGGCGATCATCCGGTCGATGATCTCGTTATAGCGCTTCTCGTAAACCATCTGCCGCCAGCGCCGGATGTGCGGGTTGTCGCTGTCAAAGATCGAATTGCCGTTCGCGGCGCTCGCCGTGGCGTGCATCAGCTTTTGATCGTATCGCGCGCGTTCGCGGCTGTCGCCGAGCACCTCGTAGGCCTCGGCGATGGCGGCAAACTTTACGGCCGCCTCTTCTGAGTTTTGATTGAGGTCGGGATGCAGCCGTCTAGCCAGACGACGATATGCGGAACGTATCTCGGCCCTGGAAGCCTTTTGAGAGACGCCGAGAGTTTCGTAATAGTTAGTCATCCGGAGCCGAGGCCGAGAGAATCTGATCGCGGGAGAGAACGCGCGCGTCTCCCGCGGCGAATGTCGCGATTATATCACGCCGGGTAAGGCTGCTCATCCGCACTCAGCGACCCGCCCGGTCGATCAGCAGGCTGATCGGATCGGCGCCGGCCGACTTTACCGCGTCGATCACGCGTGCGACATCGCCATAGGCTACCGTCCGCGGCGCGCTTATAAAAACTGTCCTGACGACGTCGCCATTCTTGTCAAACGCGCCGTTATGCCGCCGCTCTGCAAAGGCTCTTTTCAAGATCTCGGTCGCCGCCGAAGCGTCGTCAACCGAGCCGGCCGGTTGACGGTTGATCGAGACGTCGCGTTGGTCGTCTATCGCGACGACAAGCGTCAGCGGATCGCTGCGAATGTCTCTCGGCAGCCTTCTCGACTCGGCGGGGAGCTTTACCTTAAAGCTGCTCGGCTTGAGCGGCGAGATCACCATAAAAATGATAAGCAGCACGAGCAGAACGTCGATGAGCGGGGTTACGTTGATCTGCGGTTTTGTCATACCGACCTCCGCTCGAAATAGACACCGCAGGGCGGCACGTGTTCCGTCAGATACGGCGGGCCGCCGGCTCGATCCGATCTATGCCAGCGGCCCTTAGTATCGCCGCGGCCTTTAGCAGCGACTCTTTGTACTCGGCTTCGGGGTCGCTGTCGATCACCACGCCTCCGCCGACATTGAACTCGGCGTGCCCGTCCCTGACCACGACCGTGCGAATGGCGACCGCGACCTCGAGCCCTGGCTCGAGATGCTCGCTGAACCCCACTGGTACCGAGTACCCGATCGCACCCATCGAGAGGCCGCGCGGTGCTCGCTCGAGGTCGTCGATCAACTCCATCGTTCGGGGCTTGGGCGCTCCGGTGATCGAGCCGCACGGAAACAGCGCTTTAAGGATCTCGGCGATGCCCGCACGCTCCTTCAGCTTTCCCGAAACCGTCGATACCAGATGGAAGAGCGTCGGGTGCCGTTCGATCTCGCACAGCCGCTCCACCGTTACCGAACCGTATTCGCAGACGCGCCCGAGATCGTTGCGGAGCAGGTCGACGATCATCGTGTTCTCGGCGCGGTCCTTTGGGCTCGTCAGCAGGGTCTCGCGGAGCATGCGGTCTTCGGTCTCGTCGCTTCCCCGGCGGATCGTGCCCTTGATCGGCGAGGTCTCTATGCGGCGGCCGCGCGTGCGAAAAAAACTCTCGGGCGAGGTAGAGACCACCTGCGACGTCCCGCGGTCGATGTAGGCCGAATAGCGAGCCGGGTTGTCGCGGCGCAGGCGAGCGTACAGGTCTGTCGCGGCGCACCCGCGTGCAAATTCAAATCCGAGCTTTTGAGTCAGATTGACTTGGTAGGTCTCACCCGAGCGGATCAGCTCTTTTATCGTCTCGACCGCGTCGATGTAGTTGTGCCGGTCAAAGTTGGACGTCGCCGCTCCGGCCGCCAGAGGTCCGGGCTTTACGGGCTGCACGCACGGAGAGGTCTTGGGCGGCGCGGCCTCGACCTCGGATCCCGGGCCGGCGACGAATTCGCGTCCTTCCGCCTGATCAAGTACGCGGACGCTGTCATACAGCGCGACCCAGACCAGCGGTTCAGCGAAGTTCCTCAGACGGCCCGCGAGCCGCGGCTCGAGCGCCAGCCCGAGGTCGTACGCCAGCGTGAAAACCGCAAACTTCCCTTGCCGCAGACTCGCCGCCAGGACGTCGACCGCGGTCGAAGCGTCGGCGGCCGAGACCGCGATCATTTCGCTCGGTTCGCTGCCCGAGATCGCCTTCGGCGACGGCCCGAGGCCGCAGTTATCCAGCTGGAATGCGCCGGCGCCGCGCGCCGGCAACGCGGTCTGCGTCACCGTTCTCGGCCGCGCCGTCCGCTTATCGTGATCCTGTCTCAGCATTAGACTCGAGAAGCCGACCGACCGGATCGACCGGCATCTTTCTGCTCAGATCGTCCCGGCCAAATCCACGGCGCCTTCACACTATCACAGCGAACTGTCGGGCGACCATGCCGGCGATCTGGGGCAGGATGTGTCTCGGCACGGTTTTATTTTGTGCCATTCGCCAACTCGCGTAAGATGATTCGAAACAGCTCGCCGGCACACTATGATCCCTGCAAACAACACGCGAACCCTTGTCCGCGGCCTCGGTCTCCTCGCCGCCATTTCGGTCATCATCGGCAACGTCATCGGCACGGGCGTCTTTCTCAAGGCGCGCGTGATGACCTGCAACGTCGGCACGCCCGGCTGGGTCATCGCCGTCTGGGTTGCCGCCGGTCTGCTCTCGCTTGCCGGTGCCCTGACCTATGCCGAGCTGACTGCTATGAAGCCGGTGGCCGGCGCGGAGTACGTCTTCCTGCGCGACTCGTACGGACGGGTCACGAGCTTCCTCTACGGGTGGATGCAGATGCTGATCGGAAAGCCGGGCAGCCAGGCCGCGCTTGGGATGGGATTCGCGATCGGGCTTAACGATTTCATCGGCGGGCATCAGCTCGAGCAGGTCGTATTTCTCAATACGACGATCTTGGGTCACGCATTCGAGGTGACGATGATCCACCTCGTCGCCGTGATGGTCATACTTATCTTCACGACGCTCAACTGCGCGTCCGTCGCATTGAGCGGCAAGATCGCGACGGTGCTGACCGCCGTCAAGATCGCGCTGATCGTCTTCGTCGGGGTCGGTGCGTTCATCTGGGTGACGGGAACATTCTCTAACTATGCATTGACCGCCGCCGGCGGCACGTGCGAGAACGTCTCGGACGCGGTCAATTACAACTCTGCCAACTACAGCTTTGCCGCCGGTTTTGCCGCGGCGATGCTCGGAGCTCTCTGGGGATACGAGGGCTGGAACAACCTGACCTTCGTCGCCGGCGAGGTCAAAGATCCGAATCGAAATATTCCGCTTGCCATTATCGGCAGTACCGTAGCCGTGATCCTGCTGTACGTCGTCGTCCACATCGGCTACTACTACGTGCTCGATCCGGTAACGGTCGCCTCGGTCTCAAAAGATTCGTCGGTCGCACGCGAGGTGGTTAGCCGATTCTTTGGCGGCGACATCACAAAGTTTGCGACGGGGCTCGCCGTTTCGATCTTTACGGTCGGACTGATGCTGTCGTCGCTTGGCACGCTGCACACGTCGATCCTCGGCGGATCTCGCATTCCCTATGCTCTCGCGCACGACGGTCTTATGCCGAGTGTGCTGGGCCGTCTCTCGATCAACAATGTGCCCGTACCGGCTCTGCTGTTTCAGGGCGCGATCGCGATAGTGCTGGCCCTGTCGGGCTCGTTCGACACGCTGACGAATTACGTGGTCTTTTGCCTTTGGATCTTTTACGGACTGATAACATCGTCGATCTTCGTTTTTCGCAGGCGATACCCCGACGCCGTGCGGCCGTATCGCGCCTGGGGCTACCCGGTAATGCCGGCGCTCTTTCTGCTGGCGACCGCGGCGCTGCTCTACAGCACGATCGTCAACGATCCGCTGCAATCGATCATCGGCATCGTACTTATCGCCCTCGGGCTCCCGGTCTACTATCTGAGCGGAGCGCGCGGCTCGATGCCGCCCGGCGGCCGTGACAGTTAGATCTTGCTTCTCCTAAAAATGCAGATCATCGAAAGAAGGAAAGGCGGCGACCGGCGAAGGCATTCGCGCTATCGGGTCTCGTTTGACGTCGAGTGGGAAGGTCCGTCAGGCAGGTTTGGCGGCACGATCAACGATATCAGCCGGACGGGCTGCTACATCCTGACCGACGGCGATGTGGACGACGGCGACCGGATCTCGATCGACTTCTCGCTCGGCGATCTCGGCCGAGAGGCTTTTACGGCCGAGGTCGCAAACTTTGCCTTCGATATCGGCTTCGGCGTCAGATTTACAGACCTTTCTCAGGAGCAGCGCGACTCGATCAATCGATACATCGACCGCATCGAGGGCAGCTAGACGAGATCTCTGCGCCGCTGCAGAGCTTCCGCAGCTACCTCGCGGTCGTCGAAGTGATACTTCTCATTCCCGACGATCTGATAATTCTCGTGTCCCTTGCCGGCGATGATCACAAGATCGCCCGGTCTCGCCTCGAGCACCGCCGCGCAGATCGCCTCGCGGCGGTCGGGTATCGAACGAAAATCGACGCCCGTCTCTCGAATGCCCGCTTCGATCTCCTGAATTATCTTTAGCGGATCTTCGGTCCGCGGATTGTCCGACGTGACAAAGACGAGATCGCTCTCGCTGCCGGCGACGCGGCCCATCGGCGCCCGCTTTGTCTTGTCGCGGTCGCCGCCGCAGCCAAAGACCGTGATGATGCGGCCCGCGGTCAGCGGCCGCGCCGTTCGAAGCGTGTTGAGCAGAGCGTCGTCGGTATGCGCGTAGTCGACGACGACCGCAAGATCGCCGTCGTTCGGAACGCGCTCAAATCGACCCGGAGCTCCGATGCAGCGTGCGAGACCTTTGTCGATCGCGTCAAGCGAATAGCCGAGCTCGATCGCCGACGCCGCCGACGCGAGCATATTGTAGACGTGCGGTCGGCCGACGAGCGGTGACGAGATGCGGCGTTCGCCGAGCGGCGTGCGCAACAGGAACGACGTTCCCTTCAAAAGCGATACCTCGACCTCGTACGCGGTCAGGTCCGCCGCCGAGTCCAGCGCGTAGGTCACGACGCGCCGGCCGGCCGAGCGCAGCTCATCGGCGAGCCTGCGGCCCCAGGCGTCGTCGACATTTATCACGCTGGCCGCGGGCGGTTCGCCGAGCCGGCCGTCAAAGAGGCGCTTTTTGGCATCGAAGTAATTCTCCATCGTGCCGTGATAATCGAGATGGTCCTGCGTGAGATTTGTAAAGACAGCGACGCGAAAGCGCAGCCAGTCGCAGCGCCTAAGATCGAGCGCCTGCGACGACGCCTCCATCGCGGCCATTCCGCAGCCTTCGTCGACCGCTCGGCGCAAGAATCTGTTTGTGTCCGAAGCCTCGGGCGTCGTCCGCACGGCCGGCTCCGAACGTTCGCCGATACGATATTCGACCGTGGTCAGCATCGCGGGCTTGACGCCGGCCGCCTCGGCCAGCGCGCAGCACAGGTAGGTCGTCGTCGTCTTGCCGTTGGTGCCGGTCACGCCGACCAGATCGAGCTCGTGCGAAGGGTCGGCGTTAACGAACGCCGCCGCGCGGGCGAGCGCCTCGCGGGCGTCCGCGACCTTTATCCATGCCCCCGTGAAGCCCACCGGCGGCTCGCTCTCCGAGATGACGCCCGCCGCCCCGCGGCGCATCACGTCGTCGATGAATCGGTGACCGTCGACCGTCAGGCCCTTGATCGCCGCGAAGAGCGTTCCATCGCCGGCCTGGCGCGAATCGTGCGTCACGTCGACGACCTCGGTCGAGCCGTCACCGTATGCCTGAGAGCCGAGCCGCTCGGCGATCGAATCGATGTCTACTTTGTTTGTATTTTCCAAGCGTTTCTTGCGGGACCGCAGCGGCCGATCGATGAGTCATCTCGCGCTCCGCAGCGGTCGAGTCTGGATTATACGATACGGCAGAATTTTGGACGAACAACCTCGAACGCGTTTCGTATAAGCTAGGCATCGGAGGTTTGACACGATGAACTTTATCAAGCTCATTCTGATTTTCCTCGGCGTGATATTCGGCTTTATGCTGCTGTCGTGGCTGCTCGGGCTGATCGGCACGCTGCTCTGGTACGGCTTTTGGATCGGCCTGCTCGCAGCCGGCGGCTACGGCGCGTATCGGCTCTTTAGAAAGGCCGAGGACAAGTACGTCGGCCCCGGAGCCGCTGGCGGCTACATCGACGACGGCGCGTACGACCTCTCGTGGGAAGAGCACAAACGGAAGTATCTGAACAAGTAGTCGGGCTAGACATCGACGCTGCCATTCGTTAGATTTTTGGTGGAAACGAAGTGCCGATGCGTCACATTCCGCAATCCGCACTCCGCATTCCGCAATCGAAACGCCGAGGTGGCGAAATTGGTAGACGCACCAGACTTAGGATCTGGCGTCGCAAGACGTGCGAGTTCGAGTCTCGCCCTCGGCACCAGGAATTGAGTAGTCAGCAGGCGGCAGCCAGTAGTCAGTAGAAGAAAGTCGGCCGTTGATCATCAAGCATTGATCGCGGCCATTTCTTTTTCCATGTTCGCCCCCCGAGCTGCAAGCATCCGTCTACCGACTACTGTCTACCGACTACCGTCTACTTCCAACTACCGTCTACTTCCACCCGTTCGACATTCAAATCCCCTTTAGCTATCCTTTTTTCTGTAAATGAAGAGCGAATTACAGGAAATTTCACCGACCGAGCGAAAGATCTCGGTCACTGTCGAGCCGGCGTCGCTGAAGGAAGCGTACAACAGCGTGAGCCGCAAATTTGCGGGACGGGCAAACGTTCCCGGCTTTCGCAAGGGCAATGCTCCGCTCGAGGTCGTTCGTTTGCGATTTAAGGACGAGATCCGCGGCGAAGTGCTACAGCAGGTCGTCTCGGCCGCCGCAGCACAGGCCATCGCCGAGCATAACCAGCAGCCTCTGACCGAGCCGCACCTGCATCTCGACAACGCTGAGAGCGTCTCGATAGACGGCGCGCAGCCGCTTAACTTTGAGATACATTTCGAAGTGATGCCCGAGATCGCCGCACCGAATTACGAAGGGCTCGAGGTCGTTCGCCGCGTCAAGCCCGTCGAGGACGGCGAGATCGAGGACATCATCGCCAACCGTTTGCAGAAAGAGACCGCGCTTATCCCTGTCGAGGGGCGTCCGTCCCAGATCGGCGATACGGTGGTCGTCGATCTCGAAGGCAGGTTTGACGACGATCCGACGGCGGAGCCGATCAAGGCCGACGACCTCGAGGTCACGCTCGGCGACGAGGTGATCGAAAAGTCCTTTACCGAAAATCTCGTCGGCGTGACCGTCGACGAAGAAAAAGAGTTCACGGTCTCGTACCCCGACGATTTCTCTTCGCCGGCACTCGCCGGCAAGACCGTTCATTACAAGGCAAAGG
Organism: Pyrinomonadaceae bacterium; assembly: GCA_046313635.1. Classification (GTDB taxonomy): domain Bacteria; phylum Acidobacteriota; class Blastocatellia; order Pyrinomonadales; family Pyrinomonadaceae; genus OLB17. Next base: position 341,225 of record JBKBYA010000002.1, on the reverse strand, counting down.
TGAGATCTGTCGGCGTCAGCGAGACGCCCGAGGCCAACGACGAGTGGGCCAAGAGCCTCGACGAAGGCTACGAGTCGCTCGACGATCTGCGCAAGAAGCTTCGCGCCGACCTCGAGCAATATGCCGCGGCCGACGCGGACGCCCGCGTACGCAACAACGCGATCGCGAAACTGATCGAGCAAAATCCGATCGACATCCCGCGCGCTCTGATCGAGTCTCAGGCCCGCAGCCTGCTCAATAATTTTGCACGCGATCTGCAGGAGCGCGGCGTCGATCTCAACAAGGTCGAGAACGACTTTGTGCAGATGGCCTACCAGCAGATGCAGACGCAGGCCGAGCGCGACGTCCGCGGAGCGCTGCTGCTCGAAAAGATCGGACAGCTCGAGAACGTCGAGGTCACCGACGACGACCTCAATGACGAACTCCGCAAGATGGCCGAGTATTACCGCACCGACGTCGAGCAGCTGCGTGACATTCTCTCGAAGCAGCAGAACGGTCTCGAGAGCATCAAAAACAACCTTCGCACGCGCAAGACCGTCGAGGCACTTGTCAGCAAGGCGAAGGTGACCGAGGGCGAATGGATCGAGGAGACGCAGGTCTCCGCGGAGGAGAGCGAGTCGTCGGCCGCGGAAAACGAAAAGAAGGAGAAGCCGAAGAAAGCCGCAAAGCCCAAGGCCGCTTCGGCCAAAAAGGCCGCGGGCGACGAACCCAAAAAACCGAGAAAGAAGTCGGCCAGATCCGAGGGCTGATACTACAGAGCTAGCTAAGAGGATAGAAACAAAACTATGGCATTAGTTCCAATGGTTGTAGAGCAGACGTCGCGAGGCGAGAGGGCCTTTGACATCTATTCGCGTCTGCTCAAGGACAGCATCATCTTTATCGGCACGCCGATCGACGACACGATCGCTAACCTTATCGTCGCGCAGCTTCTCTTTCTTGAGGCCGAAGACCCCGAGCGCGACATCAATCTCTATATCAACAGCCCGGGCGGATCGATCACCGCGGGCATGGCGATCTATGACACGATGCAGTTCATCAAGAACGATGTGACGACGATCTGTGTCGGGCAGTGCGCGTCGATGGGCGCCCTGCTGCTGACCGCCGGTGCCAAGGGCAAGCGGTTCGCGCTGCCGCATTCGCGCATCCTGATCCACCAGCCGTCGGGCGGTGCTCAGGGGCAGGCGACCGACGTGCGGATCATGGCAGAAGAGATCCTCCGTATGCGCGAGATGACGTCGCGCATCATCGCGCATCACACCGGACAGTCGTTTGACCAGGTCGAAAAGGACGTCGAGCGCGACCGCATCCTCAACCCGCAGCAGGCAAAAGAATACGGCCTCATCGACGAGGTCATCGAACACCGCGAGAAGTAGCTCGCGCAAAATTTGACCGGGTCCGCTCTCGTGAAGTAACTTTATCTGAGTTCGAGCGGACCCTTTCTCATTTGCTCGGTTGTAAGGTCAGACTCTCCATAATTCGCACTACCCAGATATGGCAAATTTTAGACGCCCCGAAGAACTTCTCTGCTGCTCATTCTGCGGCAAGTCGCAGAATGACGTGAAGAAACTCATCGCCGGGCCGGGCGTTTATGTTTGCAACGAGTGCATCGACATCTGCAACGAGATCATCAACGATGACGAGCGTACAGAAACGTCGACCACTCGGGCCAATCTGCCGAAGCCGCAAGACATCAAGACGTTTCTCGACGAGTACGTTATCGGCCAGGACGAATCCAAAAAGCGGCTCTCCGTCGCGGTCTACCAGCATTACAAGCGCCTCGAACTCGCAAAACGCCGGGGCGACATCGAGCTGCAAAAGTCGAACATCCTTTTGATCGGTCCGACCGGCACGGGCAAGACGCTGCTCGCCCAGACGCTCGCGCGCATCCTGAGCGTTCCCTTCTGCATCGTCGACGCGACGAGCCTGACCGAGGCCGGATATGTCGGCGAGGACGTCGAAAACATTCTGCTGCGTCTCGTGCAGTCTGCCGGCGGCGATATCGAAAAGGCCCAGCACGGCATCATCTACATCGACGAGATCGACAAGATCTGCCGCAAGGACGACAACCCGTCGATCACTCGCGACGTCTCGGGCGAGGGCGTGCAGCAGGCGCTGCTCAAGATACTCGAGGGCACGGTCGCAAACATTCCTTCGGGCGGCGGCCGCAAGCACCCGCAGCAGGACTTTCAGCAGATCGACACGACGAACATTCTCTTTATCTGCGGCGGCGCCTTCATCGGGCTCGAAAAGGTCGTCGAGCGTCGGTTGCGCAATAAGTCGCTCGGCTTCCGCGCCGACGTCAAATCGAGCGCGCAGCGTCACGGCGAATCGATCAAGAACCTGCAGCCCGAGGACCTCATCCACTACGGCCTGATCCCTGAATTCGTCGGCCGCCTGCCGGTCCTCGGCGTGCTCGAGCCGCTCGACGAGGACGCGCTTATCAAGATCTTGACCGAACCCAAGAACGCGCTCGTCAAGCAGTACCAGCGCAAATTCGAGTTTGACAACATCAGCCTCAAATTCACCGACGGAGCTCTGCGTGCGATCGCCGCCGAGGCCTTCAAACGCAAGGTCGGCGCCCGCGGCCTGATGATGATAATGGAAGAGATCCTGCTCGACTCGATGTACGTGCTGCCGACCGAGAAAAAGGTCAAGGAGCTCGTCATCACCAAGGAAATGGTCGAACGCAAGGTCCCGGTATTTGAGATCATCGGCCGTTCGGAAGAGGCGGCCTAGCGACCGATCACACAACATAGAAGTACCGAGAGCAGGCGTCCGGCCTGCTCTTTTTGTTGTGCTACACTCGGGGCGATGAGCCTCGGTCTCCAGACACCGGTCGCAGAGCTTTACCGGCACGGCATCGCCAAACTCACCGCGGCGACGTCGCGCAAGCTTGCCGTCGCCGTGGCCGAGGTCACGCCCGGCGCGCGCGACGCGGCGGCCGTCACGGTCGAGGACCTGCTCAACTATTTTCCGATGCGGTACGAGGACCGCTCCAATCTCATCACCGTCGACCGGCTCTACGACGGCATCGAGGCCTCGGTCGAGATCAACGTCCGCAACGCCGTCGGCTACCAGGTCGGCAAGAATCGTCATCCCCGCCAGCCTCCGCTTTACATCTTTGAGATCACGGGCGGCGACGCCGGCCGGCTGAGCAAGCCGGTTCTCGTAAAGTGGTTTGTCTCCGGCCGTCAGGCGCCGCACGTCGTCCGATATTACGAAGAGCGCTTTAAACGGGGCACGCGCTTCGTCGCCTACGGCAAGTGGGAATTTGACGAGCGGCGAGAGACCTTTCAGCTCAAGCCGCAAAAGCCCGAGGAGCTCGAGATACTGCCGCCGCTGGAAGTAAAAGATCTTTTCGCCGCGGACGGCGATCTCTCCGGCGAAAACGACGGCAAGGAGGACCAGGCGCTCAGCGAAGATGTTGGCGACCCGGAATTTGCGACCGTACACACCGGCCGGCGCGTTCCCGTTTACCGTAAGCTCGGCCCGTTCCAAACCAAACGACTCCGCGAGATCATGCACAGCGTCACCGGATCGCTCGACGAGTCGACGGTGCCCGACAACCTCCCGGCCGAGATGCTCCAAAAGCATGACCTCATACCGCGCGCAGACGCGCTCAAACGCATTCACTTCCCGCTCGAGGGCGAATCGCTTTTCGAGTACGAGGCGTTTCGCAGCCCGGCGCAGAGGCGTTTGATATTCGAAGAATTCTTTTGGCTGTCCTTTGCACTTGCCGTCCAGCGCGGCGAACGCAAAAAGGAGCCGAAAGGTACCGTTATCGAGATCAGCCTCGCGACCAAGCGGCGGCTGCTCGAGCTCGTGCCTTTTACCTTGACCGCCGCTCAGGCCCGCGTGCTCAAGACGATCTTTGAAGATATGCGGTCAGACGCGCCGATGCACAGGCTCGTGCAGGGAGACGTCGGCAGCGGCAAGACCATCGTCGCGCTGTCGGCGATGTTTGCCGCGATGGAGAATGGATATCAGACCGCGTTGATGGCCCCGACCGAGATCCTCGCTGAACAGCACGGCCGAAACGCCAAGCGTTTCTTTGACGGCAGCGGCTACCGGGTCGAGGTGCTGACCGGCAGCACGCGGGCCGCCGACAAGCGCGAGATCGTGAGAGCTCTGGCGGCCGGCGAGGTCCACGCCGTGATCGGAACGCACGCCCTCATTCAGGAAGGCGTCGAGTTTGACCGTCTCGGGCTTGCGGTGATCGACGAGCAGCACCGCTTCGGCGTGATGCAGCGTGCCGAACTGCAGAGCCGCGGCTATAACCCCGACATACTCGTAATGACCGCGACGCCGATCCCGCGCTCGCTTGCGATGACGGTCTATGGCGAGCTCGACGTTTCGGTGATCGACGAACTTCCGCCCGGCCGCACGCCGGTCAAGACGGTCGTCGTCGGCGAAGACAAGCGGCACGGCGTCTATAAAGGCATCGAACGCGAGATCAGGCTCGGTCGCCAGGCCTACGTCGTGTACCCGCTGATCGAAGAATCGGCAAAGCTGGATCTCAAGGCCGCGAAAGATATGTACGAGGAGCTGCGAGACCGCGTCTTTCCCGAGTTCAGCGTCGGCCTGCTGCACGGCCGGATGAAAGCGGCCGAGAAGGACGCGGTGATGTCGGACTTTGTCGCCGGGCGTTTGCAGATACTCGTCTCGACAACGGTCATCGAGGTCGGCGTCGACGTGCCGAATGCCTCGCTGATGGTCATCGAGCACGCCGAGCGCTTTGGACTCTCGCAGCTTCACCAGCTGCGCGGGCGTGTCGGACGCGGATCGGAGCAGAGCTTTTGCGTGCTCCTCACCGGCGACAAGCGCACCGCGACGGCACGCGAGAGGCTCGGCATCATGGAGGAGACTAACGACGGATTTCGCATCGCGGAAAAGGACCTCGAGATCCGCGGCCAGGGCGACATCCTCGGCACCAAGCAGTCGGGCCTGCCGACCTTTAAGATCGGCAACATCATTCGCGACTACGAGCTGCTCGTCGACGCGCGGCAAGAGGCCGAGAGATACCTGACCGAGCGAAGAGATTCGCCCGAGACCAAGCGACTGGTCGAGACCGTACTCGCAAGTCCCCGATTTCGCTTGGCCCGCGTCGGTTGAATCAAAAAATTGTCTGGCTTTTTGAACGGGCTTTATTTATATTTGTTGCGGACAAAATCGCCCAATTTATTGGAATATCAAGCCTCCGGCCCAATAGCAGTCTGCGGCGTTCGGTCTAAAGTTCGCCGGCATTTTTCTCGGATAGCGATGCTCGTCGCATCCGAAACCAGCTCCTCTTGCATGGAAAACAGACGTCCCCCAAATCACCGAAGTTTCGGCAGGCGACCTCGCCCGGCTTCGTTCGGCAGCGGAGCAGATCAGGATCGCGTCTTTACGCGGCGCGAGCCGGCCGGCGGAGCGCGGCGCGGCAGCGACGCCGCGGTCGGCCGCAGGCGGCGCACAGGCCCGACCGGCGATGGCCCTCAGGGCGCAGGCGGTCGCGACTGGTACAGAGACCGCTCATCCGACGGTCACGGCCGTCCACGAAGGCGGGGCGAACGGCCTGACAGATCGCACGGTGCGGCTAAGGGCCGCTCGCGTCGGCCATGGCAGACCGGCGATCTCGTCAAGATCACCTCCGATCTCCAGATCACCGACGGCAAATTTCTCGGGCGAATGATCAACGCACTGCCGTTTGCCGACGCGCGGACGACCGACCGCCGCCTGCGTGACGCATTGTTCAAGCTACTCGCTCGCCGCGTCCGCGCGGCCCGTATTCTGGACATCTGCACGGGCAGCGGCATTATCGGTTTCGAGGCGATGTCACGCGGCGCGATGAGCGTTACCTTTGTCGAGCGCTCGACGCGCGCGTGCTCGATCATCAAACAGAATCTCGAGCTCTGCTCGGTCCGCAGCGGACGATGTGAGATCAGTCCGCTCGAGGCTCTCGCCTTTCTCGCTCGCGTCAAGCGTCAGCGTCGCTTCTGGGACGTCGTCTACTTCGGGCCGCCTTACGAGACCGACTACACCGAGTACCTCAAGCACTTCGGCAACGGCGTCTCGATCCGGCCCGGCGGCATCCTCGCCATCGAACACAGCTCTGGGAACGAGCTTCCCGACAGTATCGGCCTGCTCACAAAGAGGAAGGTGCTCGTCGAGGGCGACGCGGCGATCAGCGTCTTTGAACGCAAGTGACCGGCCGAATGGCCAAACTCGTTCGGCTTTTTTAAACTAGGCGAATGAGAGTGATCGCCGGCCTTTATCGCGGCCGCATCCTGCGCAGCCCGTCGGGGCTGAAAACGCGTCCTACGTCCGACCGCCTCCGCGAAACCCTTTTCAACATTCTCGCCCCGTCGATAAATGACGAAACGCGATTCCTCGATCTCTGCGCAGGCACGGGAGCGATCGGGATCGAAGCGTTGTCGCGCGGAGCGGAGCACGCGACCTTTGTCGATCGGTCGCGCCGGGTCTGCGCTCTTATCGAGGAAAATCTCGACGCCCTTGCAGTGCCCGAAGAGCAGACCGACGTCGTCTGTCTGCCGGCCGAGAACTTTACCGGCCGGCCCAATGAAAGACCGTGGGACATTGTCTTTTTCGATCCGCCGTACGACAGCGATTACGGGCCGGTACTATTTGACTTCGGCTCTCGGGCCGATCATCTGCTCGCAGAGGATGGCGTCCTGATCGTCGAGCATCACGCCAAAAAGCAGATGCCCGAAACGGTCGGCCATCTCCGCCGCTGGCGCACACTCAAGCAGGGCGATACCATCCTGAGCTTTTACGAGGCAAAATGAACGTCCTCGTCTGGATCATTCTCTGCATCATCTGGAGCACGACGTGGATCTTTATCAAGATCGGGCTTCGCGATCTGCCGCCGATCACCTTTGCGGCCGCGAGGTTCATTCTCGGCGTGCTGATACTTTTACCGATCATCAGGATCCAAGGATCTGCGCTTCCCCGCACGGCGTCGCAGTGGAAGCTGATCGCCCTGACGGGATTTTTGCAGTTCTCGCTGAATTACAGCGCGGTCTTTTGGGCGGAGCAGCACATCACGTCGGGACTGGCGGCGGTGCTGCAGGCGATGATAACCGTCTTTGGTCTGGTGCTGGCGTGGATATTTTTGCCGGCCGAGAGGATCACGCCGCTCAAGATCGTCGCGGTCGTCACGGGCATCGCCGGCGTCGCCGTCATTTTTTACGATCAGCTCCGGGTCGAGAGCTATATGGCGTTTCTCGGCTGCGTCGCGGTCGTCGCCGGTTCGTACGCGGCGGCGCAGGCTTCGATACTGGTCAAGGCCAAAGGCGCCGGCATTCACCCGGCGAGCCTCGTCTGCATGCAGATGCTGTGCGGCCTGCCCGTGATCGTCGCGTACGCGTTGGCGGTCGAGGGCAGCCCGCTCAAACATGATTGGACGTGGACGGCCATCGGCTGCGTTCTCTACCTGACCGTGCTCGGCACCGTCGCCGCATTTTGGCTTTACTACTGGCTGTTAAGTAGAATCGAGTCGACCAAGGCGATGATGATCTCGCTCGTCACGCCGCTGCTCGCCGTCGTCATCGGCGCGGCCGCATTAGGCGAAACGATGCCGCCCCAAACGCTCGCCGGCGGACTGCTGATCATCGCGAGCATCGGAATGATAGTTTTTCGGAGGAGAGTAACGGCCGGCAAGTGACGAGTGGCAAGTGACGAGTGACGAGATAAGTGGGATCTGCTCGTTTCCGATTCCGAATTCGAACATCTGTTACTCGTCACTCCGCATTTGTCACTTGTCACTTGTCACTTGTCACTTGTCACTTGTCACTAATCACTGAAGACCCATGTTCTTCCGTTTCACAACCGCAGGCGAATCGCACGGCAAGGCCCTCGTGACAATTATCGAAGGCCTTCCCGCCGGACTCTCGATCGACATCGACGCGCTAAACCAAGAGCTCTGGCGTCGCCAGCAGGGCTACGGCCGCGGCAATCGAATGAAGATCGAGAGCGACCGCGTTGAGGTTTTCTCCGGCATCCGCCACGGCAAGACGCTCGGCTCGCCCGTCGCGCTCATGATCGAGAACCGCGACTTCGTCCACTGGACCGAGGTGATGTCGTCAGAACCGCCTTCGTCAGCGGGCGGGCCGGCCGCAGCCAAGAATCAACGCCAGGTCAAACGCCCGCGCCCCGGGCACGCCGATCTCGCCGGCGGACAAAAATTCCAAACGCGTGATCTGCGCGACATTCTCGAGCGTGCATCGGCCCGCGAGACCGCCGCGCGTGTGGCCGCCGGAGCGATCGCCAAGCAGCTTCTCGCTGCGTTCGGCGTCGAGATAAAAAGTCACGTCATCAAGCTCGGCAGTGTCCCTGCCGAGCCGCTCGAAAAAAGCTGGGAAGAGATCGCCGCGATCACGCCGGATGCTCCGCTCGCTTGCGCCGACAAAGAGATCGAGATGCAGATGGTCGAGCTCGTCGACCGCGCAAAGGAAAATGGCGACACGCTCGGCGGCATCTTCGAGGTTGTCGCCAAAGGTTTGCCCGTCGGTCTCGGCTCGCACACCTCCTGGAGCGAAAAGCTCGACGGCCGCATCGCCCAGGCGATCATGTCCATCCACGCCGTCAAAGCCGTCGAGATCGGCACCGGCGTCGCAAATGCAGGACGATTCGGCTCCGAGGTCCACGATGAGATCTTTTATGCGAATGCGGAACGCGGAGTGCGGAATGCGGAATCGGAAGATATCGACCACTCGGCTAACCGTGACGCGCATTCAGGATTCATTCGGAAGACAAATCGTGCCGGGGGGCTCGAGGGCGGCATCACCAACGGCGAAGAGCTGCGCGTCCGCGGTTATCTCAAACCGATCTCGACGCTGCGCAAGCCGCTCCGCTCCGTTGACATCGACACCAAGCAGCCCGACGACGCCGCCTTTGAACGCTCCGACATCACCGCCGTCCCCGCCGCCGGCGTCATCGGCGAATCAATGCTCGCCATCGTCCTCGCCAATTCAATGCGAGAAAAATTCGGCGGCGATTCGCTCGACGAAATGCGGCGCAACTTCGACGGTTATCAGGACTCGATCAACAGATATTAGAGATCTACGGCTCCGCCAGCTTCTCTAACGGATTGGTGCCGCGCCGGCGTGACCGTGCGTTTCGGTCGAAAGTCATCGACGAAGTCAATGAAGCAATGACCCACAAAGCTAAAGTTGCAGCTGCGTTTCTTGCCGCGTTGCTCACCGCCTGTGCAAACACGGAGCCGCCGGCATCGAACGCGATGCCCCCCGAGTCACGACGCACCCAAGTTTCCGAAGAATCTCAGCGCACGATCGAATCTCTCCAGCCATTCGCCAAACCGAAAACCGAGATTCAGCCCGGCGACTGGCTCGAGTCGCACAACGAGCCGGGCCAGACGTTCGAGGAGTACATCAATGAGAACCCGACGCTCCCCACCCCCGAACGGCGAAAGATCTACATCCTCCCGCTCGGTCGATTCACGAGCGAGCAGGCAAAGATCATTCGCATCACCGCCGGCTGGCTCGAGGCGTTTTACGGTCTGCCGACGGAGCTGCTCGCGACGCAAAAATTTAAGGAGCCCCTTCGACTCATCGACTTTCGCAAGCTTCCCTACCAGCAAAACCGTCAGGTCCGCACCGGCTACATCCTCGACGAGATCCTCGCTCCGCAGCTTCTTGCAGACGCCGCCGCGTTGATCGCGCTGACCAGCGAAGACCTCTTTCCCGATCCGTCGATGAATTACGTCTTCGGTCAGGCGAGTCTCCAAGCTCGAGTCGGCGTCTGGTCGCTCGCGCGTCTCGACGATCAGGCGGATCACGACACGTTCCTCCGCCGCACGCTCAAGATCGCCGCGCACGAGGTCGGGCATATGTTCACGATCCGCCACTGCACAAGGTACGAATGCGTGATGAACGGCTCCAATCACCTCGGCGAGACCGACAGCATCCCCGTCGACGCGTGCCCCGAATGCACCGCCAAGATCGCCTGGCTCTCCAGGCTCTCGCCGGCCGATCGATATCAACGCCTGATCAGGTACGCTCGCCAAAACAACCTCAAAAAAGAAGCTGCCGACTTCGAACAAAAACTCTCTGCCATCAGGCGCTGATCCGCGGCAAATTACGCGTTAGGGGTTGAGATCGCGCCGCACGCCGCGCAAGACCGCGACATCGCGGCCGGCCCGCTGCCCGCACGCTCGGTCCGCCGGAGAGACATATGTACAAGTTCGATCGCATCACAAAGACACTTCTCATCCTCTTGGTGGTCGGCGTCTGGGGCCTGCTGCTGCAGTCGGCCGTCGGCATCTTTCCGTCGGCCGAGGCGCAGTCGAAAACGATCGACGAAAAAGCCGCGGCCGTCTCGCCCGTCATTCGCACACGCGGGCTGATCATCGTCGACGAGCAGGGCCGCGAGCGCGTCATCATGGGAGCTCCGGTGCCCGACCCGCCGCATCGCGGCAAGCGTGTCAGCGCGGCGGCCGGAATGATCATTCTCGATCCGCAAGGCTATGAACGATTCGGCGTCGGCATTATGGACAACGGGCAGATGGGGATGGGGTTTGACGCTCCGCCGGTCGCGGGCGACCCCGAGCGGAGCACCGAGCGCATTCACATCGTGGCCGACCCGAAGGGCGGCGCGTACCTTCGCTTTACCAACCGGCAAACGGGCGTTGCGGGCCTTCTGCGGCTCGGCGAGGACGACAAGCTCTACCTCGACCTGCTCGACGTGCAAAAGGACAACAACAAGATCATCAGGCGCAAGATAAGCGTGGACGGCGACGCGCGGAGCGAAGCCCCGTTCAAGAAATAACGCTGCGATCGCGCTCGGCCCGCCGCGGCGCTCACGATAAAGGAGTTCAGAATGACAAGAAGTTCAAACAGCGGTTCGGGGCCGCAGACTCACGCTTCAAGGCATCTCGATCCGGTAATTCACAGTTTCGGCTACTGTCTCGAATACCTTCGCGATCAGGTGTCGGACGTCGACGACATCACGGCGGTGCCCGCCGCGGTCGCCAATCACCCGGCATGGACCGTCGGACATCCGATATATGTCTGCCAGCTTCTGGGCGGCGTTGTCGGTCTCGAGCCGTGGCTGCCCGACGACTGGGAGTCGCGATACGGCAGCGGCAGCAAGCCGGTCGCGGACGCGGGCAGTTACGAATCAAAGCAGAAGCTCCTCGAGATGCTCGACGACGCGCGTTCTCGATTTGTCGCGGCGCTCGCGCGGGTTGACGACGCCGACCTCGAGCTCGAATTCCCTGTTCCGGAGTATCGCGCGGTCTTCCCGACGGTGCGGCATTCGCTGACGCAGGTGCTCGTCGGACATACGGCATTTCACGTCGGGCAGGTCTCGGTTTGGAGACAAGCGATGGGGCTGCCCGGGATCGGACGGTCATTTGATTGATCGCCAGGTCAGGTCGCGTTATTTCAAACGGCAGATCTCAGCGCGTCCTGCCGATGTCTCGGCGATACTGCATCCCGTCCCAGGAGATCTGCGATACGGCTGCGTAGGCGAGCGCGATCGCCGCATCGAGGTCTCGAGCTGAGGCGGTCACGCCGAGCACGCGGCCGCCCGCTGTGACGAGCTCGCCGCTGACGCCGCGAGCCGTGCCCGAGTGAAAGACGGTGACGCCGTCGATCGCGGCCGCCGCGTCGAGACCCGAGATCGCATCGCCGGTGCGCGGTTTGGCCGGATAGTCCTCGGCGGCGAGGATCACGCAGGCCGAGCTGCCCGGCTTCCATCTGATATCGAGTCGGTCGAGCGAGCCGTCGAGCATCGCTTCGCAGATCTCGACGATGTCGGTCTCGAGCCTCACAAGTATCGCCTGTGTCTCCGGATCGCCGAAGCGGACGTTGTACTCAAGGACCTTTGGCCCGTCGACGGTCATCATCAGCCCGAGAAACAGCACGCCGCGAAATCTGAATCCCTCGCGCAAGCAGCCGCTCAGCGTCGGGCGAATGATCGTTTCGACGATCGTGCTCGTCTGCTCGTCGTCAAGCAGCGAATCGTCGGTGATCGTGCCCATGCCGCCGGTGTTCGGGCCCGTGTCGCCCTCGCCGATCCGCTTGTGATCGCGCACGGGCGGCATAAGCTTGAAATTCTCACCGTCCGCAAACATCAGCAGCGAGACCTCGCGGCCAAACAGGCACTCTTCGAGCACGATCCTTTCCATCGCGGCCTCGCCGACGACCGCGGCAAGTTCGCTGAGTGCCTCGACGGCCTCGGCGCGGTCGCGCGCGACGACGACTCCCTTGCCCGCGGCGAGGCCGTCGGCCTTGACGACGACAGGCGTATCGCGGCCTCCAAAATGTCCGCTCTCCAGCATCGAGATCGCGGCGCTCGGCGAATCTGCGACCTTGTAGCGCGCGGTCGGCACGTTATGCCGAGCCATGAAGTCCTTTGCGAACGACTTGCTCGCCTCGAGCCGGGCCGCCGCGCAACTCGGTCCGACGATGCGCGACCCACGCTTTTCAAATTCGTCAACGATGCCGAGCGCGAGCGCCGTCTCGCCGCCGACAAAGGTGAGGTCGATCGCCTCTCGCTCGGCAAAGTCGGCGAGCTCCGCGATCTCGTCAGGTTTAATCGCGATGCATTCTGCGACCGCTGCAATGCCCGCGTTGCCGTTTGCGCAGTAGATCTTGTCCACGCGCGCACTCCGCGCGAACGCCGTGCAGATCGCATGCTCGCGACCGCCTGACCCGATCACCAAAACCTTCATAAACTCAACAGAACAAAGCTTTGTCGCGGCCTGACAAAGGAGAATTACTTGACACGATATACGGTAAGTTATAAGTTCGAATCAGCCCAAACATTAAGTCGTAAACAGATGCTCCCGCGAAAGTAGAATCTACTATAATCAGATCGGCTTTCAGAAGTGCGGTCGTTTCTCCCGGCCGCGGCCTCTGCAAGCTGCCTCGACTTACAATTGAAGATTAGGGGTAGTAAGTATGAACACCAACGATCTCGACGGAGCCGGAGGAGCCTACGGCGTCGCCCTCTCGGAAGCATCCGAACTGCAAGACAAGCCCATTCTATGTATCGACTGCGGCAAGACGTTTACTTGGACGGTCGGTGAACAGATCTTTTTTCGTGACAAGGGATTGCAAAATCCGCCCAAACGCTGCAAGGAATGCAAACAAGCCAAGAATGAGAGGATCGCCGCGATCTCGACCGCCCAGGCAATGGGGGTCAAGCAGCGGATAGAGGTCTCTGTCGCATGCGCCCGCTGCCAGAGCGTGACCACGGTCCCGTTCTATCCATCCCAGGGCCGGCCGGTCTATTGCCGTTCCTGCTTTTTGGAGATGAATCCGCATCTCCTCAATTCCGGTCAGCGATAGCTAACTCGGACATTCTTCTCCCAAGATGATCATCCGCCGACGTGGACGTTCGGCCGCAGCTCCGGGTCGGGCTCGGCCTGCCGCAGGATCTCGCGCGTGACGGGCGCGGTATCGCCCTCGCCGAGCAGCACGTACCTGATCATATACATCAGCGGATTTCCCTCGCTCCACGCAAAGTAGACGTGAGGCACCTTGCCCGTACGCTCGCGAAGGTAGAGCAAAAAGGCCGCGATCGCGTTGGGCACGGCGGGCGCCTGCGTGCGCAGTATGCGGTAACCGCCGATGTCTATGCCGCTGACCTTGATCTTGCCCTTGAACTCCGACGCGTCGCCTGTATCGACCTCATAGAAGAGTATCGGATCGGATGAAGGGATGTGGTTGTCAACGCGTTTTTCGTGCTCCTTGAATCGATACTCGGTCACGTCGCCCTGCTCGCGCCGGTTGGCGATGATCCTGATGTCGCCCTCGGCGCTTAATTCGTCAATAAAGGCACGAGCGGCGTCGTCGAGCTCGACCCGGTCGATACGTACCTCGGTCGATCTCAGCGCCCGCGAAACGAACGACGCGCCGATGATCGAGAGGATAAAGAACGACGCGATCTTTATACCGTCGGGCCGCTCGATGATGTTGGCGATCGCGGTGTAGATAAAGACCGTCGCTATCGCGGCGTATGCGAGCCGCAAGGCCCCGCCCTTTCTCCATGCCGACAGAGTGACGGCGACCGCCGCCGAGGACATCAGCACGAGCACGCCTGTAGCATAAGCGCCGCCCTGCGCGTCGACGTCAGCTTCGAACCAGATCGTCACGGCAAAACAGATCGCCGTAAAGACAAGCACCAGCGGGCGTGCGGCGCCGGCCCATTCGGGGGCCATGCCGTATCGCGGCAGGTAGCGCGGCACGATATTCAGTAGTCCGGCCATCGCCGAGGCTCCGGCAAACCACAGGATAAAGATCGTGCTCAGATCGTACAGCGTGCCGAAAAATTCTCCGAGATAGAGATGCGCGATATACGAGAGCGCACGGCCGTTTGCCTCGCCCCTCTCGCGCACGATTGCGGCCGCTATCTCCGGCTCGCTGCATCCGCAATATTCGGGCGCTTCGGAGCGCTCTTCGGCCAGCGCGCACGAGACCTGCGGGCAAAATGCCTCGCGCGGAATGAGTATGCTTGTCACCAGACTGCTCGCGATCAGCATAAAGCTCATGATCAGCGCCGCCGATGCGAGCAGCTTGCGCGTATTCTCGATACGGCCCGGATTCTTGACCAGCGGCATCACCGCGACACCGGTCTCAAACCCCGAAAGGCCCAATGCAAGCCGTGGAAACGCCAATAGCGAGAGACCGACAATTACAAAAATGCCGCTCGCGCCGCCCGACGTCTTGGTTGCAAACAGTGCTGTCCGCCAATCGACGAGGAGGCTCGGGTGGGTCGCAACCTCGTAAATGCCGGCGGCGACCACCACAAGATTGAGCAGCAGGTATGTCGCGACCAGCACGACGGCAAGACCGATCGCCTCTTTGAAGCCTTTGAGAAAGACGATCCCGAGCAAACCGACCAGGATCAGAGTGACGATGACCGGATGCTCTAAAAAAGCGAGGCGGTCCTTTACGTACGGGTTCTCGAGGATGTGCGCCGTCGCATCCGCGGCCGAGAGCGTGATCGTGATGACAAAGTCAGTTGCGACAAAGCCAAGCAGGACGAGCACGAAGAGCTTTGCCTTCCATCGGTCAAAGAGCGCCTCGAGCATCGCGATCGAACCTTCGCCGTGAGGGCTCTCTCTTGCGACCTGGCTATAGATCGGCAGGGCGCCGAATAGGGTGAGGAGGACCAAAAGGAGCGTAGCGACCGGCGAAAGAACGCCGGCGGCAAGAAAGGCTATGCCGGGCTGATAGCCAAGCGTCGAAAAGTAATCGACGCCGGTGAGGCACATCACCTTCCACCACGGATGCTTTTGATGCTTGCCCTCGCGCTCGTGCGGCCCTTCGATCTCGGCCGCCTCACCGTAAAGCCAGCTACGCAGGCGGCCTCGTTTCGGTCTCGGCATAAAACAAATGTCAGCGGCCGCTCATTCGCCCTCTGGTGCGAAAAGCGGCCGCGTTCGTTCAAGTGCAAGACTATACGCCCCGCATCAGGTCAATGCAATGCACGGCACGATCATCCGCCGACGTGTACATTCGGCCGCAGCTCGGGGTCGGGCTCGGCTTGTCTGAGGATCTCGCGCGTCACAGGTGCCGTGTCGCCCTCGCCGAATAGAATGTACCGCGCGAGGTACACGATCGGGTTGCCCTCGCTCCACCCGAAATAGACGTGGGGGATCTTGCCCGTCGTATCTCGGAGGTGCAGCAAAAGAGCGGCGATCGCGTTCGGCACGGCCGGCGCTTCGGTCCGCAGCACTTTGTATCCCTCGATATCCACGCCGCGTATCTTGAGCGCACCGGTAAACTCAGAGGCATCGCCGAGATCTATCTCGTAAAACAATATCGGGTCGGTCGCCGGTATGTGATTGTCTATCCTCTTTTCGTGCTCCTTGAATCTGTACTCGGTCACGTCGCCCGTCTCGCGGCGATTCGTGACGATGCGGATCTCGCCTTCGGCATCGAGCTCGTCGATAAAGGACTGCGCCGTCTCGTCGAGTTCGATCCGGTCGACGCGCAGTTCGGTCGTCCGCAGTGCACGCGAGATGAACGACGTCACAACTATCGCGATGATGAACAGCGTCGCGATCTTGATGCCGCTCGGCTGCTCGACGATGTTCAGGGTCGTCGTGTAAAAGAAGACAGCCGTGATGACAATAAAGGCATAGCGAGAGCGGTCGCGGCGACGCCAGGTCGAGATGCTGACGGCCACGCAGGCCGAGGTCATAAGGGCCAGCACGCCCGTCGCATACGCGCCGCCCTGAGCGGTGACGTCCGCCTTGAAGAGGACGGTCACCAATATGCAGATCCCCGTAAAGACGAGCACGAGCGGCCGCGTTGCCTTTGCCCAGTTGGGAGCCATGCCGTATCGAGGCAGATACCGCGGCACGATATTCAAAAGTCCGGCCATCGCCGACGCTCCGGCGAACCAAAGTATCGCGATCGTTGAAATGTCGTAGATGGTCCCGAATGTCGATCCGAGCAGACCATGGGCGATATACGAGACGGCGCGCCCGTAGGCCTCGCCGCCCTCCTGAAACTCTTCCGGCGGGACGAGCATCGACGTGATGAGGCTGCTGCCGATCAGCATGAAGCTCATTATCACGGCCGCGACCGTCAGCAGCTTTTTACCGTTGCGGATGCGTCCCTCGAGCCTTGCCTGCTCACCGGTGTTGAGACCGGTCTCGGTCGCCGAGATACGGCGCAGCTGCTCGCTCTCGCGCGTCGTGGTCGAGTCATCGCTTTTGATCAGCGGCATCACGACAACGCCTGTCTCAAAGCCCGACAATCCGAGTGCCAGCTTTGGAAATACAATAAGCGACGCGGCGATCAGCCATGTGACGCGGCCCCCGACGTCTGGATGGCCCCAGACCATCGCCTGCCAATTACTGAGCGCTTCAGGATGGACCCAGAATATCTCGTACAGGCCGCGCCCGATCGTCACGATATTCAGCGTGATAAAGACCGCGACGATGACCACCGCGAGACCGATCGCCTCGTTAAAGCCTTTTAGAAAGACGGCCCCGAGAAATCCGATCAGCACGACGGTAACGATGATGCGGTGGTTGAGGAACTGCAGATTGTGCTCGACGAAGGGATTTTCGATGATGTGCGCCGTCGCGTCAGCGGCAGACAAGGTGATCGTGATTATGAAGCTCGTCGCGACAAAACCGAGGAGCGCGAGTACAAAGAGCTTGCCCTTCCACCGCGACAGCAGGTGCTCGAGCATCGAGATCGACCCGTCGCCGTGAGGACTCTCCTCGGCCACGCGTCGGTACATCGGAAGGGCTCCAAAGAGCGTCAGAAGGACAAGAACGAGAGTCGCGAAAGGCGACAACGCACCGGCCGCGAGAAAGGCGATGCCGGGTTGGTAACCCAGTGTCGAAAAGTAGTCGACGCCCGTGAGACACATCACCTTCCACCAGGCATGTGTCTTATGTCTGCCTTCAGGCTCATGCGGGCCTTCCGGTTCGTGGACGCCCTGCAGAAGCCAGCGCCGGAGCCGGCCTGAACCACCATTCTTCATAGAAAAAACAAAAAAAGACCGCCCGGAAAACAGCTCCGGCGGTAGCCTTGACCTAGTGAAACTGTCGAGCCGGCCGCCCTCGTTCGAAGGCGGCCGACATCCGCTGATGCAGTACGCACTAAAGCCAATTCTAACCGCAGACGTTCGAAAATCAAGATGTTTGGAGCGCGCGGCCCTGCATAAAAGTTAAGGGGCGACGTCTCCCACACCGTCGCCCCTGTAACCGCGGGTCCTCACCACCCGCGATCGATTGTTCACCGGGGAGGTGAACGATATTTATTATAAAATTCTTATGCTAAAAACGAAAGCGTGCGGTCCGGACACGTGCCGGAGTGCGCCGGTTCATTCGCCAACGGTTCCCTCGGCGAGCAGGTTCGGGAATCGCTCGACCGTCAGTCCGCCGATCAGATAGCGTGAGAGTCCTGTTGACGCCGACGCCGCATAGAGACTGTAACTCCCTGACGGCGCCGCGGGGTCGACCGATACGCTGAACTCGAGGACCGATAGTCCCTTTCCAAAATCGATCCTCGACTCGGCCGACCGCGTGATCGTCAGCCACGGCGAATCCGTTCCAAGCCGGATCGTGTCGGGATGCAGGCCGCGGCCGGCGACAAGGAGCCTGTATCGAAGCCCGCCATTCAGCATCACGGCGGCATTGGCGAGCTGCTGATCAAAGCCGATGAGCGACAGCTCGAATCCGAGCGTCCGCTGCGCGACGACCTTGTTAAGCGTTCCGTTCGGCTCGCTGCGGGATATCTGTGCCTCGCCGAGCGACTCGGCAGCGACCGAGGCTCTCGTACCGGCCGCCGGCTGAGCAAGGACGCGGACGCTGCCGTAGTCGAGCCCAGCGAGGGTGTAGCTCCCGTCGGAGCCGGTCCTTGACGATGCGACGACCGCGCCGGTCAAAACGTCTTCTGCCCAAACGCTCCAGCCTGCCGCCGGTCTCGCCGGCGAGAGCGTCAGCCGCCCCGAGATGCGACCGCAGCATTCGGCGTCGTTAGGCGGCGGGCCATACAAAGCGCGGATCGCGGCGACGTCAGAGCCCGACAGCGTCCTCGACGCAAAACCGGTGACGTTGAATATGCCGTTCTGCGAATTGATCTCGCTCATCGTCGAGCCGATGACATCAGAATGCGGAAGGCCAAGTAGATGGCCGAGCTCGTGGGTCACCGTCCCCTGCAGATCGAACGTACCGGGCAGGCCGCCGTTTGAAAACTGGATAAAGGGATTGAGAACGATATCGGCCTCGGTGATGAAGCCTCGCGCGTCAAAAAATATACGCGTGCGGGCCGCCGCGTCTTCACCGCCTTTGGGAAAGAGTGCGACATTCTCCGGCGTCGCGGCGATCGTGAGCAGCGAGACGCCGTCACCCTGCTGCCCGGCCGGATCTACATTCTGGAGCTGACTGGTGACCGGTCGCAGCGTAACGTTGGCTGCGGCCGACCATGTCTTAAGACTCTTTTCTATCGCGTCGAGAGCCTCGCCGCGAGACGGTACGTTTGGTGTCTCGGCGAGAAGAGATGACGAGATCGCCACGGTGACCGCGGGCCGCTTCCACTTGAGCCGAGCAGGCGCGGCATTGACCGTCGCCGCGAGCGATGCGGCAGCGACGAGCAGCGACACGAGCCCGACCCAAACCTTCGTCACCAGCTAATCTCCCTTTGCAAAATCACCCGCACGTTCGCGGCCTATCTTCTCGAGATCGGCGAATCCGACGACGATCAGCAGAGCGACGAGCGACAAGGTGGCGAGGACGTACAACGCCGCGATCTGCTCGAGATAGATGAGAACGCCGATGACCACGGCCACCAGCGCAACCCAAAAAAGGGCGATCGAACGGCGGCTGAACCTGCTTTGCTTCTGAGCCATAGTTTTGCTTAGTAAAAACGGGCAATTCGCCCTTTCGCTCATTCTAGAGGAAAGACAGTACCGGAACAAGGCGTTCCAGACTGCCGGCGAGCGGCTACTCGATGATCCTGAGCGGCATTCGCTGCGGGTTTTCGTCTCTGGCCCTCGACCAGCCGGCGGGATCTGCGAGTCGCCGCTTCGGCATCCCTTTGAGGCCCACGTCGACCACGTCATAAGGTTTCAAAAGGATGTCGCCGGGGCTGCCGGGCTCGGTCGAACCGAGGTCGACCTCGAGTACCTTGGTTTCGCCGGCCTCGCGTCTGTAGACCGAAACCAGCCCGCGGCGAGCCTCCTTTGCGGCCCCGCCGGCCATCGATATCGCCTGCGTGACCCTGAGGTCCGCCCTCGACGCGACAGCTCTTGGATTGCCTACGGCACCCATCACAAATATCGGCGACGCCTCGGCGACCGTGATGATGTCGCCGCTGAAGATCGGCAGATCTGCACCGGTCTCGCCGGCCAGTATCGAACCGATCGGGATGCGATAGGTCGAGCCTGCGGAGGGCGCCGCGGGCCTCTCGAGCTGGTCGTTCGCCGGCCGTTCGGCACGGGCCGCGCAGCTGACGCCTTCGGGCCGGTAGACGATTATGTCGCCGCTCGAGTCGTCGGTGATTCCGCCCGACAGCGCGAGCAGCTCGCTCAGCCTGACCGAGCGTTTGATCCTGAACCGCTGCGGCACCTTGACCGCTCCGTAAAGGATCGCGACCGCGCGATCGGACCGGTCGAGAACGCGGACCACGACCCTTGGATCGCGCAGGAACTTGGAGTACGCCCGGGCAACATCCGCCGCGACCTCGTCCTCGCTGCGGCACAGCGCGTAGATCGGCTCGTCGCTCTTATCAAAACCATCGAGAAACCCTTCAGGCGTCAGGCCGCCGCGCCAGTCAAACTCGATGCTGCCGACGACGTCCACATCGACGAGGTCGCCATAGTGAATCAGCGCGGTCTCGGGCGGCAGCGTCCTCGACTGGGCATGGGCCGCCCCCGGAGCGCACATCACCGCCGCCAGCAGGAGCGTGAGAGAAGATCGCAGTACGATGATTGACAAGGCCGGCGAGGTGCGGATCAGCGGATTGGATCTAGGGGCGATCAACGATTTACTCGACCGGCTCGACGACCTTTTTGTCGGTCGGCGGGCGGCGGTCCTTTTTACGGTTCAGGGTGCCGGGCACGGCAAACCCGGTAAACTCCCAGTTGCAGCCGTCGCAGAGCAGGTTATACCTGAACAACAATTTAGACCACAGCCTTGTGGGCCTGTAACCGCGCCGTATACGGCTGCTTCGACACCTTGGACATTTTTGGGAGATCATTTACTTCAGCGACTTCATAAGGGGTCTATTTATTCGTGCTATTCGATTCTCGTATCTTTTCGAGGCCGGCGTCAATTTCCATTGCAGCCGCCCTGAGTTCGGCAGAAACTGCCGGGCGCGAATCGATCACTTCACGCGCCCGCCGATAGAATTTCGCGGCGTCCTCCGGTCGATCTTTTTGCTCCGCGCGGCGGGCCCGCGCGGTCAGGTCGGCGACGCGGATGCCGGCAATGTACTCGTCGAGAAACGCTGCCGACTCCGACAGCGCCGGCTCGGCGGGATAGTACTCGGTCGCGGCGCCGATGATCTCGAGTGCACGTTCGGCGGCGTCGATCTTTTTCGAAGCGCTGCGCTGCCGCCGCGAATCGTTTGTAAGAGCGGTCACCTCAAGCTCGGTCCACTGCAGCAAGTGGTGTCGGTGGATCTCCTCCACATGCCGGCGACCGTGTCTCAACGCGGCGATGCGCGGCGAACCGGGCCCGACGCTGCGCAGTTCATTCTCGTTAACTGCCAGGTACTCACGGCACAAGAGGTATACCTCCCGATGGCCTTCCGGGTACTTTGCGAGCAGCTTCGCCGCCTCGGAACGTCTCTCGATCTCACGAATGATCCGGGCGTTCTGCTCGATCGAGAGCTTTGGCCGAGCCGATTCTGCCGCGCGCGGCGAGATCGCCGCCAGATTCTGTTCGAGCCGGCGTGTAGCGATCAGACGGCTCCTTATGCGCCGGAGAATGTAGAGGCGCAGGCCCACGGCCGAGAGCAGCGTGCCGCTGGCGATGATCCCGGCGGGAAAGACGGCGGTCTCCTCGCTCGCATCGTGAAGTATCGCCCAGATAAGAAAGAAAGTTCCGATCGAGAAGCCGACCGACAGCACGTAAAAATTCGACGCCGCCAGCCAGAATGGCGGCTTGTGACTGCTGTTCGGGGCTCTATTCTGACGCATCTGCAAAACGGGAGAGGCCGCCCGCGGGCTTGTCGTTGACGGCGTCTATATACTGAATTTCATTCCAAATGTTGTCAACGAACTATCCGGCCGGTGGGCTAATATCCGTTTCTGTTATACTCTCGACGCATGGCCAGCAGAAAGCGAAAGTCCAACGAGCCGCGGCCGATCTTTGAGTCGATCCGCAAGCCGACCGCACCGCCTAGCCGATCGATCGGAACTCGCAAGCCGGAGTCAAAAGCGAGGCCGTCGGAGAGAAAAGCGAAACATAAACAGGAGCCCGAGGCCGACCAATAGCATGCCTCTCTTTGGTAAGAAAAAACGTCATCGAACGATGTCCCCCGACAACGTCTGGGCGCGGCCCGAGATGAGCGTGACGTTCAAGGCCGAGATCATGCCGGGCCGCGAGCGCGACGAAAGGACCTTTAAGATAAAAGAAGTACTGCCGAACGGCCGCGTGATCCTTTACGACTTTATCGGCGAGCACCGCCAGGGCGCGTTTGAGCCGATCAACTTCCTCCGCGAAAAGGCCGCGCGCGATCACCAAAAATAGGTCTTTCCAACCTCGACGATATGCAGGTTAGGAGCGCCCAGTCGCGCAAGCTGCTCCGCGACGCGCTCGCGATACATCGGTTTGATATTAAAAACGAAGATCGGACAATCGTCCCGTTTGCCGAATTTGCAGATCTCGGCGAGCAGCTTCGACGGCGTCATGTGAAACGACCGGTCCGCAAGATCGGACAGCTCATCCGGAAAGGCGCATTCCAGCACCACGGCGGTCACCTCGCTCCTTGCATTCACCTCGTTCCAAAAACCTTCCATCGCCGCGGTATCGCCGCTGATCGCGATCGTCGAACGGCCGTCCTCGACGATAAAGCCGTAGGCGGGCACCTTGTGATTCACACGGACGGGCAGGAATTCCAGTTCGCAGACTTTGAAGGCGGCGCCTTCGGCATAGGAACGATACTCGACGACAGGCCCGTGATCGTTCGTCAACTCGGAAAAGCGCGGATAAACCGACCAGTTGAAGATATCTCGTTCGAGCGTCTCGATGATCTCGTCGGACGCGTGGATGCGGACGGGCGAGTCTAGAGTCGCAAAAAGATCGTCGATAAAGATCGGCAGACCCGCGATGTGATCGAGATGAGCGTGAGTGAGGACGACGTCGCGTATCTGGCGCCGCTGCCGGTCGGTGGCGGCGAAGGCGAGACTCCCTGCATCGACGGCGACCGAATCGTTCACGACAAGGCAAGACAAGTGCTGCCGCACCGACGGCCGGCCGTTCTCGTCAAAGCTGCTTGGAAGCAATTGTATCTTCAGAACCGTGAATTATCTGGCGCAGGTCTCAGCCCTGCCGCCGTCGATCGAATAGGTCACGCCCGTTATCCAGCTCGCCTTGTCCGAAGCAAGGAAGGCGATCAGTTCCGCAACCTCCTCAGGAGTTCCGGGGCGACCGATCGGGTGCGTCGTGCGAGAATGCTCGAGAAACTTCTCGTAATCGTCCTCCGACATTCCGCCCCGCTTGTGCAGGTTTGTGACGACGACGCCCGGGTTGACGGCATTTACGCGGACGCCCTTCGGAGCGAGCTCGAGCGCCGCGCAGCGCGTCAGCTGGTCGACCCCGGCTTTTGATACGCAGTACGCGAGAACGTTTGGAAATGCACGCAGACCCGTCACGCTCGATACGTTAACGATGCTGCCGCGGCTCTGCACGAGATGCGGCACAAACTTGTGTATGGCGTAAAAGACGGAGCGCAGATTCACCGCCAGCATCTTGTCCCATTCGTCGAGCGAGGTACTCTCGACGGAGCCGTTCTTGATCGTACCGGCGGCGTTGATCAATACGTCAACCTGACCGAATGATTCGACGGTTTCCGATGCGAGCCGGTCAATTTGCGATACCTCTGTGACGTCGGTCAAATGCGGACGGATCGTGCCGCCCGCCGTGCCCGACTCGTCTCTGAGGCGGTTGAGCTCGGCCTCGTTCCTGCCGACAGCCACCACGGTCGCTCCTTGCCTGGCGAATAAAACGGCGGTCGCGCGGCCGATGCCGCTGCTCGCCCCGGTAACTACGACAACCTTTCCCCGCATAATGTCGGGGCAAGCATAACAGGGAGTTCAGGCTGTCCGCAATTACAGGTACTTTTGGCAGCGCAAACCAAAAGCGACCGCAAATTGCGGCCGCTTTTATTAACGACGAATATCCTATTTGTCGCCGATCAGCGGCGGATGCGCTCAACGGGCAAAGAGAGTTTCAAAGGCCACGCTCGTCTCGAGCCTTTTCCGCTGCTGAAAGTCGCTCACCCAAGACGTGACAGTCTCGACCATATCGCGTGCCGCCGCCTTTTTGGATACGGGCTTGACCTGCGGCTCCGCCGCGGGCGCCTTGATCTCAGACTTCTTGATAACTTTTACTTTGTACTTGTTTGCCACGATTGCGTCCCTCCTTGACCCTTATGCTTGATAATTGCGATGTATCACTAGAGAACTTTGAACTGTTCCTGCCCATTGCTCAGCAAATACGGTGCCAGGTCCTCCCAAGGACCGGTCAGGGAATGTCAAACTCATTAACGGGCCCGGATTGGCGATTTGCAATTGGGAAGTTCAAAATTGGCTTTTTGCTCCAGCAATAAGAACGAAACGAACCGCAAATTTGTTCCATCGTCCGGTGTAAATGCTGCAATCCGCTAGTTTAACTGTCCCGATTCGTGGTCTCGCCCCGGCTGGTACGGACCTTGCCAAAACGCCGGTGATGTCGATCTCCGAACTGGTTATCATCTACCTCACATGCGGAACGCCTGTCGCCGCCGGGCGTCTCCTGTCGGCTCACGGTAACGTCCGTTCTAAGGACGTATTTTTCGCGTTTTGTTATCTGATCATCTGGCCCGCGGTCGCGCTTTCATTCATCAAACGCGAAGTCGCGGACCGTTTCGTTTCAAATGCGTCAAATGCGTATTCGAGCGCTCCGGACATCTCAGATTCCGCGTTCGCGGCCGACAGATCCGAAAAGATCCGCCGCGTCGCGGCGATCCTCTCCGCTGCCGGCATCGGCGTCTCGGCCGTCCAGATCGCCGAGACGCTCCAACGATGCGCGGGCCTGCATGAGATCGCGGCTAGCGACGGAGCGCTCCGGCCGCCGATCGTCGATCTGGTAAAGGCTGTCGACCATCCGTCGATCGCCCTGTCGGCCGCCTGCCATCGCCGCAGGAATGAGTCGAAGGTGCTTGCCCACCTCGAGAGCGCGAGGCGTGACGTCGACGAGCTGCTCCGTCCTGCCTTCGCATACTTGCCGCCCGAGGCCAAACTCCACGTCGCAGACCTTGCGAGATCGATCGGACATCCCGTCGAGAACGAGATCGACCGCAGCCGCGATCTGCGATCGGCCGAGACCGCGGCCTGACCCGCTTGCGGGCGCTCAGTTCTCGCCGTTTTGCCAACTTCAAAGGGCGCCGTAATATCTGATTGATGCTCGTCGCCCTGCATCTCTTTTCACTCTTCTTTCTTGTCTTGCTGGGTTTTTATGTTTTCGTTTCCGACCCGAGGAAGCGATCTCATCAGACGTTTGCGGCGTTTATCGCGTTCCTCGCGCTTTGGACGACAAAAGACCTGATCTTTTGGAATTTTTACGATGCCGGCACCGACTGGAGAGTTTGGGCCGGGGCGAGCTTTGTCATCGCGATGCTGATGCAGTTCGCGCTGGTGGTTTTTGCTTGGGTCTTCCCCGAAAATTCGCGTACGCCGCGGCGAAAGGCGGCGATGCTCTTTGCTCCGTCGCTCGTGCTTGTACCGGCGACCGCGCTTGGATTTCTCTGGGACGAGGTGGCGTTTCGCGACGGCAGGTTCGTCGTCGAGCTGCGGCCGCTGGCCTACGTTTTTGTCGCTTACGTCTATGCCGTATACGTTTACGGCGGGGTTTTGCTCTTTCGCAAGTACCTCGCTTACCGCGGCACGCAGCGCGGGCAGCAGCTCGCGTCGATACTATGGGGCCTCGCGTTGACGGGCCTGATGATGTCGCTGGCGAATGTCGTGCTGCCGTATTTCGACCGGTACGAGCTCGTCCCCTTCAGCGCGGTGCTGACTCTGCCGGGGGCTCTCGCGTATGCGTTCGCGATCCTCAATTTCAAGCTCTTTTCTCTGCAGACGGCGCTCAATCAGTTTCGGCTATTCCCGATCGCATACAAGGTCGCTCTCTCGATCGCGTCGGTAGCGATCTCGAGCTTTTTGCTGCTGCAGGTGCCGATCGTCTGGTGGTCTTTCCGCGGCGGAGTTGACGCCGAGGGCTGGCGGCGATATCTCGTCTTCAGCATCATCTCGGCGCTCGTGCCCAACCTCTTGCTCGTACTCCTGATACTCCGCACGATCTCGCGGCCGCTGCAGCGCATCACGCTTGCGGCCGTCGCGGTCACAAAGGGCGAATACGGAACCGAGGTCGACCTGCGGCGGACCAACGACGAGATCGGCCTGCTCGCCGAGTCGTTCAACGAGATGAGCCGCAAGATGGCGGCCGACATCCGTGAGCTTCAGCGGCTGAACGAGCAGCTCATCCACACCGAACGCCTCGCGGCGATGGGCACGCTCGCCGCCGGCGTCGCGCACGAGGTCAACAATCCTCTCGCTTCGCTCTCGTCGCTGATCCAGATGATGCAGCGCGACGGGCAGCTCGACGAAATTTCATCGCAGCGTTTAAAGCTCGTCGCCGAGCAGATCCGCCGCATCTCGCAGGTGACCAAGGACCTGACCGACTTTGGCCGCGTGAGGCCCGCCGTCCGCCGTCCGCTCCGAATTGCCGACGTGGTCGAAAAGAGTCTCAGGCTCGCAAACTTTGACGAGGCGTTTCAAAAGCTCGACGTCCGTCTCGCCGTCCCCGGCGATCTGCCGACCGTATCCGCCGACGCCGACCAGCTCCAGCAGGTCTTCCTCAACCTGCTGCTCAACGCCAAGGATGCGATGCCCGAAGGCGGGCGTCTGACCATCGCGGCGCGGCATCCGGCCGGCGATCGAGCCGTCGAGGTCGAGATCGCGGACGAGGGCCACGGCATCCCCGCCGAGCTTTCTAACAAGATCTTCGACCCGTTCTTCACGACCAAGGCTCCCGGCAAAGGCACCGGTCTCGGTCTCGCCGTTTGTTACGCGATCGTGACCGCGCATGGCGGCAGGATCGCGGCCGAACCGCTCGACACCGGCGGGACGCGATTTGTGATCTCGCTGCCGGCCGGCTCGAATGGCGGCATCTCGACCCCGGCCGAAGGTGTGTCTTGACTCTCGCGCCGAATCGTTGCAACTTATCGCGTACACTTCCCCACTCGACCTAAGAGGACAAAAAATGAAAAAAATACTTACGGGACTGCTCATCGTGTGCGCCGCCGCGATCGCCGCGACCGCACAGGAGCGGCCCATCGCTTTTATCAACGCACGGATCATCCCGATCGCGGGCCCCGAGATCGAACAGGGGGTGCTGATCGTGCAGAACGGAAAGATCGTCGCGGTCGGCGACGCCCGCACGGTCAGGATCTCGTCGAGCACTCAGACAATCGACGCAAAGGGCAAGGTGATAATGCCGGGACTCGTCGATTCGCACAGTCATATCGGCGGCGTCGCGGGAGCCGACGGGTCGGCGCCGATCCAGCCGGACGTACGCGTGCTCGACAGCGTGAACGCCCGTGCGGCGAGCCTTCAGCGTGCGCAGGCGGGCGGCGTCACGACGGTTAACGTAATGCCCGGGTCGGGACATCTCGACAGCGGACAGACGCTTTACCTCAAGCTGCGCGACGGCGCGAACAAGGTCGACGACCTGCTGATCTACGACCGTGAAGGCAAGTACATGGGCGGGATCAAATTCGCGAACGGAACGAATCCGATCCGACCGGGCGGCGGCAATTTTCCGGGCACGCGCGCCAAGTCGGCCGCGCTCGTCCGCGAGCAGTTCGTCAAGGCGCAGGAGTATCGCGACAAGATCAGAAAGGCCGGCGGCGACGCGTCCAAGCTGCCGCCTCGAGACCTCGCGATGGAGGCTCTCGTCGAGGTGCTCGACGGCAAGCGGGTCGTTCATTTTCATACGCACCGGCACGACGACATCCTGACCGTGCTGCGGCTGCAAAAGGAGTTTGGATTCCGCCTCGTGCTGCAGCACGTCTCCGAGGCGTGGAAGGTCGCGGACGAGATCGCCAAGGCCAAGGTTCCGTCGTCGATAATCATGATCGACGCTCCGGGCGGCAAGCTTGAGACGGTCGACGTCCGCTACGAGAACGGCGCCGCGCTCGAAAAGGCGGGCGGGCTCGTCGGCTTTCACACCGACGACGGCATTACCGACTCGCGCTGGTTCCTGCGTTCGGCGGCGCTCGCCGTGCGGGCCGGGATGTCGCGCGAAAAGGCCCTCTACGGAATGACGATGGCCAACGCGATCATGCTCGAAATGCAGGACCGCATCGGCTCGCTCGAGCAGGGAAAGGACGCCGACTTCATAATCCTGTCGGGCGACCCGCTGAGCGTTTACACGCACGTGCTCGAGACCTGGGTCGAGGGCAAAAAGGTCTTTGACCGCAGCGACCCGAAAGATCGCCTGATCGCCGTCGGCGGCGTCGGCGCGGGCAGCGACGGCTTTGCTCACCTTGACTGCTTTGACGGCGACATCGGAGGGCAGGACTAATGCACGACAAACTGAAAGCTACAAGTATCTTCTTCTTACTTCTGCTCACCGCTTACTGCTCCGTGCTCACCGCCCACGCGCAGATCGCGGTCAAGGGCGAGACGGTCTGGACGATGGCAGGCGAGCCGATCCGGAACGGCGTCGTGCTCGTCGGCGCCGACGGCAAGATCGAGGCGGTCGGCGCGGCTTCGCAAATAAACATTCCGGCAAATTACCGCGTGTTTACCGCAAAGGTCGTGACGCCCGGTCTCATCGACGCGCATTCCGTCGTCGGCCTCAACGGCTATTTGAATCAGCCGCACGACCAGATGGCGCTCGACGCGAGCGCCTCGATGCAGCCTGAGCTGCGTGCGATCGACGCTTACAACACCGAAGAACGGCTGATCGAGCACATTCGGCAGTACGGCGTGACGACGATCCACACCGGGCATCAGCCGTCTGCGCTGATCTCCGGACAGACGATGATCGCGAAGACCTTTGGCAAGACGGTCGACGACGTCACGCTCGTGCCGACCGCGATGATCGCCGTCACTTTCGGTCAGGATGCACTCGCCGGTCAGGGCAAGTCGCCGGGAACGCGCGCCAAGCAGGCGGCGATGCTGCGGGCCGAGCTGATCAAGGCGCTTGAGAATTCGAAAAAGTCCGAGCCGCCGCGCGACCCGCGTTCCGAGATCATGCTCCGCGTCATCAAGCGAGAGCTGCCGCTGCTCGTCACCGCGAACAAGGCGCAGGACATCATGACCGCGCTCAGGCTTGCAAAGGAGTTCAACCTCCGCATCGTTTTAGACGGCGTGGCCGAAGCTCCGCTGGTGATCAACGAGATCAAGGCGTCGGGCTTCCCGGTCGTCGTTCATCCGACGATGGCGCGGCCTGGCGGCGACGCCGAGAGCCTCTCGCTCGAGACCGCCGCGAAGCTCAAAGCCGCAGGCATCACGGTCGCCCTGCAAAGCGGCTACGAAGCCTACGTGCCAAAGACGCGCACCGTTCTCTTCGAGGCGGCGATGGCCGCCGCCAACGGTCTCTCGCAGCGCGACGCGCTCGCGCTCATAACGATCGACGCGGCGCGTCTGCTCGGCCTCGACGCGCGGATCGGCTCGATCGAAAAAGGCAAGGACGGCGACCTCGCACTCTACGACGGCGATCCATTCGAATGGACAAGCCATTGCATCGGCACCGTCATCAACGGCAAGGTCGTCAGCGAGACGGTACGGTAGGGGAAAGTGGCGGCGGATTTCGGATTGCGGATTTCGGATTTCGGATTGCCGACGGGCAGAAACTCGACCGTGAGGGAGCGTGCCGGTCGTCGATTGCGGATTTCGGATTGCCGATTGCGGATTTCCCGGGCAGAAACGCGACCGTTAGGGAGCGTGCCGGTCGATCGCGGATCGCGAATTCAAATCCGAAATCCGAAATCCGAAATCCGCATTTCCTTCCGGCTTGCCTTCGCCTAAATGCGGGCCGTAAACTTTTGCACGATCAAACGCAGACCAGACAATTCCTATACAAAATATGCTAGCCACATTTTTCCTGCCTTTACTGCTGTTGTTCCAGACGCCGACGCCCGCGGTCTCGCCGGCGGCCGCGCAGCCGCGACCGACCGAGACGCCGCAGAATGCAGCGACGCCGCGACCGACGCCGGACCCGCGCGACGAAGCTCCGGTCGTGCGAAAGCAGTCGGTCCGCGTCGGCGGCCGCACGCTCAACTACACGACCACGACCGGCTTTATGCCGATCAAAAATGCCGTCAGCGGCGAGACCGAAGCTCGGATCTTCTACATGGCCTACACGCTCGACGGAGTCTCCGACCCCAGGACGCGTCCGCTGATGTTCTCTTTCAACGGCGGCCCCGGCTCGGCGTCGGTCTGGCTGCATCTCGGAGCGCTCGGCCCGCGCCGCGTCAAGATGCTCGACGACGGCCTAATGCCGCCGCCGCCGTACGAGATGGTCGACAACGATCAGACGTGGCTGACCGAGACCGATATGGTCTTTATCGACCCGGTCGGCACCGGCTACTCTCGCGCCGCTAAGCCCGAGCTTGCGAGCAAATTCTTCGGAGTGAATGGCGACATCGAGTCGGTCGGCGAATTTATCAGGATGTATCTCGGCCGCAGCGAGCGCTGGTCGTCGCCGATGTTTCTCGTCGGCGAAAGCTACGGCACGACGCGGGCCTCGGGGCTCTCGAACTGGCTCTTTGAGCACGGCGTCGGGCTGAACGGCATCATCCTGGTCTCGACGGTGATGAACTTTCAAACGATCCGCTTCGCCGACAACAACGACATGCCGCTCGTGCTGATCCTGCCGTCGTACGCGACGACGGCCTGGTATCACAAAAAGCTGTCCCCGGCGATGCAGGCCAAGACGGTCGCCCAGATCGCGCAGGAAGCGCGGCAGTTCGCGGCAAATGAGTATATGCCGGCAATGCTGCGGATCGATCAGCTCTCGGCGGGCGAACGCGACGCACTCGCGGACAAGTTCGCGTCGTTCACGGGGCTCAGCCGCCAGTTCGTTTTGAACAACAACTTCCGTGTGGAGCTTGGCGAGTTTTTGAAAGAGCTGCTCCGCGATCGCCGCCGCTCGGTCGGCCGCCTCGACAGCCGGTTTACGGGCATCGACCGCGACGCCGCGAACAACAACATCGATTCGGACCCGAGCATGAACGCCATTCGTCCGCCGTACACGTCGGTCTTTAACGACTACGTCCGCCGCGAGCTCGGCTACAAGTCCGACGTCGAGTACTACATCCTCGGCGGCGGCATCACATCGCCGTGGAACTACAACGTCAATAACGGCTACGCCGACACGAGCATCCCGCTCAAGGACGCGATGGCGAAAAATCCGTATATGAAGGTCCTGCTCGCCCAGGGCTACTACGACATGGCGACGCCCTTCTATGCGGCTGAGTACACCGTCTCGGCGATGAACCTCGACCCCGAGCTGAGAAAGAACGTCAGCTTCGAGTACTACGACTCGGGCCACATGATGTACATCGAGAAAAACTCGCTCGCCAAATTGAAAAGGGACGCGGCGGCATTCATTCAGTCCGCGCTGCGGAGGTAGGCGAGGAGCTCTTCGATTGCGGATTGCGGATTTCGGATTGCGGATTTTCCGGGCAGAAACGCGACCGTTAGGGAGCGTGCCGGCCGTCGGTTGCGGATCTCGGATTGCGGATTTCGGATTGCGGATTGCCCGGGCAGAAACTCGACCGTGAGGGAGCGTGCCGATCGATCGCGGATCGCCGATTCAAATCCGAAATCCGAAATCCGCAATCACCTAATGCCCCGTATCTCCTCGAATGAGCGCGACGGCGTGCGGCAGGACAGGCTTTATCACTTCGAAGCACTCTTCGACGCCCTTAGGCGAGCCGGGCAGATTAACGATCAGAGTGCGGCCGCGAATGCCGCAGACGGCTCGCGAAAGAATCGACATCGGCGTCTTTGATGCGGTCTCGCGACGCATCGCCTCGGCGAGGCCGGGAGCTTCTCGCTCGATCACGGCCCGTGTCGCCTCGGGCGTGTTGTCTCGCGGAGCAAAGCCAGTCCCGCCGGTCGTGAAAACGAGATCGACATCTTCCCTCGTCGACAACTCGATCAGAGTATCGCGGATAACATCCAGATCGTCAGTCACGATCAGCTTGCCGATCACGTCCGCTTCGGCCGCCAGCAAAAGCTCGGCGAGCCGGTCGCCCGAAGCGTCGGTCTTGACGTTTCGCGTGTCGCTGACCGTGACGATAAAAGCTCGGATGAGGCTGTCGGACATAGGCAAATCAATCTTCTTTGACGACAGCTGGTGCGTCAACCCGCCGTCGCCTCGATCTTCTCCAGATCGCGCATGCGGCGGCTGTAAAAGACGCTCAGCAGCACGCCGAAGACGACAAGCAGCATCCCGGCCATCGTCCCTGCCGACTGCTCCTCGCCAAAGACGAAGGCTCCGACGAGCAATGCATAGACGAGGCCTGTATAGTTTATGATCGCGACGCCCGCGACCTTTTCGCGCTGCAGCGCGTTGGTCAAAAAGATCTGCCCGAGCTGCGAAAAGATACCGATCAGCAGAAGGTAGATCCAATCGATTCCGCTCGGCGTCCGCCATTCAAAAAGGCATCCGATAGATCCGGCCACCACTCCGACAAGCTGAAAGTGCAAGACGACCGTCAGCGGATGTTCCCGGCCCCGCAGGCTGCGCACGAGGTTGTACGCCACGCCCGAACAGAAGGCCGAGATCACACCGATCGTCAAAAAGAACGGCGACACGCGCGCGTCGACCCGCTCGATCAGCAGCACGCCGCCGAATGCGATCGCATAAAACAGCCACTGCGCGCCGCGGACCGATTCGCCGAGCACAAATATCGCGATCACGCTCGTAAAGATCGGCGAGAGATACTGAATCGTCTGCGCGGTGGCGAGCGGCATATTCTGCAGCGTGACGAAAAAGAAATAGAGCGCCGTCGTGCCGAATAGTCCTCGCATCAGCAGCAGCTTGCGGTTTGACCCTTTCCAGTCGCCGCCCGCCCTGCGAAGGCCGTAAAGGCAGAGCGCCGACGCGACCACGCAGCGAAAGAAAACGATCTCCATCGCGGGGATGTGGCTGACCTCTTTGACAAATACGTTGGCGAGAAAAAAAGAAAGCGTCGACAAGAACATCGAACGCATTCCGGCGGTTAGAAATTTGGGTTCTTCTTCCAAATCGACTATCGAGCTCGAGCCGCTTTCTCCGACGAGCCGCAGCCGCAGTCGGCCTCACACGAGGCACGCTTCGGCGACATCGAGCGGCCCTTTCGAATAACGCCGCGTGCCGTGTAGGCGATGGCCGCGAGCAGCACGAGGGCGACGATGATGTATTGGATCGTCTCGCTCATTCAAATCCGAGGGCCCGTCCGCCCTGATATGTTATCACCGACGCGACGTACGCGAGACCTGTCATGTAGACGATCATGAAGAGCGGCCAACGCCAGGAGTTGGTCTCGCGGCGAACGATCGCCACCGTCGACATACACTGCATCGCCAGGACAAAAAAGACCATCAGCGAGAGCGCGGAGAGCGGCGTCCACGCCGGCGAGCCGTCGTCTTTTTTCGCTTCGCGAATTGCTGAGACGAGCGTCTCAGACTGCTCGTTCTCGTCCT
Source organism: Pyrinomonadaceae bacterium (assembly GCA_046313635.1). Taxonomy (GTDB): domain Bacteria; phylum Acidobacteriota; class Blastocatellia; order Pyrinomonadales; family Pyrinomonadaceae; genus OLB17. The sequence goes on along the minus strand of JBKBYA010000002.1, from coordinate 307,829 downwards.
TTCCGACGTTGTAAATGATGCCGAGGGTCGAGACGAGGACCTCGCGCGCGGCAAAGCTCGCGATAAGAGCGACCCCTGTCTTCCAATCAAATCCCATCGGCGCGATCGCGGGCTCGATCGCGTGACCGAGCCGGCCCGCAAAGCTGTTCTTGAGCTGCTCGCTCTCGGTCGAAACCTCGCTGTCCGCGGACGTCTCGAGAGTCGACACTTCTGCCGGGACCGCCTGAGCTTCTGCCGGCTCGGCCGACCTCGGAAAGTACATCAGAGCCCAGAGAATGATCGAGATCGCGAGAATGACCGTGCCCGCCCTTTTTACGAAGAGCCATGCGCGCGTCACCATATTCTGAAAAACGCTGCGGAGATTCGGCACACGGTACGGCGGCAGCTCCATCAGAAATGGCGGCGGAGGCGCCTTGAGCAGCGTCCGCTTGAGGATGAATGCGACGACGATGGCGACCATGATCCCGAGCGTGTACATCGCCAGCATCAGCACCGCACCGATCGAGATGAATCCGAGCACCGTCTGCCCCGTGAAGAACGCCGCGATCATCAGCGAATACACCGGCAGCCTAGCCGAGCAGCTCATAAAAGGCGCGATCAAAATTGTCGCAAAGCGGTCGCGGCGGCTCTCGATCGTCCGCGTCGCCATGATGCCGGGTATCGCGCACGCAAAGCTGCTCATCAGCGGCAAAAACGCCTTTCCGTGCAGCCCGACGCGGCTCATCAGCTTGTCGAGAAGGAACGCCGCGCGTGCCATGTAGCCCGTATCCTCAAGCAGCGAGATAAAAAGAAACAGCAAAAGGATCTGCGGCAAAAAGACGAGCACGCCGCCGACGCCCGCGATGATGCCGTCGGCTACCAGGTCCGAAAGCACGCCCTGCGGCATCGCGGCCCGCGACCAATCGGCGAGATCGCCAAAGCCGCGATCGAGCAGATCCATCGGCAGGCTCGCCCACGAGAAGATCGCCTGAAAGACCAGCAGGAGCACCACGGCCAGGATCACGAGCCCGAAGAATTTGTGAGTCAGGACGCGGTCGATCTTTTCCGAGACGGCATGGTGAGCGCGGTCGTTGTGCCGGACGGATTCCTGCACGACATTCGAGATAAAGTTGTAGCGGGCAAAGATGCGGGCCGTGTCGCCGGCGCCCTCAAGATGGCCGTTGAGCTCGGCCGGCAGCGGAGCATGCGAGCCGATCACCGACTCGAGCGCCTCGGCGAGCTCATCCTTGCCGCGGCCGGTACGCGCGTTGACGGCGACGACCGGGACCTTGAGCAGCGCTCGGAGGCGCCGGATATCGATCTCGTGCTTCTGCTTTTCGAATGTATCGATCATCGTCAAGGCGACGACGACCGGTGTGCCAAATTCGAGAAGCTGCGTCACGAGATAGAGATTGCGTTCGAGGTTGGTCGAGTCGACGACCGCGATCACGGCGTCGGGCTTTGCGATGCCTGTGAGCTCGCCCGTTATCACCTGCCGCGCGATCTGCTCGTCCAGCGAGGTCGCGTCGAGACTGTACAGGCCGGGAAGGTCGATCAGATCGACATCGGCGAACGGCAGATGCCAAGTTCCCTGCTTACGCTCGACGGTAACGCCGGGGTAATTCGCGACCTTTTGTTTTAGTCCTGTGAGCGAATTGAAGAGGGTCGTCTTACCCGCGTTGGGGTTGCCGGCGAGAACGACGGTCAGTTGTTTGGGTGCGGCAGTATCGTGCATCGCCCGAAGTCAGCCGGCCACCTCTATCGCGTCGGCCTCAGAGCGCCGCATCGCGAGGCTGTAGCCGCGAACGCGGACCTCGATCGGATCGCCGAAAGGAGCGGATTTGACGACCTGCACGGTCACGCCCGGGATCACTCCCATTTCCATCAGGCGGCGGCTGATGCGGCCGCTCTCGCGGATAGAGATCACGCGAGCCGCGTCGCCCGGCATCAGGGACGTAAGTGTTTTGACCTCAGAGATCTCTTTTGAAGGTACAGACATGGGCCGAATCTCCAACGACAGTCTACTCTAGTTGAAAACCGATTTCAATTTCATCTGGCCGCGGGCGGCGGATCAGGACCTGCAACTGCGCGGCCCGGCGGCGTTATGGCTTGACTGTTTTTTCTGCGGCGGCAAGATCGAGCTGATAGGGACCGATGACGATCCGGAGCGGCACGCGACGCTCGTCGACGCTGAGCCAAACCCGCGGCGCGAGCGGGTCGAGCTCGGCATCGCCGGTGTTGACGGTGACCAGCTGCGCCGCGACCTTTTGCCCGTTGATCTCGATCGTTTCGGGAACGGCGGGACGCAGGACAAAGGTGCTCGCTTTCGAACGCCAAAAGACCGCGACGCGAATATCGTTTCCAGGATTGTTAAGATCGTGGCGCGGCTTGAGGTTGAATGAGCGCAGCGCGTAGAGCAGCGAGAGGATGCTGTGCGTTCCCACGGGGCCGTCGATCTTCCCTGCCCCATCAAGCGTCACGGTGCCCGTCCGCTGGTCGAATAGAGCCGACTGCACGAGCCCGTTGGCAAACCGCATCTCGAATTGGCGCGGGGCGAGAGTTTCGGGGTCGACCTGCGCGGCTATCCGATCGCCGACCGCAAGCGTGCCGTTGCCGGCTGCGGCCGATATCACAACGCCCTCGAGCAAAAGACTGTCCTGCCCGGCAAAAAGCTTCCTTTCCTTGGCGTGCATCTGAAACTCGGCGATCAGGCGGCCCGCCGTCGTGACGCGATACACGAGACGTTCGCCCAGGGCAAATCCGACCTCGGGATCGAGCGGCTGATTATCGACATACGGCCGCGGCGTCGCAGCGGGACGCGGCGTCTCGGCCGGTCTCGGCAAAGGCGTCGGCAGCGGTGTCGGCTCGGGAGCCGTCTCGGTCGGCGCCGTCAGCATCTGCAGGCCGGACAGCGTAACGACGAACTGGCCTTTCGACGTACGGAAAGCGAACCGCACCGGCAAGCGGGCCTCGTCATTCGAGAGATTTATCCGCAGGCCCTGAATGCCGAGCTCGGTCAGGTATTCGCTCTGTACCGTGACGGCACTGGTGTCGAATTCGCCGGCATCGGTCTTTACGCGTTCGGTGCCGTTGATCTGTGTCGTGACCGGATAAGTGCGATCGTTCTCGACTAGTACGAATGTGCCCGCGCCGCCGGCCGCCCGGATCCTGAACAGCAGCGAAAGCAGGTCGTGCCCGGGCGCCGTCGCCGAGAGATAGCTGCTCGTGGACTCCAGCGCCTGCACGCCCGAGTTATCGACGCGTCGAACGAAAAGCGGGACGCCCGACTCTGCCGCGATGTAGGTCGTCCGCGTTTCGTCTATCGAGTAGAATGCGGCACTCAAGAGATCTAGGGTCTTGACACGCGAACGCAGCTCGATCGCGTCGCGGTCGGCAAGCCGCCCCCTCGAGACGACGTACGTCTCGGCAAAGGCGATGTCGCGGTACCGCTCAAACGTCACTCCGTACGACAGGCGTTCGCCGATCCGGACGGTCGACGACGGGATGCCGTTCAGGCTCGACTGGGCACTTGCCGACAACGCGAGAGCAAGACAGCAGAGGAGGATCGAGAATGCCGCGATCAGCCGGGCCGTGCGAATGGTATTGGATTCTGTCGAGGTCATTTCGATAATTCACCGAGGTCGCCGACGATCGCCTCCAACGCCGCCGCCGGATCGTTTGATGCGGTGATCGGCCTGCCGATGACCAAATAATCGGCGCCCGACCTGATCGCCTCGGCCGGAGTGCTCACACGCTTTTGATCGTCGGATGCGGAGCTCGGCGGCCTCACGCCCGGCGTTACGATGACGAGATCCCCGTCCGAGATCGTCGAACGGATGGCCGCCGCCTCTCTCGGCGAGGCGACCACACCGTCGAGCCCCGAACGCCGCGCGAGTGCGGCAAGCGTCAAGACCTCGTCCTCGGCCCTCGCCCCGATCCCGACCTCACGCAGCGCGGCATCGTCGGAGCTCGTGAGCACCGTGACGCCGATCAAGATGGGAGCTCTTTGCCCGGTTCTCTCGCAATGCTCGCGCAGTTCGGCAGCGGCCCGACGCATCATCTCGCCTCCGCCGAGCGCATGGACGTTTACCATCCAGACGCCGAGCTTCGCGGCCTCGACGACGGCGCCTGCGACCGTGTTGGGAATGTCGTGGTATTTCAGATCGAGAAAGACGTTGAGCCCGCGGCCGCTCAGCTCGCGAACGTAGCCCGGGCCCGCATTCGTGAAGAGCTGCAGCCCGACCTTGAACGCTCCGGTACGCCCGGCCAGCTGCTCAACAAGGCGGTCGGCAGCACTCGTATCGTCGACGTCGAGAGCGACGATGATCCTCTCTCTCGGGTCGCTCCGCGGCGATTGGTTTATCTCGATCCCGGTACTCGTCATTCGATGTGATCAGTCCAGATCGAGAGGATTGCGATACGGCGTGTCCGCATCGTTCTCGGCGCGTTTGAGGGCCTCTTTGAATTTTTCCTCGAGCAGGCGTTCGCGATCCTTTATCGACGACATCTCTTGCGAAAAGATCTGCTCGCGGAGCTCCTTTTGCTTGGTCAGCTCGTTTGCCAGATCCTCAAATGAGCCGAGGGCCTTTTTCTTTTCCTGATGCGAGATCAAGGCCCCGGTCTGCGCATCGATCGAGAGTGTCGCCTCGCAGCACGGACAAATGATGCTGAATCTTTCCATACCGGCTTAGATTATAGACCAGCGGAGGTTCAGTTCTGCTTCTTTGTTTCGGTCTTGCCGGGTTCTGCCGGCCGCCCGCCGGACTGCGGCGCCGCCTTGATGCCGGCCGCCTCCTCAAATGCGGTCACCGGCAGAGAATTGAAATTCTCGAGCTTCTCGGCCGGCACGTTGACGACCTTGCCGTTCTTGAGAAAGATCTCGACCTTTTTATCCTTGGTGTTGAGCCATGACCTGACCGCCTTGACGATCTGCGGGTGGCTCTTGAAGGTCCTGGTCTCCACCGGGAGCCCGTCCTTGTTCATCGTCGGCGAGTATTCCGAATTGTCCGGCGCGGGGTAGGTCGGCGGCTTTGCCGGCTGGTCCAACAGCGTCGGATTCTGTGCCGAACGCAAGGGGTTTGCGGCGTTGGAGTTTTGCATCTCGGTCGGCGTCTGTACCTGGACGTTGCTGGTATCGATCGTTTGGATCGCGGCCTGGTTGGACGCGTTCGACGAGTTTGCCGGGCCGGCGGCCGGCTGCGAGCCGCAAGACGTCGAGAGAGCGGCGCAGAGCCCCAATGCGAGAGGTGCGAATTGCTTCATTGTTCAGATCTCCAGATGATCGGTTCGGAATATGTGACGTAAAAATTCTATTGAATAAGAAATGCGTGAGCAAACCCGTCGGGGCCGGCCCACGCATTTCGCTCGTTCGGGTCGAGGCGTTAGATGTCGTAATACATCGAGAACTCCATCGGATGCGGACGGAGCCGCAGCGGGTCGACCTCGTTCTTCCGCTTATAAGCGATCCAGCGGTCGATCAGTTCGGTCGTAAAGACGTCGCCCTTGAGCAAGAATTCGTTATCGGCCTCGAGAGCCTTGAGAGCCTCGTCGAGCGAGCCCGGCAGCGACGGGACGTTGGCCAATTCCTCCGGCGGAAGGTCGTAAATATCCTTATCGAGCGGCTCGCCCGGGTCGATGCGGTTCTGGATGCCGTCCAGCCCGGCCATCAGCATCGCGGCGAATGCGATGTACGGATTGCACGACGGGTCCGGCGGACGGAACTCGAGACGCTTGGCCTTGGGCGACTGCGAGAACATCGGTATCCGTACTGCCGCCGAGCGGTTGCGGGCTGAATACGCGAGATTGACCGGCGCCTCGAAGCCCGGAACAAGCCGCTTGTAGCTGTTGGTCGTCGGCGCCGCGAATGCGACGATAGCCGGCGCGTGCTTGAGCAGACCGCCGATGTAAAACTTTGCCATCTCCGAGAGTCCGGCATACTGGTCGCCGGCAAAGAGCGGCTGACCGTCCTTCCAAAGCGACTGGTGACAGTGCATTCCCGAGCCGTTGTCGCCGTAGAGCGGCTTGGGCATAAAGGTCGCCGACTTGCCGTTGGCCCACGCGGTGTTCTTCACGACGTACTTGAAGAGCATCAGGTTGTCGGCCGTGTGGAGCAGATTCGAGAATCGAAAATCGATCTCGCACTGCCCGGCCGTCGCGACCTCGTGGTGATGGCACTCGACCGAGATGCCGACCTCGCCGAGGACGGCGGAGATCGTATTGCGGAGGTCGATCAGCGTGTCCATCGGCGCGACCGGCACGTAGCCTTCTTTTGCGCGAATGTGATAGCCGTAATTCGGATTCTCGAGACCGCCCGCGCGGCCCGAGTTCCAATGACCTTCTTCCGAGTCCAAAAAGTACCCTGCGGAATTCTGTGTGTTGTGAAAGCGAGCTTCGTCAAAGATGAAGAACTCGGCCTCGGGTCCGAAAAATACCGTGTCTGCGAGGCCCGTAAACTTCAGATAGCTCTCGGCCCGCACGGCCACCGACCGAGGGTCGAGTCCGTAACCTTCTTTGGTCATCGGGTCGACGACATTCGCGATCAGGCACAGCGTCGTCTCTTCGGAGAACGGGTCAATCCAGAACCGTGACGGGTCGGGGATCAAGAGCATATCGGACTCGTTGATCGCCGCCCAGCCGCGCAGGCTCGACGCATCAAATCCGAAGCCGTCCTCAAAGCTGTCCTCGGAAAGCTGCTCGATCGGATACGTAAGGTGATGCCACGATCCGGGAAGGTCCGTAAAGCGCACGGAGAGATACTTAGCCCCCTGATCGGCGGCAAAGGTCAAAACATTTTTGGCGTTCATTATTGCTCCTGGAGTTAATTCGAGTCGTTGGCGGGGGGCCGGTCAAATACTGTCGAATTTTTTAAAGACGAGATTCTACACCAGCGAAATAAAAGTGCAAAACGCGAGGCCCTAATTTGATCTTTCGGCGCCGCTCGCTGCCCGCCGATCCGCCTTCGCAGAAAAAAAATGGAGGCCGCGTGCGGCCTCCGGGTCGGGTCTTGAAAAGACCAGGGACTAAGGAAGCATGAGGTCCTCGGTCAACTGTATCCTTTCGCGCGAGGCGAATGCGATCGTTCGGCCTTCGAGATTAGAGAGCGAGACACGCGTGTAGCCCTTATCGGCTCCCATCGCCTGGAGACGCCTTAAAAACGCCTCTCGCCGGTCCCTCGGCAGGGCCTCGAATGACGGGGCAACGACGCCATACAAGATATCGCCGCTGAGCTTGGTCGATTTGACGTGCTCGCTAATACTCGGATCGCCAAGGTCGATCGACCGCACCGAGGCGGTCTCGACCTCGCTGCCCGCAAAGTACTCGCCCCAGACGTAGATCGAGGCGCTCGCGATCACCGCGATTAGGCACACGACAAAGAGCCAGCGGCTGATGCCGAAGATCTTTGTCCTGGCCTGGCGAGAGTTAGAGTGCGGCCTGAAAGGTCTGGGCCGGGAGTGAGATCTAAGATTGCCCCCGTCGGCTGCCGGACGGACCGCGTCGTCGACGATATTGAACGTTTCAGCGACGGCGTCGCAGTTCAATGCCGCCTGTAGCGAAAAGGTCCGGCCGACAGCGTCAGAGATCAGCATTTGGTCGATCCCGGAATATTTCTTGACGACGGCCTCGGGTCCGCCCAAAGCGGCGCTTTCGGCGGTCAGCATCTCGGTCAAACGATTGGCGACCGCGATGTTGCATTCAATTGCCGCGGCGACCACCGACGGCGAAAAGTACGTTTCGCCAAGTTCTACCTTGGCCCTGAGAAGACGCTCGAAGAGATCGGCGCCGACCAGGTCGTCGAGCGTCGAGGCTGACGCCGCCTCGGCGGCGATATCGTCGAAGGCGAGCACCGCCAGCGCGGCCTCCGAGCCGTTGTCCGAGGCCGGCGACGACGGCACGACGGCCCAGTCGGCATACCGCTTTTTCAAGTGCCCGATCGCGTCCTCTCGCGAGCAGATCATCGCGCGCATGCCGTCCTCGCCGTTCTTGGAGAAGAGGCGGCTAACGATGAAATCGAACTTACGGATCGTCTGCTCCACCGGCTCGCTGCCGCGATAAAAACGGGCAAGAGCAAACAGCGCCTGCGGGCTTAACGGCGGATGGGTCGTCTCGCAATATCGTCTCAACGCCGCGACGGGCACCTCGCGGTCGCGCGCGTTCAGGGCCAGCATCCAGGCCTCGATCTCCAGAAGCAGTTTTGACTCGGCTTCAAAGTATTCGTTCGACTCCGGGTCTCGCGCCGCCTGCGAGTATTTATGCAGGGCCTTCTTGGCCGGCAGGTCGTCAAAGATCTCCGGTTCGAGCTCAAGAAACCCGCGCTCGACCGCCATCAGCACATGATCGACCATCTGGAGCGCGGCCATCTGCTCGCTGACGCGCTTTTTCATCGCGTCCGCTTTTGGCGGAGCCTGAAAGGCGGAATGGTCGCTCGCAAAGCCGTTGCCTGCCGCTGCGGGGTAAGGGCCGTCGCCGCGTTCGATCTCGTCGTCGACCAGCTCAAACTCGGCTCTCAGCAGCGGTACCTCGTTAAGATCCAGAACGGTCTCCTCAAGGAGATTCTGCTCTTTCAGCTCGACGATAAGATCCTCAAAAACGTTCATTGCTTGGTCCTATAGTGGAAGATGCTTCAAAGGGCTTAGGGCAGGATCTGCCGGATCTCGCCCGTCTGCGTGATCTCGTACTTGTAAACATTCATATCGACGGCGTCGCTTGTCGCTGTGATCGTATAACCGTCGCGTAGCTCGTCATCGGTAGGGGCGGCAGGGACCATTTCAAGCACAAACCGGTTGCGCAGGAGCTGCGAGCCGGCAGGAACCCCAAGGCCTCGCCCGCTGATATTGTTCAGCTCGACCAACCGACCAAAGCGATTGTTCTGCGAATAAAAGCTGACCTGTGTCGACCCGATCGTCCGCAGCGTCGCAAAGATCGCCCCATTCTCCGCCGCCCGGATGCCCTTGCGCAGCCCGGGTATCGCCAGCGACGCGATGATGCCGATGACCACGACGACGACCAGCAGCTCGACAAGTGAAAAGCCGCCTTCATTGTTGCTTTTCATATCCTTGAACTTGATGTGACGATCGATCGCGGCAAATTGACAATTTTTGTAACCAGCTTTTGACAATTACTTGCCTGTTTTTTCTGCCGCCGCCGACAGCAACATCAAAAAACAACCAGAAATCTGGCGGCGGCAGCTCGCCGCAACACCTCGCCGTGCCGAATTGTGCAACGCTTATGCCACTTGTCCCGGGTCGGTCGGCGCGTAAAGAGCAGTCTGTTGTTAAGGATTTTGAATTCTGTTAGATTTTTACTAAGCTCTTGTTTTTATTTATCGCCGGCCCCGCTGCGCCGGGTTCACAGTGGGAGTATGTTTAATTGAGCGCGATCACCGAAAAGACCATCGAAACCTACGGAATTGAGAATTGGGGGGCTGGATATTTTGGAGTCAATCGAAAAGGCAATTTAGTCGTTTACTCACCTGACGACGAGAAGCTTTCGGCTGACGTCCGCGAGATCATCGAGGACCTCAAACGCCGAGGTGTGACGACTCCGGTCCTTCTTCGCTTCCCTCAGCTATTGTTCGGGCAGATCCGAAAACTCCAGAGCGCTTTTCGCCGAGCTATCAAGGAGTTTGAATACGATGGCGGCCATCTCTGCGTTTATCCGATGAAGGTGAACCAGAATCGGGCCGTGATCGAGGAGTACCTGCGCGAGGGCTCGCGATACAACTTCGGTCTCGAGGCGGGCTCAAAGGCCGAGCTCTACGCCGCGCTCGGGCTCGAGCAGGCCAAAGACAGCCTCCTTGTGCTCAACGGATTCAAGGACCGCGATTTTATCCGGCTCGCGTTTGCCGGCGCCGGCGCCGGAAAAAACGTCGTTATCGTCATTGAAAAGATGAGCGAGCTCACGCACACGCTCGCTCTCGCCGACGAGATCACCAGCGAAAATCCTAACGCTTCCCTGCCGATGGTCGGCGTACGAGTCAAGCTTTATTCGAAAGGCTCGGGCAAGTGGGAAAAGTCCGGCGGCGAAGCGGCCAAATTCGGCCTGACGACGACCGAGATCCTAGACGTGATACGGCAGTTTCAGGATGCCGGCCGCGTCGACATGCTCAAGCTGCTGCACTTTCACATCGGCTCGCAGCTGACCGACATAAAGCGGATCAAGAACGCGATGAAAGAGGCAGCGCGGACCTACGCGAAGATCCGCCAGATGGGCATCCCGATCGAATATCTCGATGTCGGCGGCGGAATGGCCGTCGATTACGACGGTTCGCGAACTTCGTTCGAATCCTCGGCCAACTACAACGCGCAGGAGTTTGCGAACGACGTAATTTACGTCATAAAGACGGTCTGCGACGACGAGAACGTCCCGCACCCGACGATCATCCAAGAATCGGGCCGCTATCTCGCGGCCTATCACGCCGTCATTGTCACGAACATCCAGGACGAGATCGAGACCGTTGTCGAGGACATCACTCCGCTGACGGTCGAAAAGGATGATCCGCCCGTCGTGCGCGAGCTTTACGACCTGCGCGAGACGATCACGGCCAAGAATTATCGCGAGTACTATCACGACGCCCTTGAGGCGCGCGAGGACCTGTTTACGATGTTCAATCTCGGGCTGATCTCGCTCGAGGACAAAGGAAAGGGCGAGGTCTTTTTTTGGGACGTTTGCGAGCGGGCCGATCAGTATGCGCAGCAAAAGAAGTATGTTGCCGAGGAATTTGACGAGTTGAGACGGCTGCTTTGCGCCAAGTACCTCGCAAATTTCTCTGTCTTCCGCTCGCTCCCCGACAACTGGGCACTGGAACAGTTATTTCCAATCATTCCAATACATAAGCTCAACAAAAAGCCGACCGAATATGCTACGCTGTGTGATATCACCTGCGACTCGGACGGTATCGTGGACAAGTTTGTCGACCTCCACGATGTGAAGCAGGTCCTCGAGCTGCACAAGCTCGAGGCCAACGAGCCTTATTACATCGCCATGATGCTCGTCGGCGCCTACCAGGAGGTGATGGGCAACAACCACAACCTCTTTGGTGTACCGAACGAGGCCCACATTCATATTGGCGAGGACGGCCACATCATCAAGAAGGTGCTGTACGGCACCACGCTCGGCGAGGCGGTCGGATCGGTTCGGTTCGAAACGGCGCAGCTCCACGACAACTTCCGGCGGGCAGTGATGCGGAGGATCAACAGCGGCGAGCTCTCGACAAAGGAAGGAAGCCAGTTGATAGAGTTTTACGAGGATCAGACCGAGGCCTACACGTACCTGACTCCCAACGGCTCTGGAAATTGAGGTCGATGGGCGGCACCCGGTCGATCCGAATATGCGTTTGCGCGGAGAAAATATGGTAGCTCAAAAGAAAACAAAGTCTTCGAAGTTCCTGACCGTACCGACCAAGCCGGTACCGATTGATCGCGACCGTTCGATCGCCGGCCTGCTCGAAAAGATGGAAGGAGCCGGCTTCGGAGCTAAGCAGCTTGCCGAGGCACACCGGATCTGGCTCGATATGTTGGATGACAACTCGACGATCTTCCTGTGCGGTTCGGGCAATCTGATCACGTCAGGCATGCGCCGGCTGATCTCGTACGTTATCAAGAATCGGTTTGTCGACGTGCTGGTGATGTCGGGAACGGTGCTTTTTCACGACATTCACGAGACGCTCGGGCGCAATCACTATCAGGCGCACCCGAGCATGAGCGACGAGGAGCTCGAGGCGTCTAACGTGACGCGCGTCGGCGACGTCCTCGCCAATCGTGAGGAGTACCAGGAAGCAGACGAATGGGTCGGCAGCGTGATCAATCAGCTCGAGCTGAGCAGGCCTTACGCGGTGCGCGAATTCCTGCATTTGATGGGCCGCGAGCTCGCCGAGATCGCGCACGAGGACGGCATCCTGACGTCGGCATTCAAATCGCGGATCCCGGTGTTCTGCCCCGATCTTCAGAATTCGCCGCTTGCCGTCGGGTTTGCACGAGCACGATTTGAGAAAAAGCTGAGCATCGCCTTTGACCTGACGCAGGACACGATGGACATGATGCTCATCGCACAAAAGACCCGCAATTCGGCGATCATCACCGTCGGCGACGCGAATACGCAAAACATGGTCAACGTCGCGGAGGTCACGTCGTACATCACGCGGACCAATCCGCGTGGCCACAAGTACGCGGTCGGCATCTCGTCCGGGTGCGAGCCGCTCGACGTGCGTTCGCCTTCGTACGCCGGCGTCCACACGCAGCAGTTCGGCAAGCTGGCCAAGGGAGCGACGACCGCGATGGTCTCGTGCGACCCGTCGATCGCCTTGCCGATGATCATCACCGCGCTGTCGCAGACGGCGGCGAAGTTCATGAAGGGTCGCAAGCGCCCGAACTTCAGCTTCGCCAACCGCGAGCTCGCGATCGACGTACCGTAAGGCTTCGCCAGCGAACAGGGGTTGAAATGTCCGAATCAGCGAATCTGCCAATGAATTTCGGCGGTATCGATGACGAGCGGTACAGCTCGTTCGATACCGCCAGAGTTGTCGTTTGGCCCGTTTCGTACGAAGGCACCGTCTCGTACGGCACCGGCACGGGCGACGGCGCGATGGCGATCGTCGACGCCTCGCGCAATATGGAGCTTTACGAGGAGGATACGAATGCCGAGGTCTACAAGGTCGGCATCCACACGCTCGAAGAGTTTCCGCCGCTGCCCTCGCCCGAGACGATGATGGACGCTCTCTACCGGCGGGCAAAAGACCTGCTCGAGAGCGGCAAGTTCCTCTGCATGCTGGGCGGCGAACATTCCGTCTCGGGACCGGTGATCCGCGCTCACGCCGAGAAGTTTCACGATCTGAGCGTACTGCAGATCGACGCCCACGCCGACCTTCGCGACAGCTACGACGGAACGCCGCATTCGCACGCGTCCATCATGGCGCGCGTCGTCAAAGATCTGAGGGTTCCCTCGGTACAGGTCGGCATCCGCTCGATATCGGGTGATGAGGCAAGATCGCTCGCCGCCGGCGACCTGCCGACCAGGATATTTTGGGCCCGCGACATCGTCGGCCGCACCGATTGGATCGATCGGGCGGTCGATTCGCTGACCGACAACGTTTACCTTACAATCGACATCGACGGTCTAGACCCGAGCCTCGTGCCGACGACCGGCACGCCCGAGCCCGGCGGCCTCGGCTGGTACGAGACGCTGACGCTGATCCGCCGCATCGCCGAAAAGAAGCGGATCGTCGGGATGGACCTGGTCGAATTTTCAAAGACCGAGTCGTCGGACGCCCCGGCCTTTCTCTGCGCAAAGCTCGTTTACAAAAGTCTGGCGTATATTTTTCGCGACGAAACGCCCAAGGTAGCGTGACCAACGAGCATTCATTATTCGAAACTCCCGCGGCCCCCGCTTCGTTCATTCGTTATTGATTTGACTTGCCCGATTGGTAGGATAAGCAAAGCTCTAGTTAACTTTTGAAGGAGAATTCTCCGCAATGAAAAAGGGACTTTTTCTGTTCGTTCTCGTTATGACCGGACTCGCGGCGGCCTCGTGCCGCTCTTCGTTCTTTGGCGGCGACATGCCGCCGGCCCCGGCCGCGCCGCCGCCGCCGCCGGTTTCGGTGGACGGCATACGGACGTCATACGCGGACGTCGTCGAGAGAACTTCGCCGGCCGTTGTACGGATCACGGCCGAGAGCAGATCGTCCGCGAACCCGCACCAGTTCCCGTTCGGCGGCGACGATTTCTTTCGGCAGTTTCCGATCCCTCGGGCCGAGCCGCCAGGCCCGCAGCTCCAGCGAGGTCTCGGTTCGGGCGTGCTTGTGAGCGCGGACGGCACGATCCTCACCAACAATCACGTCGTCGAAGGTGCTCAGAAGATCACCGTCCAGATGAGCGACGACAAGACCTTTGAAGCCAAGATCGTCGGCTCCGACAAGCCGAGCGATCTGGCCGTCCTCAAGATCGAGGCGCAAAACCTGCCGTTCCTCAATCTCGGCAATTCCGACACGGTCCGCGTCGGCGACATCGTGCTCGCGATCGGCAACCCGCTCGGCATCGGGCAGACGGTGACGGCTGGGATCATCTCGGCCAAGGGCCGACGCACGGGACTGAGCGACGGAACGAGCTTTCAGGACTTTCTTCAAACCGACGCGCCGATCAATCGCGGCAATTCGGGCGGAGCTCTTGTCAACCTCAACGGCGAACTGATCGGCATCAATTCGCAGATCCTTTCGCCCGGCGGCCCGAACGGCGGGAATATCGGCATCGGCTTCGCGATCCCGTCAAATATGGCCAAGAGCGTGCTCGAGCAGCTGCTCGCCAACGGCCGCGTTCGACGCGGTATGCTCGGCGTCAACATTCAGGACCTGACCGCCGACACGGCAAAGGCCCTCGGCATGCCCGACACGGTCGGCGTGCTCGTGAGCAACGTCAAGGGCGGCAGCGCGGCTGACAAGGCGGGGATCAAGCGGCGCGACGTGATCGTCGCGGTCAACGGCGAAAAGATCGAGGACAGCAACGCTCTCCGCAACAAGATCGCAAATTCGGCTCCGGGTTCGGAGGTAAAACTCAGGATCGTCCGCGACGGCAAGGAGCAGGAGTTGACCGCGACGCTCGACGAGCTCGACAGCGATGTCGCGCAGAACGCGGGCCCGGGCGACAACGGTCAGGTCCCGGGAGACGGCGGTCAAAACGGAAAATTGGGCCTGGGCCTCCAGCCGCTGACCCCGCAGACCGCGAGACAGCTCGGTCTAAGCGACGCGGACGGAATGGTCGTGACCGAGGTCTCGCCGTCGGGAGCGGCTGCAGAAGCCGGTATCGAGCGCGGCGACGTGCTGCTCGAGGTGAACGGGCGCTCGGTCAAGACGGCCGACGACGTCCGCGCGGCCCTCGATGCCGGGGCCGGCAGGCCCGCGCTTCTGCTCATCAGCCGGCGGGGCCAAACGATATACGTGACCGTTACGCCGCAGTAGCGACGGCATTGGCAGCAAACTCAAAAGACTCTTGCTCCTCAGCGGACCGAGAGTCTTTTTTTATGCTCGCACGCCGTATCTGCCCCGCCGGCCCGTCGCATCCCATCGTTCAAGCGCTGAGCGTCGGAGCCTTCGACATTGAAGAGTTTCCGCACGACGTGCTTAAAGAGGCCGTCAGGAACGTCAACGTCTTTGCCCGCGTCGCGCCGGAGCACAAACTTCAGCTGGTCGAGGCGCTGCAGGCTAACAAGGAGGTCGTGGCCGTGACGGGCGACGGGGTCAACGATGCTCCCGCGCTGAAGCGTTCCGATGTCGGCGTGGCGATGGGTGAGCGCGGCAGCGACGTTTCGCGCGAAGTCGCGGACCTCGTTCTGCTCGACGACAACTTTGCGACCATCGTCGCGGCGATCGAAGAAGTGCGCAGCATTTACGAGAACATCCAGAAGTTCATCCGATTCCTATTCTCGACCAATCTCGCGCTCGTTCTCTTGGTGGTCGGCGGCTCGGCTGGATCGTTTCTGCTGGGGCTGGAGGACGTCGGGGGCGGGCTTCTACTTCCCTTCACCGCCGTGCAGCTTCTCTGGATCAACATCATCGCGGACGGACCGCCGGCATTGGCGTTGGGATTGGACAAGAACGACGGAGTGATGCGGCAGAGACCGCGCGACCCGAGATCGCCTTTGCTCGATCGGGCCTCGCTCTATTTCATAATCTTCACCGGCGTTATCAAGGCCGCGGCCGGCGGAGTGCTGCTTATGGTGCTGCCGCTTTACGGCTACGGCGTGGCCGCCATCCGGACGGCCGTATTTTTGTTCGAGTCGCTCGTGCAGCTCTTTTTCGCATATCCTTCGCGGCATATCTCGGTGATGCCGCGTATGAATCCGGCGCTCCACTTCGCCATCGGTCTCGGGGTCGTGCTGCAGGTCCTGACGATCTATGTACCGCCGCTGCGCGAAATGCTCGGATTGACGACCCTCGATGCTCAGGTCATTCTCGTCTTGACCGTGACTGTTTTGGCCACATGGGGCATCGCGGAGGGCTATAGCTGGCTGACCTTGCGGACGAGAAACTACTCACCAGAGAGAGGATTTTCAGAATGAACGCTCAGATAAGACTCGGCAAGATCTTCGGCATCGAGATCGGACTCCATTACAGTTGGCTGATCATTGCCTTTCTCATCGTTTTTTCGCTCTCGCAATATTTTTCGGAGAGCCATCCCGGATGGAGCGGTACGACGATCTGGACGATGTCGATATTAACGGCGATCTTGTTCTTTTCGGCGATCGTGGTTCACGAACTATCTCACGCCGCGGTGGCCAAGCGAAGTGATCTTCCGGTCAAGGCAATTACGCTCTTTGCGCTCGGCGGCGTGGCTCAGATCGAGAACGAGCCGGCAAGCCCGAAAACCGAATTCTGGCTCGGCATCATCGGCCCGTTGACAAGCGCTTTTATCGGGCTCGCGTGTTTTGCCGCCGCGATGCTGCTGGGCTGGCCGCCGATGACCGAGCCGCAGACACCGCCCCTTGCGGTCCTGGTCTGGCTGGCATACGTCAATTTTGCACTGGCGATCTTTAATATGATCCCCGGGTATCCGATGGACGGCGGCCGAGTCTTGCGAGCGGTGATATGGGGCATCAGCGGCAGCGCCGACACAGCTACCCGAGCGGCCGCGCGCGCCGGGCAGGGCCTTGCGTTCGGCTTTATATTTCTGGGGATCTATCTGTTCTTTAGCGGGAGCGGTTTCGGCGGTTTGTGGCTCGCGTTCATCGGCTGGTTCTTGCTCAGCGCGGCAAAGGCCTCATATCTCCAGGTAGAATTCAGTCAAAGCCTGCGAGACGTAACGGCCGGCGACCTTATGCTGACCCATTGCGCGGTACTCGACGCCAACACAAGCTTGCAGTCGGTGATCGAGGACCACATCCTGAAAAGCGGTCAGCGTTGCTTTATGGTTGCCGAGAACGGCCGCCCGGTCGGGCTGATCACTCCAAATGAGATCGCCGCCGTCGAACGCCGACTTTGGCCATTCAAGACCGCGTCGGATGCGATGCGGCCGCTGGAGAGCCTCTTCGTCGTCGGGCCGGAGACGCCCGCGATCGAGGCGCTCGAGATCATCGGCCGCGAGAACGTCAATCAGCTCCCGGTCGTGAAAGACGGGCGGCTGCTCGGCATTCTGTCGCGTGACAACCTCATCAATTACCTGACAACTCGCAAAGAACTGAATTTATAAGGATCTCCCGATCGCCGAAATAGGCGTTCGAAGCCGAGGCTTATGAGGTGAACCGATCATGGTCTGGCTGAGTTCATAGTTTGCACGCTGGTGATCTTTGTCGCGGGGATCAGGCTGTCGAAATTCGGCGACATTATAGCTGAAATGACAGGTCTCGGGAGGACGTGGATCGGCGTGATCCTGGTCGCATCGGTCACTTCGCTGCCGGAGCTTATCACGGGCGTCAGCTCGGTCGTCGTCTTCGATCTTCCCGAGATCGCCGTCGGCGATATATTGGGGAGCTGCATGTTCAACATCCTCGTGATCGCCATGCTCGATCTGGGCCCGCGTTCAGCTCCGATCTCGTCAAGGGCGCATCAAGGGCTGGTGCTGCCTGCTGCGTTCGGAATCTTGCTTCTGGGCGTGGTCGCCCTCACGATCTTTGCCGGGACAAGACTCCCCGTGCTGGGATGGTTGGGAATGACGAGCATCGTTTTCGTGGTTGTCTACTTTTTTTCGATACGGATGATCTTCTCGTACGAGAAACGGCGCAAGCTCGAGCTGCCTCGATCGGAGGACGAGGGGTCGTCTGCCGGCTATTCACGGCGGCGAGTATATTTTTTATACGCGCTAAATGCCGTGTTCATTATTGCGGCCGCCACGTGGCTCCCGCATCTCGGCGACCGCATATCCAAAATAACCGGCCTCGGAAACACCTTCGTCGGCAGTCTTTTCGTCGCTCTCTCGACGTCGCTGCCGGAACTCGTGATCACGATCGGTGCAATGAGGATCGGTGCGGTCGACCTGGCGCTAGGCAATCTTTTCGGCAGCAACCTATTTAATATCGGCATTCTGGCGGTTGACGATCTGCTCTATGTGAAGGGAGCTCTTTTGATGAACATATCCGGTTCTCATCTTGTGTCGGCACTGGCGGCGATGATGATGTCCGCGGTCGCAGTCATCGGTCTGACCTACAGGACGAACAGGAAATTTTTGTTTTTGGCGTGGGATTCGGCCGGGATCGTCACGATCTATTTGATCGCGGCCTGGATCTTATTCGCGTCACGTTAGGTGAGCATTAGGAGATTGGTTATGCAGGTCAAAGACATAATGTCGCAGCCTGCGATAGTCGTATCGGAAGACGATACGCTTGAGCAGGTCGCGCGAACTTTACTCGAAAACAAGATAGGCGGCGTACCGGTGGTCGATTCCGCGGGATCGATCACGGGGATCGTCACGGAATCGGATTTCGGAGCGAAGGAAAAATCAGTTCCCTTCTCAACGTTCCGGTCGGCAAACGTTCTCGGTCAGTGGCTGTCCGGACACCAGTTGGATGAGATCTACGAGGCCGCTCGAAAGCGGCAAGCCCGCGAGATCATGTCGAAACAGGTCAAGGTCGTTTCTGAGACCGATCCGATCGAGAGGGCGGCCGAACTGCTCTTGAAGTACGACATCAATCGACTGCCGGTCGTCCGCGGAGGCCGGCCGGTCGGCATGATCGCACGCCGCGACCTGGTCAGGCTCATGGTTCAGAACGCCGGGGATTAGCCGTAAAAGTCTGCCGATGCCCGCGTCTCGCACAACTATCGGAAAAGCTGCGGTAAGTGATCGGAAATCCTGTTCGAAGAAATGAGTAAAGCGGAAAACTGCAGCCATCGACAAAAAGACGAGGCTTTCACAAACTCGTGAAAGCCCCGTCGTTATTGGTCGGGACGACTGGATTTGAACCAGCGACCTCTCGCACCCCAAGCGAACGCGCTACCGGACTGCGCTACGTCCCGGAAAACTAAAAGCCTAAATTCCGGTCCAGGCTTTGTCAAACGTCATCTCTCGTCGCGATCGCCCGGCCGCTGAGCGAGCATATTTCGAAGCTCGAGCAGGTCGTTTGCAAGCCGCCGAACGGCCTGCCGCTGGTCGGCCGTCAGGCTTCGGCCATCGTCACCGTCCGGCTCATGCGGCAGTTCGATATCGCCAACCTCTTCGTCAAACAGCGAAACGGCCGAATCATCGGTCGAGGCGGAGGAGGCCGCCGTGGTCTCGCCCGCTTCGGACGGCGGAACGATCTTGAGTCTTGTCGCCTCGCGTGTCTCGGCTTGCAGCTTCTTGCGGGCTCCGGCGATAGTGTACATATCGTCGTACAGGAGCTCCTTGATCCGCAGGGCGATCTCGACATCGCGGCGGCGGTAGCTACGCTGTCCCGAACGGTTCTTTTGCGGCGACAACATAGAGAATTCGGTCTCCCAGTACCGCAGCACGTGCGGCTGCACGCCGACAATGTCGCATACTTCGCCGATCTTGAAGTAGATTTTTTCAGGGATCACGGTAGCAGTGAGCGCCATCAGTCGTGTTGGGGACCAAACCTAAAGCCCGATGTAAATTCTGTCGGCGTTATTGTAGGAAGTTAAAATACTTGTGTCAATAAATGCTTGATCATGCGCGGCGAGTTTGAGTTCATCCGATCCATCAGCCGGCGTCACGGTTTGACCGCCGTCGGAGACGACTGCGCCGTCATCCGGCAGGGTTCGGATGTTGACCTGCTCGTCACTGCGGACATGCTTGTCGAGGACGTGGACTTCAGGCTCGAATGGGCCGCTCCCGAAGCGATCGGGCATAAGGCCCTCGCGGTCTCGCTCTCGGACGTAGCCGCGATGGGCGGCAGACCGACCTGGGCGATGACAAGCATCGGCGTGCCCGACCGTATCTGGGCTACGGATTTTCTTGACCGGTTCTACGCCGGCTGGCATGAGCTTGCGGCCCGCTTCGGCGTCGAGCTCGTAGGCGGCGACGTCTCTCGCACCTCCGATAGATTGGTGATCGATTCGGTCGCAGCCGGGGTCGTTCCCGCGGGGCGTGCGGTGCGGCGTTCGGGAGCGCGGCCGGGCGACGCGATCTTTGTCAGCGGCAAACTTGGCGGTGCGGCGGGCGGGCTAAAGATCCTGGAGTCGGGCGGTCTCTACGAGAATGCCGATCCACCGCAGCGGGCACTGATCGAGCGTCAGGTCCGTCCGGCACCGCGGGTCGAGCTGGGCCTGCTTCTTCAAGATGCCCGGGCCGCGACATCGATGATCGACATCAGCGACGGGCTTTATTCAGATCTCGCTCACCTATGCGCTTCGAGCGGCGTCGGGGCCGAGCTCAAGGCGGAATCGCTCCCGATCGACGAAGGCCTCAATGCCCTCGGGCACGACGAGCGCGAGACGATCGAGCTTGCTCTCGGCGGCGGCGAGGACTTTGAGCTTTTGTTCACAGCCTCCGAAGCCGAGATCGCACGACTCGCCCCGAAAGACGTTTCGCGGATCGGCACCGTCACGTCGGACGCGGGTGTGATCGAGATCACTCTCCACGGCCGCCGGTTCGAGCCGCGGAGCGAGGGTTACAGGCATTTCTAGCTCGACGAGCGCCGGCCTCTCGAATTACGAGATCAACGGCTGCCCAAGCTTGATGAGCAGACGATTGACGCGGTCACGCGAGATGTTGCGGGCAACAAGCGCCTTTTGCGGGCCGCTCGAATCTACCGGCAGCTCCTCGGGCGTCGTAAATAGCGTCAGCGCCCGTGCGGCCGGCGGGTTGTGCAGCCAAGCCTCGAGGTGGACGTCGCCTCCGCTTTCGCGGATCTCGACCCAGGACGAGGGCGAGAATTTGCCGAATTCTTTCTTGTAAAGGCGGCGATCGCCGTTGGCGGCGAGCTCAAAGCCCTCGGTCCGGGCCCAATCGTCAACAAATTTCCAAATATCGGTTGGGACCTTAAAGTCGCGAACGGTTCGTGAATTCATAGTCGTTCCAATATTCAAATTTTCATTGTTACGCGAGTTTGCAAGGAAATAATTTAATGAAGCCGCGGCCAAGTTGTCCAGACGCGGCGAAGGTGCGGTCCGGCGGCGAAAAAACGCCCGATCGACTCCGCAGGCCGGCCAATATATTGGCCGACAAAATTATCTGGCAGCAATATATTGTGCTTGCCACTTATCGCGGTTTTACCGTACATTACATCTAACAAAAGGAGGACATATCGGTTTGCTTACGGGAAGAGTACTATTGCTGAACTTTTCGTATGAGCCGCTCGGGACGGTCGGTGTCGCGCGGGCCGTGTGCCTGTGGTTTCGCGGCGCGGTCTTTATCGAAGAGACCGACGGTGACAACGTCCTCCATTCTCCGTCAACCACTTTTCCCGTGCCGTCGGTCGTCAGGCTCCGGCATTACATTCACGTCAAACGCAAGAATCGCGAGACGACGATGAAGCGGGCCCGTATCTATATTCGCGACCGCTATCGCTGCCAGTACTGCGGCGAACATCGTCACGCCAAGGACCTTACGCTCGATCACATTCTGCCGAGGGCCCAGGGCGGCGAAAGCATGCCGCAGAATCTGGTGACCGCGTGTGTAAAGTGCAACCAGCGAAAAGGCAACCGCACGCCCGAGCAGGCGCGAATGCCGCTGCTGACCTCGCAAAAGCTGCTTCGCCTCGGTCTCGACCATGTGCTGCTCTGCCACTACGCCGAGTCGCGTCCTGCATGGAGAAAGTATCTCTTTATGGACCAGCCGATGGAACAAGACGAGCTGGAGGTCGTCGCCGCATGAACTTGAACTAAGGGCTCGTGCCCGTCGTACATTTCAGACGACCGCGGACGCGATCCGCGGTCGTTTTTATTTTTACCGGAAAGGAGGTCACGACATATGAAATTGATCGTCATTCACGGCCCGCCGGCCGTCGGCAAACTTACCGTCGCCAACGCTGTGGCCGAGCGGACGGGATTCAAGGTCTTTCATAACCACCTGACGATCGACTGCACGCGGCCGGTATTTGAGTTTGGTACCGAAGCGTTTTGGCAGATCAACGTCAGGCTGAGATGCGTGGTCATCGCCGAGGCCGCGCGCCGGGGCATCGATCTGATCCACACGTTCTGCTACGGCAGAGGGCCGGACGACGCGTATTTCAGAGAGCTCGTCAGCGCCGCGACAGATAACGGCGGGACGGTGCACGCCGTTCTGCTCGACTGCCGCGATGACGTCAGACGCGAGCGGATCGTCGAGGAATCGCGCCTACGCTTGCGAAAGCTGACCGACCCCGCGGCGGTCGTCGATCGCTCGAAGCAGCGCTTCGAACTGACGTCGCCGCACCCGGACCTCGAGCATGAAACGCTGCGGATCGACACGTCGGATATTTCGCCCGACGATGCGGCGAGACTGATCATTCGGCGGTTTGCGCTGGCCGAGATCGCACAGGAGGGTTAATGAGATACAAAGATGAAAAAGATATAGAGAGACTGGTGCGTTCATTCGAGGACGCGACCATTACGCGTGACGAATGGAAGCACGCCGAGCATCTCGTCGTCGGGATGTACTACCTGCGGCATCACGACCTGGAGGAGGCGATCGACAGAATGCGGGACGGGATCTTCAACCTGCTTACCCGCGGCTTCGGCGTCGACCTTTCAAAAGAGATGCCGTATCACGAGACGCTGACCGTCTTTTGGATGCGGACCATCGCCGCGCGGATCGCGGGGCGCGAGGAGTCGTCGATGCCCGAGGTCGCCGCCGAGCTGCTGCGGGAGTTTGATAAGGACTACCCGCTCCGATCCTATTCGCGCGAGCTGCTGTTTTCGGACGAGGCCCGCAGCCGGTACGTCGAGCCCGACCTGGTCGACGAGCCATCGGCCGCAGCGGCCGCGAATGATGAACGAGACCGAATTCAGGTATGATTTGAATTTAATTATTCGACGGTAAATATGCTTCGTTTTTTTAATACGCTATCGCGACAGGTCGAGGAGTTTCGTCCGATCGAGCCGGGCAAGGTCAGGATGTACATCTGCGGCCCGACGGTCTGGAACTTTGCGCACATCGGCAACTTTCGCACGTTCATCTTTGGCGACGTGCTGCGGCGATATCTCAAATTCAAGGGCCTCGAGGTCACGCATGTCTTCAACCTGACGGATATCGACGACCGCATCATCAAGGAGGCGGCGGCGCGCAATATAAGCATCGACGAGTTCACTGCCCCGTACATTCAGTATTTTTGGGAAGACTTTGACGCGCTCGGCAACGAGCGGCCCGAGGTCACGCCGCGTGCGACGCAGCACCTCGCCGAGATGATCGACATCATCGAGAAGCTTATCGCCAACGGCAAGGCGTACGAGTCCGACGGCTCGATCTACTACCGCATCTCGGCCTTTCCCGAGTACGGCAAGCTGTCCAAGATCAACTTCTCGGGCAACATCGCCGGCGGCAGCGAGCGCGTCGATACCGACAAGTACGACAAGGAGGACGCTCGCGACTTTGCGCTCTGGAAGCTCGTCCCCGAGGGCGAGGAGCCGGGCTGGGACGCGCCATTCGGACGCGGGCGCCCGGGCTGGCACATCGAGTGTTCGGCGATGTCGATGAAGTATCTCGGCGAGACCTTTGACCTGCACGCCGGCGGAATGGACCTGCAGTTCCCGCATCATGAGAACGAGATCGCGCAGAGCGAAGGAGCGACCGGCAAGCAGTTTGCGCGGTACTGGATCCACAGCGAATTTCTCAAGATCGACGACGTCACGATGTCAAAGTCGAAAGGAAACTTTTTCACCTTTCGCGACCTGCGCGAGCAGGGCTACTCGCCGCTCGCGATCCGCTATCTGCTGCTGTCGGTGCCGTATCGCAAACAGTTGAATTTCACGTTCGAGGGCCTGCAGGGAGCCGAGAGCACGGTCGAGCGGCTGCGCAACTTTCGCCGGCTCGTCAGGGACGCTCGGGCCGGCAGCGGCTCTGATCCGGTCGTCGCAGAGACCGTCGACCGCGCCTTGTCGGAATTTGAAGCGGCGATGGACGACGACCTGAACACCTCGGCCGCGCTCGCCGCGGTTCATAATCTCGTTCGCGAGATCAACACGGCACTCGCGGCCGGGCGGTTGTGCGCGGACGAACGGGCCTCGGTGCTGGACGCGATCGAGAAATTCGACGCCGTGCTAGGGATCTTTGGCGACGAGGAGGCCGAGACGCTCGACAGCGAGATCGAGGCCCTCGTCGAGGAACGCCAAAAGGCACGCCGCGAGCGCAACTTTGCCCGCTCCGACGAGATCCGCGACCTCCTGGCCGCAAAAGGCATCATCCTCGAAGACACGAAGGACGGCGTGCGTTGGAAGCGTAAGTAAGTGCCCCGCTATCTGCCTCCGCCCGCCCTCATAACGAGCTTGGCCAGATACGCGGTCTGTCCCGCAGCGTCGATGCTCCGGACGTATTCGACCGTGTAGCCGCGCTGTACGAGGCCGGCCAGCGGCTCTCGCTGTGACGGGTCGACGGCTTCCCTGCCCGGCCCATTTCTCGTTAGTCGAAACGCGGCAAAGATCGGTGAGCCGGAGACTGCCGAGGCGTCGAGGGCGGATACGCCCTCCGCGTCTCTCGGCAGGAAGTAGGCGGCGTCTTCGACAACGCCCGCCGCGCCGCGCACGCGCACGACCTGCAAAGAAGGATCATCTCTCAGCGCAAACCAAAAGTGATAAGCGACCAGGTCTTCAAAGGTAAGCACGGGCACCCGCTCGGGGCTGACCGCGTCGCTCCTTGCCTCGACGGCAAGGCTCTCCCACGCGCACCACACATTCATCTCGCGCGGCGCGGCCGCGTAGACGGCGAATGATCCCGCCGCAAGCAGCGCGGCCGTGTAAAGCAGCAAACGTCTGATCCAGCGATCTCCGATCTCGGTCAAGAAGATGGCCGCGAGTATCGTGATCGGAATGAATGCCGCCGTCAGGTGGCGTGTGCCCCAGATCGAATGCGGCGCGAGCCAACTGATCGCGAAGGCCGCCGCGACCGGCGTAACGGCGACGATCGCCAAAAAGCAAAAGACCGTCCGGTCGGCCGACGCTGCCAGCCGACGGAGGTATATCAGCTTTGCAGCGGCGAGGATGATCAGCAGCGGTGCGGTGATGAAGATGAGCGTCGATGCGTCGCTGCTGCTTTGTTGAAAGTAAAACGGCTCGATCAGATCGAACGCTAGATCGAACAGTTGGACGATCCCCGGCCGGTCGATCCAACCGATATTCTGCGAGGCCGACGCGGCGACGTCGACCGTCGAGGCGGCACGCCATATCGCCCAGGTCCACGGCAAAAATGCCAGCAGCGTGATCGCCGCCGACGTCAGGAACTTTCCGATCTTGATCCTTTGAAGAAGCGCGATCGTCAGCGCCTCGCTCAGCACGACAAACCAGCCGAAGTAATGCGTGTAGACGAGCAGAACGTTGACCGCGGTGAGGAGCCAGATGTTCTTGCCGCGAAAAAAGAAGCGGGCAAACAGCCAATACGACAGCGCCGCGAGCAGCAGCGTCAGGCTGTACATCCGCACCTCCTGCGCGTACTTGATGAGCGAGCCGTTGACGGCAAAGGCCGCAAAGGCGACGACGGTCGCGAGCCGCGAGAGTTTAAGTTCGCGGCATAGCTGCAGTATCGGAATGACGGCCAGCAGTGAAAGAACGAAAGGAAGCAGCCGGACCCACGCGACCGACTCGCCGCCGATACCGACCCACAGCTTCAGCAGAATGTAGAAGAGCGGCGGATGGACGAGATCGAGCGCGATAAAGCGGAGCATCTCGCCCCAAGACCTCGCCGCGGCGTCGAGCCCGAATATCTCGTCAAACCAGAGACACGCCTCGTCGAGCCGCCAAAAGCGGACGAGGAAATAAAGCAGAAAGATCGAGCCCGGCACGACGTGCCAATCCCTGATCCGCGTAGCAGTGCCGCCGCTGTCGGACATCGTCAAGAGTAATTCGCTGTGGGGGAATAAAGTGTGCAGCCGCTCGCCGCGCGTTCGGTGTCTCTACAGGACGATGCCGTCGCAAACGCGGCCGTCTATGCTCGTGTAGCAGAGCTTAACTTCCTTAAAAGTGTCGGTGTCGCGGCAATAGGAGAGGCACGTGTCGAACGGCTTGGAATAAATGTGGATGCTGACGGCCCGCTCGTCGAACTCCGGAAGGTTGAGGATCTGGTGGATCGGCTGCTCGAGCTCGACCTTGGCCGCGAGACATTCCGAGAGCTCGAAGGCGTCGGTCTCGACCAGCTTACAGTAGCCGCGCGACTCGTCTATCTCCTCGACGGCGAAATTCTGACCTCTGAGCCGGCCGACCGGGACGGTCATCCAGCATTTTTGATCGGCGTGGTTGTGCACGCGCGAGACCTGACCGCGCTCCCAGCAGATGGCGAGCAGCTCGAAACGCGTGTCCTTGTAAACCAGATTGCGTGTGTAAAAGCGGTCGCTCCAGTGGATGTATCGCGTGATGGAGTCGACCTCGACGGGATGACTTGCCAGGTAGCCGTAAACGTTGTCGCAGGTGAAGTCGGCCTCCGGGATCTCGCGGAGTCCTGCGATGAGGTTCTTGATAGGTACGCTTTTCACTTTTTGTTTGACGGTCCGCTGCCGGCCCGTTGGAGAAAATCGACGAATTCCGCCGCGTCGCGCGTCAGGCCCGGGAACGTGCCGACGGCCGTTCCGCTTGAGTCGACGACCGCATAAAAGGGCAGCGCGACCGTGCCGAACATTTCTTCTTCCATACGCTGCTGCCTCTCGTATACTTCACCCTCGCCGTCGGTGTAAAGACGTGCGAGGACAAACTTGTCGAGCTCGGCCGCGACCTCCGGACGCGGGAAGATGTTGGCCTCCATCCAGCGGCAGTTTGTGCAGGTATAGCCCGTGAAATCGACAAAGACCTTTTTGTTCTCGGCCCGCGCCCGTTCGAGTGCGGCGTTGTAGTCGTTGACGATCCAATTCTTTTCGCCGGCATCGCCGCCCGTGCGGCCGCCGGCGGAGGCGTTAAGGTCCGGCGGCAAAAATGCCTCGAGCTCGCCGAGCTTGGCGCCAAAGAGGCCTGTGAGCAGATAGAAGCTGACCGCCAAACTGAGTATCGCCGAGACAAGACGGACCGCACCGATCCGCTCGGGTTTTGAATCGAGCGAGAGCTGAAACCTGCCGAGCAGGTAAAGCGAGAGGATCACGCCGATCGAGATCCAGATCGCGAGCACCGCGCTGCGTGTAAAGATCCCCCACTTCCAAACGAGGTCGACATTCGAGAGGAACTTCATCGCCGCGGCGATCTCGAGAAATCCCATCGTGACCTTGACCGAATTCATCCAGCCGCCCGCACGCGGCAGCTGCGCGACCATCTGCGGCACGAGCGCGAGAACGAAGAACGGCAGAGCGAAAACGGTCGAAAAGGCGAGCATACCGACGAGCGGCATCTGCCAGTCGCCCTGCGACGCAGAGACGAGGATCGTACCGACAAAAGGCGACGTGCAGGTGAATGACGTCAGCGTGAAGGTGAGGCCCATCAGCAGCGCTCCGACGAGGCCGCTGCCCTCGCCCTCGACCGAGCGCGTCGCGCGGTCGAGCGCCGTGAGCAGGCCGGTCGGCACGTTTATCTCGTACGCCCCAAAAAGATTGAACGCAAACAGCAAAAAGATCGCCGTGATCAGCAGGTTGACCCACGGATTTGCCGCAAAGAGATTGACGCCTGCCGCACCGACGAATATTGCGAGCAGCATCCCGAGCAGCGTAAATGTCGCGATGATGCCGAGCGAGTAAACCGTCGCGAGCCTGACGGCCTTTGATCGATGGCCCGACGAGTGGTTTGTAAAGTACGAGACCGTGATCGGGATCATCGGAAAGACGCACGGCGTCAAAAGCGACAGTGCCCCGAGCGTCGCGGCGAGCCAGATGAACGACCAGAGGTCCGTGTCGAAATTACGCGTCACGAGCTGCGGCCCGCTGACGGCGTCCTGTCGATCCGGGGTCGGGTCGTCCGTCTGCGAGGTCGAGGACCCGAGCTTTTTGACAAGTTCAAAGCCCGTCGGCGTCACGCGAACGGTTCGAGGCGGCAGGCAAAACCGGTCGTTGCAGAGCTGGAAGCGCACGTCAAACGACAAGTCGGCCGCGGCCGAGTCGGCCAAGGCCCGTAACGGTACGCGAAACTCGGCCCTATTCTCGAAATACTTGGTCTCGAGAGGCTTGCCGTCGACGACGAAATTCGGGTCGGGCTGCGATGTCGGAGCTGTGGTCGGCGTGATCGGGCCGGTGATCTCAAAAGGCTTCCCTTCGCTTACCTTGATCGTCGTCGCGATCGGCCCGCCGCTCGGCTGATCGAGCGCGTAGAGATGCCAGCCCGCGTCGACCTCGGCGATGACTCGCGCCGCAAAGCGGTCGCCTTGCTTGAGCTCTGCGCGCTTGGTGCCCGCGTCGAGAGACCAGCGCGTCGGCTGCTCCTGCGCGTTCGTGATCGACGCCGTTAAGAGCAGGACCGGGATGAGCAGCAATAAGTACGGCTTGTCGAGGAAAGGTCGCATCGGCTATGAGCAATCTTATTATCTACCCGATGATTTGGCCAACGGGTCAAAAAACGCGGCGTTTTGCCTAAGGCCTCGACGGTCACTTATAATTCTTGTTTCGCAGACGCCTGCAGAATTAAGCCGAGATCAACGGCGGAGGTTTTATTTTGCCAAAGACAGCAACCCGCACTAAGACAGAAAAAAAGGCCGCGTCGCGAAACGAGATCGCGGCCCCGGGAACCACGAACGGAGCCGGCTCCAGCCCCGACGACGAGATCCTCAAACTCGCTCATACCGAATATCTCAAACGCCGCAAGTCCCAGCTCGAATCGATAAAGAAGCTCGACCGCGGCCTTCTGCGCGAGATGCTTTATCAGATGGTCCTTGGCCGCCACTTTGAGGAGAGATCTGCCGAGGTCTATCGCATGGGCAAGATCGGCGGTTTCTGCCATCTCTACATCGGGCAGGAGGCGATCGGCGTCGGCTCGATCATGGCGCTCGAGCCCAAGGACATGGTCATTACTTCGTACCGCGACCACGTCCAGGCGATGGTCAAAGGGATGACGCCCGAGTCGGTGATGGCCGAGCTGTACGGCAAGATCGGCGGCTGCGTTAAGGGCAAGGGCGGCTCGATGCATATGTTCTCGCGCGAGCTCGAGTTCTTTGGCGGCCACGGCATCGTCGGCGGCCAGATCGGCGTCGCGACCGGGATGGCCTACGCCGCAAAGTACAAAGGCACCGGCCAGGTCACGCTCTGCTTCTTTGGCGAGGCCGCCGTCAACCAGGGAATATTCCACGAGTCGCTCAACATGGCCCAGCTCTGGAAGCTCCCGGTCATCTACATCTGCGAGAACAACAAATACGGAATGGGCACGTCGCAGGCCCGCGCGATGAGCATCGCGAGCATCGCCAAGAAAGGCGATGCGTACGGCGTCGCAAACGAATTCGTCGACGGCATGGACGTGATGGCCGTCCGCGAGGCGACACAGCGTGCGATCGAACGTGCTCGCAACGAGTCGCTCCCGACACTTCTCGAGGTGCGGGCCTATCGATATATGGGCCACTCGATGTCAGACCCGGGCAACTACCGCACGCGCGAGGAGATCGCAAAGTACCAGGAGCGCGATCCGATCGTCCTCTTCCGCGAGACGTTAAAAGAGGCAAGGGTGCTGACCGACAAAGATTACCAAGCGATCGAGCAGCGCGCTCGCGAAGCGGTCGAGGCCGCGATCAAGTTCGCTGAGGAGAGCCCGCTGCCGCCGGAGAGCGAGCTTTTGACCGACGTATTGGCATAACGGCTTCGGAGTCCTGACCACCGACCACTGAACACTATGGCATTACTGACCATCCGCGACGCACTCAATCAGGCGCTGCGCGAAGAACTTATTCGAGACGAGAACGTCTTCATCATGGGCGAGGAGGTCGCCGAGTACGACGGCGCCTACAAGGTCACGCGCGGGCTCTGGAAGGAGTTTGGCGACAAGCGCGTCGTCGATACTCCGATCACCGAGCTCGGCTTTGCGGCGATCGGCGTCGGCGCGGCGATGGCGGGCCTGCGGCCGGTGATCGAGTTCATGACCTTTAACTTCTCGATCCTTGCGGCCGACCAGATCATCAATCACGCGGCGAAGATGCTGTATATGTCGGGCGGCGAGTTCAAGGTGCCGGTGGTATTTCGCGGCCCGAACGGCTCGGCCTATCAGGTCTCGTCGCAGCACTCGCAGGCGCTCGAGGCGATGTACGCAAACTTCCCCGGCCTCAAGGTCGTGATGCCGTCGACCGCCGCCGACGCAAAGGGCCTGCTGAAGTCCGCGATCCGCGACGACAATCCAGTGATCTTTATGGAGCAGGAGCGGATGTACGGACTCAAGGGCGAGGTGCCCGAGGACGAAGACTTCACGATCCCGCTCGGCGTCGCCGACGTCAAACGCGAAGGCACCGACTGCACGATCGTCGCGCGTTCGATGACCGTGCCGCTCGCTCTGCAGGCGGCCGAGCAGATCCAAAAGGAGTTCGACGTTTCGGTCGAGGTCGTCGATCCGCGAACGATCAAGCCGCTCGACATCGAGACGATCGCGGCGTCGGTCAAAAAGACCAATCGCCTCGTCATCGCCGAGGAGTCGCATTCGTTCGCGAGCGTCGGCGCCGAGGTAGCGTACCAGGTGATGGAACACGCCTTTGACCATCTCGACGCTCCGATCAAACGCATCTCGACCGTCGAGGCCCCGATGCCGTACGCCAAAAATCTCGAAGCGGCCGCCCTGCCCGACGTCGCAAAGATCGTCGCGGCGGTCAAGGAAGTTTGTTACCTGTGATGGAACGCGGACGCCCTCGTCCGCAACGCCTCTCCGGGGCGTAATGCGTGTTCCAGATTTGATTCACAAATGCGGACGAGGGCGTCCGCGTTCCGAGATATGGCTGAAAAATTCTTAATGCCGAAGCTTTCGCCCACGATGGAAGAGGGTCAGATCTCTCGCTGGGTCAAGAACGAGGGCGACAAGTTTGACGCAAACGAAACGCTCGCCGAGGTCGACACCGACAAGGCGACGATGGAGATGACGGCGCTCTCGGGCGGCACTCTGCTCAAGATCCTCAAGCAGGCCGGCGAGTCGGCCGCGCTCGGCGAGCCGATCGCGATCATCGGCAATGCGGGCGAGGACATCTCCGCGCTGCTGGCCGAAGTGTCGGCGAACGGCGGAACAAATGCATCTGCTCCCGCCGCGTCCAAGACCGACGATCAGCCGACCGCCCCGACCGAGATCGATCGCCCGGAGGAGCTTGAGCTCAAGCAGACCTCGCCCACGACCACCGCTCCGGCGGCGAGTCCCGTCAGCCAAACAAATTCGAGATCCGAAATCCGAAATCCGCAATCGAACGGCGGTCGATTGATCGTCTCGCCGATCGCCGCTCGGATGGCCGCGGATAACGGAATCGACCTTCGCTCTATCAGCGGATCGGGCCCGAACGGCCGCATCATCAAACGCGATATTGAGCAGGCGCTGGCGGGCGGTCAGCGGTCAGCGGTCAGCGAGCAGCAGAAACAATTTACGCCGTCGACCGTTGTCGGGGCTTCGCCGTTTCGAGATGAGCCGACCTCGCAGATGCGCCGCGTGATCGCGACGCGTCTGGCCGAATCGATCGGCCCGGTCCCGACCTTCTACCTGACGGTCGAGATCGAAATGGACAACGTTCTCGCGCTGCGCAAAGCGGTCAATGCAAGCGTCGCCGAGGAGCAAAAGATCAGCGTCAACGACATCATCGTAAAAGCTGCAGCGATGGCTCTGCGCAAGCATCCTTTCGTCAACGCTTCGTATCAGGACAAGTCGATCCGATTCTACGAGCAGGCAGATATCGGCGTCGCCGTTGCGATCGACGAAGGCCTGATCACGCCGGTCGTTCGCGGTGCGGACAAGAAAGGCTTTGTCGAGATCTCGGCCGAGATCAAGGACCTCGCCGCCAAGGCCCGTACTAAAAAGCTGCAGCCCGAGCAGTACACCGGTGCGACATTCTCGATCTCGAATCTCGGTATGTTCGGCATCAAGGAGTTCACGGCGATCATCAATCCGCCCGAGGCCGGCATCCTCGCCGTCGGCGCGGCGAACGAGACGCCCGTCGTCCGCGACGGCCAGATCGTCGTCCGCACAATGATGAACGTCACGATGTCGTGTGACCACCGCGTCGTCGACGGAGCGACCGGTGCGAAGTTCCTTCAGACCTTCAAACAAATGCTCGAGCAGCCCGCGATGATGCTGGCGTAGCTGGTCTAGGACTTTTTAGCCTTCTCCAGCAGTGCTGCTTTTCTCCGATCGGCATCGGCCCTCTTTGAATCGCCGAGCGCCTCAAATGACAAGGCCCGATTCTCGTAGGCCGTAGGGTCGCTCGGGTCGAGTTTGATCGCGGTGGTGGCGTCTGCTATCGATTGCTCGTGTTTACCCATCCGCAGGTAAATAACACCGCGATTGACATAAGCAGCCGCCGTCTTTGGTGACAGTTCAATTACCCTGCCGTAGTCGCTGAGAGCCTTATCGTGATCACCTATTTCCAGAAAGACCCCGCCGCGTTCAAAATAGTAATCGGGGTCACGATCGTTCAGCTCGATCGCTTTTGAAAGGTCCTCTATCGCAGCGAGGTACTCTTGGCGCTCGGCGTTGATCTGACCGCGGAAGTAATAAGCGATGGAATTCTTCGGGTCGATCTCGATCGCCTTTGAAAGGTCCTGGATCGCAGCTTTCGCGTTCTTCTTTTCTCGAAAGGCCAGCCCCCGATTAACGTAGTTGTCAGCGTCTCTGGGGTCGGCGTTTATCGCCAACGCGTAATCGGCCATTGCCTTATCGAGAGCGTTCAATTTGAAGTAGGCCCACCCGCGGCTGCGATAGGCCTGAGAGTTCTTTTTGTCTAGCTCGAGGACTCGGCTGAAATCTCTGATCGCCAGGTCGAATCTCCCGGCCGCGGTATAGCTATCACCGCGACCGATCAAAGCGCGAACGTTCTTCGGATCGAGAGTAAGCGCCCTCGTGAAGTCGCGTATCGCTGCGTTGTGATCGTCGAGTGCGTAAAAATTCTGGCCGCGGTTGATATAGGCGTCAGGGTCGTCACGCTTGATGAGAATGTACTTGTTGTAATCGGCGATCGAGGCCGTGTAGTTGCCGGCGTTGTTGTGGGCGACCGCCCGGTTAAAAACGTAGATCGGCTCCTTTGGATCAAGTTCGACGGCCCGATCAAAGTCTTTCAGGGCGAGGTTTGGCTTGTCCATCCTGAGATACACGTCGCCTCGGCTCGCGTACGCGACGGCGTAGGTCGGCACCAGCTCGATGGCTTTTGTGAAATCGGCGATCGCGGCGTCGAAGTCGCCCTTGTCCACGTAGACGCTGCCGCGGTCGTCATACCGCGCGGCGTCGAGCGGATCGACCTCGATCGCCTTGGCGTAGTTCATTAGTCTGCAGTCATGATCGCCGTCCCGGCATTCGCGGGCTAGGGTGGCGTACTTTTCGCACAGCCATTCGCGGATGCCGACGATCAGTTCGGCGGACGCTCCATCCTGGGTCAAGACTCTCTCTATTTCCGGCGTGAATTCGAAAGCGACGCCTCGCTGCTCGATCTGTTTGATCAGGGCCCGGTTCGTGGTCGCCGACGCCAGTTTGCTGGATCGCAGTGCCGACGTGATCTCGTCGAGCGACATCGGTTTCGGTTCCGCTGACGCGGCCTCCTGAGCAGATGCCGCACGTGCGAGAAAGACAAGAGTGATCGCGACGACGATCGCGCCGCGGACGCGATTAAACGAGTAACCAGACAGCATGATCAGTTCCTTATCGCCATAGGAGTCGGAGTCGAGTGCCGGCGCACGAAATTTTGCTTCAACCCGAATGCTCTGTTCAAGACGACCGAGGATAGATTCCCTTGGACGTTTCGCGGCCGTCGACAACCGCGGAAGAAAAAAGCAGGTCTTGGCCCGCTTCGCTTAACTGTCTACTTTTGCTCTTCGGGCAGCTTATCGGTATTTCCTCGCTTGAGCTTTCCGAATCTCCCGGTTGAGAGCCACTTCGGCATTTCGGCCGTTTCCGATATCCGCCAGCCCATTATCGCCATCACTTCGGCGACGGTTTCGGCGCCTTCCCAGGACCACTCCGGCCGAATCACGTCGGCGGGTTGATGATAATCGGTCTTTTCCCACTCTTTGATCCTTTTGATCCAGACCTCTTTTTCGCCGGCCGGCGCACCGAGCAGCATCAGCGCCGGGACGCCGCGCTCGACAAACGAGTAGTGGTCCGAACGGTAAAAAACCTTTTCATCCGGCATCGGGTCGGGGATGACGCTGATCCCGAGCGGCCTTGCTACCTCGTCAAGCAGCGGCCCGAGGGTCGAATGTTCGGCACCGTAGCCGACCATCGTTTTGACGGGGCCGTACACTTCCGTGCCGATGCCGTCGAGATTGAGGTTGGCCGCGACCTTCTTGATGTCCCACGTCGGATTTTTGGCCCAGTGCTTCGAGCCGTAGAGGCCGTACTCTTCCGCAGTGACGGCCAGGAATATCATCGATCGCTTTGGTCTCTGCGAGAGCTTTGAGTAGGCCTCCGCCACGGCCAGCATCTCGGCGGTGCCGAGCGCGTTGTCGGCGGCACCGTGATAGACCTTGCCGTTGTCCTTACCGTACGCATCGTAGTGCGCGGTGAATAGGACCGCTTCGGACCTGAGCTGCGGATCAGAGCCTTCCAGATAACCGACGACGTTGCTGCCCGCGGCCTTTGTGGCCTTGTAGCGTGCGACAATCTTTGCCTTTTGCTTTAGTTCGATCGACTTGAACTCTCGCGTGTGGGCCGCGGCCATCGCATCCTTTAGCGTCGTGCCCGCTTTAGCAAAGAGCTTCTCGGCACCTTTGCTGCTCAGATAAAGCAGCGGCGGCACAAATGCCGGATAGCCCTCTTCGTCCGGCGTCGTGATCTGCCGCCGGCTGAAGTAGTCGATCATCATCTCGGCCGGCCGGTCCTCGTCGCCGCGCGTCATAAAAACGATGGCGGCCGCGCCCTGGCGAATGAGATTTTGCAGTATCGCGAATGAGGCCTTTTGCTCGGCCCACTTTTCCTTGGGAAATCCGGGCGGCGGCCCCTCGATCAACATCACGACCTTGCCCATCAGGTTGGTCCCTGCGAGCTGATCGATGTCGGCCTGCCTTGCCTGAATGCCGTACGAGACAAAGACGAGATCGCCCGATACGTCCTTGCTGCCGTTATTCATCGGCAGGAACGCGTAATCCGTTCCGTGCACAAGCGTCTCGTCGCCAGCCTTGAACATCGAGTCGGGACTTACGACCGTCTCCTTGAATTCGACTCGCTGAAGGTAAGATCCCTTGTCGCCGAGCGGCTTGAGGCCGAGCGCCTTAAAGCGGTCGGCGATCCAGTTGGCGGCCTTGTCACCGCCGGGCTGGCCTGTCCCGCGGCCTTCCATCTCGGGCGACGACAGCGTTGCGGTCGAGTCCTTGATCGACGCGATAGTGATACGGTCGGCGATCTCGCGCTCGATGCCGGACAAAGCAGGCGCCGCCGACTGCGCGGCGACCTGACCGACGACGATCGACCACAAGAGCGCGATCGTCAGCCAACGCCGGTGTGCGGGCGTCAAAAAAATTCGATCCATCAAATGACCTCTCATACGTTCGAAATGTAACCTCTCCACGGCCCGGCGGCCGGCCGCGTCACAAAACGATCTCAGATATCGCCGCGGTCTATTCAAACCCCGACGCTCGTCTGCGGTCGGCCTCGGCCCGCCGCGTGTTTCCGAGCTTGTCAAACAAGCGGGCTCGTGCGCTGTAACCCCGCGGGTCGTTTGGGCTGAGCTCGACGAATTTGTCCACGTCGGCCAAGGCGCTTGTTATGCGGTCGCTTCTCTCAAGGCAGAGGGCCCGGTTGAGATATGCGAAAGCAAATCCCGGGTCGAGCTCGATCACTTTGCCAAAGTCGCTCGCGGCACGGTCGCAGTCGTTATTGTAAAGGCGCGCGAGCCCGCGGCCGTAATAGCTGCCGGCAAATCGCGGCTCGATCCGTATCGCCGTGTCAAAGTCTGCGGCCGCGCGTTCGAGCCTGAAGAGCTTAAGCAGCGCGTTGCCTCGCCCGACATACGACAGAAACAGTTCCGGCGACACGGCGATCGCCGCGTCAAAGTCGCGGACCGCGCCGGCGGCGTCGCCCCTGGCCAACAGCACCACGGCCCGATTGTACAGGGCCTGCGTGAATTTTGGGTCGATCTCGGCGGCGCGCGAGTAGTCGCGCAGCGCTCGCTCAAGATCGCCCGAGAGCTTAAAGGCCGTGCCGCGATTGTTGTACGCCTGCGAAAAGCCCGGATGTAGCTCGATGGCTTTTGAATAGTTTGTGACCTGGCAATAAATGTCGTCGTCGTCGCACGCCGACGCCCGGTCAAAGAGCGCGACCGCACGAGCTTCGGCCTCGGCCGAGAGCTCGGGCTTTGACTGTCCGATCGCGACCGGGACCGACAGCAAGCACACTGCCGTCAAATAGACATAGGCTCTCATCTCGTTATTCCTTTTTGAGTTTTGATCTACCGCGGGCCGCGTAGGGTGAACGCGCGCAGGGCCCGAAGATGATAGTGCACAAAGCCCGAATTTGAAAAGGGATCTGGCCGCCGGCCCGGCTGCGGTCGAATCGCGGGCCTGCGGCGGCGGCAGCCGAAGCGAGACCGCGATCGGTCCGCGCCGACGAGGGCCGGAACTTTTCAGGCAAGCCGCCGTAGTGCAGAATGGCTTACCGACGATCGCGACCGAGGTGCAGGCGATGTCGCCCGCCGCGAGCGGCTCCGCGAACGTCTTGCCGTCAACTATGAACAACCAGCTCGGCCCGACCCCGCCAACCGAACGCCTCGACGTGATCGACGCCCTCCGCGGGCTCGCGATCGGCGGCATTCTCTTCGGCAACATGCAGTGGTTCTCGGGCTACGGATTCATGCCCGCTTTTCTAGCGGCCGAGTTTTCCGGTCTCGACAAGGCCGTGCATTTTGCCGTGCACTTTTTGGTCGAGGGCAAATTCTATTCGATCTTTTCGTTCTTGTTCGGCTTCGGCTTTGCCTTGCAGATGGCCCGGGCCGAGGTACGGGGCGACGCGGGCGCGAGCCTCTTCAAGCGGCGACTGTTTTGGCTTCTTGTGATCGGGCTGCTGCATGCGTACCTGCTGTGGGCGGGCGACATTTTGAGCATCTACGCGGTGATGGGCTTCGTCCTGATACTATTTCGCCGCAAGCCGGACCGCTCGCTGCTCAAATGGGCCGCCGGCCTGATGATCGTCCCGGTATTGAGCTACCTGCTGCTCTTCGCGCTCTTCAAGGCGTTCGTCTCGCCTGAGGCACTCGCCCAGTTCGAAACAGGCCAGAGCGAATTTTGGCGCGAAATGTCCCGCCGCGCGTCCGAGGGCACATACCTCGAGATCGTCACCGGCTTTAATCTCAACTACGTCGCCGGCCGTTACGCAGGCCTTATCTTTGACATGCGCCTGCCGAAGATCCTCGCGATGTTCCTGCTCGGCCTGTACGCGTTCCGCCGCGGATTCTTTCAAAATGTCGAGGCCAACCTGCCCTTCATCCGCCGCGTGATGACCTACGGTCTCGGCGTGGGACTCGCGGCAAATCTGATATTCGCCGCGGTCGCCGGCAAAGAGGCCGTCTTCCCTCCGACCGCGGCCGGCATCCTCGGCGTCGTCCTCTACGCGGTCGGCGTGCCGGCACTCGCACTCGGGATCGCGGCGCTGGTCGCCATCCTCTGGCAGAGCGTCGCGTGGCGGCGTCCGCTTGCGTTACTCGCGCCCGTGGGCCGGATGGCACTAACCAATTACATTATGCAAACGGTCGTGTGCGTCCTGATCTTTTACGGCTACGGCCTCGGCCAATTCGGCAAAGTCGGCCCGACGACCGCGACGCTGCTCGCCGCGGCGATCTTTGCCGGCCAGGTCGTACTCAGCACAGTCTGGCTCCGAAGCTTCAAATACGGGCCGCTCGAATGGATCTGGCGACAGCTGACCTACGGCCGTCGCCTGCCGCTGCGATCCGGCGCGGCCGCCGCAGAGACGGTCTGAGGCCGCCCGTCCGACCGTAGAGCTTGGCAACGAGAGTTTGGAAGCGGTCATGCACGCGATCGCTTTCCGCGAAGAACGCGCTGCACTCTCGCCGAGTTTGTTAAACCGCGACGCCTCCGCTAGCTTTGTCGATAATGCGCTCGAACGTAAACGCCCGGACCGCGTACGCGCCGCACCTCGCACTTCTCGGCGTGCAGGCCTTTTTCGGCTCGCTGCCGGTGATCGCAAAGGTCGTGCTGACCGCCGTGCCGCCGGTCGGGCTGGTCGGCTTTCGCGTCGGCATCACGGCCGTCGTCCTGCTTGCCGTGCAGACGGTCAGGGGCCGAGTGAGGCTCAAGGCGAAAGGCGATTACTGGCGGCTCGCGGTGCTGAGCCTTTTCGGCGTCACGTTCAACCAACTGCTCTTCGTCACCGGTCTCTCGCTCACCAAGGCGGCCAACACTTCGCTGCTTGCCGTGACGATACCCGTCTTTACGCTCGCCGTCAGCGCCGTCGCCGGCAGCGAACGGCTTCGCGGCGCAAAGCTGCTCGGGATGCTGCTCGCCGCCGCCGGCGTGCTCCTGGTCATCGATCCGCGCAACGCTTCGTTCTCGTCCGAGACGACTCGCGGCGATCTGCTCATCGTCGCAAATTCTCTGTCGTACGGGATATATGTCGCGACCTCAAAACGCGTTATCGAGAGGAACGGCGCGTTCCGCTCGATGATGTGGGTCTTTTTGTTCGCCGCCGTGATCTGCGTGCCGCTTGGGGCGAGTTCGATGAGTTTCGTCGACATCTCGAATGTCGGACAGAGCGTCTGGCTGCTCGTTATCTACATCGCGATCGGGGCGACCGCGTCGCCGTACCTGCTGAACGCCTGGGCCCTCGCGAGAGTGAGCCCCTCGACCGTCGCGGTGTACGTTTATCTGCAGCCGCTGATCGGGTTTCTGCTGGCGGTGGTGTTTTTGAATGAGCGTGTCGACGCAAAGTTCTTTGCCGCGGCGGCGTTGATCTTTGCGGGCGTGTACGTCGTCACACGCGAGCGGGCCGCGATACACGAAACCCTTGCTTGACCCCTGCGTAAAAGCAGAGTAGACCATCGATACAGATGCCGACGAATATCACACAACATCGATCTCCCGATGGCCGCAATATTCTCCGCGTCGCAGGCGATATGACGCTCGACGACGCCCTCCTCATCGAACGCGTCGTGACAAGCGGCGAGCACGGCATCGGCGTGAATACGACGCTCGACCTCGCCGACCTCACCTTTATCGACAGCGACGCCGCGTCGGTCATCAAGCGGCTGCGGGACGAACATGGCGTCGAGATCGACGGTGTCGAATTCTTTCTGCAAAAGGCGATCGACGACGCCGAACGCGCGGCCTGACTTTTATCCTCAAAAAGTATTAAATTCTTCGCTGATGAAAACTCGGGAAATTGCCGAATTCCTCGGCGGCGAGCTCGTCGGACGCGGCGACGTCGAGATCGAACGCGTCGCTGACCTGCGAAAAGCGGCGGACGGCGAGATCGCATTCGTCGAAAAAGGCGATATCGAATTTGAATGCTCCGCGGCGTGCCTGATCGTGCCGCGGAAATTTGCCGGCTCCGGCACGCATATCAAGGTCGACGTGCCAAAGCTCGCCTTTGCCCGCCTCGCCGCGCTCCTGCACCCGCAAAAGGTCCGCCGCCCCGAGATCCATCCTTCCGCGGTCGTCGCCGCCGAGGCGGTGATCGGGGACAATGTCTTTATCGGCGCCCACTGCTGCGTCGGCGAGGGCTCGCGCATCGGCGCCGGCACGCAGCTGCGGCCCGGCGCAAAGATCGGCGACCGAGTGTCGATCGGCGATAACTGCGTCCTGCACCCAAACGTCTTCATCGACGACGGATGCAGCATCGGCAGCCGCGTCATACTTCACAGCGGCGTCGTGATCGGCGCCGACGGTTTCGGCTATGTCCGGGACAAAGCTGAGTACGTAAAGTTCCCGCAGATCGGGACCGTCGTGATCGAAGACGACGTCGAGATCGGCGCCAATACCTGCGTCGATCGCGCAGCGCTCGGCGAGACACGCATCGGCGAAGGTACAAAGATCGACAATCTCGTTCAGATCGGTCACAACGTGCAGATCGGCAGACGCGTCGTCATCGCCGCGCAGACCGGCATCTCGGGCAGCACCGTAATCGAGGACGACTGCGTCATCGGCGGTCAGGTCGGGATGGGCGATCACGCGACCGTCAAAAGCGGCGCGGTGATCGGCTCGCAGGCCGGCGTGCTGCCGGGCAAGATCGTTCGCCCCGGCGTCTGGTGGGGCACGCCTGTGCAGCCGCTCGACGAATATAAGCGTCAGAATGCGCTGGTCAAGGGACTCGAACGTCTGCGTGCAGAGGTAAAGGAGATCAAAAAGAAACTCGAACGTCAGGATGGCGCCGGCTGATCGCCCGCCGCCACGCCGGCCAGCTTTAGGATCGCCTCGGCCGCGCGGCGCGACGCTCCGCCGTGACCGAGCTTGTCGGTCGCCGCTCTCAGACGCTCGCGAACGAGGGCGTTCGTGTCAGGCTCGAGGAGCCGCTCGATCTCGTCGGCCAGCGCTTGCGGCGTGAGGTCGTTCTGGATCAGTTCGTTCGCGATCCGTTCGCCGGCGATCAGATTTATCAGTCCGAAGTGCTCGACCGAGATCAGCGGCCGCAGAAGTTTGTAATTCAAAGAGGTTGTCTTATAAACGATCGCCATCGGCGTGCCGATGATGCCGGCTTCGAGCGTTGCGGTGCCGCTGGCGATGGCCGCGGCGTCCGACGCGTTCAACGCGTCGTAGGTCTCTCCGACGATCACCTGCAGCCGCTCGCCGGCCGGACGGTCTCTCAAGATCTCGCGAGCGTCGGCCGCGTTCTTTTCAGAACCGAGCGGCAGGAGCATCTGGAGGTCGGCTCTCCGCCGACGAAGCAGCTCGGCCGCGTCGAGCATCGCCGGCAGGATCTTGACGATCTCTTTATGACGGCTGCCGGGCAGGAGCGACACGATCGGCCGCGCCGCATCGAGCCCATGGTCTCGACAAAACTCCTCACGCGCCCGCGAGGCAAAAACCTCGCGCGCCAGAGGGCTGCCGACGTATTCGACATTCTCAATGCCGTGCCGGGCGTACCAATCCTTTTCGAACGGGAGGATCGTGATCAGCAGGTCGACGTACTTTCTGATCGTGCGGCGGCGATAGCTCCGCCACGCCCAAAGCTGCGGCGAGATGTAATAGACGACGCGGACGCCCTGCCGCTTGAGCGCGCGGGCGAGTTTGAGATTGAAGTCGGGAAAATCGACCAGCACCGCGACGTCGGCCTTTCGCTCGCGGGCCGCCGTCTTCAGTGCCTTGAATGCCCGCCAAAACATCGGCAGCGCGCGGCCGATCTCGGGCAAACCGATCACCGAAAGGCCGTCTGACCGCACGACCGCATCGACACCGACCTCGCGCATCCGCGGGCCGGCAGCACCGAATAGATCGAACTCGATCTGAGGCGCCGCCTCGCGCAGCGCCGCGGCTAATTTTGCCGCATGCAGGTCGCCCGAGGCTTCGCCGGCGACGATCAACACTCTCAACACTCTTGACGACATTTGTTCCGACAGCCCGGTGACGAGCATTTCGCGGCCCTCGTAAAGCTACAACCAACCGCGAGATAATGGGCATCTTAGAGCCGGATTTTGTTTTCCGACCCTGGCGGCACGCGGGCATCGTGCTTGCAGATGCCTGTTTTTGCCCTTAAACTTTAACCTTTTGTGCATCCAGCCTTTTACCAAAATTTTAGACAGGTACCCGGCGTGACTGGACACGCGATTCTGGAGGAGTTTGTGAAGCTTCGCATTAGTCCCATCTTTTTGGCCATTCTGTTTCTCACGT
Source organism: Pyrinomonadaceae bacterium (assembly GCA_046313635.1). GTDB lineage: Bacteria > Acidobacteriota > Blastocatellia > Pyrinomonadales > Pyrinomonadaceae > OLB17. The sequence continues at coordinate 265,982 of JBKBYA010000002.1, read as the reverse complement.
TCTCGCTAGCCGCTTTTGGGCAGGCTGTGGATACGGTCATCGGTCAGTTTACCAATTCTCCCGCCGAATCGTTCGCGGGCGGCGTGAGCGGCGACGGCCGCTTTGTCGTCTTTGAATCGCGCGGAAATCACGACACCCAAAATCCCCGAAACGCCGACGGCAACGTCGAGATCTTTCTCTGGGATTATGCGCAGCGGCGGATCTTTCAGATCACCGACACAAAGAGCGTTTTGATCGACCCGAACGCGGGAACGGGCTTTTCGAATATCCGCGTCGAGATCACGAACATTCGTCCGGTGATCAGCAACGACGGGCGCTGGATAGCTTTCAGTTCGAATGCAACGACCTCGGTCGCGGGCCAGCCGGTGAACGGGACCAATCCGGGCCGCTTTGACGGCAACGCCTATACGGCTCCCACCCCGACGCCTTCGCCGTCGCCGACCGCCTCGCCCACGCCCGGGGCCAACCCGCTGACCAACGACGCCAATCTCGAGCTCTGGCTTTACCAGATACCGCCGGTGCCGGGCGTGCCCGACCTCTCGGCAGGCGACGAGCAGCCGCTGACCTTTCTGAGTCCTTACGACGCCAACGGCGCGGCGGTCGCCGGTGCGGCGTTCTACCAGATCACCAACACGCCGGCGAGCCAGCTGCCGCGGTCGGCGAACGGCACCAGCGGAGCCTTTGTCGCCGACGACAACCACGACCCGAGCATCAGCGACAACGGCCGCGCGATCGCATTTGTATCTACCCGCGATCTTGTCCCGGCGGTCGGCAACCCCTTCCCGGCCGAGGACAATGACGAGATATTCACGTACACATGGAGCGGGTCGCCGGGCGGCGGTCTGCTGAATCAGGTCACAAAGACCCAGCGCGGCACACTCTCGAGTCCGATCTATAACAAGAATCCGACGATATCCGGCAGCGGGCTGCGCGTTGCTTTCGCGAGCACGGGCGAAAATCCGATCGTCGGAATGACCGGCGGCAACAACCCGTCGACGAGCCGCAACGAGGAGATACATTTCTCCGACCTCGACGCGACGGGAGCTCCGACGGGTTTGAAGAAGCAGATCACCGTCACTACTCCGTCGAGCGGCAACGGCGTCGTTAACCTTCTCGACCAGGGCCGACGAATGAGCCGCGACGGCCGGTACATAGCGTTTGATTCTTACGCAGATCTCGCCGGCGAGAATAGCGGCAACAACTACACGTCGTTCGCGACCTACGTCTACGACGCTGCGCTCTCGAGCGCCAACTTCCGCCGCATCGGCCCGCGGAGCGATGCCGACTCGGCTGCGTCGGGCGGCGACGTGCACCGGTATCCCGGATTCACCGATTACGATTCGAACGGTACGCCGTCGACGCTTTTGCTGTCGACGCGCCTCAACATCAAGCCGGACGGCACGATCCCGACCACGGCGAGCGACGGGATGAACGACAACGCCGCTCGGCCGGTCCAGATCTACACATACCCGCTTACGGTCCCGCCGGCGACGGCCACCTTCAAACGGCTGACAAAGTTTCCGACGCCCAACACCTTTCTCGCATCGACGCAGGCCTTGCCGAGCAATACGCAGCGGCGGCTCGCATTCAATCTTGCGCTGACCGAGATCGGCACCGGGAATCAGGATTTCGCGAGCGAGGTCTATTACCTGATCAATCCGCTCGTGACCGCGACGCCGAGCCCGGCGCCTGCGCTGTCCTTCAGGACCGGTGCGAGCGGCCTCGCCGTGATCGCGACGCCGACGCCGACGCCTTCGCCTACCGCGACGCCGACGCCGACACCGACGCCGAGCCCCTCGCCGACGCCGCAGACGCCCGAGCCGGTGCTTGGCCTTTCGCCCGGGATGCTGGCGATACTCGACTTTCCGGCAGGCAGCCCGCAGCCCATTACCGCGAGGACGGCCGTCGGCTCCAATTCTCGCTCGTTCCAGCTGCCGATAGAATTGAGCGGCGTCACGCTCTCGATCAACGGCGTCGCCGCGGGACTCAAATCGGTCGGGCCGCAGTCCATCGCGTTCGTCGTGCCGCCGTTTCTCTCGAGCGTCGCCGCGGGAACGCCCTACCCGCTCGTCCTCAATATCAACGGTACGCAGATCAAGACGACGATGACGATCGTGCCGACACGGCCCGACATATTCAACACGGCCGGGACGCCGACACCCGGCGGTCGCGCCAAGGTCTTTAACGCGACCAACCGCGTCCTCACCCGCGAGCCTTTTACGGTCACGACGATCAAGATAAAAGGCGGCCGCCGCGTCTCGACGGTGCTGCGTCTGTATATGACCGGTATCGCGAATACGACGCCCGGGGTAATGTCGGTCAAGATAGGAAATGTGACGATACTGCCGTCGCTCGTGACCGCCACGGGCGTACAGATCGAGCCCGGGGTCTACGCGCTGGACTTCCTTCTGCCCTCGGAACTCAATCGTGCGGGCGACCAGCCGATCACGGTGATCGTGAATGTGAACGGAGTGAATTTCAGCTCACGGCTCGCCGATACGGCGCCGCGGCTGTCGATCCTCTAGCGCGGCCGGATCGACGATCTACCAGATAGCGGCGGCATGCTTTTGCCGCCGCTTTTTTTGTCCGAAGGGCCATGGGCCTCGTGATTGCGCTTGCCCTGCCCTTGTAATATTCTTGAAACGTGCTCGAAACCCGTACATCAAGATCGCGAATCGAGCGCATTTTCTTTGAGATACCTATAAGACGCTTGCCCCGGACCGAGTCTTAAATAATAAAATCTGGAGTTATTAAAATCGTATGGCAGGAAAAGATGTAGCCACCATGAAGATCTCACCGAAGGTCTGGAAAAATGGCGAACTGATCGACTGGGAAGCCGCGCGCATCCACGTGATGTCCCATGTCGTAAACTACGGCTCAAGTGTGTTTGAAGGCATTCGCTGCTACAACACCGTCAACGGCCCGGCCGTGTTTCGGCTCAGAGAGCACATGCAGCGGCTGGTCAACTCGGCCAAGATCTATCGAATGGACCCGCCTTTCGGCCGCGACGAATTTTGCGACGCGACGGTCGAGCTGATCCGCGAGAGCGGACTCGAGGAGTGCTACATCCGGCCGATCGTCTTTCGCGGTCTCGACGAAGAAAAACCCGCATTTGGCGTTAACCCGTTTCCCAATCCGATCGATTGCTATATCGCCGTTTGGCAGTGGGGCAAGTACCTCGGCGAAGAGGCCCTCGAGAACGGCATCGACGTCTGCGTCTCGAGCTGGACGCGGATCACGTCAAACTCGCTGCCCGCGATGGCAAAGGCCGGCGCGAATTATATGAATTCGCAGCTCATCAAGATGGAGGCGCTGCTCGGCGGCTTCTCGGAGGGCATCGCTCTCGACGACCGCGGAATGGTCTCGGAGGGCTCGGGCGAGAACATCTTTTTGGTCAACGGCGGCAAGCTCTACACGCCGCCGCTCGGAGCTTCGGTATTGCCGGGCATCACGCGCGACTCGATCATCCAGATCGCTCGCGAGATGGGCGTCGAGGTGATCGAGACGTCCATTCAGCGCTCGGCTCTATATCTCGCCGACGAGGTCTTTCTCACCGGGACTGCGGCCGAGATCACGCCTATCCGCTCGGTCGACCGCATCACCGTCGGCTCGGGCAAGCGCGGGGAGCTGACCAAGACCCTGCAGGAAGAATTTTTCAAGGTCATCCTCGCGCAGCGGCCCGCTCCTCACGGTGCGGACTGGCTGACGTACATTCACGATACGGGCGAAAAAAAAACGGCAGTAGCCTAGGCTGACCGCACCGATCCTCGATTGACAGCCCTGTTTTGTTTCGGCAAAGCAGGGCTGCAGTTTTTTTATGATGAATATTCAAGCGATGCGTTCGCGGCTCGCACCTCTGGTAATCGACGTCGCCGTATTTGTCTCGGGCGCCGTTGTGATGATCTATGAGATCGTCGGTTCGCGTGTCGTCGCGCCTTTTATTGGCACGTCGACATACGTTTGGACGAGTCTCATCGGCGTCATTCTCGGCAGCCTGAGTCTCGGTTATTGGTATGGCGGCCGTCTCGCCGACCGCAGGCCCGACGCGAGAGTACTTGCCTTTGTACTGCTCCTGGCCGGCGGGGCCGTCTCGCTTACGATACTCGTCAAGGATGTCGTCGCCTCGATCGTCGGCGGGCTCCCCGTGCCGATCGAGGCCAAGGCCGTGCTCGTCGCGATACTCTTGTTTGCCCCGGCCAGCGTTTGCTTCGGGTTTGTCACGCCGTACGCGGCGAGGCTCAGACTTACCGGGATCTCAGACTCGGGACGCACGGTCGGGCGACTCTACGCGCTCTCGACCGTCGGCAGCATCCTCGGCACATTCGCGGCCGGCTTTGTGCTCGTTCCCTTCGTCGGCAGCACACGGACGCTCTATCTGATCGCCGCCGCCGTCTTTGCCATCGCGCTCTCGCTCGCTCCGATAAAGGTCACTCAAACGAGCGTCGGCACACTCTTGCTCTTCGTGCTGTCGCTCGCCGCCAGCGAGGCGGCCTCCTGGTCGCTCGCACGGTCGGCGGGGCTGGTTGACGTCGACACCGAATACAGCCGCGTGCGGATCTTTACGACCGCCGATCCCGCCACGGGCCGGCCGATCCGCGCTCTCGCGACCGATCCCTACATCACGCAGTCGGCCGTGTTTCTGGACAGCGACGAACTTGTCCTGCCGCACAATCGCTTCTATCACCTCGTGCGGCATTACACGCCCGACTTTACTAATGCATTGATGATCGGCGGCGCGGGCTATACCTTTCCAAGAGAGTTTCTCAGGTCGTATCCGTCGGCGACGATCGACGTCGTCGAGATCGACCCTCGAATGACCGAGCTCGCACGCATGCACTTCAGGCTGCGCGACGACCCGCGAATGCGCATATACCACGAGGACGGCCGAACGTTTCTCAACAACGCTCCCGACGCGGGCTACGACGCGGTGCTGATCGACGCATTCGGCTCGCTCTTCAGCATTCCGCCGCATTTGACGACGCGTGAGGCGGTCGCAGAGATCCGACGCGTCCTTCGACCCGGCGGTGTCGTGATACTGAATCTCGGTTCGGCGATCGAAGGGCCGGGCAGCGAGTTTCTCGGCGCCGAGCTCGCGACATACCTGAGCGTCTTCTCGACGGTCGAGCTTTTTCAGGTGCATCCGGACTATCCCTCCGGGCGGCTTCAAAACCTGATCGTCGCCGCGCGAAAGGACGGCGGCAGGCCCGCACCGGCGCCGGACGAGCTCATCGACCAACTACTTTCTCATCGCCGACATCTTCCCGCTGTCGATATCGCTCCGCTGACCGACGAGGTCGCACCGGTCGAGTATTACAACGCGATCGCTCTCGACGAGTATCTCCGCATTCGGTGATCCCGCCGCACGCCGGCGGGTCTTCTGCGACGCGACAACGGCTGCCGCACGGGCGGTTACGATCGGCTCCGAATGATAGCTCGTGAACCGTTTCGTCGCGTTATATAGGTAGAGGAAAAATCTGATCAAAATTCGGTTTCGCCGCTATCAAGCGGAGATCCGCGTTATTGGGAAAGTGCTTTCCTTTGCCGGCCGCTGGCCGGATGTTCTCTTCTCTTCGACGTAGCAGTTTATCGAGCAAGCCGGGCAGTTTCTCTCCTGTTGAAGGGTCAGGTCTCTCCGATCATGGAAGACCCGTGATGACCTGGCCCGACGATTGTCAACGCGATGAACGACCGCGGCCGCCAATGGCAGCCCGAGCCAGGCGGCTACGCTGCCGCGGTGCTTCGTCGCATTTCAGCATCGGATCGTTCAGGGCATCGACCCTCGGCTCCGGCGTACGCCCCCCTCATCTACATCGCCGACTCGTGCTGCCGCCCGTTCCGTCCATCGCTCTTTCGCGAGCGCTCGACACTGGCCCTGCTGTCCCGACGCCGCAGCTCTGTGAGCGGCAACCTTGATTCTTGAATGTGAGGCCGTCGGAATGCCAAAGCTGATCGTATCGATCCCCGAGTTGGGTCTGTCGCCAAAGGCCGACGACTCCCGCGATATTTACGTCCTCGCCTTTGCCAGCGATCTCAACATCAAGCAAAACAGCGAGACCGAGATCATCGGCGGGGCAAACAAGAGCCTGCCGGCGATGGTCGGCGGCCTCGCCGATAAGGACGCGTTCAAGTTCATGCTCGCGTCGGTCTCAAACATATTCCACGTAACAAGGTCCTTTCCCAAGGCGTCGCTCTCGGGCAGCGGCATCATGATCTATTCCGACCTTGATCCAAACGGCTTTTTCGCCCTGCAGCTTTTTGTCATCGAGAGCGACGACAATCACAGGCGATTTGCCGACAAGCTGAAGAAGGTCCTCGACGACAAGCACGTATCGTCGGCCGTGGACCGACTCAAGACGTCGGCGGCCGTCACGAGCCCGCTGCTCGGCAGCCTGATGGGAGCGGTGACGACGGTCATTCCGCAATTTTTCCGCGACAGTGCCGACGACCTGCTCTTTTCGCATTCTCACTCCGGATTCGATTTTGACAATTACGGCCTCGACGACGGTCAGACCGTGCGGGACTTTCCGCTCGCGGGCAAGCTGATCGAAGGCAAGCTCCGGGTACGCGTTCGGCTGTAGCCGGCCGCGGGACGATCATACACGATCCGAATTAGAACGATGCGTACGTTTACAGACAAAGAGGTTCTCGACCGCGTGGCGAGTCTGCCGACATTCAAGGGGTTCCCTAACGGGCCTTTGGACGTTTGGATCAGATCGGCCGCCGACGCCTACGATTCGTTTGACGACAAGGCGTTCACTTACGAATGCTACGGCGATGCCAGGCCGCCGAAATTCATTATGGCCCGCAACGGTACGACGAACGCGGGCTCCTACGGCCTAAAGCATTTTGACGAGTACAACCACCTCGGATGCGCGGTGCTCAAGTCGGACGTCATCGTTTACGGCTCGCACGCGTACGGGCTGCACAAGGGCAAGCCCGCCTACCGGCAGGTCAAGGGATTTCCGTACTTTCGCGACAACAACCGCAACGAGCGCTGCGAGGAGATCGGAGCCGAATACGACGACGTCATCGCGGCGAACGTCCATCGCGCGGGCGTCGACTCGACCGTCATCAAGAACTGGTCGGTCGCCTGTCTCGTGACCGCAAATCAAAAGAAGTTTCTCGAGTGGCTGAACTGGATGAACAAGCGGCCGCTGACCGTTTGCATTCTCAAAGAGTGGCCAGCTGGAGCTCAGCCGGCCGAGTCGAACGGCATCGCCGCCGCTCGCTCCGCAGTCTCGTCGGCAGCCCCCCGATTCTCATTCGACCGCAAAAAGTTCTTTGACGGCTATCGAGCGACATTCGGGCCACTGACACAGCCGCTCGTCGACGCGCTTGAGTACCTGCTCGGCCGCGTCGAAGCCGACGACCGATTCGGCAATACCGACACCGACCGCCGCAAGCTCGCCTACTGCCTGGCGACCTTCAAATGGGAGACCGCCCATACGTTTGAGCCGATCGACGAACGGGGCGGCGACGCTTACTTCAACAAACGCTACGGGCCGCACACAAGGGTCGGCAAGATGCTCGGCAATACGCAGCCCGGCGACGGAGCGCGCTTTCACGGCCGCGGCTACGTCCAGCTCACGGGCCGGCGAAATTATGCTAAGGCCCGCGCTCTCACCGGCGTCGATCTCATCACCGAACCCGACCGGTCCAAGGATCGCGATCTGGCCTACCGTATCGCCGTCCAAGGGATGATCGACGGATGGTTTACCGGCCGGCGGCTCGAACAATATTTCAAGCCCGACGGCACGGCCGATTTCGAGGGCGCGCGGGCGATCATCAACGGCAGCGATCAGGCGTCGAGGATCGCGGACATCGGCCGCCGATTCAGCGAGATCCTGCTTAGCTCGGCCAAATAGGCCGACCAGAACGTGAGGAGGGCGGAATGCCGCGTAAAAAGATAAAAAGGATCGTCAACATCGTGCCGTCACGCGACACCCAGGACGATTGGCGCATCAGCAATGCCGTCGGGGCAGGTGTACTTAGGGCACCGGCATCGCTGCCGTCGAGCGTCGACCTGCGCGCCGACTGGTGGAAGGTCGGCGAGCAGGCCGATACCGGCGCATGCGTCGGCTGGGCGACGGCCGAGGGCGTGCTGAGATGGCACTTTGTAAAGGCCAAAAAGATCAAGAACAACGAGCCGCTCTCACCGAGATTCATCTGGATGGCGGCAAAGGAGACCGACGAGTTCACCGACCGTCCGACGACGTTCATCGACAGCGACGGCACCAGCCTTAAGGCCGCCGTCGACATCGCCCGCAAGTACGGCGCCGTCAAAGACAGTATGCTGCCTTTCGACAACGCCAAGCTCTATCGCGACGAGACAGACACGTTTTACGCCACGGCCGCGCAGCTCAAGATCGCGAGCTATTTCAATCTCTTCAAGGACCTCCGCCAATGGAGGACCTGGCTCGCCGGCAAGGGCCCGCTGCTCGTCGCACTAAATGTCGACTCGACCTGGAACAACGCGACCGCCACCCGCGGGCTGCTCGACACCTTCAAGCCTCGAACGGCCGCCGGCGGTCATGCCGTCGCGGTCGTCGGCTACCGCGCCGACGGGCGATTCATCATCCGAAACAGTTGGGGAAAAACGTGGGGCGACAAAGGCTTCGGCTACGCGACCGAGGCCTATATCAACGCCGCGTTCTTTCCCGAGGCATACGGCGTCACCCTTTGACGAATGGGCGGGCCGGCGAGCTGACGCGGCCCGTCGAGGAGACGGCCGCCGGAGACCAATGAAGACCATTAGGATCGGGACGTTCAACGTCAACAACCTCTTTGAGCGGCCGCGCGTGATGGAGCTCGAGGGGTTCAGCGCAACGGGACGCGAGGTCTTAAAGGACGTCGCCGATCTTCAGTCGCTGCTCGAGAGTGCGTCCTACGCGGGCGAGACAGGCGAAAGGATCGTCGCGATACTCAACAAGTACTTTCACGAGCAGCCCGAGAATCCCTGGTTCCGCATCAACGAGGTCCGCGAAAAGCTCTTCGGCCGCAAGCAGGACGGCTCGGGCGTCGTGCTAAAGGCCAGGGGCCGCGGCGACTGGCTCGGCTGGGTAGAGCTGATCAAGCAGTGCACCAACGAGATCAGCATCCAAAACACGGCTCGAGTGATCAAGGCCGTCGACGCCGACGTGCTCTGCGTCGTCGAGGTCGACGACCGCATCGCGCTTCGCCGCTTTAACGAGCAGCTGCTGCGCAAGGAAAAGATCGAATATCCGCACGCGATGCTCATCGACGGCAACGACGAGCGCGGCATCGACGTCGGCCTGCTGTCGCGCTTTCCGATCGCAAAGATCCGCTCGCACATCGACGACAGCTACAAGTCGAGCAACGGCAGATCGTATCGGATATTCAGCCGCGACTGCGCCGAGTACTCGCTGGATATAGGCGCGGGCAGGCCCCTGCACGTGCTCTGCAACCATCTCAAGAGCAAAGGCTACGGCTCGCCTGCCTCGAGCGACGCAAAACGAAAGCGCCAGGCCGACCGCATCGTCGATATCCTCGCGTCATACGATCTGACGGCCGAGCTGGTCGTCGTCGCCGGCGATCTCAACGACACGCCGTCGAGCAAGCCGCTCGCAAAGCTCCTTGGTATGCCCGGTCTGATCGACGTCCTCTCGACGATCTCGGGCCCGCGTTGGACTTACGACGGCGGCAAGCTCCAGATCGACTATCTGCTCGTCTCGCGGCCGATCGCCGCCGGGCTCAAGAATGTCGGCGTCGAGCGCCGCGGCATATTCAGAAAGAACAACCCGACCTTTCCCGAGGTCACGAACAAGGTCACGCAGGCGTCGGATCACGCCGCGGTCTTTGCCGAGTTCGAGGTTTGACCGGCCCGCCCGCACCGGATGAGGAGCAACGAGGATGAGAGGACTTGCATTATCGGGCGGCGGCTTCAGAGCGACGCTTTTTCATCTCGGCGTGATCCGCTATCTCTACGACATCGGCGAGCTGCAGACAATCACGCACATCACTTCGGTCTCGGGCGGCAGCGTCGCCGCGGCCCATCTCGTGCTTAATTGGGAGCGTTACAATGGCGACACTGCGTCGTTCGATTCGGCCGCGAGCGAGCTTATCGAGTTTATCAAGCTCGACGTGCGCGGCAGGATCCTGCGGCGGATACCTCTCTATTTCCCTCTCTACTGGATCTCGGTCGCGGTGAGGCGCCTGCCGCTGATCGACGAGAACTCTCTCGGCTGGTGGACGCGGGTCTCGACCACAGACATTCTCCGCCGATACTACTCGCACACCCTATTCAAGAAAAAGAAGCTCAAGAACCTTGCTCCCGCAAAGGGCAGCCGGCGTCCGATGCTCTACCTGCTTGCGACCAATATCGACGACGGCCAGCAGGCGAGCTTTACCTATAAGGGCTTTCATATCGGCGACCGCGACTACAGCTGCGGCCTTAAGGAGCTGGGTCTTGCGGTCGCCGCGTCGTCGGCCTTTCCGGGAATGTTCCCGCCGGTCCCCTTTCAGCCGCACAGCGGAAAGGGCAAAGACACGTTTCGTCTTATCGACGGCGGCGTCTTTGACAACCTCGGCGTGCGAAAGTTCTGGGACCTGATGGACTCGAAAAAGGTCAACCTACGCGAGATCATCGTCAGCGACGCGAGCGTCGAATTCAAGCCTGCTCCGCGCCGCAGCTTGCTCGAGCCGCTGACGACGCCGATCCGGGCCGCCGATATTCTTTTCAGGCGGGTCTACGACTTTGAAAAAAAGTATGCCGAGCAGGCGGACGAGGAGAACCCGCAATGTACTTTTCGCTTTCTGCGCCTGCTCGATCGCATCGACCCCGAGAACGACCCGTCGGTCCTTATCACAGAGTATCAGGACGAGCTCTGCTCGGTACGCACCGATCTGGACTGCTTTACCGATCTTGAGATCGCCGCGCTTATCCGGCACGGCTACAGCGTCGCACGCGCCAAGCTGCCGCCCGCGAGCTCGTCGAACGGCCGTCCACCGGACGCCGCCGCGGCCGCACTACCGCGTTCGCCCTGGGACCCGATCCCGAGATCGCGCGACCGGCTTGCCCGCGCGCTCACAAACGGAAGCGACGATCTGGCAGATAAAGTGCTGCGCCAGCTCGGCCGCTCCGCGAATAGAAAGTATCGATTCGTCTCGCACCGCGACTCGGCGACCTATTTTTTTGCCTCGACCCTTGCCGCCGCCGCGGGACTCGTTTTCGTCCTCCCTGTGATGCTCACGCTGCTTGAAGCGACGCCGGTACCGCCCGAGGTTGAGGGCCCGGGTCGATCTGCCCAAGCCAGCCTGTCGGGGTTTCGCGCCGGCGACGCGGCCGGCCGCTTCGCGCGGCGTTATGCCGAGCTGCTGTGGGAGCGGCGGCTCGCCGCCGGCGAAGGCAAGGCGTTCGCGTCCGATCCGGCCGGGCGCCAACCGGTCGAGACATGGTCCACGTCGCAGACGGCGTACGCTCTGCTCAAGAGCGGCCATCTGAGACCCTCCGACCTGCGATTCCTGGCCGACGCTCTGGATGACCGCTTCAAGCCGCCGTCGACGCGGCGCGTGACCGATCGGGTGCCGGCGGCCGGGGGCTGGCACACGCGCCCGGGCCAGCCGCACCTGCAGGCCGACCCCGCGCTGTGGACGCTCGCGGCGATAGGCCGGATGCTCCAGCGCTCGGATATCGACAAACCGACACGAGATCTATTGACCGCACGTGCCGCTGCGGTAATGACGTATCTCTCAGGCAGCAATTTTATCGTCGCCGACGCCGACGACCTGATCGGATTCAACGTGCTTGCCAACCAGGTCGACCTGCGGCGACACAGCGCTTACACGACGGCGCTCGGCCTCCTCGCCCTGCTCGAGCTTCGCCGCGCGGGGCTCGATTGGCCGGCGCAAGACCGCGACCGGATGATCGACTCGGCCCTCAACTGGCTCGAGCGCTCGTACCGGCCGGCCGACGGCGGCTGGCAGTCGATCGACGGCGATACCGATACCGAGATCGAGGACGACGCTGCGGACTTTCAGATAATGGCGACGATGCTCGAGGCCTACGCCGAGATAGGGCGGCCGGTGCCGGCGGAGCTGCGCGCTGCGGTGGCAGAACATCTCAGCCGGGCCGTCGAAACCTTTCCGCCGGATTCGGCCGCGCTCGTGTGGATCGACGCGACGGACGAGCGTGGCGAGACGATGACGCATCAGATCTCGATCCGATTTCTCGCCGCGCCTTGGGCCATCAGACTCTGCCGGCTGTGGCTCGGACGCGAGGCCGCCGACGCGACCGACACGGCCAACGCATCGGCCGTTAAACTGCTGAATGGACTCACCGCCGAGCTCGAGCAGAGGATCGTCTCGGACCGGAACGACCTGACGTTTCGATCGGCCGAAATGCTGATCGCGCTCTCGTAAACCTCGCGGTCATCGCACGGGCCGCCGCTGCAAGATATGAACGACCATAACGAAAAGCCTCTCAACCTCGCCGAGGTGCTCGCCGCCGAACTCGCAAGCGTGAAACGCAGCCGCGCCGCCTCGGACGACGGCGAACGTCGCCCGCCCGACGAGACCGATGCCGCGGCGGTGGACCTTGCATCCGTCTTTACCGCTCTGCATGAGAGCAAGCTCACGGCGCTCTGCTTTTCGGGCGGCGGCATCAGGAGCGCGACCTTCGGTCTCGGCATCATCCAAGCTCTCGCCAAGCACAAGCTGCTCGACAATTTTGACTACCTCTCGACCGTCTCCGGCGGCGGCTACCTCGGCTCCTGGCTCTCGACCTGGGCCTATCGCGAGAATCAGTCGACAGACAGCGGAAACTCCGGCACTCACGATACTACCCGTGGGATCAAAAAGATCCAGGAGACGATAAACTGCAATCCCATCAGCGGCGCCGACGACCCCAACCCTGAACCGAAGCAGCTCGAGCACCTGCGTGAATACAGCAACTATATGAGCCCGCGCACCGGCCTTATGTCGGCCGACACGTGGACGCTGATCGCCATCTATCTGCGCAATTTGGCGCTGAATCTGTCGATCTTTGTCCCGCTGCTCGCGGCCGTGCTGCTGCTGCCGCGTTTTGTCTTTATGACAGTGGGCCAGGACCACGACATTCAGTACCTCGAATCGCTGCTCGTGGTCTCGTCGATCCTCCTCGGCTCCGTCGCGATGGCGTTCGTCGTCGGCAAGCTGCCCAGCCGCAGCGGCCGGTCGGCGAAAACAGGCGTACACGCCGACAAGGTCGTTACGCGCTTTACCGACTCCGACGCGGGCGTGCTCGTATGCGGCGTCGCGCCTCTCGTGGTTTCGGCCCTCGCGGCCGTCATCGTCTGGGCGTGGCATTATCAGGGTCACAGCTCGATGCCGGACCACGGCCTTTTTGGGTGGCACCCGTCGGTCGGCGGCTACGACAGCCTCTGGTTCTTTTTGGCGGCGGTGGGCGTGGCCTACGCGGCCGGCTCGGCGACCTTTATTGCCTTCAACGGTCTTCGCAGGGTAGAGATAAGGCCGAGCCTCGCGGTGTTGGCATCGGGCGCGGCCGGAGCGGTGCTCCTCTGGGCGGTGACGCAAAAGCTGCTGCGGCCCGAGACCATCGACAGCCTCCTCGGCGACTTGGCCGGGTCTCGCCGGGAGCTTTACGTCACGCTGTCCGTGCCTTTGTTCCTCGTGGTGGTACTCGCGGCCGCGACGCTGTTTGTCGGCCTTTCGAGCCGGTTGATAAAGGACGAAGACCGCGAGTGGCTCGCACGCTACGGCGCGTGGGTGCTGATCGTCGCCGCCGGCTGGATAGTGCTTGCCGCGCTTGTGCTCTTCGGCCCGACGATCGTCGAAAAGATGGTCGCGCTTCTGCGGCGCGGCGGAGCATTCAGTCTTGACGGACTGCCCGCGATGATCTCGTCGGCTGCGGCGGCGGTGTCCGCGATGCTGGCCCTGGGCGGCGGCTTTTCCGAACGTTCCCATGTGCGGCCCGAGCCGACGCGGTCAAGGATCTCCCGTTTCCTCGACTACGCGCCGACCGTCGGGGCCGTGATCCTTCTGACATTCATTTTGATCGGGCTGGCTTATGTCACCTCACTTGTATTTGGGCAGATGACGGGCGCCGCCGGCCACGTCTCAGTTCTGCGGCAGTCATCGTTCCTGATGCTCTCAGGGGCCCTCGTCGTGCTCGGCGGGACGGGCTGCCTGATGGGCTGTTTTGTCAACGTGAACAAATTCTCGCTGCACGGCGCGTATCGCGATCGACTCGTCCGCGCGTACCTCGGAGCGTCGAACAGGTTCAGAGTGCCCCATCCATTCATCGGATTTGACCCGACCGACAACATCGAATTGTGTCGCCTCGCGCATCAGCGGCCGCTGCACGTCATCAACGCCACCGTAAACTTGGTCAACGGCAAAAATCTGGCGTGGCAAAAGCGAAAGGCCGCGAGCTTTACGATGACGCCGCTCCACTGCGGGAGCGCGGCCGTCAAAGGTTACCGGCCGACGTCTCGGTATTCGATCAGCTCCAGCTCCGGCAAGTCGCTCCGTCTCGGGACCGCAATGGCGATCTCGGGCGCGGCGGCCAATCCCAACATGGGCTACTATTCATCGCCGCTCGTGACCTTTCTCATGGCGCTCTTCAATATCCGGCTCGGCTGGTGGCTCGGCAATACGGGCGAGGCCGGGTCGGCCTATGATCGCTTTGGCCGCGGCCCGCGCCGCTTCTATCAAAGATCAAGTCCGTCGATCGCGGTTTTGCCGCTGCTGAACGAGATGTTTGGCCGGACGAACGAGCGCAAGAGATTTCTGAACGTGACCGACGGCGGGCACTTTGAGAATCTCGCACTGTACGAGATGGTCCTCCGCCGGTGCCGTTTCATCGTGCTGAGCGACGGAGCGGCCGACGAAGCGTTCAAGTTCGGCGAGATCGCGAACGCGATACAGAAGTGCAAGGTCGATCTCGGCGTCGACATAAACTTCGTCGGGGCGATGAATATCTACGGCCGGTACAGCAAAGAGGAGGGCGAGATCAGGCGTTCGAGGTTTGCTCTCGCCGAGATCGTCTATCCCGAAAAGGACGCGGCAGGCGAGAACATTCGCGGTTGGCTGTTGTACACGCGGCCGACGTATTACGGCACGACCGAGCCGCGCGACGTGCGGTACTACGCCGAGGCCAACCAGCACTTCCCTCACCAGTCGACCGGCGATCAGATGTACGACGAAAAGCAGTTCGAGGCGTACAGGACGCTGGGCTTTCTGACGATGAACGAGATCATACGCGACAGCCGGCCAAAGGATATCGAGGACCTCTTCGACACCCTCCGCCGCAGCGTGAGCGAGCCTGCGGCGGCGGCCCGCAGACGCGTGCACGTCAACGGCCGGCGGCAGTCGAAATTCGTTGCCGCGCCGTCGAATAAGGCGTGACGCTACCGCAGACGCTGGCCGAACTGCTCGGTGCCGAATGAGCCGATGCCGTTAAGACGAAAGCTGAAGACGACCCGATTCTCGTTGCGGGCGCCAACGTTGAAGGTGTAGTACTGCAGCGCCAGCGAGCAGCAGTCGTACGCGTAGCCGAGCGTGTACAGCGAGCTGATCAGAGGCGAGAGCCGCGCGGCGCGTCGATTCTCAAAATCGAAAAAGAGCGACGTGCCGCCATACCATCCCTTGTCGCGGCTGCCCATAAAGACGCTGGGGCTCCATTGCGAGCCGCGGAGCGTCCCGGCCTCCTTGCCCGCGGCATCGGCGTATCGCGCGAGCGAAGGGATCAGCGTAACCGCGCGAGTGTAGTAAAAGGTCTGAAAGACCTTGAGCAGCTTGGTGTCGTACCCGATCGCCGCCGACGCGGCACGTATGCCGTCGCCGACAACACCGACGTCCATCCGCGAATTGACGACGACGGTCCTCTGCGGCCTGTACGACGCGTCGATGCTGAGCGGAGAGAATCGACGCGGCACGCCGCCAAATGTGTAGAACGTCAGCGCCGTGACCGGCTCGATCTGGTTGCGGCGGCCGGGCACGAGCGCTCCGCCAAAGGTCTTGTCAAAGAAATACTTTCCCCGCACCGTCAGGCTAAAGATCTCGTACGGCTGTGCCGCAAGCGGCGAGCGCTGGTCGGCCGGCAGCGTCTGCAGACGCTTTTGCGCTTCGTCGGTGACGGCCTCGGCGTAGCGGCGAGTGTATATGCGGTTGGTCACTCCGTACTCGATCTCGTTGGTGTCGGTGATCGTATCGAGCGAATCAAAGCGAATGATCCGGTTAAAATTGTCGATGCCCTTGATGAAGCGATACGTCACAAAGGGCTCGATCACGTGACGAAAGCGGAAGCTGCCCGCCCGCCCGTAAAAGTTGCGTGCAAGCGCGACGGGACGAAGGTCGAACGTGAATTCGCCGTACTTTCTGATCACGTCGCGGCCGACGACGCGGCGAAGGTCGTCAAACGAGTTTGAGTAGTACGTCATCCGCCCGGCGGCCGACGCCGTAAAGTTAAAGTACTTTGTGCTCAGCGGCAGGATGAACTGCGGGTAAATGTCGAAGCGCTGAGCCACCGCGGGCGAAACGGTCGGATCGCTGCCGTTGCGCGCTCGGTAGAGCGCGATGTCGTCCACCTCTTCGCGGCGCGCCGTCCCCTCGAGGCTCGTGCGAAAGGAGAAGTACGCCGGGAAGGCGCGTGCGATGAGCGACGGCCGCTTTTCAAAATTCACGCTCGGCAGGTTGCGCGTCTTGATGCGCACGTTCGGGATCGAGATCACCTGCGAGCGGGCGAGCAGGTCGAGCGTGTAATTGCGCCAGCTCTTGTTAACAAAGCCCTGCGACACCTCGATCGGCGAGATGATCTGCTGAATGCCGTCGGAAAAGACCTGCCGGAAGGCGAGGTTTGACGTCAGCCTGACGTCGACGGCCGCGGTAAAACCGTTTGGGAAGTAATGCACGCCCTCGGCGTAGACGATCGATCCGCCCTGGTCAGGATGCTCTGCGTCGGGCCCTGGCCCAAAGATCCTGTCCTTTACGGCGTAAAACCCGAAATCCAGAAAAGATCGCGAATTCGCACGCGTCCGAAAGTCGAGGCCGTAGCCGACGCCGCGGCCCGAGTAGAGATCGCCGCGGACGGTCATGTCGGCCGATCGGCCGAGCGTGAGATAGTACGCGTTCGAGACGCGCAGGCCTTTGTTGGCCGAGTAGCCGACGGTCGGCGTCAGAAACCCCGACGCTCGATCGCGCTTCTTGATAGGGATCGAAGCGTACGGCAGTGCGAGCAGTGCGACGTCCTTGACGCGAAATTTGGCTCCCTTGAGTTTGACGCGGTCGTTGATCTTGATACGCGCCTCGTCGGCGGTAAAGCTCCACTTCGGCACGGCCTCGTCGCACGCGGTGAATTTGCCTTTGCTGACGACGATCTCGTCGAGCGACACGCGCTCGACGCGCTCGGCCTGAAAGTAGATGACCGTTCCGTCGTTGGTCTGGTTCGTAAATCCGGTCGAGTCCTCGAATGATCCGAGCTTTGTCTTGTAGTTCCAGACGCCGCGGGCTCCGGTGATGCGCTCGTCGTCGCCCTTGTCAAAGACGACGCTGCCCTCGGCGACCATTTTGTTCTCGGCCTCGTAGATCGTCACCTTGTCGGCCTGCAGGCGATAGACGCCGAAGCGAACGTCGACATTGCCCTCGTGAACGACGATCCGCTTGCCCGCGTCGCCCTCGACGGTTTGACGGGTCGAATAGACGACAACTTCCCCGTCGCCGCCCTCGGGCTCGACGGTCGGGCGCGGCTTCGGCGTTGCGTTGGGGTTGGCGACGGGGTTGACGTTGGGCGTGTCGGTGATCGGGTTAGCCACCTGCCGCTCCACCGGATTTGTCTGCTGGCCGAGGGCCGTGGACGAGAGGAGGCACGCCGTCAGGACAAGGATCGAGATTGTGGCGTACCGCATTTCTTGGTCGATCTTTTTACAGGGTCTGAGAGTCTCGCGAACTTTACGTCGATGCTATCACGAATGACCTTTTTCAAAAAAAAGCGTGTGCTAGACTTACCAATCGAGCCGCTTCACAGCCGATGTGCCCTATGCCTCAGCATAACGTTTTGCTCGTCGAGGACGAAGAGTTGATGCGCCGAATACTGCGCGAGCTGCTCGAGGCCGAGGGCTACTCGGTACTCACCGCCGACAGCGCCGAGACGGCGCTCGAGATCTTTGGCACCGCCGACGTTGCCGTCACGCTCACCGACATTCGAATGGGCGGCCGCGACGGGCTCGACCTGCTCGACCGGATCAAATCGCTCGAGCCCGACGCGATCGTGATCGTGATGACGGCCTACTCGTCGGTCGACTCGGCGATCGCGGCGCTGCGCAAGGGAGCGTACGACTACATCACCAAGCCCTTCGTCAACGAGGACATCGTGCAGTCCGTCAAGAACGGCGTCGCGCATCGCGAGCTCTTCAGAGAGAATCGACTGCTCCGGCGCGAGCTTAGCGGGCGGTACGACTTTTCAGAGATCGTCGGCCAAAGCGATGGGCTGCGGAGCGTCTTCGATCTCGTCAGAAAGGTCGCGTCCACCGGAGCCAACGTTCTGCTGCAGGGCGAGAGCGGTACCGGCAAGGAGCTCGTCGCGCGCTCGATACATTTCAACAGCGAACGCTCGGGCCGGCCATTCCTCGCCATCAACTGCGGAGCGCTGCCCGAGTCTCTGCTCGAGAGCGAGCTGTTCGGGCACAAACGGGGAGCGTTCACCGGGGCGTACAGGGACAAGCCCGGACTGTTTCGCTCGGCGTCGGGCGGCACATTGTTTCTCGACGAGGTGGGCGAGATGCCGGCGACGCTGCAGGTCAAGCTGCTGCGTGCGCTGCAGGAATTTGAAGTAACGCCGGTCGGCGCGTCACGGGCGGAGAAGTTTGACGCCCGGATAATCGCGGCGACAAATCGCGATCTCGAGGACGAGGTCGCGGCCGGACGATTTCGCGACGATCTGTTTTACCGTCTCAACGTCGTCGAGATATCGATACCGCCGCTGCGCGAGCGCCGCGACGACATACCTCTCTTGGCGAGGCACTTTGCCACGGCCGCGGCCCGCAGGCAAAGGTGCAGCGAAAAGAGCATCTCGCCCGAGGCGATGACCGCCCTCGTCAACTACAGCTGGCCTGGCAACGTCCGCGAGCTCGAGAACGCGGTCGAACGTGCGTTCATTCTCAGTTCTGATCTGATCACTCTCGACGACCTGCCGCCAAAGGTGCGAGCGTCGGTCAACGGTGCTATCGTCATCCGCGACGTCGACGGGATGCGCCCCACACTGGACGAGGTCGAGCGGCGATATATCTACGACGTGCTCGAGTCGGTTGACCGCGACAAGGGCCGGGCCGCGGAGATACTCGGCATCGATCTCTCTACGCTGTATCGGAAATTAAAAAGATACGAAGGCTCAAAAGGCTGAGCACCGGCTATCGCGCAAAGACCTCCAGCACGAAGTAGTCCGTTCCGTCGATCCGCGCGATGCGGCCCTCGCTGTACGGCGGCTGGAGAAAGGCGTCGGCGGCGTAAGCCTGCCCCTTTATCGTACTGTCGCCGCTCATCTCACCCTGCGCGACGAGCTCCGGCGGGAACCAGCTCTCGGGCGTCATGCTCACCGGCTCGGGAGCACGCAGCTTCGCGGCGTCGGCGACGAGCCGCTCGGCCTCGGAGCTTGGGAACATCAGCACCGCGACGAGCCGCTTGCGCCCCGCGTCCTCTTTCCAAAAGACCTCTTCGCTTTCATAGGGCACGTTGACGAGCATCCCGAGCTCCTCGACATTGGTCCGCGCAGAATCTGTATTCGCGTTCGCCGCCTGCACCGAAGTGTTGGACGGACCGGTATCGGCATCGCCGCCCGCGCACGACGCGGCCGTCACGACGAGCAGCGACAGCACAACCAACGGGAGAAACGCGGCGCGACGAAAAATCATTTCGCCATTCTAGGTTTGGCGACGCACGATTGCAACGCCGCGGCGGCCGGCCGCCCGTTCGACCCGCGGCTGCCGTATGCTAAAATCACGACTTATCGATCGATAAACCAAGCGAATTATGTCATCTGAGATCAAAGAAGCCGTCAGCCGCGCTCAGGCCGAAAAGCAGCGTTGGGAAGAGGAGACCTTAGCCAAGGTGCTTGAACGCACGCCCGAACGAAAGCGATCGTTCGAAGGCGTCAGCCTGGAGCCCGTCGAGCGGCTCTATACAGAGGCCGACGTCGAAGGGATCGAGGTCGGATTTCCCGGCGAGTACCCGTACAAACGCGGCATTCACCCGACCGGCTATCGCGGCAAGCTTTGGACGATGCGCCAGTTTGCCGGCTTCTCGTCGCCCGAGAATACGAACGCACGCTTCAAGTACCTCATGGAGCACGGCCAGACCGGCCTCTCGGTCGCGTACGATCTGCCCGCGCTGATGGGCCTCGACGCCGATTCGCCGCTCAGCGAGGGCGAGGTCGGCAAGTGCGGCGTCGCGGTGTCGTCGCTGGCGGACTTTGAAGTTTTGTTTGACGGCATTCCGCTCGAGGGCGTGACGGTCTCGCAGACGATCAACGCCCCGGCGCCGATCTTTCTGGCGATGTATCTCGTCGTCGCCGAGAAGCAGGGTGCCGACTTCAAAAAGATCTCGGGCACGCTGCAGAACGACATCCTCAAGGAGTACATCGCGCAAAAGGAATGGATCTACCCGATCAAGCCGGCGGTGAAGCTCGTCATCGATACATTCGAGTACTGCTCGCAGCACGTGCCCAAGTACAACCCGATCTCGGTTTCGGGCTACCACATTCGCGAGGCCGGCGCGACGGCCCTGCAGGAGCTTGCGTTCACCTTGCGGGACGGCGTCGAGTACGTGCAGAAAGGCGTCGAGCGCGGAATGGAGGTCGACGAGTTTGTGCCGCGGATCTCGTTCTTCTTCAACGCTCACAACGACTTTTTCGAGGAGATCGCAAAGTACCGCGCCGCCCGCGTCGTCTGGGCGCGGACGATGAAGGAGCGCTTCGGCGCGAAGAATCCGCGGACGATGCAGCTGCGATTTCACACGCAGACGGCAGGCGTCTCGCTGACCGTGCAGCAGCCCTTGAACAACATTGCCCGCGTCGCGATCCAGGCCCTTGCAGGCGTGCTCGGCGGCACGCAGTCGCTGCACACCGACGCCTACGACGAGGCCCTTGCTCTGCCGACCGATCAGGCCGCGCTCATCGCGCTTCGCACGCAGCAGATCATCGCCGAGGAAACGGGCGTCGTTAACACCGTCGACCCGCTCGCCGGCAGCTACTACCTCGAGTCGCTCACGCAGAAGATGATCGACGGCTGCTTTGATTACTTTGAAAAGATCGACAACTTCGGCGGCATGATCGAGGCGATCGAGGCCGGATTTCCGCAGCGCGAGATCCAGGAATCGGCGTATCAATATCAAAAGGCCGTCGAACGCGGCGACCAGACCATCGTCGGCGTCAACAAGTATGCGATGGAGGAGGAGCCGGTGCCGGTCGACATCCTGCAGATCGACGAGACCGTCCGCGACCACCAGCTCGAGCGGCTTGCCCGCGTCAAACAGACGCGCGACAACGGCGCCGTTGCAAACGCGCTCGACCGCCTAAAGATCGCCGCCCGCGACAACGAGAACACGATGCCCTGCATCATCGACGCCGTGAAAGCCTACGCCACCGTCGAAGAGATCAGCTCCGCACTCAGAGACGTCTACGGCGTCTACGAGGAGCCGGCGTTTTGAGAGCGGTTCCAGCCAGCTTCTTCCTTCTTCTTTTCGCCGGTGCTGTGTTCTCTCAGTCACCGGCGAATAAGTTGAGGTATCTTCCGTCGGCGGAAATTGGTAAGAGAGTAATAGAGAGGAGCTTTCCGGATCCGCCTGCCGCCGTTCGCGAGTTTCACGGAAAAGGAAACATTTATGTGCTTGTAGACGTCAGCGACGCAGGGAAAGTCATCTCTGCGAGATCCATCTCGAGCAGTTGGCCGCGACCGGTAACAGAGTATGTCGAGAAAACCGTTTCCGACTGGAACTTCAAGACCCTGGTGGTCGATGGCAAGGCAGCCGGTTACAGAGGAGTGTTGATCATCCGAATCTGCTACGGAGCCTTTGACAGAACCCGGGGCGGCCTTTGCTCCAATAGATCGCGAGATGAGCTTTAATGATCCCGAGCTGCTCGACCCGGTAATTCACTGCTATGCGCGATGCGTGGTCTGTTGGCAGCTCATCCCGATCCAGACGGACGAGAGCGGTGAACTGATCTTGACCGAACGAAAATGCCCAAACTGCGGGGCGTTCAATGAGGACGATGAGGTCGTTTCGTCCTTCGCTCTAAATCACTATTACACGTCGGCGATAGCTTCCGCTAACAAGATCCAGTCCCTGGACCCGGCGTTCATTCCATTTCTTGCTTCTACCGCTCTGGTAACTTTTATCGGATTTCCGCTTTGGTTCATTATTCCGAACCTTTTGATCTACGTATTCCCGGTTATCTTGGCGCTTCGATGGTTCTATCGATATTGGTATCGGATCCGGTTCGACGAGCAGGAGTATTTAGCCGCCGTTTCGGGCATGAAGTGGTCGATAGGGCTTTGGATATTCGCGAACATCCTCGGATGGACGCTTATATTGGTGCGGCCGATATTACCTTGGCCTTGGTAAAGATTGGAGCATCGCTCCCGCAAGTCTCTTGACGTGTGCCCAGTACTCGCCTCGCGGACGTCCTGCAGTAACCGTCGGCCAAGGTTCCTTATCTTCGAGGGCTTGACTGTCCGCCTCGTAGCGCGATGGGCGCGGCGCGATCGCTTTCCTGAGTCATATGGTCCGACCGGGTCGGCAGACTAAAAACCTGATTGACTTCCCCACCGACCGGTGATATCACTTAGCCGTTCCGACCAGTATTAGACGCGCCCGGGGTGTTGTTTTTTTTGAGGCGCACCTGCGGGCTTTTTTTCGATCCATCCACAGAGATCCAGGAGGACTTGTATGAACCGGATGAGACTTCTGCTTGTAACGTTCGCTGCGGCTCTTCTGCTGTCGGGCTGCGAACCGGCGACCAATACCGCGTCAAACGCAAACGCCAACGCGAATGCAAATTCAAACGCCGCCAAGCCCGCGGCAGCGGCTCCGACCAAGGAGGCCCTGATGACGCTCGAGAAGAGCGCCTATGAGGCCTGGAAAAACAAGGATTCAAAATTCTGGGACCCGTTCCTGACGGCGAACTTCGTCGGCTTCGGCGCGTCGGGCCGACTCGATAAGGCTGCTGCGATCAAGGAATATTCGGGCACCGACTGCGACGTCAAGAGCTACGCGATCACCGACGATCAGATGAAGCCGCTCGGCAATGACGCCGCGCTGGTCACATACAAGGTCGCGGTGGACGCCACGTGCGGCGGTCAAAAGGTGCCGGCGAACTCGTGGGCCGCGGGTGTCTACGTACGCGAAGGCACGACCTGGAAAGGCGCGTTCCATGCCGAGACGCCGATCCCCGACCCGAACGCCAAGCCCGCGGCTTCGACCGCCAAGCCCGCCGCTCCGCCTGCGGCAGCCAAACCTGACGCCGCGACCGAGGCTTTGATTGCTCTCGAGAAGAAGGCATGGGAGGACTGGAAGAACAAGAATGCCGCCGGGCTCGAGGCTTGGGCCGGGAGAGACCTCGTCGCATTCACCAGTCAGGGACGCCAGGACCGCGCCGGTGCGCTCAAGACGTGGATGGAGGACAAATGCGAGGTCAAGTCGTTCGATCTCGTCGACGCGGCGAGCACATCGCTCGGCGCCGATCTGAGCCTCTTGACCTTCCGCACGGTGATCGACGCCAAATGCGGCGATATGAAGATCCCGAACGAGTACGGCATCAGCATCTACGGCAAAGAAGGCGGCGCATGGAAGGCGCTCTTTACGATGGGAGCTCCGATCCCGTGATCGAATGGGAACGATCGGACAATAACGAGGCTGCCTGAAAAGGCAGTCTCGTTTTATTGTGATCGGCCATTCGCCGTCTCTGCCGATCTATCTGCAAGAGAGCTTCAGCAGCCGCCCGAGAGTAATGAAGCTTTGCCCCGCTAAGCAGAGCTTTTTCGCAAATACAGGAGCTCAGCACGAGATGTTGACCGGCGATAGAACGTCGGGCGCTGAGCTACATACCGCGTCCTCGGCCGGCGTCACGGTCGGGCACGCGGGCCGCTAACGGTCTGTTATAATTCGGCGTCCTGAACGCTCCGGTCAGTTGTCGAATGGATCAGCACACTGCACACAGCTTAGGTCCTGGCCGCGTCGGCACAAGCGCCCTCGGTGACGAGGGCGAGCGAATGGCAGCACGCTTTTTAGAAGCGAGCGGCTACCGGCTCGTCTGCTCGAACTTTACCGTGCCCGTCGGCCGCAACCGCCGCGGCGTGCAGGTCACGGGCGAGATCGACCTTGTCGCCCTCGATCGCGACGGCACGCTGTGCTTTGTCGAGGTCAAGACGCGCCGGTCGGACGAATTTGCCCCGCCGTCGGCAAATGTCGACCGCCGCAAGCAGCGGCAGATCGCCCGCACGGCGAGAGTTTACCGGCGCATCTTCAATATCTGGGACGCGAAGTATCGCTACGACGTGGTGAGCGTCATGATGCCCGCGGCGGGACGGCCCTCGGTCGAGCTGCTGCGTGATTTCTGGTCCGACTCGGTCTTTCGCAAGCGGCGCTGGATTCACGAGAGCTGGGACGACCATTTCTAAGCCGGTGGCGTTCCAATTGAAATGCCCCGCGGGCCGGACGGCTAATGTCGCCCTCCACTCTGTACGTTAACCAGACGCCGCCGACGCAGATTCGGCCTCGATCGATCGAATCGGCACGGCTTGTCCGCGAAATGCAACGGGCACGCTGGTTGCACTTGTCGTTAACAAGCGCAAGCTTATCCTAAATTCGAACAAGGGAGAACTCTTATGAATAATGAAGCTACCAGCCGTCAGGAAAATCGAGGTATGTTGACCGGATTGTTTCGCGATCGCGACAGCGCCGACAGCGCGTACAGATCGCTCCGCGACCGCGGTTACACCGACGATGAGATCAACGTGATGATGTCTGACGAGACGCGTGACAAATATTACAAAGATCCGGACTCGGCGATCGGCGAGAGCGATAACAAGGCCCTCGAGGGTCTCGGTGCGGGTTCGGCGATCGGCGGCACGCTTGGCGCCATCATCGGCGGTATCGCGGCGATCGGGACCAACGTACTGCTTCCGGGTCTCGGCCTTGTTGTTTGGGGGCCGATTGCGGCCGGACTCGCCGGAGCCGGCGCGGGCGGTCTGACGGGCGGCCTTGTCGGTGCTCTCATCGGCTGGGGCATCCCCGAGGAGCACGCCAAACAGTACGAAGAAGGCATCCGCAGCGGCGGTACGGTGCTCGGCGTGAGACCGCGTACCGATGATGACGCAAGCTACTTCGAGAACGAGTGGCGGACCAACTACCGCGGCGAATCGATCTATCGCTAGGCAGTCGGATACGCTTGGTTGACTGATTTGGAAAACGGAAAGAGGCTGTCCGCGAGGACAGCCTCTTTCTATGTTCGGCCATTTCGAAAAAGCTTCCCGTTGTCCTGGCATAGCCCCGCCGTTTACGGCGGGGTGCAGTCGACGCAAAAAATAAAGGGCGTTTTAACGCCCTTCTGGCCTCGTGTGGTAAGCCCGTTGAAATGGGCTGGGTAAATTCTGGCCGATGACGACCACGCCTTGAAGGGCGTGGCTATGCTCCAAGAAAAATGGAAAACCCCGAGCGCAAGGTCCCTCGGTCCTCGTCTCAGTGTTCCGTCGCTTCCCAGTCCTTACTTCCGCGCTTCTTTGCTCTTCATCTGCGCGCTAATTCGTTCTGTCGCCCAGCTCTTTTTTCCGTCGGTTCCCGATCACCGCCTGCTCTTTGGCTGGCTCGCGTCGGTCAGGACCACAAAATCGCCGAGCGCCGTGTGACGCGATGGATCAAAAGTTTGAAAGTCCTTTTCAGACTTGAGCGTCACGACGATCACCCGCGCCTTTGGCCGGTAATGCAGAAGCTGCTCGACCGTGCCGAGCCGACCCTCGGTGTGAAAGCCGCCGTTCAAATGCACGACGAGCGAGCCCTTGTTTTTTGAGAGATAGTTTGCGATCGAGTCGGCCATTGTCGCGTCCCAAAGCGCCTGCGGGTGAACGAACCTTGCCGGATCTTTCGAAGCGGCCGGGTCGCCCGCCGCACTCATCAGCTTGACGAACTTATCGGCGTACGTCTTGCTCGCCTCGGGATACGGCAGCGGCGCGAGCCACGACTTTGCCTCCTTTGACAGACCGTTGAGCGAGTCTCGGCCGCTGCGCGAGACCATATTGACGTATCGACGAGGCGCGTTGGCCGCGATCACGGCGAGACCTTTCTCTTTGGCGAGCTCGACGAGCGGCCGATAGTCGGTCTTGTAATTTCCCCACGGCCGCGACGAGAGCAGAAAGTGCTGCTCGCTGATGAGGCCTTTGAGATATTCGTCGACGACCGTCTGCACGTCGCGTTCGAACATCTCGAGCGAGAGCGCGACGCGGCGCTGCGGCGAATAGCTCGCGACCGCACGGCGAAACAACTCGGCCTGGATCGCGTGCGCGACAGCGTCGTCGTGCTCCTCGCCGAGAAAAACGACGTCGCTCGTCGACATCGCGTGAACGATCTCGTCGAGCGTCACTGCGTTTCCCTTCCCGTCGAATGCCTTGTAGATCGTGTCGGACAAAGTTACCTGCGCCCGCGTCTCGAGATTTGCCATCGCCAGAATGATGAGGCCGAGCATGAACAGTTTCGTTTTCATAGGACTTTTCCGGGCTGACTGCGATCACGCGCTGCCCGCCTCGCAGACGAGCATCGCGGCGAGCAGCGGCAGCGTCAGCTCGTGGTGGCCGGTGATCGAGTAGCCGCGTCCGGCGCCGTTTGCGGTCGGGCGGCGGACGACGTTGGTCGACGGGCGATATCCCTGAATGAAGTCAAAATTCGCCGTCGTGATGTCGGCCAGATCGTGACCGAGATTGCGGACGACCGTGACGGCCTTCAAAAAGATCTCAGGCAGCACGACGGCCGAACCGTAATTCAGATACACTCCGCCGCCGTTCATCTCACGCACGATCGACGCGAGGAGCCTAAAGTCGCGATGCGAAGCTTCGCCGAGCGCCGCGCCGTCGCACGACGCGTGAAAGTGACCGATGTCGGCGCCGATCGCGAGATGCACGGTGAACGGTATCCGCCGCTCGTACGCCGCGCACAGCAGCGACTTGTCGGCGTTCGCCGGCGAATGTGAACGCACCTCGCGGCCCATCGCTTCGCCGAGCCCGATCGCGTCTCGCACCGCGGCCTTTGCGGCCGAATTCAATATCTCGCCCGTCTCTCGAGCCGCTCCAAAGTCGCCCTTGCCCAGCGTCGCGTCAACATCCTCGCTGGTGAAGCCGACAAGCGCCATCTCGGTATCGTGCACGAGCACCGAGCCGTTCGCCGCGATCGCCGTCACGAATCCGCGCTCCATCAGATCGATCAGCAGCGGCGCGAGCCCGGTCTTGACGACGTGGCCGCCGATGCCCCAGATCACCGGCTTGCCTAGATCGCGTGCGCGGCGAATGGCGGCCGCGACCGAACGGAGCGAGTTGACCGCGAGTATCGACGGGAGCTTATTTAAAAAGTCTGCCAGCGAATCCGATTCTGCTATCGGTCGCGCGAGATCGTCGACTGTGACTTTGCTGTGGCGGCTCGCCAGCTCGTAGGTCTTGATCGCGGAAAGATCGATCGGCTCGAGGCCCTCGTAAATCGACATCGCCTGAATTTTGTCAGATTAGCCGCGTTTCTCAAAACCGAGCAAAATGGGGACAAATTTACGCCCCGCCCCGGCAGCCTCCCGTCGTGAACCGAGCTTGAATGTCGAGTTCTCTGCCCGAGTTGGCGTGCACCTCGTACGGCTATTTACGTAAATGCGGCAACTTGCAGCTGGCCTCCGTATGTAGTGCGGCGAGTCTGTACGAGGTTGAGCAGGTAAGCCACAAGGGCACCGCGATACTTGCGTTCGCGGTGCCCTTGCGCGTGTCGTTAAGTACAGCTCCTGCCATCACTCGCGCGGGACGGCGACGAAATCGAGATCGGTAACGTCCTCCTGCATAATTACGACCCGCGAAGGTTGAGCAAATCGGTAACGCGACGCGTGCACCGTGACGATGTAGGTCTGACCTGCACTCAGGCCCGTAAATCGGTAAAAGCCGAAGGTACCGGTCCGCACCGTCACTGGCTCCGGCAGGTCGCCGCCGGAAATGGTCACCGACGCATTTGAGATAGCCGCACCGAGGGCGTCTGCGATCCGGCCGCCTAGATTTGTAGGCGCCGCGGTCGGAACGAGGAATTGGATTCCCCATCCAGCGATCGAACCGGAACCAAACGAGTCGCGAATCGTTCCGGCGTCGTCGCGAACGTAGAGCTTCCATACGCCATTCGGATTAAAGCCGGAGAACGTCCCGTTAAGGGTCGCGCCGGTGCTCGAGCAGCCGGGCTCAGCATATGGGCTCGCCGGAGCTCCTGCGAAGTCAGATACCGGAGCTACGCAGGTTGTCGGCTTGTAGTTCTGCCCGTTCATGATCGGCCCGGCATCCGGCATCGAGACAGCGGCGCCGTCCTCAAATGTAAGCGTTACGCTGCTGACGGGCGTCGAACCGCCGACGTCGCCCATCAGCACGAACTTGCGCGAGCCGCTCGGATCTACGAGCAGGATGTCGAGATCGTCAGGATTTGAATGTGTCACGCCGTATAGCGTTACCCTCACACCCTGGACGCCGCCGGTCGCGTAACCCGACACCGAGATATCGCCCATCGTTCCGGTGCCGTTATTGGCGATCGTGTAAGGCGTCATATTGACGAACTCGCCCGCCGCGTCGAGTATCGAGATCACGGCCGCGGCCGGCGTTCCGGCCGAACCGCCCGTTGCTCCGCTGAGCGCAAGATTAATGGTCTCCGGCGTGCTTTCCGACAGAGCGTCGGTGCAGAGCGTCACCGTAAAGGTCTTGCTCGTCTCTCCGGCCGCGAACGACAGCTGCCCGCTAGCCGCGAGGTAATCAACGCCGGCCGAACCGCACGCTCCGGACGTCGCCGTCCCGTTCGCTGTTGCGTAGTTGATCGTGCTCGTTACGCTCAAATTGCCGGCGCGCGTTACGGTAACGGTCACGGCTGTTCCCTCGGCCCCGGAGTACGACGCCGAGTCAAACTGCATTGTCGTGACCGTTGTGTTAAAGGTCGCAGTAACGTTTGCGGCCGACGTCATGGTCACCACACACGACCCCGTGCCGCTGCATGCGCCGCTCCAACCAGCAAAGGTTGAGCCGGCGTGGGCTGCCGCGGTCAGCGTTACCGTCGTGCCTTCGTCATATGTCGCCGAGCAGTTCGAACCGCAATTGATGCCGGCAGGATCGCTGGTCACGGTGCCGCTGCCCGAGCCGCTCCTCGAAACGGTAAGGGCGTATTGGTTACGGGTAAAGGTCGCCGTCACAGAGGCCGCCTGCGACATCGTAACGATGCAAGATCCGGTACCGCTGCAGCCGGCACCGCTCCAGCCGCTGAACGTCGAAGTCGAGTCCGCCGTCGCCGTTAGCGTTACGACCGTGCCGCTCTGATAATCCTCGTCACAATCAACGCCGCAATTGATGCCGGCCGGCGAGCTCGTCACGACACCGCCGCCCGTTCCGGCCTTGGTGACCGTGAGCGTATAAACCCTGACGAAGGTCGCCGTCACGCTGCGTGCCTGCGTCATCGAAACGACGCACGCCGCAGTTCCCGTGCAGGCACCACTCCAGCCCGTGAATACTGAGCCGGGATTGGCCGCAGGCGTGAGTGTGACGTTTGTCCCGTCATCATAGTTCGCCGAACAGTTCGAACCGCAATTGATGCCGGCGGGATCGCTGGTCACGGTGCCGCTGCCGGAGCCGTTCTTGCTGACCGTCAGCGCAAACTGCTGCGGATCGTTCTCGTTGATCGTAACCGTTGCCGTCGTCTGACTGCCGCCCGTGGCGCCGCCGGTAAAGCTGCCGAGCGTCGCGCCGAACGTCTCGTTGCCCTCGTACACCGAATCGTCGCAGATCGGCACCGAGATCGCCTGCGAAGGCGTTGTACTGCCGGACCCGAAGTTCACGGTGATCGCCGTGTTGACGTAATCGACCCCGTTAGTGCTGCACGACGCACCGCCCGTCGCGCTGCCGCCGCTGAATGTGATCTGCGCCGACACCGCGCCGTCGGTTCCGCCCGTACGGGTAACCGACAACGCGATACTGCCGCCATTCTCGCCGCCCGAGTAGGTTGCGGCTCCGAATTGAAGCGTTCCCGGCTGCGTGCCGTTGCCGGTCAGCGAGACCGTTGCGCTCGGGTTATTTGAACTGTTGTTCGGAATATTGATCGTCGCAGCTCTCGCTCCCGCCGCCGAGGGTGTGAACGTTACCGAGAACTGCACCGAATTACCCGGCGTGATCGTCGCGTTAGAAGGCGAGTTGGTAATGCTGAAGTCGCCCGGGTTGGCGCCGGTCACCGTGACCGTGCCGATCGTTAGATTCGAACTGCCGTTATTGCCGATCGTCACCGTCTGAGCACTGCTCGTCGTGCTGACGATCTGGTCGCCGAAGCCCACCGTTCCGGGTGTGATATTGATCGTCGGCGTCACCACCGTCAGGCTGAACGAAGCATCGGTCGTCGCCCCGCAATTGTCGGTCGCCCGCACAGTGATCGTGTGCGTTCCGGCCGGTGCCGCGTTGCTGATCGAGACCGCTCCGGTCGAACTATTGACAGAGATCGTACCCGTGTAAGTTCCCTGTCCCTGCAGCGCGTAACTTACCGTTCCATTGTCGCCCGAGGTCGCCGGATTGACCGTCGTCGAGCCGTTAAGCTGGATCGAGGACGGATTGTTGAAGGTAAGCGTCGGCGCCGGATTAGCCGTCACCGCGACGCTGAAGCTTGACGTCGACGTGAGTGTGCCGTCGCTTGCCTGCAGCGTGAATGTCGCGGGATCAGTCGCCCCGCACGCCGCCACGATGTCGGCCGTGACGGTGCCGTTCGTGTTCACGATGTTAGATATCGTCACGCCACTCGAAGGATTGGCGCTCGTCACCGTCACGGTAACGCTACCGGCTCCGCTCTCCGCATCCCCGACCGTGGCAATCGTCGAATTAGACCCCGCAGACCCGGCCTGTCGAGTTACTCCCGTGGTAGCAGTGATCGTCGGCGCAGTATTAGTGATGACTACCTCATCGGCCCCGATATCCACCGCCGGGCCCTGCGGCCGCGAGTCGCCGTCGTAATCGACGGTCAATCCAGCGATAGTGGTTCCCTGATCAACGACTGGACTACCCGACTGAAGGTGAAGATCCAAAGCCGTCGCAAATAGCGGATCGACGGCCATAGAATTGGCGTCCTGTCCGCTTGCCGTCTGCCAGTTTGCCAGTGTCAGGCGGTCGACCGCATTCAACAGCCCGACAAAGCCGGGCGTGCCCGACACGCGATAGTTGTTGTAGTTGATCGTAGTGAAGAGTGAGTTGGTTGTCGCCGTCGTCGCCACCGCGTAGGTCTTGTCCGACGTGGAGGCAGTGTTGTCGAGATTGGTCGCGAATATGTTATTCCTCAGATCGAGACCCGATGCGCCGGAGATGGCAGCAAAGGCCGCGCTTACCGTTCCCGAAGAATTGCCCGCAAACGCGCCCGAGCAGAGACAAACCGAGTTGAAGTAAACGTTCACGCCGCCTGTCGTTGAGCCCACGCGGATCCCGACTATGGAATCCGAAGAGAGTAGATTCCAACCGTCTCCCTTAATATCGGAAATAAAATTGTTCGCGATAGTCACGCCGCTCGTCGCGTTGCCGGTCGCGATATCGATTCCCTTTCCGCCGTAGCCGCCCGTGCCGGTGTAGCGGATGTTTGAGATGTTGTTCCGCGTCACACTTGAATTCAGGAAGTTGGTGCTGAGAAGGATTCCGGTTGAATTCCCTGAATCGCCCACGACCACGTTCCTGATCGTGTTCTGCGAGACGTTTCCGTTGTTGACGTAGCTCAAAAGCATTCCGATCCGACCGATACTGTTGGTATCGGTTGCTGGATCGCCAAAGACATTGCCCTGGATCGTCAGATTGTCATTGGCCCCGGTCGTATCGCCGACGGCCTGAATTCCGTACGTCGATCTCAGGAACTGATTATTCTGGATGGTCAGATTGTCGTTGTCCGGACCTGCCGCCGCGCCCGACGTGTTTCCGGCAAAAATGCCAAACGTCGTAACAACGGTCGTCGCCGCAGAACCAGTTCCCTTGGTGCCGGCCCTAATAATGCAGTTTTTTACTGTAACGTTATTCGAGCCCGCCCCAGCCCCAATGCTCCCGATCCAAATCACGGTCGTGCCGCTCGACGTACTCAAATTGCTGATCGTAAGACTTTGATCTGTTCCTCCGCCTAGCGAGCCGTCGATCGTCACGCGATCGGCGCCATTCAGCTTGATGACATTAGAACCGCTTCCCGAGATCGTGCGAGCCGCACCGGCTGGTCTTATCGTTAAGGAATAGGTGCCCGCACCTGCCCCTTCTTCGGCGAGTTGATTAAGAGCAATGCTGCCCGTTTCGGCCGTGAGGTCGGTCGTGATGTTGATCGTGACATTACCCGTCAACACACCCGCATTCAGAGCAGCGAAGAGGCCGCCGGCGTTGGTCAGCGAGGTATATGTTTCGCCAGTTCCGACGTTGAAGGAGCCCGCGTATGTTATCGAGATCAGGTAACTATTCGGCGATGTCGGCGGTGTACCTGCCGCAGGGGGGTTCGCCGTCAAACCGCCGGCGCCGGCTGAAGGATTGACCGAAACGTTTCCGAGACTATCCTGCGCCGCTACAAAGTACTGCACCGTGTCACCGGCTGCCACGCCGCCGATCGCAGCATAGTTCGTCGCACAGTTGTAGCTGCTGCCCGAAACGAACGTGCACTGGCTCGAGGCAAAACTGCCAGATGAACCTTTACGGAAATAAAGCACCGGAAGCCCGATCCCCGACGCCGGTACGCCCGAAGTGTCGGTCGCCGAAATTGTCAGCGTTCGATCCGAAGCGCTGGATGTATTACCAAAAGCGGTATAAGTGATAATCGGCCCGGCCGTATCGACTCCAGCCTCATACGCGCCGATCGAAGGAGTCGATCCGCTGCGAGTCGTGCCGAGAATATCGGTCGTGACCCCCACAATCGGACTTCCCGCACCAAGCACGGGCGAGCCTGTTTGGGGCTGCAGATTGCTTGCTGAATTATTAAAAAGTGGATCAGCGATGATCGAATTAGCGTTTTGCCCAAAGCCGGACTGGATGCCAGACAAGTTGGTGCGGTCAGACCCGATAAAGCCCGGTATTGCCGACGCAGCATTGAACGAATTACTCACGAAGTAATCGTTGTAGTTGATCGTCGTGAAGGCAGTGTTGGCAGCAGCAGAATAGATGGCATAGTTCTTTTGCGTCGTGCTAGTCGCCACCTGCGTATTCGCGAATACGTTATTGCGGATGTCGAGCGCGGTCGCACCCGAGCCGACATAAAGCGCCGTCGTCAGTGCCGTCGTCGAAGCTGAGCCCATACTGCCGGTCATGCTGACGCTGTTGTAGTACAGGTTGATGCCGCCCGCAGTCGTCGAGATCGTTGTACTGCCGCCGATCATGCCAATCGCGATGCCCATCGACGACGAGTTACCGAAAGTGTTCCAGTTCGTACCGTTAACGCCATAGATGACATTATTGGCGATTGTCAAATTGCTGGAGGCCGCACCCGTACCGATCGTGATGCCCCGACCACCGTAGCCGCCCGTATTTGTTGCGAGCGCTTTGGTGATCGTATTAGCGGAGACTGTCGAGGAAACGAAGCCCGTTTCAAGCGAAATTCCTGTGGGCTGAAACGCTCCGGATGTTTGCACGCTGATCGTGTTACCCGTGATCGTGCTGTTTAACGCATTACTGACCTGAACGCCGTAGTTCTGTAGTGTCGTGTTCGAGTCAACTGTGTTTCCGGAGATGAGAAGCGCGTCGTTTCCGCCCGTGCTATTTGAAGCGGTGCCCGCCGCGTAGAGCCCTGTGGTGGCAAGGGTGATGTTGTTGTTCTGAAGAGTGGTGCCGTCGTTATCGGCGCCGGCGGTACCTGGCGTGGTCCCGCCAACCGAAATCCCGTAACTTCCGTTCGCAGTCACGGTACCGGTACTAATGTTGGTGTTCTTAACAGTATTGTTTGTAGCTCCGGCTGCTGTGCCGAGACTACTGATACAAATGGTGGCCAATGCCGAACTCGTCGTGCTCGTCGATGTGTTGGTGAGCGTCAAATTTCGAGACGACGATCCATTGTTGGACCCGTCAATCGAAACGTAATCAGCTCCATTGAGCCGAATCAAACATCCAGATCCAACCGACCCTGACACGGTCGCGGAAACCCCGGCGGCTGGCTTGATCGTTACTGTATTGGTCGCGCTGGAACCGTTGTTCGCATTGATGACCAACGGGAACGTCTCGGCCGGAGATGTATAGTTCGGATCGGTCAGCGTCAAGGTTACCGGGCCCACGATCTCTTTGCTGTTCAGATCGGCGATTGCGGCCGTCAGCGTAGCGTAGTCGCCGCCAGCGCCGACATTCTTATTTCCGCTGATCGAAGGAAGGATCGTGTAGCTATTCGGCGTAGTTGGCGGCGTGGTGATCGACGTAACGCTCGTCGCCGTGAAGCCCCCGCTCGGGTTCGCCCCGACGTTGCCTGCCGTGTCCTGCGCCACGACGAAGTACTCGATAACGTCGCTCGTTGTAACGCTGCCGCCCGTTACGAGCGAGTAGTCGATCGTGCACGTGTAGGTTGGGCTTGTACCGGAGCATTGAGTCGAAACAAACGTATCTGTTGAACCCTTACGGAAGTAGATGCGCGGGGCATTGGCGCCGCTCGCTACGCCGCTCGCGTCTATGATCGTTGCCGTCAGATTTCTGTTCGCGGTACTCGCAGTGCCCGCAAATGCCGTGTACGTAATGCTCGGAGCAGTTAGGTCGAGAGACGTACCGTTAAATTCGTCGGCTCCGACATCAGGCGTCGTTGCGTTGCGAGTATTCCCGTCAAAGTCGTCGGTTATACCCGAAACCGAGGTACCGCCGCTTTCGAGTTGCGTGGCAACCGCGGGATTTATGTGAAGGAAATTAGCATTCGATCCGGTCGTGCTCAGGAACGGCGGATTCTCACTAAACGAATTCGAATCACGTGAAGCAACTCTCGCTGTGTAGGCGGTGATCGATTGATCCGAGTTTGTTCCATCGTAGAAGATCAGATTCGTCGCGCTCGGGACACCGGCGTACAAATCATTGTTGTTGGATGCGCTCGCGTAACTGGTCAACGTTGTATTCGTTCTGCGGTACGCCACAGTTAGGCCAGTTCCCGTGGCGGTCGAAGTATTGACGAGGATGTTGTTCCTCAATGTAAGCGTGGGGGTTGTTGACGCGTTTAGGGCGCTGGATCCAAAATTCGCTCCGGTGCTCGACGCGTTAAGATATACGGTGTTGAAGTAAACGTTATTTGTTGTGCCGCCGGAGAGGTTCAAGCCATTAAGAGAATTGGTGGCATTTAGGGCCGGAGCGCGCAAATCGCCAACTAGGTTATTGTAAATATTGTTTGTCGTACCGCCGCTCTGAGTAATTCCGTTTACAGTCGCGCCGGTGCTGGTTGTGGAAAGGTCATAGATCTTATTCTTATAAATATTGTTCGTAGTACCGCTGGAAACGGTAATTCCGACAATTGTGCCGCTTGTTCCGCCCGTTGTCCCCGTACTATTCAGGGAGAAAATCGTGTTCCCGCTAATATCGTTGGTTGTACCAGTAGATTCGCTAATGCCACGAAATGTCGCGCCGCCAGCACCGCCCGCCGTAGTTGAAAAATTGGAAATTGTGTTGTTTTGAATGATCTTGAGTCCCGACGAACCGAATTCATTGATACCGGTAATAGTACCCGTCGTCGGGGTTGAGAGATTTGTAATTGAATTGCTATTAGCAGTGACGTTGACAGCTGAGCTAAAACTATAGATCGCGTCGATCGAGCCCGTTGATGCAGCGGCCGTCCAGCTAAGATTGGTTACGGTATTACCATTCGCGGTCCAGTTCGTCGGGCTCGTCGTTTTGATACCGCGCCACGATCCGCTCGCTCCGTCTCTACTTAGATTTTGAACAATATTGTTGCTGCTGGTGACCGTCGTTGGTGAACCGGTCTCAAGCATTACATGAGTGCCAGTTCCGGAAAGTGGTGTTCCGCTTATTCCCTGAATGGTATTTCCATTGATGTTTACCGTTGCGGCCGTCGCGGAGTTGCCGATTGCGGTAGCAACACCGGTAGTGGCTGTGCTGTAGCCAATGTTCACGGTGTTGTTATTGATAGTCACAGTGTTCGACGCAGCCGTTGAACCAATTCCGTTGTCGATGGCGGTAAGCGCATTCGTCGACGCTCCACTTCGAATAGTGACTGTGTTGTTATTGATTGTGGCGTTTGCGCTGGTTCCCGCTTGAGCGTAAATACCCCGAAAGGTTGTCGCATGATTAACGCCCGAACCATTGTTATTGTTCAGAGTGTTATACGAAATGTTTATTCCCCACTGATTGTTTGCACGAATACCTGCCGAAGCGTTGGTTGTGCCGCCGCCGCCAAAGTTAAGAATGGTATTTCCTGTTGCTGCCGACGTCCCACCCACATCATTGCTTAAATCGCCTAAGAACGTCGTCGCGGTTGGCGCCGGTCCCACGCCAGTTGAAGCGGCGTAGCCTGAAAACACGATTCCATAATTGCCACCATTGATCGTGTTTGCGTAAAACTTGTTTGCCGAATTTGTTCCGTTGGTCGCCAACGTGCCGCCGTTAGTCGGTGTAAGAGCGGTAGTCGCTGCTGTTGCTGTGGAATTGATCACCAAAATTCCGACAGACCCGTCGACCATCGGGGTAGAGCCCGTCGCGTTGTTAACTCTCTGTACGTTAATGGTGCAATTCTGAATGATATTGTTGTTACTTCCGTTTCCAGCTGTCGCTTTAAATAGACCAATAGCAAACTCCATCGTTGCCGGATTGGCGAGATTCGGGTCGGTAAAATCGATGCCGTCGATTGTTACGTAATCCGAGCCCTGTAGCCGAAGCATTCCGTCGGGGGTGGCACTACCGGGCGTTGCCGTACCAACGTATGCCGTAATTAGAGGGTTCGCTCCGGCTCCGCTCTTCTGGATGATTATGTCGTTGCCGAGCGAGCCAGTCGCGGTAATAGCCAGCGCGGCAGTTAGTGTTTCCGTGTGTCCTGCGCAGACATTGTATGTTACGTTACCCGTCACAAAGTTTGTGTTCAGGTCTGCGATTGCGCCGCTTACCCCGCCCAACGACGTAAAGTCAGCTCCACCCGCCGAACATACGGTCTTGACCGTAGGCGGCAGTATCGCCAGAGCTTCGGCAATGATCTTCTCGGACTCGGCGTCAGCCGAGTCGTTGGAAGCCGACATGAGGCTTGGGATGAGGTCTTGCCAGTTGAAGTTTGCGAGGCCGATCGCTGACGCGGCGGATGCGTTGGCCAGGGTGGCCAGCAGCGAGATGGTGATGATCGAGACAGTGATAGCGAGTCGGAACGTGACGGCGTTTCGGCGATTGGACATTGTGGTGTAGTGCTCCCTAGTGAGTGGGAATTCTCCTGTTCGGTTTAGTTGGTTTGGTACTACTAAATAAAGACCGGGTAACGGCCAGGGCATCGTGGCGAAGGCGGTCAGATGCCTGAAGGATCGCTGAGGCGGCGGCGGACGCTTCGCGGTAAGGCTGCGAGGATGCAACGAGGCCGCGCCGGATCAAGTAAAACTTCCCTGGAATGGTTTGGTGGTGGAAAAAGTATGAGCAGTATAGCCGGATTCTCGATACTGTCAAACCGTCTGGGGCAGATTCAAGATGTGTTCTGTAAATTGAAAAACGCCGTGCTTTTTAATGGAGGCACGGCGTTTCTATCTAAGGCATGCGCCTGTATCAGCGGTCGCGGCAGATGTCGCTGGCGGGGTCTTTTGTGCAGAGGGCGCGGACGAGGGCGTCGATCTGCTTTTGCTGCGCGTCGAGCTTTTTGTTTTGCTCGTCGAGCTGTTTCTTTTGCTCTTCGATCTGGCGCTGCTGCTCGGTAAAGGCGTTGACGAATGCGACGCTGAGCCGGTCGTACTTGACGCCCTCGACCTCGCCCTTTGCGTTGTAGGTCACGAATCGCGGGTCGACGCGTGCGACGTCCTCAGCACCGAAGCCGACGTCCTTTAGCCCGCCGCTGACCCAGTCGAATGCGATCGGCCGCAGCTGGCGGATAAAGGCGAGGCCCGGCAGGTACGGCGTGATGTTGGTCTTGTAGCGGAGCGACGACGAGCAGCTTGCGATCTGATTCGACGCATTTTGACAGAGAGCCGTCGCGCCGGCCGAGCCAAGGGTCGAGACGCGGATCATTCCGTTGACGGTCAGCGCGTCTTGCGGCGCGGTGGTGCCGATGCCGACGTTGCCGCCCGAGAATGTCGCGGCGTAGTTCTCATCAGCGCCGGCGACGGTGACCGTCAGTCCGTAATTCTTTGTCGCCGCGCCGGTGTCGCCCGTAAAGGCGCCGGTCGACTGTACGACGAGGCCGTTCTTGACGAGGCCGTCCTTGACGATGTTGGTCGAGAGGTTGTCGACCTGCACGCCGCTGCTGTCGCCGAGCACGGCGCCGGTATTGGAGAATTTGGCGGTGAACTTTGCCGGCGAGAGCAGCGGGTCGCTGCCGGTGGTCGCGTTGGTGACCGAGAGGGCGTTGTTATCGACATTCTCGACGCCCGAACGAGTGACCGTGAGGCGCGTGTCGTTGGTGGGATTTGCGCCGATCGCGACCGAGCCGCTACCGGCGATCTGCATCTTTGTCGACGGCGAATTATCGGCCGTCCCGGTCGCGGCCGGGGTCGCGGTCCGAAAGACGATGTTCGAGCCGCCGGTGCCGGTCGACGTGCCCGATGCGAGCACGAGATCGCCGCCGTTCAAGTTGCTCCCGCCGCTCGTCGCGCCGCCGGAGGCGACGGTCAGAGCGCTGCCGGCGGAGGATGCTGCCGTGCGGCGCTCGAGTGCGATGGTCTGCGCGGTCTCGCCGGCGAGCGAGAGTGCGTTTGTCGGGGTCGCCGTTCCGATGCCGACGCGGTTGTTGGCGGCGTCGACGACGAGCGTGTTGGTGTCGACAGTCAGGTTGCCGCCGACGGCTGCACTGCCGGCGGTGAGCGCGTTGGTGATCGCGGCACTGCCCGCATTCACCGACCCGCTGACGGTCGCGCTCGCCGAGGTGACCGCGCCGCTGAATGCTCCGCCGGCCGCCGTGAGCGTGCCGCCGAGCGTGCCGCTGCCCGAGATGTTGAAATTGGCCGAGGCCTGCGCGCCCGCATTCTGATTTTGAATGTAGTTGCCGCTGCCCGACGGTATGTCGCTCGCATTTATGGTCGAGGTCGTCCAGTTGGTGCCGTTGCTGCGCAAGAAGCTGCCCGCGGCTCCGGGAGCGGACAGTCCGGTCCCTCCATTCGCCGTCGGCAGCACGCCCGAAATGTTGCTGACGTTAAGCGAGCCTGTGATCGAGCCGCCGACCGTCAGATTGCCGCTCACGCTCGCGTTGCCGGCGACCGAGAGACGCTCGCTCGGCGAGGTCGTGCCTATGCCGACGTTG
Source organism: Pyrinomonadaceae bacterium (assembly GCA_046313635.1). GTDB lineage: Bacteria > Acidobacteriota > Blastocatellia > Pyrinomonadales > Pyrinomonadaceae > OLB17. Next base: position 226,397 of record JBKBYA010000002.1, on the reverse strand, counting down.
CCGGCCGCCGCGATGAAGAGTTTTGTCGTCGGAGCGTTGTCGGTCGTACCCGGAGTGCCCGGCGAAGCGGTCCGCAGAGCGATATTTGAGCCGCCGGTGCCGGTCGACGTGCCGGACGTCAGGATCAGATCGCCGCCGGCGTTGTTGCTGCCGCCCACGGCCGCTCCGCCCGCCGAGACGGTCAACTGGTTTCCAGCCGTGTCGGGCGCGGTCCGCCGCTCCATAGAGATCGCCGCGGCACTCTCGCCGGCGACGCCGACGGTCGATGTCGGGGTCGCCGTTCCGATGCCGACGCGATTGTTGGCGGCGTCGACGACCAGCGTGTTGGTGTCGACAGTCAGGTTGCCCCCGACGTTTGCACTGCCGGCGGTGAGCGCCCCGGTCAGGGTCGCGCTCGCGGCGGAGACGCCGCCGGCAACCGATGCGCTCGCCGCGGTCAGCGAGCCGCCGAGCGTGCCGCTGCCCGAGATGTTGAAGTTGGCCGACGACTGCGGGCCGGCATTCTGATTTTGAATATAGCTCGTGCTGCCTGCCGGTATGTCTGCGGCCTGGATCGCGGAGCTCGTCCATTGCGTGCCGTTGCTGCGGAGGTAGCTGCCCGCGGTGCCTGGCGTCGACAGTCCGGTGCCGCCGTTGGCCGCGGCAAGCACGCCGGTGATGCTGGTCGCCGGCACCGAGATGGTCCCGGTGATCGTCCCGCCGACGGTGAGATTGCCTGTGATCTGCGTGTTGCCGACGACGTGCAGCTTCTGCGCCGGGGCCGTAGTGCCGATGCCGACGTTGGTATCGGCGGTCGCGCCGTTGACGCCGTTGATCGAGCCAAGTACTAGCGAGTTGCTCTGCGTGACCGACGAATTGGCGCCGATCGCGGTGGCGTTGGTCAGCGCGGCGCTGCCGACGTCGGCATTGGAGCCGAGCGTCGTATTGCCCGAGCCGGTTGTATTAGTGCCGCCCGCGTTGCGGCCCACGAACGTATTTTGCAGACCGGTCGTCGTCGCATTGCCGGCATTGGCTCCGACGAAGGAGTTGCCGTCGCCGGTGGTGTTGGCCGCGCCCGAGTTTGGACCGACGAACGAATTGCTCGCTCCCGTCGTATTGGCCGCTCCCGCGCCGATGCCTGCAAAGAGATTCGACGTGCCGGCGGCGCTCAAGATCCGCTGACCGCCAAAATTGAATTGCGACGTCGCGTTGACGGTCGCCGCCGACGCCAGCCCCGTAAAGGTCCCGCTCGCCGCGGTCAGCGCTCCGGTGATATTTGCCGAGCCGGCGTTTGCGGCGCCGGTGATCGTCGCGCTTGCCGCGGTCAGCGAGCCGCCGAGCGTGCCGCTGCCAGAGATGTTGAAATTTGCCGAGGCCTGCGCTGCGGCGTTCTGATTTTGAATATAGCTCGAGCTGCCTGCCGGGATGTCCGCCGCGAGGATCGGCGACGCCGCCCAGGCCGTTCCCGTGCTGCGCAGGAACGAGCCCGCCGCTCCCGGCGAATTGATGCCCGTTCCGCCATTGGCCGCGCCGAGAACGCCGGTCAGATTAGAGACGCTGAGCGAACCCGTGATCGTGCCGCCGACGCTGAGATTGCCGCTGAAGAGGCCGTTGCCTACGACGTGCAGCCGCTCGCTCGGCGCGGTCGTTCCGATGCCGACGCTCGTCGACGCGGTCGCGCCGTTGACGCCGGTTATCGAGCCGAGTACAAGCGAGTTGTTTTGCGTGACCAGAGCCGAGCTGCCGATAGCTGTCGCATTGGTGAGATTTGCCGAGCCGACATTTGCGTTATGGCCGAAGACCGAATTGCCGCTGCCTCCGCCATTCGAGTTGCCGGCGTTGCGGCCGACAAAGGTATTCTGCGTACCCGCGACGTTGGCCGCGCCGGCCCCGTTGCCAAAGAATGAGTTGCTGTCGCCGATCGTGGTCGCGCTGCCGGCGGCGCGGCCAAAAAATGAATTTGAGAAGCCGGTCGTATTCGCCGCCCCCGCGCCTTCGCCAAAAAAGGCGTTGTTGCTGCCGGTCGTGTTTGCCGTGCCCGCGTCGCTGCCAAACGCCGCGTTGCCGGTGCCCGTCGTGTTTGCCGCGCCCGCGCCGATGCCGGCAAACACATTTCCCGTACCGGGCGCCGCCAAGAGACGCTGCGTGCCTAAATTGAACTGCGTCGCCGCGCTGACGACCGAGGCCGAGAGCGTGCCGCCGAGCGTGCCGCTGCCCGAGATGTTGAAGTTTGCCGAGGCCTGCGTCGCGGTCGAATTTTGAATGTAGTTCGTGCTGCCGCCGACGATGTCGGCCGCGGTCATCGGCCCGCTGACCCATGCCGTGCCGTTGCTGCGCAGGAAGTTGTTGTTCGCTCCCGGCGCTGCGAGGCCGGTGCCGCCGTTGGCGACGCCGAGCACGCCGGTCAGGCTGCTGACATTGAGCGTGCCCGTGATCGAGCCGCTCACGCTGAGGTTGCCGGTAAAGAGGCTGTTGCCGACAACGTGCAGACGCTGCGTCGGAGCGGTCGTCCCGATGCCGACATTCGTGTCGGCCGTCGCGCCGTTGACGCCGTTGACCGAGCCGAGCACGAGACTGTTGGACTGCGTCGCCAAAGCGCGAAATCCGATCGCAGACGCGTTTGTCAGATTGCTCGTCGAGAGATCGGCAAAGGCTCCGATGGCGAGATTGCCCGTGCCGGTCGTATTGGTCCGGCCGGCCTGCCAGCCAAAGAACGAATTGTCGCTGCCAGTCGTATTGAGCCGGCCTGCGGTCGCGCCGAAGAGCGAATTGCGGCTGCCGCCGACAGTGTCGCCGCCGGCGAGATTGCCGAAAAAGGCATTATCGGCACCGGTCGTATTTGCCAGCCCGGACGACGCTCCGAAGAATGAGTTGCGGGCGCCGTCGGTATTTGCCGCGCCCGAGCTCCAGCCGACAAACGTGTTGGACGCGCCGGTATTTGCCGATGCCGTGCCGATGCCGACCAGAGTGCTGTTTGTCGCCGTATCGGTAAAGAGGCTCCTCGCGCCCGAAGTATGTTGAATGACGCCGGTCCTCAGCAGGTCGGCGTTGACCGTTCCGCCGTTGACTATGTCGCCGCTGACCGAGAATGCCTTGGCGGCGCCCGTGATCCAGAAACTCGCGGTTTGGGCCGCGGCGTTGTTGTTCTGTATGTAATTCGCGTTGCCCGGCAGCGGCTGACGAGCGTCCGAGAGACGGCTGTCGATCGTCAAGACGTACTGCGCCGCCGGAATGCCGCCGAGCGCAGACGCGTTGGCCGCCGTTGCCGCACTGCCGGCATTGGTCGCGTCAAGCGCGCGGACCGCGTAAGGCTGGCTCGCGACACGTTGGCGCGGGGCCAGCGTTTCCCAATTCGGCGCTCCCGCCTGCCGCACCTTGATCTCCAGATACCGGTCGGCTCCGGGAAACTGCGATCCGAAATCCAACGGCACCGCAAAACTGCCGTTGTTGACCTGAACGGCGCTTCGCGTCACGACGCCGCCGATCTGCGTGCCGCCTGTGAGAGCATCGTACAATCGAAATTCGAAGTCATGCTGCCCGTTCGCCGGCTGCCCGCCGCTGGTGAGCGTCCCCTGAAACGTGAATTCGGTCGTCTGCGCGCGCACCATTACGCAAACGGACAATGTAAAGACTGCCGTCAGCAGCACACTGATCGTAAACTTTGCCATCCCTTTGTTCTCCTGAGCTCGAAGTGAGTTGTATTTTCGGTAACGCCGTTATACCACGGAAACGCTAAAAGGCAAGCAGATTTTGAGCGGCGTGTGACCCGTTAAGTGCGAACGGTGCACTATCGCGCCCCGCCGCGTCGGTATGACCGCCGCTCAACATACAAAGGAACGAACGGCGAGAGCCATCTCGACGACGACGAGCGCCACAACATATTGCGTCCGCATCGCCGCCGCCGCCCGCCGGACTTTGCGGTACTTTCCCACGCTGTGGTACTCTAACTCCTTTGTAAAACCCAGCATTTTTGCATCTATCAAAGGAGCACTTTAAGAAATGTCTAGTAATAACGGTAACGCCGCGGGACGGGTCGGAAAGGTCGTTCAGATCATCGGGCCGGTCGTTGACGTTGAGTTCAAGAATTACTTGCCGCCGATCCATCAGGCACTTCGTATTACATCAGACGGTTTCGACGTCGAGACACCGGTCGACGTCGTGGCCGAGGTACAGCAGCACCTCGGCGAAGGCCGCGTCCGCGCTGTATCGATGCTTCCGACCGACGGCATGGTCCGCGGAATGAAGGTCGAGGATCTCGGCGGCCCGATCACCGTGCCGGTCGGCCCGGCGACGCTCGGCCGCGTTATGAACGTGATCGGCGAGGCCGTGGACGAGCTCGGCCCGGTCGTCTCCGACGTAAAGTACCCGATCCACCGCCACGCTCCGAGCTTTGACGAGCAGGCGACGTCGCTCGAGATGTTTGAGACGGGCATCAAGGTCATCGACCTGATCCAGCCCTTCCTCCGCGGCGGCAAGATCGGCCTCTTCGGCGGTGCCGGCGTCGGCAAGACGGTGCTGATCATGGAGTTGATCAACAACGTCGCCAAGGGCCGCGAGGGCTACTCGGTCTTTGCGGGCGTCGGTGAACGAACCCGCGAGGGCAACGACCTGCTCCGCGAGATGGTCGAGTCCAAGGTCATCCGCTACGGCGACGCGTTCATGCACAACCTGGAGGAGAGCGGGGCCTTTGACCTGACAAAGGTCGACATGAACGCCATCAAGGACTCAAAGGTGTCGCTGGTTTACGGCCAGATGACCGAGCCGCCGGGAGCGCGTCTCCGCGTCGCTCTGTCGGGCCTCACGGTCGCCGAGTACTTCCGCGATCAGGGCAACGACGTGCTCTTCTTTGTCGACAATATCTTCCGCTTCACGCAGGCCGGCTCCGAAGTGTCCGCACTTCTCGGCCGTATGCCTTCGGCGGTGGGTTATCAGCCTAACCTCGCCACCGAGATGGGCGAGATGCAGGAGCGCATCACTTCGACCAAGACCGGCGCGATCACGTCGATCCAAGCCGTGTACGTCCCGGCCGACGACTACACCGACCCGGCGCCCGCGACGACCTTTGCTCACCTCGACGCGGTCACGGCGCTGTCGCGTCAGATCGTCGAGCTCGGAATCTATCCGGCGGTCGACCCGCTCGCTTCGAACTCGCGCATTCTTGATCCCGCCATCGTCGGCGAGGAGCACTACAATACCGCTCAGGAGGTCAAGCGCATCCTGCAGCGGTACAAAGACCTGCAGGACATCATCGCGATCCTCGGTCTCGACGAGCTCAGCGAGGAGGACAAGCTCACGGTCGCCCGCGCCCGCAAGATCCAGCGTTTCTTCTCGCAGCCATTTACGGTTGGCGAGCAGTTCACGGGTATCCCTGGCAAGTACGTCAAGGTCGAAGATACTGTCAAGGGCTTTCGTGAGATCCTCGACGGCAAGTGCGACGAGATGCCGGAGCAGGCCTTTTACATGGTCGGCACCATCGAGGAGGCCCGCGAGAAGGCCAAGTCGATGGCCGCGGCTGCCTAAATTGGTGACGAGCGACGGGTGACAAGTGACCAGCGATAGGTCTTGAACTCGTCACTCGTCACTCCACACTCTGAACTCTAATCTATGTTAAGACTTGAGATCGTTACTCCCGAACGCAAAGTGGTCGATGTCGAAGCCGACTCCGTGACCGTGCCGACCGCATCGGGCGAGGCCGGCATCCTGACGAATCATGCTCCTTTGATCTCGGCGCTGAAACCCGGCGTTCTTTCGTATACGGCCGGCGGCGCCACCGAGAGGATCGTCATCACCGGAGGTTTTGTCGAGGTCAACAATAATCGCGTGACCGTGCTGGCCGACGCCGCCGAACTTGCGGGCGAGATCAGCCTCGACGCCGCGCGTCTCGATCGTGAAAACGCCGAGAAGGCTCTCGCCGCCGCAGCGACCGCGCCGATCGAGGAGACCGAGGAGCTTCGCGATCAGCTCGAGGCCGCCAACGCCCGCCTGCAGCTCGCCGCGGGCAAATGAACCGTCTCGGTGCCGCCTGCGAGGCGGCCGAGGTTCTCGCAAGATCCGCCATCCATCGGGGACGGCGGATCTTTTTTTGATCTGAGCCAGTTTTTGGGGCAAACAACACTGCCCCGTCTGCCTGAATCTAATGATCGGATGTAGTGATCAAGGTCTTGATCGCTGCAAGACCGAGATCTTAGATATTCGAAATATTAAGGGAGGATATTATGATGATCAGATCAAAGCTCTTTAACCGTCTGGCTGGGGGCCTCATCGTCCTGTTAGGTCTCGCGGGGGCCGCCGAGGCTCAGCGCATGACCGCCCCGAAGAGCGGCGTCGAGACCATCACCGGGACGGTCGTTCTGTACGGCACCGGTGCGAATACGCGAACATACGTCCTGCCGTTCACGCTGCGGCTGACAGGTCGGACGTCGGCCGACGAGGTCCGCGACCTCGTCGGGCTGCTGCAGGAGGGCGACCAGAGGGACGTTCTCGACAAGATCGACGATCGAGACCTCGGCTCGTTTTCACTCAATAACCGGATCGGCCCGCGGATCAACTTCGTTCACGAGGACATGGTGGACGGTCAGAGGCGCCTCTTTGTGGCGTTTCGGCGCTGGATGCAGTTTGCCGAGCTGCGGGGCGGGTACCGCTCGACCGATTATCCTTTCGGCGTGTTTGAGATCTACATCGACCCGCGGACCGGGCGAGGCTCGGGTACCTACATTCCCGCCGCGCAGGTCCGTTGGCGGACCGACAAGCGGACCGGGGCCGGTCGTGTAGAGATCGAGAACTTCGCGACCTTTCCGGGGCGTCTGATGGGCGTCGTATCAAGCCGGCGAGGATAAATCAGCTCGGACGCGGCCTTTCGCGTGACCGATGATAACGCAAGAAAAGAGACTGCCAGTCGAGGCAGTCTCTTTTCTGTGCGGGAAGCTCGAGCCCCCATTCTCTCCTTCCCCGTACAAAACACTTGTCCCTTTTTATTTCTTGCGCCCGGAGCCGCTCTTTTTGCCGCCGCCGTCCTGTTTGTTAACTGTCGCCCAGGCACGCTTTTCCGCTTCGTCCTTAGAGACGCCGCGCTTCTCGTAGCCTTCTTCGATATGCTCGGCTTGCCTCTTCTGCTTGTCGGTGTACTTGTCCTTGTCGCCTCTCGGCATAACGTTCACCTCCTAGAATATTGCTGACGCCCTCGTCATGCGGGGCCTGCGGGCGCGAAGGTAGATCATTCTGGCCCGGTCGTAAATATCCCTGTTCGGGACGCCGTCCTGCGGTCTGTCGTCCTTTCGCCTGATACGGATCGCTCCCTCGCCCTTCTCGATACCGAATGTCTCTCTCGCCGCCGCGCGCATCGTCGCGTTGTCAATCTGTTCCGCCGCGCCCTTTATGAAGTTGGTGATCACTGCTCGTCCGCCTCCTCGTTTTATTTCCGCACAGATCTTGTGAGGTGTGTTTCGTGTCGTGGGGTTTCGCAAGCATCGTGCCAGCCGCCGGTGTATCGTTGGGGTTCACGCCTTTGACCAAGAGAGGCATCTCGCAGACCTCGCCGCGGCAAATATGCGTTGACACGTCTGAACGCCTTTAGTAGCCTCGTCCTATACAAATAACTCCAAGTTTCGTAACAATTAATTTGACCAATTTGCGAAAACTAGAACTTCCCGCCCAAGGCCTCAACACGCTCTTCGGAGTACAGGATCAAAACATCAAGTACCTCGAGTCGCTCCTCGACGTCTCGATCGGCGCCCGCGGCAACGAGCTTTTGATCGACGGCGACCCGCGCGATATCGAGACGGTCGAGAGCATCCTCCGCGACTTTGGCGAGCTCTTCAGCGAGGGCAACACGTTCTCGGACCGCGAGCTCAAGGACGCCTTCAAGCAGATCGCCGAGGACCGCGCCTATTCGCTGCGAGACTATTTTCAGAAGGCGCGATTCAACCCGTCGGGCAAGAAGCAGGTCGCGCCCAAGACCGCCAACCAGCGCCGCTACCTCGACGCGATCGCAAAGAACGACCTTGTCTTCGGCATCGGCGTCGCAGGCACGGGCAAGAGCTTCCTCGCCGTCGCGATGGCGGTCGACGCGCTCTTTAAAAAGCAGGTCAGCCGCATCATCCTGACGCGCCCGGCGGTCGAGGCCGGCGAGCGGCTCGGCTTTTTGCCCGGCGATCTGCAGGAAAAGGTCGACCCGTACCTTCGCCCGCTGTACGACGCGCTCTTCGATCTGGTCGACGCCGAAAAGGTGACCAAGATGCTCGAGAAGCGCATCATCGAGATCGCCCCGCTTGCCTTTATGCGCGGCCGCACATTGAGTGACGCTTTCATCATTCTCGACGAAGCGCAGAATACGACGAGCGAGCAGATGAAGATGTTCCTGACCCGCATCGGCTTTGGCTCAAAGGCGGTCGTCACGGGCGACAAGACGCAGATCGACCTGCCGCGCGGCCAACGCTCCGGCCTCAAGGAAGCTGAGGAGGTCCTCCGCGACATCGATATGATCGAGTTTGTCTACTTCAGCGAAAAGGACGTCGTCCGGCACAAGCTCGTCCAGATGATCGTTCAGGCGTACGACAAGGCAACGAAAGACGACGAGAAATAAGTGCCGTCCGCACCGGAGAGTTCGATCAGATGAACACACTCACCGTCGTCAATCTCCAGCGAAAGGTCACGCTCGACGCCAAAGCGATCCGAGCGTTTGCCGCGACGCTGCCGAATGAGGTCGCTGAGGCGTCGGGCCGCGTGTTCTCGGTAGCGCTGGTCTCCGACCGTCGAATGACCGAGCTCAACGGCTTTTTTCGCGGCAAGGACTCGACGACCGATGTCCTCTCATTCCCGCACGAGCCGGACGAGTTCGACACCGACTCGACCAATCTCGGCGACATCGTCATCTCAGCCGAGCAGGCCCAAAAGCAGGCGGACGAGAACGGCCTCACTCTCGAAGCCGAGATCAAACAGCTCATCGTCCACGGCCTGCTTCATCTCTGCGGCTACGATCACGAGACCGACAAAGGCGAGATGAACGCTCGCGAGCTCGAGCTGCGCGAGCGGCTTGGAATTTAGCCCGAGAGATCGCGGCAAAAAGCGGGCGCCTTAAAGCCCCTCTGTGCTCTCCGTGTTCTCTGTGGTTAAATCAACCCTACAAATGTCCAACGCTCAAAAAACCGTCGACCCGTGCGTGATGGTCATCTTCGGCGCGACGGGCGACCTGACAAAACGCAAGCTCTTTCCTGCCCTTTACAACCTCGCGAAAGAAGGCTTCCTGCCCGACAATTTCGCGATCGCCGGCGTCGGCCGGCAAGAAATGGAGAGCTCGGAGTTTCGGTCCGAGATCAACCGTCACCTGCGCGAGTTTGTTACGAACGGCATCGACGAGGACCTGCTCAAGTTCTTTTGCGAGCGCACCTTTTACACGGGCGGCGACTTTGACGACGACAAAAAGCTCTTCACCGATCTCAAAGACCTGCTCGAAAAGGTCACGAGCGAGCACAAGATCCCCGAGAATTACTTTTTCTACATGGCGATCCCGCCGGATATGTTTGCCAATGTGGCGAAAAAGATCGTCAAGAACGGTCTCGGCCGCGAAGAGGGCGGCCGCTGGCGTCGATTCATTTTTGAAAAGCCCTTTGGCCGCGACCTCGCATCGGCAAAGAAGCTCAACGCCGACCTGCTCGCGCTCGTCAAGGAGAGCCAGATCTACCGCATCGATCACTATCTCGGCAAAGAGACGGTGCAGAACATTTTGGTCTTCCGCTTTGGCAACAGCATCTTTGAGCCGATCTGGAACCGCAACTTCGTCGATCACGTCCAGATCACCGTCGCCGAGCGTCTCGGGGTCGAGCAGCGCGGCGGCTACTACGATCATGCCGGAGCGCTGCGCGATATGGTGCCGAATCACATCTTCCAGCTCGTCACTTTGACGGCAATGGAACCGCCAGTATCTTTCGAGGCCGACGCCGTTCGCACCGAGCAGGCAAAGATCCTCGCCGCGATCCAGCCGTTCACGCCCGAGGACGCGCTTCACAAGGCGGTTCGCGGTCAATACGGCGAAGGCGAAATGGACGGCAAAAAGGTGCCGGCCTACCGCGCCGAAGAAAAGGTCGACCCCGCGTCAAACACCGAGACCTACGCCGCCGTAAAGCTCTCGATCGACAATTGGCGCTGGGCCGACGTGCCCTTTTACGTCCGTACGGGCAAGCGTCTGCCGCAAAAGCACTCGAGCATCATCGTGCAGTTCAAAAAGGCGCCGTTCATGCTCTTTCGCGACACGCCCGTCGAGCGGCTGCGCACCAACCGCATCGAGATCCACATCCAGCCCGACGAGGGCATCACGCTCCACTTCGGTGCAAAGATCCCCGGACCGGTCGTCAAGGTCGGCGCGGTCGATATGGATTTCAATTACGTCGAGCACTTCGGCGAGCAGCTCTCGACCGGCTACGAGCGGCTGCTTTACGACTGCATGATCGGCGATGCGACGCTCTTTCAGCGGGCCGACATGGTCGAGGCGAGCTGGAGTGTGGTCACGCCGATCCTCGACGTATGGAGCGCGATACCGGCCCGCGACTTTCCGAATTACGCGGCCGGAACCTGGGGCCCGCCCGAGGCCGACGAGCTGCTCGAAGCCGACGGTCGCGCGTGGAAGAATCCGATCAACGATCCGCTGAATGTCGACGCCGCGAATCATAGTAAAAAAGGATCCAAATGATCTGAGCCTCTCGGCGGCCGAGCTGTTTGCCTCGGCTGCAATCGAGGCCATCGCCGCTCGCGGGCGTTATGCCGTCTCGCTCTCGGGCGGCTCGACGCCGCGTTCGCTGTACGCGCGGCTTGCGGCCGAATACGGTTCGCTGATCGATTGGTCACGAGTCCATTTCTTCTTCGGCGACGAGCGATTCGTTCCTGCAGACTCGCCTGAGAGCAACTTTCGAATGGTCGACGAGGCGCTCTTTGCACCGCTCGGCATCGCCGCTCACAACATTCACCGCTGGCGAACGGAGCTCGGCGACCCGGCGGCCGCCGCGGCGGATTACGAAGTGCATCTAAAACAGTTTTTCGATCTCGCGCCGGGCGCGCTGCCGCGCTTTGACCTGACGCTCCTCGGCCTCGGCGAAGACGGCCACACGGCGTCGATCTTTCCCGGCACGCCGGCCGTCCACGAGACCGAGCGACTCGCCATCGCCAACTGGGTCGACAAACTCCAAATGCATCGCCTCACGCTCACGCTGCCGGTCATCAATAATTCGACACAGACAGTCTTCATCGTCGCCGGCACCGGCAAAGCTGACATCGTCCGCCGCATCATTGACGGCCCGCCGACAGCCGACCTCCCGGCTTCTCTCGTCAGCGCGACCGGCAATCCCCTAATCTGGCTCCTCGACGCCGCGGCCGGTGCACGCCTCGACCGGTGAGCGGTGAGCGGAAAATGGGAAGAGGTAAACGTTAACCCGTAAATGAAGAACGACGATCCACGATTCACACGATTCACGATTTACGATTTACGATTCACCATTCACGATTCACTTCCCTCCCACTCACCGTTCACCGCTCACGCCTCGCCACTACTTTTGAATTTCCCGCCCGCCTCTTTACAATCAACCACATATGGAGCTCGAGATAGTCCTCTCGGTGATCATCCTCGTCGTGCTCGGATTTTTGGCGACCGTGGATATGGCGTTTGCGTACACGTCCGACGTCACGCTGCGGCGCATCTCGTCCGAGGCCGAGGACGCCGATTCGACCGCGGCGGCGATCTTCCTGCGCGAGATCATCGACAACCGGCCTAAGTTTCGCTTTGCACTCTCGAGCGCCATTCAGGTACTGCTGATCTGCTTTGCGGTGCTGGTTACGCTGATCGTGATGAACTTCACGCGCGATCATGCGGTGCTGCTCGGCTACTCGCTGCTGATCACGGTCGTGGCGACGGTCACGATGCGGCAGATCGTCCCCCGCTTGCTCGTCCGCAGCGATACCGAGCGCAAGCTGCTATTGCTGCTGCCGGCCGTCAAGCCGCTGTACCGGATCGGCAGCGTGATCGCCGCCCCCTTTGTCGCAGCGCCGCACCGCGGCGAACGCTCGCGGCTCGAACAAACTGTCGCGCCGAACGCTCCCGACGAGCGAGGCGGCACGGCCGGCGCCGAAGACACGGCGGCGGACGACTTTCAGGCCCTGATCGAGGTCGGCGAGGCGGAGGGAATAATCGAGGAGAGCGAACGCGAGCTGATCGAGACGATGGTCGAATTCAGCGAGACGCGTGCTGGCGAAATAATGACGCCGCGCACCGAGATCTGCGCGCTGCCGATCGACGCGACCATCCGCAAGGCACGCGATCTGATCATCGATCAAAAATATTCTCGCCTGCCGGTCTACCGCGACACGATCGACAATATCGAAGGCGTGATCTACGTGCGCGACCTGCTGCAGGCATGGCAGGAGGGCGCCGAGGACCGGCCCGTATCGACGATACTGCGCGACGTCCTCTTTGTACCCGAGACCAAGCCGGCCAACGACCTGCTCAAGGCGATGCAGACCAGCCACGCACAGTTTGCGGTCGTCGTGGACGAATACGGCGGCGTCGCCGGCGTCGTCACCGTCGAGGACATTCTCGAGGAGATCGTCGGCGAGATCGAGGACGAGGATATCGAAGAAGAAGAGATCATCGAGATCGTCGAGGGCGAAGGCGGCGGCTATTACGACGTGCTCGGCTCGACCGAGATCGACAAGATCGAACGCATCTTTGACCTCGAGATCGAGGACGACGACGAATTCACCACCATCGCAGGCCTCGTCACGTCGGAGGCCGGCTACGTCCCGAGGGTCGGCGAAAAGCTGAATATCCGCGGCCTCGAGATCGAGATCCTCAGAGCAGACGAAAAAAAGCTCTCGCTTCTCCGCCTCCGCCGCCAAAGCGAAGCGTCCGAAGAAGCCGCCGCCGACGCAGCCTAGCTCTAGCGGATCTGACTTCTTACGCCGAAACCGAATACTCGATCTTCCAGCGTTCTTCAGCGGCTCCGCCGCCCTATTTGCGGAAAAGCTTCGCTTTTCCGTCAGGTGCTTATAAAGACTTTTGAGGCTGCGCCTCCGGAGGGTTGGCGGCTCCCAGACCGGCAGGGCCGGGGCTTTTTATATTGCCCCTTGTCTTCCCTTCCCGCTCTGATATAATCCGCGCAAATTCGATTTGGAGGTGTTCAGTTATGTCTTTGAGACTTGGAGACGAGGCTCCGGATTTTACGGCGGAGACTACCGAAGGAACGATCCGTTTTCACGAGTGGCTGGGCGACAGTTGGGGCGTTCTGTTCTCTCACCCTAAAGACTACACGCCCGTCTGCACGACCGAGCTCGGGATGGCCGCGAAGCTTAAACCCGAATTCGAAAAGCGAAATGTAAAAGTGATCGGCCTGAGCGTCGACCCGCTCGAGGACCATCGCGGCTGGGCAAAGGACATCGAGGAGACCCAGGGCACGGCGCTTAACTTCCCGCTCATCGCCGACCCCGACCGCACGATCGCAAATCTCTACGATATGATCCACCCAAATGCAAGCGACAACTTTACCGTGCGTTCGGTGTACGTGATCGGACCGGATAAAAAGATCAAACTGATGATCACGTACCCGGCCTCGACGGGGCGCAACTTTGCCGAGCTGCTCCGTGTGATCGACTCGCTGCAGCTCACGTCGAAATACAGCGTCGCGACGCCGGTCGACTGGAAGCACGGCGAGGACTGCATCATCGTACCGTCGCTCTCGGACGAGGAGGCAAAGACGAAATTCCCCGCGGGCTGGAAGACCGTCAAACCCTACCTGCGCGTCACGCCGCAGCCCGACCTCGTCGAACAAAAAGGCGAGTCGACCGCCGCGTGAGCCCAAGCACTCTGCGGCCTCTGCGTAATATCGACTTTGCGTCCTTTGCGGTTACCGAAACGTTGCCGCCGAGGACGCAGAGTTTTTTGTGAACCGCGGTGGAAAGCTAAAGAGTTTTTGGCCGCGGATCGCGCGGATGGCGCGGATAAAGAAATAGGTAGTCGTATCCCGATCCGTCCTGATCCGTGTCATCCGTGTTGATCCGCGGTCACACTCTTTTTATTAGCGTTCTTTCGCGTTTTCGGCGGGCAATTTCTGATCAGGGCTTAAGAACGCACCCGCTCACGCGGTGTGGTTCTGACCTTTTTTGCGCCTCAATTTCGGGTCTGTTAAATTCTAAATATATGAAAAACAAGAGCCGTTTCTTAAGCGGCAAGCGTATCGATCCGACGCCGATCTCGCCCGCAACACGCCTCGCCGATCTCATCGACGAATCTTTTATGGCGTACAACGCCGCGCGGCTGCGCGAGGCGTGCCGGCTCTTTAACGAAAAGATGCTCGAGCCCGACGTGACGATCGGACTCACGCTTACCGGTGCTCTCACGCCCGCCGGCCTCGGCATCTCGGCGATCATTCCGCTCATTAAGGCCGGCTTTGTCGACTGGATCATCTCGACCGGCGCCAATCTCTATCACGACACGCACTTCGGCATCGGGCTCTCGCTGCACCAGGGCGACGCGAAGCTCGACGACCGCGTGCTGCGCGAAGAAGAGGTTGTGCGCATCTACGACATCTTTTTCGACTACAGCGTGCTGCTCGACACCGACACCTTCTTTCGCCGCCTCATCGAGCACGAAGAGTTTCAGCGGCCGATGTCGTCGGCCGAATTTCATTACCTCGCCGGGAAATACGTCCGCGCCCGCGAGGAGGCGCTCGGCATCAAGGAAAAATCTCTGCTCGCCGCCGCGTACGAGTACGGCCTGCCGATCTACACCTCTTCGCCGGGCGACTCGTCGATCGGTATGAACATCGCGGCCAAAGAGCTGCAGGGCGGCAAGCTCGTGCTCAATCCAAACGCGGACGTCAACGAAACGGCCGCGATCGTGCTCGCCGCCAAACGCGGCGTCGTCCACGGCGGTGACGGCGAGCAGGGCAAGTCGGCGATCTTCATCCTCGGCGGCGGCAGCCCGAAGAATTTTGCCCTGCAGACCGAGCCGCAGATCCAGGAGGTGCTCGGCATCGACGAGCGCGGTCACGACTACTTTCTTCAGGTCACCGACGCGCGTCCAGACACGGGCGGCCTCAGCGGAGCGACGCCGGCCGAGGCCGTCAGCTGGGGCAAGGTCGACCCCGACAAGCTGCCCGACGCCGTCGTCTGCTATGTCGACTCGACCGTCGCACTGCCGCTCATCACGGCGTACGCGCTCGCCAGGCACGAGCCGCGCCAGCCGAAGCGGCTCTACGACCGCCGCGACGAGTTCATGGCGCTTTTGAAGGAAGAATACGCACGTTCGACGAGGCGATGATCAAATGAAGCTCATAGGCAAGATCGAAGGGCGCGACGAGCCGAATAATATCGAGCTCGACGAGCGTGACGGCCGTGTCACGGCCAGCATCGACGGTCGCGAATACGAGCTCGAGGTATCACGGCCCGAGCCGGGCGTATTCACTTTTCGGTCGTCGGACGGCCGCATCTTTAACGCTGTCGTCTCGCCCGCCGCCGACGGCCGCCGACATGTGCGGGTCGGCGGCGATGAGTACATCATCGAATTGACCGACCCTAAGCGTCTCCGTACAAAAGGTGCCGGCAGCGGGGCTGACGCAGGCACGGCTGAGATAAAGACAGCCATGCCCGGCAAGGTCGTCCGCGTTCTCGTCGAGCCGGGGGCCGTCGTCGAGCACGGCCAGCCGGTGATAGTCGTCGAGGCGATGAAGATGCAGAACGAAATGAAGTCGCCCAAGGACGGCACCGTCCGCTCGGTCAACGCCGCCGAGGGCGACACTGTCAACGCGGGGGCCGTGCTGGTCGTGATCGATTAGACGGCGACGGCTTCTTCGACACGCTCGTAGATCTTGGGTAATGGTCGGGCAATGTGCTCGACCATTTTTTTGAAGTCGGCGAATGTCAGCGACTGCTCGCCGTCGGACCAGGCCTTTTCCGGTTCGGGATGCACCTCGACGATCACGCCGTCTGCGCCGACGGCTATCGCCGCCTTTGCGGTCGCCGCGATCAGACTTCTCTTCCCGGTCGCGTGCGACGGGTCGACGATGACGGGCAGATGGGTCATCTCTTTGACGAGCGCGACCGCGGCGAGGTCGAGCGTATTCCGCAGGCTGTGGTCAAAAGTCTTGATGCCGCGCTCGCACAGAACGACCTTCTCGTTGCCGCCGTGCAGCAGGTACTCGGCCGCCGACAGCCATTCTTTCACCGTCGCCGAAGCACCGCGTTTGAGGAGGATGGGCTTGTCTGTCATTGCGAGACGTTTGAGCAGGGCAAAGTTCTGCATATTCCGCGCGCCGACCTGCAGCATATCGGCGTAGTCGCAGGCGAGCTCGACGTCGTATTCGCTCATCACCTCGGTCACGATCGGCAGCCCGGTCTCGTCGCCCGCGCGGCGCAGAAGTTTCAATCCCTCTTCGCCCAGACCTTGAAAGTCATACGGCGACGTTCGCGGCTTGTACGCTCCGCCGCGGAGCATCACCGCACCGGCCGCGGCCACCGCACGCGCGGTCGCGCTGACCTGCTCCCACGATTCGACCGAGCAAGGCCCGGCGATCACGACCGGCGATCCCCCGCCGATCACAACATCGCCGACCCGAACGACCGTGTCTGACTGTGTGCCGCGGGCCGTGAGGCGATGCGGCGCCGCTGAGCTGTTCGATGAGTTTGCACTGCTGCCTGCGTCTAACATTTTTCGTTTCCTCTCTGATCGTTTGAATGGCCGACAAGGACGAATTCCGTCCAATTGCCGGCGTCGTCGGCTATGTTGCGAGCGAGCACTTGCCCGCCGTGGATCTCTGCGGCGCGAGCGCTGCCGATCGCGGCGACGGCGCTGCCTTCGATGGCAGAACGGACCGCCGTCGCGGTGTCGGTTGCCGGGACCGGCCGGAGATGCGGGTTTGCGGCCAGAAATGCCGAGCACTGCCGCAGGGCCTGAATGTGTGAGACGACGACTTTCAGATCCCTGATCTCGCATTCGCCCGCCGCGATGAGCACGTGCTCGATCGCGAGGCGTTCACGCCGCACGACCGGCACCCCGCTCGCCGCGACCAGCGAAGCGGCGGGCTCGACGCTGCCCGTGATCTTGTTGGCGACCGGGAGCACGGCGGCATCGGCACGACGGTCCCGCACCGCTGCGATCGCCTCGTCAAAGCTTGCGCATTCGACGAACGCGACTTGACGCCCGAGCATCGCGACGGCGGCCTCTTCGCTGTACGAGCCGCGAATTCCCTGGATGGCGACGCGCGTCATAACTGCGGAGCTCCCGAGGCAATGTGCTCCTCACGGATGCTGGCCTGGATCTGGCGGCACTCGATCAGGACCGCGCGATAGATCCGCTCGAGGGCGTCGGCGTCGAGCGGGCCCTCGCTCGACGAGGTGACGCTCTCGAGCACTTGCGTTTCGCGATCACGATCGACGACCGGCAACGCGGCCTTGGCCTTGATCGCGCCGATCTCCCGCACGATCTCGGCCCGGCGGTTGAGCAGTGCGACGACCTCGCGGTCGATCGCGTCTATGCGGCTGCGGTGTCTTTCTAGTTTCATATCTTGAAAAGCAAAAAAGCCGCGAAGCACTCTGGCTGCCGCGGCTTTTGATCTGGTTCCTGTTTTTCGATCGCTAATCGTTTGGGACCAAAGCTCCAGCCGCTTTACCAAAAAAGTAAAAGTAAAAGTAGCTGAAGCTGTTGAAGCTGGTCGAACGCATCGTATAAACCGATCTTATTCGGTAGACGTTAAGATAACTTTTGAAATTGAGGCATGTCAACAAAAATTCTCGCCGCCGCGGCTATCGGGCCGCGGAACTCTCGCCGACGACGCCCTTAACGATCGAATCCAGACGAGCTCTCGCCGACGCGATCCGCTCGATCGCGGTCTCGATCCATCGCTCGTCCTCGGACTCACGCTCGCGGTGGACGACGATGGCGCGGCGCGTCTCGACCGGCGACGTGCCGCCGTAGATCTTGCGGATATTGACGAAGTTGTCGGCGGACAGCGCGGCCTTGAGCTGCTCGTCGGTCATCGCGAGCTCGCGGCCGAGCACCTCGCGGGCGGCCGCCTGCAGGATGTCGTGCGTGATCTCTGTTCCCTGCTCGATCGAATTCTTGACCGACAGACCGACGATCTTGTGAGCGACGCGGAAGGGCAAATTCTCGCTCCGGACGATCGTGTCGGCGAGCTCTGTCACGGTGATGAAATTCTCGCTAGCCCGCCGGCGCAGGATATCAAAGTTGAAGGTCGCCGACTTGAGCGTGCCCACAAAGAGCGACACCGCGCGGTTGGCGTCGCGGAGCGAGCTGTAGATCAGCGGCTGCAGATCGTCCTCGACGTCGTTGATGTCGCCGAAAGGCGTATTGTGCACCGCCGTAAAAACGCCAAGCGTCTGCCCGAGGGCCTTGCTGCCGATGGCGCGTATGTGCTCGAGCGCGACCGGATTTCGCTTTTGCGGCATGATCGACGAGCCCTGGACAAAACCGTCCGGCAGGCGGATCGCGTTAAACTCGGACATCGCCATCAGCAAAAACTCCTGCGCGAACTTGCCGATGTTCACAAGCATCGTCGCCGACGCGCCCAGGAGGTGCGTAAAGTAGTCGACCGACGCGATCGAGCCGTAAGAGTTAACGGTCGGTCCCGCAAAGCCGAGCAGCTCGGCAACGCGGTGCCGATCGATCGGGAATCCGGTCGTCGTTATCGCCCCCGAGCCGAGCGGACAAAAGTTGAGATTGTCGAATGCCGCCTGCAGCCGCCTGATGTCGCGGTCGAGATTCTCGGCCATCGCCAGCAGAAAGTGCGCCATCGTCGACGGCTGCGCGGGCTGCGTGTGCGTGTATGCCGGGATGAGCGTCTCGTGATGCTCGGCGGCGAGATCGAGAAAAACCTTGCGCAGGTCCATCGCCGAGCGAATAAGCGCGAGCGAGTCTCTGCGCAGCCGCAGTCGATAGATCGTCACGTCGATATCGTTGCGGCTGCGGGCGGTGTGGAGTTTCCCGGCCGTGTCGGGGTCGCACCGCTTGGCGATCTCCTGCTGGAGCAGGTAAAAAACGTCCTCGAACGTACCGTCGTAGGTCCGTCGATGTATCGCGTCAAAGTCGAGCGTGATCAGGGCCCTGAGTATCTGCCGGAGCTCGTCGCCGGTGATAATGCCCTGCTCGGCGAGCATCACCGCGTGAGCGAGATCGACCTGATGATATGCGTCGAGAAAGTACTTTTTCGCGTCCTCAAAGCAGTCCGCTAAAACGTTGTCCTTGTAACTCTGGGCCGGAAACTTCTCGTCCATCGTAATAAATACTGAATATGGAATATCGAATTTCTAGATCAATCATTCGATATTCATCGTTTGAAATTCGACATTCGTCTCACCTCGCCTTCGGCAAACTCAGCATGTTTGCAAAGATGCGGTAGGCGCCGGTGGTGCCAACGGGCAGCTGACGAAACCACGAGTACGACGAGTAAACGTAATTCCCCTTGCCGAGCTTTGCCCAGACCATCCCGCCGCGGTTCTCAGGGTCGCCCTCGTCATGCGATTCGAGAAGCGCGGTGTAACGCGGATCGAACTCCGAAAAATTATAGAGGTTGCGTTCCTGCACCCAGTTGTCCCAGTCGGACGCGACGATCTTGTTCGGGAAGTTAAAGATCGGGTGCTCGGGAACGAGTATCTTGACCGGAGCGTTCTCGTCCGTCACGCGAAAGTTCGAGATGCGCTGCTGGCCGTTGACGACCGAGTCCATCCGGGCCGGGTAGGGCGGCATATTGTTTTGGATATACTCCGGCTGCTGGTACTGCACGATCAGCGTACCGCCGTTGCGGACAAACTCGAGCAGCCGACCGTTGTTGGCGACAAAGTCGGGCCGCACCTGCGACGCGCGTACGCCCACGACGATCGTGTCGTACTGGCCGAGATCGCCGGTCGAGAGATCTTTCTCTTCGAGCATCTTGACGTCGAGACCGAGCCGTTTGATAGCCTCGGGCACGCGGTCGCCGCTGCCCATTATGTACCCGACGCGAACCGGCGCGACCTTAAGGTCCATCACCTTTACAGAGACCTCGGCCGGCACGTAGCGGCGATGCGTCTGAATGTGCGGGTACGCGATCGTCTGCATTGTCCGGTCGTAGGTTTGACCGCTGACGGCCGCTCGGGCGGTGATCTTGTAATCGCCGGCCTTGGCATTTGCAGGGATCGTCACGTCAAAGGCGACCGCCGTCCTTTCGCCGCGCGACTTGAGATCAAAATCCGAAGACGCCGGACTGCTCGACCAGCCCGACGGCAGATCCAGACTGACCGTGCCCTTGGTCTGCCGCGGCGAATTGTTGGTTACCGAGACGACGAGTCTCTGCCTGGTCGCTTTGGCGGACGCGGGCGATACGACGAGGTTTGAATCGAGCGCGACCGAGACGGCCGGCACGACGTTGACGTCGCGGCGCAGCTCGCCGCGGATGTCGTCGGCATAACGGTACTGAACGGCCCGGTCGATCGTGAACTCCTGCCCGTCGATCTCGATCTTGACCGCGGCCCTCAGCAGCTCGGGCTGGAACGGCATATTCTTCGCGGCATCGGCTGCGTCCCAGTCGAATCCGAAATTCTTGTTTCGCGGCGTGCGCAGCCAGTAGGGCTGCGAGTACGCCGCGCCGGCCGGCGCCGTCACCGTAAAGTACGAAGCGCTCGCGGCAGTCTCGCGGCGCGGGCGAAAGGTGTTGTCCTGCTGCGCGGGCTCGACCGATGCGGCGACCTTCCAATCTTTCGGCACTTCGATCGACACCGCGTTGACGTTGAAGGCGGCGCCTTCCGGTGCAAAAACTCTCACCGCGACGCCGGCTGCGTCGCCGGGCACGATCGTCTCAGTGTCGGCCAGCGCGTCGACGACTATGCCGGCCGCGAGCTGTATCGCGCGGACAAACTCTGCCTGCTTCTCTCGGAGCAGCCGCTTGGAGTCGGGATTGCGGGTCGACCACTCTGCCTGCTGCGCGAGCTTGTAGCCCTCGAGCAGCGTCGGCACCAGCTTTTGCGGGGCGAGCGGGCGATATTCGGCAAGCGCTCGGGCGGCGACCGTCTTGAGTGCGGCCAGCTTTTCGGCAAGCACCGGCGACCGGTCGTCCGCCGCTTCGGCGATGCCGGTGATGCTCGTGTCGATGCCGTCAAAGACGCTCGACTCGCTCGTCTGTGTCGGGACGTCCGACGCCAGAAGACGCACGCCCGAAGTCATTCGCCCGCGGAGCTCCAGCGTTCCCATCTCCTGGGTCTTGTGCTGGCTGCGGCCCTCGGCGGCGATCTCGTAGTACGAGCGGCCGATGAGCGAATTGTATTCGCCGGTATTCATCGTAAGCGTCGGCACGTTCTGGGCGTTTTGAACAAAGCTCTGCGAGACGTAGAGCTTTTTTACCTTCCAGGGCCAAAGTCCTTCGGACAGTTGTTCCGGAAACTGTTCCGGGTCGGCCGCCGCTTTGACTGCGAGCGGTGTCAGGTAGCCCGCGAGCTGGTGCTGGCCATGACCGTCGGCTGGCGTTCCGGTAAAGCGCGCGATGACGACCATCGGGCGAAATCTGCGTATCGCACGGACCATATCCGCCAGCACGACCTGCTCACCCCAGATGCGGGCCGCCTCGGCGCGCGACTTTGAAAAGCCGTAGTCCATCACGCTCGTGAACATCTGCTGCCCGCCGTCGAGCCGCCTCGCCTGCAGGAGCTCTTCGGTGCGGATGACGCCGAGATTCTCAAAGAGATCTGAGCCGATGACGTTCTGCCCGCCCTCGCCGCGGTTAAGGGCGAGGTAGACCGTCCTCGCGTGCTCGCGGCGAGCGAGGTATGCAAGCAGGCCCGAATCTTCGTCGTCCGGATGCGCTCCGGTATGCATCGCGCTGGCCGTCGTCTGCAGACGCTGGAGCACCTGGCCGAGGCCGAGCGCGCCCATATCGTAAACGGGCCGCACCTGGGCACGCGTCATCCGGCTTGCGGCCGGCGACATCAGCGATGCGAACAATACGAGTGAGGCGGCAATGCGATGCAGAAGAGGCTTGTTCATCATTGATCTTCCTGAATCTTTGAATTATCCGTGAGGCTGATCACGTACCCGAAAAGCACCGTCGCCAGACATCCGACGACATTGAACCAGAGAAACTCGATATTCGTGTAATTGCTCGCGACCCAGACCGACGCGATGCCGCAGAGCAGGCCGAAGAAGGCGCCTCTCGCCCGCGCTCGCTTGACGCCGATCGCGAGAATGAAAACGCCGAGCAGCGATCCGTAAAAGAACGACCCGAACTTGTTGACGACCTCGATCAGCGAACCGAGATTGGTCGAGTACACGGCGACGATGCATGCGAATATTCCCCACACAAAGGTCGCGATGCGGCCGAACAAGACGTACTGCCTGTCGGTGCCCTCCTTTCTGAAATGCCGCCGGTAAAAGTCGATCGTCGTCGCCGTCGCGAGCGCGTTGAGCTCGGCCGAGATCGACGACATCGCGGCGGCAAAGATCGCCGCGATGATCAGCCCGACGACGCCGATCGGCATATTCTCAACAACGAACGCCGGAAAAACGTAGTTGACGTCATTAAAACTTTTGTTGCCGGTCGAAGTCCTAATGAACTCAACCGCGCTTTTCCGGGCGTCGTTGAACTGTTTGTCGGCGGCCGCGTAAGCCTCGCGTGTCTCGTCGCTTCGATCCTCGATGAATGACAAGGCCGCCTGCTCGCGAGCGTCGTGCGCCGACTGGAATTGTGCCTGAAGCTGCTGGTATTGCGCCGTGTTCTCGACCTTTGCCGTCTCGACGTGGTTAAAGACCATCGGCGGCGTCGCGAACTGGTAAAACACAAATACGAGCACGCCGACCAGCAGTATCATGAACTGCATCGGGATCTTGAGGAACGCGCTCATCAGCAGCGACGTCCGCCCTTCGCTGACGGACTTTGCAGTCAAGAACCGCTGCACCTGACTCTGGTCGCAGCCAAAGTACGAGAGGAATAGAAAGAGCGCCGCGATCAGCCCCGACCAGAGCGTGTATTTCTCTGTCAGGCTAAAGCTCGTGTCGACCGTCTGCAGCTTGCCGAGCGAGCCGGCGAGATAAAGCCCGTCGGTCAGCGACACACCTGCCGGAAACTGCGACACGATGATAAAAAGACAAACAAACAGGCCGAAGAAGATGATCACCATCTGCTTGACGTCGGTCCACGTCACGGCCTGCACGCCGCCGACCATCGTGTAAAAGGTCGTCGAGAGACCGATGACGAATATCGTCGCGATCTCGCTCCAGCCGAGCACGATCGAGAGGATGACCGACGGGGCGGCGATGATCACGCCGACGCCAAGCCCGCGCGAGATGAGAAAGAAGAAGCTCGTCAGGCTGCGGACGCGCGCGTCAAACCGCCGCTCGAGATACTCGTAAGCGGTGTAAACCCGCGCCCGGTAAAAGAAAGGCACCGCCGTCACGCACAGGATCACCATCGCGAGCGGCAGGCCATAGTAGAACTGGATGAACCGCATCCCGTCGGTATAGGCCTGGCCCGTCGTGCCGACCAGCGTGATCGCCGACAGCTGCGTGGCCATCACCGAGAGGCCGACGGCCCACCACGGCAGGCTGCGATTGGCGAGGAAATAGCCTTCGACGTTGCCGCTGTGCTTGGTCATCCGGATGCCGTCCCAGATGACGTAAGCGAGGTATGCGACGACGACCGCCCAATCAAGTAAGCTCATCTGGCCCCTACCGGGAAAAGTATCTGGAAAAAGCCCAAAGGGCGGCGATCACGAGCGCGGTCACGATCATCACCGCCGCGTAGACCTTATACCACCACGCGTCCGGAAGCTCGTGCACCTGCTCGTCGATCTTGACGTCTTTGCCGCGCATAATCGCAGATCGCTTTGCGGCAGATCGGGCCGACCTGCCGCAAAGCGTGGGCTATCGGCTAAAAGCTGAACTTGAAGCCAAGCTGGAACTGACGGCTGTCGAGCGACGTCACCTGGTTGGTCGCACGACGATTCTCGACGGTCGGCAGAGGTGCGGTCGGATTGCCGAGAGCGTCGGTCGCCACCGTCAGACTGTTGATCTGAAAGATGCTGTTGATATTGAAGAGATTCAAAAACTCTCCAAAGACCTCCAGCTTGAATCGCTCGTTAAAGTTGAAGAATCGCGAGTAGCGAAAATCGACATTGAACTGCCGCGGGGTCGTCCCCGAGTTTCGCGACACGCCGACCGGATTGTCCGAACCCGAGAAGCCGTCCAGATTGATGTCGGTCGCGGCGACGATATTGTACCGCTCGCCGCTGTTGGCCGTCGCGATAAACCCGAACTGATTGTTGTTGACGAGATACCTGACCGCCTTATTCGAGAAATTGAACTCGGGCCGGCCCACGAAGCTCATCACGAAGGTGTGTCGCTGGTCGGCCAGCGACGGGCCGAGATCGCGGCGCCGGTTGGTCGGGTCCTGCACGACGAGATTGCCGACCTGGGTCGCGACGAGATTCTGTTCAGGAGCGTCGTCCTTTGCCTTTGAAAGCGTGTAGTTGGCGCTGAACTGGTAGCCTTTTGAAAATCGCTTGTTGAGCTGCAGGATGAACGCGTTGTAGCGCGAATTGCCCACCGACTCGGCCATCAGAATGTTGTTGAATCGCGGATCGAGCCTCGTCGCGGCGCTCACCGTGTTGCTGAAGATGGGCCGTCCGTCAGCCAGGAAAGCCGTCGGGTTGATGCGGTTGATGTTTCTGTATACCGGAATGTGCCGGCCGCTCGAATGAATGAAGCCGACCGTCAGCGAAAGATCGCTGGTGATGGCCTGCTCGATCTGCGCGTTCGTGTGAAACGCGTACATATTCTCGAAGTCGGGCGAGATCGTCTCGATGCTCTGCACCGGCAGCGTCGTACCTGCCGGCAGCGACTGGAGAATATTCGGAAACGCCGGAGACCCGCTGGTCGACGGTGCAAAGGTGAAATTGAAGAATACCGGCGAGCCGTTATTCTGGATAGCACGCTGGTAGTAATCCAGAAAGACCGTGTCGTAATAGAGACCGGCACTTGCGCGCGCGACCGTCGGCCGGTCGCCGTCGCGCAGGGCGTAGACCACGCCGAGACGAGGCGCAAAGTTGTTCTTGTCGACCTTGAATTTCTGCGACGCCGGGAAGGGCGACGAGCTCTTCGCATCCGGAATATCATAGAGGTCGTAGCGGAGGCCGTAGTTGACCTTCAGCTTGCGCGTGACCTTCCAGTCGTCCTGCGCGAAGAGGTTGTAGAACGCCGACTGGTATTCGATATTGGGGTCGCCAAAGGCCTCAACGTAATTCGTGTAGCAGCGCGTCGGCCCGCTCGGGCATGACGCCCCGGGCTGAAGCACACCCGTCTTTGCCGAAACGTAGTTTGCGATCGAAGAAAAGGTGTAGCGGGCAAACTGGTTCGACCGCCGCGTGTCGTCGATGCGATTGAGACCGCCGCCGATCTTTATCACGTGGTCGCCATTGGTCCACGTGAGATTGTTCTGGATCTGGTTGCTGATCTGCAGCGGAGCGATGGTGTCGTCATTCTCGGGTGCGCCGAAATTGGCGATGCCGGTGATGACGATGCTCACGCCCGAACCCGAATTGGCGTTGGCGATGTTGCGCGACTCGCGGCGTGCGTACTGGTAGCGAAACTCGTTGAGCACCTGCGGAGAGAGGATCGACGCCAGCTGCACACCGAGCGAGTAGGACTTGTCGTCAAAGTCGACGCTGCGCTCAAGCGTATTGAGACCGCCGGCGATATTGTCGGGCGAGAGATTTTTGAAGTAGTTGAAGCGGCTCGTCAGACGGTTGGCGTCGTTGATCTGAGCGTCGGTCCGGACGATGTAAAAGTTTACCTTCTGCGCCGTCGGTATCGACGTCGGGAAGGCCGACGCGGGCACGCCTGCTGCGATCAATGCCGCCTTGTTGGCCTCCGAGATCGTGATCAGACGCTGCGGCTCGCCGCCGAGATCGCGGTTGACCCACTCGAAGCCGCCGTAATAATGCCAGCGATTCTTGATGATCGGTCCGCCGATGGCCGCCGTCACGTTGTCGACCTTGGTCTCGGGCTTGAGCGATGTCGGCGGGGTGTTAAAGGGCCTGGACGAGAACGGCGTTCGTCTAAAGCGATAGCTCGCAGACCCTCGGAGACTGTTAGTGCCCGACGGCGTTATGGCGTTCATAATGAGGCCGGGCGTATTGCCGAACTCCGCCGCGAAGCCGTTTGTCACAAGCTGCACCTCGGCGACGAACGTCTCCGAGATCGGCATCAGGCGGATGCCGCCGCGATCTGCCTGCGTGTTATTGTTGCCGTCGAGTTGGTAATTGGTGCGCCGTGTGTAGCCGTTGGCATTGATGCGGGGCACGCCGAACTCGACGTTCGGACGGCCCGTCACGTTCGCCTGCAGCAGAGCGAAATTGTATGGATTGCGCGAAACGAGCGGGAGATTCTGGACCTCTCGTGTATTCATCACCCGTCCGATATCGATCTTTCCGGGATCGGCGATCGGGGCGTCCGAGTTGACGGTCACCACCGCAGAGACGTCGCCGGCCTCGACCGACAGGTCGACGGTCGCATTCTGACCGGCGGTGAGCGTTATGCCCTCTCGGATGAGCTTTTTGAAGTTCGGAGCTTCGACCGTGATGCGGTACGAGCCTAGCGGAAGCAGCGGAAAGCGATAGAGCCCGCTTTCATCCGACGTCGTATTTCGCTCGGTGCCGGTGCCGACGTTTCTGGCCGTCACGCTCGCCCCGGCAACCGCGGCTCCGTTGATGTCGGTGACGATCCCTTCGATCTGACCGTTCAAGGCCTGTGACTGCCCGCTGACGCCGACCGCCGCAGCCGACGACAGCAGCGCAAATACGAACAGCGCCAAAACGATCCTAATTTTATTCACACGAGTGATGGGCATACGTTTACTCTCCTGAAATCTGTTTCCGGTGTCCCGAACCTGTTTTACGCACAGAGAGGATCGTGCTCTCTCGCGTAGGGGATTCCAAAACTGTGCAGACGATCTAAAAAGTTTGTTGGAGATACAGACAAAGATTTAATACAGCTCCGAATTTATGTCAAGAGATCTGGTGCCGCGGCCGCCGGCCTCTTAAAGCAGCGACCCAAAACGTCTCGAAAGGACGAGACAGACCGCCCCGACCAGCGTCGGCAATTCGCCGAGCGACGACGGCATGAGCAGCGGCTCGGGCAGCCCCGCGAGGCGGCTGCGATGTACGACGCGATTCAACTCGTCGGCAAAGACCGGCCATGCCTTTGTGATATTCCCGCTGATAACGACGACCTGCGGACTGAGACCGACAATGAGGTTCGAGATCCCGTTGCCGAGATAGTGCACCGTCTCGCGCAGTGCCTCGACGGCCCGCCTTTCGCCGTTTGAGGCGAGCTCGAGCACGGAGTTGATCGAGAAGCCGTTCGGCTTGAGGTCGTCCTGCCGCAGCAGCGTCGTGTAGCGCGCGAGCAGCGCCTTTTCGGAGGCGTACGCTTCCCAGCATTCGCGGCTGCCGCACGAGCATGCGACCGGGCCCGAGCTGCCGGCGATCATATGGCCGAATTCCCCGCCCGAACCCTTTTCGCCGCGGTACACCTGACCGTCGAAAATAATGCCCGTGCCAATCCCCTCGCCGACCAGCACCGTTACAAAAGTGTCAGTTTTACGGACCTTTTCGTCGCCCGACCACAACTCGGCGAGGGCGGTCGCATTCGCGTCGTTCTCGGCGACGACCGTGAGGCCGGTCGCATCTTCGAGCTGTTTGCATATATCCCAATCGCGCCAGTCGAAGTACGGAATGTGCGAGATCCGTCCGAGCTTTTGGTCGACCAGGCCGGGAACGGTGAGCCCGATCTCGAGTTGATGCTCGCGGTACTTTTCGGCGAGCCTGACCGCTCGATTGATTATCTGCTCGGTCATAAAACCGAGGTCCGGCGACGTGGCAAAGGACTCCTGCTCGAGCAGATTGCCGGCAAGGTCTGCAACGGCGATCGTCGTCGTGCGCGGCGTGATGTCGATGCCCGCGGCGACCGGGACGCCCGTCTTGAGCTGATATAGCGTCGGCCGGCGCCCGCCGGTCGAGGCTCCCTCGCCAAGCTCGTCGATAAAGCCCGCGGCCATCAAGTCTTCGATGATGACCGAGACCGTCGAGCGGTGAAGATTGGACTCTCTCGCAATATCCGCACGCGAGATCGGAGAACGGTCGCGAACGTAATTGAGGACGATCTGGCGATTGATGTCGCGGATGGTGTTGGGACGCGCGATCTGGGCTTTGGCTTTGTGGAGATTGATCCTTTTCATCGTTCGCCGAGGTTCGAGCCGACTCTGAACGAGCGACTTTGTTGCGACTCTAGACGAACAAATTAATAAACCGAATTCTCGATTATTGCAAGCCCGCCCGGTTCAGGTCCTGTGAAACCCGCGCTCGATGTCACGCATCGTGAGGCGGAGTATCACCGGCCGGCCGTGCGGGCAGGTCGTCGGCGAGGACGAGACCAGAAGCCGGTCGATCAGCCACTGCATCTTTTCGGGCGTCAGCTTCATATTGATCTTGACCGCCGCCTTGCACGCGAGGCTCGCCGCGATGTCGTCACGGATGGTCTGCCGCGCGCTCGAGCGCCGGTCACGCTCTACCGAATTCAGGATCTCGGCAAACAAGGTCCGCGTTTCGCCGGCAGCGAGGTCGGCCGGGATGCTCTTGATCGCGATCGTTCTGCCCGAAAGGCGCATCACGCCAAAGCCGAGGTCGGCGAGGTCGTTCTCGATCAGGTCGAAGGCGAGAAGCTGCGCCGGCGTGAGGTCGACGGTCTCGGGGAGCAGCAGGTTTTGCGACTCGATGGGACGAGAGCCCTCGGCGTGGCGAAAGCGGTCAAAGAGGATACGCTCGTGCGCGACATGCTGGTCGACCAGCAGCAGCCCCTGATCGTCGACCGCGATGATAAAACTCTCGTGAAGCTGCCCGATCGGTCTGATGCCGGACGGCGAGAGTTCATTCGGCTCGACCTCACGAACGAGGCCGGCCGCGGAATTGACCGGCGGCAGCACGCTCGGGCCGGAGGCGGCGGCCGTTCGCGTTTCGCCGCTCGCCGTCTGAGCCGCATGATCGACAACCGTCTCGTGCGAAGCAGCCGCCTGCGCGGCCCGCATCGAGGCCGCTAATTCGAACGCCGACGAGTCCTCCGCGATCGTCTCCGCCGGAGGCTCGTAGATGTCGGGTGCCGCGTCGACCGGCGGCGGGCTGTAGTTCGACGCCTCGGGCGGACCGAAAAGATCGATCCGCGGCTGCGCCGGCATGGCCGCGATCGGGGGCTGAGGTGCCGGTGACGTGACGGCAGCCGGGGCTTCGATCGTCGGCACCGGCGCGGGCTCGGCGACGATGCCCGCTCCCGCGAGAGCTCCGCGCACGGCCTCGGCGATCGCGTCCCTGACCGCATCGGTCCGGCGAAACCGGATCTCGATCTTTGCCGGATGCACGTTGACGTCGATCTCCTCGACCGGGACGTCGACAAACAGCAGGGCAACCGGATACACGCCGTGCGGCAGGATCGACCGGTAACCCTCGAGCAGACCGCCGGCGATCGTCTTGTCGCGGACAAAGCGTCGATTGACAAAGAAGTATTGCGAGTCGCGCGTCGTACGCCGCTCGCGCGGCGCCGAGACAAATCCGGTCAAGGTCGCAACGTGCTCGCGCCCGCCGCTCACCGGGATCAGGCTCTCGATGACCTGGCCGCCGAAGATCTGATAAGCCCGCTCGCGCAGGTCGCGGGCCGGCGAGACTCGGATCACCTCCCGCCCGTTGCTGGTGAGAGCAAAGGCTATCTCGGGGTGCGCGAGCGCGTAGTGCGTGACGATGTTGGCGAGATGAAAATTCTCGGTCGCCTCCGAACGCATGAACTTGCGGCGCGCCGGCGTATTGAAGAATAGATCCCGCACCGATACGGTCGTCCCCGTATCGCGTGCCGCGTCGCGGATATCTACCAGCCGGCCGCCCTCGATCGAGACGGATGTCGCGGCCTCGTCAAACTCGGTCTTTGTCTTGAGCTCGACGCGCGCGACCGACGCGATCGACGCGAGGGCTTCGCCGCGAAAGCCGAGCGTTACGATGCGGCCAAGGTCGTCGAGCGTCGCGATCTTTGACGTCGCGTGACGCTCAAAAGCGAGCACGGCGTCGTCACGCGTCATCCCGTGACCGTCGTCAGAGACGCGGATCAGCCTCCGGCCGCCGAGCTCGACGTCGACCTGCAGCCGGGTCGCTCCGGCGTCGATGGCGTTCTCGACGAGTTCCTTTACGACCGAAGCCGGCCGCTCGACGACCTCGCCGGCCGCGATCTGATTGGCGAGCGTCTCCGGCAGTACGCGGATCTTATTCAAATGAGAGGTCGGCATCGTTACAGCGTCAACGGCAGCGCCGCGGCGGTCAGAGGTAGATGAGTCGGTGGTCCTTGTCGTCGAGATCGACCGCCGAGTATATCCAGTCGATGAATTGCGGGCCGTACCGGTTAACGAAGTACGAGACGTTCAGCGACCGCTCCTGCAGGTGGCGGTCGGGGAGCAGCGAGGCAAAGAGCCCTTCGAGCTGGTGCCGGATCACCGAATCCTTTCGCAGCTGGGCATTGTGAAACTTATGTCTCAGCGCGGCGATGTGGTAGATGATCTTTCGCCGCCGCCTTGCAAGATTGTCGGCAAGCGTCGGGTCAAATTCGGCGAGCTCGCGGTCGAGGCGGTTGAGCTGGATGTTGATCTGCTCCTCGACCTCGGCAAACGTGCGCGCAAGACCGCTGTTCAGATGTTCCTCGACGACCGATGGAACGATGTGGTCCATTCCCTTAAAAAGGTCGAGCAGGTCAAGGTCGTATCGCTCGAGCATCTTGGCGTGCTTTGACTCGACGAGCGTAAAGCTCTGTCGATGGAAGATCGGCGTCACGGGCCGTCCGAGTACGCGGTAGACCTCGCCGCTCTGCGCAAAGTACGCGATCTCGGCCGCACCGCCGAAATAACAGACGGTCGGCAGGATATGATCCTGCACGACAGACCGCAGCACGACCCCGGGGCTGAATCGCCACGGCTCGTCCGCCGCGCTCTGGATGAGCTCCTCGACCGTGAACTCGTGAAGACCGTCCTTTGATCGCACCTTGCCGTCCTCGGTGCGGCGAAGCGCGTTTCGGGCGTGGTCATCGCCCTGCCAGAAGAGCGGAAAGTAATCGTCGGCGATGTGCACCTGCGCGGCGTAGCCGTCGGCGACGATCGCTTCGGTGCGAGCCAACAGTGCGTCGACGATCTCACGCGATCGCTTGATCGCCTCGACATAGATCGGCGAGGCGAGCCGTTTGAGCTCGCGATTGAGCGGGCACAGCGATATCAGCCCGTACTTTTCGGTCAGATGCGCGAGGACGCGGCCAAAGGCGTCGCCCAGGTATTCGCCCGGCCGCCACGCATCGGCAAACAGCTTTTGCACCTCGGGCGTGAATTCCGTCGGCAGCAGATCGTCAAACAACTCGTCGACGGTGGCCCGGATCTGATCGCCGAGCTTGATATAGCCGATCGGAAGATTTTCACGACATCGCTCGGGCTCGATTGCGATCGCGGCGAGCTCTCCCGCTCGGTCGATGACAAAGGTCTTTGAGATCTCTTCGAAATCGTGATCCTCGGTCGCCACCCAAAAAACCGGCACCGCATTAAAGCCCCGACCGCGCAGGCATTCGGCAGCTTTGATCGCCGAGAGCGCTTTGTAGATCGTGTAGAGCGGACCTGTAAAAAGGCCGGCCTGCTGGCCGGTGACGACGGCGACCGCATCGGAGCGGCGAAGGATCTCGATATTCTCGAGGGTCTTTTCACCGGCGCCAAGCCGGCGATTCATATCGGCGAGAGCGTCGCACAGTTTTTCCCGGTCGGTCGTATAGCGGTCTAGAACCTCCGGGATGCGTTCCGCGATCTCGGTGTGCGAGGCGACGGCGGTCGGGTAATACTTGCGGAGTGAAACGGGGTC
This sequence comes from Pyrinomonadaceae bacterium, assembly GCA_046313635.1. GTDB lineage: Bacteria > Acidobacteriota > Blastocatellia > Pyrinomonadales > Pyrinomonadaceae > OLB17. The sequence continues at coordinate 194,483 of JBKBYA010000002.1, read as the reverse complement.
ATTCTGGTAATCGACAAACAACTTCGACTGCCCCGGTATCGAGCCGAACGGGATGCCGTCCGCACGAAGGATCACGGTTCCGTGGGTGCTTGGACAGGGGATCTCGCCTTTCACTCTTTTGAACTCCGAACTAACAGATTATAGGTTTGCGGCCTACAACTTCCAAACGCGAAAAAAAAGGACGTGACCAGAGCGGTCCGTCCTTTTTATCGCAGGTGCGGCCGGGCGTTCAGTTGCCGTCGTTGCGGCCGACGTCCGCGGCACTGTCACGCTTTTTGGCCTCGGTCGATCTCAGATCGATGCGGTAAACGCCTGACGAATGAGAGCCGGCATAGATGCGGCTCGGATCCGACGGGTCGAAAGCCATCGACCAGACGCGCCGGCTGGGCACGGTCATCTTTTTTGTGTCGACACGCTTCCACTTCATTCCGGCGTCCTCAGAAAAGTAGATCCCGCCGTCCGACTCGAGCGAACTCGATACGAGCATCTCGTCGGTATTCGTCGGATTGATAAGGATGCTCGTGTAATTGCCCAGCGGCAGATTGCCGCCGCGGCGAAGCCACGTTCGTCCGCCGTCGCGGCTGAGATAGAACGACTGGATGCTGCCGACGTAAATGTAATTGGGCCGCTTCGGGTCGACGGCGATCGAGCTGATCGGGATGTTTGACGGAATGCCGCCCACCTTTGACCAGGTCTTGCCGTCGTCGGTCGTAACGATCACACCTGACGTCGCGGTGCCCACCCAGATCGTCGCCGGAACGAGCGGAGAGGATTGAACGGCGAAGACGCTCGAGTCGATGCCCTCGCCAAACGGGATGCGGTCCCATCCCTTATCGATATCGTAGGTACGGTAGAGCCCTTTGTCGGTGCCGGCGATCAGCCCGTTGCGGCCGTCCTCTGTAAAGGCAAGCACGCGAACCTTGTCGGTCAGCGCCGGAACGTGGTTAGGATCGGGCGTAGGTTCGGCGGCCGGCTTTGGCTTCGCGGTCTTTGCCGCGACGGCAGACGCCGGGCCCTTGTTCTTGGCCGACGAGGCGGCGGCCTTTTTTGCCGGCGCTTTCTTGGCGGGCGGCTTTGGCGGCGCCAGGAGCGTCCACGTCACGCCCCGATCCAGAGAACGGTAGATGCCGACATTCGTGCCGAGGTACAGCCGGTCAGGATTGACGCGGTCCTGCAGGAAGGCCATCGGCGAGACGCGATTGATATCGAGCGACCTGGTCTGCTGCCACGACGTGCCGCCGTCCGAACTGTAAAAGAAGAAGCCGCCGCTCGATGCCGTATTCTGCGTCAGTGCATAGAGACGATTCGGCTGTGTGAGGTCGGGCGTCACCGAGTATGTAAAGCGGCTCGTGAAGCTCTGGTTTGTCTGCGAAAAAGTCTTGCCGCCGTCATTCGACACCATCACGCCGAAGTTGTTGGTCCCGATAAAGACGCGGTTCGGCTCATCCGGATGGACGGCGATCGAGTTGATCTCAAGGTTGCGGTGCGTCGTCAGGATCCACGACTTGCCTGAGTTGGTCGACATCCAAAAACCCTCGGTGGTCGCAGCGTAGACCGTGCCGGCCTTGCTAGGGTGCTGCACGATGTCGCGGGTGCGGCGCGACTGTGCCGGGATGCCCTGGATCTTTGCCCAGCGTTCGCCGCCGTTGAACGACTCGTAAATGCCGCTGCAAGCCGAGGCGATGATGTGCTCGGCGTTTCGCGGATCGATATTGATCGCGAAGACATCAGAGTCGTCGATCATGCCGTCCTTGACCAGACGCCACGACCTGCCCCCGTCGGTCGACTTGTACGGCCGCCAATTGGTACCGGCGTAGATCGTATTGTTGTTTCGCGGGTCGACGGCCATGGAGTTGATATTCATCGGCATCGTCGGACTGTCGATCTTTTCCCAATCGTCGCCCGAATCCTTAGAGATGAATACGCCGCGCATCGTCCCGACGAATAGGACGTTTGGATCGACGGTCGACTGGGTCATCGCATGTATCGCCTCGCCAGCAAGCTCTTTGGACTTTTTCCAGGTGACGCCGCCGTCGGTCGACTTAAAGAAACCGCCGGCCAGCAAGCCTCGATGCCCCGATGCGTAGATCACCTTCGAATCACGGCTGTCGACAAAGAACTGGTCGAGAACAAGCGAAGGCTCGTTAAGGCTCGCAAGCAGACGCCATGTCTTGCCGGCGTCGTCCGACGTGTGGATCTGGCCGTCGAGGGTCGTGAGATACAGCTTGTTCTTGTCGCGCGGGTCGACGGCCACCACCCGAACGTCGCCTCCATTCGGCCCGACGACGGTCCACTGACTGAATCTGTCGGGATCGGAAAAAACGTTGACATTGTCGTCGAGGGCCGCGACCGCGGGCAGCGAACCAAAAAGAACGGCGATCAGCAGCAGAGCGATAAGAGGTCTCGGAATATAACGCATACGATTCAAGAGCGATAAACGGATAAACGGTGACGGTGATCGCGTCGACCCCAAAATTGAGATGACCGATCAAAACAGATGTTTGCACATCCAAAGACGATCCAAAAGTAAGATGTCGAGGAGATAGGTGTGCCCGCCGGGACCAACACTCGAGCGAGAAGATTCTACACAAGTTCCAACGCGGCTCAAAGCAGAATCTCGTGCTGCAGCAAAAAACGAAAGCGGCCGATGCCGGCCGCTTTCGTCGTTATCGATGTACCTCGGTCGAGGCACGAAGCAAGGTTTATTACGGATTCGGATTCTCGGCACCCGGAGGCACGAGATAGAGCTTGGTCTTGACGCCCTCGCCCGTGTCGCCGCCGCGTACCAGCGTGATGCGTGCCGCGTCGAACTTACGAAACGCGATATGGTTGCGGATCAGCTTCTCGCGGGCCGCGATCTCGCGATCCGAGCCGTAGTTGATAACGTAACCCTGTGCGTTCGGATTAGACTGCAGCTGCTGGAAGAAGATATCCAGCTGACCGCGGATCTCGTCGTTCGACATCTTGCCGAATTCGTTTACCAGCTCAGCCTTCGGAAGATCGGCAACCGGACCGGTGCCCGAAGCTGACAGACCGGTGCAGTTGCAGTTCGGGTCCGTGCCGCCGAGGGTGACGGTAGCCGTCACATTGCTGCCGGCCATCTCACGTGTTGTCCTGACAGTGATCGCCGAAGTGCCCTGACCCGATTCGATGGTACCGTTCGAGACGGTCCAGTTGTAGGTCAGGTTATCCTGCGTGCCCCCGCTGACGTTGGCCGTGAAGGTCATCGTCTCACCCGGCTGCGTGATTCCCGAAGGCTCGGTAACCGACAGGCTCGGGCACGAGCAGACACGGACGCAATCCGGACACTCGCGGACGGTGACGGTTTGGGTCTGTGTCTTGCCGCAGACGCCGCAGCCGTCATCAACGCCCGCCGTGATCGTGTAGGTTCCCGGCCGCACTCCACTCAGATCCCATGAAACCGAACGTCCCTCACCGACGATGCGGCCGCCCGAAACGCTGTAGCTGTAGATCAGCGAATCGTTCTCCGGGTCAGACGCGCTGGTCGTTACCGTGATCGAGGTGCTGTCGTTGCAGCTGCCGGACGCCGAACGGAAACCATCGGGACAACCGAGATCGATCGTGGTATCGCTGAGCGTTACCGAATCGACGTTCGCCGGCTGATTGACGATCTCGGCCTGGCGCTTGTTGCGGCGGCCTGCCGTCAACTGAAAGATGAAGCCGTGCGGATCGGACGACGGAGCAAATCCCGGAGGCATGCCTTGGAACGACTGCGAGATCGTCGCCGGAGCGCATCCCTGTCCCGGAGGCACGCAGTTCACGAGTACACTCGTGGTGAACCTGTCGTCCTTGTCAAAGCTGTCGCGATCCTGCTGGTTAAAGTGATGGCGATACGCAGCTCCGATACTGAACCAGCGGGCCGGGTATATACGGGCTCCGACCAAACCGTCGATCGGATGGTTCTCAAACGCATTCGGCGTACGACCGCCGACGTACTGGAGGGTGCGAAACTCCGCGATCGGCTGGAAGTACTTGTTGACCGGAAAGTCGACACCGATCGCAGCCATCACTTCGTCAGGACGGTCGAGCAGCGTCACGTCCGTTCCAAAAGCATCGCTCTTCACGCTCGACGTGTAGTTGTAGCCAATATTTGCCGAGAGGTTGAGCCACTTACGGAGACGAGCGTCAGCAAAGCCCACGACGCCGATGTCGCCGCGTGCCCAGTTGCCGTTGCCGCCCGGACTGGCCCCACGCTGGAGCTGATTAAAGCCGCCAAAATCGTCCGCGCTGTCGGCGTACCATTTGTAATAGGCGATGACACCTACGCCGACCGGATTATTGACGCTGGTAAATCTCCATTTCAGGCCGCCCGTAAAGGTGCTGAATGACGACTCACCCCACGTACGGTTGATGAACGGAGCGTCCGGAAGATAGCTCGGAGCCAAGGCAAAGACCAGCGGCCCTTCGCCAGCCGGATTGCCCTGCCGATTCAAAAGCGTGGTGGTCTGCAGCACTACGCCGGGCAGGATGCTGCCGTAGACCGAGCCGATACCCGGGAAGTTGCTTGCCCCCTCACCGCCTGGCCGCACTCCGTACACGGCGTTGGTGCCAGCCGGGAAACCGAACGTGGGTCCCGAGAAGAAGGGCGGCTGCAGGCCGAACGTTCCGGCGTTGCCGCCGATGTACGGATACTGCACGAACGGCGCCGTGCCGGTCGGGCGAAACACAGCCTGGTTAAAGTAAATACCGCTCGAACCCGGTGCGAGCACGATCGCCGGAGCGCTCGTGAAAACCCCATTGATCTGTACCCTTGAGTTCGGCAGGTAGAAACTCGAGAGGTTTCGCGGTGAGTTTATCTTGACACCGCGATACGCGTCCGTGTTGAAGAAAAGCTCAAGATTGTTGGTTACGCCGATCTGGAAGCTGACCGGGATCTCCGTGAAATCGGCATTTCCCGGATCGCGATCAAAATTGCTCCACGCGGCGCTGAAAGTGAATTCGCCGCGACGGAGCGTCTGACCGTCGTATACCGTGAAGAGGCCCGTCGGGCCGCCGACCGGACCGCCGGTGCCGACCGTCGGAGCCGTGTTTCTCGGATCGTTCGCCGACCTTGCGTCCTTATCATAGGTCGCCGTCGTCGTTCCCGAAGCTCTAGGCGTAGCCGTGGGCGTTTGAGCGGACGCCACGAAAACCATTGTCAATAAAAGCAGCGTAACCCCGTACGCCCTGTTAGCGAGTTTCATCTCATTCCTCCGCCGAAAATAAAAAGTTAAATTTCAACTCGTAGCCACTGAGAAATTTGAATACAAAGTACCTTCGTATTAGCTACCGCGCGAGCCTGGCCGCTGCCGGCCGGGCCCTACCCGGGGACCTCCGAGCCTGCGATCAACCTTGTAGGTCAATGCTCATAATTAGATAATTATCATTGACCCAAAGTCAACAAAAAGAAAACTTTGGCAGGCGATGTCCCTTGCGAAAGGTTAACCCACCTGCCAAGCAAAATCAAGCATTTTTAATATCTTACGCAAAGTTAATTTATGCGTAGATGCCTCTCATTCGCGTGTCGTAGGCGACCCGATCGATGGCTAGCATATAGGCGGCCGTGCGGGTGTCGACGTCGTGTTTCGAAGCAAAATGGCACAGCTCGTTAAAGCTCGCGACCATTTTTTCCTCCAGTCTAGTGTTGACCTCCGATTCAGACCAGAAATAACCCATACGGTCCTGCACCCACTCAAAATACGAGACCGTCACGCCGCCGGCATTGCAAAGAATATCGGGGATGACAAAAACGCCCTTGTCGTGCAGGATCTTGTCGGCTCGCGGCGTGGTCGGCCCGTTGGCTCCCTCCGCGAGGATCTTGCATTTTAGGCGGTCGGCGTTCTCCGAGGTGATCTGGTTCTCGGTCGCGCAAGGGGCGAGCACGTCGCACTCGAGCTCGAGCAATTCCTTGTTGCCCACGTGGTCGGCCTCTGGGTAGCCCTCGAAGGTGCGGTTCTCCTTCCAGTACTCGAGAACGGCGGGAATATCGAGGCCGCCGCTGTTGTAAATGCCGCCGCCCACGTCGGAAATGGCGACGACCTTGTAGCCGTGAGCGTGCATCAGCTCTGCTCCGATGCCGCCGACGTTGCCCGAGCCCTGAACCACCACGGTCGTCTTCTCGGGCGTCAGATCAAAGCGTTTGATCGCTTCGTTGACCGTGAACATCACGCCGCGTCCCGTCGCCTCTCGGCGGCCGAGCGAACCGCCGATCGCCACCGGTTTGCCCGTGACGACCGCGTTGACCGTATGGCGGGCGTGCATCGAATAGGTGTCCATCACCCACGCCATCGTCTGCTCGTTGGTATTCATGTCGGGCGCGGGCACGTCCTTGTCCGGGCCGATGAAGTCGATGAGCTCCGCCGTGTAGCGGCGGGTCAGGCGTTCGAGCTCGCCGAGCGACATCTGGGCCGGGTTACAAATGATGCCTCCTTTGCCCCCGCCAAACGGTACGTTGACCACGGCGCACTTCCATGTCATCCACGCCGCGAGGGCCTTGACCTCGTCGAGCGTTACGTCCGGCGCGTAGCGGATGCCGCCCTTTGCCGGGCCGCGCGCAAAGTTGTGCTGCACGCGAAAGCCCTCAAAAACCTGGATATGCCCCGTATCCATCTTGACCGGGATATAGACCTTGATCTCGCGGCTCGGGACGCGCATCACGGCGTAAAGGTCTTGGTCGAGGCCGAGCAGTTGTGCGGCCCGGTCGAAACGCTCGCTCATCGCCTCGAACGGATTCTTTTCATCGCTGCCCGTGAAGCGCCGCATCTCATCAGCCATAGGGTTTGCCATCTTCATATACTCTCCAAATTAAGATTCTGCTTTTATAAGTTCGAATTGATCGTCTCGTTCAACGCACCCGACCTAAAGCCCCGCAGGTCGAGCGTAATGTACCTGAAGCCGATCGCCGTCAAGCTGCGGTTCACGTCGTCGACGAATTCGCTCGTCAGGGCCCTGGCCATTTCATCTCGCGCGATCTCGATGCGCGCCAGATCGTCATGGACGCGAACGCGGAATTCTCTAAATCCCATATCCCGCAGCACAGCTTCGGCTCGTTCGATCTTTGAAAGACGTTCGATGGTTACGTGCACGCCGTACGCGACGCGCGACGAGAGGCACGGACTCGCCGGCCGGTCCCAGGTCTCGAGCCCGTGAAACCTGCTCATATCGCGAATGTCCTGTTTGGTCATCCCCGCCTCGATGAGCGGGCTGCGGACGCCCTTTTCGCCGGCCGCCTTACGGCCCGGGCGATGGTCGCCGAGATCGTCGACATTGGCTCCGTCGAAGATCGCATCGAAGCCTTCGGCCTCGGCAAGCGCTGCGAGCTTTCCGTACAGCTCGGTCTTGCAGTAGTAGCAGCGATTGCTCGGATTGGCCGCGTAGCTCGGATCGTCGAGCTCATTTGTGTCGACCTTTCGCAGCGTCAGAGAATGACGCTGTGCAAACGCTTCCGCGGCCGCGATCTGCGCCGCCGACACGCTCGGCGAGACGCCGAGAACGCAGGTCGCACCGCTGTCGAGCTCACCGGCTGCGACAAAGGCAAGGTAAGCGCTGTCGACGCCGCCGGAATAGGCTACCAACACTCGGCCGGGCCCGCGCATCAAAGCCCGCAGCTTCTCTTCCTTTTCAATGACACTTCTGTCTGGGATGAATTTTGAGGACTTTTGGCGAGCGACGGTCATTATGTCCAGGATTGCGTTTGGCAGCGATGCAAATGCAAGTTAAAAATCTTAGCTTAGCGATGTGCCTAAGGCAACCGATGTTTCCTACCGCCAGATCCCGCGTGCAGCGGACCGTGCCCGTCACCTCGCGACCCGAAATGCTTTTTCTCACTTCATTCACAAAGAGGCTCTTTCAATTACGTTCGATCCTTGCCGCCGCGCTTGTGACGACGCTTCTGTTCGTCGCGGCGGCGAACGCGCAGGACGAGCCCGTCGCCTCACCTGCCGAGAGGGCGATCGAGTTTTTTAACAGCGGACAGGAATCTCACGAAAAGGGAGATCTCCAAAAAGCTCTCGCTCTTTATGACGACGCTATCAGGGTGATGCCCGAATTTCCCGAGGCCCATTACCAGCGCGGCGCCGCACTGCTCGCTCTCGGACGCCTGCCCGAGGCCGAGTCGGCCTACCGCCGGGCGTCGGAGCTGCGTCCCGAATGGACGCTGCCGCTCGCGGCGCTTGGCGACCTGCTGACGCGCCTCGGCAAGTACAAGGACGCCGACGAGACGCTCGCAAGGGCGATCGAGCTTGACCCGCAAAATCTGCCCGCCTTCGTCGCTCTTGCAAACCTGCGTCTCCGCAGCGCCGGTGACAGGCCCGCACTTATCGATCTGCTGGCGCGGCTCAGAAACTTCACTGCCAAGGCATCGCCGACCGCCGCGCTTTGGGTCGCGCGTTCCAGAATAGAGGCCCGGCTCGGCGATCTGGCGTCCGCTCGTGCAAGCGTCGCCTCCGCACTCGAGATCGACCCGCGCAGTCGTGACGCATTGTTTCAAAAGGCCGAGATCGCGATCGCCTCGGGCGACATAGCTCTCGCCGACGCGATCGCGGCGTCGATCGCGCCGGCCAAGGGTCAGGACGACGACCTTACGATCCTTAAGACAAAGGCTGCAGTCGCCGCCGGCCGCGACGACGAGGCTGCGGCACTGCTCTCAAAGGTCGGCCGCAGCGACGCCGAGACCAATTCGATCCGCGCGCTTCTCGACACGCGCCGTGCGACCTCGCCCGAGGACCTTGAGCTGCGGCTCAAGGACGACCCGACCAACGCCGTGATCCTCGGCCGTCTCTGCGCACTCTATCGTACGTCCGATCCGGCACGCTCGCTCGACTACTGCCTTCGGGCGTCAAGGGCCGAGCCGGACAAGATCCAGCATGCCGTCGGCTACGGTGCCGCCCTCGTACAGGCCCGGCGCTACGACGAGGCGATCTCGCTGCTCCGCCGTCTGGCCGACGCCGCGCCAGACAATTACACCATTCGTGCAAATCTCGCGACGGCGCTCTTTCAATCCAAGCAGTACGCGCCGGCCGCGGCGGAATTTCGCTGGCTGTCATCCCGACAGCCTGACATCGCGATAACCTACTTTTTTCTTGCCATCTGCCACGATCAGCTTGGAGAATACCTGGACGCGATGGCAAATTATCAGCAGTTTCTGAAACGGGCCGACCAGGAAAAGCACAAGCTCGAGATCGAAAAGGTCGACCTCCGCCTGCCGGCGCTTCAGAAGCTGGTCAAGAATGCGAAGGGAAAAGGCAGTGCCGGCTAGACACGTCCCAATATCAACTCGTCAGCAGAACTCGGCCGCCGGGCCGCTCGGCCGGGCGGCGCGGCTTTTTGGTGTCGCGCTGCTCTTCGTGTTTTGCTCGTCGTTCGCCGGCGCGCAGATCAACGATATCGATGTCGAGCCGCCGCCGCTCAAGATGCTCTCAAAGAGCGAAAAGGAGATGCTCAACTCCAAACGCGACGTCAGGGAACGCACCAACATCGCGATCGGCCTGATGGACGCCCGGCTTAAGTCTGCCGAGAAGTACAGCACCGACGAGAACTTCGCGCTCGCATTTGCCGAGCTCGGCGGCTTTCAGGGACTGGTGGATAACAATCTCGATTTCTTACTTCGCTCGTATCCCGATTCGCGGCGGCTCAGCTCGCTCAAACGTTTCGAGATCGGCCTGCGCGGATTTGTTCCCAGGCTCGAAGGCCTGCGGCGGCAGATGCCCGCCCGGTTCGAGTCCTACATCGTCAGTCTGCAAAAGTACGTCAGCGAAGCACGCCGGCGCTCGCTCGAGCCGCTCTTCGGCGATGCCGGCCAGCCGGGATGACGTCACGTTTCTTTATCATCCAAATTATGCGTACCAAGATCTTCTGTATCGGGCTCTTGATGCTGGGGCTGATGACCTCTCTATCCGACCGCGCCGCCGGCCAGCGCCGCGATTATATGACCGAGGAGGAGATCGAGCTCGTCCGCGACGCGCAGGACATCGACGAGCGCATCGAGGTCTTGACCGCGATGATCGAGCGCCGCTTCACGGCGCTCAAGACGGATACCGCGAATCCAAAGCCCATTAAAGAATCCGAAAAATGGGGGCCCGCTCCGTCCGGTACGCGGCTCGAGCTGCTCGACGATATTCGCCGGCTGATCCAAAAGGCTATCGACGACATCGACAACTCGTTCGAGCACCCGACCGACTACTCTCTCGACAAGGACCGCACCGAAAAGCAGAAAAAGCGCGACGCCCAGCGCTTCCCCGCCGCCGTCCGTTCGCTCGCCGCTTCGTCGAGGCGCTATCTGCCGGTCTTTAAAACCCTTCTCGAGCGATCCAAAGACGAGCGCGAAAAGGGCGTGATCATCGACGCGATCGAATCGTGCGAACAGGTGATCGACGCCGCCGCCAAACTTCCCGCCGAGCCAAAAGATAAATGACGCGCTGAGCCACCCCGCAAACAGCGGTGACGGCGGTCACGGAAGGCCGCCGTTTTTGTATGCGACGATGGCGAACGGAGCTCTCGGAGCAGTTTTTTGACTCTGTATTTTCAGCGTGATAACTTCACTTTTCGCACTTCCTTATCTATGTCCTCTGAAGAGCTTAAGCAGACCCCGCTGAACCAGGTCCACCGCGATCTGGGCGGCAAAATGGTCAATTTCGGCGGGTGGGATATGCCCGTGCAGTACCCGGCCGGAGTGATCGAAGAGCATCTGCGCACGCGGACGGCCGCCGGGCTTTTCGACGTCTCGCACATGGGCGAATTCTGGGTCGAGGGCCGCGACGCGATCGCCTTCGTCAATCGCCTGACGACCAACGACGTGACCAAGCTCGTCGACGGCCAGGCACACTATTCGGCGATGACCAACGAGAGAGGCGGCGTCGTAGACGATCTGCTCGTCTACCGCTTCGGGCCGGAAAAGCTTTTGCTCGTCGTCAACGCCGGCACGACCGAGAAGGATTGGGATTGGGTCACGTCTCACAAACGGGAGGGCGAGGACGTCGCGTTGACGAACGTCAGCGCCGACTATTGCCAGATCGCCATTCAGGGTCCGAACGCGATCGACATCTTGCAAAAGCTGACGGAGACTGACCTCTCATCGATCAAGTATTACCACTTCACTACCGGCCGCGTGGACGACGTCGAGTCGATCATCTCGCGGACGGGTTACACCGGCGAGGACGGTTTTGAAGTTTACGCCGCGGCGGACAAGGCCGTGCAGCTCTGGAACAAGATGCTCGAGACAGGCGGCCTTGGCAGCGAGGGCGGGATACTGCCCGCGGGCCTCGCGGCGCGCAACACGCTGCGGCTCGAGGCCGCGATGTCGCTCTACGGTCATGAGCTCGGCGACGACATCTCGCCGCTCGAGGCAAACCTCGGGTGGATCGTCAAGCTGCAGAAGGGCGACTTTATCGGCTCGGACGTTTTGAAAAAGCAAAAAGAGGCCGGCCTTACGCGCAAGCTCGTCGGCTTTGAGATGACCGACAAGGGCATCGCCCGCGACGGCTGCGACGTTTACGCAGGCGACAAAAAGGTCGGCCAGGTTACCTCGGGCAGCCCGGCGCCGTTCCTGAAAAAGAACATCGGCCTTGCCTTCGTGCCGGTCGAATTTGCAAATGCAGGGCAGGAAATTAAAATCGACGTAAGGGGCAAGATGCTGAGCGCGGTCGTCGTGCCGACGCCTTTTTACAAACGCGACAAGTAGCGCCTCGACCGCAGATCGCAAGCGTTTTGTCGTGACGGCTGAGACACGCGGCCAAAAGCTTCTCGCGTCAATTTTCCCGCCTCAGACAGGCGAACTTCGAAACAGGTATCGAACAAATCTATGTCTAACATTCCAGAAAATCTGCGTTACACAAAGGACCACGAGTGGGTCGCCGTCGAGGGCGACGTCGCCACGATCGGGATCACCGACTATGCACAATCTTCGCTGGGCGACGTCGTTTACATCGATATGCCTCGCGTCGGCGACAGGTTTGGCGCTCATGAGGCGTTTGGATCGGTCGAGTCGGTCAAGGCCGTATCAGAGATCTTTACGCCGGTCGCCGGCGAGGTCGTCGAGGTCAACGAAGCGCTCAACGACACGCCCGAAGCCGTCAACTCCGACCCGTACGGCTCCGGCTGGATGGTCAAGGTCCGTATGGACAATGCCGGCGCGGCCGACGCCCTACTCACGGCCGTGGAGTACGAAGAGTATCTGGCGGCTAATTCTTAGCCTTTTATTTGCGATTTTCGACTTGCGATTTGCGATTGCGCGGATCCGGCTCGACGATCGCAAATCGAAAATCGGAAATCGAAAATGAGGTACATTCCAAACTCGCCCGAGGAGCGTAAAGAAATGCTCGCCGCTGTCGGGCTCACGTCGGAAAAGGATCTTTTCCGGTCCATCCCCGAAGCGGTCCAGCTCGACCGCCCGCTGAACGTAACCGACCCGCTCGCAGAACCAGAAGTGATCGCCGAGATGGAAGCGATGGCTGCAAAGAATACGGCGGTCGGCAAGACTTCGTTTCTCGGCGCGGGCGTTTACTCGCACTACTCGCCGACGATCGTCGATCACCTGATCCAGCGTTCCGAGTTCTTTACCTCGTACACGCCGTATCAGCCCGAGATCTCGCAGGGCACGCTGCAGTACATCTTCGAGTTTCAGACGCTCGTCTGCCAGCTCACCGGAATGGAGGTCGCGAACGCGTCGATGTACGACGGTTCGACCGCGATGGCCGAGGCATACTTGATGGCGCAGCGCGTAACGCGGCGCGACCGTATAGTCGTCGTCGAGTCGGTCCATCCCGAGTATCGCGAGGTCGCCGCGACCTACACGCAGCACGGCGATACCGAGATCGTGACCGCTGCCTTCGACAACGCGACGGGACGCGTCGGCGATCTCTCGGCGCTCGACGACAAGACCGCCGCGCTTGTCGTGCAGTCGCCAAACTTCTTCGGCTGCATCGAGGACCTCACGTCGCTCGCCGAAAAGGCGCACGCCGTCGGAGCTCTTTTCGTCGTCGTCGTCACCGAAGCGATCTCGCTCGGCCTGCTCAAGACTCCGGGCGAATGCGGCGCCGATATCGTCGTCGGCGAAGGCCAGTCGTTCGGCATCCCGATGAGCTTTGGCGGCCCGCACGTCGGCCTCTTTGCGACCAAAGAAAAGTATGTTCGCCAGATGCCCGGCCGCCTCGCCGGCGTGGCCTACGACAAGAACGGCAAGCGCGGATTCGTGTTGACGCTCTCGACCCGCGAGCAGCACATACGCCGCGAAAAAGCGACGTCAAACATCTGCACCAACCAGGGCCTGATCGCTCTCGCCGCGACCATCTATATGGAAGCGATGGGCAAGAAAGGTCTGCAGGAAGTGGCGCTGCAGAACGCGCAAAAGGCCGCTTACGCAAAGCAGCGGATCGCCGGCGTTGACGGTTACGAGATCGTCTTTTCGTCGCCGACATTCAATGAGTTCGTCGTCCGCGGCCCGCGGTCGTCAAACGACATTCTCGCGTCGCTCCGCGACAAGGGCATCATCGGCGGCTTGGCGTTGTCGAAGTACTACCCGGGCCGCGCAAACGAGTTCCTGGTCTGCGTGACCGAGACGACGTCAAAGGGCCAGATAGACGATCTTGTGTCGGGTTTGAATAGTTGAGACCGCACCACTATCAACTTCAAACTTCCAACTATCCACTGAATCTCAAAATGCAGTCGATAGTCTGTCGAGTATCTTGATGAGTGTTGACCGAAGGACATTTCTCAATTCCGCGGCCAAGGGCCTCGGCCTGATGACCTTGGCTTCGGCGACCGTCGCTTCGCTCTTTGAAAACGTACAGGCAGCCGGCCGAAAGGTCGCGCACCTCTCGCCGCTCGAGGCCGCGGCCGACGAGGACTACTGGGCGACGATCCAGCAGGCATTCTCCGTAACGCGCGGCATCATCAATCTCAACAACGGCGGCGTCAGTCCGAGCCCGCGGATGGTGACCGAAGCGTTCGTTCGCTACACGTGGCAGCAGGAGGACGCGACCGCGTACACGATGTGGCAGATCCTCGAGCCGCAGTCCGAGACGATCCGAACGGGACTCGCCGAGCTCTTCGGCTGCGACGCCGAGGAGATCGCCATCACGCGCAACGCGAGCGAGTCGCTGGAGATCCTCTTGATGGGCCTCGATCTCAAGGCGGGCGACGAGATCCTGACGACGACGCAGGACTACCCTCGAATGCTGACGACGCTCAAGCAGCGCGAGCTGCGCGAGGGGCTGAAGCTCAAACTCATCAAGATCCCGATCGCTCCGCAGAATGTCGATGACATCGCCGCCGCATTCGAGCGTGCGGTCACGCCGCGGACCCGGCTGATCCTCGTATCGCATCAGATCAATCTCACCGGCCAGATCAATCCCGTCAAAAAGGTCTGCGAGATGGCGCGGGCCCGCGGCATCGAGACGATCGTCGACGGGGCACATTCTTTCGCACAGTTCGATTTCAAACGCGACGACCTCGGCTGCGATTACTTCGGCACTTCCCTGCACAAATGGCTCTACGCGCCGAAGGGCACGGGAATGCTCTACGTCCGCAAGGAAAAGATCCCAAAGGTCTGGGCGCTCATGGCCAGCGAGGACAAGAATCGCGGCGACATACGCAAGTACGAAGAGATCGGCACGCATTCGGCCGCGATGCGGCTCGCGATCGGCGAAGCGATCCTGTTTCATAACGCGATCGGCGGCAAACGAAAGGAAGAGCGTTTGAGATATCTGTCGCGCTACTGGATGGATCGGCTCAAGGACGTGCCGAAGGTCGGCTTTAACACGTCGTTCGATCCGCGGCAGTCCTGTGCGATCGCCAACTTCAAGATCGACGGCGTCGACCCGGTGAAGCTCGGCAGCTATCTGATGTCGAAGCATCACATTTTTACGACGCCGATCGTGCACGACGAATTTACCGGCATCCGCATCACGCCGAACGTTTACACGACGCTGTGGGAGCTCGACCGCTTCTGCGAGGTCGTGGCCGACGTGGCCAAGAGAGGTTTGCCGAAGGCATAAGTTTTTATGGGAATCAAGAAAGTCACACAGCACCCGTCACAGAACGAAGCTCTCATCTTCGAGCGCTCGCAGACCGGCCGCGTCGGCTATCGCCTGCCGAAGCTCGACGTCGACGCCGGCGATCTCGACGCGATCATTCCGGCAGAGCTTCGCCGCGCGGACGATCTCGCCGACGTTCCCGAGGTATCGGAGGTCGACGTCGTTCGACACTTTACGCGGATGTCGACCTGGAACTACTCGATCGATCTCGGTATGTACCCGCTCGGCTCGTGCACGATGAAATACAATTCGCGCCTTAACGAAAAGGTCGCGCGCATCGCGGGCTTTGCCGGCCTGCACCCGCTCGCGCCGGAAGACGAGTCGCAAGGCGCTCTCGAGCTGATCTATCGACTGCAGCAGGACCTTGCCGAGATCACCGGCCTGCCCGGCGTGACGCTGCAGCCCGCCGCCGGCGCACAGGGCGAGATGACGGGCGTGATGCTGATCCGCGCGTTTCTCGACAAGCGCGACGGCGAGGCTTCAAAGGATCGCCGCGTGATCCTCATTCCCGATTCGGCGCACGGCACAAATCCGGCTTCGGCGGCGATGTCGGGCTTTACGGTCAAGACCGTCCGCTCGACGGCCGAGGGCCTGACCGACATGGACCACCTTCGCGAGCTTTGCGACCAGGGCGGCGTCGCCGGTCTGATGCTGACCAATCCGAATACGGTCGGCATATTCGAGCGCAACATTCGTGAGATCTGCGACGTGATCCACGCCGCGGGCGGCCTCGTTTATATGGACGGAGCGAATATGAACGCTCTCGTCGGCATCGCGCGCCCCGGCGATATGGGCGTCGACGTGATCCACCTCAATCTGCATAAAACGTTTTCGACACCGCACGGCGGCGGCGGCCCGGGCTGCGGGCCGTGCCTCTGCTCGGCCGAGCTGTCAGAGTTTTTGCCGGTCCCGCGCGTCGAAAAGCAAGGCGACAAGTTTGTGCTCAACTACGACGCGCCCAATTCGATCGGCCGCGTAAAGGCCTTTTTCGGCAACTTTGGAATGATGGTGCGCGCTCTCGCCTACATCTACACGCACGGTGCCGACGGCCTCCGCGAGGCGACCGAGACGGCCGTCCTCAATGCACGCTACCTTGCCGAGAAACTCAAGGATACATATCACAAGCCTTACGATTCGGACTGCATGCACGAGGTGATCTTTTCGCACAAGAATCAATCGCGGAAAGGGGTCCACACGCTCGACATCGCCAAGCGTCTGATCGACTACGGCTTTCATCCGATGACGATCTACTTCCCGCTCGTCGTCGAGGGCGCGATGCTCATCGAGCCGACCGAATCCGTCGGCCGCGCCGATCTCGACGCCTTTGTCGAGGCGATGAAGGATATCGATCGCGAAGCGCAGCTAGATCCGCAGCTCGTCATCGACGCTCCGCACTCGACCCGCATCGGCCGTCTTGACGAGGCCGCGGCGGCCCGCAAGCCCGTGCTGCGTTGGAGACCCGAGAACGAAACGCTGAGCCGCTCGGCGTAAACGAGCTGATTAAGCTCCTCAATGGCGACCTCGCGGATGCGCGGGGCCGCCTTTTTTTGCGGTCGGGCGACGCCTGGTCCGAGGCTTTAGGCGCGCGTGATTTTACGCCTTCGAGCGTGATTTTACGCGAGTTTGCTGCGCGGCACTTGCGAAATTCGAGTAAAATCGGGCTGCGCTCACGAGCACGACATTTGCTGTTGACGCCATCGTGACCTCGTGCCTATTTCACAACCGATCATCGGAGGTTAACGTTGTATGTTCATCAGGACAGACCGAAACTACCTGAGGCATCTCGGCTGGTTTGCGTTCGCCCTCGCGGCGGTCGCTTCGTTTCTATACGCCTCTCCGGCCGGGCCGAGCTCGACGCGGGCCGCGATGGCGGCCGAGGCAGCTCCGACGCCGACGCCGGAGATGCCGGTCTATAGCGGCTACCGCGGCGTCAAGATCGGCATGCCCGCGGCGGACGCACGCAGCCTGCTTGGCAAAGCGCGGGACACTTCGGAGTTTGAGGACTACTTTGTTTTTTCGGACAAAGAGACCGTTCAGGTCCTCTACGAGAACAAGATGGTAAAAGCGATCTCGGTCAATTACGTCGGCGCGGATGCAGGAGCTCCGACGCCGAAGGACGTTTTTGGCGCGGACGTCGAGCCCAAGCCCGACGGGTCGATATACAAGATGGTCAAGTACCCCAAAGCGGGCTTTTGGCTGATGTACAACCGCACTTCCGGCGACGATCCGCTGATCATGATCACGATCCAAAAGCTCCCGCCGGGTCAGTAGGAATGGGGTCAGAACTATCGACACCGGACGGCATCAGGAGTTGTTTGCCGCCGTCCTGGAACTAAACTATATTTATTCCGATGACAATCAAGATCGGGATCCCGCGAGAGATCCACCCGGGTGAAAAGCGCGTCGCCGCGACGCCTCAAACCGTCCTTAAGCTTAAAAAACTTGGCTTTGACGCCCTGGTTGAATCCGGTGCCGGCGAGGCCATAAACGCATCCGACTCGGAGTATCGCGAAGCCGGTGCGGTAGTGATCACCGACACGCGTCAGCTGTGGGCCGAGTCAGACCTCGTCCTGAAGGTGCGCCCGCCCGAGCACGATCCGGCGCTCGGCGTGCACGAGGCTGACCTCATCAGAGAAGAAGCGTGGCTTATCGGCTTTCTCTGGCCCGGACAGAATCGCGAACTGATCGACCGCCTCGCCCGCCGCCGCGTCACGGCCTTTGCGATGGACTCGGTGCCGCGGATCACACGCGCGCAAAAGATGGACACGCTCTCGGCGATGGCCAACATCGCGGGCTATCGAGCGGTCGTCGAAGCCGCGGCCCACTTCCCTCGCTTCTTTACCGGACAGATCACGGCCGCGGGCCGCATCGATCCGGCGAAGGTGCTCGTCATCGGCGCCGGCGTGGCGGGGCTCTCGGCCATCGGCGCTGCAAAAGGCCTCGGGGCGATCGTGCGTGCATTCGACCCGCGTTCGGCGACTCGGGACCAGGTCGCGTCGATGGGCGCGCAGTTCCTTGAGCTCGACATCAAAGAGGAAGGCGAGGGCAAGGGCGGCTACGCCAAAGAGATGTCGGACGCGTTTCTCCGTGCCGAGATGGCGCTCTTTGCCCAGCAGGCGATGGAGGTCGATATCATCATCACGACCGCACTCATCCCCGGCAAGCCCGCGCCTAAGCTCATCACGCAAGGAATGGTTGAGTCGATGAAGCCCGGCTCCGTCATCGTCGATCTCGCCGCCGAGCAAGGCGGCAACTGCGTCCTCACCGAGCCCGGCCGCGTCGTCAAGCACAAGGGCGTGACGATCATCGGCTACACCGATCTGCCCTCACGTATGGCGAGCATGTCGAGCCAGCTATACGGAGCGACCCTCACCGCGCTCATCGAGGACCTCCGCGACGAAGAAGGTAATCTATACGCAGATCTCGACGACGAGGTCATTCGCGGAGCGATCGTTCTCGACAAAGGCAAACTTCTCTGGCCGCCGCCGCTGCCGCCGGCCCCGCCGGAACCGGGCGTGCCGACCAAGAGCTCGGCCGCTTCAGCCGCCGTGCCCGCCGCAAAGTCCGGCAATCACGGTCACGGCGAATCGCAGGGCGTCAGCCCGACGCTGCTTGTCGTCGCGGGATTGATACTTCTCGGCATCGGCCTGATCGCGCCGTCCAACGGCGGGGCCGGCGCCGAAGGCTCTGGTTTTCTCGGCCACTTCACGGTCTTTATCCTCGCGTGCTTTGTCGGCTGGCAGGTCGTATGGAATGTGAAGCCCGCGCTTCACACGCCGCTCATGAGCGTCACCAACGCCATCAGCGGCATCATCCTCATCGGCGGAATGCTCCAGCTCTCCGGCACATCGCTCAATCTCACCACCATCCTCGGCGCCGTCGCCGTCCTCATCGCCGCGATCAACATCGCCGGCGGATTTTTGGTGACGAATCGGATGTTGGGGATGTTTAGAAGGTGATGCGGCAGTGGGATCACAAAAAATGGAATCATGTGCCGGCTCTTGACGACAAGAGACGAAGTCGAAATGGCTGTGCATTTAGCGGATCCGGCGGCCGAGTGAATGCAGAAGCCCGCGCGTAAGCAAGGGCGTAACATCCAACTAAACGTACCGAGACATGCTCGACGACCACGGCTTCGAAGTTTACGAGGAGAACGAGTTCCCGATCGCCTATCTCCTTACGTTTCGAACCTACGGAACATGGCTGCACGGCGACAAACGAGGTTCGGTCGGAAGGCACGGAACTAACAGATACGGCGAACCTGGAATTGAGCCAAGTGAGCCGTTCATCGAAGAGATGGCAGCGACCAGGAGCCGACACGCGATCACACTCGATCCGAATCAAAGAGATATCGTGGCCGGGGCGATCAAAGAAGTATGTTCGCATCGCGGCTATGGACTCAGAGCCTTGAACGTCAGGACGAATCATACTCATTCCGTCGTCTCGGCTGCGGTAAAGCCCGAAAAGATCGTTAATGAATTCAAGTCGTACTCGACCAGAAAATTGCGAAAGGACCTACAGATCGACAGCGGCGCAAAGGTTTGGTCCCGCGGCGCGAGCACTCGGTATTTGTGGAAACCGCGGCACGTCGAAGCGGCGGTTGATTATGTACTTTATTGTCAGGAAGACATTCCGTTCGAGTTTAGAAAGGAATAGATTTTTTTACGGGATGCGGCGCGTTTTACGAGAAGCGTACGCGACCAGGTTGGATGTTACGCCCTTGCTTACGCGCGGGCTTCTGCAATCTAGTTAAATGAAAGACGGCCTTATCACAGTTGCCTACATTGCCGCGAGTGCATTGTTCATCCTCAGTCTCGGCGGATTGTCTCAGCAGGAGACGGCGCGGCGGGGGAATCTTTACGGGATCATCGGAATGGCGATCGCGCTCGTCGCGACGGCGGCGCGTATGGACGTGAGCAGTTATCCGATCCTGCTCGCCGTGCTGATCCCCGGCGCGGCGATCGGAGCGCTCGTAGCTTCGCGCGTGCAGATGACGTCGATGCCGCAGCTCGTGGCGATACTGCACAGCTTTGTTGGTCTGGCGGCGGTGCTCGTGGGATTCGCGACCTATCGCGGAGCCGGAGGGCACGCCGGCGCGAATGACGCCGTGCATCTTGCCGAAGTCTTCATCGGCGTCTGCATCGGCGCGATCACCTTCACCGGCTCGGTCATCGCGTACGCCAAGCTGCAGGGCACTATTGGCGGCAAGCCGTTCCTCATCCCGGGCCGGCACATCGTCAATCTGATGATGCTCGCGGCGACCGTCGTGCTCGGATACTTCTTTATGACCGCTCCCGGCACTTCGGGCGAATGGGCGCTCATCGCGGCGACGATCATTACCGCGATCATCGGCGTGCATCTCGTAATGGCGATCGGCGGGGCGGATATGCCGGTGGTCGTCTCGATGCTCAACAGCTATTCGGGCTGGGCGGCGGCTGCCGCGGGCTTTATGCTCTCGAACGACCTGCTCATCATCACCGGCGCGCTTGTCGGGTCAAGTGGCGCGATCCTCAGCTACATCATGTGCCAAGGCATGAACCGCTCGTTCATCAGCGTGATCCTGGGCGGCTTCGGCACCGAAGGCGGCACCGCACCGGTCGCAGGCTCGGCTCCCGCGGGCGAAGTTCGCTCGATCGAAGCACCCGGCGCGGCCGATCTGCTGCAGCAGGCCCGAAGCGTGATCATCGTTCCCGGTTACGGCCTCGCGGTCGCCCAGGCGCAGCATTCGCTCGCCGAGGTCGTCAAGATCCTGACCGAAAAAGGTGTCACCGTCCGCTTCGCGATCCACCCGGTCGCCGGCCGCCTGCCCGGCCATATGAACGTCCTGCTCGCCGAGGCCAACATTCCGTACGACATCGTCTTTGAGATGGACGAGATCAACGACGACTTCGGCTCGACCGACGTCGCCTGGGTCATCGGCGCCAACGACATCGTCAATCCTTCGGCAATGGACGACCCCGCGTCGCCGATCGCCGGAATGCCGGTGCTGCACGTCTGGGAGTCGCGCGACGTCATCGTGATGAAACGCTCGATGGCATCAGGCTACGCCGGCGTCGACAATCCGCTCTTCTACCGCGAAAATACGCTGATGCTCTTCGGCGACGCGAAGAAGGTCGTCGATCAGATACTCGGCGAGATGCGCGGTTAACTGACGTTTTAAGCAAAAAGAAAAGCAGGCGCTCGCTCGAGGCCTGCTTTTGCTGTTTTGGATGATGCCGCGGCTAGTCTCTGTCATCGGCTTCCCGGATGTGTCGTTTGGCTTCTTTCTCCGCACGCTTGGCTTCGTCCTTCGGGACGCGGAGCCTGCGGAGGGTTTCGCCGAGGCTGTCGCCGCTGCGGTAACCTGCGAGGATAGCTGAGGCCGTCACGCCCGGATAACGGCCGCTGAGATTGTCAGCGACGACGTTGGCCGCGACGAACTGTCCCCATTTGAGATCAGGATCGTCGGCCAATGCCGCTTGGTACTGCGAGCGAAGTTTTTCGGGCGTCGTGCCCAGCTTCTTTGCGATGCCGCGAAAGCGGTTAAGCTCCGAGCCGTTCATCGGAGCGTCGCCGCGCGAATTTCGATTCTCGCCTCGCGCCCGCGCACGATCGATGCCGTCATCCGAGCGGCCGTTCGAGCGTTCCGAAGCCGTGTCGCGACCTCGCGTCGAACGTCCATCCGACCGATCGTCCGAGGTAAAGATGCCGCGGTCCACGCCGGGGCTCGTCGCGGGCGGACCGCCGCCGCGGCTGCTGCCGCCGGCGTTGCCGCCGCCGCGTCCGCGTCCTTGTGCATAGACGCTCGAACCCGCGGTCAAAACAAATACCGCCGCCAAAAAAAGAGCTGCCGCTTTGGTCAATTTGTCGATCTTCATAATTCTCCCCCTTAAACCAAATAAACGGCGATTCGCCGCTTATACCAAACTAACGGATGGGCACGCACCCGGCGAAGTTGCCACAAAAAACGAGACTATCCGCCCTCGCCAAACCGCTCGATCAGCACGAGCCGCTTGACCGGCTCGCCGTTCTCGAGGTGAGACTCGACGATCTCGGGGACGTCTTTGGGTGAGACCTGGGCGTACCAGACGCCTTCGGGATAGACGAGCACTGCCGGGCCCACCGAGCAGAAGCCGACCGAGCCGCAGTCCGTGAGCACGACCGGGCCCTCGGGATTGCGGCCCTTTGACGCCTTGCCGTAGCGCAGGCCGCGCGACTCGAGCTCGGTCTCAAACGCCCGCTTGACCTCGGCGCTGCCGACGGCCGAGCACGACTTCCCGTTACAGACCAGCACGTGCCGCCTGACCGGAGCTGCTGCGACCGGAGCCAGCCTCTCGAGCTGGCCGCGGTCATCTATGAATTTCTTTTCGGACATCTTCGATATTTTGCCATTCGCAGGCCGGCGCTTCACATCAAAGCAGAAAGGTTCGTGTTAAAATTTGTGCTTGCTGCACGCCTTTTGGCATTAGATGACATCCGGCATCATCATTCACATCACGGTCGGCCCCGAGAAGCGAACTGAGTTTTTTTCGGACGAGCGGATCCGCATTGGGTCTGACGAATCGGCCGATCTGCAGATCCACTCGAGGATGGTGGACTCGACCGCGGGGCTGTGGCTCGAGCTCGAAAATTCGGACGGCGTTTACCGTATCGTCGAATTCGATCCCTCACTCGACCTGCAGATCAACGGCAAAAAGCTCCGCCGCTTCGTCGCCGTCACCGACGGCAACACGATCAGCATACCGAATACAGAGATCTCGTTCTCGTTCTTTTCTCTCTCGACGCGCTCGGCGCTGATCACGACCAATCGCGAGCCCTTTCAGATCGCACCCTTCATCGAGGAAGCCGCTCTTGAGGCTCGGCAGTCGCCCAAGCGGGACGACGCAAAGGCCTTCCTTCGCGAATTCACGCGCGAGCTTCTCCGCGAGATCTCGTGGACGACCAAGGCGATCGTCTTTGTGCTGCTGGCGGCCTTCATTTACGGAGCTCTCTATGTCGGCTACTCGGTCAGCCGCGAGCTGAAGCAGAGCCGAGAGACGACCGAAGCTCAGAGCCAGGTCATCCGCCAGCTCGAGAAGCGCCTCGGCGACACGACCGACCAGATCGGCCAGCTCGAAAAGACCAATACCGACCTTATCAAGACGGTCTCGCTCGCGCAGAACATCCGCGTCGACTACGGCAACGGCGTTTGCCTGATCGTCGGCGTGTACGACCTCGTCGATCGCAAAACCGGCAAGCAGCTCCGCTACCCGGACCCGCAGGCTCAGGCCGCCAATCCGTACGAGCCGTCACCGAGCGAAGACGGCATTCCGCAAAACGTCCCGCCGCAGACCGTGCTGACGACCGAGGGCGCGGGCAGTCCGGTCGAATACGACTTTATCGGGACCGGGTTTCATGTCGGCGGCGGCTACATCGTCACCAACCGCCACGTCGTGCAGCCGTGGACCGAGGACGACGCCGTCAAGCAGATGATCAAAGACTCGGACGGCCGGGCGCGGGTCAAGCGGTTGGTCGTTTACTTTCCAAATTTTTCGCAGCCCTTCCCGATCACGCTCAAGCAGGTGTCGTCGCGCGAGGACCTCGCGGTCGCTCTCTCAACGCAGCCGCTGCCGAGCGAGGTCTCGTCGCTGCCGCTCGATCCCGATTCGGACGCCGCAGCGATCGGCAAGACGGTCGTCACGATGGGCTACCCGAGCGGGCCTGACCGGCTGCTGGCGATGGTCGACGACGACGAGGCCAAGTCGATCAACCAGCGATTCGGCAACTCGCGGCAGAATCTGATCAACTTTCTCGCGCAGTCCAAAAAGATCACGCCGCTGACCACGCAGGGCTCTATCACCGATGTCGCGACGCGGCGCATAGTTCACGACGCAAAGACCGCCGAGGGCGGCTCGGGCGCTCCGCTCTTTGGGCAGAACGGCCGCGTCATCGGCGTCAACTTCGGCGTCTTTACCGAAAACACCGCCGCCAATATGGCGATACCGATCAAGTTTGCCGTGGACCTGCTCGAGAGGTCCGGCTGGCAGCCGCCCCAGCAGCAGAATTCGGCGCTGGCCTCTAACGGCGCGGCTTCGGGCCCGGGCAGCTCCGGCGGTTTGCCCGACCCAAAGGACCAATAGACCGCCGGCCCGCCTTGCGCCCGGCCGCCGCCAAACCACGAATATGAATCTTCCATACCTCCACCCGCGCCTTCGGGCTCTGGCCGCGGCCTCAGCGATCATTCTTGCCATCGGCGCCGGCATCGCGCCGGGCCAGCGCCGGCCGACGGCACCGCCGCCCAAAAAGATCGTTTCGATCACCGGCACGGCCCCGGCCGCCAAGGCCGAGCCGCTGACGGCGGGCGTCACATTCGACAATTATGTCGTCGCGATCGACGTGAACGCGGACGGCACTTCGACAAGAACGATCGAATTCACGCAGCGGTTTGAATCGGCGATGGCTGTCGAGGCATTCGCGCGCTTCGAGCAGGAATTCAACAGCAGTCTTGACGAGCTGACGCTCTCGGAGGTTTACATCGTCAAGCCTGACGGGTCGCGGCGGGCGGTGGCTCCCGAGTCCGCACGCGTGCACAGGACCGCGCAGGCCGAGGCCGCTCCCGGCTTTTCGTCGCTGATGGTCGCCGAGGTCACGCCGAGCGGCGTCGAGATCGGCGACGCGCTGCATATAAAGGTCCGCCGCGTGTCGAAAAAGACATACTTCGACGGCAAGTTTGACGACCTGATGTACTTCCCCGCCGCCTTCGGCTGGAAGAATGTCGTGATCGATCTGACAGCACCGACCGATCTCCCGCTTCAGTTCGAGGCGATCGGACTCGAGGGCGGCAAGCTGCCCGACACTGCCGGCGCCGGCCGCTCTCGCTGGCGATGGACGCTGAAAGACCTTAAGGCACTACCTATCGAAGAGATCTTTCTCGACCACCTTACACCGAGCCCGCGGCTCGCTTTGACGACCTTCAAAAGTTTTGACGAGCTGGGCGCGGCCTTCTGGAACGAGCTCGAGCGAAAGGCCGCGGTGACGCCCGAAGTGCAGGCTCTCGCCGACGAGATCACCAAGAACGCGAAGACGCCCGAGCAGCAGGCCTACGACATTTATCTCTGGGTCAACAAGAACATCCGCTACCTCTCGATCGTGCTCGACCGCGGCGGCTGGGTTCCCCGCAGTACGACCGAGATACTCGCGGATCGCTACGGCGACTGCAAGGATTATTCGACGCTGCTCTACGCGCTGCTGCGCGCCAAATACATCGAGAGCGGTCCCGTTCTGATCCGCTCTGACCTGTCGCGCTGGTTCCCGTCGGTGCCGGTCTCGTCGTACTTCAATCACGCCGTGCTCTATATCCCGAGCCTCGATCTCTATGCCGACGCGACCGCCGCAAATACGCGCCTCGGCCTGATCCCGCAATCGATCGCAGGCAAAAAGGCACTCGTCACAGGCAAAAAGGTCTGGATCGCGCAGACGCCGGGCGACCGTCCGGACGAGAGCCAGCTCGTAAGCACGACCGACGTGACGCTGACCGCCGACGGCGCGGTCAAGGCCGCCGTTCGAAACCGCTACGTCGGCAAGACCGAGATCCTTTTTCGTCCGATGTTCAGCGACTCGTCGATCAAGCGATCGTCGGATGTCTTTGTCGCGACGATGCTCTCCTACTTTGGACAGAACGGCACGGGACGCATCGTCAGCGTGGCCGATCCCTTTAAGGTGGGCGAGCCCTTTATGGTGGATCTCGAGGTCGAGCTCCGCGACGTCACGACGATCGGACGGGCGGGCTCGTTCACTTTGCCCGCGGCTCTGAACCTCAACAATCCGCTGGCGCTCGAGATCCTGACCAAGGCCGACTCGCGCCGCACCGACATTCCGATCGGCGCGATGCGGTTTCGCGAGGACTTTACGATAACCCTGCCCGACGGCGTCGAGCCCCGAGAGCCGTCGGCACCTGTCTTCGAAGTCAAAAATTCGGTCGGTCTCTACCGGCGTGAGATAAGGCTCGAGGGCGGCAAGGCAAAGGCGAGCCGCGAGCTCGTCGTCAACCGCGATGTCGTCACCGCCGCCGAGTATCCTTTGCTTAAGGACCTCATCGCCCGGCTCGTCGAGAATTACAACATCACCGTCGATTACATCGCTCCGGCGGCGACAGCCCGCGTCGTCTCGAGTCTGCGGACGTCGTCAAATGCTCCTGCGCCGAAGACCGACGAGAAAAGCCTGCAGGCGCGGATGATGGAGCGGTTCGCCGAAAAGACGCTCTCGCCCGCCCAGGTGACGCGTCTCGAGAGTTCGCTCGCGGCCAGCCCGAACGACCTCGAGGCAAGACGCGACCTCATCCGCCACTACAGCTCTTACAAATATCGCGACACGCCAAAGCGCGCCGCAGCGCGGCTGCGGCATTACGTCTGGTTCGTCGAGAACCGGCCGGAGATGAGCGCGTTCGACATATTCGGCGTCAATTCGAACTTTAGACCGACCGCGGCCGAGTTCAAGACGCTTCTTCCGATCTGGACGGCTGCCGTCGAAAACAACGTCGCCGATCCGCACGTGCGGCTCAACGCGTTTGAGTTCGTCAAGGATCACGACCCCGCGGCCGCCGAAAAGATACTTACCGACGGGATCGCGCTCGATCCGTCGCAGTATCTCTTCCCGCTCGAACTGTCGAAGATGTTCGAGACGCGCAAGGATGCGAGCGAGCCCGACGCGGCCCGAAGGGAGCGGCTTGCGAAGAATCTTCGCTACGGCCAAAAGGCGCTCGAGCTGCTCAAGACCGAGCGGTCCGACGAGCGCGACGAGCTTCGCGCCAGGCTGCTCGAAACGATCTCACGCTCGGCACTCGAGCTCGGCGAGAACGATCTCGCCGTAAAGCTCGCGACCGAACTTGTCCTCGACCATGGCCAGGACGCTCGCTCGGCAAACTACGACAGCGCCGCCCACATCGGCAATATCGTTCTCGGCAGGGCCGCGCTCCGGCAGAACGATCGAAAAAAGGCCGCCGAGCATCTGCTGATCGCGATCCGCGCACCGCTCAGAAAGGCGACGAGCTGGCTGCCCGAGATCGACACCGCGCTCGCCCGCGAGCTGCTCGCCGCCGGCGAAAAGGACGCCGTTCTCGAGTACCTCAAGTTGTGCGGCGAACTTTGGAATCTGCGCAACGAAAAGGAGCTGTACGCCGATCAGGTCAAAGCTCTCAGGAAATGGCAGGACCAGATCAGACGCGGCGAGGTGCCGAGCTTTGACTTTTACAAGCCCTGAACGGTCAACCGCCACGGCTTGATGGCTCGTTGTCGGGGTCGATCGTCGTATGCTCGGCCATCAGCATTCTCTCGCCGACGCCGCCGTCGGTGCGGTGCGGCGACTGCAGATCGCCGGTCCGCGCGGCGGGCAGCAGCATCGCGACGAGCAGTGCGAGGACCGATACCGCGGCGCCGACCCAGAAGACCGGATGGATCGCCTCGGCCATCGCTTCCTGCAGCACGTCGAGCGTTTGAGGATCGAGACTGGCCTTCGCCGACGGCTCGATAAGGGCGTTTGGGTTTGAAGCGAACTCTTCGGCCTGTGCAGGCGTGAATCGGCTGCCCGGCAGATGCGCGGCCTCAGCGAGCCGGGTCGCCAGCCCGGCCGTCAGAGCGACACCCATCACCGCCACGCCGAACGCTCCGCCGATCGCGCGAGAGAATTGATTCAGCGCCGTCGCGATGCCCAACTGCGAACGCTCGACCGCCTGCTGCACCGCGATCAAAAGAGTCAGCATCGTAAAGCCCAGCCCGGCGCCGATCATCGCCAGCTCGACATAAAGCCAGATCCGCGGTGTTTGCCGGCCAAAGCTCGCGAGCAGAATGAAACCGATCGTTAGCAGCACAAACCCGGCGATCGTCACTCTGCGATACGACGTTCGCAGCAGCAGCCGGCCGCCGACGACCGACATCGCGACCCAGCTCAGCATGAGCGGCGTCAGCAGCGAGCCGGCCTCGGTCGCCGACATTCCCAGCGAGCCCTGCGCAAACAGCGGAATGAACGAGATCGCGCCGAACATCGCCACACCCGCGAGAAATCCCGCCCCGACCGACACCGCGACCGTGCGGTTGCGAAACATCTGGAACGGAATGATCGGGTCTGTGGCCCGCGTCTCGACCCACGCAAAGATGCCGAGCAAGACAAACCCCGCGGCAAAGAGTACGAGGCTCCGCGGCGAGACGAGCGCCGCGAGCGAGGTGCCGCCCTCGACCATCGCCAGCATCAGCAGACTGATCGCCAGCATCAGCAGTCCCGCTCCGGCATAATCGATCGCGGGCTTCTCGTGCCGCGCCGGCTCCTTGAGCGCGAGACCGATGATGATCGCGGCCACGACGCCGACCGGCAGGTTGATAAAAAACACCCATCGCCACGACAGCTGGTCGGTCAGAAATCCGCCGATCACCGGCCCGATCACGCTCGAAAACCCCCAGACGCTGCTGAAGTACGCCTGCATCTTCGCTCGCTCCTGCACCGTGAAGGTATCGCCGATGATCGTCATTCCAAGCGGCACCAGAGCTCCGGCACCGAGGCCTTGAATGGCGCGAAAGACGATCAGCCGCGTCATCGACGTCGACATTCCGGACAGCAGCGTGCCGAGCAGAAAGACGCCGATCCCGACCTGGTACATCAGCCGCCTGCCGTAGATGTCCGACAGCTTGCCCCAGACGGGCACGGTCACGGTTGATGTGACGATGTAGGCCGAGAATACCCAGCTGTAATGACTGATGCCGCCGAGCGTCGCGATCACCGTGGGCATCGCCGTGCCGACCACAGTTGCCTCGAGCGCAGCGATGAACATTCCCGTCATCACGCCCGCCGTCACGGCCCAGCGGCGTGCGCTGGACATCTGCAGCGCCGGGCGCGATGCGTCGTCTGCGATCGATTCAGCGTTTCCTTCCACGTTTTTTCAGTATGGGATCGGGCGGCGGGGCTGACAAGTGTGACGTGCCAACGGGTTATGAGGTCGGGGACGCCTGATCGGCAAATTCTCGGCGGTCCTCTTCGGCCAGCTCGGCGATCTTCGTCATCAGGAAGTCTGCGATCTCCTTGTGCGTCCTCAGCCGGTCGCCGCGCTCGTAAAATTCGGTCAGGTCGAGCGGCTCGCCAAATCGGATGCGGATCTGCTCGCCGCCGCGCCAGTTGCCGAGCACCTGCTTTACCAGATCGTTGCCGAGCCCTGCGATAAAGACGGGCACGACCTGCGGTCGGGCGGCCATGACGATCTTGCCGATGCCGGGCTGCGCCGGGAGAAAAGAGTACGGGTCGCTGTTGAGGTTGCGCTTGCCTTCGGGATGAAAGCCGACAATGTGGGCACGCCCGACCGAGCAGAGCTGGATCAAACGGCTGAGCGAGTACTTGTCGAATTCACGCTTCTGCGCCTCTTTCGCCTCGCGAAAGAACGGCGGGTACATCGAGAACCAGCCCATGACGAAGTTGACGAACCACCCGAGCGGCCGGTCGTAAAAGAACTTTGCACGCACCGGAAAGTACAGCTCCATCGGCCGCCGCGTCCGACGAAAGAGCACCGACGACACCGTGTACATATCAAAGAACGAGCGGTGATTCGCGACGAGCAGCAGCGGGCGCGACACGTCGGTCCGCTCGATGTGCTCGAGCCCATAGACGTTCATCAGGTTGTACGTCGCGAGATAGATCCAGAGCGAGCCGATGTGCCGCTGGCAGAATGTCCAAAACCTCTTCCAAGCGCCGAGATTCATCCGGTGCGCAAGCCGAAAGCCCGCACGCTCGGTCGCCGTGAGCAGAGAAAGCTCCTGATCGCTGGGAACAAGAGCCTTCTCTTCGCGGCCTGTTATTTCGTTGTTTGTGGTCTCGACGATACCTTCTGGCATAGCACCGGAAAACAAATGTTACCACCGGCGGCGCGATCCGTTCGAATTTGCTACTCGATGTTGAAGTACTTCGCCTCCGGATGGTGCACGATTATCGCCGAGGTCGACTGCTCGGGGTCGAGCTGAAATTCCTCGGTCAGCTCGACGTCGATCCGCTCGGGCCGCAGCAGCTCAAAGATCTTGGTCTGGTCCTCGAGACGCGGGCATGCCGGGTAGCCAAAGCTGAATCGCGAACCCTGATAGCCCTGGTGAAACAGCTTGGTCAATTCGGGTGCGTCGCCGCCTGCGATGCCGAGCTCCTCGCGAATGCGCTTGTGCCACATCTCGGCCAATGCCTCGGCCGACTCGACCGACAGGCCGTGAAACAAAAGGTAGTCGGTGTAGTTGTCCGACTTGAAGAGCTTTGCCGAATGCTGGCTCGCCCGCCGGCCCATCGTCACGAGCTGGAATGCGACGACGTCGACATTGTCAGAACCGCCTGCGTCAGCGGGCGGGCGCTTCACCGATCTAAAGAAATCCGCCAGGCATAGATTCTTGCTTCCGCGCTGCTCTCGCGGCTGCCGAGGGAAGGTAAATCTCAGTCTCTCGGTCTTGAGATCGTCCTCCCAGATGATCAGGTCATTGCCGTCCGAATTGCACGGGAAATAACCGTACACGAGCTTGGCCTCGAGCAGCCGGTCGCGGATCGCCTCGGCCTTGAGCCGCTCGTATCGCGGACGCACTTCTTCGTCGACGATCTTTTTGTACTCCTCGGCAGTCCGCTTGCCCTGCTTGTACTGCCACTGGCCCTTGAAAAGCGCCGTTTCGTTGACGAATGCGAAGACCTTTGTCAGGTCTGTGATCTCGACGACCTTCGACCCGTAGAAAGGCGCCTTCGGGATCGCGACGTCGGTCGACACGTCGGACCGCGTCGTGTGCGTCGTGTCGGCTTTCGAGCGCGCCGAAACGCGCGCGGCGATCGTGCCGAGCTTCGCATCTTCACCGACCAGATCTTCATCCGATTGCGGATTGCGGATTTCGGATCGCGGATCTCCATTTCCCGCCGCGGCCGACCTTGCCTTTGACTCGATAGACTCTCTCGACTCGACAGACTCCCGACTCGTCAACTCGTCCATCGCGTGCAGACCGTCAAAGGCGTCGCGGGCGTAGTAGAGCTTGCCGTTGTAGAGCGGTATCAGGTCGCTGTCGACGTACTTGCGGTTGAGCGCCGCGCCGCCGAGGATGACAGGCACGTTGATGCCGCGCTCGTTCATCAGCTCGAGATTGTCACGCATGATGAGCGTTGATTTGACGAGCAGGCCGCTCATTCCGATCGCGTCGGCCTTGGTCTCCTCCCAAGCGCGGAGGATGTCGTCGATCGGCTGCTTGATGCCGAGGTTGACGACCTTGTAGCCGTTGTTCGTAAGAATGATGTCGACGAGATTCTTACCGATGTCGTGCACGTCACCCTTGACGGTCGCGAGCACCATCGTGCCCTTGTTGACGCCCTCGACCTTTTCCATAAAAGGCTCGAGGAATTTCACCGCCGACTTCATCGCCTCGGCCGACTGCAGCACGAATGGCAGCTGCATCTGGCCCGAGCCAAAGAGGTCGCCGACGACCTTCATACCGTCGAGCAGGATGTTGTTGATGATGTCGAGCGGAGCGTACTTTTCGAGCGCGAGCTTGAGCGCGTCGTCGAGGCCGATCTTTTCGCCGTCGATGATGTGGCGTTTGAGCTTTTCTTCGACGGGCAGGTTTGAGATGTCCTGCTTCATCGACTGAGCGGTCTTGCCTTCGAAGAGCTTTGTAAACTCTGCAAGCGGATCGTATGTGCAGATCGCCGGAACGCGGACGCCCCCGTCCGCCTTGAGTGTCGCTTCGCCGAGAATGCTCGGCGGAGAATTGTCCGGCGCATTCTCCGGCACCGGTGTTCGGGCTTCGCCCTCACTGCGGACGAGGGCGTCCGTGTTCCACTTTCGCCGGTCGTAGATGAGATCGCGGGCCGTGTCGATCTCGTGCTCGTTAAAGCGGACGAGCGGCAGTATCTTCGAAGCGTTGACGATCGCCGAGTTCATTCCCGCCTCGACGCAGTCGTGCAGGAAAACTGAATTCAGTACGACGCGGGCCGCCGGCGAGAGACCGAAGGAGATATTCGACACGCCGAGGATGATGTTCGACTCCGGCATCTCGGCGCGGATCTGTCGAATGGCGTCGATCGTTTCGACGGCGTTCCGGCGGTCCTCTTCGATGCCGGTCGAGATCGGCAGCGCAAGCGGATCAAAGAAGATGTCGTGCGCCGGGATGCCGAATTCGGTCGCCTGCCTGAACGCGCGACGCGCGATCTCGACCTTTTTCTCGGCCGTGCGGGCCATTCCCTCTTCGTCGATGAGTCCGATGACGACCGCCGCGCCGTACTCTTTGGCGAGCGAGAGCACCTTGAGGAATCGCGGCTCGCCGTCCTCGTAGTTTGTCGAGTTGAGAATGGATTTGCCGCCCGCGTGTTCGAGGCCGGCTTCCATCTTTTCCCACTCGGTCGAGTCAAACATCAGAGGAATCTTGACGTTTGTCACAAGCCGCGAGGCCAGCTCGTGCATATCGGCGACGCCGTCGCGGCCGACAAAATCGACGTTGACATCGAGGATGTGCGCGCCCTCGCGCTCCTGCGACTTGGCGAGCGATACGAGTCCGTCCCAATCCTCGGCCTCGAGCAGGTCGCGCATCTTCTTCGAACCCGAAGCGTTGACGCGCTCGCCGACGATCAGGAACGAAGCGTCCTGCGTGTACGGCTGCTGAAAGTAGATCGACGATGCAGACGGAGCCAGCTTTGCGTTTCGCTGCTTCGGCGACATTCCGCCGACACGTTCGACGACGAGGCGAATGTGCTCGGGCGAAGTGCCGCAGCAGCCGCCGACGATATTCGCGCCAAATTCCTTTGCAAAATGTTCGACCTGCGCCGCAAAGCTCTCGGGCGTCTCGTCGTAGTGCTGCCGGCCGTCTTTGATCTCCGGCAGGCCCGCGTTTGGCAGAACCGAAACGGGCAGCGGCGAATTTTCGCAGAGGTAGCGGAAGCTGTCGGTCATATGACGCGGCCCTGTGCCGCAGTTCATGCCGATGACGTCTATCGGGAACGGCTCGAGGGCGGTGAGCGCGGCGCCGATCTCTGTACCGTTGAGCATCGTCCCAAAGACCTCGATCGTCACCTGCGCGATCACGGGAATGCGGACCTTCTGCTTTTCAAAAAACTCAAAGATCGCCGCGAGCGCGGCCTTTGTCTGCAAAAGGTCCTGGCACGTCTCGACGATAAAGAGGTCCGAGCCGCCGTCGTACAGCCCGCGGACCTGCTCGCGATACGCGGCCTTCAAGTCGCGGTACGTGATGTGGCCGAGCGTCGGCAGCTTCGTTCCCGGCCCGATCGAGCCGGCCACGAAGCGCGGCTTGTCCGGCGTCGAATAATCGCTCGCCAGCTCCTTTGCGAGCGCCGCTGCCCTGCGGTTGACGTCGTACGCCTTGTCGGCGATGCCGAATTCGGCGAGCACGACCTCGCTCCCGCCGAAACTGTTTGTCTCGATCACGTCGCAGCCGACCTCGAGAAAGCTCTGATGCACGGCGCGGATCGCGTCCGGCCGCGTGTAGAGCAGATTCTCCGAGCAGTTCTCAAAAGCCGGCCCGCCCCAATCGTCGATCGTCAGGTTCAAAGCCTGCAGATTGCTGCCCATCGCACCGTCGAAGACGACGATCTTGTCTCTCAGCAGGTCTAAAAAATTTGGCATCGGTGTATTTCGCTCGTTGTTCGTGGTTCGTTGCTCGTCGGATGACTCGGTTCAAATGGCAACGAACCACGATCAACGAACAACGATCAATATCCCAAAATCAAAAAACCCTGTGCAAAAACAGCACAGAGTTTTTTTGACGCGCGATCTGAATTAAAACTCGTAGCTGTTTAGCCGCTTATTTTACGTGGCCGCAAGTCGCAATAACTCACCACGTCGAAGTTAAAAGTTTAGGTACGGCCAGGCCAAAGGTCAAACGCGGACGATGGCCGCGCCCATCGGCGGTAGAGCCGTCTCGGGCCCGACTCGATTGTTTGAAGTGCGGTCGCCCGATTATCCTAGCTGGGTCGCACGCGCCGATCCGTGCCGCCTGATGCCTTCTAATTTGCGCAGACGCATTCTTACCGTTCACCTGCTCGCCGCGATCGCCCTGTCGATGTCGGGGTGCGGCCGTCTCTTTACGCCCGAAGCCGAAACGCCGAATATGCTCGGCTCGACGACGACGCTCGCTGGCTTCAAGCGCGAGTTTGGCGAGCCCTTCGGCATAGCGTATCGAGACGGCGAGATCTTTGTCTCGGACGGCGAGCGGGGCCGAGTCGTCAAGATCGACCGCGACGGCGCGATGCAGACACTTGCCGAAGATCTCCGCACGCCGTCGGCGATCGCTCTCTATCAGAATGGCGACCTCGTCGTCGCCGAGACCGGCGCGCATTGCATCAGGAAGATATCGGCCGACGGCAGCATGACGGTCGTCGCGGGCGTGCCGGGCGTACGCGGCGCGTACGACGGGCCCGCGAGCGAAGCTCGCTTCAACGGCCCGATCGGCGTTGCCGCGGATGCAGAAGGCCGCGTCTTCGTCGCCGACACATACAACGACCGCATCCGCGTGATCGACGGCGGCGTCGTCCGAACGCTCGCCGGCGGCGTTCGCGGCTTTGCCGACGGCGAAGGCTCGGCGGCGAGATTCGATACGCCGCTCGGGCTTGCGGCGCTGGCGGGCGGCGGCGTGCTCGTCGCCGATTCGATGAATGGGCGCATCCGCGTCGTCGATCAAGACGGCCGCACGGCGACGCTGGCGGGCGACGGCGTGGGCGAGAGACGCGACGGAACTCTTGCATCGTCGTCCTTCGAGATGCCGACGGCTGTATCCGTCGCCGCGAACGGAGCGGTCTTTGTCGCTGACGGCAACGCGATCCGTGCGATCGGCCGACGTTCATTCCCGCTTGTGGAGACGGTCGCCGGCGGGCCGCGCGGCTTTATCGACGGTCGCGCGATGCGTGCGAGATTTAACCGGCCGTCGGGCATCGCTGTGACCGAGCACGGCGATGTGATCGTCGCCGATGCCGACAACCAGGCGATCAGAATGGTCGGCGACAATCCGCTCGGCGCCGAGATCTCGGCCGAGCACAGGGCGGCGATGCGATACTCGGCCGAGGAGTTTCGCTCGCTGCAGCCGCCGCGTTGGCCGTTCGATCCGCCGAGCGCGAAACGCGAGATCGCCGGCACGCTCGGCGAGGTCCGCGGCGAGGTCACGCTGCCGCAGTCAAAGCCGGTCTGGTTTCACAACGGCCTCGACATCGCGGGCGGCTATGGCGAGACCGCTCTATTCATCCGCGGCGAAACGGTCCTCGAGCCGGCAGCGGTCGAGAATCTCGGGGCCTTGCGCGAGCTGATCCGGCTGCCGACGCTCGGCTACATTCACATTCGCATCGGACGCGATCGGAACGACCGGCCGTTTGCCGACGACCGGTTCCAGTTTGAACGCGACGCCGCCGGCAAGATCACAAACCTGCGCGTGCCGCGCGGCTCCGTTTTCAACTCGGGCGAGAGGATCGGCACGCTGAACGCCTTTAATCACGTTCACCTCGTCGCCGGCCGCGTCGGCGCCGAGATGAACGCGATCGACGCGCTCAGCCTGCCCGGCCTGACCGACTCGATCGCGCCCGTCATCGAGAGCGTCAGGCTTACTGCGCCCGACTGGCAGCCGGTCGAAACTTCAAACAAAGGTCAGCGTATAAGACTCGCAGGCAAAACGCGGGTCGTCGCCAGAGCGTACGACCGCGTCGACGGCAACGCGGCAAGGCGCCGTCTCGGCGTCTACAAGCTCGGCTGGCAGATCGTCGCAGCCGGCGGGCAGCCGACGACTGCCGTCAACTGGACGATCGTCTTTGACCGGATGCCGCCGAATGAGGCCGTCGGTTTTGTTTACGCACCGGGCAGCCGTTCGGGATACACGCCGGAGACGATCTTCGATTACGTCGTCACAAATCTCGTCAGCGGCGATACGTTCTCGCAAGGGTTTATCGACCCGGCCGGACTCGCCGCCGGGACCTATAAGCTGAGGGTCTTTGCCGCCGATCGATCGGGCAATACCGCCGTTAAAGAATTGGAATTCGAGGTTACAAAATGAAACGTCACTTCATCGTTCTATCGCTCTTGCTGCTGCTCTCGACCGTGGCCGTACCGGCACGCGCCGGCGACGTGCCGAGGGGAGTACGCGTGACGCCGCCCGCACCGGTATTTACCGACGCCGAACGCCAGGCCGAGCTCGCCCGGCGCCGCGCTGCCGTCGCCGAAAAGATGTCGGCCGGCAGCGTGATGATCCTCTTCAGCGCCGAGCCAAAGCTGTACACGAACGATGTCGATTATGTCTTTAGACAGGAGAACAATCTCTATTACCTCTCCGGCTTTCCGCAGCAGGGCGCGACGCTCGTCATCCGCAAGGGCACGGGCGGCGACGTGAGCTACACGCTCTACATTCGCAAGCGCAATCCGCAGTACGAAACGTGGAACGGCCGGATGATCTCTAACGAAGAGGCCGCGACCATCTCCGGCATCAAGACGATCGCAAATACCGCCGACCTCGCCCCCATGCTCGACGGCTTGAAAGCCCGGTCGGACGCGTCGGTACAGACCCTTTACCTTTTGCTCCCCGCTACCGACGGCGACGAGGACGGCAAGCGCGAATTTCGTCAGGAGAGCGACTTCGCACGGTCGCTCGCGGGCTACAAGATCGTCAACGCCCAGCCGATATTCGCCGATCTGCGTCACATCAAATCGCCGTACGAGCTCAAGGTGCTGCAGCACGCGATCGACATCTCGATCGAGGCGCATATGCGCTCGATGGCCTTGGCGAATCAGGCAAAGATGGAGTACGAGGTGCAGGCCGAGGTGGAGTACACATTCCGCCGGCGCAACGCGGATTTCTGGGGCTACCCGTCGATCGTCGGCTGCGGCCCGAATGCGACGACGCTGCACTATCAGGAACCGCAAGGCCCGGTAAAGGACGGCTCGCTCCTGCTGATGGACGTCGGCGCCGAGTACGACCATTACACGGCGGACGTGACGCGCACCTTCCCGGTCAACGGCAAATTCACCAAGGAACAGGCCGATATTTACCGCATCGTGTACGACGCCCAGGAGGCCGCCGCCCGCGCGACCAAACCCGGAGCGACGATGCAGCAGATCAGCGCGGCCGCCGACGCGGTGATCAAGGACGGGCTCTTCAGGCTCGGCCTGATCACTAACAAAGACTCCAATCAATTCAAGATCTGGTACATGCACGGCCTCGGTCACTGGCTCGGGATGAACGTCCACGACGTCGGCCGCTACGGCCGGCCCTTCGAGCCCGGAATGGTCTTTACCAACGAGCCCGGAATCTATATCCGTGAGGACGCGCTCAGCTATCTGCCCGACACTCCCGAGTGGAAAGAATTCGTCGCAAAGGTCCGCCCGGCATTTGAAAAGTACAAGACCATCGGCGTCCGCATCGAGGATGACATGCTCGTCACGCCGAACGGCGTCGAATGGATGACCAAGGCACTCCCGCGCAAGCTCGAGGACGTTGAGGCCTTCATCGCGTCGGCGAGGAAATAGGTGGGTTAGTCAATTGTCCTTGGTCCTTAGTCATTTGTCCTTGGTCCTTGGTCATTTGTCCTTAGTCTTTGGTTTTTTGTTTTTTGTTTTTGCTCTTTTGTATTTGGTCCTTTGTTGTCTTGCCGCTCAACTTCGCCGCTTGTAGGCCGTGCCGGGTTGACGTCGCGACAAAAAGCCAAAAACCAAAAACAAAAAACCAAAAACAAAGGGCCAAGCACCAGGGACAAAGGACTCCCCCAACTTGGCCTTCCGCGCATTCGTCGTTAGACTTTTGTCTCGGATGCTTCCCCTTGTGATCGTTAACCCAAGATCCGCCGCCGGAGCCACGCGCGAAAAGTGGTCGGCGATAGCGAGCGACCTGCGCACGCACTTCGGGCCGTTCAATGTCGCCTTTACAAAAGGCCCCGGCGACGGTATCGAGCTGGCGAAGCGCGCGGTAGCGTCGGGCCGGCGATTGGTCCTCGCGTGCGGCGGCGACGGGACGATCAACGAGGTCGCGAACGGGATCCTGCAGACGGGCGAAGATGTCGAGTTCGGCGTGCTGCCGTCGGGTACGGGCGGAGACTTTCGCCGCACGATCGGGATGCCGAACGGCATTCGCGAATGCGCACGCGCGCTGCGCGAGGGACGCACGCGGACGATCGACGTCGGCCGCGTGACGTTTTGCGGCCACGACGGCGAGCAGGCGTCGCGCTTCTTTGTCAACGTCTCGTCGTTTGGTCTCGCGGCGTCGATACTCGACCGCGTCAAGACGACGACGTCGCTCAAATGGCTGCCTGTCGACCGCGTCCGCGGCCGCGCGAGCTTTGCGCTCTCGACTCTGCAGGAAGTGCTCGATCTCGACCCCGTCACGGTGCGGGTCTCGATCGACGGCGAGGCGGCGCAGAACCTGCGGACGGTGAACTTCTGCATCGCAAACGCGCGATACTTCGGCGGCGGGATGATGATCGCGCCAGAAGCCAAACTCGGCGACGGCCTGCTCAACGTCGTCAACATCGGCGACATCGCGGCGGCCAAGGTCTTGCTCAACGCGCACACCTTATATCGCGGCACGCACGGCTCGCTCTCGGAGGTGAACGAGCGCCTCGCAAAGCGTATCGAGGTCTCCTCCGCCGACCCGAACGTCGAGATCCGTCTCGAGACCGACGGCGAACTTCCCGGCCGTCTGCCCGCGATCTACGAGGTAGTGCCCTCGGCGTTGAAGATCCGCGTACCTGCCCCCGCAAACGAATGATCCGGCTATGACGTCAGGCTCATATCTCGAAAGAGTTGTCAGATCATGCGAGCAGCGCAGCGAAAAGATCGCGATGCGCGTCGTCGGCGACGACTCTCAGGTCTATACCTTTGGCGAGATGCTCCGGCAGATACGCTCCGTCGCATACAATCTGCGGCGCGAGAATATCGCCTTCGGCGACCGCGTCGTCGTCATCGGCGAAAATCACCCGAGCTGGGCCGTCGCGTATCTCGCAACGCTCTATCACGGTGCGGTCTGCGTGCCGCTCGACCCGCACGGCGAGATCGAGACGCTCGCCAACTTTTTTGAGAATTCTGAAGCGAAGCTGGCGTTCGTCGGCGCCGAGGTTGCCGACAAGGTCGCACAGATCCAGCAGCGAACCGGGCGGCACGTGAAGACCGTCGTGTGGACGTCAGCGGGCGGTGCCGACTTTGCGGACTGGGCTTCGTCGGACTTTCCTGCCGAGTTTGCGGCCGAGCGTCCGCGGGCCGCGGGCGGCGACGTTGCGCTCTTGATCTACACGAGCGGGACGACCGGCACCCCGAAGGGCGTTCCTTTGACGCACGGCAACATCGTCGCCGAGCTCGACGGCATCAACGACGTGCTCGAGCTGACCGACAAAGAAAAGATCCTCAGCCTGCTCCCGCTCTTTCACGCCTATCTGCAGATCGTCAATCTGTGGGTCGCGACGACGTACGGCTGCGAGGTCGGCTATCTCAAAGAACTCTCGCCCGCCGAGCTCTCGAGCGCGATGCGCGAATTCAAGCCGACGATCCTCACGACCGTGCCGCGGCTCTGGTACCTGT
Source organism: Pyrinomonadaceae bacterium (assembly GCA_046313635.1). Lineage (GTDB taxonomy): Bacteria > Acidobacteriota > Blastocatellia > Pyrinomonadales > Pyrinomonadaceae > OLB17. The sequence goes on along the minus strand of JBKBYA010000002.1, from coordinate 154,958 downwards.
TTCACAAAAAGATCTTTGACGCCGTTGCCGCAAAGCCTAGAGCGGTGCAGACGCTCTTTCGCGCGATGCTCGCGGCAAACGGCGCGCTGCGTGACACGATCGGCGTCAATCTCGGACCGAAATTGTTTTCGCAGGTGCACGAGTCTTTCGGCGGCCGGCTGCGGCTCGCGATCTCGGGCGGCTCGCGTTTTGACGAGGACGCGGCAAAGGACTTTCACAAGCTCGGATTCACGATCCTGCAGGGCTACGGCCTCACCGAGACGAGCGGTGCTGCGACGGCGACGTTTGTCGACGACAACCGCGTCGGTTCGGTCGGCAAGCCGATGCGGGGCACAGAGGTCAAGATCGACCACCCCGACAAAGACGGCGTCGGCGAGGTGCTCATTCGCGGCGGCGTGGTCTTTGGCGGTTATTACAAAAATCCGCAGGCGACGGCCGAGGCCTTTACCGAGGACGGTTGGTTTCGCTCAGGCGATCTCGGCAGGTTTGATCGCGACGGCCATCTCTACATCGTCGGCCGCGCCAAGGACGTCATCGTGCTGCCGTCGGGCAAGAACGTCCATCCCGAGGACCTCGAGGCCCACTATCTCAAAACGCCGCTCGTCGAGGAGATGGCGATCATCGGCATCAGCGACGCTAGCGAGCAGCGCGCCGGGGCCGAAAAATTGGCCGCCGTGGTCGTGCCGGATTTTGAATATCTCCGCAACGAGAAGATCGCCAATTCACGAGAGGCGATCCGCTACGCGCTCGACAATCTCGGCCGCGAGCTGCCCGAGTACCAGCGCGTCCGCGACTACATCATCCGCGCCGAGCCGCTGCCGCGAACGGCGACGCGCAAGGTCAAGCGATTTGAGCTAAAGAAGCAGGTCGAGAGCGGAGCGATGGCAAACGGCGGCGGCCGCGAGCCTAAGGAGTGGCAATTCTCGACCGCCGACAGCGAGCTGCTCGCATCGCCCGCCGGAGCGATGGTGGCGGCCGCCGTCAGGCAGAACGCGAAGGACGTCGACGTCATCCATCCGGATATGAATCTCGAGATCGATCTCGGTCTCGACTCGCTCGCGCGAGCCGAGACGTTTGCCGCGCTCGAGCATTCGCTCGCGACCGAGTTCAACGGCGACGAGGCCGCGCAAGCTCTCACCGTCCGCGAGGTGATCAAGCTGGTCAACGCTCATTCGGCCGACGCACCGACCGGCGACGCGCGGTCGACCTCATCCCTCATCCCTCATCACTCATCCCTCGCCGCCCATCCCTCATCCCTAGCCGCCATGTGGCCCGCGATCGTACGCCAGACGCCGGCCGACGTCGACGACATTAGGCCGATCTTGAAAAAGCGGATCTTTTTCACGCCGTTCGCGTTCGCGGTCTACAAGCTTTTTTATCTGTTCTTCCTTGCCTTCACGCGGCTCGAGGTGCGGGGTCTCGACGAGCTCAAGTCCCTCAAGCGGCCGTTCATCATTTGTCCGAATCACCAGAGCTTCCTCGACCCATTCGTCGTGTGCTCGACTTACGGGTACGAGCAGTTCAGCAATACGTTTCACGTCGGAGCGGCGATGTTCTTTGAGAACCGCTTCATGCGCTGGGTGGCAAAGATGCTGCACGTCGTGCCGATCGACCAGGAAACGCAGCTGATGCGGGCGATGAAGGCTGGAGCCGCGGGACTCAAGAACGGAAAGATCCTCAACATCTATCCCGAGGGCGAACGCGCCTACGACGGCCGCCTGCACGACTTCAAAAAAGGCGCCGCCATTCTCGCGACCGAGCTCGATCTGCCCATCCTGCCCGTCGCGCTCGACGGCCTCTACAAGGTCTGGCCCCGACGCTCGATGCGCATCCGACCGGCAAAGGTTAAGCTGCGATTCGGCAAGCCGTTTTACGCAAAAGACGTCGCCGCGGGCCACGACGAAGACGCCTACGCGGCCGTCACCGAACACCTCAAATCCGCCATCGCCGAGATGATCGAAGAAATGCGCTCCGGGCAGAACCGCGACCGAGAGACACCGATCTGATCGATCGCGGTTCGCGGACCGCGAAATCGACCCCGCGCATTGCATTCAGCATCTGAGACGCGTCTCTGCCTGGAGAGATCCGCGATCCGAGATCCGCGAGCCGCATTCGACCCGCGGCGGTTTTGCTCCCGCTGCGAATTGAGCGAGAATCTCCCTGTTCTACCTCAACCTCAAGGCCAAATAGGGAGACAAGCAATGCGCAAGAACCGGATACTTTTTTTGTCGGTCGTACTTTTACTCGCGGCGTCATGGGCGTCGTTTGCACAGCAGCCGGCGGCAGCTCAGAACGAGCTCGCCGAGTACATCAGGGCCAACTACACCAAGCGCGAGGTGATGATCCCGATGCGCGACGGCGTCAGGCTCTTTACCGCGATCTACAGTCCAAGAGACCAGTCAAAGAAGTACCCGATCCTGCTCAACCGCACGCCGTACACGGTCGCCCCGTACGGCGAGGACAAATTCAGGACGAGCCTCGGTCCGAGCGGATTGTTTGCCCGCGAGGGCTACATCTTCGCGTATCAGGACGTGCGCGGTAAAACGATGAGCGAGGGCGAGTTTATGGACGTGCGGCCCGACATCGCCAATGACAAGCCGACCGACATCGACGAGTCGACCGACACGTACGACACGATCGACTGGCTCGTCAAGAACGTGCCGAACAACAACGGCCGAGTCGGCACGTACGGCATCTCGTATCCCGGCTTTTACACCTCGGCAGGCTCGATCGACTCGCATCCGGCTTTGAAGGCATGCTCGCCGCAGGCTCCGGTGTCCGACTGGTTTCACGGCGACGATATGCACCATAACGGAGCGCTGTTTCTCGCGCAGAACTGGTCGTTCTTTCGCTTTTTCGGGCAGTACCGTCCAAAGCCGACGAGCCAGGGCGAGCACGTCAGGCCTTGGAAAGGCCGGCAGACGGCCGACGGCTACGACTTCTTTCTCACTGCAGGCGGATTAAAGGAGGTCTCGGACCTCTACCAGCAGGGACTCGGAACGCGGATCAAATTTTGGGATGAGATGATGCAGCATCCTACGTACGATTCGTTCTGGGAGGCCCGCAATATCCTGCCCAAGCTCAAGAACATCAAATGCGCGACGATGACCGTCGGCGGCTGGTACGACAACGAGGACCTCTACGGCGCGCTCCGCACATACCAGCACATCGAGCGGCAGAATCCCGGGATATTCAACGTGCTCGTCGTCGGCCCGTGGGACCACGGCGGCTGGTCGCGAGCGGCGGGCGACTGGCTCGGCACGGCCTACTTCGGGGAAAAGACCGGCGAGTATTACCGTCAAAATATTGAGCTCGCCTTTTTTGAACACTTCCTCAAGGACAAGGGCGATATCGACGACATCAAAGAGGTAAATCTCTTTGACACGGGCGAGCACAAGTGGCGCCACTTCGACGCGTACGAGCCGAACGGCAGTGTCGAGCGCTCGCTTTATCTGACCGCCGGCGGAATGCTCTCTTGGACGCCGCCGGCAGGGCCGACCAGGTACGACGAGTACGTCTCGGACCCGTGGAATCCGGTGCCCTACACGCAAAAGATCACATTCAACTACCCGCGCGACTTTATGACCGAGGATCAGCGGTTCGCTTCGACGCGGCCCGACGTCCTGGTTTATCAGACCGATCCGCTCCGCGAGGACGTGACCGTCGCGGGCGACATCAAGCCGTCGCTCTTCGTGTCGTCGAGCGGCACCGACTCGGACTTTGTCGTCAAGCTGATCGACGTTTTCCCCGACGACTACCGCTATCCCGAGGGCGTGCGGCCGCCGGAGACCTCGGCCTGGTCGGTCTTTCAGCCCGGCGGCTACCAGATGCTGCTGCGCGGCGAGCCGATGCCGGCGAGATTCCGCGACGGCTTTACGACGCAGAAGCCTCTCGTGCCAAATGCCGCGACCCGGCTCTCCTTCGTGATGCCCGGCGTGACGCATACCTTCAAAAAGGGCCACCGCATAATGGTGCAGATCCAGAGCACGTGGTTCCCGCTCGTCGCGCGCAACCCGCAGAAGTTCATGGCAAATTACAAGCTTGCGACCGCGAAGGATTTTCAAAAAGCGACCAACCGAGTGTATTATGGCGGGCGAAACGCTTCGGCGATCACCCTTCCCATCCAAAAAAATGACGTTGCGGCGACTCGCACCGCCTGGAGGAGCAAATGAAGAGTACGAGAATTTCGGCGATCGCGCTCACGGTCGCCCTGCTCGCGGCCGTCGCGTTCGCCCAGACGCCTGACGAAGCCTTCAAACGCGGACTTTCGCAGTTCGGTGCCGGCCAGTACGAGGCGTCGATCGCTTCGTTTCGGCAGTACCTCGGGAGCTATCCGAACGATTCTGCGGCCCACTTCAATATCGGTCTCGCGTTGTACCGGCTCAAGCGGTACTCCGAGGCCGTAACTTCGTTTCGCGAGGCCGTCCGCATCAAGCCCGACTACGACAAGGCGTACGTACAGCTCGGCAACGCGCTGGACGATCTCGGCAGCTACAACGAGGCCATCGCCGCGTATATCAAGGCGACCGAGATAAATCCGCAGAACGCCCAGGCCTACTACGAGCTCGCCATCGCTCACAACCGGCAAAAGAATTACATCGCGTCGGCCCAGGCATACGAGCGTTCGCTCGCCATAAACCCGCAGCAGCCCGATGCCAACTACTGGCTCGGAATGGATTACATCGAGCTCAAGCGGACGGCCGATGCGAGATCGGCCTTTGAGCGCGCAATTGCGCAGGGCAGCCGGACCGGCCGCGCACATTACCAGCTCGCCAAGATCTATCGCAGCGACAAGCGAAGTGCCGATGCGATCAATCTGCTCAAGCAGGCCGTGCAGCTAAAGCCCGACTTCGCCGACGCGTACAACGAGCTCGGCAACGCCTACAACGCCGGCAAACTTTTTACCGAGGCAAAGGCTGCCTTCAACGAGGCGATCCGGCTCGACCCGCAATGGGCGACGCCGTATCTCGGATTGGGAAATTCGTTTTACAACGACGGGAAATACGCCGAGTCGGTCGAGCCTTACAAGCGGGCCGCCGAGCTCGATCCTAAATGGGAGACGGCTCAGATCTATCTCGGCGACGCTTATCTCAACTCGGGGCAGTACGACCTCGCGCTTCGCACCTTCAAGGCGGCGCTCGCCCTAAATGCAAAAGACGCCGACGCGATCTACGGCATCGGTCTCGTTTACGTGAATCAAAAGAACCGGGCCCTCGCCGAGCAGCAAAAGATAAAGCTCGACGTGCTCGATCCGGATCTTGCAGGTAAACTGCAAACAAAGATCCTGGCGATGAAGCCTTAGTCGCCGGACCCTGTATTTTTAGCCATGCCCAATACTTCTATCCTCTGCGGAATACTGCTCATCGTCGTCGGCGTCGCCGGCTACGCATACGGCGTTTCGACCGGCAGCGCCAGCATCACGGCGCTGATCCCGGCAGTCTTTGGTCTCGTGCTCGCTCTGCTCGGCGCGATGTCGCGCGGCAACGAGGGCCTGCGAAAGCACCTGATGCACGCCGCCGCCGCGGTCGCTCTGATCGGCTTTATTCTCACGGCCGGCCGGCTCGTGATGAAGCTCGGCGAGATATCGATGACCCCGGCGGTGCTCTCGCAGCTCGCGATGGCGGCGATCTGCCTTGTCTTTGTGATATTGGCGGTCAAGTCGTTTGCCGACGCAAGACGGAGCCGGCAGATCTGACCGCTTCTAGATAGCGAACGCGCCGCTCGCTCGGGAGAATCTCCGGGCGGGCGGCGCGTCCTTCTTATTGCGCGGGTTCCGCTACGTTTCGCAATTGAGCACGATCTCGACCTCGAGGCCGCCGTTTCGGTTCGCCGCCGCGATCGTCCCCTTGTGCGCCTTGACGGCCTGCTGGGCGATCGCGAGGCCGAGGCCGATGCCGCCGGTCGAGCGCTCGCGGGCCTCGCCGACGCGGTAAAAGGGCGTAAAGAGATTTTTGAGTTCGCCCTCGGGCACGCCGCCGCCGTGATCGGTGATCGTGACCACGGCACGCCCGCCTTTTGACCTGACGGCGACGTCGACCGCCGTTCCCTCCGCCGTGTAGCGGACGGCGTTGCGAAGCACGTTGTCGAGAGCGCTGCGCAGCAGGGGCTCGCTGCCGACGACGCGGCACTCATCCGCCTCGATGACGCGGACCGAGCGTCCTCGCGCGCGGGCCTCGAAATCCGCGTCCTCGGCGACGTCTCGAACGACCTCGGTCAAATTCACACGCGTGCGTTCAAAGTCGTCGCTGCCGCTCTCGAGCTTTGAGAGGGTCAGTATGCGCGAGATCATCTCGTTAAGCCGCAGAGATTCATTCTCGATGCGCGCGAGCAGCGCCTGCGAGTCGGGCGCGGCCTTTTGCTTGGCGAGCTCGAGCGCGACGTTCATCCTCGCGAGCGGCGAACGCAGCTCGTGCGAGACGTCGCGCGTCAGGCGCTGCTGCGACGTCACCAGTGCCTCGATGCGTGAGGCCATCACGTCAAAATCTCGGGCGAGATCGGCAAGCTCGTCGCGGCGGCGTCCGACCTTGTCGGCGACGCGTGTCTGCAGATCGCCGGCCGCCAGCCTTTGGGTCGCGCTTCTCAGCTTGGCGATCGGCGACGACAGGTAACGCGCCAGCGCAAAGCAGACCAAAAAAGCGGTCAACAAAAATCCGACGAGCCTGCCGTAGCCGATCCACGAAGCCGGGAACATCGACGGCGTCCGCGGGGCGTCCCACCCGACGACGAGCACATATCGCGCGCCGCTTGCCGCCGGCACCGGCACCGCACCAAAGGCGGCCTCGCTCGAGACCTCAAGCTCGGCCGATCCGCTCAAGCTCGCCCGCTCGATGGCGGTCCTCGCTTCGGGCTTGCTGAACTGCTCGATGTCAGCATCGGCGTACAGCACGCGGCCGTCGTGGTCGATCAGCTCGAGCCCCCTGATCCAGCCGACGTTCTTCAAACGATCGAGATAGATCCGCAGCCCGTCCTCGCCCTCGTTGTCGAGCACCTGCGACGCCGTCGCGCCGTAAAAGGCGAGCTGCGAAAGGGTCGAGCGCTGCCAGCGGGTCAGCAGCGGCTCGGTCTGCAGCGTGCGCGTCACAAAGGTCAGCACGACGACCGTCAGCGCGATCGCCGCGAGAAACCATAAAAAGATCTTTAAGAAAAGCTTCATTCGAGTGTGTAAATGTAGCCGACCGAGCGGATGGTCTTGATCCGCTCGCTGCCGTCGCGCTCGCGTGTGCCGAGCTTTTTGCGAAGATTCGAGATGTGCATATCGAGGCTGCGGTCGTATGGCGAGAGCTTTCGCTCGAGCACGCGCTCGCTGAGATCCTCTTTGCGGACGACGCGGCCGGCCTCGCGCGCGAGCGCCGCGAGCAGCTCAAACTCGACCGAGGTCAGCGCCACCTCTGCCCCCGCCAAACGTGCCGTCCGCGAGGTTAGAGACAGTTCGAGGTCGTCGATCTGGAGCCTTTCGGGAAGCGCTGGATCGTGCTCGGACACATTGGTCCGCCGCAGGATCGCTCGGATCCGCGCGAGCAGCTCGCGCGGGTTGAAGGGCTTGGGCAGATAATCGTCGGCACCCGTCTCGAGCCCGACGATGCGCTCGTTGTCGTCGCCGCGCGCCGTCAGCATCAGCACCGGCAGCTTTGACGACTCGCGCAGCCGCCGCAGCACTTCAAAGCCGTTCATTCGCGGCAGCATCACGTCGAGGATGGCGATGTCGTACAAACCGGTCGCCGCGCTCTCGAGGCCGGCCTCGCCGTTGTGAACGGCGGTCACCGCAAAGCCCTCGGCCCCGAGATATTCCGAGACGAGCTCGCAGAGCTCTTCGTCGTCGTCGATGATGAGGATGCGGTCCATTCGCGAAAATTGATTTTACGTCAAAATCGCGGGCAAATATCGGGGCTTACAATTCTTTACAGAACTGCGAGCATGGTGGAGCTCAGATACGAAAGGGGTCTTTTGCCGCGGATGGCGCGGATGATGCGGATCAGGCAACGCGGGAGCAGGAATTCATATCTTCTGATCCGCGCCATTCGCGAGATCCGCGGCAAAATACTCACTCTCCGACCAGACGCCCGCCGATCATCGTCCATGCGATATTGCCGTCTCGATCGATCGCGACGAGATCGGCCCGCTTGTCCGGCTCGATCGTGCCGCGCGAGTCGTCGACGCCGAGCAGGCGTGCGGGATTTGCCGACGCCATCGCGGCGATCTCCTCGCCTGAGAAGCCGAGCTTCATCATATTCGCAACGCAGTCGAGCATCGTCGCGACCGAGCCGGCAATGCTGCCGCGCTCGTTGCGCGTGCGGCCGCGGACGACCGAGAGCCTCTCGCCCCACAATTCAAATTCGCCGTCGCCCAAACCTGTCGGCGCGACCGAGTCGCTGATCAAAGAGACACTCTCGACGCCGCGTGTGCGGCAGGCGAATTCGACCATCCTCATATCGACATGAACGCCGTCCGCGATGATGTCAAAGGTCACGCCCGGCCGCGTCAGTCCCCAGCCCGCGACGCCGACGTCGCGATGATGAATACCGGTCATCGCGTTAAAGAAATGCGTCAGGTGGCGGGCACCTGCTTCAAACGCCGCCTCGAGCGTCGCGACGTCGGCATGCGTATGGCCGATCGAGGCGATCCAGCCCTCGCGCACAAGTTCCCTCACGAGCTCGACGCCGCTATCGATCTCGGGTGCGAATGTCGTCATACGAACGCCCGATCTCGGCCGCGGCAGCCCGGCGACCTCCCCGCCCGTAAATCTCTTGAAGAACTGCGGCCGCAGAGCCCCGCACATCTTTTCGTTGGCAAAGACGCCCTCGTAATGCACGCCGACGATCTGCGCGACAGGCAGATCATCCTGCCGCTCCATCACTTCGTCGATCGCCGCGACGACGCGCTCGTAAACCACGTCGGCATCCGGCACAAGCGTCGGCAGCCACGCCGTGACGCCCTGCGAGGCAAGGAATCGTGAGATCCTCAGCAGACCTTCAGCGTCTGCCGTGTTGACGTCCACGCCGACCGCGCCGTGGTTATGAATGTCGATAAAGCCGGGAAGGACCGAGAAAGCCTGTGCATCGATCACACGCTCGGCGGCAGCCGACCTTTCACGTGCTGCGACTTCGGCGATCACGCTGCCGTCAATGGCCATGTCGACGACTCCGGCGTCCTCGGCGCGAGTTCTGATCGTCAGTTCAGCCATGCCGTGATTGTTCCATACCTCCAACCGCAAAAAAAATGCCCGCGTTTCGCACGAGGCGAAACGCGGGGCACGGGTTTACAGCGGCACGGGCCTAGAAGTAGAACTTGGCGCCGAGCTGCAGGATGCGCGGATCGCGGTAGCTCGTCACCTGACCAAAGGTCGAGCTGCCGTTGCCGCCCTGCGATACCGGCTGGGTCGTCGCACTCCAGACCAACGTGCTGAGGCCGCGGGGATTGGTCCAGTTAAAGACGTTGAAAGCCTCGCCCCTGAGCTGCAGCCTGTAGTGCTCGCCAAAGCGAATGTTCTTGGTCAGCGTAAAGTCGACACGCTTGGTCGGCGGGCCAAATATCACACCGCGCGGCGAGTTGCCGGGAGCATTGATGATCGGATAGTTCGGATCGGTATTGCTGATCGGCGTGATCGCGAAGCACGACGTATTGAACCACTGCTGCGGCGTGCGCGCACCGCCCTGGTTCGGGTCGCACAGCAGCCGCGGACGAGCGACCGTCAGCGGCGGCGGAATCAGTCCCAAGCCGGCCGGATCGTAACCCGACACGGTCGCCGTGAAGGGCAGTCCCGTCTGATACGTCACGATACCCGAGGCCTGCCACCCGCCGAGCACCTTGCCGAGGAGATCCTGCTGCTTGTTAAAGAACGGGATCTCGTAAATGTAGTTGATCGTCAGGATGTGACGGCGATCGAGAGCGGCACGCGCCTTCTCGGACGGGATGTCGAACGAGTTCTGCGGGGCCGCGCTGCGGTCATTCGGGTTGTCGGTCAGGTTCTTGGCCCACGTGTACGCAAGGTTGACCTGCGACGCTCCCGAAAAGCGGTGCTGGCCCGAGACCTGCAGGCTGTGGTAGTTCGAGTTGTATCGCGGCTGGATCATCGTGATCGAACGGTAACCTCGATACGGACGGATCTGATCGAGGATCGCCTCCTGAGCCGCGGTAAAGAACGCCTGGTTGGGCAGCTGGCACGGGGCCGTAGGCGTCGTCGACGCACCGACCGCGCACATCGAGTTGAGGGCCTGCCCCGGACGCAGCAGGTTCATCTCAAATCCGCCGATCAGATTGGTGCCCTTCGAGCCAAAGTAGCCCGCCGTGACGATCGTCTTGCTTGTCAGCTGCCGCTGGACGTCGAGTGACCAGTGCTGCATATACGGCGTCTGCCAATCGGACTGCACCGACCTGATATTCGGCACGGTCGCCACCGCCTGGACCGCGCAGCCGGCAGGTACCGGATTGTCGAGACGCACGCCCGTCACCGCACATGTCTGCTGGAAGGGCGGGTTGGTCCCGATGTGCTGCAGAAAGACGCCGTTCAGGATCTGCTCGTGGTAGATGCCGTATCCGGTGCGGATCGCGGTGCGGCCGTCGCCAAAGGGGTCCCACGCGAGACCGACACGCGGAGCAAAGTCATTCTTCGGCGCGTCGACGACGAACTTTCCATACGGCGACTGCGTCGGCGTGCAGTTCGGAAAGGCAACCGAGTTCTGTGCATTGACGATCAGGCCGTTGCAGAAGTTACCCGTGCCGGTGACGCGATTGCCGGCACCGGTAACGAGCGGCGCGGCGGCCGCGCTCCAAAGCTGGGGAACGAAATTCGTGAGGCGGCCGTTGCGATCGTAAGGCGAACCGAAAAATGAATAACGGACGCCCGCGTACAGCGTCAGGTTAGAGCGTATCTTCCACTCGTCCTGTGCGTAGGCCTCAAAGGTCTTTTGCCGCAGGTCGGCCGTGTAGTCAAAGCTCGCCTGAGTAAACGACACGTTCGTGCCCATCAGGAAGTTGGCCCACAGCTGCTGCGTCGCGTTGCCGCCGGGAGCGATGACGTTTGTCGTCACGCCCGTGCCGGGTGTGTTGAATCCGCTGAAGATGCCCTCGTTGTTGCCTGCCAGAGCGTTCTCGTTCTTGCGGTACTTCGAATACATCACGCCGTACTTCGTCGTGTGATTTCCGAATATGTAGGTCACGCTGCCCGACGTATTGCTCTTCCATGAGAAGTTGTTGTACGGACCAAACCCCTGCAGCGCGCTGAAGCCGTTGCCGCTGATGGTCGGCACGCGGTCGCGCTGTACCTGATACGCCAGCGGCGGCTGGATGGGCGATCGCGCAAGAGCGAGCAGCCCGATGTTCTGACTCAGGATCGCACCGTAGCCAAAGGTATATCGGCCCTCGATGATCAAATTCGACGACGGCGTGTACACGCCCTGCAGCGTGTGCGTGCGACCCGGCGAGTTTGTCGACGTCGTCGACACGCCAGGCAGCCCCGAACCGGACGAGAAGAGCGAGTTGGCGTCGATCGTCGGGATGCTGTCACGCTGATACCTGTAGTAGCCGCCCAGCTTGTCGCTGAACGAATGATCGATCTTCAGCACCTCCTGACGAAACTCGGCGATCGCCTCGGTCGGATAGTTGAGGCCGTTGACGCCGTTATTCGGCAAAGGAAGATTGTTGTAGATGTACTGCAGATACTGTGCGGCGACCGGATTGATATTGGTCAACTGTCCCGGCGTGGTCGTCGAACCCGGCAGGACCGATGTGCACGTCGTGCCGGAGGCCTGCAGACAGATCGGCACTGTGAACTGGCCAGCGCGCTGCAGCGCATTCGGCACCGTGGAAACGAGTGTCGGAAACCGCTTGTCGTCGCGCCACTCCTGCGAAAAGAAAAAGAACGTGCGGCTCCAGCGGCCAAAGTAGCCGTCGTCGGCGTCGCGCTCGCCAAACTTGAGGAAGTAGACCGGTCCGCCGAGGGTCCAGCCGTAATTCTTATAACGGAAGGGGCGGCGCTTGACCTTGTCGGTATCCGGGTCGACGCCCAGCGTGTTGCGAAGCGCCGGGGTCGAATTGGTCAGCGGGTCGTTCGCGTTCAGGCTCTCGTTGCGGAAAAAGTAATAGACGTTTCCGCTGAAGCGGCCCGTTCCGCTGCGCGTCACGATGTTGACCTGGCCCCCGCCGCTGCGGCCGGACTCGGCCGGGTAGAGCGAACGCAGCACCTTGAATTCGCCGATCGAGTCAACGCTCGGGTACGCCTGGATGGTGAGGTTTGATCCGCGGTCGGTGATGTCGGCGCCGTCGACCGTGAAGGTGTTCTGGCTCGAGCGGGCCCCGTTTACCGAGATCTGAACGATGTTTGCCTGGCCCTCGGGATTCGTCGTCCCGACGTAGACCTGATCCGAGAGGTCGTTCGACACGCCCGGAGCGAGCGTGACGAGCTGTACAAAGTTTCGGTTATTGATCGAAAGCTCGCGCACCTGGTCGCCGTTGATCGTCGTCGAAGCGGTCGGCGTCGTCGTCTCGACCGCGACGCGGTCGGCCTGCACGGTGACGGTCTCTGAGATATTGCCGGCCTCAAGGACGATGTCGACGGGACGACGCTGGCCGACGTCTATCTTGACGTCGGTCGTGATCTTCTTTTTGAAGTTGGTCGCCTCGACCGTGACCGAGTAGGTGTTGATCGGCAGATTCGGTATCGAAAAATTCCCGTCGTCACTGGTCGTGACGGTGCGGATGACGGTGTCGTTCTGACTCGGTATCGAGACAGTGACGGTTGCCCCGGGCACGGCCGCGCCTGAAGCGTCGCGAACGGTGCCGACGATCGAACCCGTGACTTCCTGAGCGGCGGCGGCGACCGTAAACAGGGCCGTGATCGCAAGAGCCAGCAGGATCGAAGTCCACGTCTTTTTGCTCATAATCTTCCTTCCTCTTTCGTAAATGTCTGCGGAACTGGTTCCGAAATCCATAAGGATAATTTAGGTTTTCGGAATTCTATTCAAAATTTCGTTATCGCACAACCCGTACGACGGCAGCCTGCGGGCCGCGAACCTCTCTATCGCAAAGGGTTTTAAAGTGTGTCTAAAATTTGGGCTGCTGAAAAAGCTGCGACTGCTCAGCGGTAAAGCAAGAATGGTGCCCTGCGCCGCCTGAACTCGTCGAGGTCATTTTGCCAGATCTTTTCGATCGCTTCGGCCGTGTCTCCGCGCTTGACGGCCTCGAGCACCCGGGCGTTAACGAGCAGCCTCAGATACTTGTCGGCCTGCCATTCGTTCGGGTAAAGACTGCGGAGCGCGGTGGCGATCTCGATGCCGGTGCGGACCGAGTCGAATCGTGAGCGGTCGGTGATGACGATGTTGATCCCGCCGAGATCTTCGTCCTTAAAGACCGAAGCTTTGGGCTTGAACCTAACGGGCACGAATCGCACGCCGCTCAGCCCGCGTTCGTTGAGATGGGCCGCGAGCCTTCGCCCGTCGATCCACGGCGCCCCAACGACCTCAAAGGGCGTGTCGGTCCCGCGGCCGACGCTCAGGTTTGTCGTCTCGAGCAGACCGATGCCGGGATAGAGGGTCGCTTCGGTGAGCGAGCGCATATTCGGCGAAGGGTTGATCCACGTCTGCCCTGTCTCGTCGAACCACATCGAGCGAGACCAGCCTTCCATCTTCACGACGCGGAGGTCGGCGCCGATCTTTCGCTCGGCGTTCATCATCTGCCCCAACTCGCCGATCGTAAGACCGTAGCGGACGGGGATGGTGTGAGCGGCGATGAAGGAGAGTTTGTCCTCTTCGGCAAGCGGGCCTTCGATCGTGACGCCGTTGATCGGATTGGGACGGTCGAGGACGAAGACCGGGATCTTCGCTTTCGCCGCTTCTTCCATCACGTTGCGCAAGGTCGCGGTGTACGTGTAAAAGCGCGTGCCGATGTCCTGGATGTCGTAGACGATCGCATCCAAGCCGGCGAGCTGCTCGGGCTTTGGCCGCCGCATTCCGTCCTTGTAGAGCGAATAAACGGTCAGCCCGGTCTTTTCGTCCTTCGTGTCGTCGATCCTCTCGGTATCGAGCTCGCCGCGAATGCCGTGCTCGGGCGCGAAGAGCGCGACGAGCTTCAGATTCTTAGCCTCGTGCAAAATGTCGATGGTCGACTTCCCGGTCAGATTGCGGCCGGTGTGATTTGTGACGAGACCGACCTTGAGTCCCTGAAGCTCTTTGAAGCCGTTCTTCTCGAGAACGTCGGTGCCGTTGAGGACGGTGACGTTCTTGGCATTAGCTGACAGCTGATAGCTGTTAGCTGTCAGCTGTTTTTTCCTCTCGACAAAGGCCGGGAGCTGCGCGGCGACGGCTGCGTAGTAGCGGGCCTCGGCCTCGCGGTATTTTTCGATCGGCGTATCCTCGATCGCCGAAGCGACGACGGTCGAGACCTTTGCCCGCAGCGGCGTCACGTCGCCCTTGCCGTCCGGATGAACGCGGTTCGACAAGAAGACGACGAACGTCTGCGAAACGGGATCGATCCAGATGCCCGTGCCGGTAAAACCCGTGTGACCGAACGACCCGAGCGGAAACAACTCCCCGCGATTCTGCGAGAACGAAGTGTTGATGTCCCACCCAAGCCCGCGCGTCTCGCCGGTCTCCGACACAACATACGGCCGCGTCATCAGCGCGACGGTCTGAGCAGACAAGATCCGGCGAGAACCGGAGGCGGAAACCCGACCGGTAGGGAGGGTGTTCGCGATTTTGGATTTCGGATTTCGGATTTTAGATTGCGGATTCGATTCCGCATTCCGCACTCCGCGTGTCGCATTTGTCACACCCTCGCTACCGCTCGGGTCTCTGCCTGGAGCGACACCGCCGTTCAGAAGCATCTGACAGTAGCGTGCGAGGTCGTCGGCGGTTGAGAAGAGCCCCGCATGACCGGCCACGCCGCCCATTCGATACGCTGTTGGATCGTGAACGGCGCCGCGAAGAATAACGTCACCGGCTTTCTCACTCCCTTCGTACTTAGATCCGAGATAACTGTTCTGGCCGCGAATATTCTCAGTTGGCGCGATATCTTGAATATCAGATCGTGAGTCAACGACCACGCCTCCTGGCACTGACACCCAGTTGTCGAAAACTTGGGGTCGAAAGACGTGAAAGAACGACCGACGATCAAACATGGGATCGAACAATTCAACTTCTGCAAATTCGAAAACAGAATACCCGGAGATGCGCTGAACAATTTCCCCCAACACAATGAAGCCGATATCCGAATAAACAAATCTCGTCCCCGACGGGTTACGAAGCTTCTCCTTCTTCAACGCCGCGAGCATGCCTTCACGGCCGGTCCATTTTTCGCCGAGGTCGAAATCGGGTCGATAGCCGGATGTGTGCGTAAGCAGTTGTTGAATCGTGACGCGTTTGGCTTGTTCGTCTTCGATCTCGGGGATGAATTTGCCGACCGTGTCGTTGAGCCGAAGCTTGCCTTGCTCGATGAGGATCATTATCGACGTTGCTGTAGCGACCGGTTTGGTGAGCGAGGCGACGTCAAAGATCGTATCGACCGTCATCTTTTCGACCGTCGGGACGAGCGAGCGATTGCCGTAGGCCTTTCGAAAAACGATCTTGCCTCGATGCCCGACGAGCACGACCGCGCCGGGGAGCTTTTTGTCCTTGATGTCCTGCTCGACAAGCGCGTCGATCTGCGCGAGCTTCGCCGCATTCAACCCGACCGACTGCGGAGCCGCGAGCGGCAGGCCCTGAGCGTTTGTAAGGAAACAGAAAATTCCCGCGAAGACGCAAAGACGCAGAGTCTGGAAAAAGTAGTCCTTAAAAATATTGTCGGCTGCGGCAAAATGCCGAAGAGAGGTGTGCATAACGTCGCTTGTTCTTTGCCCCTTTGCGTCTTTGCGGGATCTACTTCTTAGCCTTCAATTCCTTTTCGCGCTCGACGAAGCTCTCCTTACAGAGCTTCACAAACTCTTTCGCGATCGGCGAATGATAGCCGCCTCGCAGTCTCGCGAGACCGAGCTCCCATTGGATCTCGGCTCCCTCGATCAGCCACGAGACGAGCTTGCCTTCGCGGATCTCCTGCGCGACCGCCTTGGCTCCGGCAATGCCGACGCCCATGTTGGCCTCGACCATTTGATTGATCGCCTCCTGACGCGAGAGCTCCATCACGACGTTGGGCCGCACGTTCGCCGCGGCAAAGAACTCGTCGATCATTCGCCGCGTGTTGCCGCCGCGTTCGCCGAGGATGAGCTTTTCGCCGGCAAGCGTCGCCGGGCTGATGAACTTTTCTTTCGCAAGCGGGTGCGACGGATGCGCGATCGCGACGATCTCGTCGGTATAGAGGCGGTCGGTCGTGATATTCGAATTCTCGACCGGCAGCGACACGAATGCGACGTCCGTTTCGCCGTGCATGATCTTGTCGACCAGCTTCTCACTCGTTGCCGACGTGACGCTCAGCTCGGAATTCGGAAAGCGCTCGCGCAGCCTCCGCATGATCGAGGGCAGCTGCTGCGTCGTGAACATCGCCGACGCCGAACCGATCCGCAGACGGCCGTAATGCGCGCCGGCGAGTTCGGCGATCTCTTCAAGCGCCGTATCGTGCTCGCGGAGGATGCTGCGAGCCCGCTCGAGCAGCCGTTCGCCCGCCTCGGTCAAGATCACCCGGCGCGGTGTGCGTGTAAAGATCGGCACGCCGAGCTCGTCCTCGAGCTGCCGGATCTGCATCGAGATCGCCGCTTGCGTAACGTTCACCTGCCGAGCTCCGGCGGTGAACGTCTTTGCCTCGGCGATCGCTACAAAGGCCTTAAGTTGTCTGATCTCCATATAAGCTTGCTTGATCGGAAAGTGCGGATCGGCTTATGCGTATCACGATGCCTTATTGACAACATAAAATCTAGTAAATTTGATTATATGTCAAGTGTATTCAAGAATGGTTTTGAGTCGCTTTCAGCGTCGATATGTCTTCTGCCAACGGCAACAAGAAGCTCCGCGACCGCCGCCGAATGCCATTCGTTTATCTGGGCGTCGACGGCGGCGGCACAAAGACTACCGCCTGCCTGATGAACGCCGCTCGCGAGGTCATCGCCGAGGGCACGGCCGGCCCTTCAAATCCGCTCCGCGTCGGAGTCGAGACCGCCGTCTCAAATATTGCCAAAGCCATCGAGCTCGCCTGCGACGAGTGCGACATCGCAAGGTTCGATTTTGTCGCGGCCACGCTGGGACTCGCCGGGGTCCGCCGGCAGGACATTCGAGAGCGGGTCCGTGAGAGTTTTGTCCGGCGTCTCGGCGTCCGCAGGACGACGGTGGTTACCGACGCCGAGATCGCTCTCTTCGGCACGACGCTCGGCAAGGCCGGTCTGGTCGTCATCGCCGGGACCGGTTCGGTCTGTCTCGGCAAGAACGACGCCGGCGAGCTCGCCATCTCGGGCGGCTGGGGGCCGCTTGCCGGCGACGAGGGCGGCGGCGTCGGCATCGCCCAGGCCGCGCTGCACCAGATCGCAAAGGCGTCGGACGGCCGCGGCGTGCCGACGTCGCTGAGCGAGCGTGCGTCGGAGTACTTTCGCGCGTCGACGCCCGAGAACCTGATCGTCGCGATCTACTCGCCGCAGGTCGACAACAGCCGAATTGCCGGATTTGCCCGTCACGTCGTCGAGGCCGCCCGCGACGGCGACGCGGTCGCGATCGACATACTGGCCGATGCCGGCCGCGAGCTCGGCGTTGCCGCCTGCGCCGTGATCAAAAAGCTTGACCTCACGCGCCGCAAGATCCCGATCGGCTGCGTCGGCAGCATCTTCAAGGCCGGCGAGCTGATCACGCGCCCGATGACCGAGACCATCCACGCGGTCGCGCCAAAGGCCTTCCTTACCGAGCCGCAGATGCCGCCCGCGCACGCCGCGGCGCTGATGGCCCTCAAAGATTCTTCCGTCAAAGCCCGCACATAGATCCTCGATAAGCGGCACGCCTATTGCGATTCCTCAGGCAATAGCCCGAAGTTTGTTTCAATTCCGAACAACTCGGCCGGGCCAATAACGGAGGTCAATTCAATGGAAGCCAGAGCAAAGATGTTCGGACATGCGATACATCCGATCCTGATCGTATTCCCGCTCGGTCTGCTGTCGACCGCGGTCGTTTTTGACGTCATTTATCTTGTGTGGGGCAACACGCTGATGGCGACCGTCGCGTTCTGGATGATGGCGGCGGGCATCGTCGGCGGGCTGCTCGCGGCGCCGTTCGGCTGGATCGACTGGGCAAAGATCCCCTCGGGCACGAGGGCCAAGACGGTCGGCTTTATGCACGGGATGACCAACACGGTCGTTCTGCTGCTCTTTGTCGCGAGCTTTGCGATGCGCTACGGCCTTCCGGAACGGCCCGAAATGACGGCGAGCATCTTGTCGTTTGCGGGACTCGTACTCGCGCTCCTCGGCGGATGGCTCGGCGGCGAGCTAGTCGAGCGTCTCGGCGTCGGCGTCGACGAAGGCGCGCATCTGAACGCGCCAAACTCACTGACCTCGGACTCGGCCCGCGGCTCCGAGAGCGGCTATTCCAAGAAAATGGCAAGGAGCTGAAGCGAATGGCCGTACAACTAAAACCTGTCGAGCAGCAGACGATCGTCATCACCGGCGCATCGAGCGGCATTGGTCTCTGCACGGCTCGGATGGCGGCCGCCCGCGGCGCGCGGCTCGTCCTCGCGTCGCGTAACGAGGAGGCTCTCTCAAAATTGGTCGATGAGATAACGTGGGCCGGCGGCGAGGCGATCTTTGTCAAGGCCGACGTCGGCCTCGAGAGCGATGTCGAAGCGATCGCCGAGGCGGCGCGGCAGCGTTTCGGCACGTTCGATACATGGGTCAACAACGCGGCGGGCTCGATATACGGAAAGCTCGAGGACGTGCCGGTCGAGGACTTTAGGCGGCTCTTCGAGACAAACTTTTGGGGCGTGGTCTACGGCTCGCTGACCGCCGCACGATATCTCAAACGGCTCGGCGGAGCGCTGATAAATGTCGGCAGCACGCTGTCTGACCGCGCGATACCGCTGCAGGGTATGTACTGCGCCTCGAAGCACGCGGTCAAAGGTTTTACCGACGCTCTGCGAATGGAGCTCGAGGCCGACGACGCTCCGATCTCCGTGACGCTCGTCAAGCCGGCCGCGATCGATACGCCCTACATCGAACACGCTCCGAACTACCTCGATACGGAGCCGCTCAATCCTCCGCCGGTTTACGCTCCTGATACTGTCGCCGAGACGATACTTTATTGCGCTGAGAATCAGGTCCGCGACGTCTTTGTCGGCGGAGCGGCCAAGGCGCATTCGATGCTGGGAAAGTACGCACCGCGTCTCGCAGATCTCCTGATGGAAAAGACCTATCTCGGTCAGACCCGGACCGGCGAGCCGCCAAAGCCGAAACCGCTCATCAATCTCTACGAGCCTCGCGACGCGCGCCTGCACGAGCGCGGCACGTACGACGGTCACGTCGCCGAGTCGAGCATCTACACGCAGGCGAGCCTTCACCCGGGCATCACCGGCGCGATCGCGACCGGCGCCGCTCTGGCACTCGGCGCCGGTATCGCTTATTCACTGATCAAACGAAACAGAACGGATTAGTTCAAACGGTGGTCTCCCACAGACTGAGGCTGTCTGAAAAGGCGGCCTCTTTTTCATTTGCTAAGTTTCCTCGCGCGGCACACCCGCAGGGTCGCACGGCAGGCAGCCTCTTTTTGGCATTGCGAATACTAAATTGAATTCAAGTAACTATAAGTAAAATTGACACCTGCTGAGGCCGCTTTGATAATAGGACAAATTCGTTTACAGATGCTTCCCGTTACCGAGCAGGACAATCCAAAGACCGCCGAGATCGACAAACTTTCGACTCTCGACGCTCTGCGACTGATCAACGACGAGGACAAGACCGTCGCTCTCGCCGTCGAAGAGGTGCTCCCGCAGATCGCGGCCGTTATCGACAAGGTCGTCGAACGGCTCGAAAGTGGCGGCCGGCTTTTTTACGTCGGCACGGGAACGAGCGGCCGTCTCGGTGTGCTTGACGCGTCCGAGATACCGCCGACCTACGGCGTCTCGTATGAGCTTGTACAGGGCATCATCGCCGGCGGCTACGAAGCGCTTTACAAGGCGACCGAAGCCAGCGAGGACGACAGTGCCGCGGCCGTGCGAGACCTGACCGCTCGCGGCCTTAGAAAGGAGGACGCGGTCGTCGGCATCGCCGCTTCGGGGCGCACGCCTTACACGATCGGTGCGATCAGGCATGCTCGCGAGCTCGGCTGCTTCACCGCCTGCATCGTCTGCGTTCCCGACTCGCCGATCACCCGAGCGGCCGAGATCTCGATCGTGCCCGTCGTCGGCCCCGAAGCGATCACCGGCTCTACACGCATGAAGGCCGGCACGGCGCAAAAGATGGTCCTCAACATGATCTCGACCGTCGCCATGATCCGACTCGGCTACGTCAGCGGAAACCGAATGACGAACCTGCGGGCCTCGAACGAAAAGCTGCAGGGCCGTGCGATTCGGATCTTGATGAATGAAGCCGGCATCGATGAGCCCGCTGCCGCGCGATTGATGGGCGACGCCGGCGGCGATCTGAGGGTGGCATTGGTGATGCAAAAGGCATCGGTCGGATCTGACGCCGCTCGGGCTGCTCTCGCGACGTCGTGTTTTGTCGTCGATGAAGCCGTAAAGAAGATCAGGTCGGGCGACGACGGTGATCAATAAGGTCGCGAATCATTCGGCCCGTTGCCGGAAGCGCCCCCGGAAAATAGCCCGGGGCAAGCGAGCGAAGCGAGTGCCGGCCCGCGAACAACCAGATATTCCGGTCAACCCTAAAGCGGTTGGACAGATCTGCGGCCCGTTAAGGGCCGGATTTCTTTCAGGCACGCGACTGAAGCGAAATGGAACGTTCGAGGAGCAATCCGATTTATCGATCGCGCATCATGAGGTTTCTCGTTGGGATCGTTGTCATTCTGCTCACTCTGGCGGACACGGCCGAGGCTTGCACGATAACGATCGTTGGGCTTCGGAAAGCATACCGGGCGTCCAGTCAAATCTTTGTTGGTGAATTCTTGTCGTTCGGGGATTCTGCGACCGATGCGCTTCCTTCCAAGCTCGCTGGCAATAGGAAAATGTTGGACAAGGCGAGATTCAGGATCCAGCGTTCGTGGAAGGGTCCGGCGTCGGGCGAAGTAGAACTCTATTTGAGTCCCGTATGCGATTGTCCGATGCGTGAGATATCTCCTGACCGTGGGGATAGATTTCTAATTCTCGCTGACAAGGACGGCGTTGTGGACGCTTGTAATATGTACATCATCGAAATGACGGATAATCGCCGTCAGGAAGACTTGAAACGAATCGTTGACCGACTGGATTCGTTCTGGTTCCGAACTTGGGCGGGTATCTATCCCTTCTAGCTAATGCAGACCATCGACCTCGTCATCATCTTTGGCTACCTGATCGGCATCACGGCCTTCGGCATTCTGTTTTCAGGCAAGCAGGAGACGACCGAAGACTATTTCGTCGGCGACCGGAGCGTGCCTTGGTGGGCGATCGCGATGTCGATCGTTGCGACCGAGACGAGCACGATCACGTTCGTTTCGGTGCCCGGCGTGGCGTTTGCGAAGGGCGGGAATTTTCAGTTCCTGCAGCTCGTCTTCGGCTACATGCTTGGCCGCGTGGTGATCTCTTTGATCTTTATCCCGCTCTATTTCAAGGGCGAGCTGCAGACCGTTTATCAGCTTCTCGGCCAGCGCTTCGGCACCAGGGTCAAGATGCTCGCATCGGGACTCTTCGTCATCATGCGAAACGTCGCCGACGGCGTGCGGCTGCTGCTCACCGCGATCGTGCTCGCCGCGGTTTACACGTCGTTCAATCCGGGAGCCGACGCGACGACGATCATCGTCGGTTCGATCGTTCTGCTCGGCGTCGTGATGATCGTGTTTACGTTTTACGGCGGGATGGAAGCGGTCATCTGGGTCGAGGTCGTGCAGCTCGTGATCTACATCGGCGGCGCGATCGCGGCGGCCGTGATTCTGATCCAGAATATCGACGGCGGATTTTCGGGCGCGGTGGCGCTCGGCGAGCAGTTCGGCAAGTTTCGCGTTTTCGATTTCACGCTCGACTTTACCAAGACCTACACGTTCTGGGCCGGGATACTCGGCGGCTGCTTTTTGACGATGTCGACACACGGCACCGATCAGTATCTAGTTCAGCGATACCTGTGCACTAACAAGCCGTCGTCGGCGTCGCTCGCACTGCTGTCGTCGGGTGCGGTCGTGCTCGGACAGTTCATCGGATTTTTGTTTATCGGCGTGTTGCTGTTCGCTTTTTACGCTCCGTTCAATTCGCCTGAATACGCGCAGGCCGGCGTCGCGGGCTCGGGTATTTCGGCTAATTTCCCTTTTCTCAAAGGCGATCAGGTCTTTCCGAATTTCATCACCGAGCACATGCCCGCCGGGCTATCGGGTCTCGTCGTCGCGGCGATCTTTGCGGCGGCTCTCTCGTCGTCGCTCAATTCGATCGCGGCGACGGCGATCAACGATCTTTACCGCCCTTTCAAAAAGGACATCACCGACCGCCAGCTCGTCCGCCTCGCGGGCTGGCTGACGGTCATCGTCGGGATGATCCAGATCGCCGTCGCGATAGCTTTTATGAAGACGGACGAGTCGGCGCTCGGTCTCGCTCTCACGGTCGCTTCGCTGATCAACGGGCCGATCCTGGGCGTCTTTCTCGTCGGCACGTTTTTGAAAAAGGCAGGCGAGCCCCATGCCCTCATCGGCATGGCCGCGAGCATCGCGCTGATGCTCTACATCCTGCTCGGCACCAAGATCGCGTGGACCTGGTACGCGCTGATCGGCAGTCTTACGACGTTGACGATCGCTTTTATCGCAAGTCTCGTATTACCAAATCGCAAGCATGAAGTTTCTCTATAGCACCGTCACACTCGTCGCTCTCTTTGTGAATCTGCTGCCCGCGCAGAGCGCGCCTTCACGGCCGGCCGCGCCGTTACGCCCGTCGCCAAAAGCCTGGAAGTGGGCCGACAAGCAGCTCAAGCGAATGACCGTCGACGAGAAGGTCGGCCAGCTCGTTCACGTCGGCATCAACGCGCGGTTTGCCAATCGCGAGAGCTCGTTCTTCAAGGCGCTGCAGCGCGACGTCGTCGAAAACAAGATCGGCGGCGTGATCTTTTTCGGAGCGCCGCTGTACGAGACGACGATAATCGCCAACCGCATGCAGTCGCTCGCCGGCAAGGTCCCGCTGCTGATGTCGCTCGATGCGGAGACAGGGATCGGTATGCGCTTCGAGGACGCGACAAACTTCCCGTGGGCGATGGCCGTCGCCGCGACCGGCGATCCCGAATACGCCCGCCGGATGGGCGTCATCACCGGCCGCGAGGCAAAGGCGATCGGCATCGATCACGTCTACGCGCCGGTGCTCGACGTCAACAACAACGCCGACAATCCGGTGATCAACGTCCGCAGCTTTGGCGAGGACCCGAACGAGGTCTCCAAGTTCGGCGTAGCGTTCATCAACGGCATCCAAAGCCAGAACGTGATCGCTACCGCGAAGCACTTCCCCGGCCACGGCGACACGAACGTCGACTCGCACCGCGGCCTGCCGATCATCGACAAATCTCGAGCGCAGCTTGATCAAACGGAGCTCGTGCCTTTTCGTGCCGCGGTCGATGCCGGCGTCGGGTCCGTAATGATCGCGCACATCGCTCTGCCGCAGCTCGACGGCGAGGTCATCAAGCCGCTGAAGAATTTCATTCAGGGCGACGCCGAGCACGGCGCCGAGATCGTCAGCGAATCGGCGACCATCCCGGCGACGCTCTCGCACAAAATTCAAACCGACCTGCTGCGCCGCGAAATGCGCTTTGACGGGCTGATCGTCTCGGACGCGATGTCGATGAGCGGTCTTACGATCTACTTTTCGCAGGAAGAGGCCGGCGTGCGGGCCTTTCTAGCCGGCACCGACATTCTCGAAAAACCGGCCGACGTCGACGCGATGATCCGCGGGCTCAAGGCCGCGGTGCAGTCGGGCCGCATCCCGCAGGAGCGGCTGAACGAGTCTGTCCGAAAGCAGCTCGCGTGGAAGTACGAGCTCGGCCTCGTCAAAGACCGAATGACGCCGATCGACCTGATCGACACGATCGTCTCGGGCAGCGAGACCGAAGCCCTGACCAACGAGATCGCGTCAAAGGCGATCACTCTCGTCCGCAACGGCGGATCGCTGCCGCTCGATAAGGGCGCAAAGATCGCCGTGCTCGGCATCTCGAACGGCTTTGACGGCCCGGCGACGATGGGCCCGCTCGTCCGCTCGCTCGGGCAGAACGGCGTCAAAATGTCGCCCGTTTATCTGCAGGAGAATTCGACCTCCGACCAGGTCGCCGCCGCGCGCAAGGCCGTCGCCGAAGCCGACACCGTCGTCGTCGGACTCTACGGCCGCGTGCGTTCCGGCGCAAAGAACAGCGTGGGCATTCCGGAGAACGGAGCCGCCATACTTCGCGACGCGATCGCGCAGAACAAGAATATGATCGGCATCAGCTTTGGCAACCCGTACATTCTCGGTTCGTTCCCGCAGCTCAAGACGTACATCGTCGCGTACGGCGATATGCCGAGCCTGCAGCGGGCGGCAGCGAGCGCGATGCTCGGGCTGCAGGACTTTTCGGGCCGCCTGCCGATCTCGCTGCCGGGACTCTACCCGCGCGGGACGGGCATTCAATTGCCGAAGCGTTAGGATCTTTTTGCGGATCGGATGACGCGGATCCAAGGATCATTCGTCAAACTTATCTGCGCTGTCTGCTTTATCCGCGGTTGAGTGTCGCTTGGCGTCTTTGGCCGCGGATGAAGCCGATAAAGCGGATCTGAATGTTTGTTTTTCCTTGTCCGCGCGATGGGCGACTATCCGCGGCCGATAGCTTTCTCATGCAGCAACCCTGGGAGATCGAGAACTTTCTCGAAGTAAAAAACAACGAGCTTCACATCGACGGCGTGTCGGCGGTCGAGCTTGCCGCGCAGCACGGGACGCCGCTGTTTGTCTTTAGCGAGTCGCGCATTCGTCACAATATCGCGCGGCTCACCGCCGCACGCGAGGTCATCGACTGCCCGCTCGAGGTCTGCTACGCCGCGAAAGCGATGTCGACAATGGGCATCCTCAAGGCGATCAAAGATGCAGGGATCGACATCGAGGTAAATTCCGGCGGCGAGCTTTGGAAGGCGCTCGAGATCGGCTTCGCGGGCGGGCAGATCATCTTTAACGGGACGAGCAAAGAGATCTGGGAACTGGAGGCCGCGATCGACGCCGAGATCTACGCGATCCAGGTCGACTCGGTCGTCGAGCTCGCGCTGATCGAGGAGACCGCGAAGCGTCTCGGTAGAAGAGCGAACGTCAGCCTGCGTCTCGTCCCCGAGATCGAGTCGGCGACGCACTCGGGCTTGCAGACTGCGCTGCTCACTTCAAAATTCGGAATGATGCCCGCCGAGGCACACGCGGCGATACGCGAGCGAAAAGACTCGCCGCATCTCAACCTTGCCGGCATTCACCTGCACATCGGCTCGCAGAATCCGAGCCCGTCGGCGTACGCCGAGGCCTTTGAGGTGCTCTTCGTCAATCTGCACAAGATCTACAACGAGACAGGCGTCCGGCTCTCGCACCTGAATCTCGGCGGCGGCTTTCCGGTGAATTATCTGCGCGACCGGTCTGCGGAAGACGCATTCGACGACGAGCACCGCGAGATGTTTGCAGCGGACTACGAGCCGGTCGATGCGATGAGCAGAGCGTGGCAGATCGTCCGTCGAAGCGCCGAGTCGGCAAACGCCCTAGACCTGCTCGACGGCCTTACGATCCTCCTCGAACCCGGCCGCTCGATCATCGCCGACGCCGGCATCTGCTTGACATCAGTCCGCAATAAAAAAGATCGGCCCGTTCAGCAATCCGCGATCCGAAATCCGCAATCCGCGATCGCAACCGACACTTGGCTCCTCACCGATGCCGGCTTCAACCTCCTGCTCTCGATGGAGACTTACAAGTGGTACTACCATCTGATCTCGGCAACGCGAGCGGGCGATGCCCACGACGCGCCGTACAAGCTTGCCGGCCCGCTGTGCGACGGCGGCGACGTTTACTTTGATATCGAAGGCCACGGCCGCTTGCCGGACCACCGCCTGCTGCCGAACGACGTCGAGCTCGGCGAAGTGCTCGCACTGCTTAACTGCGGCGCCTATTCACTCGCCCAGGCCTCGCAGTACAACGGCCGATTTTTGCCGCCGGTCGTGCTGATCGACCGCGACGGCAAGCCCAGGCTCATCCGCAAACGCGACAACTTCAGCGACCTCGTCGCAAACGACGTCTACTAGACAAAACAAAAAACTCCGCGTTATCTGCGTCGTCCGCGGTTAGTCACTCCGAGGCAATTAACCGCAGATGAAGCAGGTGACCCCGAGGCGATCGGAATCGAAAAAGTATTAGAGGTTGGCTCGGGCCGCGATCTGCTCGACGATCTTTCGGTCGGGCTCGCTGAGGCTTGCGCCGCTCTGGCGTAGGTGCCCGGCAAGCTCGGCGAGGGCCACGGCCCGGCGGCTCTCGTCGCGGATGGCGGCGGTCGTCTCGAGCGCAAAGTGAGCGGCGCTCGAGGCCTTTTCCGTTTCGCCGTAGTGCGACCAGCGCCGCGCGATCTCAATGTAGGCCGACGAGCGCGAAGCGGGCTGCGGCACCGAGACGACCAATTCTTCTGCCTCGTCGAGCAGTTTGATCGCTGCTTCGCGGTCGCCGGCTTTTGCCTTTGCGTCGCTCATTCCGATCAAGGCAAATGCTCGGCTGTCCTCATCGGCGATCGAATCAAGCGCCTGCCGCGCGAGGTCGTCGCTGCCGAGCGACGCGAGGATCGCCGCGATCTGCGAAAGCGCCGCCGTGCTCTCGACCGGGTCCTCGATCGATTGAGCGATCTCGATCGCTCGTTCCGCACGACCAAACGCGGCGAGCTGCGCGGCGATCGTCGCGAACAACTGGAATCTCGCTTTCGCGCTCCGCGTCTCGCTCTCGCGCTGCGAACGCAGGATCTGGTACGCCTCGTCGAGCGACTCGATCGCATCGTCGCGTTCACCTTTTTTCCAGAACTCTCGCGCGTACCCGACGAGCGCTGACGCGAGCTGCGTCTTGTCGGTCACGAGATCAAGCGTGCGCTCTGCGAGATCGAGACTGCCGGCGTGCAAAAAGCCGAGTGCGGCCGCCGCGAGAAACGAGTCGCGGTGCATATTGTCGAGCTGCTCGGCCGACGCTCGCGCCTTGTCGTAGGCGTCGATCGCGAGATCGCTGCGGCCGAACTCGACGAGATGATTCCCGATCTCGACAAAGGCGCGTATCCGCTCTTCGTCGTGCTCGATGCCGGCGGCCTCGTGCACGGCGCGTTCGAGATAGGCGACGCTGCGTTCGGCGTCTGAAGCCTGACATTCGGCGGCGATCGACTGCAGGGCCGAGACGCGGGCGGCTATATACTCGACGCGCTCGAGCATCTCGTCGGCCTCGGCGTCACGGCCGTCGGCGGCGAGCCGCGTCGCGACGGCCGCAAAGACATAGTCGGGATGCTCGATCTGCTCCGCGATCTCCGACGCTCTGTCGAGCTGCCCTTTCGCGGCCTTTTGCAGAGCGATCGTCTCGAGCGCCTGCGCGGCGATGCCCGCGTCCTCGATCGCCTCGGCGAGCTGGAGCGCATACTCGTCGTCGTCTGCGGCCGCGCACCTTTCGGCAACGAGCGTCAGCAGGCGGTCGCGCGTGAACGGGTCGTCGACCGAATTTGCAAGCTCCGCCGCTAGGTCGACATTTCCGTCGGCGAGGTATAGCGGGACGACGGCCGAGATCGCGTCGGAATGTCCGTCTCGATTTGTTATGCGCTCGGCCAGATACGCCGCGCACGAGAGCAGATCGGACACGGCGTCCGCTCGGGAAATGAAGTGTTCGCTCATAAAAACTTCGTTGGTCCAAAGTTCAAAGTTCAAGGTCCAAAGTTAAATGCTCATCCGGCCTCAACTTTGAACCTTGAACTTTGAACCTTGAACTTCAAGCCTCACGCAAAGGCTCTGCGGATCGACTCGGGCCACCAGTCGTTGAGATCTTTGGCGATCCAGCGTGCACCGGCCGCGCGGAGGTCTCCGGCAGCGACGGTATTTGTCACGCCGAGCACCTGCAGGTCGGCCGCGCGCGCAGCGGCCACGCCCGGCGGCGCGTCCTCGATCACGACGCATTCGCTGTGCACCATCGGCAGGTGACCGGCGGCGATGCGCGCGAGATCGAGCTTGCGAAAGCCCTCGCGATAGCACTGCGGGTCGGGCTTAGGCTTGTCGACGTCCTCGGCGCTGACGATGATCTCGAAGCAGTCGGTGAGATCTGTCCGCTCGAGAATGTATTCGATGTCGGCGCGGTTTGACATGCTGACGATGCCGAGGGCCATTTCGTTCGCCGCCTTGCGAATGAAATTCTCGACATTCGGGAACAGCGGGACCTCGGCCGCGACCTCCTCGCGCCAGAGCTGCGACTTGGCGGTCACGACATCGAGCGTCTTGAGCTCATCGGCCGCGGCGCCCGCACGAGCAAAGGCGTTCTGGACAAAGGTCTTGTCATCCATCCCGAGCGCCGAGTAGTAATCCGCCTCGCTGAGGGCGATGCCGTGATCGGCGAGCACCTGCTGGTAGATGCGCATCTGGATCGGCTCGTCGTTGATGACGACGCCGTTAAAGTCGAACAAGAGTGCTTTTACCGTCATAGGATCGATGTTATCTACAAAGTCTCAGAACAAGAATCGCTCCGCGATCATATTGCCGCGGCCAAGAATTCCCTTCGGGTCAAACGCCCGTTTGACCTCGGCCATCTCGTTCAGATAACGCTCACCGAGCATCACGTGGAGGTATTTTGATTTCAGCTTGCCGATGCCGTGCTCGGCCGAGACGACGCCGCCGAGCATCACGGCCTGCGCGATCGAGCGGCCGTAGATGTGCCGTGCTTTCTCCGCTTCGGCCGCGTCTTTGGGGAGAATGTTCGCGTGCAGGTGGCAGTCGCCGATGTGCCCGAAGATCACGTAGTCGAGACCGCTCTCGCCGAGTATCTGTTTATAGAAACGCAAAAATCCCGCGAACTTGTCGTCCGGCACGGCCATGTCTGTACCGACCTTTCGCCGCCGGTAACGCGCGATGCGTTCGTTGACGGCGACCGGCAGCGCGTGACGAAACTCGCGCAGCTTTTCGCGGTCGGCGTCGGTCGTCGTGAACCATGAACGCTCGAGATCGGCGTTGTGCCTCTCGAGCAGCGCGTTCCACTCCTCGAGCAGACGGTCCTCGCTCTCCGCATTCGTCTCCTGCTCGAAGTAGATCGCGCCGGCCATGCCTTCGGGGACCTCTGGAAAGCGCTCGCTGATGAACGTCAACGCCTGATCGTCGAAGTACTCGAGCAGGGAGGCGTCGAGGGGATTTGCGATTTTCGATTTGCGATTTTCGAATGAGAGACTGCGTGCGGCGTCGACGAAATTCAGCAGGTCGGCCTCGTTTGGGAAAAATACGATGCCGCTGAAGAACGACTCGGGCTTTGGCAACAGCTCGAGCTCGATCTCGGTGATGATGCCGAGCGTGCCTTCGCTGCCGATAAAGAGATCGATCGCGTCCATCGCCGGCTCGGCGTAGTAGCCGCTGACGTTTTTGCGGACGGCGGCTCGCTTGAATGTCGGCGTCTTTGCCGAGATCGTTCGGCCGCCGGATGTCGTCAATCGAATAACGCCCTCGCTGTCGGCCGCATTCTCACCCCGCCTGATCTCGATCGTATCGCCGTCGGCAAGGACGACGCGCAGCCGCTTTACAAACTCGCGCGTCGCGCCGTACTTGAAGCTTCGCGAGCCCGACGCGTTTGTCGCGACGGTGCCGCCGATCTGGCAGCTCCACTCTGTCGGGTCCGGCGGATAAAACAAGCCCTCGGCATCGACGGTCCTTTGAAAGTCGCCGAGCACGACGCCCGGCTCGACGACGGCCGTGCGCCTTTCGCGAACGATCGACTTGATCTTGTCGAGCCGCTCAAGCGAGATCACGCAGCCCCCGAACGGTATCGCCCCGCCGACCGTGCCCGTCCGAGCGCCTGAAACGGTGACGAGCGTTCCGGCTTCATTCGCCTCGCGCACGATCTCGCAAACCTCGGCCTCCGACTCCGGAATAAAAAGCTTCTCGGCAAACCCGCCCTGCATATTGCTGGCGTCGGTCAGATAATTCTGAAGCTCGTCGATCGAGGTCTTAACCTGCATAGTTGTTGCGGATCACAGTTCAGATTCTATCCAATCGACAATTGTGCGCCTAATGTGACGGTCGGCCTCGTAGTTACAGACGGATTTTTTGGCAGCGGATGAAGCGGATGGGACGGATGGGACGTATCCTAAGACAAAAGACTGTTGAGGAGCCCCGGATCCGAACCGTCAGACGTGTTTTTGTTTGAATTTGGAAAATATCGTCTCTTGAATTCCGGCCTCCTTCCGAAATTCAGGAGCAGGCCAACCTCCAAGTGTGTCGAACGCAGATAATTCGTTAGCTGAGCCACGTGCGCGTCAGCGATCGTTTCTTTCGCTTTCAGTTCAAGGATCACCTTGTCTTCAACAATGAGATCGGCCGCGAAGCTGCCGACGAGTCTCCCGTTGTAAAAGACGCTGATCGTTTTCTCCGTTTCGACGACGAGGCCCTGGCTGGCGAGCTCGATGACCATCGCATTTTGGTAGACACGCTCCAAAAAGCCGTAGCCCAGCGCGTTGTAGACTTTATAGAAGACGTTGATAATGCGGCCGGTAAGTTCTTCTTCTTCGATCATCAAGCTGCTCACAGTCGACAAAAGATATCACATCGACCTCCAATCAATTGCCAATAATTTTCTTATCCGTCTCATCCGCCCCATCCGCTTCATCCGCTGCCAAAAATGCCGCTATTTCTCGCGAAGCACGATTCGTGAACGCAGCTTCTCATTCCGCTGCCAAACACACCGCGGTTATACCCGATGCAAGATCACACGTACTCAAGTTCCCTCTCCCGCAGATACTTCAGTCGGTCGCGCAGTTCGGCGGCGCGTTCGAATTTCATGTCTTTGGCGGCCTGCCGCATTTCAGCTTCGAGGCGATGGATCGTTTCCTTGAGCTGCTTGGGCGAGTACTCTTCGAACTTGTCCATCTCGAGCGGCACCTTGAAATAGTCGGCCTCATACGCGGTGACAAGCGTCGCCTCGACCGGTTTGACGATCGTCTGCGGCGTGATGCCGTGCTCGCGGTTGTACTCTTCCTGGATCGCGCGCCGGCGCTGCGTTTCGTCGATCGCGTACCGCATCGAGTCGGTGATCTTGTCGGCGTAGAGTATGGCCATTCCCCCCGAGTTGCGCGCCGCGCGGCCGATGGTCTGGATGAGCGAGCGTTCCGAACGGAGAAAGCCTTCCTTATCGGCATCGAGGATCGCGACGAGCGAGACCTCGGGCAGGTCAAGGCCTTCTCTTAAAAGGTTGATGCCGACAAGCACGTCAAATTCGCCGCGGCGAAGATCGCGAAGTATCTTGATGCGCTCGAGCGTCTCGATGTCGCTGTGCAGGTACTGAACCCGCACGCCGACCTCGCTGAAATACTCGCTCAGATTCTCGGCCATGCGCTTGGTGAGCGTCGTGACGAGGACACGCTCGTTGCGCTCTGCGCGCTTGCGGCACTCCTCGAGGAGATCGTCGATCTGACCTTTCACGGGTCTGACTTCGACGACAGGATCGAGCAGGCCGGTCGGTCGAATGATCTGCTCGATCACCTCGCCGCCGGTGCGCTGCAGTTCGTACGGGCCGGGCGTTGCGGAAACGTAGATCGTCTGGCCGACGCGGGCTTCGAATTCCTGAAAGTTGAGCGGCCGGTTGTCCATCGCACTAGGCAGGCGAAAGCCGTACTCGACCAACGTCCCCTTCCGCGAGCGATCGCCCTTGTACATCGCGCCGAGCTGCGGCACCGTCTGGTGAGATTCGTCGATGACCATGATCGCGTCGTCCGGCAGATAGTCGAGCAAAGTCGGCGGCGGTGCTCCCGGCGGCTTGCCCGTGAGGTGGCGTGAGTAGTTCTCGATGCCGCGGCAGAAGCCCATCTCTTTGATCATCTCGAGATCGTACATCGTCCGCTGATGCAGCCTCTGCGCTTCGACGACCTTGCCTTCTTCGACGAGCTTTTGCTCCCACATGTCGAGCTCTTCACGAATGGTCTTGATCGCTCGTTTGATCGTCGGCTTTGACATCACGTAGTGCGTCTTTGGATAGATGGGCAGACGCGACTCGTGCTTGTGAACGACCTCGCCGAGCAGCGGATCGATCGTGTAGATCGAATCGATCTCGTCGCCCCAAAATTCGATCCGGTACGCCTGGTCCTGATAGCTCGGATACAGTTCGACGACATCGCCGCGCACGCGAAACACGCCGCGGTCGAAATCGATATTCACCCGCTCGTACTGCAGCTCGACGAGACGCTGGATAAATTCTTCTCGCGAGATCTTTTGCCCCGGCTCGATAAAGATCAGCATTCCGTAATAAGCGTCGGGGTCGCCGAGACCGTAGATGCACGACACGCTCGCGACGACGATGACGTCTCGCCGCTCAAACAGCGCCCGCGTCGCGCTCAGACGCAGGCGATCGATCTCGTCGTTGATCGTCGCTTCTTTTTCGATGTAGAGGTCAGACGCCGGCACGTAGGCTTCGGGCTGATAGTAGTCGTAGTACGAGACGAAGTACTCGACGGCGTTCTCCGGAAAGAACGTCTTGAATTCCTGATAAAGCTGCGCCGCGAGAGTCTTGTTGTGCGCGAGCACCAGCGTCGGCCGCTGGACCTGCTGGATGACGTTCGCGATCGTGAACGTCTTGCCGCTGCCGGTGATGCCGAGCAGGACCTGATCCTTGACGCCATCGTTCAAGCCGCGGACAAGCTGCTCGATCGCGGCAGGCTGATCGCCACGCGGGACGTTTTCAGACATGAGACGGAATTGCATACTTAGAGCATAGCGAAAATTCCAGGCCGGGTGAAGACGGCCGCCGCAGACCCGAGCTCCCTTTTCTTTAAGAATCCGAAGCTTCATAATAGGTCTGTCCAGTACGAAAGGCTCTGTCCCATATATGGCTTCGGCACAAACGGTAATTCAAACCTCGATCGAAGAATTAAAGCTACTTCACCGCGGCAAGGTGCGCGACGTTTACGAGATCGACGACGAGCGCCTGCTGCTGGTCGCGACCGACCGGTTGTCGGCGTTTGACGTCGTCTTTCCGACGCCGATCCCGATGAAGGGCAAGGTGCTGACGGCGATGTCGGCGTGGTGGTTCAAGAAGTTCGGCGCGACGCTCAACCATCACTGCATCACGGCGGATTTTGAAGAGATGCCCGAGCGCGTGCGGCGCCATCCGGAACTTCGCGGCCGCTCGATGCTCGTCAGGCGGGCTGAGGTCTTTGAGATCGAATGCGTCGTTCGCGGCTACCTCGAGGGCTCCGGCTGGAAGGACTATAAGGCGTCGCGCAGCGTATGCGGTCACGACCTGCCAAAGGGCCTGCAGCATTGCGACCGCCTGCTGCGTCCGATCTTCACGCCTTCGACCAAGGCAAAGACCGGCCACGACGAAAACATCTCGCAGCTCGAAATGGTCAAGACCGTCGGCCACGACGTCGCCGCGCAGATGAAGTCCACGTCTCTCGATGTTTACACGCGGGCGAGCGAGTACGCTCTCACGCGCGGCATCATCATCGCCGATACAAAATTCGAATTCGGCCGTACACCCGACGGAGAGATCATCATGGTCGACGAGCTCCTGACGCCCGACTCGTCCAGGTTTTGGGACGCCGATTCATATGAGCCGGGCCACCCTCAGGCATCATTCGACAAACAGTTCGTACGGGAGTATCTTGAGACTCTCGATTGGAACAAGGAACCTCCGGCTCCGCCGCTGCCGCCGGAGATCGTTGAAGCAACCACAGAACGTTATCTCGAGGCCTATCGCCGCCTGACGGGCGAAGAACTCGACCAGGATTGATCGCCGCCTCGCTGCGCCGCAGTCTATGATCAGAAAGCGTATGGAAGAGCTTGTGACCGAGATGCTCGACGGCAAAATTTTGCTGACTGAGGCCGTCGAGGAATTTGAAAAGCTCTATATCCAAAATGCTCTCAAGCGAAACGGACAGCATCTCTCAAACACCGCCGAGGCGCTCGGCATCCACCGCAACACTCTCTCCAAACGAATGGCGCATTACAACGGCAACGGCCACCAACGCGCCGCCGCAAAAGTCTCGAGATCCAAAAACGGAAACCGATCAAAAAGCCGCTCGAAGTAGCGGCTTTATTTGGTCAGCGAGATTTCTATTCGAGCACCTCGACCGGGTCGCCGACAGCGAGCGTGCCGCCCGGCTCGTCCGAAATGAGATTTTGGCCAAAGATCACCTTGTTCCCCCGCGAGCGAAATGTCGCCAGCGTCTTGAGAGGCTCCGGCCCGGTCTTGACGCCGGTCGCCTGATCGATCGTCGTTATCACGCAGCGCGCGCACGGCTTGACGACGTGAAAGACGGTCGAGCCTATCCTGACCTTTTTCCACTCGTCCTCGGCAAAGGGAGCCGCACCTTCGACGACGAGGTTTGGCCGAAACCGGTCCATCGTAACGGGAGAGCTCAGGCGAGAATTGAGCTCGTCGAGCGAGCCCTGCCCGGTCAGCAGCAGCGGGTATCCGTCGGCGAAGCTGACCTGATCCTGAGATCTCCGCACAGCATAAAAAGGATTCACTCGCCGTATCGACCGCTCTGTCATCGCGACGAGGCGGCAGTCGACCGCCAGCGCCTGCGAGAACCACCTGTCTATTTCCTCATCGTACGAGACCGCCTTGACCGAGCTGGACCAAACCTTTACCCGCCGGTCGGGCTCTCGCCCCGGATCCGGGAACGGGACCAAGACGCTCTCGGCTCCGCAACTTGCGACAAGGCCGTCGCCGTCCATGCGTATGCGTATCGCGGCCATTCGCGGCTGCTCCCGCTGTGAGAGGAACCGGCCCTCCCCGTCGACAAGCATCCAGCGGCGGTCGTAACGCAGTCCACGGGCTTCGGCAACGGCCTCGTCCAGCCGGATGCCGCCGAGAGACTTCACAGGATAAATATTGATTTCCGAGAGTCGCACACAAATATGAGTGGACCATTATCAGATTTTCTGAATCGACAATTCTCGGCCTTGACAGGTTTAATCGTGTTTTCTAAACTAGCACTCTTGGACAGACAGTGCTAGAAGCCCGACTTCTCGGCCGTAGGTCCAGATGGCAATCTTAACCCCAATCACACATTTGAAAAAGGAGCAGATCAGTTATGGCAACCAAGATCAAACCACTGCACGATCGTGTCATCGTTCGTCGCATTGAGGACAACGTCAACCAGACGGCCGGCGGCCTGTTTATCCCCGATACGGCCAAAGAGAAGCCGCAAGAGGGCGAGGTGATCGCCGTCGGTGAGGGCAAGTACAAGGAAGATGGTACGCGCCAGACACTCGACGTCAGAGAGGGCGACCGCGTTCTTTTTGGCAAGTATTCGGGATCCGAGATCAAGCTCGACGGCGAGGAGTTCCTGATCATGCGTGAGGACGAGATCCTCGGCATCATCGAGCGCGCCGGAGCATCGGCAAAGTAGTTGGCAGAGTTTACAGAGTTACAGGAAGTTGCAGTGATAGCACCCAACTTCCTAAATGACTCTGCAACTGTCTGCAACTCAGATAACTCAGTTAACTATTTTTCGGAGAAAAAAATAATATGGCTAAACAAGTAGTTCATGGAGAAGATTCACGTGCCGCAATTCTTCGCGGCGTCAATCAGCTCGCCGATGCCGTCAAGGTGACGCTCGGCCCCAAGGGTAGAAACGTCGTCATCGACAAGAAATTCGGTTCGCCGACGATCACCAAGGACGGCGTGACCGTCGCCAAGGAGATCGAGCTCAAGGACTCGCTCGAGAATATGGGAGCGCAGATGGTCCGCGAGGTTGCGAGCAAGACCTCGGACGTCGCCGGCGACGGCACGACGACCGCTACGGTGCTTGCCCAAGCGATCTTTAAGGAAGGCGTCCGCACGGTCGCGGCCGGAGCTAATCCGATGGCTCTCAAGCGCGGCATCGACAAGGCGGTCGCCGAGGTCGTTGCCGAAGTTCAGCGTCTCTCGAAGCCGGTCAGCGGTGACGCGATCGCGCAGGTCGGCACTGTGTCGGCCAACGGCGACAAGACCATCGGCACGATCATCGCGGAAGCGATGGACAAGGTCGGCAAGGACGGAGTGATCACCGTCGAAGAGTCCAAGACGATGGAGACCGTTCTCGAGGTCGTCGAGGGAATGCAGTTTGACCGCGGTTATCTCTCGCCGTACTTCGTCACCGACGCCGACCGTATGGAGGCGGTCCTTGACGAGCCGCTCATCCTTATCCACGAAAAGAAGATCTCGAACATGCGCGACCTCCTTCCGCTGCTCGAGCAGGTTGCGAAGCAGGGCCGCCAGCTCCTGATCATCGCCGAGGACGTCGAGGGCGAGGCTCTCGCGACGCTCGTCGTCAACAAGCTCCGCGGCACTTTGAATGTCGCTGCGGTCAAGGCTCCGGGCTTCGGCGATCGCCGCAAGGCAATGCTTGAAGACATCGCGACGCTGACCGGCGGAAAGGTCATCAGCGAGGATCTCGGCATCAAGCTCGAAGGCGTCACCGTCGAGGATCTCGGCCGTGCAAAGAAGGTCACGATCAGCAAGGAGAATACGACCATCGTCGAAGGCGCCGGCACCGCCGAAGCGATCGACGCCCGAGTCAAGACGATCCGCAACCAGATCGAGGAGACGACCTCCGACTACGATCGTGAAAAGCTTCAGGAGCGTCTCGCCAAGCTGGTCGGCGGTGTCGCGGTGATCAAGGTTGGTGCTGCGACCGAGACCGAGATGAAGGAAAAGAAGGCCCGCGTCGAGGACGCGATGCACGCCACGCGCGCTGCCGTTGAAGAAGGCATCGTTCCCGGCGGCGGTGTCGCTCTCGTTCGTGCGTCGAAGGTGCTCGACAACTTCACGGCCAGCGACGAGGATTCCGACGAGCAGGTCGGCGTCAACATCGTCCGCCGTGCGCTCGAGGAGCCGCTCCGCCAGATCGCCGCTAACGCGGGAATGGAAGGCGCGGTCGTCGTCGGCAAGGTCCGCGAGGGCGATGACAGCTTTGGCTTCAACGCCGCGACCGAGAAGTACGAAGACCTCGTCGCAGCCGGCGTCATCGACCCGGCCAAGGTCACCCGCACCGCTCTGCAGAATGCCGCTTCGATCGCCGGTATGATGCTCACCACCGAGGCGATGATCTCCGAGCTCCCGGACGAAAAGCCGGAAGGCGGAATGCCCGGCGGCATGGGCGGCATGGGAATGGGAATGTAATTTCCCGGTAGGCAAAAACGGGATCGGAAATTCACGATCTCGACATAGGCACAAAAGGCCTCGCCGGTCGGCGGGGCCTTTTGCTTTACAACCAGGCCGTCCGAAGTCTATTATTCCGCCACTCAGCCTCGAAGATCTTCGGAGGATTTAAGAATAATATCCCATGAGATCCTATCTTTATGCCTGTTTCCTTACGGGCCTCGTTTTCGCAAATTCCATTGGCGCTCAGACGGCGTATGATCATTACGAAAAGGCGCTCAGTCTCCATTACAACGACAACGTCCAGGCCCTCGTCGAGATCGATAAAGCCATAAGCCTTGCCCGCGAGAACAAACTGGTCCTGAGAGAACTCTACCTGCCGGATTTCTACGAATTGCGGGCGCGACTGCTATTCGATCTTGGCAGGTACAAAGAAGCGGGCGATGAATATACCCTGACACTCAAGACCTCGAAACCCGATTCGTTGCATCGCAGATATCGTGCGCGTGCAAATGCATTTTGCCGGTCGGGACGATATGCGGATGCCATTAGCGACTATACCGCCTCGCTGGCGTGGAAAGGCTGGGATTCGAGGTCAAGGGGATACATCCTCGCTGATAGGGCCGAGTGCCACCTGATGAATGGACGCAAGGATCTCGCCCTTCCGGACATCGAGCTTGCGATCGCAACTTCGAACCGTGCTTCGAGCGCGTATAACCTTCGCGGAAAACTGAAGATGGAGGAAGGAAAGCTCGAATCCGCCCTTGAGGATTTCACTAATGCGCTCGTCGCGGATCATCGGATCGAGTACGAACGCAATCGCTCCGCCGTATGGATCAGACTCGGTAAAACGGAGGAAGCTTACCGCAACCTCGACCTTCTTCTAAAAGATGGTCTACGCGGGCGCGACGAAAGGTTGTACGTCCATCGCGGAGAGCTTGCCTTTTTGCTTGGAAGACTGACGAGGCGATAAGGGACGCGACATTCGTCATCGACCGGCCGAACACTACCTTGAGGGAGTGGGACCGGCGGAATAAGCGTGAGGCCTTCACTCTCCGCGCCTCTGTATATTGCTCGTTGGGGAAAAGGAAGGAAGCGGCAGCGGACGAGGCGGAAGTGCTCAAGCTTGGAGGCCAGGTGACGAAGCCGTGCAGTTCCGCCGCCGCGACAGCAGCGACGCCAGCGAAAAAGCCCGCCCCCGTGCCTGCCGCGACTCCTGCGAAAAAGCCCGCTGAGTTTCCAAAGGGCTGGTGGGAGTTTGATGAGGCACGCGACCAGTTCAACAAGCGCGAGTTCTCCCGTGCGTTAGCGGCGGTAAATAAAGCGATCGCCGCGGCTCCGAATAACGAAAGCTATCGGTTTCTGCGGGCGAGGATCTATCTTGGCCTGCGAAAAACGGATGAGGCCGTTGAGGATCTCGAGAACGTCATTATGCTCGCGAACGAGGTCCATCCTGAGGCCTACGCTCTCGGCGCTTCGATCGGCTTCGAGCGAAAAGAGTACGAACCCGCTATGCAGGCTCTTGGGGAAGCCATTAAGACGGCCGAGATGCTTCAAGAGACCGCGCTGCGGGCGAAATACCTTGCCTACCGAGCGGGATTCAACGGGATGATAGGCCGCCACGATGCGCGGTACGATGATCTGACGAAGGCAAAGTCGCTCGGAGTTCCGTCGGCCGCGGAACTGAATGCGGAAGGATGGGGCTATCTTTATGATGGTGCGTATGGAATGGCTCTACTTTCTGCCTGGGCGGCCAGGTTGTTAGACACGAAAGCTGCTGAGCCATACACGATCGCGGGTGTGGCATACGCCAGGCTTGGCGATCAGGCAATGAGCCTCGCTGCATTTAACGACGGACTTAAGCTCGACCCCAACTACGGCATCGGTCACGTGTATCGCGGCAACCTTCTCTTCTATATGAAGAGCTACGACAGATCTATCGAGGCCGTAAACAAAGGCCTCCCGTTGCTCACGAAAAAGGACGCCTCGATCGAGCGTTTGGCGTACCAGACACTCGCCTGGTCGCACTGCGCTCTCGGGCAAAAGAACGAGGCGGCAAAGTTCGAAGCTGAGCTCGTCAAGCGTGGCGGCAAGATCGAATCTCGTTGTGCCGGTGCCCCCGCCGCTGCAAACGGCCCGAGATAACGAGCGGCCCCATCGCCGGCAGGATGCTCACAACCGAGGCGATGATCTCCGAGCTTACGGACGACAAACCGGAAGGCGGCATGGGCGGGATGGGAATGTGGTACGAACGCGGAGTGCGAAGTTCCGCTCGCCGCGTCACGACTTCCCTTTAGGCAGAGACGGGATCGGAAATTCACGATCTCGACATAGGCCTAAAGGGCCTCGTCATTTTGGTGAGGCCCTATTCAATTACACGGAGCGGAAGGAGGCCGACCTCGGCCGCCGCCGCGCGGCCGGCCCACCTCTGGCCGCGAGCGTAGTTTGCAGCCTCCCCAAAATCAAAAGGCTTCGGCAACCGCCGAGGCCTTTTTGTAGCTAGTGGCACGCGTTCTGAGAGTAGGCTCCGATAGGGCCTTGAACCGATCTTTCGGATGGAAGGTCATTTGCTCAGGACCCGGATCTCTTTGCCGGTTGAGACGTCCCAAATTCGAATCGTTCTGTCCGCGGTATTCCCGCCCGAGGCAAGCATTCGGCCGTCAGCCGAGAAGGCGAGGGCGACGACCCAATCGGTGTGCCCGTTGAGGGTAGCTAATAGAGCTCCCGAGTTAACATCCCAAAGCTTGACTAACTTATCATTCGCCCCCGATGCAAGTATTCTGCCATCGGGCGAGAAAACAAGGTCCTGGATTCTGTCCCCATGTCCCTGAAGTGTTTTGATCTTCGATCCGGAGGCTACGCTCCAGATCTGGATCGCCCTGTCACGCCCGGACGATGCAATGAACTGGCTGTCGGGCGATATAGCGAGAGCCTGGACATTGTCGAGCCCCTGCCCAGGGTGTCCCTGCAGCGACCTTATCCGGTTGCCGGTAGCAGCGTCGGCGATCTCGATCCCGCCGCCCATCAAACCATAGACAGCAAGGCGGGCGTCGCGGGAAAAAACAACGGGCCGGATGGCCCCCAACCGAAAATATGAGAACCTCGCGAGCGAGGCGGCATTCCATCGAGCGATAGACTCATATCCTTGCGTGGAAAACGTAGTTTCGTCGGCGGATAGACTAGCCGAGCTAATGCCCTCCTTGGGCGCCGGCAGCTTTTTGAGCTCGTCGCCCGTCGCCGCGTCATGAATCGCGATCTGGCTGCCCGCTAGAAAGCCAAACAGTCCGCCGTTGTTCATAAAGAAAACATCGTCCACGTTGGTAACGGCGGTAAATGATCTGAGCATGGTGCCGCGAGTAAGGCTCCAGAGCCGCGCGGTACCGTCATAGCTGCCTGAGCCGAGCGTCTTGCCGTCCGGCGAGAACTGGAGAGCAGTGATCTGATGTGTATGTGTCGCGTCGTTCCTGAAGACATCTAGAGCTGCGGGCGTAGCAGAATTGCACGCATAGACAAAATTCGGTACCGGTTGCCCTTTGCTCCTGCGTCTAGCCTCCTCGGTCGCTATTTTGTCCGCCTCTTCTTTTGTTGCGGCAACGCCCCATCCGTAAGCGGTCCCGACATTGGCTGCAACGGTCCGGTATGCCCCGCATCCGGTTCCGGCCCATGAGAGAACGACGGCACAGCTGCCTCCACGCTTCGTACACTCGTCGAGCGCCCGCTGATCAGCTGCCTCGATAGATGGGTGGTCGAAAGAGAATCCATAATAGAATCCGTTCGTTCTATCCACTGCCAGCGCCGCATGCAGACTCTTCGGACCGGCTTTTTCGGCCGGCTGCTTGGTTATCACTGGTTTCTTCTTGGTCGTCTGCCCCGATGCGACATGAACAAACATTGCGATCGCAAACGCACTGAGCGCCAAGACCGCAAAAAGACTCCGTTTCTCGATCATGAAATCTTCCTTTCCTTTGATGTTTTAGTTGGCGGCAGACTTGGGTGAGCCGAGTCCGCGATGAGAAAACTCTACTTAAACAGTGCGTTAATTTGCAATCCCGGACGGCCCATTCGCGAACATTTTAGACTTCGACGACGGGAGGGCGACATATGTTCTGGGCAGGCTTCTCAACGTATCCCGGGGGTCGGGGCACTTTGCGACGGACTGTCCTTCCGACAGGGACCAATGTGACCCCAACTCACGGACCGGATAGGCACACTAGGCCTCGTCATTTTGGCGAGGCTTTTTTGTTTGCCTAATTGGGGTCTTGACTTCCGGGGCGGATGAGAGCAATTTCAAGGCATTCCATCCAGTACTGAATGTTTTCGCCGTCTCGCGGGTCGTGCCGCGTGGGCGAAGACCTCCCGCACGGTCGGCTGCCTGGATTGCCGATCCTTCGTGGAGTTCGCGGACTGGGACGAGTGGGGCCGCGATGACACTCCGTTTGCATTCCACTCAACTCTGCAAGAAACGAGGAGAGATCATGAAAAGGAATCGCGTACTGATGGGTTTGTTGAGCCTTCTGGTGTTGGCTCTGAGCATCGTGGTCGTGGCGCAGGTCAACCGTCCGTACCGCAACGGCACGGTCTGGAGCATCGGATTTATCAGGATGAAGCCCGGCATGGACACGGCATATCTCAACTACGTCGCCGGCGACTGGAAGCGTGAGCAGGAGGCGCTCAAGAAGGAAGGGATGATCATCTCTTACAAGGTCCTTCAGACCGAAAGCCACGGCACGGGCGACTTTAACCTGATGCTGATGACCGAATACAAGGACCTCGCGACGTACGAGAAAAATCTCGACAAGACCGATGCCCTGCTGCAGACCGTCATCGGCAACGACGAAAAGCAGCGGCAAGGCTATCGCGACCGTCTCGAGATCCGCGAGGTGCTCGCCGACCGCATGGCCCGCGAGATCGTACTCGAACCAAGTCGATAGTTCCCGCAAGGTCAGCCGACTCGCCGTCAGAACCGCCTTGGTCAGCAGGCGGTTCTGACCGCTTTCAAGAAAAGCTCAACCACTCGATCGCACACTTCTCTCATACGCCGGCGAGCTCTCTCCCGTGGCCGCTTGCAAGGGGAGTGTGATGAAAAGATCGTGGATACTGATAGCCGCCGTCGCGTTGATGGCGATCGTTCATTTTGCTGACTTCGGTGCGGGCAGCCCGACAAGAGGCGAGGCCGCTAAGCAGCCGCGGCATGTGCCCGGCGAATTGCTGGTCAGATACAAGGACGAGAATTCGGTGCGTTCGCTGAACGACCGG
Source organism: Pyrinomonadaceae bacterium (assembly GCA_046313635.1). Classification (GTDB taxonomy): domain Bacteria; phylum Acidobacteriota; class Blastocatellia; order Pyrinomonadales; family Pyrinomonadaceae; genus OLB17. The sequence continues at coordinate 112,364 of JBKBYA010000002.1, read as the reverse complement.
CTCGGCGCGCGCGTCGAGACGGATTTTCCCGAACTGCGCTGGCAGCACGTCAAGCTGCCTGACAACATCGCGATGGACGACGCGATCGCGCTCTACCGCGCCGACCCGAACGTCGAGAACGTCCAGCCCAACTTCATCTACTACCTCGCCGCCACTCCCAACGACGAACAGTTTGGACAGCTTTACGGAATGCTCAAGATCGCCGCGCCGCAGGCCTGGGACGTGACGACCGGCGACCCGAACGTGGTCGTCGCGGTCATCGACACGGGCATCGACCGCACGCATCCCGACCTCGCGGCAAATGTCTGGCAGAATCCGGCCGAGATCCCATCTAACGGCGTCGACGACGACCAGAACGGCTTTGTCGACGACGTGTCGGGCTGGGACTTTTTGAATATGGACAACGACCCGGCCGACGGTCACGATCACGGCACGCACTGCTCGGGCACGATCGGCGGCGTCGGCAATAACGGCATCGGCGTCGCGGGCGTCAATTGGAATGTCAAAATAATGCCGCTCAAGACGCACGACGACACGGTCGGCGGCTCGACGTCGGTCTCGCTTATCAACACTTTCGGCTACGTGACGATGATGCGGAATCGCGGCGTCAACATACGCGCGACGAGCAACAGCTACGGCGGGCCGCCCGAGGCCGGCACATACGACCAAGCGCTGAAGGACGCGATCGACGCCGCGGGCCGCGCCGGGGTGCTCAACGTCTTTGCCGCCGGCAATCAGCTGACGGTCAACGAAGAAGAGGACAACGACCGTCTGCCAACATATCCGGGCAGCTACAACAGCCCGAGCATTCTCACCGTCGCGGCGTCGGACCAGAATGACAATCGCGCATCCTTTTCGCACTACGGAGCGACGACCGTCGACGTCGCGGCGCCGGGCGTCGGCATTCTGAGCACCGTTGTCGGCGGCGGCTACGCCCGATTCAGCGGAACTTCGATGTCGACGCCCCACACGGCCGGCGCGGCCGCACTGCTCGCGGCGGCGCATCCGGGGCTCTCGGCGGCATCGATCAAGGCGACGCTGATGAATACCGTCGACGTGCTGCCGCAGTGGCTCGGCCTGACCGTCACGGGCGGGCGCATAAACGTCGCACGCGCGATCGCGAGCCCGACCGTCTGCACGTTCAATTTGTCTTCTCAGTCGGCGAGCTTTCAGGTCTCGGGCGGCAGCGGCTCGATCAATGTTTCGTCGGCGACGAACTGCGGCTTTGCCGGATACTCCAATCAGCCCTGGGTGGTCGTCACATCCGATCCCGGGGCCGGCGCGGGCTCTGTCTCGTACACCGTCCTGCCGAACTTCGACCTCGCGCCGCGCACCGCGACGCTGAATATCGCCGGCCGCCTTTTTACGGTCACGCAGTACGGCACCGGCCCCGTGCTGCCGACGGCCGCCGTCTCGGGACGCGTGCTCACGCCGGACGGCAAAGGCATAAACAAGGCCGTCGTAACGATCGTCGACCAGCTCGGCACGCGCCGCCAGACGACGACCGACGCGGCGGGCAATTACCGCTTCGACAATCTCGCGACGGGCCGCGGCTACACGCTCACCGCCGAGCACAAAAAGTACGACTTTGAGCAGCGAAGCGTCTTCGTCATCGGCAACGCCGAGAATGTCGACTTTTACGGCAGCCGAAACTGAAGAGCCGGATCGCCTACGCCCCGTCCAAGCACTTCGCGCGACGAGGATATTCTTGAAGATCGGGGATAATCGATGTTTGTTTAATTTGGGCGTCGGTGCGGCGCCCGTGATCAGCTGGGACAGACAGCGATCAAAAAGCCCCGGTCTCTTTTGGAGGCCGGGGCTTTTCTCTGCGACGGTGCGGGATCAACTACTCGCCGTGGAGCGGACGGCGACCGACCGTCTTTAGAAATCTGTCCAACTCACCCAGCTCCGAACGCCTTTTTGACACAAAGTCTCGGGTCGCATTCATCGCGTCGGTTATCACCAGCCGCGGACGCGACCGGCCCGAAACGTAGCGGCCATCTGACGTTTTGATCCGTGTGATCACCTCATGCTCTACGATCTCGACACCGCATTGCTCACGACGAGTGTATTGCTCGTCGCTCATCATGGTTTCTAGACCAGGCTCAGGTTTTTTCATATCGCTCCTCCGGGCTGTGACCGACCGGCCGCAGCCGAATTTATCGATTGCAAGCACGATGCCACTGAGCTAAGTATTGCTATCAGACACTTTTGTTAAATCCGGGTCGACGCCGCGACGCGGCCAGAGAACCATTTTGGGCGGATCTTGACCAAGCAGTGTACGACAATGCACGCCTTGACCCTCGCAGGCCGCACGCATGGTGGATTTGACAATGCGCCCAAATCCGGTGATATTTCGCCTCATCACCTCACAACGATCTCGACCCGTTTCCCACCGCGGCGTTTGCGCACCTCCCTCGACGACATATTTATTTTCGCCGCTGGTTTTTTCTGCGGTGCAGACCTGTTGACCAGTTCGACCCTGTACGGAGGATCAAAGAGATGCCGAGAATTTATCTAACAGCAAGGCGCGGCCCGGCGGCTCGTGCCGTATCGATCGCGATGTTTATCGTGTGCGCCGCGGTATGGGCGTCAGGCCAGACGACCAAGTTCGTCTATCAAGGCTCGCTGAGCGTCGGCGGAGCTCCCGCCAACGGCAATTTCGAAATGCAGTTCAAGTTGTTTGACGCGGCCGTCGGCGGCACACAGCAGGGCTCGACGCAGACGGCCAACCCGGTCGCCGTGACCAACGGAAGCTTTGCGGTGACGCTGGATTTCGGCGCGGCGGTATTCGGCGGAGCGGATAGATATCTCGAGATCGCCACACGGCAGATCGGCGCCGGCACCCTTACGACGCTGTCGCCTCGAACGCAGATCCTCTCGTCGCCTTTTGCGATCAGGAGCGCGAGCGCCTCGGCTGCCGACTCGGCGACCACCGCCGCCAATGCCTCGCAGCTAGGCGGCATCGCACCGAGCGGGTACATTCAAAACACTCTCTCGCAACAGTCGGCGGCGAATATCAGCATCAGCGGCAGCGCGCTCTTTGGCGGCAGCGTAGGCGTGGGCACCGTCTCGCCCACCGCAAAGCTCCATGTGGTCGGCACGCAGCCGCCCGTCTCGCCCAACGGCAACGGCACCGACGCGGCAAGCGTGCTGGCGGTCGCGGGCGGCAGTGGCGGCAACACTAACGGCTCGAACGTGAACGATACCGGCGGCGTCGGCGGCGGCATCTCGATCCGCGGCGGCGACGGCGGGCAAAATCCCGCTAACGCGTCGCGCGACGGCGGCGGCGGTTCGATCACGCTGCAGGGCGGCCTTGCACGCGCGCCGGCCGCCAATGGAAGCGTCAATCTCGCGCCGGACGGCGGCAACGTCATCGTCGCCGGAGCGAACAATATCGGCCGCGTCGGCGTCGGGACGACCGCTCCGACGGCACGGCTGAATGTGGTCGACCCGCGGACCGGCTCGGCGACGCCCGACTTTAACAACCTCCCGCCGACCGCCATTCTCGGCCGAACGACCTCGACCGCAGAATCTACTGTCGGCGTTATGGGCATTGCGCACAGCTCGACCGGGATCGGCCTGGTCGGCGTGACCTACGGCGACGGCACGACCGTCGGCGAGAGCGATGCGATAGGTTTGCTCGCGGCCGCTCTCTCGCCCACCGGCAACACCATCGGAGCGAGTATCGAAGTTCTAAGCCCGACGGGTACGACCCTCGATCTCCACCTTGCTACGACCGGCAATTTCATTGTTGCCAAGAGCGATGACAACGCGGGCTCAAATCCGCGATTTCGCGTCAGCTCGATCGGCCAGGTGATAGCGCAGGGCGGCATGTGGGCCAAGGGCTTTCATCTCAACAGCGACAATATGCACATCCTTGAGAACGGCAATGTCGACACGGTCGGCGCCGTTTCGGCGGCTTCGCTTACGACGACCGGCAACGCAAGCATCGGCGGCACGCTGTCGGCGCCGGGCGGCACGCTCAACATCGCGAGCAACCTGTCGATCAACGGCACCGTTACGCCCTTGCTGCTGAGCGGCGGCAACAACACGCTTTGCAATCTGTCGGGGACGACGACGCTGCGATTCTGCACGTCGAGCCTGAGATACAAACGCGATGTCCGCGGCTACGCGGGCGGGCTGGGGATCGTGATGCGGCTGCGGCCGATCTCGTTCGAGTGGAAAGAGAACGGCAGCAAAGACGTCGGTCTCGGAGCCGAGGACGTGGCAGAGGTCGCTCCGGAATTGACGTTCAAGAATGACGACGGTGAGATCGAGGGCGTCCGCTACAACCAGCTCGCCGCCGTGCTTGTGAACGCGATCAAACAGCAGCAGGAAACGATCGACCGCCAGCAAAAACAGATCGACGCTCTTACACGCGCCGTCACAAGACTCCAGCGTCCGGTGCAGCGTAAAAGACGGTAGTCCGCACCGGCCCGGTGCGAGCCTTAAGACGCCCGTGGCACCGGGAATGAACGCCGCGAGATGAGCGATGAATCTCGCGGCGGCATTCTCTGTGCAATGACCGCCGCATTGTGATCTCGCGCGGAACAAGCTGCCCTGAGCCTTTTAAACCCCGGAGCCATCGAGTTTAGAATCTCTCCGGTATGCGCGCGAACAAAGACAGATACTGGTTCCCGGCCAAGCGTTACGGTTGGGGCTGGGGGCCGCCGGCGACCTGGCAGGGCTGGGTCGTGCTCTTGGCATTTATCGTATTTGTTTCGGTCTGGTCGGTCGTGTTCTTGCCGAACGAGCATCCGTGGCTGTTCGCCTTCGGCATTGCGGGAGCGGTCGCCGCCCTGAACGGCATTTGTCTGGCAAAGGGCGAGCCGCCGCGTTGGCGGTGGGGCGACCGCAACGACGGCGATTAATTGCCGTAGGCGCAGATATCGCGGCCGCCGCCGACCCGATCTAGAGCACGATTGGGAAAGCGGCGGCCGTTTTTATTTTTATGCGCGGCGAGAGTTTGAGAACCGCCTTAAGCGCGCGGCATTAGATCAGGTTAAGCGCCGCGAAACGGAACGTTTAGCCCGAAAAAGCCGCCTTTTGGCCGGCGTGCAAAAAGGCACAGCCGTTGCAAATGCAGCGTCGAAACAGATCGAACAATCTTCGGGAGGAAATTCTAGATGGCAGCAACGAGTTCAAATCGGTCTACCTCGACGAACAGCAGCCGCCGCTCGACGAGCGGAACAAGATCGGCTCCGGCGAAACGGTCGTCAAAAACGTCCGCAAAAGGTAATTCGGAGTCGCTGCTCGAGCGGGCAGCCAACGCGATCATAGAGATGCTCACGCCGACGTCTGACGAGAACGCGATCGCGCTCTTAAAAGCCGACCACGAGACGGTGCAGGAGATGTTTGACCGCGTCAAGGCCGCACCCAGACGCGACCATTCGGCGACGTTCAAAAAGATCAAGCTCGAGCTCGACGCTCACGCGCATATCGAGGAGACGATCTTTTACCCGCGGCTGCTGCGCAGCGGCGAATCGGACCTCAAAAAGATCGTCCGCGAGGGCATCGAAGAGCACGGCCAGGTCAAGACGATGCTCGCGAGCCTCGCTCGCCTTAAAGGCACGTCGCCGACATTCAAAGCACGCCTGCAGGTGCTGATAGAGAATGTCGAGCATCACGTCAAAGAAGAAGAGAACGAGATGTTCCCGCTCGTCGAGCGGCAGTTTGAGCGCGAGCAGCTCGAGGCCCTCGGCGCTCTGATGAAAAAAGAGAAGGCGGCCTTTAAGGCGCGGCGGGCCGAACGATCTCGATCGTCGACAGCCGCAGCCAAAAAGCGAAGCGCATCGGCAAAAGCGTAGCGGAGGGTAGCACGCACGAGCACGCCGGGCCTTGCCTCGTTGAGGTGAGGCCCGTCGTGCGCTCGGGCAGTGCGAACGGTTATGATTGTTGCGATGAGCGAAAAAGAATTGATGACGCCGCAGGAGATCCACGCCTTCGGCATCGAGATCGTTTTCAGGCAGCTCCAGGAGGACGGCTGGCTGATCGAGTCGGCCGACGCGCTCGCCGATCGGCGCACCGAGCCCCAGATCGTCGCCCACAAGGACGGCGAGCTTGCATTCTTCGTCGTCCGGACGGACCTGTATCCGGGCCGCGGACGATTCGAGGAGGGACAGGAGGCATTTGAGACGCTCGTCCGTCACGCGAACGAGCACGGGGCGAGCTGCTACTTCGCAAGCGTCGGCATCGCCAACGGCGAGGCAAAGTCCGAAGAAGAAATGTCCATTCCGGTAAAGGGCGTCGGATACAACGTAGAATTTGACGGTCTCGTCAAAATGGAATTGCCGCCGGCATGATCGAGGCCGCACCGCCCGAGCTTCAGCTCTGTTACGACGCTCCGGAGGCTCTTAAACTCCTATGCATTATTTCACGATGAATACGGCCCTTCGGTACGCCGCCGTGCTTTTGCTTTTGTCGGCCGGCGCCTTTTCGCAGGGCCTCAAACTTCCCACCTCCAAGACCGCGATGTCGGCGATCATGGACTCGAGACCAATCGACGGCCGCGGCTTTGTTGTAATGACCGAAGACGAGTTTCGCGAGCTTGCCGCTGCGGGAGATCTCGCCGGCGACCCGTGCAGTGTCGCGGCCCCGATAACGCCTGGTCAAACCATCAGCGGCTCGCTCACGGTCACCGACTGCCGTCTCGACGACGGCACATACGGCGACTTCTATATCTTCGGCGGTACCGCCGGCCAGCAGGTCACGATCAATCTCAGCTCGACCGCGTTCGATACCTATCTTGGCCTCGCTAACGAGTCCGGTACATTCGTAGTCGAAGATGACGACGGCGGCGGCGGGACAAACTCGCGCATCTCTGTCTCGCTGCCCGAGACGACGAACTACATCATTCTCGCAAACTCGGTCTTTCCCAACTCATTTGGCAGCTACACGCTCTCGCTCGACTCGCCGGCTGCGTGCAGCTATACGCTCACGCCTGCGTCGGCCGACGTGCCGGGTCTCGGAGGAAACTTCTCTTTCACGGTGACGACCACGCCCGGCTGCCGCTGGTTCGCGAATACGCAGAGCTCATTCGTCACGATCAACGGTCCAGGCAACGGCCTCGGGTCCGCGACGATCAGCTACACGGTCGCGTCTAATCAGGGCGGCGGGGCTCGCACAGCGACGATCAACGTGAGCGGGCAGACCTTCACGATAAATCAGGCTGCCTATCCGTGCAGCTACTCGGTCACTCCGGCGGGCGCCTTGCACGGCCCCGACGGCGGTACTTTCACATTCGACGTTCAGACGCCGGTCGGGTGCGGCTGGTACGCGACCTATGGACAAAATGTCTATTGGCTTTGGACAAGCAACGAGGTGCGATACGGTCCCGGTACGGTCTCGTACACGGTGCAGCCCAACAACGGCGGCGACCGTGCCGGAGCGATATCGCTAATACGCGGCCTCGAGACAGTAGCTGCATTTCCGGTGACACAGACCGGCAGGAACTGCACCTACACGGTCTCGCCGACCAGCGTCCGCGTTCCCGCACCCGGCGGTACCGGCACCATCGGCGTCACGACGCAGCTGGGATGCACATGGTCGTTCTTTGCCGGCAGCTCGTGGCTCGAGTTCCCGACCGGCGCTGGGGGTACCGGCCCCGGAACTGTCTCGTGGCGCGCGTACGGCAACTCGAGCTTTAACTCGAGGCAGTTGACCGCGCTCTTCTCGGGCCCGGGCGGCTCGAACGTGCTCTTTCAGCAATCGGGCATTCCGTACCGCACGCGATTCGATTTCTTCGGCGACAGCAAGGCCGACATCAGCATCTTCAGGCCTTCGACCGGCGAGTGGTACCTCTGGGATAGTCAGGCGAATGGAGTTTACGCGAACATTTTCGGCGTGGCGAGCGATGTCTTGGTCCCCGGCGATTACACCGGCGACCGCCTGACGGATATCGCGGTCTTTAGACCGTCGAACGGGACGTGGTACGTATTCGACCGCACTACCAATTCCTTTTTTGCGGCGCAGTTCGGGGTGGGCGACGACATCCCGACGCCCGCCGATTTTGACGGCGACGGCAAGACCGACCTCGCGGTATTCCGACCGTCGAACGGCGTCTGGTACATTCGCCACTCGGCGAGCGGCACGGTCACCTTTACGTCATTCGGCACGAGCGGCGACAAGCCTGTCGCGTCGGACTACGACGGCGACGGCAAGGCCGACATCGCCGTCTGGCGGCCGTCGGTCGGGCAGTGGTGGATCTTGTACAGTTCGAACCAAACGATCTTTGCGGCCGAATTCGGCAGCTCTACAGACAAGGCCGTGCCCGGCGACTACACCGGTGACGGCTGGGCGGACATCGCTTTTTACCGGCCGTCGAGCGGATACTGGTACGTCCTCAGAAGTCAGGAGTCGTCGTATTACGCCTTCCCTTTCGGTACGTCAGGCGACCTGCCCGCGCCGGCCGACTACGACTCGGACGGGATGATCGATGCGGCCGTCTTCCGACCTTCGAATTCGACCTGGTACATCAACCGAACCTCTCTGCCGCCGCGGACGGCCGTCTTCGGCTCGCCGGGCGACGTACCCGTGCCCGGAGCCTACGTCAGATAGCAGAGGTCCTCGTCAAAAGCGCGCAGAAAGCGGACGGTGAATTCTCTTCAAAAACTCCGTCCGCTTCCGCATTTCCACGCGCCGGGACGCGTGGAATACTGGGCTATGGACGATTAAGAGTTTGAATCGGATCTGAATTCCGCTTTTGCGGCAGCGAGGTCGGGACAAAAAAAAACGTTTGGCGGGTGTCTCGGGTCCGCCAAACGTTAATCAGCTGCAGGGAGGATAAACCTGCATTTCATAGGTAGACACGCAGAGCGTTAAGAAAGGTTCCAGAAGTTCCCCGCCGGCCCGATCAACTCGCGGCATAAAAGATATTGTCTAGGCCGGAGCGGTTACTTATACTCGGGTTACTGCCGACATATTCGAGGACCCTGCGTGACGGGCCAGATCGATCGTGCCGGCAATAACGACATTCGATCTGAGGGAGGAAATCTATGGACGACAACGACAACAATAAATGCGGTCACACGGGCTGCATCTGCGCGGTCTCCGACGATTCGGATTACTGCAGCGATCATTGCAGCGACGCGGAGAGTCAGGACATCGTCGAGATCAGCTGCCAGTGCGGGCATCCGGGCTGCGGAGCGGTCTAGACGCCTAAGGGATCTCGACTACAAGACGCGGGCCCCGACAGTTTGACGCAAACTGTCGGGGCCCGCTGATCTGTAATTGGTCTGTAATGTGGGGTCAGACCGTCGTCGCACGGCTGCGCCCAAAGATGAAACGGACCGCCAAGAGCAGCAGGATCGCACCGAGGATAGACATTATCCAGCCCGCGGTGTAATCGGCCCCGGCCCAAAGGGCCCGTGCGATCACTCCGCCCAAGAATGCTCCCGCCACGCCCAGAAGCGCGGTGAGCAGCCAGCCGAGCGCCCCTTCCGGAAACGCCGTTTCGCGTCCCGGCAGCAGCAGCCGAGCCAACACTCCGACGATCAACCCAACGATCAACTGCCAGATCATATCTCCCATAATTCTCACCTCTTTTTCATCCAAAGTGCTTAGGGGGAAAAATACTCAACTTCTATCTACGCCCATCCGAAACAAATTTCAAGCAAATTCATACCGCCACCTTGCGATGGGCGATCATCCGCAAAAAGCCATTGATCGCGAGATGCAGCAGCATGTACGCCACGATCGCCGCTACAAGCGAGAGGACGAGCGTAAAACCGTCGGCCGTCGAGAGGCTCGGCATCAGTCCGCGAAACGGATAATAGAAGGGATCGGTCGCCGCCTTGACGAAGCGAAAGAAGCCCGCGCTCTCGCGCGCCGCAAAAAGCTCGAGCATCAAACGCATCGACAGCAGGGCGTAGATCAAAAAGAAAACATAGTCGACTATCTGCGAGACGCGAGCTGCCGCGCGTGCGCGCTCGAGATCTCGCTGGGTTTCGACCACCTCACCAACGGCTTGACGTCGCATCTCGTCGGCGGCGGCTTCGATCTCGTGAGCCTGCGCTGCATTTCGGCGGTCGGCCTCGAGAGCGATGCGGTCCTCTACATCGGCGCGGACCTCGTTCTTTGCGGTCTCGTAGGTCGCGGTACGTTCGACCTCGTCCACTTCAAGTTTGTTGTCGATCATTTCGGTAAAGGTTGGTCGGAAAGGGAGCGGCCTGGGGCCGCTCCCTCCCGTCCGGTTAGCGGTTAACGCCGACATTTGCCGGAGCGCTTGCCGTGATGTTGAACTCGGTCCCCTGCTCGAGGACGATATTGTCGCGTCCCTGAATAAAGACCGTTCCCGCACCGGCTCCCGCGCCGATGGCGGCACCGATCGCCGCCCCCTGACCGCCGCCGGCGATGGCGCCGATCAGAGCTCCGAGCGCCGCGCCGATACCGGCCCGGGTGACGGTCTTCGTGGTCTGGTTGTTATCTCTGATCTGACCCTCGTTGTTGACCGAGACGGTATCGCCATTCGAGGTGCGAACGCTGTCGATCAAGCCGGCAAACCGGTAGGTCTGACCATTAGAGAGCCGGATCGTGTCGAGGTCGAGCGAGAGCGCCGCACGTCCCGTGACGCGCCCCGAGCTCTGCGACTCTATCACGCGGCCTTCGATAACGGCGCCGCTGTACTGGCCGGGCGACGTGACGCGCATTGCGATGCGGTCGCCGACCTGCGCGGTGCGCGAATCGAGACGCTCCTGCAGCTCCGCGGTCAAACGCGTGCCGTTAGGAACGTAAAAGTCGTTGGACCTCGTGCTGCCGGTATCGCCGTTGTTCCACCGGCCGTTCTCGACGTCTGACCAGCGGGCGGTATTGTCGATGCGATCGTACACGCTTGTCACGGTGACCTGCTCGTTGCGATTCTCGAGATAGATGCGCCGCGTAACGCGAAGCTGATTACTGCCGATCGGCATGAACGTCACGTAAAAATCATTTGCCCGGTCGCCCTCGTACGCGATCGTCAGCGAATCGCCGGCGATCGTCGCCGTAGTGCGGATCGTGCGGCCCCGATCGTTCGTCTCGGTGCGTGCGACGCCATTGGCCTCAAGCGTCAGCTGCGGCGAGAGGCTCGAACCGATCGTCACCATACGGCCGCTGCGCTCTATCGCAAGCATATCCGGCGAACTCAAACGGCGTTCGAGATTTGCCCGTACCCGCGTGCGGTCGGCGGTACCGTAGTATCCGATTGAGCGGTTGACGACGGTCGGGACGTCGTCGCTCTGAGTGCGATTCAACCGGTATGTGCCGGTAAGCCGGTCGCTGCCGTAGCCGGTTCCTCCGGCGGTCCAGGGCGGCAAAGTCTGGCCCCAATTCCAACTCACACGGTAGTAATTTGCGAGCGTGTTCAGGTCAGAACGCAGATTGATCCACTGTGTCTCGGCCGCGCGCGGCAGATCGTTGCGGCCCATGAACTGGTCAATATAGGTCGCACGGGTAAGCACGTCGTTAACGTCGGCGCTGGTCGACTGCCTGCTGTCGAAACGCTCTTTCAACCGGTCGGTCGCGTTCTCAAACTCGGTGATGTAGGCAGAGATCGAGTCTTCGCGAAGCGTGCCGTTGATACGGCTGCGATCCAAACCGCGGTCTACCTGCCGTTTGAAAATATCGGTTCTCTGCTCAATGCGCGAGAGAAGATTGCGGAGCTGGACGTCGGTCGCGATGTACGCTCGCCCATCGACGCCGGTGCCGCCCTGGTTCCAGTTCCAGGTCGTGTTGTTGTAACGAGCAAGTGTATCAAGGTCGGCCCGCAAGCTCGTCCACTGACTCTCTGTCTGATACGACAGCTCGTTGCGACGCATAAAGGCGTCGATCACGGCCGCTCGGTTGAGCACCTCGCGGACCTCCGCATCGACACTCTGCCGCGAGTCGAATCGCGAACGCAGCGCGTCGGTCGCCGATTCGAATGCGTCGATGAACTCCAGGATGCGATCCTCGCGATTCGAATTGTTCAGGGTGCTGCGATCAAGATCGCCCGCCACCAATCGGTTAAAAGTGTCGGTCTTGGTCTCGATCCTCACAAGGAGGTTATTGAAATCGCGGCTGCTCACCCGCGAACCAAAGACCTGAGCCGAAGCGTCGCCGACACCGGCGACCGCGAACCAGATCAGCGACAGAGTGAATAACACTATGGCTTTCGTCTTCATAATTTTCTCCATAAAACGGGTCTGAATTTAATTCGCCCGGACAGGGAGAGAGTGTCGTAGGGCGCACTCTCTAGCAGAAGGCATCGGTGCAACACGTGTGCCAACTGCGGCGAAGGCACGTAAACCGGAAATAGCGTCGCTTATCGAGGCCTCAACGCGTCACAAGCCAAGGCTTTTTGCAGCGCCGGAATGTATGACCTCGCTACGTCCTTTGAAAGCGAACGGGCCACGGGGCCCGACTCCGCGCGGGTCCTTATGCGTAACGAATGAATACAGAGATCACCGCTTTACAAACTTCAGGACGGCCGCCAATTCCGCAATATAAGTAAAAACCGGCAACCTCACACCAAAACGCCGTAAACGCCGAATTGGCATTTCAGTTGCACCGTATGAGGCGTAGTTTTCACAACATCACAAAGCAGGAGAAACACAACAATGGCTGACGACGGAAACGGTACCGGTACCAACTTCATCTGGGCGATAGCGATGATCATTATCGTCGCGATTATTGCAGGAGCTCTCTATTACAGCGGATTTCTGAATCCTAATCGGAAGCAGAAGGTGGATGTCGAGGTTTCGGTGCCCGGGGCGACGCGTTGAGCGGCGCGCCAGTATCAAAAAGCCCTTCCGTGTAATGCGGAAGGGCTTTTTGCTTTTAGCGGTCGTTCGCCTCTATATCTTCTCTTCGAGATTGTGGCGCTTGATCATTCCGTACAGGCGCGGGCGGTACAGACCGAGCAGTTGGGCGGCGGCTTGCTTGTTCCCCTTCGTACGCTTCAGCGCGGCGAGAACGACGGTGCTCTCGAGCTCGTTAAAGATGTCCTTTTGTTCGCGGCCGTCCTCCGGGTCGGGGATCTTGCTCACGATCAGACGGCCGATATCCTCGAGGGTCTCGATCTGCTGAACGGGCGAACTCACCGTCGAGGCAGCGGCTGACGAGCTGCCGCCTGACGAGACGACCGGACGTATGGAGTTGGCTTGAACGGCCGCGGCAAGCTGTGCCATCGGGACGGGCGTGTCCGACGTTCGCGGAATGTCGAGAGTCTCGATGACGCCCGACTTGCTCAGCAGCACCGCCCGCTCGATCGCGTGCTGCAGCTCGCGGACGTTGCCGCGCCAGTTGTAGTTGAGCATCTGGTCGTACGCGGTCTCGGAGAATGTCGCGTTTCGGCGATGATATTTGTCCGCGTATATCTGAAGGAAGTGCTCTGCAAGCATCGGCACGTCCTCCATTCGCTCGCGGAGCGGCGGGATCTTGATCTCGATCGTGTTGATGCGGTAATAGAGGTCCTCGCGGAGACTGCCGTCCTTTATGGCGTCAAAGGGATTGCGGTTGGTCGCCGAGATCAGGCGGAAATCCGCCTCCTGCGGCTTGTCGCTCCCGACCCGATAGTAAACCTTTTCCTGCAGTACCCGGAGGAGCTTTGGCTGCAGATCGATCGGCATTTCGCCGATCTCGTCGAGCAGCAGGCTGCCGCCGTGGGCCTGGCCGATGAAACCGGTCTTGTCGGCATTCGCTCCGGTGAACGACCCCTTGACGTGACCGAACAGCTGAGACTCGATCAGATCTTTCGGCAGCGCAGAGCAATTTACTTTTACAAACGGCTTGTCCGCTCGCCGGCTCTTGTAGTGGATCGCGTTCGCGATCACCTCTTTCCCCGTACCGGACTCTCCCAGAATGAGAATGTTGGCGTCAGACTCGGCCACGTTCTCGATGATCTCGTAGATGTTCTGCATCGAGCGGCTGCCGCCGATGATGCCTTCGTATGACGTACGGCTAGTCAAACGGCCGCGGAGTTCCTGGATCTCGCGCGCCTTTTGCTTCATCTCGACGGCACGCCGGATGAGCGAAAGGAGCTCTTCAAACTCGACCGGTTTCTCTACGTAGTGAAACGCTCCGGCCTTGGTCGCCTCGATCGCTTTTTCCATCGAGCCGAAGCCCGTGACCATGATGATCTCAGTATCCGGCGTGATCTCTTTGCACCGCTTGACCATCTCGATCCCGGAGATATCCGGAAGGTTGAGGTCGGTGAGTATCACGTCAAATTCTGTCTGCCGCACATGGTCGAGCCCGGTCTCGCCGCGTTCGGCGACCACGGTCTCAAACCCTTCCGCCTGGAGCTGGAACGAGATCAGTTCGAGAGCGACCTTGTCGTCGTCAATAACGAGCGCTTTATATGCCATAGGTTGATCTTCCCATCAAAGGGAAACGCTGATACCAAAGTAATTCAGTTTCGATTTAATACTCCCGGACGCTTTCGCCGAATGGTGGGATGCCGATTTTCGAGCAGCGAGTTCAGTACCGGGAAACGATCGTCGGCCGGCAGGCCGCGCGAGTTAAAAATGAGTTCTGCCGGCAGATTCGGCAACGTTTGTGCCACACCGCGGTCAACCTGTCTTTACCGAGTATTTACCATATTTATGGAAAAACCCATCTTCGAAAATGTGTACATATTTGATACATTACTAGAATAGTTCCGGAGAGCGGAATAGGCAGCATTTAATTTTGTATCATAACGGTACGGACGAAAATTTCCCTAGAACCGTAAGCTGCCTTTAATCAAGGGTTAATAACCTGATCGTCTTTGGCATACAGATTGATGAACTTCCCGCTCGAAAGGCCTTGTGCGCCTTATCTCCATCCTTATGCTCGAAACGATTATTGTTATTCTGCTGCTGATGTGGCTGTTGGGAATGGTGACCGGGCAGATGTTCGGAAACTTCCTGCATCTCCTTTTGGTGGTGGCGTTGGTCGTATTTATTGTTCGACTGCTCACCGGCCGGCGTACCTTGTAGAGGATCAGGCCGCATTTGAGATCAGGCGATGACAGCGCTGACCCGCTCGGCAAGCGCGGGTCGTGTTCTATTTTTAATTCTCTCTTTTTCCGAATACCCAGATGGAACCTAACGGGCCAGGCAGCGGCAGTAAGAATATGTCGTATCGCAGTTCTTCAGCGACAGGAGCAGAGCCGGCGGGCCGATCGATCGACCTAGACATTACGTCTCTCAGCTTGTTTGACAGCGCATTCGATTTTTACTGCTTTCTCGACAGCGGCGGCCGGGTGATCACTATCGGCGGAGCGGTATTTGAGGAGACGACGACCGACCCAGGGATGCTCAGCGGCCAGCGGTTGGCGGAAACCGTATATTGGCAGTCCGCCGGCACCACTCCCGACGTTATCCGATCAGGCTTAGCCGAGGCGGCCGCGGGGCGCACGACCCAGGCGATCGTCGACTTTAGGGTCAACGCCGAAAAGAAGGTCGCCGTCGAGCTTCGGTTTCGACCGCTGGACCTCGATGGCCGTCCGCGGGTCGTCTTTGTCTCGGGCAGGGTGGCCGAGGCGGCGGCCGAGCCGGGCATTTCGTCGGTCAACGAGTTTTTAACGGCGGCCGAGAGCGCCGAGATTGGGCTGTGGCTGTGGGACCTCAAACGCGGCGAGATGGCCGCGACGCCAAAGGTCTACGAACTCCTCGGCCTTTCGCGTCACGACAGCATCAATGAGGAAGTGCTGCTCTCGACGGTCCATCCTGAGGACCGCGAACGTCTCGAGGCCTCTCTGCGCAGGTCGATCGACGGTGCAGCCAAGTTTGGCGAGGAGTTTCGGGTCGTGTATCCCGATGGAGTACTTGAGTGGATCTGCGCCGAGGGCAAGGCGTTCTTTGACGAGGACGGAAGCCCGCACAAGATGACCGCTGCGATCCGGCGCATCACGAGCCAGAAGACTGCGGAGCAAGAGCTCACTCGCGTTTACGATCTCGAGAAAAAGGCTCGCGACGAGGCCGTCGAGGCAAACCGCGCAAAGGATTTTTTCCTTGCGTTCGTCTCCCACGAGATGCGCTCGCCGCTCAATGCCATCCTCGGCTGGGCAAAGATCCTTTTGACAAAGCAGGTCGACGAGGCAACCCGGCGAAACGCCCTCGAGACGATCGAGCGCAGCGCCCGCGCTCAGTCAAAGCTGATAAATGACCTGGTCGATTCAGCAAGGGTGGCGTCCGGCAAGATCAGTCTCGAGTTTCGGCCGACGAATCTTTACGAGGTGGTAAAGGTGTCGTTCAACGCTCAGAAGCCTGCGGCCGAGGCCCGCAATATAGATCTCGAATTCAATTTCAACACCGACGAGGCTGTCGTCTTCGGCGACGCCAACCGGCTTCAGCAGGTCTTTAACAACCTGATCACGAACGCGATCAAATTCACGGATGACGGCGGGCGGATCACGGTCGACCTCACGGCCGGTGAAGATACGGTCGAGGTGCGTGTGGCCGACAACGGCCGAGGCATTAGTCCGGAGGCCTTGCCAAACATCTTTAAGCAATTCTCGCAGGGCGACCCGTCAAACGACATCAGAAAAGGCGGTCTCGGGCTCGGGCTGTCGATCGCAAACATCCTGATCAGCAAGCACGGGGGCACGGTGCAAGCGATGAGCCAGGGGCTCGGTCACGGCTCGACATTCGTCGTCAGGCTGCCGCTCAAACAGGTCGAGGACCCGGCCGAAGACGCCGACTCGCCTCAGGCGGAGCTAGGCGCCCGCCCGCTGCGCGGGGTCAGACTGCTCGTCGTCGAGGACGACGCGGATTCGCGTGAGGTGCTGCAGCTTTTTCTCGAGCAGGCGGGCGCCGAGGTGCGCTCGGTCGATTCGGCGCGGTCGGCGATGGCCGCTCTGGCAGAGATGCGCGGCCGGCTGCCCGACGTCGTCATTTCGGACCTCGCTATGCCGGAGGAGGATGGATACTCGCTGCTCAGGCGGCTGCGTGGACTGCCGTCTGAGGTCGGCGGTCAGGTTCCCGCGCTTGCACTGAGCGCGTTTGCCGGGAACGAGAACAAGCAGCGGGCGTACGAGGCGGGCTTTGACGGGTACTGTACGAAACCCTTCGACCCCGACATCCTTACCCGAGCGATCCTTCAGCTTAACCAGAAGGGTTAACTGCCGACGGTCACTCTGTTGATCGTTTGAACCTGGCCTCGACGATGTTTTCGCGCCTTTCACCGAGTTTCAGCGTCAGCCGCGGATATGTTTCATGCTCGACCTCGAGGTCGTCGAGATCAAGCAGGAGCTCGGCCTCGCGAATGCCGGTCAGCGAGCCCTCGATCTCCATGAACATCCCGAACGGCAGCTCGTCGATCACGATCTCCACCTTGCGAAAGCTCCACGTCTCGCGGCGCTTCTCGTAAACCAGACGCGGCTCAAAGGCGGCCTCGGCCAAGATGGCCGCCAACTCGTCCGGGTCAGCGACCTCGGTCTCGTGTTCGACCTGTGTTTTGGCATCTGAGGCGTGCTCTATTCGACGTTTGAACGTAAAGATGCCCCTGCCCCCGTCGATGCGCCGTATGCGAAAGACGCCGCCTATCGCATCGAGCACTCCGCCGCGGTAGATCGTGTTCTCCTCAAAGACCTCGCCCTGCCGCTCGGCCCCGGCCTCTCGCAGTGAATGACGGACCCGCTCGGCGAGCGCGGCGTCTATCCTGTATTTTTTTTCGATCTCGATCCCCATCGTTTCGCTAGCTCATTCTGATCCACTTCCAGACCTCGGGTATCGTCGCTCGCTTGCCGTACATCAGCATTCCGACGCGATAGACCCGGGCGGCGAGCCAGACGAGACCTGCGATCGCGGCCGCGTTGACGAAAAGCGAAAGTGCGATCTGCCAAAACGGCGGTGTTTCGGCGAGTATCCTGACCGGCATCGTTATCGGCGCAAAGAACGGCGATATCGAGACCCAAAAGGACAGATCCGAGCCCGGATCGCGCATCACCGCAAAGCTGAAATAAAATCCGATCAGGAGGACCATCACCGGCGGAAACGCAAATTGTCCTCCCTCCTGAACGGTCGTCACCATCGAGCCGATCAAGGCAAATATTGACGCATAGATAAAAAAGCCGAGCATAAAAAAGATCAGAAAGTACGCAACCATAAGCGGCGTGATGGTCGGCAGGCCGTCGCCGACGGCCTCTCGTACGCCAGGCTGCGCGACCATGACGCCGACCAGCGCGGCCGCGGTGGCCAACCATATCGCGAGCTGCGTCAGGCCCGCGAGGCCGACGCCGACGAGCTTGCCCATCATCAGCGTAAAGGGCCGCGCCGACGAGAAGAGTATCTCCGCTATCCGGGTCTCCTTTTCTTCGACGACGGCGCCCATTATCTGCTGGCCGTAGATCGCGAGCGTGATGTAGATCATCAATCCGATCACGAATGATGCGACCATCAGCCCGTCGCTGTTCTTCTCTTCGCCGGTGACATCGACGCCCTTGACGTCAAGCTTCACTTCGGAGCTCAGCTCCTCAAGGTGCCGCTCGCTGATATTCGCGTCGGCGAGCCGCTGCGAGCGAACCGCATTGTTGAGCGCGTCGCGCAGGCTCTCGCGCATGATCGGGTCGCCGGCCTTACGCGATCGAAATTCGAATGTCGCGGTCGAGTCGCCCGGGTCCTGCGGCACGATGAGGTAGGCGTCGATCTCGCCGCTGCGGATCATCGCGTTGAGGTCCTGCCGCATCGCCTCGCTGCCCGAGCCGACGATCGAGGCCGGGGCCGACGGAGGATCGACGAATTCGAACGCGGCGCCGAGCTGCTCCGCACTGCGACGCATCTTTTCCTGCTGCGAGGCGCCCAGGTCGCGCAGCGAGTCTGTCGCCGCCTTTTTCGATCGTTGGCCTGCTCCTTCGGCCGAGAGCTCCGACCTAAGCCGCGGCTCGATCTTGCCCGAAGGGTCGACGACCACGATCCGTGTCGGTTCGCCCTCGATCGAAAAGATGATCGCAGGCACGGCGGCAAAGACCGCCGCGAGCATCGGCAGCATCAGCGTACCGATCAGGAAAGACCACTTGAGAACGACCTTTTTGTATTCGTGCTTGACGACGGCGAAAAACTTTCTCATAAGTGATGCTTGATAGTGGGCGGCCGATAGTCACGCGCAAACTTGTAAGACTTCTCTCTCAAAATACTCCCGCTCATAACGTGGCAAACCTGCTCTCGATCGTCCGCTTTCAACTATTCGTTCCGTGTGACCTGCTCGATAAAGATATCGTTGAGGCTTGGTTCGAGCTTCTCAAATTTGGAAATGACCGCGCCCGCGTCGACGAGGCGCCGCAAGAGTGTCTGCGCGTCGCAGCCGCCCGCGAGTCGGAGCTCCAGCTCGTCGGCGTGCTCGGTGACCTCCTCGACCAGCGAACGGTCGGCGAGCACGCCGTCGACGTTGCTCGCGCGCAGGGCGATGAGATTTTTGCCAAAGCTCTGCTTGACCTCGCGCAGGCTGCCGACGACGACCTTTCGGCCCTTGTTGATAAGCAGTATGTCGCTGCACAGACGCTCGGCGGTCTCCATCAGATGCGTCGAAAAGATGATCGTCTTGTCGCGCGTTTTGAATTCGCTCAGAATTTCGATCATAAACTCGACATTTACCGGATCGAGGCCCGAGAAGGGCTCGTCGAGTATCAGCAGGTCCGGATCGTGCAGCACGGTCGAGATGAACTGGATCTTTTGCTGCATTCCCTTTGAGAGGTCGGTCGTCTTTTTCGACTTCCATTCGGCAAGCTTCATTCGCTCCATCCAGAAGTCGATACGCCGCTCTGCCTCGGCGGCGGGCACGTTCTTGAGCGCGGCAAAGTACTTGAGCTGGTCGACGATCTTCAGCTTCTTGTACAGCCCTCGCTCCTCTGGCAGATAACCGATGCGATCGGTGAACGAGGGATGAGTGATGAAGGATGAGGGATCAAAGTCGCGCCCTCCCTCTTCATCCCTCATCCCTCCTCCCTCATCCCTCGAGAACGCGTACTCGATCCGCCCTTCGTCGGGCGCGGTGATGCCGACGATCATTCGGATCGTCGTGGTCTTACCGGCGCCGTTCGGCCCGAGAAAGCCAAAGACACGACCGCGGCGAACCTCGAAGCTCAGATCGTCGACCGCCGCAAATTCGCCGAAGCGCTTCGACACGCCGATGACCCGCAGACTGACATCCGTATCGTTCATAGGACCGCGTCGATGATACAACAATTGGCGGGCTGGCCGCTGCCGCCGGCCATCGGCTATACTCGCCCACAGCGACGCAAGCTCTCTATGGACAACGGATTTCTTGAGATCTTTGTTTACCGGCAAGGCGCCGAACGTGTCGAGGAGGGCTTCAGCATCGCGGACCTGCGCGGGCTTCTTTCCGACGAGTCAAATGTCGTGTGGGTCGACATCCGCGGCGAAGACCCGGCCGACATCCCAAAGATCAAGGAGCTGCTGCTCGATGTCTTTAAGTTTCACCATCTGACGGTCGAGGACTGTCTTGAGACGCGCAACCAGCCCAAGGTCGAGGCGTTTCCCGAATATCTTTATTTCATCGTTCACGGCGTGCGGCCCGACGAAACGTCGCCGACCAATTTTGTCACGAAGGAGCTTGACGGTTTTCTCGGCAGGAATTTCGTCGTCACATTTCACGCCGAACGCTTTCGCAGCATCAAGCTCGTCAAGCAGCAGGTGCGGAGCAGTCCATTCGCCTGCCAGCGCGGCGCGGCGTACCTGCTGCACCAGATACTCGACAACATCGTCGACCACTATATGCCGCTCGTCGACGAATACGACGACGCCATCGACGCGCTCGAAGAGAGGGTACTCAACCTCAAGCGCGGCAGCAGTGCGATCCTCGAAGACATAATGGACATCCGCCGCAGCGTCGCACGGCTGCGTCGTATCTCGACGCGGCAGCTCGAGGTTCTTTATCGAATGTCGCACGGCGAGTTCCCGCAGATCCCGGGGAACGTGCTGCCGTTTTTTCGCGACGTGCACGATCACCTGCAGCGGATCTCGGACCTTGCTGAAAACTACCGCGACCTGATCAGCGGACTGATGGAGATCCACTTCGCCGTCGTCGCCAACCGGACCAACGACGTGATGAAAACGCTCGCCGTCGTTTCGGCGATCATTCTGCCGCTGACGCTGATCGCGGGCATTTACGGGATGAACTTCGAGTATATGCCCGAGCTCCGCTCGCCGTACGGCTACTTTGCGACGCTCGGACTGATGGCCCTGATCACGGTGCTGCTGCTGGTCTATTTTTGGCGAAGAGGCTGGGTATTCTCGGGAGACGAAGATGTCTCGACGGACGAGGGTGGCGACGGATCGCGACCAACGCACGCTGACGGCTCCGGCGTCACTCCGCCGACTCCATAAGCCGTCTCACCTGTACGTCGCCGAGGCCGTAGACGCCCGCACGTCGTGCAAACTCGGCAAACAACTCCTCAAAGTCGCGCGTTCCGGCCGCGGCGATCTCGTCGATGATCTGCTTTGGGCGGAGCTCAAGATCGCTCGCCGCCGCAGCGACCTCGGGTAGATAGCGGAAGGCCGGAGACTCGTACGCGCCGAGCTCGCGCACGCGAGCCCGATCGCCGGCGCGGAAGGCACGCCAAAGCTCGCCGCCCCGTGCGATGTCGCCGGCCGAAAGGCGGACGCGATCATTCCAGCACTCGAGCATTTCCTCGGATGCAAGCCGGCCGAATCCTCGCCATCGCGTCGTCTCGTTGCGGACCGTCGGCGACACGCGATACAACTCGGCGCTCGACTCCCGCAGCAGCTCGAGGCAGAACCAATAATTCACGCTGCAAAAGAGCTCGTACTCAAACCAGAGATATATCTCGCCCGCCTGCTGCGCTGCCTGAATGATCTTGTCGATCTCTGCGACGACGTACGACGGGTAGGATCTGTCGTTCTGCTCCGGATACGCCGCGGAAAGATACGCCGCGCGCACGCGCCACAATTCGGCGAGATCGCCGCCGCCGAGGTCGCCCTCGATAAAGCACTCGCGAAAGACCGCGACCTCGCCCTCGAGACCGGTCTCGCGAAACGCTTCGACGTAGGCGTCGCCCGGCAGCACGTGAAGCTTCATATCCAGAAACCTATCGCGTAAAGGATGGCGAGACAAACTCCCGCATAGACGCCGGCGAGGATATCGTCGGCGCAGACGCCGATGCCCGCCGGAAGGTTTTGCAGGTAATCGATCGGGTACGGCTTCCAGATATCGAACAGTCTGAAAAGCAAAAAGCCCGCGAGGATCATCTGCCAGGAGCTGGAAAATGGAACGAAAAGGAACGCGATCAACTGGCCGATCACCTCGTCGACGACAGCCTCCGACGGATCGTTGTTGCCGAGAAGCTGGGTCGAGCGCCCGGCGGCCCAGATGCCGAGCAGCGTGTAAGCCAGAAAGCAAACGGCGACCGCAGCGTTGACGGTCGCGCTCGCCGTCTCCGAAACGCCGCCGAGCGAAGCGACGCCGAATGACCACTTAAGCAGATATTCGAGCCCGAAGTAGACCGCGACGCCGACGATCGACCCGAAGGTCCCCGGCGCGAGAGGCAGATAGCCGACGCCGAAGACGGTCGTCACCGCGAGTGCGAAATGATCTTTTAATCCGCGTGCCTCGCGGCGCTCGATCGGGTGCTTCATCTCGACCTAGAACTCGATGCCCTGCTGTGCGAATATGCCGGCGTGAAAAGGATGTTTGATCTCCTTCATCTCGGTGACCAGGTCGGCGGCCTCGACGAGCTCCGGCGGGGCGTTGCGGCCCGTCACGATGATGTGCAGATGAGGCTGGTCGATCCGCACTTCGGCGATCTCGGCCAGCACCTCGCCGACATCGAGAAATTTGTAGTCGAGGACGTAAACGAGCTCGTCAAACACCAGCAGATCGTACTCGCCGCTTTGCATCTTTTCGCGGCAGAGCTGCCAGGTCTCTTTCGAGGTGGCGATGTCGAGGGACCTGTCGTTGGTGTCCCAGGTAAAGCCGGCCCCCATCGTGTGGATCTCGATGCCGAGCTTATCGAGCGACTCGTGCTCGCCGTAGCGATCGGACCTCGATTTCATGAACTGTATCATCGCGCACTTCATTCCGCGGCCCGCCGCGCGGACGAGCACACCGATCGCGGCGGTCGTCTTGCCCTTGCCGTCGCCGGTGTTGACCATCAGCAGGCCCTTGGTGTTTTCGCGATAGTCCTCGCGGCGCCACTTGTAGCGCTTCTCTTTGATCTCGCTCATCTGTACCCGTCAATAAAAGCAGCAGCCCGTTGCCGAAACTGCTGCTGCCGTGATCTCGCCGATTCTCGGATCAGCATCGTCAGCGGGCGATCAGCTCGCTCGATCCGATCGAGCTGTCGACGGCCGAGCCGCCGTTTCGATCGATGGCGGCATTGATGGCCGCGACGAGCTTTGCCTCGCAGTCGTCCCACGTCCCTTCGATCTTGAGGCCCGCCGCGTTGCGGTGGCCGCCGCCGCCGAATTGTTCAGCCACTTTGGCGACGTTGAGCTCACCCTTTGAACGAAGGCTGACCCGATAGCGGCCTGCGTCCGTCTCGCGCATATAGACGACGGCCTGGACCTCTCGGGCCGCCAATGGAATATTGACGAATCCGTTGTTGTCGCCGTCGACGGCCTCGGCCGTCCGCTTCATCTCGAGCGTCTGCCGCATCGTGGCGACACGTCCGCTCGCGTCGCGTTTGACGGTCGAGAGCACCTGGCTCATCAGCGAGATCCGCGACCACGAGTAGCTGTTGTAGACCATCTCGGAGATCCGCGAAGGATTGACTCCGGCCTTGATCAGCTCGGACGCGACCTTGAGAGTCCGCTCGGTGGTATTCGGAAAGTGGAACGATCCGGTATCGGTGACGAGCGCGAGGTAGAGACACTCCGCGATCTCGCGCGTGACGCGCCCGCCGATCGCCTTGCAGAGGTTGTAGATCATCTCGCCGACCGCCGACGCGGTCGGGTCGATCCAGTTGACCGTGCCAAAGTTGTCGCACGTCGCGTGATGGTCGATATTGACCGTGAAAGCATCTGCGAGCCCCTCGATCCCCGGCCGTTCAATGTCCGAGCATTCGATCACGAATACCGCGTCGTACGCCGACGGGTCGATCCGCGAGACCCGAACGATCTCGCCGGCCCCGGGCAGAGCGTGATACGTGCGGGGAATGTCGTCGCTGGTGATGACCTCGACATTCTTGCCCAAAGAGCGCAGCAGCCAGCAAAGTCCGAGCGACGAACCGACACCGTCGCCGTCGGGACGGTGGTGAGTGGTTATCGCAAACCTGCTCTTTTTTTCAATTAACTCTACTACTTGACTTAACACGAGGCATTTATTCAGACGACATGAGAGATTTGTTTACGATCGGTCGTCCGGTCCTTCTAAAGTGTCAGCTCCGGCGGAGATGCCCTCGAGCAGCTCACCGATCCGGGCCGCATTCTCCTCGGCCGTGTCGCGGGCAAAGTGGAGATGCGGGGCAAATCGAAGATTCAAATTCCGGGCGACCTCGCCGCGGACGAAGCTCGCCGCCTGCTGCAGAGCTTTAAGAGCGTCCTTGATCTCGGCGTCGGTTCCGCGGACCAGAACGTAGACCTTTGCGTCGCGGAGGTCGGGGGCGACCTCGACGTCGGTCACCGTTACGGTCTCGAGCCGCGGGTCGTCGAGCTCAAAGCCGACGACCTCGGCGATCTCCTCCTTCAAAGCTTCGGCCAAACGCTCGGGACGTCGCATAAACCCAAAAAGCGAAAGGGCGAGACAATTTCAGTTTCGCCCTTTCGTCCGCCGTTAGAGTTCGGTCGCGGCCACCTTTTCGATCACAAAGGCCTCGATCTCGTCGCCGACCTTGATGTCGTTGTAGTTGACGAGACTGATGCCGCATTCAAAGCCGTTGCGCACCTCGTTTACGTCGTCCTTGAAGCGCTTGAGCGTGGCGATGTCGCCCTCCCAAGTGACGACCCCGTCGCGTATGAGCCGGGCCTTGGCCTGGCGGCGAATGACGCCGTCCGTGACGCGGCAGCCGGCGATCGTACCGACCCTCGAGACCTTGAACGTCTCCTGAACGACGGCCTTGCCGAGAATGACCTCTTTCTCGATCGCGTCGAGCATGCCGATCATCGCGGCCTTGATCTCCTCCTCGACCTTGTAAATGATCGAGTGCAGTCGAATGTCCACGTCCTCCTGCTTGGCGAGGTCAGCGGCACGCGTCTCCGGCCGGACGTTGAAGCCGATGATGACGACCGCCGTAGATGCGTCGTCGGCCTGCGTCGCCGAAGCGAGCAAAACATCGGATTCTGCGATCGCACCGACGCCGGCGCGGATGACGCGGACCTTGACCTTCTCGGTCGAGAGCTTCTCGAGCGTCGCACGCAGCACTTCGACCGAGCCCTGCACGTCGGCCTTGAGGATGATGAGCAGCTCCTTGACCTCGGCCTGACCGAGCGACTCGATACCGCGCTTGGTCGTCTTGACCATCGCGGCCTGACGGGCCTGCATCTGCCGCTGGCCGGCGATCGTCTGCGCGCGTTCGATATCGGAAACTACCTGGAAGGTGTCGCCCGCCTGAGGCACGCCCTGCAGTCCCAGTATTTCGACCGGCGTTGCCGGCGGGGCCTCGGTCACGGCCTCGCCGCGGTCGGAGAACATCGCACGCACCTTGCCGTAAAACTGTCCGACGATGAAAGGGTCGCCGACGCGCAGCGTGCCCTGCTGCACGAGCGCCGTCGCGACGGCCCCGCGGCCCTTGTCGAGCTTGGCCTCGAGCACGACGCCCGAAGCGCGGCGGGTCGGGCTCGCCTTTAGATCGAGAATGTCCGCCTGCAGCAGCACCGTCTCGAGCAGAGAGTCGATGCCCGTGCGCTGCTTGGCCGATACGGGGACCATCTCGATATCGCCGCCCCAATCGACCGGCTGAAGTCCGAGGCCGGCGAGGCCCTGTTTGACCTTGTCGGGACTCGCGTCCGGCTTATCGATCTTATTGATAGCGACGATGATCGGGACGCCCGCGGCCTTTGAGTGTTCGACCGCCTCGATCGTCTGAGGCATCACACCGTCGTCAGCGGCGACGACAAGAACGACGATGTCCGTCGCCTTGGCGCCGCGAGCACGCATCATCGTAAAGGCCTCGTGGCCCGGCGTATCGAGAAAGACGACACGACGCGGCTCGTCCGCGTTATCCGGATTAGGGACAAAGACGCTGTACGCGCCGATGTGCTGCGTGATGCCGCCCGCTTCGCCGGCCGCGACGTTTGAAGAACGGATCGCATCGAGCAGCGAGGTCTTACCGTGATCGACGTGGCCCATCACAGTGACGACGGGAGCACGTGGCAACTCGAGATCGTCGGCCTCGGCCGCGATGAGCTCCTCGAACTCCTGCTCGATGACCATCTCTTCGAATGGAACGAAGCGGACGTCGACGCCGAAATCCTTGCCCATGTCGGTCGCCATCTTTTCGCCGATCGGCTGGTTGAGCGTCGCAAAGACGCCCCGTTTGATCAGCAGCTGCACGATATCGCGCGGCGTGATGCCGAGGGCCTCGGCAAATTCGCGGACGGTCGCTCCCTCGGTCAGACGTACCTGCCGCATCTCGCCCGCGCCGACCGCCTTGCCGACCTGATCGAGAACGCGTTCCTCGATCGAGCGCTGCCGCGGCGTATCCTGATCGCGCTCGGCAAACCGCCCCTTGTCGTCGAAAGGCTTGCCCTTGCGCCCGCCCGAACGTCCCGGACGTCGGCGATTGTCCGCCGGCGGCGTGTAGGTCATCTGCGGCGCCGTCGACTCGCCCGGCGTTCCCTTGAATTCGCCGCGTCGCTTGAGGTCGCCCTCGAGCCGTCCGGCGCGGGTCGGCACGTCGGTCACTATCCGATCGCCGACCTTGATCCCCTTGGCAAGTGCCTCGGGCGTGAGACGAAGCTTCTTGACCGCAGTTCCGGCCGGTTTGGCGGCTGCAGGCTCCGAGGGCTGGGCCGCGACATCCGCTTGCGGTTCAGGCCGCGCTGCGTCAGCGGGCGCCGCTTCGGGTACGGCTTCCGATTCGGCCGCGGCCGGAGGCTGCGCATCTTCGGCGGCCGCCGGCTGCTCGACGACCTCGGGCTTTGCACGGACGAGCTTCTTAACCTTCGGCGCGGCCGGCGTTTCGACTTCCGCCTTTGGCAAAGCCTCGGCCGCTGCAGGCGCCTGGACCTCGGCGCTCTCGACCGGCTCGGGCGTCGGAGCAGCCTCGGCCGCCGGGGCCTCGTGAGTCTCCTCAGTGTGCTCGTCGGACGCCTCCTTTTTGGTCGCCTTGATCACCTTGATCGTACGTTTTGGCGCGGCTTCGGCTTTGGGAAAGTACTTGCTGCGGACCTTGTCCGCGAACTCGACGCTTACCGAGTTCGATGCGACGCTGACGTCCGCTCCGGCCCGGCGCAGATCCTCGATCACGCGCTTTGTGTCCTGCTTGAGCTCGCGTGCAAGGTCGTAGATCCGGACTGTTTTTCGAATTGCCATAAATTTTGATTTCCACGGGAGTAACGTTCCCGTCCCCGGACCGGAAGCGCCAGTCGCGCCGCCTCAACTACTGCTGCTCATCGTTCTCAACGTCCTCGGGCGAGGAGGTCTCATCGCTCTCGCCGGCCTCGGCCTCCGGCGCCTCGTCCGCTGCTGCCGGGTCTGCGCCGGCCGTCTCGTCGGCTTCGGCCGCAGCTGCCGCCTCCGCATCGCCTCCGGCCTTGGCCTCGGAGGAGCTCTCGTCTGAGGCCTCTCCTTCGCCTTCGGCGCCTTCGCTGTTCTTTGCCTCGACCACGGCACGTGCCGCGACGATTATGCTCTCGGCCTCGTCGAGACTGATGTCGAGATAATCGACAAGGTCGTCGACGGACGCGGCCGCAAGATGCTCGACGTCGGTGATCCCCTTCTGCTCAAGAAGCTCGGCTTGGTTGGTCGAGACGCCCTGAAGCGCGGTCAGCGGAACGGCCTCGCCCGAAGCCATCATACGGCCCATCTGCTTGGCGATCTCCTTCTTGAGGACCTCTTCGCTGACAATGTTAATGTCCCAACCGACGAGTCTCGTCGCAAGCCGGACGTTTTGTCCTTTTTTGCCGATCGCGAGGCTGAGCTGGTCCTCGCTGACGATGACCTCCATCTCGCGGTCGTTGATATTTGTGATGCGTACCTGGGAGACCTTTGCCGGTGACAGTGCGTTCGCCGCAAAGACCGACGGCTCGTCGGACCATTCGATGATGTCGATCTTTTCGCCGCGAAGCTCCTTGATGATCGACTGCACGCGCGAGCCCTTCATCCCGACGCACGCTCCGACCGGATCGACGTCCTTCTCGTTCGACGTGACCGCGATCTTGGCCCGCTCACCCGGCTCGCGGACGGCAGATTTGATGACGACGGTGCCGTCATAGATCTCGGGAACCTCCATTTCAAACAGCCGCTTGAGCAGATCGGCCGAGGCACGCGAGGCCTTGATCTGCTGGCCCTTTTGGTCCTTCGAGACGTCGACGATGACGACGCGGATGCGCTCGCCCTGACTCCAGGTCTCGCCGCGGGACTGTTCTTTGCGCGGGACGACGGCCTCGAGGTTGCCGCCCAGATCGATGATCATATCGCCGCGCTCGAATCTCTTGACCGTACCGTTGATCAGTTCGCCCTTGCGGTCGACGTACTCGTCGTAGACCTTTTCGCGGATCGCTTCGCGCACCTTTTGCACGAGTATCTGCTTAGCCGTCTGAGCGGCGATGCGGCCGAGCTCTTCGGTCGGCAGCGGGATGAGCAGCATGTCGCCGATCTCGATGCCGTCGCCGGCGAGCTCCTGCGCCTCCTCGAGCGAAAGTTCCGTCGACGGATTCTCTACCTCGGCCACGACGACCTTTTGAGCCGAGATCTCGAGACCTTCTTCCGGATTCCAGTCGACCTGAATGTTGTCACCGGTCTTGTCGTGACCTTTGAACTGTTTGCGAGCGGCCGCGCGAACCGCGTCCTTCATTGCTTCGATCACCATGTTGCGATCGAGCCCCTGCTCGCTGCACAACATTTCGATACTCTGCGCGATTGACGATGACATAGTTTCTATTGCCTTTGCCTGCAGGACCGCCGATGCGGCCTGTCAGGACCTTCTTAATTCTTCTTCAAGATCGACGAGCAGATTTGCCTTTGCCACTGCTCCGTGATCGAACCTTACCTCTCCGCTGGTCTTGTCTCGGAACACTACCTCCGAGCCCTCGACCGCGACGATCTCGCCGCTGAAATTCTTTTGACCGTTTATCGGGGAGTTGGTCTTGACCTTTGCCTGCTTGCCTGAGAACCGCTTAAAGTCTTCGATGCTGAAAAGCTCGCGTTCGAGGCCCGGGGACGAGACCTCGAGGACGTAGGACGTCGGGATGAAATCGTCCTCATCGAGCCGCGCTTCGATGGCTCTCGACGCGGTCGAGCAGTCCTCGATCGTAATGCCGCCGGGCTTGTCGATAAAGACGCGGACCGTAGGATTGTGCTTGGGGCCGGCGATCTGCGAATGAACGAATTCAAAGCCGAGCCCGCTCGCCACCGAAGCGGCTATCTCCCTGATCCTGTCGTCAAAAATTCCCGATCCCATTTTCGCAAAACCAAAATAAAAAGTGGGTGCGAAACCCACTCGACACGTCGCCCACGCATCTTCAGCAAGCTGAGATTCTAGTACAGCAAGACGTCTTTTACAAGTATTGGAGTTGAGCGCGAAGGTTACGAGAGGCGGTCAGGCGATCGGACTTTGACGCTGCGGGGCCTCACTCACGGCCCGCCGCCTGAATAGCCAGATGGGCCGCGCCGACAAGGCCGGCCAGATCACCGAGCTCGGCCCTGGTGATCCGCGCACGTGCGGCGGGCCGTTCAAAAGCCCGTCGTCCTATCTGCTCTCGCACCTCGTCGACGAACAGCTGCCAGCCTGACGACATTCCGCCGCCGATCACGATCATTTCCGGATTCAGAACGTTGATCAGCCCCGCGAGGACGATGCCGAGGTACGAGCCCACTCGCGAGAACACGTCCCGGGCGAGAGAGTCGCCGGCGATGCCGGCGTTATAGACGTCGAGTGCGGTGAGCGCCGAAAACGAATTCAGCGGCGAGTCCGGATGCTCTTCAAGACGCTCCTTTGTCATCCGCACTACGGCCGACGCCGAGGCATACTGCTCGAGACATCCGTTGCTGCCGCACGGGCACGGCACGCCGAGCGGCTCGACGCAGATGTGTCCGATCTCGCCCGCCGTCCCGTCGACGCCGCGGTGCGGCCGGTCGCCGATAATTATGCCGCCGCCGACGCCCGTACCGAGCGTTATGCAGATCGAATCACGCACCGGCCGCGACGCGCCGCGCCAGTGTTCGCCGATCGCGGCGGCCGTTGCGTCGTTCTCGATGACCACGCGCAGCCCAAGCCGTCGAGACAGTTCGTCAACGAGTAAATAACCGTCGAGTTCGGGCAGATTTGGTGCCCGCAGTATCCGGCCGGTCGAAAGGTCAAGTGTTGCCGGGACAGCCACGCCGAATGCAAGCGCTGCTGCCCCCGTACGTGCGACACATTCGCGAGAGAGCGACGCGATCGTACTGACGACCTCGTCGGCGTCGTTAGACCTCGGCGTGGCCGCCTTGGAGACGTGCAGAACCCGGCCATCCAGATCGACGGCGGCAACTCTGAGATTCGTCCCGCCGAGATCGACCGCTAATACGTACTCATTCATTGCGGAGCTGAAATGACTATCGCTTCGGTCGGTCGGCCTCAGGCACGTTCTTATAAACGTCCTCGTACTTTGCGTAGCCGTCCTTGATCACGGTATCCATCAGGTTTGACCTGTCGACCGAGGTGACCTCGAGGAGGATCGCCGGAACGTCCGCGTTTATCGCGTCGTTGCGAAAGGCGGTGGTCGTCAACTTCTCGCCTCTGGCGAGCTTGATCGCGGCTTCGACCGCCTGGCTTGCGAGGGGAATTATGGGCTTGTAGATCGTCATCGTCTGCTTTCCCTCAGCGATGCGTTGAAGGGCGTCTATCTGGGCGTCCTGCCCGGTCACGAGGACTTTGCCGATCAAGCCGCGGCGCTCGAGAGCCTGGATCACACCGCCGGCCATCCCGTCGTTGGACACGATCGCGGCCTGGATGTTGTCGTTCTCGCGGGTCAGGATGTTTTCCATAAAGTTGAGCGCAAGTTCGGGCTTCCAGTCGGTGATGAACTGCTCGGCGACGATCTTGATGGAGCCCTTGTCGATCGCGGGCTGAAGGACGGCCAATTGTTCCTTCTTCATTATGTGGGCGTTGTTGTCCGTCGGCCCGCCGTAAACCATGACGTAATTGCCCGACGGCTGATGCTGAAGCGCGTATTCGGCGATCTTACGGCCGATGACCGGGACCTGGTGAGAGATATAAAGGTCGATCTTGTTTGAATTGATCAGACGGTCATAACTGATGACCGGCACGCCCTGGGCCTTGGCCTTTTCGACCATAGACGCCGCCTGGGTCGCGTCCTGCGGGGCGATGACCAGCACGTCCACTCCCTGCGTCAGCAGGTTCTCGACGTCGTTTGACTGCCTGTCAGAGTTGTTGTCTGCGACGCTGATGATGCATTCGACCGCTACCTTATCGCAGTGCTCCTTAAAAGCGTCCCTGTCTCTCTGCCAACGCTCCTCTTTGACGGTCGCCATCGAGAAGCCGACCTTGATCTTTCGGTTTGGGTCCATACCGCGATCGTGGTCTTGCGAATTGGTTCGGGTGCTGTTGGCGGCGCCTCCGGCACAACCCAGCGACCAGAGGGCGAAAACCATGATCGCCAAAATTCGAGATCTCATAAATGCTTGCTCCTGAGAGTTTGTGATCGGTTGGACAAATTAAAACAGAATTCAGCGCGTTCGGCAATTTGGTCCCTCGTGCGTTCTCAAGCAAGTGCGATTCGCAATGGCAGAGCTCATTTGATACAGCAGTTCCGGCACCCGACGGCGTCGATCTCAGGCACCCGAAGACGCTCTTTCGCCACGCCTCAAAAAATCTTTGAAAGAAAATTGATGTGTGGTATAAGTATCAATCAAATCTCGGTTTATCGTTTGAATTGGCTTGATTTTTGAGCTCGATTTCGCCCGATTTCGGCCGACACGACATTTATTGACAGGAATTGCCAATTCGTGTAAAACATTGAGAGGTTTGAATTTTATTGCAATTGAATCAGCGAGAAATGAGGAGAAATATGAACAGCAACGTGTGGATTCGGAAAACGCTCTCTATGGGTTTATCGGCGACTATCTTCGCAACGTCGTCGATGTTCGCGCTTGCGGCGCCTGGCAAGGCGGTGGGTGAACTCACCGTTACGGGCAGCCAGAGTGCTGCGGTCACCGTCAACGGGGAGGCCGCGAAAAGTGGTCGTTCAATCTTTTCATCGAGCGTTATCTCGACTCCGGAAAATGCGGGTGCTGTCATCAATCTCGGCAAATCAGGTGTGATCGAGCTTGCTCCGAACACAACCCTCGCTCTTTCTTTTGACGACAAGTCGCTTAGCGGCGACCTTACTTCCGGCGCCCTCACGGTTCTTTCGGCAGCGGCCCCGGTCATGGTCAAGACGGCGAGCGGCGAAATGTCCGCAGCGGCAGGTGAAACGGTCTCAGCGGCCGGAAAGCGCCAGGATGACGACGATAACGACGGCGGAGCAGCATGGTGGCTGTGGGCCCTCGTCTTCGGCGGTGCCGCAGCGGGAATCTTGATCGCCGCTACCCAGGCCGACAACGATGTCAGCCTCGGCGGCTCGGGCACGGTCGTCAGTCCGGTTCGTTAATAATTGACCTTGCTCGGCAAAATGCCGGGGAGGCTATCAAATTGGGGATCGTTACAGGAGGAAATTAGTTCAAATGTTCGGGAAACAAGTTCTTAAACGATTGGTTACCGCGACCACGCTGGCTGCGTTCTGGACAGTGACGTCAATGGTCGCCCTCGCGGCACCGATGGATGTGACCGGTGAGATCTCCGTATCTGGGCAGGTAACCGTGAACGGCCAGACAGCTGTTTCAAATTCCACGATCATGTCCGGCAGCACGATCGCGACCGGGGCCGACTCGTCGGCTACCGTCAGCCTTGGTAAAGCCGGCCGCGTCGAGTTGCTAGCGGATTCAAATCTGACGCTTCAATTCTCGGAGAACAGCATTGTCGGCATTTTGTCGGCAGGCAAGGTTCGCGTTTCGAACGCCGCCGGCGTTGCGACGACGATCACCACCAAGGACGCGGTCGCCCTCGCTGATTCGTCCCAGGCCAACAGCTTCTTGGTCGAGGTCGAGTGTTCGCACACGCACGTAGATGCCATGACCGGAATGGTCACCCTTCGCGAAGGCACCAACGATAAGCAGGTTGTTGCGGGCACCAATGCTACTGCGGGCAACCTCGCTCAGACCGGCTGCCAGCCCTGCCTGCGACCGAACTCGGCCCCGCCGGTCCGATTTGGCGGACCGTGGTGGCTCGTACTTGTCGCTGCGGGCGTCGCGGGTGCCGGCATCCTGCTCGGCGGCAAGAGCGATACCGAAGTTGGAGGCGGTGTCGTGATCGTAAGCCCCACTCGTTAGTACTCCGGCTGCACACACCAACTCGAAATCACGTTTGCGGGTCATGTTCTTGAAATGTGACCCGCTTCGTTTTGCTTTCAGTTCGCGTTTATTTAATCTCTAATACTAAGAGGTCCATTTATTTCAGATTATGCATATTGCTGTTATTGGCACCGGTTACGTCGGTTTGGTGACCGGTGCGTGTTTTGCGGAATTCGGTGTCGAAGTGACGTGCGTCGATGTCGATGAAACTAAGATCAACAAGCTGAATAAGGGCATCATTCCCATATACGAACCAGGCCTCGACACCTTGGTCGAGAAAAACTCCAGGGCCGGCAGACTCCATTTCACAACGGATATCAGATCTGCGGTGCAGGATGCGCTCGTCGTCTTTTTGGCCGTCGGCACGCCGCCCAAAGAAGACGGCTCGCCGGACATGAGCTTTTACCAGCAGGCTGCAAAGGACGTTGCCGAGGCAATGAACGGCTACAAGGTCCTCGTGACCAAGTCGACGGTCCCGATCGGCACCGGCAAATGGCTCCGTGAATTCGTCAGCCGGCATCTCAAGGTCGAGACGAATTTCGGTGTCGCTTCCAATCCGGAGTTCCTGCGTGAAGGCGCCGCGATCGGAGACTTTATGCGGCCCGACCGAGTCGTCATCGGCAGCAACGAGGACGACGCGATCGAGATAATGAAAGACCTTTATCGGCCGCTCTATCTGATCGAGACGCCGATCGTGATCACTTCGCTCGAGGCCGCCGAGCTGATCAAGTACGCCGCCAACGCATTCCTCGCGACCAAGATCACGTTCATAAACGAGATAGCAAACCTTTGCGACGCGATCGGCTGCGATGTCCACGACGTCGCTCGCGGAATGGGCATGGACAACCGCATCGGCCGCAAGTTCCTTCATCCGGGGCCGGGCTACGGCGGCTCGTGCTTCCCTAAGGACACGCGGGCGCTGACCACCGTCGCCGACCAGTTCGGGGTCGAGACCCGTATCGTCGACGCCGTGATCGAGGCGAACGAACGTCAGCGCGATGTGATGATCGAAAAGATCGAAAGACTTGTCGGAGGCCTCGACGGCAAGAAGATCGCCGTGCTCGGCCTCTCGTTCAAGCCCGAGACCGACGATATGCGCGAGTCGCCGGCCGTCGACATTATCCGGGCAATGACCGGCAGAGGCGCGAGCATTTGCGCTTACGATCCGGTTGCCATCAACGAGGCACGCCACTGCCTGCCCGACATCGAATTCGCGGCTGACGAGTACGAAGCGCTGTCGGGAGCCGACGCTCTCGTGATCGCTACGGAATGGAACCAGTTCCGCGCTCTCGATATGGGCCGCGTCAAGGAGCTTTTGAGTTCGCCCAAGATCGCCGACCTGCGAAATGTCTACGAGCCTCAGGACATGCGTGAGCTCGGTTTTGACTACGTAGGCGTCGGCCGCTAACGCGAAATGAGCTTTACCCCATTAGTACTAGTCACCGGCGGTGCCGGATTCATCGGTTCGAACCTCGCCGAAGAGTTGATCCGTCGCGGGGCCAAGGTACGGATCATCGACAATCTGGTAACGGGGTTTGAAGAGAACCTCGACGAGATAAAAGGCGACTTTGAATTCGTCCGTGCCGATATCAACGATCCCGACGCCGTCGGCCGAGCGCTTGACGGCGTCGAGATCGTCTTTCACCAAGCGGCCCTGCCGAGCGTACCGCGGTCGGTCGCAAATCCGCTCGAGACGCACGAGGCGTGCGTGAACGGCACTTTCAAATTGCTTGTCGCGTCACGGGACAGGGGCGTTCGGCGTCTTATTTACGCCGCGTCGAGCTCGGCATACGGCGACCAGCCGACGCTGCCCAAGGTCGAGACGATGCGGCCGGAACCGCTCTCGCCCTACGCGGCGGCCAAGCTGGTCGGCGAGTATTACTGCCAGGTCTTTAATCGCGTTTACGGGCTCGAGACCTTTTGCCTGCGGTACTTCAACGTCTTCGGGCCGCGGCAGAATCCGTCGTCGATGTATTCGGGCGTCATCTCGCGTTTTGTCGACGCTCTGTATCGCGGGCAGCGTCCGATCATTTACGGCGACGGTGAGCAGTCGCGCGACTTTACGTTCATCGCCAATGTCGTCGACGCGAACATCAAGGCGGCACAGTCGAGTTCCGGCGTCGGTGAGGTGATGAATGTCGCCAACGGCGAACGCACCTCGCTAAATCAATTGCTTGAGGTACTCAAGCAGATCAGCGGCCGGGCGGACGTGACGGCAGACTACCAGCCCGAGCGCGTCGGCGACGTCAAGCACTCGCAGGCCGATAACAGAAAGGCCGTCGAGCTGATCGGTTACGAAAAGCTCGTCGGCCTCGAAGAAGGGCTGCGAAAAACGATCGATTGGTGGAGATCGAGCAGGTTTGCCCGCGCCGCATCGACCGGCGGCTCCGGCGAATGACCTCGCCGCCGCCCGCCGAAGCCTAATTCACATTCTTAAAGACCTCGTCGGCGACAGGAGCGTTGACGAGGATCTCTTTTGCCTTAAAGTCGACGTACGCGGTGATCTGCCCCATATCAAATCGCTGCGCGAACTTGTCGGGGACGACCACGCCGTCGACGGTCGCATTCTTTCCGATATCGACCGATGTCGACACTTTTTGGCCGCGAAACTCAAACGCCGAATCATACGACTTTACAAGTTTGGTCTTTTCGTCGATATAGAAATCGGTGTACCAGCCTTCCGGCGACGTGATGCGAAATCCCGATCGCTTCTTCCCGCTTGGCAGCTCAGACACAACGTAGCCGGTCTCGCCAAAACGCGCGAGCAGCGGGATGCCCAGCCTGTTCATCGGCGGCAGCATAAAGCCGGCCTGCACCGACGTCACCGTGTTCTCACCATCAAAGGCCTGCTTGAACGACTGGATCGAGTTCACCTCGATCCGGTACCGCTCCTGCGCGATCACGAGCGAGAAACTGCCGGGAAAAGCTTGGCCAAAGGCCGACAGGTCGACGCTGCCGCGAACGATGAGAGACTTCATCTTCTGCAGCTTTTCGCCGCCGTGAGCGCTGAATACGGCTCGGGCCAGATCGACGGCGTTCGCCGTGTCGGTCGTCCTAGCCGCTGTGTTGGGTATCGACGCACCCGCGGTCGCCGGCCCCTGCGCTGCGACGGACAGAGGAAGAATGAAAGCGGCGATGACTAAAAGAAACTTCTTCATTGTGACCCCCAAAGAGAATACGGGAAGCAAGATAACGTGATGATATCTTACTTCCCGCTTTGAACCGCAGCCGCTCTCCGCGGTTTACCAGCTGAACCTGACCGACAGATCGATCCGCCGGTTTGCCGATCCGCCTCCGCCGCCGCCGAAGAATCCGAAGCCGCCTCCGGTCGAGAGCGAACGGCCGAAGGACGGCGACGTGAGCGTCCCCACGGGAGCCGAGAGGTTTACGGTGTTAAAAAGGTTCTGGAAGTTGACGCCGAGCGTGAGGTTGTACGGCTTGGGAGTCTCGCCCCCGCCGCCGCCGAAGAATCCGCCTCCGCCGCCGGCTCCCATCATCACCATTCCAGGGCCTCCGCCGCGGTTACCGCCTCCGCCGCGGTTACCGCCGCGGTTACCGCCTCCGCCTCCCTGCGGCTGGCCGCCCGCTGCGGCCGCCGATGACCGCGAGCCTCCGAATCCGAACGTCTTTGACACGTTCATATTCACGATGAAGGTGCCGGGTCCGCGGCCGTAGTTTCTCGGAATGACGGCATTCGGGTCCGAGATGCCGCCGATGTCGCAAAATGAATTCGTCAGCCCGAGCTCGCGGCATCGGCCGGCGAGCTGCGCGTAGGTGGGCCGCTCAAAAAAGAGTGAGTCGTAGTTGGCGTCAGTACCAGACGTGATGTTAAAGGGTCGCCCGCTGCTCGCGATAACGACCGGATTCAACCTGATATTCCACGGCAGCGTAGCCGAGGCAAACATAAAAAGAGAATGCCGCGATACGAAGGCCGAAGGAGCATACTCGTTGCTCAGATCGTAACTGTACGCCGGGAAGCCGACCGAGTTGACGACGATCCGAGGGCTGTTAAGGCTGTCGGTATCACCCTTTGAATTCGAGAGCGTGTAGCCGCCGTTGATCGAGAATCTGCGGCTGAAGTTGGAACGGAATCCGAGCACGAAGAGCTGCGTATTTGAGTACCCGCTCGACTCGACCTGATAGATGTTGCCGGCCGACGGGTCGGGCCGGAGCGCCTGGATCTGCGCCGGCGTCAGACCCGACGGGCAAACCGCCGTGCTCGCACAGACCGGAGCGTTGATATTGCGCGTCCTGAGCAAGTGCACCGAACGCGACATCGTAAATGTCGCAGATAAGACCGTATTCCGCGGGAGCTGACGCTCGACGCTGATGGCGCTCTGCATCGCGTATGGCGAATCAAGATCGCTCGCGACGCGGAACGGGATGCTTGCCAGCGGCGCCACGGCGGCGAGCTGCTGCACGGTCGGGACGTTGGTCACGCCATTGTAGGAGAAGACGGCCTGGCCGAGCAGATTGTTTTGATTGCTCGTGACCGTGTACTGGAGCTGGTTCACGCCGTTCTGGCGATTTGCGCGGAGCGTATTGTTTTCGCCAAATCGATCGAAGAATATTCCAAAACCGCCGCGGACGACCGTCTTCGGGGCCCGCGCGCCGCCGGCTCCCGGAGCCCACGCAAATCCGAACCGCGGAGCGAAATTAAGGTTCGAGCTGATGTTGGTTTGATTCTCGTACCGGAGCCCGAAGCTCAGCGTCAGATCGGGACGGAACTTCCAGTCGTCGGTGGCAAAAACGCCGTAGTCGTACTGCGAGACCTCGGCAAGCGGATTGCCGGTAGTGATGCTGAACTGCCGCGGATTGTAACGCGGGTCGGGATTGCCCAGCACTTTTTGACGATACTGCTCGATCGAGCTTACGAATCGATCGTCACTCGGATCGTTAGGCGTACCGTTGTTGTCGACAAAACCCGAGAAAGTGAACGTTCCGGCGTAGCCCGACTCGGAACGATCCTCGACCCTCGTGCCGCGGATGCGGACGCCGAATTTGACGGCATGTTCCGAATTTCTGCCAAACGATGTCGTCGTGTAGTTCTGCAGTTCCCAGCGGCTTGTCTTGTTGTAGCTGTTGCCGACCTGCGCTCCGCCGCCGATAAAGGCGCCGGAGACGTTGATCGTCGGGATGCTGTTGTCGCCGGTCTGCTCGCGGCGATTGAATTCGAGCTGCAGTCGGGTCTCGTTCACCGTCCGCGCGTTCAGGATCGCCGACTCGGTCAACTGCAGGTTGTGCTGCGTATTCTGCGAGTTTGACGCTCGCGACGGCAGCGAAAATCCGCCGATGCCCTGATTCTCCGACGTTGACCGCGAAAAGCTGTAGCGAGCGACCAGAGTGTTGCGGTCGTTGATGGCGTAATCGATCCGCGGGCCGATCGAGAATCGCCGCGTCGGGACCGTCACGTCCTGATTAAAGCTTACGATGTTGAGAGACGGGTCGAGCACGGTCGCGCTGATAACGGCGTTCTCGTCTCGCGAATTGTGATTTACGTCGAGAAAGAACGACGACTTCCTGGACTGGATCGGCCCGCTGATAAATCCGCCGAAATTGCGGAACTGGCTCGGCGCGCGATTCAGCGCAAACGGATTCCTTGAGTTGAGGCTCTCGTCGTTGAAGTTGAAATTCGCGGATCCGCGAAAACGGTCAAAGCCCGGCTTGGTGAGGATATCGATCCGGCCAAAACCGATGCGGTCGTACTCGGCGGAGAACGGGTTTTGGTTAATGCGGACCTCGCGAATGGCTTCTTTCGGCGGCATCCGTCCGCCGGTGAAGCCGTCGATCGTGATCTGGCCTCCGTCTGGCCCGGCAGCCGGGCCGGCGAGCGCCTGAAGCGCTCTTTCGAGCTCCTCAGGATCATCGGGCAGCCCTTCGAGGTCCTTCTCCTTGAGCACCGTCGCGTTGGCGTTGCTGTTTGGATCGGTCGAGACCTCGGTCTCGCCGCCGACCTCGACCTGCTCCTCGACACTCGCCACGGTGAGAGAGATGATCAGCTCTTCTCGCTTGCCGGCGGTGACCGCCACACCCGGATTCTCAAACAGCGCAAAGCTGGGAGCCGTCGCGCGGATGGTGTAGGTTCCGGGTGCGAGGCCGGTTATCGAGAACTGGCCCTGGTTATTTGCCGTCGCTGATTTTTGCTTGCCGTCCGCGGCGACCGCGGTCACGACCGCCCCGGGCACGACCGCACCGAGACTATCGACGACCTGGCCGGCCACCGAGCCCGTCTGCTGGGCCCAAACGGACCCGCCAAGCAACAAAGCGGTAAACGCAGTAAAGAATATGGATCTGATAGCTTGCATATGAATTTATTTTTATGATCGCCGCTCTTCAAGGTCGTTGAAGGAGCGGCGTGCCGCCTTGTTCTTAAGGGATCCCGACGCTGTCGAGACCAGGAATGTTAATGTCGGGGCTGCGTCCGCCGGGCCGCTGCGGGCCGGCCGACATCTGCGCCATCTGAATGAAAGGTTCTACGCCGGCGAGCAGCTTGATCGCGGTGATCCTGTCGGCATCGCCGTTACGCGAGCTCGAGACAGCGATGGTGTCGCCGACCTTTAGGTCCGCGATCGCGATATCAGGAAATCGTTCGAGCATCTCGTCGATCCCGCCTCTCGGGCCGCCCGGACCGCCGCCCGGCCTCTGCTGCATGCCGCCGCTCGGCGCGGCTCCCTGTGGAGCGGGCGTTCCCTGAGCGGCACCGCTCGGCTGGCCGATCGGTCTCGGTCCCGCGCCGCCGGCTTGCATCTGCAGGAATCTCTGGGCAAATTCCTGCGGAAAACGCTTGAGCACCGACGTCGGCGAAACGACGATCGTAAGGTCCTTTTTGGTCTGCAGGTCCGAGACGACGATCTCGCCTTTTGCGGCGTCGACCGATTTCACGGTGCCGGCTCTCGTCTGGAAAGCACCGCTGATGATCTCTTCGGCCTTCAGCGAAGCGCCGTCGGCAGAGCGTTCACCGACCGCCCTGATCAGATCTCCGGGAGCGATCTCGGCGATCGAGCTAGGCCTTGCCTCGCTGTACTTGACCGAATCGGGCGCGTATCGGAGAAACTTTGCTTCAGTGTTAGGCTCGACGACCACGCTGGATACTCCCATCAGGCCGCGGATCTCGACAGACAGCTTTTTGCCGACGGGATCGACCGTCACGACGCGTCCAGCTATGCCGCGGGTCCGCCATCGCTCCGAGTCTCGGGCCTGTTTCTGGGCGATGTCGGACTTGCTCATCAAATAGACTGTGCGGGCCGGCAGCGTCGATCTGTCGGCACCGTAGATGCCGGTCACGACCACGCGATCGCCGACGGCGATATCGCCGAGTGACGAGGCGACCGCGGCCTTAAGCGTCGGCGTCTCGGCGGGCACACGCTTGAATTCGGTCTTGTCGGACAATGTGGTCTCGATCTGACCGTCCTTTGTCTTTATCGAGATCCCGGAAGCGTCGATCGCGACGACCTCGCCGATGATCGTCGTCGGCTTCATCGGGTCCGGCGTCTGTCCGACCGCGACGGCGGGCAGCGCCGCAAGTGCAAAAAGAATAAGCAGTAAGAATTTACGAGTCATAAAAATACGCTTGGATCATCGCGGGCGTTCGCAGTGTATAAACGCTCGAACCGCTAAAAAGTTACAGTCCGGTACGTAAGACGAAGATTCTATCAAGTTGGTTCGAGCGAATATGTAAAGATTTGTAAAACTTAAGTTTACAATCTTAACTCTTGTGCCAGGCGGGACTTGAGCGGGCCGTCAGGACAAGGCCGAGGCCGGCGGTGAAGAGAGCGACCAGAGACAGCGTCCAGACGTAGGGCAGCGAGAGCAGCAGCGTCCAGACAAGTACGCCGATGAGTATCGCGAGGGTCTCCGATCGCTTGCCCTCGGCAAGCAGGTGCTTTTGGATCGCCTTGCCGAACGCCACCTGCAAAGTGACGCGGCCAAAGACGTACGAGAGCAAGAGCAGCACAAACGCCATGAGCCCCAGGCTGACGCTGAGATACTCGGGGAGCAGATTGGCCGCGGCGGCGATGCCGAAGATCGTGGCTCCAAATGCCAGCGTGCCTATCAAAAGCACGCGGACCGCCGAAAGGTGGAGCCGGGCGACCGCGCGCCCGACGGCTCCCGGGGCGATCGTCGTGAGTCCGATCGACAAGACGAACCAGAACAAGACGGACAACAGCCGCTGAGCCAGGAAGGTTAGTGAAAAGCTCGGCGCAAGCAGCTCGCTCGGATTCTGCGCCATACTGCGCAGTTCGTCCTCGAACATTCCAAAGACGACGGTTTCGCTGCCGGCACCGCGCAGCGGCTGCGGTGTCTCCGGCCGGTAGCCGCCGCCGAAGGCGATGACCTTGCCGCCGATGTACGCGCCTTCCCTTTGCACGATCGAGCCGCCGACGGTCGCTACGTCGCCCTCGATGCGCCCTTCGACGATCACATCCCCGCCGATCGACGTCACTCCCTTGACCGATCCCTTGACGACGACCTTCTTTGCGAATGCGACGACCTCGGTATCAGGAGCATCGCCAACCGTCATCGAGTTGTCTTCGGCCGAGATCGAGACCTGCGGGCCGGCGAGGGTGGCGACCGCCGAGACGGCGATCAGCACCGCCGCACAGAGTGCCGGCCACAGCGTTGACCCCGAAAGTTTTTGGCTTGATCTAATTGAGGCCTCGCTTGTCACTGAGGAAAATCCAAGCATTACCGTGCCCGACCTATTCGCAGCACCTGGCGAGAGAGAAATGCTGTTGTGACGACGGCGACAACAGCAAGTAAGAAACCAACCGCGAGCTGGCCCGCGACGTGCGAGCTGACCGAACGAACGACGACGACGCTCCCGACCGCGAGATCGTACACGACGTGAGCCGCAAATTCCGCTACCGCCACCGACCGCTCAAACATCGCCAGCGGATAACCGAACGACCGGGATGCATCGGCACCGAGCGCGAACAGGCAAAAAACAAAAAGTCCGGCGCAGATCGCGACCGCATTCAGCCATTCGGACCTTTGCCTGAGCCCGTTGACGGAGCTCTCGGCATTCGTCGCGACGACGCGTGCAAAATCGTCGGGGAGCTCTAACTGGTCGTCGGCTGCGAGCGTCGAGTCGAGGATCGAAAGAAACTGCTTCTGGCTGTTCAGCTCCGAGCGGCACGATGCGCACTCGGCGATGTGAAGGTCGAGCGCCAGTTCTCGGTCGGGCGAGAGCTCGCCGTCCACGTAAGCGGCGATCTCCGGCGACCCGCACTCGAAATCCAAATTTGAGCCCTGAACTTCCATCTTCAAAAAAAACGAAACGATCGCCCCGGCCGTCAGGCCCCGGTGATGCCTCGCTCGACCAAAAGGCCGCGCATCATCTCACGCGCGCGGAAAAGACGATTCTTGACCGTGCCGAGGGGCAGCCCCGTTACGGCGGCGATCTCCTCGTAGCTCAGTTCCTTTGAGTGCCGCAGTACGATCAGTTCGCGATACGCGGCCGGCAGACGCCTGACGACCGACTCGATCTCCTTGCGCCACTCGCTGCGTTCGCGTTCTTTTTCAGGTGAGGGCGTCAGCGACTCGAGCTGGATCTGGAACGACCCGTCCGCATTCTCGGCCTCGAGGCTCTGCGGACAGATGTTGTTTCGCCGCAGGTGATCGACCGCGGCATTGTGCGCGATGCGGTAGAGCCAAGTCGAGAATTTGTAATCCGCGTTGTAGCGTGAGATCGAGTTGTAGACCTTGATAAAGACTTCCTGCGTGACGTCGAGCGCCGATTCGGCATCGCCGACTATGCGGAAGATGTAGCTCGTGATCGGCCGCTGATAACGCCTGACCAATTCTTCAAAGCCGTCCTCGCGACCGGCCACAACACGGGCGACCAGCTCGCCGTCCGTGACGGGCGCGGAATTCTCGATCGCGAGTGATAGAGCGGGCATAGGTCAGAGCTATTACGGTACTCGCCTGAGCGAGGTTTCACAAACGAGAAGGCTAGTTCCACGCTAACGCGGCGAGGCCGGCGGGCCCGGCGATCTCGTCAAACATAAGCCCGCCAGCGGGAATGTCGAGGCCGATGTCGGCGGCGGTAAGCACCGTCAGCGGCCGCCCGAAAGCCTCGTTCGAGATCTCTCGCACCTTGTCGCGGTCAAACTCTTCGCCGACCAGCAAGACGTTTTTGAGTTCGCGCTCGCCGCCGGCGACGCGGTCGTGGTAGTACATCAGCAGACGGTAGATCTCGTCCTCGAGCTCATCGACGGTGCAGCTTATCGTCCTGACGACGATCGGTTCCGAGCCCTTGAGCATCAACGCCGTAAACCCGTCGCTCTGCGAGCTGATAAGAAGCGAGTCGGAGTCGCTGCCGCCGCTCATCAGCCAATTCGATTCGCCAACCGCTCGCGGGAGGATCAACCCGGCCTTCCAGCCCATATCTTCAAAGACGGTCTCGTACTCGTCGATCACAGCGAGCTTGACGGCCGTCGCAAAATAACGAACGCGGCGCTCGCCGTCGGGGCTCAGCCGCACACGATTGACGCGCATCTCGCCCGCCGGTACGCCGAACGCCTGTTCGCATTTCCAATCGAGGATCTCCTCTGCCTCGGCGCGTGACGCCGGCTCGGTCTCGATAGTGATGATCGACGCCCGGGCCGAATTGCTCGGCAGCGAGACCGACCAGCGCTTTTGGTCGAGCATCCCCGCGGTGGCGACCGCCTCCTCGAGCAGCACGCGCAGCTCGGCGGGATTTGCGATGTTCTTTTCTGTAAAGCTCGGCACGAGAAGATCGCGCGGGAGCTCGACCGACGCCGCCTGGC
The DNA here is from genome assembly GCA_046313635.1 of Pyrinomonadaceae bacterium. Taxonomy (GTDB): domain Bacteria; phylum Acidobacteriota; class Blastocatellia; order Pyrinomonadales; family Pyrinomonadaceae; genus OLB17. Next base: position 68,130 of record JBKBYA010000002.1, on the reverse strand, counting down.
GGACGGTAAAGTGGCTTGTTCGATCGTCGCGCTCGAGGGCCAATGCGGTGACGGCCTCTTTTTCGAGGCCGATCGCTGCTTTAGGAAAATTTGGTCTTGTTAGAAATGAAAACATCTTACTCCAGCGGGCATCAGTACTCCCTGTACGACACGCCGTCGCCGTCGGTCTCTTCCGAAAGGCTCTTAACGTCGACCATTCCCTGCTCGCCGTCGGACGAGTTAGGGTCGTCGCCCATCACCGGGTCCCACTCGGCCTTTTCGGTTATCGGATCTACAGGCACCTCGCGCAGGTACTTGGCCTCGACGAGATCGTTGACCGACTGAGGCAGCTTGCCCTTATCGGCGGCGTACTGATCGATCGCCTTGCGCATCTGCCAGAGATTCTCTTTCAGCACCGTCTCTTTGGCATGCTGCACGCTCCGGCGGTATGTCGGCACGGCCACCGAGAGAAGAATGATCAGGATAAACATCGAGATCATCAGCTCGAGCAGCGAAAAGCCTAATTCTCTTTGTTTACCAATCACTGTACTTCTCACCATTCAATGCCACGCCGTCGGACGTCGACCTGATGTCAAAAACGTTTATTTGGTCCCAGGCCGAGCCCGCCTCTTGATAAGACGAACGCAGATTCCACTTGGTGTCGCCCGTCATCGGATCGACCGGCATCTCGCGAAGGTAGACCTTTTTGACCTGCTCGGTCACGCCGAGCTCGGTCGCCTGCTTCGTTCCGTCCCGGAGTCCGCTGCCGGCCGCAATGTTCAGACCCCTCGGCCGGACGTTGACGCCGTCGACGAGCGTTTCGAGCGACGGCGGATAGCGATCGAGATTCTGCGTGTCAAAGATCTCGCAATCGTCGATCACGACTCGGCTTCGCGGGTCTGCCGGCACGCCGCCGCCGACCGTCGCACGGTCGCCGATGGGATTGCCGCTCACGACGGCACCCTGCGGGCAGGCCCCCATCGCATCGCGCTTGAACTCGTCTATCGCGTTGCGCACCATTCGGAGAGTCTCGCGGAGCCTGACCTCTTTTTCACGCTTGACGGCGTTCTGCGCCAGCGGGATGGTGCCCATCACTAGAATGGCGAGGACGGCAAGCGTCAGGATCAGCTCGAGCAGCGTGTATCCGGCCGATGCGGCTGATGCCAGACTGATTTTTCGTTCACGCGAGATCACTGACTAAAACGAAACTGCAAAATTCCGCCCCTCCACCGTCAGGAAGTTCATCACGTCGCGATCGAACGTCACCGAAGGCACGCCCTCGGCGAGAGCTTCGATCTCGACGTATGCGATAACGCCCGTCCCCGCAGCGACCGCGCCGTCGGGCAGCGAGAGCGAAACGTACGTCCGTCCACGGTCGTTGAGGAACGGTGTTGCGGCCGTATTTGCCAGCCCGCTGCCGAATACGTCGCCGTACTGCAACTGCCTGATCGCGACCTTGGCCGGATCGTAGCGGAGCCCGATGACCGCCGAGCGGAAGGCAGCGGAATTGTTTGCCGTCACGGCGATCCGCGTCCGCTCGCCGGGTTTGAGGGCACGAATGTCGGACGGCAGCGAAACAAACACCTTGGCCGCGGCAGCCGCCGCCGGCGCGGGCTGAGTCTCGCCCGCCGCGGTGTCGGCCGTCTGCTTGATCTCGAGCTGCTTTACAGACGAGTCGATCGGCTTGAGTGTCGACGGCAGTCCCTGAATAGAAGCCGCAGCGTCACCGGCAGATCGAGAGGCCCCGACGTTTGCGCCTGCTGCCGTCGCGGCCACGCCGGACGCATCGCGGACGTACGCGGGCGCCTCGGCCGCCTGATCTGGCAGCTGCACCTGGGTCTGGTTCGGCAGGCGGCGTGCGGTCGCGAGCATCTCGTCCTGCTCCTCCTGAATGATCATCGCCTCAAGCGAACTGTTGGTCGGCGTCTGCACGCTGCCGGTCGGACGCTCGATCTCGTCCTCGGGCAGGATCGCGGGAGCTCGGATCACCTTAGGCGTGATCGCGATAACGATGTCGACCTGTCGATTGGTCCGCGACGGCGCCGTAAAGAGACGGCCCAGTATCGGGATCAGGCCGATGAGCGGCAGGCCAGAGCGGCTCTTGCTCTCGACTCCCTGCGCGACGCTGGCGAGCAAGAGCGTCTTGTTGTTCTGAACGCGGGCCGTGCCCTTGATGGTCCGCTCGGTAAAGATCGGATTTCCCTGCAGATTCGACGCTCCCGCGACATCCTTCGATTCGATCTCCATCGCGACCTGGACGTCCTGATTCGGGAAGACGAGCGGTTTGAATTTCAGGGTCAGACCCACCTGCTCGTAGGTAACGACATCGCTCAAAAATCCGCCGTTGGCCGCATTGTTGTTGTTATTAAAACCATTGGTGATCGTCGCCGACCTGACCGGCACTCGCTGGCCGATGCGGGCCGACGAGTCCTCGTTGTTAAAGGCGTGGATCTGGGTCGATGCGATCAGCTTGGTATTGTCTTTTGACTGAAGCGCCGAGAGGGAGCTCACCGGAAATCCGAGAGCAACGCCGAGCGCGTCCGCTCCGCGAAACGGGAAGCCGTTCGTTATACGGCCGCTGTCGCCCGAGCGCAGTACCGGAAGATTCACGCCGCCCAGATTCAGAAGCGTGGCCTTATCGCCTCCTACGCCGAGCTGATTGCCGAATTGAAGCAGGTCATTCTTGTTGACCTCGTAGATCGCCACGTCCATGACGACCTCGGCGCGGTCCTTGTCGAGCGACTGGATCAGCTTGCCGATCAGCTTGACGTTCTCTTCGGTATCGCGGACCGTGATGCTGTTGGTCGCCGCGTCCTCGAGCACGATCGTCTGGCTGCGGCCGGGCTGTGCCGGGATCGCGGTCTGGACGACGGTCTTGACGTCTTTTGGATTGGCGTTCGAGAGGTAAAAGGTCCGCAGGACCAACTGTTGAAAGTTCATCCGGCGATTGTTTGACGCGACGATGATCGTCCGCGGGCCGACCTTTTGGAAAAAGAGATTCTCCTGCAAAAAGATGTAGTCGAGAGCCTTTGCCGCCGTGACCTGCCGCAGCTCGATCTTTACCTGGCGCGTGTCGAGCCGCGACTCCGAATCGAAGAGCACGTTGAGGTCGAGGTCGCGAGCGAGCTCCTTGACGATGAACTGGAGATTGACGCCGCTCGGGAAAGGGACGTCGCGAAGCTTCTCGAGGCGCTGGGGCATCACCGCTTGCGGAGCCTTTGGCGTGTATCCGGTCGGGACGAGCTTTATCTTTCCGGCGTCGTCCTTCTTCTCTTCGAGAGTGCCGTCCTTGACGCCCTGTTGGAGACGTACCATGCGCTCCATCTCGCTTTTGGCGAGTTCATTCGTCGGGTCAAAGCCGTAAGCCCTGCGAAAAGCGTTATAGGCGCCGGCAAAGTCGCCCTCGTTCGCCGCGATGGTCCCCTTTTTCATGTACTGCTGAGACGCGTTGAAAAGCGCCCGCTGAAGGTGAAGCCGGTATTCGGGATTGCGGGGATTGTCGGCGACCGCGAGGGCAAACTCCTCGGCGGCCTTGTCCCATGATTCAGCGGCCTCGTGCCTGAGCCCTTCTTTGAAGTGCTTTTTGCCGTCGCCGGCGGCGAGCGCGGCGGTCGGCGAGAGCAGACAGACAAAGAGCATCAGCGAGATGGAGGATCGGACGAAGGTATTTCTTTTCATAGCTGTAACCTGATTTGAGAGGGCCGAGATGCCGCCCGGCGTTTGTCGAAACTACACGCGCCGAGGCATACAAAGTTTCAAATACTAGGGACTTGGGGCACGAGCGACGCCCGCCTAATTTTGTGTCAAAGACTCAAAAATATCAACCGTTTTGATCTGATAGCGGCCGCTCCCGCCGCAGCAGCCGACGTCTCAGCAGGTCGAGTGCGGCCTGGCTCGAGCGCCAGCGGACCAGATATCTGTCGCCGGGCAGATGGAGCCTGACGGTCTTTACGCCCTCCTCGTCGGCGAGCCCGACAAAAACGGTCCCTACAGGTTTTGAGCTCGATCCGCCGCCGGGCCCTGCGATCCCGGTGACCGAAAGGGCGTAGTCGGTGCGCGCCAAATGCCGCATCCCTGCGGCCATCGCTTGGGCGGTCTCGGCGCTCACGGCCCCGTGTTTCTCGATGGTCTCTCGCGGCACGCCGAGCGTTCTGATCTTTGCGTCGTTCGAGTACGAAACGACACCTTCGATAAAGTATCTGGACGAGCCTGCGACGTCCGTTATTCTTGATCCGATCAACCCGCCCGTGCAGCTCTCGGCGACCGAGAGGGTCGCCGATCGTTCCGTTAAAAGCCGGCCGACCACCTCTTCCAACGATTCGCCGCTCGTCGAAAAAACGGCGTGGCCGAGCTTTTCGACGATCCGCCTCGTGCACTCGTCCAGTGCCTCGTCTGCTTCGCTCTCCGATCGTGCCTTGGCGGTGAGATGCACCTCGACCTCGCTTCGGTTGAACAAGATCGAAGTTTCGATCGTCTCAAACGCTCTATAGATCGGCGAGATCGCCTCGTCAACCGCCGATTCGCCCAATCCCGAGACCTTCAGCACCCTTCGCTTTTTTCTCAGGCCGCCCGCTTTTTCGGCCAGCCTCGGCCAGACGTGGTCGCTGAACATCGGCTGCATCTCGCGCGGCGGCCCCGGAAAGATCGCGATCGTTCGCCCGTCGGTCTCGATCAGCATTCCGACCGCCGAGCCGTTCGGGTTGGGCAAGATCTCGGCACCCTCGATGACGTAAGCCTGACGCTTGTTGATCTCGGGCATCTCGCGGCCCCAGAGACTAAACCGCTCGCGAAGCTGGTCCTCGATCTCATCGTGATAGACGAGCTCGCGGCCGAGCGCCCGCGCCGCGACGGGCCGCGTGATATCGTCCTCGGTCGGGCCGAGACCGCCGGTAGTGATGACGAGATCAGAGCGCTTGACCGCGTCGCGGATCACCTCCTCGAGGCGTGCCTCGTCGTCGCCGACGATCGTTTTGAGCAAGACCTCGATACCAAGCTCGTTGAGCCTTGCGGTCAGCCATAGACTGTTGGTATCGGTGCGGTCCGGGGTGAGCAGTTCGGATCCGATGGCGATGATCTCAGCGGTTTGCATATCAGAAGCCGACGGCCCCGTTCACTTGTAGATCTCGACGACCGGCTTGCCGTCGCTGTTGATGTAAGCGCGGTACATTCCCTCGGAGTTGAAAGAGATGCCGATATTGCCAAAGCGGTCGACCGCGATCACGCCGCCGTCGCCGCCGAGCTTCTGCAGTTTTTGCTGGATGACGAGATCGGCCGCCTGCTGAACGGGCAGAGCGCGATACTCCATCAGAGCCGAAATATCTCTCGCGACGCCGAGACGGATAAAGAACTCGCCCCAGCCCGTAGCCGAGACCGCGCACGACATATTGTTGGCAAAGGTGCCGGCGCCGATGATCGGAGCGTCGCCGACGCGGCCGTAGCGTTTATTTGTCATCCCGCCGGTCGAGGTGCCGGCCGCGAGGTTGCCGTCCTTGTCGAGCGCGACGGCGCCGACGGTGCCGAATTTATTTGCCGGAAGCGCGTTCGTCGGCGTGAGGTCGACGCTCATTTTTTTGTCCGACGCCTTTTCCTTTTCTTCTTTCAGTATCTGCTGAAGCGCGTCCCAGCGGTGCTGCGTCCAAAAATACTTCTCGTCCACCAGCTCGATCTTTTGCTCTTTGGCAAACTGCTCCGCGCCCTCGCCGACCATCATCACGTGCGGCGAACGCTCCATCACGGCTCGCGCGAGGGTGATCGGATTTTTGACGTGACGCAGTCCCGCGACGGCTCCGGCGGCGAGCGTTTTGCCGTCCATGATCGAAGCGTCGAGCTCGTTCTTTCCGTCGTGCGTGAAGACGGCTCCCTTGCCGGCGTTAAAGAGCGGCGAATCCTCGAGGATGCGGATCGCGATCTCGACCGCGTCAAGGCTCGACTTGCCGGCCTGCAGCGCTTTGTAGCCGGCGAGCACGGCCTCCTCGAGCTTTTCGCGATAAGCCTTTTCTTTTTCGGGCGTCAGCGAGCCGCGCGTGATGACGCCAGCGCCGCCGTGAATGACGAATGCGAGCCGCGGGTTTTGCGGACCCTGAAGCTGCTTGATCTCGGTAAAGCTTCCCTTCTGGGCATAGAACGAGACCTGAGAGGCCAGGACGACGGTCATCACAAGCAAGGCGCTTATTCTTTTCATACTTTGTGTTCGGGCAACGAATTTTTTGTGTAGCTTAGCACACGGCGCCCGCGGCCCGGCGTCACGCGGCCGCTCGAACGCCGGCGTCATGCGATGGCAATTTATCGCCGATGATCCGCGTGCATTCGTCGCTGTCGAGCAGCAGCGCGATCTCTTCGACGGCCCACGGCGAGAAACCGTTCGCCGGGTCTCGGATCAGATCGTAGGCCTCGTTCCAATCGATCCATCTCACCGCGGCGACCTCTGAAGAGTTGAGGCTCGGAACGTCATCCGAGAACGCGACGAATACCGGGCACAGCTCATTCTCGACGATGCCGTCCTTTTCGGCCCGGTAGCGGTAGTCCGGAAGCACCAGATGAAGCTCGGCCGACCTGATGCCGAGTTCGGTCCTCAGCCGTCGACGCGCTGCCCGCTTTGCAGATTCGTAAAGCATCGGGTGCCCGCAGCACGAGTTGGACCAGACGCCCGGCCAAGTACGCTTGGAATATGCCCGCTGCTGAAGCAGAAGCTCGCCGCGAGAGTTGAGCAAAAAGACCGAGAAGGCCTTGTGCAGCGGCGTCTGCGAATCGTGGATAGCGTACTTGTTGGCCGTGCCGATCTCTCGGCCTTCGTCGTCGGCAAGCACGACCATGTCCTCAAACGCGAAGTACGATCTCAGGTATCGCGTCACGAGTCCGGCGAGCAGTATCGCGCCGATCGCGGCCGGCACGGCAAGACCCGCAAAAAGCGCGACCGCGGTCCAATAAAAGACGATCAAGACCAAGCTCCCCGCAAGCTGCGCAGGCGCCGGCATCAGCGGTCGAAAGCGCGCGACGAGGGCGTCGAGCAGCGCCACGCCGGCGAGACCCGACAACAGCCAGCCGGAAAAGTTCGAGAACGGAACGCCGTAGTAGACGCCCGGCTCCGCGTATCGCCAAAAGCCGAGCCGCACCGCCGCCGGATCGAGAACGAGGTCGACCGCCACAAGCAGCGCCGCGCCGAGAGTGATACGGCCGGCGCGGCCCGCTGTCAGGCGTGCCGCGACCGCATAGCTGCCGAGAACGAGCGGCGTCCACGCAAAGGCGACCGTCCATGGCACAAGGTCGAATATTCGACCACCGAGCAGATGCGAATATCCGAAGTGCCCGTACGGGAAGCCGGTCACGATCGCCGACAATTCGACCGCGAGAGCGAAAAGCCCGAGACCGCCAGCAGCGATCGCCGCCCGCCGCCATCCGAGCCACATCGCGAGAGCGTAGAAGCTCGGCAGCGCAAAGAGCAGAACGCTCGCCGCCGACAGCCACGACGCCCAGGGCGGCAGCTCGACATTCGTCACAAAAAAGGCGCCCGTCGCGAGCAGGACCGCGAGTCCCAGTAGTACCGAAGCCTGGCGCAAGGTAAACATTTCTATTTCTGAGCTATAATCCCGCCGTGCCCAATCCACGATTCTTCTTCAAAGTCAGCAGGCCGAGATTTTGGATCTATCTATTTGGACCGTACCTGATCGGGCTCGTCGCCGGGGCCGACTCGATCGCGGAGCTCACGACGGCGACCGCGATCATCTTTGGCCTCTATTTTCTCTTTCCGGCAAATCTGCTCGTTTACGGGATCAACGACATATTCGATTTTGAGACCGACGTCCTGAACGAGAAGAAGGCCGGGTACGAGCTGCTCGTCACGCCCGACAAGCGTTTGGTGCTCGCAGCCGCGATAGCCGTCGTGACCGTCCCGTTCGTCGTCGCGGCAATGTTCACATCGCTTGCGTCCTTTCTCACGCTCGTCGCCTTTTTGCTTCTCTCGATCTTTTATTCGGCGCCGCCGGCCAGGGCCAAGGGCATCCCGATACTCGATTCTGCTTTCAACGGTCTGTATGTCTTGCCGGGCGTCTTCGCCTATCAGATCACGGCCGGCACCTTTCCGCCGCTCGTTGTCGTCGTCGCCGGATGGTTTTGGACGATGGCGATGCACGCTTACTCGGCCGTGCCGGATATCGATGCCGATCATCGTGCCGGCGTCAGGACGATCGCGACCTTTCTAGGCTCGACGAGCACGGTCGTGTTTTGTCTCGTCGCATATCTCGCGGCCGCACTGCTGATCATGACCGAGGAGCCGGCACTCGGCGTCTCGCTCGGCGTCGTGTACACGACGCTGATGCTGATCTCGCTCGCCGTCGGCCGCCGCCGCAGCGGACTCTTTCCGATCTATCGCATTTTCCCTTTGGTCAACACCCTGTGCGGCTTTGCGATCTTTTGCTACGTGGCGTTGACGCGGCATTTCTAGAGCCGATCGAGCGGCCCGGCCGACCTTATGCCGTGAACGCGCTTGTACGCAAGCTCGGCGCTGATCAGACAGATCTGCGTGCCGATGCCGGGATTGGTCCCGGCACCGACGTAGTATAGATCGCGGACCTTTTTTGAATAATTCTTCGGTCTGAATATCGCCGTCTGCCGCAGCGTGTGCGCGAGCCCGAGTGCCGAGCCGCGAAAGCTGTTGTAGTCGCGAAAAAAATCTTCGACCGTATAGACGCGGCGACACTCGATCTTGCCGCGCAGGCCGGGCAAACCCATTTCTCTCTCCATCAGCGCAAGCACGCGGTCGGCATACTTCTCTTTTTCGTCGTCCGAGATCTCGAGGCCCGAGGCGATGGGCACAAGGACAAACAGATTTTCCTTTCCCTCGGGAGCGACGGTGTCGTCGGTCACGCTCGGCGCGCAGACGTAGAGCGAGGGCTCGTGCGGCAGCTGCGGATGCCTGTAGATGTCGTCGAAATTCTTTCGCCAGTCCTCGGAAAAAAGCAGGTTGTGGTGAACCAGATTCGGCAGCTTTTCGCTGACGCCGAGATAAAGGATGAATGCCGACGGCGCCATGACACGCTTTTTCCAGTAGCGTTCGCCGAGCGACGTCGAGCCGCCCGCGAGCAGGCGAGTCTCGGTGAACCAGAGATCCGCGTTAGAGATCACGATGTCGGCGTCGAGTTGCTCGCCCGACTCGAGCCGCGCGCCGGCGGCCTTGCCGTCGCGAACTACGATCTGCACGGCCGGAGAACTTGTCCGCAGTGCGGCCCCGTTCTTTTCGGCGATCGCGGCGAGCGCCTTGATCAGCTCGTAAAAGCCGCCCCGCGGGTAAAACACTCCTTGGTTAAAATCCATGTGCGACATCAGGTTGTAGAGTGCCGGCGCCTCGTACGGCGAGGTGCCGAGAAAGACCATCGTGTACTCCATCACCTGACGCAGCTCGGGCGAACGGAAAAACTTTGACACGAACTTGTGCATCGTCGAAAAGACCGAGAGCTTTTGCCCCTCGGTCATCACCCGGCGATTCAAAAAGTCGAAGATCGTGTCGTAGTTCTTGAACATGAAATGTTCGGTCGCGACGCCGTACTGATACTCGGATTGCTTGAGGTAAGCCCGCAGCTTGTCGCCCGCCCCGGGCTCGATCGCTTCGAATGTCGCCGCGTCTTTCTCGATATCGCTTTGGATGTCGAGCCGCTCGCCGCTTCTGAAAAAGATGCGATACGACGGTGAGAGCCTGACGAGATCGAGATGGTCCTCGACACGCTCGCCGACGAGCTTAAAGAAATGCTCAAAGATGTCGGGCGCGAGATACCATGACGGCCCCATGTCGAAACGGAAGCCGTCGGCGTCGAATATGTTCGCTCGGCCGCCGAGGTGCTCGTTCTTTTCGACAAGCGTGACGCCGTAGCCCTTGCGCGCAAAAAGGCAGGCGGCACCAAGACCGCCGATCCCTCCGCCGATGATGACAACCTTTTTACTCATAAACGCCGCCGACGGCCTTGAGCGAGAGCCACACCTTTTGCCCAAAGCTCGTGCGGACGCGGCCGGCGTAGACATTGTAGTTCGCCCGTTCGATCTCGCGGAGGATGGCCTTGTACAAAACGTACGAGATCCGCACCGCGAGCCGGCCGCGCCAGTGGAGCAGCTTTATTCCCGGCAGCGCCTCGCGGTAGATCTCGCGGTTGCGCGCGATCTGAAAATTCATAAATTCGACGAACCGCTCATCGTGCAGCCGCGACGCGATGTCGCTCTCGCACAAGCCGAAACGGTCCATCTCGTCCTGCGGCATATAGATCCGGCCGAGGTCCTCGTAGTCCTCACGAATGTCGCGCAAAAAGTTGGTGAGCTGAAATGCGTAACCGAGCTTTACTGCGAATGGAAACGCCTCCTCGCTGGAGCAGCCGACGATGCGCGTGACCATTAGTCCGATCACGCCGGCCGAGCCGTACATATAATCTTCGAGCTCCGAAAAGTCGCGGTAACGAGACTTTTCCTGATCGAGAAACATCGACCGCAAAAATGCCTCGCCGTCCGAGACCGGGATGCCGTATTTCCTAAACATCACGACGATCGCGTTCAGCACCGGGTCGTCGCTCCTGCCTAGCTCCATCGCCTCGAGCCAGCGGTCGCGCCATTCGTTGAGCCGCCTGAGAACGTCCTGCCGGTCCGTCGCGTCCGGGTCGTCGACGATCTCGTCGGGAATGCGTGCGAATGCGTAAACGGCATACACCCCGCTGCGGACCTCGGGCGGAAAGAACTGCGTCGCAAAGTAGTAGCTCGTGCCGTAACGGCGGGTGATCTCGCGGCACGCGGCGATGCCCTCCATCAGGAACTGATCATTGCTGTCGGGGGCGATATTCATGATGCCGGGGTCTAACGGTCGCACAGATCGACCTGCCGGTCTGTCTGCCTGCGATCAAAAGGCGAGCGCAGATTCCCTCCGGCAGATTGTTTCGACACGGGCGGGCCGATAGATTCAGCCGAGCCGCGACAGAAACTCGCGCACCTTTTTGATGTCGTCCCAGACTTCTTTTTTCTTTGTCGGATCGCGCAGCAAATAGGCGGGGTTGAATGTCGGCATATAGGCGATGCCGTCGATGATGGTGAATTCGCCGCGGGCCTTTGAGATCGGCTGTTTTGTGTTGAGAAGCGCTCTGGTCGGCGTCGACCCGAGCAGCAGGACGACCTCGGGCGATATAGCGGCGATCTCGCGCCGGAGGAACGGCGTGAACAGATCGATGGTTTCCGGCGTTAGTTCGTCGCCTTGAGAGATGAATTTGACGACGTTTGTTAGATAGCAGTCCGATCGACCAAGGCCGATCGACGCGAGAATGCGCTTGAGCAGGTCGCCGGCGGGACCGGTGAAGGGCTGGCCCGTCGCGAGGTCGGGCGGCCCCGGCGATTCGCCCACGGCGACGACCGCAGCATCCTGCGGGCCGAGGCCGAAAACAAAAGCGCGGCCCGGAAAGAGCGGAGCGATCCTTTGCCGAATGTCGTCCTCGATCGATGCGATCGTCTCTCCCGAAGGACCACCCGCACCCGCTGCGAATAGACCGGCCTGCATAAATTCTCCCCCATGTCGTTACGCCGCCGTCAGGCGTTCTCTTTTAAGTAGTCGCGAACTTTCTTCATATCTTCCCAGACCTCACGCTTCTTGCGCGGGTCGCGCAGGAGGAATGCCGGATGGAATGTCGGCATCACCTTGATGCCCATGTAGTCCTGAAATTCGCCGCGAAGCTTTGTGATCCCGACCTTTGTATCGAGCAGATTGTGCATGGCCGTGTTGCCGAGCACGACGATGACCTTCGGCCTGACAACGGCGATCTCGCGCTGAAGGAATGGCCGGCACGTGTGAGCCTCGGGCAGAGTCGGAGCTCGGTTGCCGGGCGGGCGGCAGCGATTGATGTTGCCGATAAAAACGTCCTCGCGTGCAAAGCCGATGCTCTCGATGATCTTGGTGAGAAGCTGGCCCGCGCGGCCGACGAAGGGAAAGCCCTGCGCGTCCTCGTCGGCACCCGGTGCCTCGCCGACGAACATCAGATCCGCAGTCGTATTGCCGGTGCTGTGCACGATCTGAGTTCGTCCGGAATACAGCGGGCAGCGTGTGCAGTCGCCGATGTCGGCGCGGATCTGCTCGAGCGTCTCCGACGACTCGGGCAGCCCGGCCGCCGCGCCAAAGAGCGAGCCTTCAGTGTCTGGTTGCTCGACCACGGCCGAAACGACCGGCGGCTGAACGTTTTGCGGCGGTGACGTAGAGTTTGCGGGGCTTCTCTTTGGCATTGTGCTTCGGGCGGACAGCGACGGCAGCTCGTTAAGACGCGACCGGCCGGCCGCGGGACGCGGGGTCTCGGGCAGCGACGTCGCCGGCGGCGTGATCGCGGCGATGTCCGGCGGCGGGACGAATCGCTCCGCTTCGACAACGACCGGCGCCGGCGCGGTCTCTGCACGCATTCGCTGCGGCACCTGTCGCGGCTCTTGCTCGACGGCGGCCAACCGTTCGGGCAGCACGTCCGCCATTTCCGAAGCTCCGAGTTCCTGCAGATAGAGCAGGTGCTCTTGCAGGTCTACAGCTATCTCGTGAATTGCCGATCTTGTGTCCATTAAAACCGATCTGCGCGAACGTGGCCCGATTGGATGAAGACCGACGCGAACGCTATCATTGAATCATGTCGAGCCTCGCATGGCTGATCACGCTTGTGATCTTACTGACGATTATAGGTTCCGCGACGCTGATCTTCATCACGGTCAAATACTATTGGGGCGACCGCGGCACTCCGCCGCTCACGGGCGAGGCCCGCCGGCAAAAGCGCGAAGAGGAACTTCGCCTCCGGGCAGAACAGATCGAGAAACTCAGGAATAGTCCGATCCCGACACGCAAACCCGATTTTTGGGACAACAGCAAGGTGAGCCGCTAAGGTCGCGACGATGTCACCGCGCCGCGCATCTCGACGACACGGTCGAGAATGCGGTCGGCGAGCTCGCGTTTGGTCATCAATGGCAGTTCGGTCTCGTCCTCCGAGCCGCGAACCAGGATCGTCGCGATGTTCGTTTCGGTATTGAAGCCCGCACCTTCTCGCGTGATGTCGTTAGCGACAACGATGTCGAGTCCCTTCCTCTCCATCTTCGAACGGGCATAGGCCAAGACGTTGCTTGTCTCTGCCGCAAAGCCGACGACGATCTGCCCTTCGCGGCGGCGGCGTGCGACCTCGGCGAGAATGTCCGGGGTCTTTTTGAGTTCGATCGTCATCGTGTCGCGGCCGTCCTTTTTGATCTTGCCCGCCGCAGCCGTCGCCGGCGCGTAATCCGCAACGGCCGCCGCTCCGACAAAAACTGTCGCGTCCGGCAGCTCGGCCATCACTGCGTCAAACATCTCGGCAGCCGTCGTGACGCGGACGACGCGCACACCGCCCGGCTCCGGCTCGCTGGTGCTGCCGGCGACGACCGTGACCTTGGCACCCCGTGCCGCCGCTGCCTCGGCGACCGCAAATCCCATCTTCCCCGACGAGTGATTAGAGATGAACCGCACCGGATCGATCGCCTCGCGCGTGCCGCCGACGGTGATCAAGACCCTTTCGCCGTCAAGATCCTCAGAATGCGGAGTGCGGAATTCGGAATGCGGAATATCGGAGCCACGACCTGAGGTTTTAGAGATCGCGGCATCACTCGATTTCGGATTCCCCACTCCGCGTTCAGCATTCCGCATTCGGTCGAGCGCTTGCTCGACAATATTCTCAACGTCCTCAAGCTTGCCCGTGCCGACCGTCTTGCACGCTAGCTCGCCATCGACCGGTTCGACAAACCGCACGCCGTCCGCCCGCAGCCGTTCGACATTGCGCCGCGTCGCCGGATGTTCCCACATCGAGACGTTCATCGCCGGAGCGATCATCACCGGAGCGGTCGAGGCAAGATACGTCGACGTCAAAAAGTCGTCCGCGATGCCGTTCGCAAATTTGGCGATGATGTTCGCCGTCGCGGGCACGATGAGCAGCAGATCGATATTCTGCGAAAAGTTGACGTGCGCGATCGGATCGGGATTCTCCGGATCGTAGTCGTCGACGATCACATACCTGTCGGTCAATGCACGAAACGTCAGCGGCCGAATAAACTCGGTCGCATGCCGCGTCATCGCCACCGAGACCACGCAGCCCGCCTTCTGCAGCAGCCGCATCACCTCGATCGCCTTATAAGCCGCGATCCCGCCGCAGACGCCTAAACCGACACGTTTTCCCGTCATCGTGGTCATTCTATATCAATCGCGCGGAAATGCTATTCTCTCCGTTCACGAGTAAACCAATGCAGGACAAACCTGAAGTATTAGCCTCACGACAGATCTATTCCGGAAAAGTATTTGATGTGCTCGAAGCCGAAATTCGCCAGGGCGACGTTGAATACAAGCGCGAGATCGTCACGCATCATGGCAGCTGCGTGATCGTGCCGGTTTTTGCGGACGGGACGCTCGCCCTTGTCCGGCAGTACCGGCACGCGGCCGGTAAGTTTCTCCTGGAGATACCGGCCGGTACGCTGAACGAGAATGAGCCGCCTGAGGCCGGCGCGGCCCGCGAACTCGAGGAAGAGATCGGCGTAACGGCCGAGCGGATCGAGAAGCTGACCGAATTTTACGTCTCGCCCGGATTTTTGACCGAGAAAATGCATCTCTATATGGCAACCGGCCTCGCCGAGACGGCTCAAAGGCTCGAGGAGGACGAGATCCTCGAGATCGAGCGGTACGGCTTCGACGAGGCGTTTCGGCTCATTCGCGATGGCGAGATCGAGGACGCCAAGACCATCATCGGCCTGATCATGGCCGGAGCCCGCTTTGGCTTCATATTTGAGCCCTTGTCATAGCGTGCCAGTCACGTCCCCGACGGCCGCTTGACCTCAAAAATCAACTTCGATACTCTATCAGTTCGCATTTTTGCGGAAATATCTATCTGTGTGTGCACTATGAGTACTTTTATTCCAAGCGGAAAAGGTCTGGCCGATAACCGGAAGTGGTTCGTCGTCGACGCTAAGGGAAAAACGGTCGGCCGCCTCGCCACCGAGGTAGCGAGGATCATCTCGGGCAAAAACAATCCGCAATGGACGCCCTTTTTGGACATGGGCGATCACTGCGTCGTGATCAACGCCCGCCACGCAATTTTCAAGGGCTCCAAGAATGACCAAAAGGTCTATCGCCGCCACACGCTCTTCCCGGGAGGTCTCCGCGAGGTCTCGGTCAAGGACATGTTCGAAAAAAATCCCGAGCGTGTGATCGAGCTGGCCGTCAAGGGCATGCTGCCGAAAACCAAGCTCGGACGCGCGATGGCCAAGAAGCTCAAGGTTTACGCGGACGCAGACCACCGTCATTCAGCACAGAAGCCCGAGGCAGTAAACATCGAGACCAAATAAAACAGTTGTAAGTGACAAGTGACGAGTGACGACCGCGATCGACTCGACACTTGCCGCTCGTCACTGACCACTACCAAGATATGGCAGACATTCAGTATTACGGCACCGGCCGCAGAAAGACCTCGACCGCACGCGTTTACCTTCGACCGGGTTCGGGCGAGATCAAGGTCAACAACCGCGAATTCAACTCGTACTTCCCCAACGAAGCGCTGCAGATGATCATCCGCCAGCCGCTTCGTTTGACGGAGACGGCCGCAAAATTTGACATCCTCGTGAATGTTGACGGCGGCGGCACCGCCGGCCAGGCCGGTGCGGTCCGTCACGGGATCACGCGCGCGCTGCTCGAGTACAACGCCGACTTTAGAACTACGCTGAAAAAGGCCGGGCTCGTGACTCGCGACCCGCGCAAGAAAGAGCGTAAGAAGTACGGTCAGAAGGGAGCACGCAAGCGCTTCCAGTTCTCGAAGAGATAAGGAATTTTCGATTGCCGATCTGCAATTTTCGATCAAAGAGTTGGCCCTCCAATCGCAAATCGAAAATTGCAGATCGCAAATCCATTGACAGGGCGCTTGGTTTGGCCATTGCCTTGTCGAGTACATAAACCAAGGAGAAATAGTTTTGGCTACAGTAACGATGAAAGAACTCCTCGAGGCAGGAGTTCACTTTGGTCACCAGGTCCGCCGTTGGAACCCGAAGATGAAGGAATACATCTTTGGCGAGCGCAACGGCATTTATATTATTGACCTTCAAAAAACGCAGAAGCTTTTCCGCGACGCGTTGGCTTACGTTCAGGACTCGCTGACCGAGCGACCGAATCAAAAGGTCCTCTTTGTCGGCACCAAGCGCCAGGCGCAGGACGCGATCAAAGAAGAAGCACTCCGCTGCGGCCAGTACTACATCAACAACCGCTGGCTCGGCGGCCTCCTCACCAACTATCAGACCGTTCAGAAGTCGATCCAGAAGCTCAAAGAGATCGAAGCGATGCGAGAGGACGGCCGCTTTGAGATGCTCACCAAGAAAGAGCGTCTCAAGCTCGACCGCGAACACGCGAGCCTGATGAAGAACCTCGAGGGCATCAAGGATATGAACGGCCTGCCCGACATGCTCTTTATCATCGACGTCCGCAAAGAGGAGATCGCCGTCGCCGAAGCCAATCGCCTCGGCATCCCGATCGTCGCGGTCGTCGACACCAACTGCTCGCCTGACGGCATCACGCAGGTGATCCCGGGCAACGACGACGCGCTTCGCGCGATCAGGCTCTTTGCCTCGAGGATCGCGGACGCGATCATCGAAGGCCGGCAGATCGCGACCGAGGGCGGCGTCGCACCGGTCGAAGCTCCCGCCGGTGAAGCGGTCGAGACCGTCGCCGCTGAGAATATCCAGGTGACCGTCGCCGACCGCACGTGGGAGACGGCTGAAGAGACGCACAGCGACGAGACGGTCGCCGGCGCGCACCCGATCGCCGGGGCCGATCAAGAGGCGGAGGTCAGGCCGGAAGTTGCGAAGATGTCCTCGGACGATCTGGTCGAGGCCCGCGAAGAACAACAAACGGAAGAAAGCAGCGAAGCGTCAGCCAGCTAAACAGACATTTTTATTTCTTGAAAGCGTAGCTCTTTTCCGTTCGAGGCAAACGGGCTACGCTTTTTTGTAAGGCAATATTTTTTTGATCAATCGGAGTAAGTTATGGCAGAAATCACAGCAAGCGCGGTAAAGGCGCTCCGCGAAAAGACCGGAGCCGGAATGGTCGATTGTAAGAATGCTCTCGTCGAGGCTAACGGCGACGAAGCGGCGGCGATCGAGATCCTTCGTAAAAAAGGCATGGCTACGGCCGGCAAAAAGGCCGGCCGCGTCACGGCCGAGGGCGTCGTCGGGTCGTACATTCACATGGGCGGCAAGGTCGGCGTGCTCGTCGAGATCAACTGCGAGAGCGACTTCGTCGCCCGCGGTGAGGAGTTTCAGCAGCTCGTCAAGGACGTCGCGATGCACATCGCGGCGGCAGACCCGCGTTACGTCCGCCGCGAGGACGTGCCTGCGGCCGAGCTCGACAAAGAACGCGAGATCACGCGCGAGCAGCTCAAGAACGATCCGAAGAACGCCAACAAGCCCGAGGACGTGCTCAACAAGATCATCGAGGGCCGGCTGAACAAGTACTACGAGGAGAACGTCCTCGTAGATCAGCCCTTCGTCAAAGATCCGAGCAAGACGGTCGGCGAGCTTGTTACCGAAAAGATCGCGTCGATCAAAGAGAACATCACGATCCGACGCTTCACTCGCTACAAAATGGGCGAGGGCATCGAAAAGCGCCAGGACGACTTCGCCGCCGAGGTCGCCTCGATGGCGAGCAATTAGAAGTTTGGGAAAGTTACGACGTACCGGAGTTGCGAAATTGAGGATGTCGAAAAACAAAACGAATTATTCCGTCCCTCTGCAGCTCCGGCACTCTGGTACTCTGTAACTTCGCAGCTTCGCAGCTTCGTAACTTAACGATGACGCCTGTATTCAAACGAATTTTGCTCAAGCTCTCGGGCGAGGTCCTCATGGGCGAGCAGAATTACGGCATCGATACCAAGGTCGCGGCCGCGCTTGCCGAAGAGGTGAAGACCGTCCACGACCTCGGCGTCGAGATCGCGATCGTGATCGGCGGCGGCAACATCTTTCGCGGCGTCTCGGAATCGGCGGGCAATATGGACCGAGCGAGCGCCGACTACATCGGAATGATGGCGACGATAATGAACGCCGTCGTGCTGCAGGACGCGCTCGAGAAGGTCGGCGTCTATACCCGGACGCTTTCGGCGATCGACGTGCCGCAGATCGCCGAGCCTTTCATTCGCCGACGCGCGATACGCCACCTCGAGAAAAAGCGTGCGGTCATCTTCGCCGCCGGTACCGGCAATCCGTACTTCACGACCGACACGGCCGCGGCCCTGCGGGCTCTCGAGATCGAGGCCGACGTGATCTTCAAGGCGACAAAGGTCGACGGAGTCTATTCGGCAGACCCCGCAAAGCACGCCGACGCCGAACGCTACGACCGCGTGTCGTATCAGGAGGTGCTCGAAAAGCAGCTCCGGGTCATGGACTCGTCCGCGATCTCGCTCTGTATGGACAACCGCCTCCCGATAATGGTCTTTAACATGCGACGCTCGGGCAATATCGTAAAGGCCGTCTGCGGCGACCTGTCTATCGGGACGCTCGTTTCAAATGTAGTGACAAACGATTTCGAATAGCTGACCTATGACCGTAGATGATGTGATCAAAGAGACGCGCCCCAAGATGGACGCCGTCGTCGAAGACTTCAAACGCAAGCTTGCAAACATCCGTACCGGCCGCGCGACCGTCGGGCTGCTCGACAGCGTCGTCGTCGATTATTACGGCTCGCCGACGCCGCTCAATCAGATGGCCTCGGTCGCCGTGCCCGAACCGCAGCTCATAACCGTGCAGCCGTGGGACATTTCGCAGCTGAACGCCGTCGAAAAGGCGATCATCGGCGCAAACCTCGGCCTCACGCCGTCAAACGACGGCAAGGTCATCCGGCTTCCCGTCCCGCCGCTCAACGAGGAGCGCCGCAGGCAGCTCGCTAAACAGGTCGGCGAGGTCGCCGAGGACCATCGCGTCGCGATCCGCAACGTGCGTCACGCGTCCAACGATTCGCTGAAAAGGCTGCTCAAGGACAAGGCGATCTCGGAGGACGAGGAACGCCGCGGCCTCGACGAGGTCCAAAAGCTGACAAACAATTTCATCGCAAAGATCGACGAGCTCGCCAAGAATAAAGAGCACGAGATCATGAGCGTCTAGACACGGCTTTGCAAATGCGACGGAGGCCCGCCTGATTTTGGCGGGCCTCTTGTTTTTGTGTCCGTAAGACCGAGAGCTATTTATCGACAGCTTCCCTGGGCTTGTACCTTGTCAGTTCACGTTCGATCTCGCGACATCGTGCAGCTAGGCGCGATCGGTCGGCCTTGTGCTGGTCGATCGCTAACCTGATCTTGTCCTCGATCCGGCCGAGGGCCGCAGCCTTCATCGCACGGGCGACGTCGTTCTCGTCCGGCAGGTCGAGCTCCGCACGGAGAAGCGCGATCGCCTCGTCACAAGCAGGAACTCCGGTCGCGGCGGCGAAAGTTCCTGAGGCATCGCTTGCAGTATAGGAGTTCGCGGCCGGGACCGGGGTCGATGCGGCGGCTCCGTCGTCCGCAGGTCGAGAACAGCCGTTCGAGATAAACGCCGACAGCAGGATCAACGATATCGTGAACGGTCTCAACATTGCGCATCCGACATGGCCAAATGATAGCTCGCTCTCACGCCGCCGCCGGATCGCAGCCGATCACCTCGCGACGCGGCCGCTGAAGTCATAAACAACATACAGATTCAGGGCGTTGTCTTTCACCTCGCCGCGGACGTCCGAGATGACGGCGTTCAGCTCTCCGCCGGCGGCCGCCATGGGGATATTGAGCGACAGCCGAGCGCCGTCGACGATCGGGATAGGATTGACCCGCGAGTTGATGGTCGATTGGATGATCGGCGTGATCAGCGGCGCAAAGATCGGATTGACGCCGTCGAGGTTGACGTTGGCGACGTTGAGCTGGCCAAAGACGCTCTTATTGGCCGGATCGTACCGGAGCTCAAAATTAGAATCGGCCCAACCCGAGAATGCGATGCAGCCGACGGGCGAATTGTAATTGCCGTTAAAGGCGAGATTCGCCCCGAGCCGCTCGCCCTCGAGCCTGACAATGCTCTCCGCTCCGCTGCCCTGTCGAAGAATGGTCAGCTGACTCGGACATTCGCCGTTGCGGCCGCCGCGGTCGAGTGCGAAGACCGGCGGGTTCATCTCGCTGAAAACCGTATTTAGAACGCCGTTAAAAAAGTCCTGCCGCAAGACGATCTGCGCCGTGCCCGGCGGCATCGCCGACGCGTCGGGCGGCCGCATCGGCTCTCCGGGCGGCGGCGACGACCGCGGCGTACCGACAAGCAAAAAGTAGCTCAGCCCGCCGCCGAGCAAGATGCCGATCAATAGTCCGAGCAGCAGTCGTCCCATCGCTTTAGCGGTTGGAGTTCGCGGCCGCATTCGAATTTGCGGCCGGCGGCTGCTGGTTATTCATCGCCTGGCCGATAAAGCTGCCGACGATGCTGAAGACGGCTTGCACCTGTGCCTTCACGGTTTCAGGATCGATCTTTTGATAACCCTCAGGCAGCGTAAAGAGAGCCGCGTCGGGCGTCGTGCTGATGTCGGTCATCTCGGTGACGACGCGTACGCCGCTGACGCCTTGAACGTTCGCTCCCGACTGCGTCTGCGACACCGTCTCGCTTCGCAGCGGCAGGCCGGTCTGCTTATCGACGAGGATCACCGATTCGGTGCCGACGCTGCCGGCCTGTGTCTGCGTATTAGTTACGGCCTGATACGTATATTTGACGACCTCGCGGCCGCTGACGACCTCTTCGCCGGCGAGCTTGACGCCGGGCAGGCCCTTGACCTGAGCGACGACCTGCTCGGGCATCAGCATCCGCCGTACTTCAAAGCCCAGCGATTCCTTGTTCAATTCGGCGTACTGGCGTCGGTTCGGGAGAATAAGATAGTTGGTGCCGGCCTTGTCGAGATAGATCACCTTCTCGTTGTTCGGCAGCGTGAACTGCATCACGCGGTCCGCACCCGAACGGGCCACGACCGCGGCCAGCGTCGGGACGCTTACGTTCTGACTGCCGCCCATCGTCTGCAGGCTGAGCCTGATATTGGCCTGATACTGCTCGGGCTCACGGGCCTCGACCGTCGAGCCGCCGGTCGTGCCGGCGACTGCATCGATGTTAGAATTTGCTACCGAGTTCGCGATGCTTGCGTTCGCATTGACCGCTGTAAGATTGGTGTTGCCGGTCGAAACCGTCCCGCCGCAGCCGTTCAAGGCGAGCAAGGCAGCGGCCGAGACCGCTACGATACCAAGTTTGCGCATACTGTCCCTCCCGATCCTCTGCTTCGGATCAATACACAATTATTCGCTTTTATTTTTAAGCAATATTTATGCCCGCTGCAGGTTGGCGTACTTCTCGATCAGCTTCTTTTGACCGTAGCCAGAAAAGCTGATCGTGAGCTTTACGTTGTCGCCCGATCCCTCGCGGCGAAGAACGAGCCCGCGGCCGTATTTTTCGTGCAGGACATGCGTTCCCGGCGTAAAACCCGATCCGGAGGCGTCCGCCTCGGCAGGCGGGCGGCCTGAGCCCGCGGCCTTGAGCCGCTCGTATGGAGATGAAGGAGACTTGGGCTGGGGCCTCTCGTCCGGAGCCGAGGTCTCGCGCTTCAGTCCGGGCCCGCGCTTTTTAAAGAACTCGGCGATCGCGTCGGCGCTGTTGTACGTCTTGCCGGTGTAGAGATTCTTCGGCTTCGGGGCCGGCAGACTTTCTTCGGAACGGGAGCCTCTCCCGCCGCCGGCCGACGCGGCAAAACCGCGGCTGCCCGTCGCATACGAGAGCCAAGACGGTCCGTCAGAGAGATCGTGTATCAGCTCGAGCGGCAATTCGTTGAGGAACTGCGACGGCTCGGCGACGATCTCCTCGCCGTACACGCGGCGGCGCATCGAGTGCGTGACGTAGAGCGTCTTCTCGGCCCGCGTGATGGCGACGTACGCGAGACGCCGCTCCTCTTCGAGCTCCTTTGGATCGTTGATGCTGCGCGAATGCGGAAAGATCCCGTCCTCGAGCCCGACGAGAAAGACGACGGGAAATTCCAACCCCTTGGCCGAATGCACCGTCATGAGCGTCACGGGAGCGTTGCGGTCGTAGCTGTCGGTGTCGGAGGTCAGCGCGGCGTGATCGACAAAATCACGCAGGCCGCTCTCGCGGTCGCGGTCGTAATCGACGGCGGCGTTGACCAGCTCTTCAAGGTTCTCGAGCCGAGCTTCGGCCTCGTCGGTGCCTTCCGCGCGGAGCATTCCGGCGTAGCCGGTCTCTTCGATCGCGGCGACGACGACATCCGAAACAGGCTTTTCGGCGAGGCTCGGCTCGACGATCCGCATGTGCAGCCGCTCGATCGTCTTGCGAAACGCACGAAGAGCCTCTTTTGCACGCGGCGTGAGGTTTACGTTCTCGGTCAACGCGGGATCGGTCAGCGTCGCGATCGTCATCCAGAGCGAAGAGCCGCGATGCCTCGCTTGTTTTTGGATCTCGTCTAGCGACGTCTTGCCGATGCCGCGCGGCGGTACGTTTATCACGCGCAGCAGCGCGATGTCGTCAAACGGATTCATCGCCAGCTTGAGATACGCGACAATGTCCTTGACCTCGGCCCGCTCGTAGAACGAAAATCCGCCGACGATGTTGTACTCGATCCGGCGCCGACGCAGAGCTTCTTCGAAAAGCCGCGACTGCGCGTTCGTGCGGTAAAGCACGGCGAGGCGCGCGTTCTGATCGCGCCGCAGGTGCTCCTCGATCTTCGACGCGACAAAGCGGGCCTCGCTGTCGCCGTCGAGGGCCTGATAGTAGTAGAGCTTTTCGCCGCCGGGATTCGAGGTCCAGAGCTTTTTCTTTTTCTGGTTGACGTTCTTTTCGATGATCGCGTGCGCGGCGTCGAGGATCGTCTGCGTCGAGCGGTAGTTCTGCTCGAGCAGGATGACCTTGGCGTCGGGAAAGTACGATTCAAACTCGAGAATGTTGCGAATGTCCGCCTGCCGAAACCCGTAGATGCTCTGCGCGTCGTCGCCGACAACGCAGATGTTCTGCTGCTTTTCCGTCAGGAAGCTGATGAGGTTGAACTGCAGCTCGTTCGTGTCCTGGTACTCGTCGACGAGGATGTATTTGAAACGGTCGTTGTACTTTTGCCGCGTCTCGTCGGACCGGCGGAGCAGCGTGACGGTCTTGATCAGCAGGTCGTCAAAATCGAGCGCGTTCGCATTTTGCAGCCGCTGGTCGTACATCCTGAAGACGCGCGAGATCGCCGCGCGCTTCTCGTCGGTGTACTCGGTCTGGGTGGCAAAATCCTCGGCATTGCGGCCGGAGTTCTTTGCGCTGCTGATGGCGTTGCGGACGAGTCGGGCGGGCAGCTGCTTTTCGTCTATGCCGAGTTCCTTTATGCACGCCTTGACGACCTTTTGCGAGTCGTCGGTGTCGTAGATCGTGAACGACCTTGTGTAGCGCTCGTCGAGCTTCTCTATGTCCTGCCGCAGAATGCGCACGCAGAGGCTGTGAAACGTCGAGATCAGCGGCGCGGACTGGAGCTTTTGGTCCTTGAGCAAATGCTCGATACGGCTGCGCATCTCGCCCGCGGCCTTGTTTGTAAAGGTCACGGCGAGGATGTTGTGCGGCGCGACGCCCCTCTCGGCGATCAGGTACGCGATGCGTACCGTGATCACGCGCGTCTTGCCCGAGCCGGCGCCGGCGAGTATGAGCAGCGGGCCCTCGGTCGTCTTGACGGCCTCGGCCTGCTGGGGGTTTAGCGAAGAAAGCAGATCCATTAGAAAACTCTAGTGAGGCGGCAATGCTGTCACGTGCCGCTATTTGATGAGATCCTGCACCTCTCTGAATCTCTCGTGCCGCGAGTCGCCCAGCATCTCGAAGAGCGCCATCTCGACCGATGAGAGCACGGCGCCGCTCGACGACATCTTTGCGAGAGCGATCGCCCGATTCTCGTCGGTGCGCGAGGCCACGGCGTCGGCGAGTACGTGGACCTCAAATCCTGCGTCTAGCAGGCCGTGAACGGTCTGATTCACGCAAATGTGCGCCTCGATGCCGCACACGCATACCTGCGAGACCCCGCGGCCCCGCAGATCGTCGACGACCGTTGCGAGGCAGCCGCTGAATTCGCTCTTTTCGACAAAGTGAAAGTCGTCGTCGAGCGTCATACGTATCTCCTCGGCGGTGCGGCCCAGTCCCTTGGGATACTGTTCGGTAATGACGACCGGCCGGCCGAGTAGCGCAAAGCCTCGCACCGCGGTCGCCGCTCTCGACGCCAGCAGCGGAAAGTCGGGTATCGCCTTGCGAAACGCTTCCTGCACGTCGACGACCATCAGCGCCGACCTTGCAATGTCCAATATTCGCGGGTGCGGCATAGCGAAGCTCAGGCCTGCTCCTCTCGCTGCCTTTCACGCTTGTGACGGGCGAGCTCTTCCCTCTCCCGCATTTCCTTTCTGTAAGTTCGGAAAAAGAAGTAAACCGCAGCCGTACAGAGCACGAGAATCAGTATCATCATCATCGCGATGAAGAGTATCTCGGCAAGCGAAGAACCAGGCATGATCTGAGTGTAGGTTCAGGTGAGTGGAGATTCAAGTCGGGTCTGCAGCGGCGATCTCCGGCTCGTGCGCCGGCACACTCGACGAAGGATCGACAAGCGGCTCGGCCAGCAGGACGCGATACGCTTCGGGCAGCGTGCGCACCTTTTTATCGCGGTCCGTGACCAGGTGCAGCGTCTCGCCCTCGGCCAGCAGAGCGGCGTCAGACGGCCGGTAGAGCTCGTAGTTGAATCGTATCGAACGGCTGCGAACTTCGCTGACCTTTGTCCGGATGGTGAGCACATCCTCGTAATATGCAGGCGATTTGTATCGCACATACGACTCCGCTACGACGAGCAGCGCGTTGCCCTTACGCTCCATATCGCGGTACGAAAACCCGCGCGAGCGGCAAAGCTCGCTCCGCCCGAGCTCGAACCACACGAGGTAATTCGAGTGATGCACGATGCCCATCTGATCCGTCTCAGCGTATCGAACGCGGATCTCAGTTTCGTGCCATCCGTCCATAATCGTTGCGAGTTGTCAGCGGTCGGCGGTCAGTTGCCAGAGGGAAAATTGCGGAGAAATTCAGACCGGAGAATGCCAGAACTGACAACTGGCCGCCGGTCTTAAAAACTAAATTGGCTGGGAGACAGGGATTCGAACCCCGATAGCCAGAGCCAGAATCTGGAGTCCTACCATTAGACGATCTCCCAGCGCAAGGTAATAATTTACGTGCCCGAATTGTGACTGTCAACTCTGCTGCGGCTGGGCATTACTTTGACATTTGCGGGCCGTACTTCATACTTTTTCCTTTATGTCCGCGGCGGCTGACAAAGAGATACTGACCAACCGGCAGGCGTTTCACGAATATCACATTCTTGATCGCTACGAGGCCGGCGCCGTGCTGAAGGGCACCGAGGTCAAGAGCATAATGGCGGGCCGCATCCAGCTCAAGGACTCGTACGTCTCGATTAAGGAAGGCGAGGTGTGGCTGATGAATGCGCATATCTCTCCCTACTCCCACGGCAACCGCGAAAACCACGATCCGCTCCGCTCGCGCAAGCTGCTGCTCAACCGGCGCGAGATCGAGAAACTCGAAAAAGAGACGACGCAAAAAGGAATGACGCTCGTCGTCACGGCCATCTACTGGAAGAACGGCCGGATCAAGTTTGAGATCGGCGTCGCAAAGGGCAAAAAACTTTACGACAAGCGCGCCGCCGAGATCACAAAAACGGTCGAGCGCGAAACGCGCCAGCAGTTGAAAGAACGGCTTAGATAAGTTATAGCTAGTACGGCATTTTCCCTACTTTTCTACATTCGAGGTGAGGATGAGATCCCAAGCAATCACCGGTAATTTTACCGAGGCAAATGCGGCCGCGCTGGCCGTCTCCGTTTTTAAGGGCGAGAAGCCGACCGCTGCCGAGTTCAAAGAGCTCGACAAGATCACCGGCGGGCTCCTCACCGCGACGATGAAGTCGGGCGAATTCAAAGGCGAGCCCGGCGAGACCGCATTGATCCGTTTCGTCCCCAAGGGCAAGGTCAAGGCCTCACGTCTGCTGCTGGTCGGAATGGGCGACAAGGCCGAGTACCGCGCTTCGGCCGTTTCGATCGCCTCGGGTACGGCGACACGATTTTTCAGACAGATCAACGTCAAGAATTTTGCGTTCCTTCCGCGCTGCGCGGGCGATGCCGGCGAGATCGCGCAGAATGCGATGCAGGGCGTGGTGACGAGCCAATTCGAGCTCGACAAATATAAGACCAAGGACAAGAACAGCAAGGCCGTCACCGGTTTTATCCTCTGCGTCGAAGGCGCGGACGCGGCCGCGCTCAAGGCCGGGCTCAATCGCGGGCAGATCATCGGCGACTCGATGAACTTCACCCGCGATCTCGCCAACGAACCGCCAAACATCCTTACGCCGACCGAGATGGCCCGCCGCGCCGAGGAGATGGCGAACGAGACGGGACTTGCCTTTGAAGTGCTCGACGAGGACCAGATGGAGCAGCTCGGAATGGGCTCGCTGCTGTCGGTCTCGAAGGGCTCCGAAGAGCCTGCCAAGCTGATCGTCTTGCGGTACACGCCGGACGGCGCGGCTGAGAATGGCGGCGACCTGCTCGCACTCGTCGGCAAAGGCATCACATTCGACACGGGCGGCATCTCGCTCAAGCCCGGCGAAGGGATGGAAGCGATGAAGTACGATATGTCGGGCGGAGCGACCGTGCTCGGGACGATGCGTGCGATCGGGATGCTCAAGCCTGCGGTTCCGGTGCTCGGCGTCGTCGCGGCGGTCGAGAACATGCCCGACGGCCGGGCCTCGAGACCGAGCGACGTGGTCACCGCCAGCAACGGCAAGACGATCGAGATCCTCAATACCGACGCCGAAGGCCGGCTGATCCTGGCCGATGCGGTCGCCTACGCCGAGTCGCAGGGTGCGACGCGCATCGTGGACATGGCCACCTTGACCGGAGCGGTGATCATCGCACTCGGCGATGTGAATACAGGCATCATGGGCAACGACCAGGAACTCGTCGACGAGATCATCGAATGCGGCAAGGAGGCCGGCGAAAACTACTGGCAGCTGCCCGTCGGCAAGGAGTACAGCAAGCAGATCAAGTCGGACATCGCCGATATCAAAAATATCGGCCCGCGCGGCAAGGCCGGCACGATCATGGGCGCGGTCTTTATACAGGAGTTCGTCGACAAGGCCAAGTGGGCGCACCTCGACATCGCGGGCACGGCCTGGGCCGACCAGCCGCGGCCGTACCAGGCAAAAGGCCCGACCGCCGTCGCCGTCAGGACGCTGTTAAAGCTCGTCGAGCGCTCGGCACGTTAACGCCTGCGACGTCTTTGAAGCACTGGGCACCCTCATCAAGGGTGCCTTTGCTTTTTGCCATACCGGCCGATAAAATTTTGATTTGAAATTAAACAGATAATTGAGTTTAGCTCGAACGACGGCGCTCAAGCCGATCGTCATTTTTTATGAAGATCCACGAATATCAAGGCAAGGCGATCCTCAGTCAATTTGGCGTGCCGGTGCCGCGCGGCATCGTCGCACGCACTGCGGCCGAGGCGGAGGCGGCGGCGAAAGAACTCGGTACGGATGTCGTCGTCGTCAAGGCGCAGATCCACGCCGGCGGCCGCGGCAAGGGCGGCGGCGTCAAGCTCGCCAAATCGCCCGCAGAGGCCCGCGAGATCGCCGAGCAGATGCTCGGAATGATGCTCGTCACGCACCAGACCGGCCCCGAGGGCCGCGAGGTCAAGACGCTCCTGATCGAAGAAGGCCTGCCGATCGACAAGGAATTTTATCTCGGCATCACTCTCGACCGCGTTACGGGCCGCAACGTTTTTATGGCCTCGTCGGCCGGCGGTATGGACATCGAAAAGGTCGCCGAGGATACGCCCGAGCTTATTCTTAAAGAGACGATCGACCCGGCGGTCGGTCTGCGGCCGTTTCAAACGCGCAAGCTCGCTTTTGGTCTCGGCATCCCGAGCGAGCTGATCAACCAGGCCTCCAAATTCATGCTCTCGCTCTACGAAGCCTACGAGAGGACCGATGCTTCGCTCGTCGAGATCAACCCCTTTCTCCTGACCAAAGACAATCGCCTGATCGCGCTCGACGCCAAGCTTAATTTTGACGACAACGCTCTGTACCGTCACAAGGAGTTTGCCGACCTTCGCGACCTTAACGAAGAAGAGCCGCTCGAGATCGAGGCTTCGAAGCACGATCTCAATTACATCAAGCTCGACGGCAATATCGGCTGCATGGTCAACGGCGCGGGCCTCGCGATGGCGACGATGGACATCATCAAGCTCGCCGGGGGCGAACCGGCGAACTTTCTCGACGTCGGCGGCGGCGCCTCGCAGGAGCGCGTCGAGCAGGCCTTTAAGATCCTGCTTGCGGACGAGAATGTGAAGGCCGTTTTGATCAACATCTTCGGCGGTATCGTCCGCTGCGATATGGTCGCCAACGGCGTCGTCGCCGCGGCAAAGAATCTCGGCGTGAAGATACCTATCGTCGCGCGCCTCGAGGGAACCAACGTCGAAGAAGGCCGCCGCGTCCTCTCGGAGTCCGGCATCGGCATCATCCCCGCCACAGGCATGAGCGACGCCGCCGAAAAGGTCGTCGCCGCAGCCGGCGCGTAGTTCCAACCTTCTGACCTTCGCGTCCTTTGCGGGAGCTTGGCGTTCTTTGCGGTTTGAGTCCTGGCTTGGACCGCAAAGGCCGCAAAGTTTTCGCTGAGGACGCCAAGGATCAACCCTTCCCTCTAAAGCAACCAATCCCGCGCCTCACCTCATCCTTTAGGCCGGTTTCCGTCAACTCACAGATAAAGCAGGTAAGACCAATGAGGATGAAGATCATTTCCCTTCTGATACTCGTGTGCGCTTTTTCGACCGTCAACGCTCAAACGGCTGTACGGCGCACGCCGCCGAGAGGTCCGGTGGCCGCGGCGACCCCCGCTCCGTCAAACGCCTCGCAGCTTCCGATCCGCCGTGTGATCCTTTATTCGAATGGCGTCGCGTACATCGAGCGGCTCGGGGTTGTCAGCGGCAACGCCGAAGTGAATCTCTCGTTCAAGCAGTCGCAGGTCGACGACGTGCTCAAATCGATGGTCGTGCTCGACCTCGGCAAGGGGCGCATCGGCGCGGTGTCGTACAACTCGTCGGCGCCGGCGTCGGCTCGCACGGCCGAGATACCTTTTGAGGTCGAGTCAAAGACCGATGGCGACGGCGGCATCTTCGAGGTGCTGTCGCAGCTCCAAGGTGCAAAGGTCGCGGTCGTGACGGCGAGCGGAGCGTCGGCCGCGGGCTCGATCCTCACGGTAGAAAAGCGCGTCGCGCCGGCCGACAAGGACCGTCCTGCCGCGGCCCAGCGCTTTCTCGTGATCGCTTCGGAGAGCGGCGAACTGTCGAGCTTTGACCTCGCGACGGTGCGAAGCGTGAAGCTGCTCGACGACGCGACGCGGCGCGACATCAACGAATTCGCCGATGCGACCGCTTCGACCCGCCGCCGCGACGCAAAGACGATCACCGTCACCAGCGAAGGCACGGGCCAACGCGAGATGATCGTCAGCTACACCATCGCCGCGCCGATCTGGAAGACGACATACCGCGTCGTGCTCGGCGACGACGGCAAACCGTTCTTTCAGGGCTGGGCGATCGTCGACAACGTGAGCGACGAGGATTGGCAAAACGTCAGCCTCTCGCTCGTCTCCGGCTCGCCGGTCTCGTTCATCCAAAACCTGCAAAAGCCGCTCTATCGTTATCGTCCCGTCATTCCCATCCCCGACGACCTGAATCTCGACCCGCAGGTCTACGATCCCGAGGTCGGGGTCGGCGAAGGCTCCGGCGTCGGCGACGGCTCAGGCAGCGGTTCAGGATCGGGCGGGGGTCGCGGTAACGCGGTCGAGGTCAACGGGTCGATGGCGCAGAGCAATCTGATGTTGGCTCCAGGCGTGTCGACGTCTGTCAGCAACGTCCTTGTCAGCGAGGACTCGGGCGTACAGACAGCGGCGACCGGCAGCGAGATCGGCGACCTCTTCGAATACCGCATCAGCGACCCGGTGACCGTGCCGCGCAACCGCTCGGCGCTGATCCCGATCGTCCAGACAAAGATGGAGGGCGAGCGGATCTCCGTTTACAACGAATCGGTCCGCGCCGAACGCCCCATGGGCGGAATGATGCTGACCAACACCACGCCGCTCACCTTTGAGGGCGGCAGCCTAACCGTGCTCGACCGCGACGCATATGCCGGCGAGGCCCTGATGGAACGGCTCAAGCCGCGCGAGCGACGCCTGATCTCGTTCGCGCTCGATCTCGGGACCTTCGTCATCGCCGAGCAGAAGCAGGACCGGGAGCCGGCCAAGCTGATCAAGGCGATCAACGGCGTCTTTGAGGTCCACTACTTCCAGACCGATGAAAAGATCTACACCATCGCCAACCAGACCGACCGGGAAAAGGTCGTGTATGTCGAGCATCCGGTCAAGAAGGATTGGGGCCTCGCGGAGTCCAGTGCAAAGCCCGACATCGTGACCGAGAAGTACTATCGCTTCCGCGTCGAGCTCAAGCCCTTCGAAAAGCAGTCGCTGCGCGTCGTCGAGCGGCAGGGATTGATGGACTCGTATCAGCTCCGTTCGATCACTCGCGACCAGATCGATCTTTTTGTAAAGCGGCGGTACATAGACGATGCGACGCGGACGCGACTCGAGAAGCTCATCAGCATTCGAACGCAGATCGCCGAGATCGATCGCAGGCTGGAAGCGTTTGACGACGAGGTAGAAAAGATCGAAGCCGATCAGAAACGTCTTCGCGAGAACATCGAGGCCCTCGCTAAAACGCCCGAAGCGAAACAGCTGATCGCCCGGTATATCGCCAAAGCCGGCGAGCAGGAGACACAGATCGAACAGATGAATGCGGAAAGGAAAGCGCTTTCGGCGCAAAGGGCGAACCTTGAGTCTCAGCTCGCGGCCGAGATACGAAGCTTCGAATTGAAGTGAACGACAAAGGAAAGAGCGGCCGCCCACAGCCGCTCTTTCAAGTTTCAGACCTTGATGTAGATCCGCTTGCGATACAGCAGCCACATCAGGAAAAGCCACAGCAGAATGAAGCAGACCGCGTAGGCGAGCGATGCGTCGATCGGCTCGGCGAAACGCAGGAATGCGTTGCCGAAGATCCATTGCTGCAGCGTGATCTCTTTCCCTTCTTCGGCTCCGGCGAGACGTATCATTCCAAGCAGTCTCGCCATAATGCCCGAGAAGACAAAAAGCGCGAGTGCGTTAACGCCGAATATCACAAACGGCTTCGCCCAACGCCGGTAGCCCTTGATATCGATCAGCCAATAGCACGACGCGAGCGTCAGCAGCGCGAGGCCTGAAGTGTAAAGAACGTACGAACTCGTCCACAGCGATTTATTAAGCGGGAACGCAAGGCTCCAAACGTAGCCGGCCGCGAGGAGCGCGGTGCCGAAAAAGAACATTCCCGCGGCCTTGTTTAGTGACGAGTGGCGAGTGACGAGTGACGAGTCGTCGGTCTTGTCACTTGTCACTTGGCCCTTGTCACTGCGAAGCAGCCACGTCCCCGTCAGCACACCGCTGATCGTCGTGACGATCGCGGGGATGGTGGAGAGAATTCCTTCCGGATCGTAAACGCGGGCCGAGCGCCATATATGAGACTCGGTGAGGATCATTCGATCGATGTATGCGGCGAGATTGCATGCCTTGTCGTTGATCGTCGTGATCTCGCAGCCCGGCACGGGTATCGTCGTCATCAAGACCCAATACGCAAGAAGCAGAACGCCGCCGATGATCGCCTGCTGCCGCCAGCTCGTATGCAGGAAAATTATCGAGACGACGAGGTAACAGACGGCGATCCGCTGCAGCACGCCCGGGATGCGCATCGTCGAGAAGTTGTACCAGACGATATTCGCCCCCGCGAGATAAAAGCCGAGCAGCGTCAATGCCGAGATCCCGGCGACGATCGCGGCCTCGAGCCGCCGCTCGAGCAGATAGAGAAACAGCGCGGTCGAGAACGACAGTACGAGGACGATCCTCAGCGCATACGGTATACCCGTCGAGTCGTTGAACTGAAAGAAGGGGATCATCGACATCAGCAGCCCAAGCGCAAAGATCGTCGCCGCGCGCTTGGCGATCTTGACGTAGAGCGCTCGGGTCGATCGGACACCCTCGCTACCGCTCGGGTTTCTGCCTTTGCGCAGAGCGATCGGGATCGCGGTGCCGACGATAAAAAGAAAGAAAGGAAAGATGTAATCGGTCGGCGTGATGCCGTTCCATTCGGCATGCTCAAGCGGGTCGTAGATCGCCGACCACGTCCCGGGATTGTTGACGAGCACCATCCCGGCGATGGTCATACCGCGAAAGACGTCGAGCGAGACAAGGCGGGAGGCGGCGGTGTCAGGCTGCGCTTCGGTCATAGCTCTTAGGTCTCGAGAATAAGTGAAAAATAGCTGTCAGCTATCAGCTAATAGCTATCAGCTACTTTGAAGGTCAACAACCATTCTTACCAGCCGCTGCGTTCGCAAAGGCGCGTGATGTGCGCGGTGTGATGCTGCGAGTGCCAGGCGTAGAGCGCGAGTGCTCCGTCGAGCGTCCATTCGCCGGTCTCGGGATGTTTGAATTTCCTTTCAAACTCCGCATCCGACATCGACTCAAGCAGCGCCGCCCAGCGGGCGTGAATGCCGTCGATGATCGCGAGCGAAACGTCGACCGGCAGCCGCGAATCCGCAAGCTCGGCCCAGCGGTCCTCGGCGTACGGCACGATCGTCGGAACGGCGTCCTCGGTCAGCGCCAGCTTAAACCGGATCTGCGAATTCATATGGCTGTCCGCAATGTGATGCACCGTCTGCCTCACCGTCCACCCGCCGGGCCGGTAGGGCGTGTCGAGCTGCTCGTCGCTCAAGCCCGCGACCGCCTCGCGAAGCTTTGCCGGCAGATCGCGAATGACAGCGATGTACTCGGCACGCCGGGCGGGATCGATCGCGGAAGGCTCAAACTTTCCGATCGGGTAGCTGAGGTCTGTCGCATGGGCTTGACTCATAGATCTATTACTCGCCTCCGTAGTAATTTTCGAACCGCGTGAACTCCTTCAAAAACGCCATCCGCACCGAGCCGGTCGGGCCGTTTCGCTGTTTTGAGATTATGAGCTCGGCGAGGCCTTTGTTCTCTTCGGTCTCGTTGTAGTAGTCCTCGCGGTAGATAAAGGCGACGACGTCGGCGTCCTGCTCGATCGAGCCCGACTCGCGAAGGTCGGACATCATCGGCTTGGGCGGATTGCGGGCTTCGGGTGCGCGCGAGAGCTGCGAAAGAGCGATGACCGGGACCTGCATCTCCTTTGCGAGAGCCTTAAGGTCGCGCGAGATCTGCGAGACCTCTTGCTGGCGCGACTCGCTTCGTTTGCCGCCGGACATAAGCTGCAGATAATCGACGACGATCAGGTCGAGCTTTTTCTGCTCGGCCGCGAGCCGCCGCGTCTTGGCGCGCATCTCGAGGACCGAGAGTCCCGGCGTGTCGTCGATAAAGACCTTTGCGCGAGAGAGCTTTTCGATGCCGACGGCGAGGCGTCCCCATTCCTCGCGCATCAGGTGACCGGTGCGGAAGCGGTGCGCGTCGATCTTCGCCTCGGAGCTGAGCATACGCATAACGAGCTGCTCCTTGGACATCTCAAGCGAGAATATCGCGACGACCGCGTCCTCGAGCACGGCGGCGTTCTGAGCGACGGTCAGGGCAAACGCGGTCTTGCCCATCGACGGGCGTGCGGCGACGATGATCAGGTCGGTCTTTTGCAGTCCCGAGGTCTTGGCGTCGAGATCGCGAAATCCGGTCGAGAGGCCCGTCAGCGCGTGCGACTCGCCGCGGGCAAGCTCTGTCACGTTCTCGAGCACCTGGCGGGCGACGGGCTCGATATGAAAAAAGCCCTTTCGCGTCCGCTCCTCGGCGAGAGCAAAGATCATCTGCTCGGCGCGGTCGAGGATCACCTGCGAGTCGTCCTCCTCGGCAAGCGCTTCGCTCGTGATCTGATTGCACGTGCGGATCAGCGTGCGGACGATCGACTTGTCCTTGACGACGCGGACGTACTCGTCGAGGTTTGAAAAGTGCGGCAGTCCGTACGTGAGATTGGCTATCGCGGCCATGCCGCCCATCGCCTCGACAGATCCTTCCTTTTTCAACTCTTCGGCGATGAGGATCGGGTCGATCTGCTTCGAAGCTTCAAAGAGCGCGACCATCGCGTTGTACACGCGGCGGTGAAACGGCGAATAAAAATCCTCGCCTCGCAAGTGCTCGATAGCCTGCGTGATGAGCGCGTTGTCCAGGAGGATCGCGCCGAGAATGACGCGTTCGCTGTCTTCGCTGC
The DNA here is from genome assembly GCA_046313635.1 of Pyrinomonadaceae bacterium. GTDB lineage: Bacteria > Acidobacteriota > Blastocatellia > Pyrinomonadales > Pyrinomonadaceae > OLB17. Next base: position 33,768 of record JBKBYA010000002.1, on the reverse strand, counting down.
TCGGGAGCGGCCGCTCGAGATACTGCTCACGCCGGCTGTTTGGATAGACTGCGGATGACATTTTTTCGTTCTGAAGAGGATCCGTTCCAGGCCGGCTCGGGAAGCCGGCAAAAATAGAAAAAGACGGCAAAGAAAAATTGCAGTCTCGATATTACTACCAAGCTCGGACGCTGACAAAAATTCGGCCCGATTTTTAAGTTAGCCCGCTAAAGCCCCGCAAAAACGGCGTCGCGACACACGTGTCGCGACGCCGTCACGGTCAGTTCAACGACCGCTATTATGCTTCGGTCTCGGTCTCGGCCGCGGCCTCGGCCGACTCGTCGGCCTTTTTTGTCCGGCGGCCTTTCTTCTCGGCTGCGGCCTCAGAAGCCGCTGCGGCTGCGCCGGCCTGCTCGCCGCCCTCGGCCGTGACGGTCACGGGCACCTCGAGCACGACCTCGCGATGCAGACGCACGCGCACGGTGTACTCGCCCGTATCCTTGATCGCATCGCGAAGCAGGATGCGCTTGCGGTCGATCTCGTAGCCCTTGGCACGCAGCGCCTCGGCGATGTCCATCGAGGTGACCGAGCCAAAGAGATGCCCGTGCTCGCCTGACTTGCGCTCGAAGGCGAGCGAGATGTTAGACATCTGTTCGCGCTGCGCCTCGGCGGTGGCCTTTTCGACAGCGGCCTTTTTGAGCAGAGCGGCGCGTTCCTGCTCGATCTGCTTGATGTTGCCCTTGGTCGCGAGGCTGGCGAGGCCTTTCGGGAGAAGGTAGTTGCGGGCGTAGCCTGCCTTTACCTTCACGATCTCGCCGCGTCCGCCGAGCTCATCGATGTCTTCGCGTAAAAGAATGGTTGTTGTTGCCATTGAACTAAATTCCTCCTTGGCCTAGTCGGCGACGAACGGCAGCAGCGCCATCGAGCGTGCGCGCTTGATCGCGCGAGCGATGCGGCGCTGGTCCTTGGCCGAGATGCCCGAGATGCGTCGCGGCATGATCTTGCCGCGCTCGGGGATGAACTGCCTCAAAAAGTCGACGTCCTTCCAATCGACATACTCCGGAACGACCTGACGCGGCCGGCGACGCTGATAGCGTCGCGGGCGATCGCCGATAACGTCTTCGCTGACGGCGAGCTCGCCCTCACCCAAAATTTCCAAATCTCTATCTGCCATAATCTCTCAAAGCCTCCTCGCCGTTCAGGCTGCCGCCTCGGGCTGATCTGCCGACGCCGGCGTCTCGCGGAATTTCGCCCGCTTCGCCGCGCGGGCCTCACGCTTTGCGCGGACCTTCTCGGCGGCCTTGCGGTCCTCATCGACGCGCACCGTGATGTAGCGCATGATCATATCGTTGACGCGCATACGGCGCTCGAGCTCGGCGATCTCCTGACCGCTGCCGTCGATCTCAAAGAGCACGTAGTAGCCCTCTTTCTTTTTGTTGATCTGGTAGGCGAGCGGACGCCGGCCGATATCGTCCATTCGGACGACGGTGCCGCCCTCCTTTTCGATGACCTTTCCGACGGCCTCGTTGAGTTTGCCGATCCGTTCGTCCGGAGTGTCCGGATCGACGATGTACATTACTTCGTAAGTTCTATTTGCCACTTCTTATTTCTCCTTTTGGCTTTCCAACCTCACCCGTGGCGGATGAAGTAAGGATGTCTGTCAATTGAATCTCGCCATCGCGGCGTCGACGCCTTCGCGGATGATCGCTCGGACCGCGTCCGCTGACGTCTCGAGAATTCCTTCAAGTGCCTCGCTTTCGCTTCGCGAAAATCTTTCGAGAACGAACCTGCTTGCGTCCGAGACCGGATGGTCGGGCTGGATGCCGATCCTCAGCCGGATAAAGTCCTGCGTGCCGAGCCGGTCGATGATAGACCGGAGACCGTTTTGTCCGCCGTGCGTCCCTCGGGGCCGTATGCGAATTCGGCCAAACGGGATCGCGAGGTCATCCGATATCACGATCAGCTTTTCGACCGAGCGGCCCGGCTTTTTGACCAGGCAGCTGACGGCGTCGCCGCTGAGGTTCATAAAGGTCTGCGGCTTTACCAGCTCGACCGTCTGCCCCTCGATCTCGGCCCGACCGACGAGTGCCCTGCACTCTTCGCGCTTGACCTGCGTCTGCGAGTCGGCCGCGAGCCGGTCGACGAGCATGAATCCGAGATTATGGCGAGTACGTTCGTACTGCGTTCCCGGATTGCCGAGTCCCGCGACCACCCATTTGCTTGCGGTTCCGAGGTCGGTTGGCATCTCGCGTTCAAGCGCTCGCGCCGCCGGCGAAAGCTCCGCAAAGCGGCGGCTATTCGCCTTCTCCCTCGCCGGTCTTTTCGCCGATCACCTCGGGCTCGGCCGCCTCGAGCTGCGGCTCGAGCTCGGTCTCCTTGACGACCGTGATCGATGCGACGACCGTATCGGGAGATTCGTGGATCTCGATACCGCTCCCGACCTTGAGGTCCGAAACGTGAAGCGCGTGGTCGGACGTGAGCCCCGAGACGTCGACATGGATCGCGTCCGGAGTGTTGGCCGGCTCGCACAGGACCTTTATCTCGCGCAGGGCCTGCGTCAGGATCGCGCCTTCCGCAAGCTCAGGCTCGCCCTCGAGGTGGATCGGAACGGTCATCTCGATCTTTTCACCGCGTGCGAAACGGCGAAGGTCGGCGTGGATCAGCCTTCCCTTCAGCGGATCGACCTGGCGGTCCTGAAAGATGACGTCCGTCGCGCCCTCACCCTCGATCTCCAGCGAAAAGACCGAATTGACCCCGCTCTCGGTGCGGAGCACGCGTGCGAGATCGGCGAGTTCAGCGACCGCCGCGACGCTCTCGGTGCCGCCGCCGTAGACGACGACCGGGACCTTACCTTCAGCACGGAGACGGCGGTTGACGTTCTTTCCGCCGGCCTCACGCTTTTGCGCTTTTACTACAAGTTTCTCTGCCATAACTTCTTGCCTGGTTCAAAGTTCAAGGTTCAAAGTGCAAGGTCGTTATAAAAGCTTCAAACCTCGGACTTCGAACTCGGAACAGCTCTTAGATAAACAATGACGAAACGCTCGTCTCGTCGTGGATCGATCTGATCGCCGACGCGAGCAGCTTCGCGACGCTCAACACCTCGATCTTGCCGTCGCCCAGCAGCGGCCTGCCATCCTCGCGCAGCGGGATCGTGTTGGTGACGATCACCTTTTTCAGGTGCGAGTTGCAGATGTTGTCGATCGCCCTGCCGCTCAGCACAGCGTGCGTGAAGAGCGCGTAGATCTCGTTGGCACCTTCTTTATGCAGCGCGTCGGCGACCTTGCAGATCGTCCCGCCCGTGTCGCACATATCGTCGATGATGAGACAGTTCTTGCCGGCGACGTCGCCGACGATATTCATCACTTCGGCAACGTTGGCCCGCTCGCGCCGTTTGTCGCAGAGCGCCAGGCCCGCGTCCAGACGCTTTGCGTAGGCCCGAGCTCGCTCGGCCCCTCCGGTATCGGGCGCCACGACGATCATGTTCTCGATCGGATTGACCTTGAAGTACTCGACCATCACCGGAGCGGCGTAAAGGTGGTCGACCGGAATGTCAAAGAATCCTTGGATCTGCGACGCGTGCAGGTCCATCGTCAGCACGCGGTCGGCCCCGGCGGTCGTGATCAGATTGGCGACCAGCTTTGCCGAGATCGGCACCCGCGGCCGGTCCTTCTTGTCAGAGCGGGCGTAGCCGAAGTACGGGATCACGGCCGTCACACGCTCGGCCGACGCTCGGCGGAACGTGTCGATCATGATCAACAGCTCCATCAGGTTTTGATCGGTCGGCGGGCATGTCGGCTGCACGATGAAGACGTCGCCGCCGCGAACGTTCTCGACGATCTGGAAATTGAACTCGCCGTCCGAGAATCGCTCGGTGGTCGCCTTGCCGAGATCGCAGCTCAGCTCTCCGCAGATCTCTTGAGCGAGAGCCGGGTGAGCGTTGCCGGAGAATATCTTTAAATTGCCAGTCACTCTCATCAGGGTCACGCCGGCCGTGCCGACGCACAAAAACGAAAACGGGCAATCAGTGTATGATTGCCCGTTCTTCCGATGTCCGATCTGGCTGGGGCGGAAGGATTCGAACCTACGAATGCCGGATCCAAAGACCGGTGCCTTACCACTTGGCGACGCCCCAATGCAAAATTCAGAGAAAAACTCGGAAGCGGATCAAAACACTGAACGCAGTGCTTCGCGGTACTCGGACCGCGAGATGGCCGCTACGGCAAACTTTCGCCAGTTGACCTCATTGTCAAGGGCTTTGATAGCTGTGTGCCGTGTCTCTTCTTTGTCAAAAACCGCGAAGACCGAAGCTCCGCTGCCGCTCATCGCGGCGTGTGTCGCTCCGAGATCGATCAGAGATCGCTTCACGCGAGCGACTTCAGGAAAATTTTCAAAAACGCTCGGCTCCAGATCGTTGACCGCAGCCCCCGGAGCAAAAACCGACGGATCGGCCTCTTCGCGGCAAATTTGAAGGATACGTTCTGGGTTTTCCGATGTCAAGCCGTTGAAATTCAGCCCCCGGAACGCATCCGCGGTCGGCACGTCTACATCCGGAACGACGATCAGCAGCGGCCCGAGCTGAAGGTCCTCGAGCTCGTCGATCGCATCGCCGCGGCCGGTGCCGAGCGCGCGCCCGCCGTAGAAAAAGTACGGCACGTCGGCCCCCAGCGTGCCGCCGATGGCCGCCAGTGCAGACACATCGGCACCGATCGACCAAAGGCGGTTGAGAGCGAGCAGCGTCACCGCGGCATTCGACGAGCCGCCGCCCAATCCGCCGGGAAAAGGAATGCGTTTCTCGAGGCGTATCGCCGCTCCGGCCGTTACGCCATATCGAGAGCGGAGCGCCTCGGCCGCCCGCAGGACAAGATTGCCCTCGATCGGCAGGCCGGGATCGGTGCACTCGAGCGAGAGACGGTCGGCGGGCGTGAACGTCATTCGGTCAGCAAGCGAAACGCTCTGAAACGTCGTGCACAGCTCGTGATAGCCGTCGGGCCGCTTGCCGACGACGCGGAGGCTCAGGTTGATCTTGGCGAATGACGGAAGAACGATCTCGGCCGCTGTCACGCTTCAAGCATAGGCGAAGGCAAACACCCCGGCAAAACTAAAAAAGAGGCGACCGTATCGACGGCCGCCTGAAGTTTTCCCAGTTAAGCGTCGTGAAGACCTCGTTAAAATCTGAGTATAAAGACCTGCGTAAAATAGATCGTGCCGTCGGGGAGAACGGCGACGCCGATCGCCGATTCCTTCCAGCGTTTGTCGAGCAGATTTTTGCGGTGCGCGGCCGAGTCCATCCACAGATCGACAGCTCGCACGACGGGGTCGGCTTCGCCCTGCACAAAAGCGATATTCTCGCTGATCGCCTGCCAGTCGCGGATGCCGAACCGCTCGGCACGGTCGTCGACCATCGTTCCGTCGCTGCCGCGATGGCTGAAGAATCTGCCGTTCGCCATATCGGCCGAATGCACGCGGGCGACCGCGGCGGCCATGTCGGACCAGACGAGCGGCTCGTCGCCCTGCTCGGCCCGCCGCTTGTTGATCAATTCGAATGCGGCGCGTTCGTAACCGGCGGCCGCCGTCGAAACCGGCGCGGCGGCACTCGCAGAACCTGGATAGAACCTCGCGGATGCGGAGGCCAGAGACAGCTGATCGAAGCCGATCTGCGCCTGTGCGGCAGCGGCCCCGGAAGTGATGAATAGGATCGCAAGAATGAGAAGAGTAGATTTGATCAAGTCGACCTCACTTCGGCAGCCGGACGTCGCTCTGTCGAGCTTCCTGGCTTTGCGCGTGCCCGTTCGGGGCAGTTGCCTTTTCGGATAAGGTTCGTCGGGTGTCGGCCCGGTGCGGCGGCGGGTATTTCCCGCTCCTTTCAAAATAAACGGCCAATCGTCCGGGCGTTCCGCAAAAATATCGCCGCCAACGCCGGTCGATCCGATCGACGCTTTCCTCCGCCGTGCGGCGATGAAGTTCGTCGTCGCATCGGTTATCCTTATCTCGACCGCCTGCCTCTCACGGCGGACTCCCGATCAAGATGAACAAGATCGCTCTTGCAATTCACGGCGGTGCAGGCACCATCCTGAGGTCGTTGATGACGCCCGAACTCGAACGCGAATATCGCTCGGGCCTCGACGAGGCCCTTCGGCGCGGCTGGGAGATACTTGAACGGGGCGGCTCGGCGATGGACTGCGTCGAAGAGACGGTCTGCTCGCTCGAAGACTTTCCGCTATTCAATGCCGGCCGCGGGTCGGTCTTCACGCACGAGGGCAAGCACGAAATGGACGCCTCGATAATGGACGGCCGGCGCCTGCGTGGAGGCTCTGTCGCCCTGGTCAGGAATGTTAAGAATCCGATCAAGCTTGCGCGGCTTGTGATGGAGCGGACCGAGCACGTGATGCTCGGCGGCGCCGGGGCAAATCAGTTCGCGCTCGAGATGGGCGTCGAGATGGCGGACGACGCGTACTTCTACACCGAGCATCGCTACCAGCAGCTCTTAAAAGCTCGCGAGGAAGGCATCGTCCAGCTCGACCATACCGCCGGCGAACAGAAGATCATCGAGGAGAATATCGAGGCTCTCGCCGCCGCCGACACCGAGCCGCAGATCCATCCGGCCAAGCCGCTGGGCACGGTCGGCGCGGTCGCGTGCGACGCGGACGGCAACCTTGCCGCGGCGACGTCGACCGGCGGGATGACCAACAAAAAGTTTGGCCGCATCGGCGACACGCCGCTCATCGGCTGCGGCACCTACGCCGACAATTCGACCTGCGCCGTGTCGTGCACGGGGCACGGCGAATTCTTTATGCTCGGCGTAACGGCCTATGATGTCGCGGCGCGAATGAAGTATGGCGGGCAGAGGCTCGCCGTCGCCGCGCGCGAGACCGTCGAGCAACTCGCTCGCATCGGCGGCGAAGGCGGCCTGATCGCCGTCGACGCAAATGGCGGGGTCGCACTTCCCTTCAACTCCGACGGGATGTACCGCGGCTGGGTCACGGCCGGTCAGCCGCCGCAGGTCCAGATCTACCGCTGACTACCCGCGAGCCTTCACGCCGCCCTCGGCCTTTGCGGCGAGATACTCGTCGCGGCATTCCTGAACGAACCGAATATCGTCCGGCACGCGGTCGCCGAGCGTCACGACGAGCTCGCCCTTGCGGCCGTGCTTGATCGCGTGGCGTATCGCGTCGCGTCCCTCGAGTATCACTCGCACCTGCGGCTTGTTTTCGCTCTGCGCGATGCCCTCCTGAAGCAGGCCGATCAGCTCCTCTTCCGAACGCCCCCGCAGGTAATGACCGCGGCGAATTACGATGCGATCGAAATTGTCCGCGGCGATGCGCGCAAACTCGCGGATGTCGTCGTCGCGGCGATCGCCCGTGCCGTTAAGGATGACGGTCCGGTACTTGTTCGGGAGCTTGTTGATAAAGGTGACGAGCCCGCGGATGCCGGCCGGGTTGTGCGCGTAGTCGATCAGCGCCGTGACGTCGCCGACCTCGATAAAGTTGAGACGTCCGGGCGTCTGCGCCGTGCCGGCGTTAAAGGTCGTCAGACCGACGCGCAGGTCCTCGAGCGAAACGCCGTGCACAAAGCATGCGAGCGTCGCGGCCAGCACGTTCTGGATCATGAATTCGGCGCGGCCGCCGTAGGTCAGCGGGATGTTGACGGCCTTTTCGATGCGGACCTTCCACTTGCCCTTGAGAATGGTGATGTAGCCGTTCTCGTAAACGCAGGATACGCGCCCGCGTTCGGCCTGCCGCTGGATGTTGGGGTGGTCCTCGTTCATCGAGAAATACACGCAGTGCCCCTCGACCAGCTCGCGCATCTTGTAAACGAGCGGGTCCTCGGCGTTGAGCACCGCGTGGCCGCGTCGATGGACCGCGCGGGGCACGACAGACTTGACGCGGGCGAGGTCCTCGAGAGTGTTGACGTCCTTGAGGCCGAGATGGTCGGCGGCGATATTCGTCACCACGCCGATATCGCAGTGATCGAAACCGAGCCCGGCGCGAATGATGCCGCCGCGTGCGGTCTCGAGCACCGCCACCTGCACGGTCGGGTCCTTGAGCACGAGCTGCGCCGAGACCGGGCCGGTGTTGTCGCCCTGTACGATCTGCTGGTTTTGGATGTACGTGCCGTCGGTCGTCGTAAAGCCGACGGTCAGCCCGCTTCCCTTGAGGATGTGCGCGATCAGGCGCGTGACCGTCGTCTTGCCGTTGGTGCCGGTGATCGAAATGATCGGGATGCGCGACGGCGTGCCCGGCGGGAAGAGCATATCGAGGACCGGCTCGGCGACATTTCGGCCGATGCCCTCCGACGGCGCGAGATGCATGCGGAAACCCGGCGCCGCGTTGACCTCGATCACACCGCCGCCGGATTCGACCAGCGGCTCGGAAACGTTCGGAGCGATGATGTCGATGCCCGCGATGTCGAGGCCGATGATCCGCGCGATCCGCTCAAAGAGAAAGACGTTCAGCGGATGGACCTCATCCGTGCGGTCGATCGCTGTGCCGCCGGTCGAGATGTTGGCCGTCGTCTTGAGGTAGAGGACCTCGTCCTTTGGCAAGACCGAATCGAGCTCGTAGCCGCCCGCCCTGATGCATCGCATGGTCTGGCCGTCGATCTCGATGCAGGTCAGCACCTTTTCATGCCCGTACCCGCGGCGCGGGTCGGCGTTGGTCCGGTCGATGAGCTGCTGGATCGTGCTCTTGCCGTCGCCGACGACGTGCGCGGGGATCCGCTCGGCGACGGCGATGAGCCGGTTGTTGACGACCAGAGCACGAAAGTCCGACCCGATCAGCTGCTGCTCGACGATCACCCAGCGAGAATATTCCTTTGCCTTTTCAAACGCTCTCTCTGCGGCCTCGATCGTCTTGATCCCGACCGTCGCTCCCTTGCCGTGATTGCCGTCGAGAGGCTTGATGACGACCGGATAGCCGATCTTTTCGATCGTGCTCTCGAGGTCGGCGATGTCTCTGATCTTGTATCCGCGCGGCACCGGCACGCCCATATCGCCGAGGATCTTTTTGGTCGCGTCCTTGTTGCCGGCGAGATCGGTCGCGATCATATTGGTGTTGGCGGTGGTCGTCGCCTGGATGCGCTTTTGATAAACGCCGTACCCGAGCTGCACGAGCGACTGATCGTTGAGGCGAATGTACGGGATGCCGCGGCTCACCGCCTCTTCGACAAGTGCCCCGGTCGACGGCCCGAAGCGCACGTCCTCGCGGATCTCGCGCATCTTTTGGACGTCGTCGTCGATCGACCTGCGGATCTCTTCGATCGGCTTGCCTTCGGCGATGTCGAGAAAGAGGCGCACCGCGGCGCGGCCTGCGTAGCGGCCGACCTCCTCTTCCATATAGCTGAAGACGACGTTGTAGATCCCGCGCTGGCCCGTCTCGCGCGTGCGGCCGTAGCCGGTATCCATTCCGGCGAGCGTCTGCAGCTCGAGCGCAAAGTGCTCGATCACATGGCCTGCCCATGTGCCCTCCTCGACGCGGCGAAGAAAGCCGCCGTCCTCCTGATAGCTGCAGCCGTGAGTGTAGAGCGACGGGATGAGCTCATTCATCCGCTCGTAAAAACCCTCGATGCGGTCGGTCGGCTTCTCCTCGTAATCGCCGATATCCAGGCGCATCACGATCAGCTTTTTCCAATAACCGCTCCAATAATTAGGGCCGCGAAGTGTGCGGATCTCGAGAATGTTCATTTGGATCTTCGATTTGCGATTTGCGATTTGCGATCGTTAATACTCGACTTCCGAGCTGTCATTTTAGAGGCTGCCATTATCGCCGTGATCTCGGAGGCTTCCTGCCTGAGATCGGCCACAAGCGATTCTTTCATCATGCCGCTGTCGATGACGATCTCCAGCCAAAATGCGGATTCGTCCGCCTCCTCCTCGACGGTGCCTAACTTTGCGATGAATTCCGCCTTCGAGCGGCCGCGGCATGCGGCACGGTAATTCGCGGCGACCGATGTTCCGGCCCGTACCAATTGTGACGCAACAGCTCTGCCTGCTGTGGTATTCGGCAATACGTCGACAAGCTTCATGATCCGGAGTGCGAAGGCTTTGGTGCGTTCTAGAAGTTCCTTTTCGTTCATCTTCAGTTCTTTCACGATCTCAATCGCAAATCGAAATTCGCAAATCGAAATTCGCGCACCGATCACGCGATGTCCGGCAGGAGGAACTCGTTTGGCGGCTGCAGGGGGTGGCGGTCGAGATAGTCGTAGACCAGCCCGTCGCGGAGGATGTGCAGCTGAACGCCGCAGACGCTGAAGGACTGGTTGTCCTCGACCTCCGCGATCTCGTTGTACGAGATCTGCGAGCCGTCGACGATCGTGACCGAGCCCATCCCGTAAACCTCGAGCACCCCGTCGCCGCCGACGATGATCGCCGTATTCTCGTCGATGCCGATGCCGAGATTGTAAGGATTGAAAGATACCGCCGTGATGAGCCGGCTGATGCGGCCGCGCTCGGTGAAGTGCTGGTCGATGATGATGTTTTTGAGAAAGCCGAGACCAGGCGAGAGCCTGACGCTGTTCTTGTGCGGGTGCGACGTCGACTCGCCGCGGACGATCATCGACGTGCTCATCCCTGCCGCTCCGGCGCTCGTGCCGGCGAGAACGATGTCGGTACTTCGCACCAGATGGCGCAGCTTGTCGGCAAACTTTGTCCCGCCGAGCAGGCTGACGAGCCGCATCTGGTCGCCGCCGGTCATAAAGACGCCGGTCACGCCGTCGAGCAGTTCGTCGGCATCGGCCTGATAAACGTCTTGCCGCGACGTCGCGCGCAGCACGCGCGGGTTGGCCACGCCGAGATTGCGAAAGGCCTGTGTGTAAACGTCCGCCGCAAACTCCGGAAAGTCGGACGCGACCGGAACGATCAGCACCTCGGCCTTGTCCACGCCGCCGGCCAGCTCGAGAAATTTTTTCAAAATGCGCCGCTCGTTGTACTTGTCCTCGGCGCCGCCGATCACCAGCAGATGCCCGCCGATGATCTCGCGATCGATGCGTTCAGTCATTCGAAAAAGTGAATTGTCCCGACGATTTAAAAAACTAATTAAAGGTAGTGTAAAGGTGCGCGCCGGTCAAGAAATGTCTTCTCGGCGACCGACTACCGGACCGGCGGGTCCCGGTGCTACACAGATTCATCGGCGGCGAGGCTGCGGCCGTTGTGAATGTCCTGCAGGCTCCTGACGTTGACTGCGTCGGAGCTTGTCTTGGCGGCGATGGCCTCGACGAGAGCTTCGGCGCCGGTGATGGTCGTGACGCACGGGACGTTGAATTGAAGCGCGGCCTTTCTGATCGCCTGCTCGTCGTAGTGCGAGACACGGCCCAGGGGCGTGTTGATGATGAGCGAGATCTCGCCCTGGCGGATGAGGTCGGCGATGTTGGGCCGGCCCTCGTTGACCTTGAAGACAGATTCGCACTCGAGCCCGACCTCGCGGAGGCGATTGGCCGTGCCGTACGTCGCGATCAGGCTGAAGCCGAGTTTATTCAGACGTCGTGCGAGCAAGACGGCCTGGCCCTTGTCGGCGTCGGTAACGGAGATGAACGCTTTTCCTTTCAGCGGCAGCTTCAGCCCGGCGCCTTCCATCGCCTTGCCGTACGCCTCGCCGAATGTCGCGCCGACGCCCATCACCTCGCCGGTCGAATGCATCTCGGGCCCGAGTATCGGGTCAACGCCGGCAAACTTTTTGAACGGAAAGACAGGCGACTTCACAAACACGAGCGGCACCGCCAAAACGTCGGGCAGTTTGAAATCGGCGAGCTTGTTCGCGCCGGCCATCACGAGCGAAGCGATCTTTGCGATCGGCACACCGGTAGCTTTTGCGACGAACGGGACCGTGCGCGACGCGCGCGGATTGACCTCGAGCACATAGACGCGGTCGTCCTTGATCGCGAACTGAATGTTCATCAGGCCCTTGACCTTTAACGCCCTCGCGAGCAAACGCGTGTAATGCTGGATCGTCTCGAGATGCTCGGCGGCGATCTTTTGCGCGGGCAAAACGCTCGACGAATCGCCGGAGTGAATTCCCGCTTCTTCGATATGCTCCTGAATGCCGGCGACGACGACCGTCTCTTCGTCGGCCAGAGCGTCGACGTCGATCTCGGCCGCGCGCTCGAGAAACTTGTCGACGAGCACCGGCTTCTCGGGCGAAGCGTCGACGGCCGAGCGCATGTATTCGTCAAGCGACTGCTCGTCGTAAACGATCGCCATCGCGCGGCCGCCGAGCACGTAGCTCGGGCGGACGACAACCGGATAGCCGATCTCGTTCGCGATCTTTTTCGCTTCTTCAGGCGAGATCGCCGTTCCGTTTGGCGGCGAGGGAATATTCAACTCTGCGAGCAGCGCGCCGAAACGCTTGCGGTCCTCGGCGAGATCGATCGAGTCGGGCGATGTGCCGATGATCGGCACGCCGGCCTCGTCGAGCCGGTCGGCGAGATTCAGAGGCGTCTGCCCGCCAAACTGCACGATCACGCCCTCGGGCCGCTCGACGTCGTAGATATTCATCACGTCCTCGAATGTCAGCGGCTCAAAGTACAAACGGTCCGAAGTGTCGTAGTCGGTCGAGACGGTCTCGGGATTGCAGTTGACCATGATCGTCTCGAAATCGGCATCGCGCAGAGCGAACGACGCGTGACAGCAGCAGTAATCGAATTCGATGCCCTGCCCGATGCGGTTCGGTCCCGAGCCGAGGATCATGATCTTGCGCCGCGATGTCGGCTCTGATTCGTTCTCCTCCTCGTACGCCGAGTACATATACGGCGTGAACGATTCAAACTCGGCCCCGCAGGTGTCGACGCGTTTGTAGACAGGCGCGACGCCTTTCGATTTGCGGTATTCGCGGACAGCGCTCTCGGGCGAGCCGGTGAGAAACATCAACCGCCGGTCTGACAACCCGTACTCTTTGGCGAGCCGGAGAATGTCGTCGGGAATGTCCTCGAGCTTTCGTCCTTCGATGCGCTTCTGGATAAGCATCACCTCGTTGAGCTGCTCGAGAAACCACGGGTCGATCATCGTCAGCCGGTGAACCTCGTCGATCGAGTAGCCGTTCTGCAGCGCGTATGTGATGTACGAGAAGCGCCGCGAATTGGGGCGGGCGAGCTTTCGCTGCAGCTCGTGATCGGGCACGCCCTGCAGACGCAGCGGCTTGACCGCCTCGAGCGAGCGCAGGCCTTTGAACAACGATTCTTTGAACGTCCGCCCGATCGCCATGATCTCGCCGACCGATTTCATCTGCGTGCCGAGCACGTCCTCGGCTCCGGGAAATTTTTCAAAGGCCCACTTCGGAATTTTGGTGACGACGTAATCGATCGTCGGCTCAAATGACGCCGGCGTCTTTTTGGTGATGTCGTTCGGGATCTCGTCGAGCGTGTAGCCGACGGCGAGCTTGGCGGCGATCTTCGCGATCGGAAAGCCGGTTGCTTTCGAAGCGAGCGCGCTCGAGCGCGAGACGCGCGGGTTCATCTCGATGATGCGGACGTCGCCGTTGTGCGGATTGACCGCGAACTGGATATTCGAGCCGCCGGTCTCGACGCCGACCTTGCGAATGCACCGGATCGACATATCGCGCAGCCGCTGATACTCGACATCCGTCAGCGTCTGCGCCGGCGCGACCGTGATCGAGTCGCCGGTGTGCACGCCCATCGGATCGAAATTCTCGATCGAGCAGATGATGACGACGTTGTCGTTAAGGTCGCGCATCACCTCGAGCTCGTACTCTTTCCAGCCGAGGATCGATTCTTCGACGAGTATCTGCGAGACAGGCGAAGCGCCAAGGCCGTTCTTGGCGATCTCTTCAAACTCTTCGGGATTGTAAGCCGTGCCGCCGCCGGTGCCGCCGAGCGTGAAAGCGGGCCGCACGATCGCCGGATATCCGGTCTGCTCGACGATCGCCTGAGCTTCTTCCCAAGTGTGCGCAAAGCCGCCCTTCGGCGTCGGGATGCCGGCCTCGTCCATCGCCTTTTTGAAAAGCTCGCGGTCCTCTCCGACGCGGATCGCGTCGATATTCGCACCGATGAGCTTGACGCCGTACTTGTCGAGAATTCCCTTTTCGTAAAGCTCGACCGAGAGGTTGAGTCCGGTCTGCCCGCCGACGGTCGGCAGCAGCGCGTCGGGTCTTTCTTTTTCGATGATGGCGGTCGCGGTCTCGACGGTGAGCGGCTCGACGTACGTCTTGTCGGCGATCTCGGGGTCGGTCATGATCGTCGCCGGATTTGAATTGACGAGCACGACCTCGAAGCCCTCTTGCCTGAGAGCGGCGCAGGCCTGCGTTCCCGAATAATCAAATTCCGCGGCCTGGCCGATGACGATCGGTCCCGAACCGACGATCAGGATCTTGCGGATATCAGTTCGCTTTGGCATTTACGTTGGCGTGAGTTGATCGCAAGCATTTAGTGTAGGACACGCCGAGAGCGAATTCCAATGCGACACTCGATGAGGCCTTCGTCGGGCAGGTGAACCTAGTCGAGGCCCTCGACCCGGTACAGGTCAAACATGTAGCGCCGCAGGCCGTAAACAAAGCTTGAGCCGTCCGGCGTCGCAAAGAGGTAAATGTTGCCGAAGATACCGGCAGCGTCGGCCGGGCGTATCTCGCGGAGCAGGTCGCGCCTGCCCGTATCCGGATCGAGCCGCCAAAAGCGTATCGGGAGCCCAAGGCGCCGGGCGGTTATCAGCGATCGGCCGTCGGCAAACCAGCGCAGAACGTCCTCGCCGTCCTGCAGACCGTATATCGGCCGCGGCTCGGCACCGTCGAGCGAAAAGAGACGGGCTGCGCCCGACTCGTCCCGCGCGACGAGCCACCTGCCGTCGGGTGAGACGAGCTTTCCGACAGTGCCTTCCGGAGTGATCGGCGATACCTCACCGCTCGAAATGTCGATCTTGAATGTGCGGGGCGGGCGGCCGCGTTTGCAGCCGGTGACGATCAGCGCCCTCCCGTCGCTTGTGAACGCAGCGTCCTCCGTCTGATCGATCATGCCTCGATCGACCGGGACCGGATCGCCGCCCGTCGTCGGCAGCAGGACGAGTCCCTCGGGCACATACGTCCTGGCGACGGCAAATCGGCGGTCGGGAGACAGCGCGAGTGCACGGCCTTCGCCGATGCGCACGGCGGGCAGAGAGCCGTCGGTCGGGCGTACATAGACCGAGTAATTCGGTCCGCCGCCCTCGCCAAAATGCGTAAACAAGATCGTCGTCCCGTCGGCTGAGTAATCCGCAGGCCCGACCAGATGCAGCCACGAGAGTTCCCGTTCCGCCCCGCCCGCAACCCTGAAGATCTGGGTCTCCTGGATGGCGCGGCTGAGCAGCACGTCGCCGCTCGACGAGGTATCGTGAAGCAGCAGGTTTACCGGCGCCGTCGCGACTGTCCTGACCCGGCCTGACGGGTCAACGGAGTACAGCGCGTACGCCTCGCCGAGCCGGCTGCCCGAGAACCACACCTCGTCGCCGCGCCATGCGAGGCCCTCGAGGCCATTCCAATTGTCGGTCAAAACGTGACGTTCGCCCTCGACGTCGACCACCGCGACGCGGCCGCGATCGTCCCACTGCCGGTCGTGCTCGAGAAACGCGACCTTTCGCCCGTCGGGAGATATCCGCGGGGCCGAAATGTATCCGGCGGTCTCGAAGATGGTGCTGCCGACCGGATACTCGAGACGCACGCGGCCCTCGATGAGACGTGTGACCGCCATCTGCGTGCCGTCAGGCGCCCAGTCGGCCTCGATGACATTCGGCGCGACCTCTCGCAGCACCGACCCGTCGAGCGGTACGCGATTGAGACGGCCGCGGCTGAGAAATTGATAAAGATAACGCTCGTTGGCAAGGACGGCAACCTCGCCGCGGCCCGAGACCGCGAGAAGATTGGAGTTTGGCAGGCCGAGCTTTTTGCCCTCCGAGCCGGGAGCTCCGAGATGATAGATCTCGAGCTGCCCGCCGTTCCATGTCGCGCTGTAGATGACCGAGTCGCCGGTGCCGGCAAATCGTGCGTTCCAGACCGTGCCGCGCTCAAATGTCAATTGCCGGTAAACGGGTGTCGCCGCGCTCCCGCCGCCGCGCAGGCCTATCAGTATCGCCAGCGACGCCAAGATGCCGGCCGCGACCACCGCCAGCAAGATCGAGAAACGCAACGCCGGCCTCATGCCGGCGCGAGCGATCGTACTTGCCAGATTTGCCCTGATCGCGCCGAAGCGCGGTGCAGCCACCGCCAGCGACCCGAGCGCAAAAGCCAGGTCGGCCGCACTTTGAAATCTGTCTCGCGGATCTTTTGACAGGCAGCGCTTATTTACGCTCAAAAGCAGCGGCTGTTCCCCGATCATGTCTCCGAGATCAAATGCCGGTTCGCCGGTCAGAATGGCCGTAAGCGTATCGGCCTCGGTGTCGCGGTCGAATGGTCGCCGGCCGGTCAGCATCTCGCAGAGGACCACGCCGAGACTCCAAATGTCTGTCCGCGCGTCTGTCTCGGCCCCGCGGACCTGTTCAGGCGACATATATGCGATGGTTCCAAGCACAAGGCCCGGCGGGGTCCGGTAGCTGATGCCGCCGGCAGGTCCTCCGCCGTTGCTCTCGGGCGATCGCAGGCTGAACTTGGCGAGCCCAAAATCCAGGACCTTTACGACACCGTCCCGGCGGATGATCAGATTCTCCGGCTTGATGTCGCGGTGAACGATACCGGACTCGTGCGCCGCGGCGAGGGCCCGTGCGATCTGCGACGCAATGTCGACAGCTTCTGAAAGCGGGATCCGCCCGTGCGTCAGACGGTCGCGCAGCGACTCGCCCTCGACGTATTCCATGGCGATGTAATTCCGCCCGTCGAATGTGCCGGTATCGTAGATCTGGGCGACGTTGGGATGCGAGATGGACGAGGCGGCCCTTACCTCGCGATCAAAGCGCGAGTTGCCCGACGAGTCTGTATCGACCGATCTGGTCTCGAGGATCTTGAGGGCTACCTGACGCTCGAGCTGCGGGTCCCATGCAAGATAGACTGCTCCTGCACCTCCTCGGCCGATCAGCTTCCTGACGACGAGTTGACCGACGACGGTCCCTTCGGCGAGTGACTCATCGGCCCGATCGGCCAGCAGCGTGAGCCCCTCGCTCAGGACGGGCCGGGCAAGAAAACCGTCGCCGTCCGGCGCCGAGCCCAGCAGGGACTCAACCTCGCTTCGCAGGGGCTGGTCTCCGCGGCAAAGTTCGTCGAGGAGCCGGAGACGCGCTTCTCCGCTCAAAGGTAAAGCCTCGTGAAAGATCTCCTCGATCCTTCGCCAACGTTCGAGGTCCATACTGCAGAATCATTCTCGACAACTAACGCGACAAAAGCCCCGAGCCGGTATCAGGCGCTCTCGAGGCCCTGGGGCTCGCCATCCGCACGCGTGCCGCCGGTCGACAACTCTCGTCTGAGCCATGCCTTGGCCAGATTCCAATTGCGAATGACGGTAATGCTCGAGACCCCGAGCACCTCGGCGGTCTCTTCAACCGACAATCCGCCAAAGTGGCGAAGCTCGACGACGCGGCTTTTAAAAGGATCAAACTCCGACAGCCTTACAAGCGCCTCGTCGAGCGCGATAACGTCGTCGCTCGGCGGGTCCTCGGCGATCGTGACCGACGACAGTTCGACATGCACGGCCTCGCCGCCGCCTCTTTTTGTTCTCAGATTTTGCCTGGCGTGGTCGAGCAGCACGCGGCGCATAATGGTCGCGGCGAGCGCAAAGAAATGGGCCCGATTCTTCCAGGTGACCCGCCGTTGATCGACCAGCCGAAGATAAGCTTCGTTCACCAGCGCATCGGTCTGCAGCGTGTGCCCCGGGGACTCTCGACGCATGTATGCAGAGGCCATCCGCCGGAGTTCGTGCTCGACAAGCGGGACGAGTCGCTCGAGCGAATTCTCGTCACCGTCGCGCCAGGCGACCAGCAGCTCGGTAATCTTTTTGCTATCAGCCATGCCATGAAAATATCGACGGCCAATTATAGTAAAAGAAAGACTTAAGTTCTATCACTTCTCTCGACCCGCAAAAGCTTTCCCGGAAAAACTCTTTTTTTTGGACGGCGTGATAGTTATGCGCGAATTTTGTCGCGTTATTGAGTAGGGGAAACAGTGTTAGAGAATTGACAAATTGGACGAGTGCCCTTGCGTCCCCCGCTTTGCCCCCTTTCGCGGCACCGTCCGGCGAGGGGCGATATCGCCCCTCGCAAGTTTCTCTCACGACTGGTGGTTCGCCGAGTCGATCACGAACCACCGGTCACTTTTTACACATTCCTCCTGTCCTCGACCGCAGCCGCCTGGTCCGACTTTCTCGCTGTCGTCGAAACTGTTTGTCAGTGCCGTTAGTAAAGGCGAACGGCGGCATTGAACAAAAGGCACGGTTCTCCCGTGCCTATTTTTTTTGAGTTCATTTTCCGCGTTCAGACAATGGTGCGCGCGCCGCGACAGCGGATCGAATACCTCCGATGTACCTGTCCCGCCGCTATTGGATCTCGCCGCGCTAAAACCCGAGTGCCCCCGACCGCATTTCGGCCGACCGCCCGAAGAGCGTCATCGGATCACGAACGCGATCCGAATGGAAGGGTCTTGTCCGAGAGATCGAAACCCAACGGTACCGGCTCTGCCGTGAGCTCGATACCGAATTTCGCCGCGACGCCGTCGCGTATCCTGCGAGCGAGTCTAACGATGTCCTCGGCGCGCGCTCGGCCGTGCAGGTTTACGATCGCAAGCGAATGATTGGTCGAGATCCCGACGTCACCGTCCACAAAGCCTTTGCCGAATCCGGCCCTTTCGATCAGCCAGGCGGCCGGCAGTTTTACCTTGCCTTCCGGCGCCGAAAAATGCGGGATCTCGCCAAACTTCTCGGCCAGCTCCCAGAATCGCTCCGTCTCAACGACCGGATTCTTGAAAAATGATCCCGCGCTTCGACGATTGGGGTCGCCGGGCGCGAGCACCATCGACTTTGAACGCCTGATCGCGATCACAGCCTCGCGGACCTCTGCGAGCGAGGGCCGGCCTGCGGCAAATCTCTCCTTGAGATCTTTATACACGATCTTCGGGCCGCCGCCCGGCGACAGCTCGAATGTCACCGCCAGCACGACAAAGCGGCCCCGACGCGACGAATTAAAGATCGAGCTCCGGTAAGCGAATTCACAATCCGCATTGCTCATCTCGACGATCGAACGCGACTCGCGGTCGAGGCACCGCACCGTGCGGATCGTCTCCGAGACGTCCTGACCGTAGGCTCCGACATTCTGGACCGGCGTGCCGCCGACCGTGCCGGGAATGCCGCTCAGACATTCGACGCCGGCGAGTCCGCGAGCGACGCAGTCGGCGACCAGGCCGTCCCAATCTTCGCCCGCCGCCGCCGTGACCGTACCGCCGGAGACAGTAATCCCACGCAGGCACATCTGGATGACGAGCCCGTCAAAGCCGCGGTCGGCCGCCAGCACGTTGCTGCCGCCGCCGAGTATGAAAACCGGAAGTCCGGCCCGATCGGCAAACTCGAGCGCCTCGACGAGTCCCGCCTCGTCGGCGACGCGTGCAAAAAAGCGCGCCGGGCCGCCGACCTCAAGCGTGGTCAGCGGCGCGAGCGGCACGTTTTCGAGGATCTCAGGCAAACGGTCGGGACCTGTCTATCGAGACATCGCTCCATTCGTCTCGCGATCGAGACGGTCGGCGAGCATATTCGCGTTGAGCTTTCGCAGGCGCTGGTAGGCCTTTTTGGCCTCGCCGGTATTGCCGCTGTCAAAATGCGCGCGGGCGAGGTAGTACCATCCCATCGCAAAATTCGGGTCGCGCTCGGTCGCGGTCCGAAATGTCTGGATCGCGTTCTTGTGATCCTTCATCCCGTAGTACGCGATGCCGAGCTGGTTGTACGCCCAGGACCAGTTCGGCTGGGCTTTGACGACGCGCTTGAGCACCTCGGCGGCGGTCGAATACTCGCCCAGATCGTTGAGCGCCATGCCGAGCGTGCTGAGCGGCGCGTTGAGAAACTTTGAATCGGCCGCCACCGCACGCTGCAGATTGAGCTTTGCCTTTTCGAGCTTTTCGCGTGCGGCCGCGGGACGATTCTCCTCGGCGTCGCGCTTGGCCGCGTTGTAGTAGGCCCAGCCGAGATTTGCGTAGTCGACGTTGTCGCCCGTCAGCGCGGCGGCCTTTTCGAGCGAGCGGGTCGCGGTCTCCCAGCGGCACGGCATGAACTTTGAAATGTTGATCGGACACTGCTGCGCGATGACGTAGCCGATCTTGCTGTACGTGTCGGCCGCGTCGTACTTGTCAAAGTTCTTGTCGCGCTCGAGGAAGGCGACGGCGAGGTTGTACCGCGATTCGGCCTTCTCGTAGTCTTTGAGCTCGCGGTATGCGTCGCCGAGATTTATGTATGTCTGAATGCTGTCATTCTTGAGTCTGACGGCCTTTTCGTAGGCGTCGACGGCGGCCGGCCACTGTTTGAGCTCGTAATAGGCGTTGCCGAGCGAGAACTGCGCTTCAAAGTATTTCGGTTTCGCGGCGAGCGCCTTTTCAAACATCGGAACGGCCTCCGCGGTGCGGCCGAGGCGGTCGAGCGTCTCGCCGGTGTAGTAGTACGCCTCGGCGTAATTCGCCTGCAGCGCCGTCGCCCTCTGAAACGCTGCCAAGGCATCCGTGTTGCGATTTTGCGAAAATCTCACAAGGCCCAAAAAATACTGCGCGATCGCCGAATCGGGGTCGGCCGCGACGGCCTTGGTCAGCATCTCGTCGGCCTTCGCGATCTGCCCCGACTGGTAGTAAAGGATGCCGAGCGGCGTGTAGATCTCGGTCAGGTCCTTGTCAAACTGCAGCGCCTTTTCGTAATTAGCGATCGACCGAGAATCGTCGTCCGGCGAGCCGGCGAGCGAGGCCGCGGCCCGGTTTGCGTAGATCTCGCCGAGACCATAGTAGGCGACGGCGTTGGTCGGGTTGTACTTGAGCGCTTCGTCAAAGTAGGTCTTTGCCTCGTCCTGCTGGTCCTTTACGAGCAGCTCGCTTCCCTTCAGAGACAGAGCTTCGCTCAGGCCCTTTGGCGCGACCGGGTTGGCCGGATCGAGCGCGACTGCCTCGCGAAAAAAGCGTATCGCAAAGTTGCTGTCGTTAGAGTCGATGTAATACTCGCCGACGCCGGCAAAGAGCTTCGACGCTTCCTCTTTCGACATCTGTTTGAGGCGGATGGCCGAAGGCAGGTTCTCGGGGTCGACGGGCTTTTCGCGCGAGCGTCGCGGCTTGACCTTGGCGAGCGCGACGTATTGCCTGCTCACGCGGCGTGCCGTCTCGATACGGTCTTCCTTTGTCCTGACCGCGCGCGTTCGCACCATCGTGCGGACCGGCGTCGCCGAGGTCTTTCGAAATACGAAAACGCTCGAATCGCCGCCGATGCCCGCAACCTCGACGACGCCCTGCGCCGTCGCCTGCAGCGGCAGGGTCAGGAGCGTGAACACCAATAATGCCGAAACCAAAAAATGATGTATTCGCCGTGAATTCATATTCTCAACCTCGCAGATATCGCGGCTGCCGCATCCGGCCGCAGCGACGCGGCTAACGGCTCACGTTGGCGCCTCGCAGTCTCATCAGCAGATTGCGCGTGACGCGAAACGGCAGACGGTTTGCAAACCGCCGGTAGTGATCGTTGTCTTGCAGCGAAAAAAGATATGCCTCGTGATTGTTGACCAGTCTCTCGCCGACCACTGCGTCGCGATGCAGCGGAAAGTCGCCGATCTCGATGACAAAGACGATGTTTGGCAGAATGTACGCCCGAAAGTCGACGCCCGAACTCCGCAGATGTTCGACGCACGCCGCGATGCCGTTGTACGTGATCTGCGAGTCGTGGAACATGATCGCCCCGCGGCCGCCGAGCGCCCTCAGGCAAAAGCTGAAATCGGCAAACACCGCTCCGTCGGTGTGTTCGCCGTCGATGAAGCACAGATCGACCTTGCTCTCGATCGCCGCCGGGTCGAGCGATCGTGTGTCGCCGTCGATCGCGGCGACCTTACCGGCGCGCTCGGCGTCGATCGCGCGCAGATTGTGCATCATCCGCTCGGTCGAATTGTTTTCGTAGGTCCAGTTGTAGCCGCGCTCGTCCGGCTGCAGACGCGGGCGTTTGTCGATCGAGTAAACGCGGACGCATTTGTCGTCGAGCACGTAGGGCTGAATGCTGCCGCCGAGATACGAGCCGATCTCGAGGTAGCGATACTCCGGCACGAGCCGGCGCGTCGCGGCCTGGCATGCCAGCAGCGAGCGCTTGTCCTCGTCGGTGGACTGGCTCGGTATCTTGTCGAAAAGCGTGAGGTCGAGCGCGTTGAGCGACTCTTCGAAATGCTTCATAAACTCGAAAATAAGGCTCGCGACGCCAAGTTTACCACTAATCTTTCGAGAGTAAACGCGGTGCGCCGGACGGTCTTGATATCGCCTTCCTTTAGGTTTACATTACCTTTTACCAACAAACCATTTCAGGAATTCCGGGTCCCACCTTGAAAAAGCCCCGCGGGCCCCGGGATCTGGGAACCGGATTTTTGGAATCCAACCTACTTAGGAGATTTTGCCGACCATGAAAGCTTTTACGACTGAGAACATCAGGAATCTGGCTGTCATTGGACACGGCGACGCGGGTAAAACCCAGCTCATCGCGTCGCTGATGTACACCGCCGGAGCAACGACACGCTGGGGAAAGGTCGATGAAGGTACCACCGTTACCGACTACGACGACGATTCGATCGCCCGCAAAATTTCCCTCAACAACAATTTCGCTCACCTCGAATACAAAGACACCAAGATCAACCTGATAGACACGCCCGGCTACGCGGCATTCGTCGCACACGCGAGGCCGGCCCTGCGCGTCGCCGACTGCGCCCTCGTCGTCGTCGACGGCGTCCGCGGCATCGAGGTGCAGACCGAAAAGACCTGGCAGTACGCGAACGAATTCCTGCTGCCGCGTTTCATGGTCATCAACAAGCTCGACAAGGAACACTCCGACTTTGGCCACGCGATCGAGACCGCGACGTCGGCCTTTGCGCGTTCGATCGTTCCCTTTACGCTGCCGATCGGCACCGAGGCGGATTTTCGCGGCGTGGTGGACGTCGTCCATCAAAAGGCGTACGAATTTGACGACCGGGGCCGTGCCAAAGAGATCCCGATGCCCGAGCAGGGCCGCGACATTTTTGAACGCACGCGCGAGCGCCTGATCGAGATCGTCGCCGAGTCGGATGACGCCCTGATGGAAAAGTACTTTGCCGACGGCACGCTGCCCGAGGAGGACATTTATCCAAACCTCGCCAAGGCCATCGCTAACAGCAAGCTCTGTCCGGTGTACGCCGTCTCGTCGTCAAACCTCGTCGGCCTGCAGATACTGCTCGATCACATCGTCGAGTTTGCGCCCAATCCCGCGACGCACGAGGCCGAGTACGGCTTTACCAATCCCGAAGGCGCCGGAGACCGCGTCTCGCGGCGTTATTCGAATGACGAGCCCTTCTCGGCCTACGTCTTTCGCACGATCGCCGACCCGTTCGCGGGCCGCATCAACGTGATGAAGATCGTCTCGGGCAAGGTCAACGCCGACGCGACCGTCTACAACTCGACCCGCGACACGCAGGAGCGTTTGGGCGCGCTGCACGTCATCAACGGCAAGACGCTCGACAAGGTCGACTTTGCACAGACGGGCGACATCATCGCCGTCGTCAAGCTCAAGGACACGCAGACCGGCGACACGCTCTGCGACAAGTCGAACGCCATCGTCTACCCGAAGGTCGAGTATCCCGAGGCCGCGATCGCCTTTGCCATCGAGCCCAAATCGCGCGCCGAC
This sequence comes from Pyrinomonadaceae bacterium, assembly GCA_046313635.1. Lineage (GTDB taxonomy): Bacteria > Acidobacteriota > Blastocatellia > Pyrinomonadales > Pyrinomonadaceae > OLB17. The sequence goes on along the minus strand of JBKBYA010000002.1, from coordinate 10,035 downwards.
GAAGAAAAGATCTCGGTCGCGCTGCACAAGATACTCGAAGAAGATCCGAGCCTGCACTTTGACCGCGACGCGCAGACCAAAGAGTTCATTCTCTCGGGCACGGGCCAGCTTCACATCGAAACGGTCGTCGACAAGCTCAAAAACCGCTATCACGTCGAGGTCGCGCTTCACCCGCCAAAGGTGCCGTACAAAGAGACGATCACGCAGCAGGTCGAGGTGCAGGGCCGGCACAAGAAGCAGTCGGGCGGCCGCGGGCAGTTTGGCGACTGCAAGGTCATCTTTGAGCCGCTCGAGCGCGGGGCCGGATTTGAATGGGTCGATAAGATTTTCGGCGGCGCGATACCGCAGAACTTCCGCCCGGCGGTCGAAAAAGGAATTCTCGAGGCCGCGGCCGGCGGCGCCGTCGCGGGTTATCCGCTGGTCGACTTTCGCGTGACGCTCATCGACGGCAGCTATCATACGGTCGACTCTGACGAGCACTCCTTCAAGGCCGCGGGCCGCAAGGCGTTTCGCGCCGCGATGGAAAAGGCCCGGCCGACTCTGCTCGAGCCGATAATGGATGTCGAGGTGTTTACGCCGCCCGAGTATTCGGGCGACATTATGGGCGACCTCAATTCGCGCCGCGGCCGCGTCTCGGGCATGGAGATGCGCGGCAAGCAGCAGGTCGTCAAGGCCAAGGTTCCGCTCTCTGAAATGCTCGAGTACCAGTCAAAGCTGAACTCGATGACACAGGCCCGCGGCTCGTACCATATGCAGTTCTCGCACTACGACCCGCTCCCGCCCAACCTCGCCCAAAAGGTCATCGACGAAGCCGTAAAAGCCGGCCGGGTCCGCGCCCACGAGGACGAAGACTGACCGGCTGCGATCACTGCTCATTCAAGACAAAAAGAGGCCGCCCGAAATGGCGGTCTCTTTTTACGATTGCTTTGGTTCGACCGATCCGGTCGACCGTTGATGATCTTACCCGATGCGGCCGCGTCGCTTGCCGACCAAAACCTTTCCGGCTAATATTTCGGCTAACCTCGCCCGAAGTTCCTGCACACACCGACCGGTCGCTGCTCCTCGGCGATCGAGGTCTCGGGTTTTTGTTTTTTTTCTTGAGTCACCCGCCGGGCCTCGGCCGTCGCCGATCCGCAGAGCGCTCTGCATTGGCCGGCGCGCCGGAGCCTGACCGCGCTTGAGACCGGCACGATGCCGGCCAAGGCCGAGAATGATCTCGCCCACGTGCCGAAACCGCCGAGCACTGTGATGGCGGTGCGCACGGTTATGTTTGAAGCCGCGAACTCGGGCGTGAACGATGCGGATATGTTGGAGGAGATCATCGGCGGCCGGGCGAGCTGCCGGCCCGCGCCCGATCCGTTTTAATTTATGAAGCGGTCCCAGGCGGCTCGGGCGATGCGGGCGATGACGGCTTCGCGGGTCTTCTCGTCCGCGGGCGAGTCGGCGACGAAGACGGCGATGGCGAGGTGGTTGCCGTTTGGCAGCGTGACGAGGCCGATGTCGTTGGTGGCGGAGTTGACGCCGCTGCGCGTGCCGCCGGTGCCGGTCTTGTGGGCGACGACGGCGCCTTTCGGCAGCAGGCCTTTCAAACGGCGCGGGCCGGTGACCGAGTCGATCATGAATTGGTAAATTGTGCGCCCGTTGTCGTCGAGATGATCGTCCACCTCATTCGCATCGCCGCGGTCGACGGCACGCAAAAGCTCGACGGCGGCGAGCGGCGTCGACCAGTTTTCGAATTGCGTTTTCCAATCGCGGCCGATCTCTTTTTCGGTGTTGACGACGCGCATATCGTTGATGCCGATCTGCAAGAGGTACGACTGCACCTTGTCGGCGCCGCCGAGCACGCGGAGCAGGACGTCCGACGCCGTACCGTCGGATTCGACAAGCGACAGGCGGATCAGTTCGCGGATGGTGAATTCGCCGCCCGCCGGATATCTATCGCGCAGAGCGCTGGCCTGACCTGCTCGGACAAAGTCGTCTCGTGTAACGGCGATCTTCTCGTCCAGGCCGACCTCGCCGAGCCGCACCTGGTCCATAACGGCCATCGCGATCGGCAGCTTGTAAACGCTCTGCATCGCGAAGCGCTGATCGGCATTGAGCAGCGCCGCTTCGCCGGTCTCGAGGACGACGGCCGCCGCGCCGACGCGGCCCTTTGCATCGCGGGCGATCGCTTCTAACGCTCGTTCGAGTTCGGCGTCGCGTTTGAGTTCAAGCTTTGGCACGGGCGTCGCCGCCGCCGGCAGCTCGGGCGTGGGAAACTCGGTCGGAATCTCGCCGACGGTCGAGCAAGCCGCAAATGCGGCACATATCGCCGCCGTGAGTATGAGCAATGGTCCGCGCATTAACGAGCCGTATGTTAGCACGCGCGGCGGCCGCTGAAACCACACGGCACGAGCGAGCGTATCTGTTGAACAAAACGGTGAACGGTCCGACGCCGCGGCTGCGGCTTTTGCGCGTCCGGCGGGCCTCGGGCAGAATTGACCAGCTTCAACCCGACAGCGATAAGGAGAATTGCAATGATCTCGATAAGACGATTTTTGATCAGTACATTTGCGGCCGCGGCGATCGCGGCCTCGATGGGCGCGTCGGAGGCGGCGGCGCAGTTGACGGGCATCCGATTTCCAAGGGCCAGCCCGATGGCGAGCGTGATGCAGCGCATCGGCGTGACCGACGTGACGATCGTTTACGGGCGGCCGGCCGTTAAGGGACGTACGATCTGGGGCGAGTGGCCCAAGGACGCCAAAGGCGAATCCACGCTCGACAATCAGAATGAACGCCCCGCGGGCGCACCGATCGTGCCCTACGGTCACATCTGGCGCACAGGGGCAAACGAGGCGACGCAGTTCACCGTCACCGACGACGTTTTGATCAACGGACAAAAGCTCGCCGCCGGCTCGTACAGCCTTCACACGATTCCGGGCAAGGACGAGTGGACTGTCGTCTTTAACGGTACGGCCAACCAGTGGGGCAGCTTTAACTACGACCCGGCAAAGGACACGCTGCGCGTCAAGACAAAGCCGCAGTGGGTCGCCGAGAGTCAGGAGTACCTCGCGTTCTCGATCGATCCGGCGAGCGATAGTTCGGCGGTGGTGACGATAAGATGGGAAAAGGTGCGCGTGCCCTTCACTGTCGAGGTTGCCGACGTCAAGGCGACGACCATCGCCCGCGCCCGCGAGGCCATCGCCGCGGCCAAGGCCGACGACTGGCGCACGCCGTACCAGGCGGCGATCTACGCGCGTGACAACAAGATGGATGCCGAGGCCAAGGCCTGGTTTGAGCAGGCTCTGAAGGTCGCAGATGCCAATCTCGCGGCGAAAGAGACCTTCCAGAATTACGTCGCAAAGACCAACATCCTGCTCGCCTCAGGACGCCGCGACGAGGCGTTCGCCGTCGCCGAAAAGGCGATCGCCCGCGGCAAGGCCGACAAGGTCGACACCGCCGCATTCGAAAAGCGGATCGCCGATCTAAAAGCACAAAAGAACTAGAGTCTCTCCGCGCTCTCTGCGTTACCCTCTGCGTCCTCTGCGTTGAAATTATAAACGCAGAGGACGCTGAGTTTTTCGCAGAGGACGCGGGGTCAATCTTTGCCGTACCAACGCTCGCAGACCGTGCGGGCGATCTCACTCATGACCTGATTCCGCGTCCACGCGTCGGCCGTCGAGTTCTCGATATAGACCGCGATCAAAATGTGCCGGCCGTCGGGCAGCGTGACGATGCCGACGTCGTTGGTCGCGCTCGTGACGCCGTCCTTTTCGCCGCCCGTTCCGGTCTTGTGCGCGAGCGTCGCGCCGCGAGGCAGGCCGCGCCGCAGCCGCCGGCTGCCGACCGAGGAGTCGGTCATCGCGCCCAGTAGGAGCATCGTCGTCTGCTCGCCGAGCCCGGCCCGGCGCTCGTACAGGGCGCGGAGCAGATCGATCGAGGCTTGCGGCGTCGCCCAATTGCGAAACTGCGTCTCCCAATCCTTGCTGATCGACTTGGTCGAGTCGGCGACGATGAAATCCTGCACGCCGATGTTCGCTAGATACTGCTGAACCTTTTCGGGCCCGCCCGCGAGATCGAGTAGGACGTCGTTTGCCGTGCCGTCGCTTTCGGAGATCGAATAGCGGACGATCTCGCCGAGCGGGAGCAGAACGTCTTCGGCGTATAGATTCCGGATCGGGCTGTGAAATCCGCGGCGGACGTGGTCCTTCGGCGTGATCAGTATCTCTTGATCGATGCGGACGCCGCCGCCGTCGACGAGCGTGAGCGCGGCCATCGCGATCGGGAGCTTGTACACGCTCTGCGTCGCAAAGCGCTCGCCGCGGCCGAGCCACGCGGCGTCGCCGGTCTCGACCAGCACGGCGCCGATGCCGACGCGCCCGAGCGCCCGCGAGGCGATCTCGGCGAGCCGGCGATCAAGCACGGCATCTATCTTTTCAGGCATTGACCGAAAGCGTGCGGGCCCGGGCGTCGTCGCGTCACGGCGCGTCATCGCCGGCGCGTCGGACTGCAGTCCGGTCTGCCAAGAACAGGCGAGCGTCAGCAACGCGATCGCTAATACGGCTGGCAATCGAATCGGCATTGATAGTTTCGATGTTAAACGGGAGAGCAGGTTGCGTTCGTAATGCGTGGAACAGCGGCCGGCGGTCACGCTCCGGCCCGCATCATTTCAGCAGGCTTCCCTGCACGCCCGCCGGTATCGAGTACAGCGAGTCTGTGGTCGCGACGATGAGGTCGCCCGAGCGATCAAAGCAGAGCCCGACGACGTTCATTCCCGCGACAAACAGCTCTGCGCCGACACCGCCGGCGCTGATCCTTACGATCCCGCGGCGGCCGCGATACGCGGCGGCGACGTACAGATCGCCGTCGGAATCAAAGGCGATGCCCTGCGGCCGGCCGAGTCCGGTGAAGTAGCGCTCGGCGTGCCCGCCGTCGTCGATCGCGTAAACCGCGTCGGAGCTCGCAAGGCCGGGAGCGGTCACAAACAATCGGCCGTCGGGCCCAAAGGCAAGATGGTACGCCGCGACCGAAGGCTCGAGCACGGCGTACGTCTCGATGCGGCTCGGCCGAGGAATGCGGTAGATCGTACCCGCGCGGTCGCCGACGTACATCACGCCGTCGGCGTCAAAGGCGATGCCGGTCGCGATGCCGAGATTTTGAACGTAGGGCACGACCTCTTCGCCTCCGACGACGCGGCAGACCTCGCCCTCGGCGCGATTGGTAACGTACAACTCGCCGTCCGGACCGAACGCTATGCCGGTCGGATTAAGGACCTGCGCCGGCATCTCGTCAAGAAAGCCGTCCGGCTCGAGCCGGTAGAGCGTGTGCTCGAGCTGGTAGCCGCGGCTCCCAGAGCGGGTCGTAACTATCGAGCCGTCGCTCGGGTCGACCGCCGGGTTGGCGACGATGTGCATATCTGCAAGCAGTCGCTCGCCGACGATCATCTCCGCCAGCTCCGAGCGGCGATCGCCCGACCTGAGATAAGCGTGCGTGTGCGCTGCCTCGACCTCGTCCGGCACGATCGCAAGGATGCGCTCGGGTGATGCCGCTACGGTCCGGCAGCGTCGGCCGCCGACAAAACAGCCGCTGTCGGGCCGGCCGTCGGCGACAAAGCCGCGGCAGTCCACGGCGATCTCGCCGCCCGGGATCGCAAATCTCGGATCGATCGAGAGGATCGTGAGGGAATCGTTCATTCGAGTGTAGAGTTTACCGACCGGACGCGTGCAGTGTCGAACGACGCCTCGTCTGCCCGGCCGGTCTCGCCGGTGAGAGGCCAGCTCATTCGCCGCTGTCCCAAGGCGGACGCGCGGGCCAGAACTCGTCCGGTGCGACCGGCTCGGGCTGATCGGCCGAGACGTTCGCCGGCGAGATGTCGGCGAGGATGAAATTCTCCGACGGCACGGGCTCGCCGTACAGGCGCCGCAGCATCGCGAGCTGCCCGGCGTGCGTCATCGCATCGGCAAGCGGCCCCTGCAGCAGACGCTCCTCGGTCGTGCCCGAGAGCGGAGCCTCGCTCTCGACCCACGACCTCAGGCTTGCGAGCATCTCGTGAAAGGCCGTGATCTCATCGGCAAACGTCGGCTTTGCGTCGGGCCGGTATTCGCCGCCGGCAAAAAATGTCCGCGCGTAACCAAGCACGCTGCGCATATGACGAAGGAGTTCTTTCGGGCTACGCACGCCGCCGCCGGCCTCGAATGCTGCGAAGCCCTCCGGAGCTCCGCGCAGCGCCTTCTGCGTACGGTACGCGATCGCCGCCAGAAAGTGAGCGAGCATCTGCCGCCTTATCCGCACATCTTCTTTCACCACGACGAGAGAGATTACATCAATCGAGCCGCGGTTGCGACGGCGCGGCGCGGTCGGTCGTTCAAACTGACCGAAGCGCGGGCCGACCGGCCGGACAAAACTGTTGACCGCGTACTCGCCCGATAGCTAAACTTTTATCGGGCGTCTCCGGTCTCTCGGACCCTGCCATGACGCCGAACTCCCTTTCTAGTTGTTCCGCAAAACTTCCTGAAATATGTCAACGAAGATCGACGATCTGCTTCGAATGGCGATGAATTTTGGTGCATCGGACCTGCATCTGCGGGCCGGCTCGCATCCCGTCATCCGCGTCAACGGGCTGCTGCAGCAGCTCTCCGGCTCGCAAAAGCTGACGCAGGACGAGACGCTCGAGATGGCCTTCTCGATGATGTCCAATCGTCAGAAGCAGCATTTCAAAGAGGCTTTCGAGGTCGACATCGGCTACGGGGTCTCGGGGCTTGGGCGATTTCGCGTCAACATCTTTCAGCAGCGCAACTCGATCGGCATCGTCGCCCGCGTCATCCCGGACGAGATCCGAAATTTTGAGGATCTCGGCCTCCCGCCGGTCCTGCGTCGCGTCGCGGACGAGCACCGCGGACTCGTGCTCGTCACGGGCACGACCGGCTCCGGCAAATCGACCACGCTCGCGGCGATCGTCGATCACATCAACGCCACTCGAAACAGTCACATCGTCACCATCGAGGACCCGATCGAATTTCTGCATCGCGACAAGCAGTCGTTTATCACGCAGCGCGAGGTCGACGTCGACACCCGAAACTTTGCAGAGGCGCTTCGCGGCAGCCTCCGGCAAGATCCGGACGTGATCCTCGTCGGCGAAATGCGCGATCTCGAGACGATCGAGACGGCCCTGCTCGCGGCCGAGACGGGCCATCTCGTACTGTCGACGCTGCACACGCTCGACGCGGCCGAGACGCTGACGCGCATCATTACGGCATTTCCGCCCTACCAGCAAAAGTCGATCCGTATCCAGCTCGCCGGACTGCTCAAGGCCGTCGTCTCGCAGCGGCTGATGCGCTCGGCCGACGGCACGTCGCGTGTGCCCGCGGTCGAGGTGCTCATCTCTACGCCGCTGATCCGCGACTATATCCTGCACGAGGACAAGACCGCCTCGGTCCGCGACGCGATCGCGGCCGGTACGTCCCAGTACGGAATGCAGACGTTTGACCAGTCGCTCTTTTATCTCCACACATCGGGTCTCATATCGCTCGACGAGGCTCTGCGAGGCTCGACCAATCCGGACGAATTCCGCCTTCGTCTCGCCGGTATTCAAAACACCTCGGCGATGGCAAAAGAAGAGATGGAGCGCTCAAGCGCGGTCAGCAATATGGAAATATTCCTCTCGCGTACAAACTGAGATGTCACCCTGCGGCAGCCAACGTCGCGGAGCGGCCCCGGTTCGACGGGGCCGCTCTGATTTTTGGCGTACGGTTCGCAAATATCCGATTTATAAGGATTTTCGCCTGATTAAACCTTGACACTTCTAGGGGTGGAATGTAAATTTTAGCTTTATCACGTCACAAGAGTTCGGCGCAGAGAATGTCACGAGTCAGTTTGCCTCTCATAAGCTTGTCAGTTCCACTTTTTTTGGCGGACGACGGGCCTCTGCACGGGGCTTTGCTCCGGTCGGCCGTCGCGGCGTGATGATATCGCCACCCGGGTTTTGCGGCTCGATATCTGGTCGTGATGCGAGGCTGCCGGGAAATTAAATCAAAGGAAGTTCGAACGTTTTTAATGTCAAACCACGTAGATAACCCGGCCGAGGAAGCACCGAGCAACAGCTCCGCGGCCGCTGAACCGCAAGAGAACATCAATCAGGCCGCCGATACGACGCAGCACGCGGATGAGACGCCGAGCGTCGACCAAAACGCAGGCGAGGGCGAGGAGCATCAGACCGACGGTATGGATTTCGGCGCGATCCTGCAGCAGTTTGAGCAGGAGCAGACCATCTTTCATACCGGCGAGCTCGTTGACGGCAAAGTGGTCGGCATCTCCGACCGCGGCGTCCTCGTCGACTTTGGCTACAAGAGCGAAGGCGTCGTGCCGATGGAGGACTTTACCGGTCCCGACGGCCAGCCGACGGTGCAGGTCGGCGATCAGGTGCAGGTCGTCATTCGCACGATCCACACCGGCGACGCTCCGCCGCAGCTTTCGCGTCACGACGCGGTCGCGCGTCAGGCCTGGACCGAGCTCGAGCGGGCTCATAAAGAGGGATTGCCTGTCGTCGGACGCATCGTCGACAAGACGAAGGGCGGACTCAAGGTCGACCTGAACGGCATCGAGGCATTCCTGCCCGGCTCGCAGATCGACTCACGTCCGGCCCGCAACCTCGACTCGTACATCGGTCAGGATATCGAGGCCCGGATCATCAAGTTCAGCCGCCGCCGCAACAACGTCGTTCTCTCGCGCAAGGTTATCACCGACGAGACCGTCAACGCCCAAAAGGCCGAGACGCTCGCCAACATTGACATCGGCCATGTCGTCGAAGGCACGATCAAGAACCTCACGGAGTACGGTGCCTTTGTCGATATCGGCGGCATCGACGGCCTGCTGCATGTCACCGATATGTCTTGGGGTCGTCTGCACCACCCGTCCGAGCAGTTCAAGGTCGGCGACCACGTGCAGGTCAAGGTGCTCAAGCTCGACCGCGAAAAAGAAAAGGTCTCGCTCGGCTACAAGCAGCTCCAGCCCGACCCCTGGTCGACCGTGATGGAGGTCTATCACATCGGCTCGCGGCTTAAGGGCAGGGTCACGTCGGTCACCGACTACGGTGTCTTTGTCGAGCTCGAGCCGGGCGTCGAGGGGCTCGTCCACGTCTCAGAGATCTCGTGGTCCAAGCGTGCGCCCAATCCGAAGAAGCTCTTTAACAAGGGCGACGAGGTCGACGTGCAGGTCCTCGGCGTCGATACCGTCGACAAGCGGATCAGCCTCGGTATGAAGCAGTTTCTCGACAATCCCTGGGAGACCGTCGAGTACAAGTATCCGGTCGGCACCAAGGTCCGCGGCAAGGTCAGGAACCTTACGGATTTCGGCGCCTTCGTCGAGCTCGAGGACGGCATCGACGGCCTCGTCCACGTCTCGGACATCACTTGGGCAAAGAAGGTCAAACATCCGAAAGAGCTTCTGAAAAAAGACCAGGAGGTCGACGCCATCGTCACCAACATCGACAAGCGCGGCCAGAGGCTCTCGCTGTCGATGAAGGACCTGATGCCGAGCGCCTGGGAGACATTCATCGCGACGCACCGCGCGGGCGACACCGTCCGCGGCAAGGTCACGCGGTTCACGAGCTTCGGCGTTTTTGTCGAGCTCGGCGAAGGCCTCGAGGGGCTCTGTCACATCTCGGAACTCTCGGACGAGCGCGTCGAGCGGCCTGACGACGTGACGCAGGTCGGCCAGGAGATGGACTTTAAGATCCTGCGCATCGAGTACGAGGACCAGAAGATCGGTCTCTCGCACCGTGCCGTCGGCAAGGACGACGAGCCGGTCGTCGACACTCGGATGTACACCAGCGAAGCGAAAGGCGGAATGGCCAGCCTCGCCGAGCTCGCAAACCTCAAGCTCGGCACTGCCGCGGCCGCCTCGGGCGACCAGCCAAAGGCCGCCGGCTCCAAAAAGGAGCGCCGGGCCGCTCGTCAGGCCGCGTCCGACGAGCAGCAGGCCGCCGCAGAAGAGTCGGCCGAGCAGCCCGCAGAAGAGTCGGCCGAGCAGCCCGCAGAAGAGTCGGCCGAGCAGCCCGCA